>NZ_FRCD01000046.1 GCF_900142785.1 Chryseobacterium carnipullorum | reverse complement strand
AAAACCCATACGATTTACGGAAGAAAAGGTTTTTCAGGTTCCACACGTATTACAGATTATCTTGATGGATTTCAGTATGATTATAATGAAGGAGGAGGCTTATGTCTTACTTGTAGAAGTGAGACCGCTTTTGAAGAACAGGCTTATAAAAACATCAATGATGTTCTTGTTATCGGAGGTCCACCTGAATGGAAACTTGATTTTGTGCCTACTTCAGAAGGGTTTTACAGTTTCACGGAAAACCGCTATATTTACCAGTACAGAGATCACCTTGGCAATGCCAGGGTAAGTTTTGCTAAAAACAGCGAAGGCATTCTGGAGGTTACGGATACTAATAATTATTATCCTTTTGGCTTGAATCATATTCAGGGAATGCTTAGTAATTCAAAGTTGGGAAGCTATTATAGTTATAAGTACAATGGTAAGGAGTTGCAAGAGACCGGTATGTATGATTATGGTGCGAGATTCTATATGCCTGACTTAGGAAGATGGGGTGTGCATGACCCGTTAAGTGATGCAACTTTTCAGCCATATAATTATGCCAATAATAATCCTACATCTTTTAATGATCCTACAGGAATGATCGGAGAACGATCTAATAATTATATTGCAAGTACTGATGTTGTTAGAAATAAAAATGGTTCTTATACTGTTGTAGGAGCTTATGATGATGGAGATACAAATATATATATTGTAAATAATGCTACCAATAAAAAGAGAACTGGTGAAGTTATAGGAGCAACAATGCGTCCTTGTGATTTCTGTACGACGAATGACAAAACTGGAGGGTTAGGTTTTGATAAAAACATATCAGGTGTCACTTTTAATTTAAACAATCTTACTGTTTCAGGAACTGCAAAAGATAAAAGTGGAAGAAGTGCAGAGCTAGAAGATATGGACGCTTCTGCTCTTTTGGAATGGATTAAGCAATACTATATGAATACCATCAATGGAGATATGCCAGGAACTCCTTATGGTTGGCTTGAAGTACTTCGAGAATTATCTGCAAATGGAGCTATTTTAGATGTGAAAGCAAGTATGGGCTTATCTCCTTATACAGCAATAGGTAATGGGAAAAATTCCAGAGGCAAACCAATTATTACAACACTAAGAGCAATGGGAAATATGGGATTTGGAGCAAATATGAAACTCGCAAAACCACCAATTGCAGGAAAAAACACTTGGTATAAAGCTATTATGTATCAAGCAGGTCAATATAATCAATCTCAAAACGGGGGAAATGGTTATAATCCAGGTTATCCATACTATGGAGAACATTCCTATTCTGGAGGATATATTTATTTTGGTTACTTTAGACAATTTTATAAAAAATGAGAAAATATTTAATTTTATTTTGTAGTCTTGCTCTTTTTGTGGGATGCAAAGACAAAAATAATGAAGAAGATAAAAAAAATCGTCTTTATTTAAAGGAAATAAAAGTGAATGATAAAAAAATAGAATGGTTTTATTATTCTACTATAGGTTCTACAACTGCTGATTATGTATTAATTTCAGACTCAATTAACAACAAGAATGATACTATTGTAAATTCCACAAATTTAAAAGATATTAGTTTTTCTAATAATAATATTGTTTTATCCTTTTACGGGAAACCTAGAATTTATGAAGATTCTATAACTCTAAAAAGTAATATATCAGGATTTAATATAAAAGTGGATACAACTGCAATATCTTCTGGTCCTACAGTGAGAAAATTTTATCAAAAAAAATAATGGAGTTGATTCAGTAAAGGTGGGAAATAAAATAACTTCTTTAAGAGCTGCTTCCAAATATTCTTTTCGGATTTAATATGAGGGAAATTTATAATAAGTACAAAAATGATTCTAATTTTAGAGATAAATTTGCAGATGCAGATGATTTTTATAGATATGCAATGAAAGTAGTAGGAGGTTATAATCAATATCAGAATGATGGAAGTGTATATAATAAAGGTTTTCCTTTTTATGGTGAGCATACATATTCCGGGACTAATATTTATAGAGGCTATTTTCATCAATTTACTAATCAAAAATTAAAAAGAGACTAATGCAATTATTTCGTTATTTTACAATTTTTATCTTCTTATTATTGGTATTCAGTTGTAAGGATGAAAAGAAAATAAATAAAAGGATAGAGACTAAAAGCTATCTTTTAGAAGGATATACTTATTCTAATAAGATTTTTCCTAATTAACTTATATTAATTGATAAAGCTTCAAAAGATACAATTTATCATTGCACCGACTGTTATAATGATTTTCATTTAATCCTAGAAGACACTTTATTAATCTATGGAGGAAATAAACTTGATAGTACAATAGCTAATGGAATTATTTTAAAGAAAGTTCCAGTTCCACAAGGATACAAATATAATATTCCATTTAGTACTAAATAACTCGGTAAACTTTCCTGTTTTGGTAAACTTCCCTGTTTTTCAGACCAATTAAAATTATTAAATTTAGTTTGTTAAACATTATGAAAAAGAGCAAATTTTCAGAACATC
>NZ_FRCD01000045.1 GCF_900142785.1 Chryseobacterium carnipullorum | reverse complement strand
TTACGCTTTAGTTTTTTTCTTACTTGGTTGTATATTGTATGTCAATGATCTTTTTTCTTTCCGCAAAACATAGAGAAGCTTTTCTGTCGTTCTGTTCTCTATTTGCGGTTGCAAAAGTAATTATTTATTTCTAAATGACAAAATGTTTTCCAAAGAAAATTTGAAGTTTTTTAAGTAACCTTAACTCCCTGACAAACATCTGTCCTTACTGCTTCTGCGCTCCGTTTAACCGGACTGCAAAGATACTAAAATTTTTAAACCCCACAACTTTTATTTCTAAAAATTAATCAGATCATTTTTTAGCTCCTATAAAGCTTTTTCATAAATAGTATCGCTTACCTAAAAGCTCTTCTGTGCTACTAAACAACTCTCGTTTTTCAGTGGGGCAAAGATAACAACTTATTAAAACGCAAAACAAACTTATTTAACATAAAATTCATACAGCACGCATAATGGGGATAAGTATATCCATAAGATTTTGATTACTAATTATTTATTTAAATAGTGGACTTATCCACAAGGGACGAATACAAAATAGCAGGTATTTTGAGCTAGAAAAAACGCTTAATTAAGATCTTATATATATAGTATCCAATTAAGCATCCAATAGTATCTGCTACAATATCTAGAGATTCCATGGATCTTCCCAAACCCATCTCCTCCTGGAGGATCTCTGTAAGAAAGGCATATATAAGAATGATCTGAAAGAAATAGGAAAATTTGATTTTAGGAAAGGTGGCGATGAAGCAGAAACCCAACATTGCAAATATGCTCAGATGTAAAACTTTGTCAATACCGTCGAACATGAACCAATATTCCTGGTTCTCTTCACCGGGTTTGAGGAGCATATAAGTAAGAAATGCCCAATAAATGGGCAAAATCTTACTAAATATTTTTGAAACCTTATCCAATGATTGCCTGGTATTCTTCTGCAGTAAGCAGTTCCGAATGATCTGCGCCATCAGCAAGTTCTAACTTAATGATCCATCCGTCTCCATAAGGATCTGTATTCAAAAGCTCAGGCTGATCTTCCAATTGTGAATTAAATTCAATCACTTTTCCTGAAATAGGCAAGAATAAATCTGAAACAGTCTTTACCGCTTCTACACTTCCGAAAACAGCTCCTCCTTCAATATCATCATCTACGGTATCTACATCTACGTATACGATATCACCAAGCTCTCCTTGTGCAAAGTCTGTAATACCGATTGTCGCAACATTACCTTCGATCTTGATCCATTCGTGATCTTTCGTGTACTTTAATTCTGATGGTGTATTCATTTTAATTTTTATTTTATACAAATGTATTCAAAATAATAAAAGGTTCAAAGAGCTAATGAATATCTTGAGCAAATTTTAGAGTCAAAATAAAAGATCGCTACAAAAGCAGCGATTGGATCTATGATAATCACTATTTTTTCATGGCTTTTAGTTCCTCTACTTCATTCATGAGCTTGTCATTATTTTCCTGAAGTTTTTTCAACTGCTTATTCTGCTCAATAGTATACAATGTAAGTTCTTCGATTTTCTGAAGAAGCTTAATCTGAAACTCTCCAATATTAACCCCTTCTTTTTCCATCTGTGCTGCCGATGCAATCTCGGGAAGATGCTTTTTCTCTTTAATATGCTTTTCTATCTCTTCCAGTTTTGGTAAGTTATAGTTTTCATCAAATACAAAATCAGCTGTAGGAGTAAGAGTTACCTTTACTTCTTTTGCTTCGAATTTACCATACAGAGCCATATTTCCATCATCAGAAATCTTAAGCTTTGATCCATAGGATGCTCCATCAGAGGAATAACTCCAAAACTGAAGTGAATTGCCATAAGAACCTGTCATATTGTATAATGCCCATTTCCTTGCTATATTTCCAGAAGTTTTTGAAGGTTTTTCAAGAACAAGAGCTCCTCCCTCATTGGAACTTTCTTTAGAATAAATTGGTGTATTGACCTCAAATCTATCGCTATAAAGAGTGGCTATTTGTTTTTTAATTCCAGTATTAGAGATTAAGTTAAAATTAATATGATTCTCCAACAACCTTATATAAGAACCTCCTAAGTTTGTATTTATACGTGGAAATGATTGCCCAGTACCATAGTTTCTAACATTATTACCGATTCCTACACCGGTATATGTTTCTTGAGGCTCTGAAGCCCAAAGTGATAAATTAGCAGGATTATTTACTCCATCACCAGAAGAATGTAATAAAATGATAGAGTTTTGATGGTCGCCAGAAACAGTAAGTTTTTCGGATGGAGCTTGAGTTCCTATACCTACATTTCCCATAATCGTTTGCTTACCCATAAAATCATTTGCTCCTTTAGTTGCCAATTCATTCCAAGAATTCCAAACATTAAAATCCCCATTTCTTGTTCTGAAAGACATACTGTTTCCATTATAGGCGGAACTGATTTGTGTATCATACTGATTTGCAAAGCCACCAAAACTTATGAGTGAGCCATTCCAAGGTGTTCCAGAAGTTGCATAGGCAAAAGTGTAACCACCCTTAAAATTATCAGCTGAACCAGGGGCTGTAATTGACCCTGTGGGTGACAAGCTCTGCGCTACAGACACTATAGATAATAGGCTAAAAAAAGATAAAGTAATTTTTTTCATATTTTAAAAAATTATGAACAAAGATACCATATAGACTAAGCTATTCCAAAAAACGTGAAATAAAACTAAAATCCCCTTCTTTAGACTGCACCCCAAAGTTTAGACAAAATTAAACAATATTATTATATGAAAGAGTTCGGTACTGTACCGGACTCTTTCCTTTTAGATTAAGTCTT
>NZ_FRCD01000031.1 GCF_900142785.1 Chryseobacterium carnipullorum | reverse complement strand
TTTAATACATTCTAATTTGAAAGCAACGCTAAATTTTTCTTTTCTATACATAAAAAATGCCCCTAAAAAGTGTCTAACTTTTTGGGGGCAGTCCAGAGGCTGGATCTATGTATATTAATTTAAGTGAAAATTACTCCCACTCAATCGTTGCAGGCGGTTTGCTTGAAATATCGTAAGCTACTCTGTTGATTCCTCTTACTTCGTTGATGATTCTGCTGGATACTGTATCCAGGAACTCGTAAGGAAGTCTGCTCCAGGTTGCCGTCATAAAGTCGATGGTGTTGGCAGAACGAACTACAGCAGTGTACTCATAGGTTCTTTCGTCTCCCATTACTCCTACTGATTTTACAGGAAGAAGGACTACAAAAGCCTGCGATACTTTTTCGTAAAGATCATTTTTGTATAATTCTTCGATGAAAATATCGTCAGCTTCCTGAAGGATTTTCACTTTTTCAGCGTCTACAGCTCCCAATACCCTGATTCCTAATCCAGGGCCCGGGAATGGGTGTCTGTGTACCAAATGATGTGGAATACCTAGCTCCTCACCTACTTTTCTTACCTCATCTTTGAAAAGCTCTCTTAGAGGCTCCAATAATTCGAATTCCATATCTTCAGGAAGTCCTCCTACGTTGTGGTGAGACTTGATCACTGCAGAGGGTCCGTTCACAGACTGGCTTTCAATAACATCAGGATAAATGGTTCCCTGAGCTAAGAATTTAGCCCCTTCAATTTTATGAGACTCTTCATCAAAAACATGAATAAACTCGTTTCCGATGATTTTTCTTTTCTGTTCCGGATCGTCTACTCCAGCTAATTTTGAAAGGAATCTTTCTTTAGCATCAACCATTTTAATGTTCATATGGAAGTGTTCTCCATAGTTATCCATTACTTTCTGGCCTTCTTCTTTTCTCAATAAACCAGTATCCACGAAGATACAAGTCAGCTGATCACCGATTGCTTTGTGAATTAAAACTGCTGCTACAGAAGAGTCAACTCCTCCTGAAAGTCCAAGGATCACTCTGCTGTCTCCTACTTTTTCACGGATTTCTTCAACTGTTTTTTCGATGTAGTTCGTCAGTTTCCAGTTTTTTTCAGCATTACAGATTGGGAAAACAAAGTTTTCAAGCATTTTTCCTCCTTCTTCTGTATGAGAAACTTCCGGGTGAAACTGAACGCAGTATATTTTTTTGTCTTCATTGGAGATAGAAGCAATGACCCCTGATTTTGCGTTTAATTCAAACCCTGCAGGTAATTCTCCTACTTCGTCAAAGTGACTCATCCATACGATAGAATTCTGAGTAACTCCTTTTAACAAAGCATTTTCTTTAATAATATCCAAATGAGCTTTTCCGTACTCTCCTTTTTCACCTTTGTTTACTTTTCCTCCTAAAAGGTGAGCGGTGAGCTGCATTCCGTAGCAAATTCCCAATACAGGAATTCCTTGTTCATACAATTCTTTTTCTACCAGGTGAGCATTTTCTGCGTTCACAGAGCTTGGTCCTCCGGAAAGGATAATTCCTTTGGGCTGTTTGGCAAGAATATCCTGCAAAGGTGTATTGAAAGGAAGAATTTCAGAATATACGCCCATCTCACGGATTCTTCTTCCGATAAGCTGATTGTACTGTGATCCGAAATCTAATATGATAATACCGTTGTTCATTTTGTAAATGATAATTGATGATTGATTAATGATATGAGATTTGAGATTTGAGATGTCAGATATCAGACTTGGGTGTCTGAAATCTGAGATCTTGCATCTGGTATCTAATATTGACTGTTTTACAAAAAAAGACTTGGAAAGGTTCCAAATCTTTTTTCGTGATTTATTTTAAAACTTTCCGATGTCTTCTCTGTAGAAGCCGTAATCGAAATGAATGTGGGCTGCATCTTCGTATACCTTTTTGCGGGCGTCGTCATAGGTAGCTCCTGTAGCAACGATGTTAAGAACTCTTCCACCGTTAGAAACTACTTTGTCAGCTTTTCTTATGGCACCTGCGTATAGAAGTTTAGAATGTTTCAGTTTGTCTTCTCCTACAATTTCGTACCCTGTTTCTATGTTTCTTGGGTAACCTCCGGAACACATCACAAGACATACTGCCTTTTCGTCTTTAAACTTAAGCTCGATATCTTTTCCATCCATACAGTCCTGGATCACATCAAGAAGATTGTTTTCCATTAATGCCATTAATACCTGAGTTTCAGGATCTCCGAATCTCATGTTGTACTCAAGAAGGTAAGTTCCGTTCTTAGTAACCATTAATCCAAAGAAAATGATTCCTTTAAAGCTGAATCCTTCACCTTTCAGACCGTTAATGGTAGTTTGTAAGATATTTTTTTCAAAATCAGCATAGTGCTCCTGAGTAAAATCAGGGCTTGGCGCTACAGATCCCATACCACCGGTATTGGGTCCTGTGTCACCGTTTCCAGCTTTTTTGTAATCTTTTGCAGCAATACAAGGGAAAATCTTTTCACCGTTTGAGAATGCAATGATTGAAGCTTCAAAACCTTCTAAATATTCTTCAATAACCAGACGGATTCCAGCATCTCCATAAATTCTTCTGATCATGAAATCGTGGATCGTAGCCTCAGCTTCTTCAATGTTGTCGCAAATAACAACACCTTTTCCGCCTGCAAGACCACTCGCCTTAACCACTAAAGGATACTGCTGTGTCTGAACATATTCTTTAGCATCGTTGTATGAATCAAATACTACCGCTTTAGCCGTTTTGATATCATAGGTCTGCATAAATTTCTTAGAGAAAGCCTTACTTCCTTCCAGGCTCGCTACTTTTTGGTTCGGACCGAAAACTTTAAGATCGTGCTTTTTGAATTCATCCTTCAGACCTGCTACAAGAGGTGCTTCAGGACCTACAATCGTAAGATCCACCTTTTCTTTAATGGCAAAATCTCTCAGTTCTTTAATCTCTGATAAATGAACATTTTTCCCTATTACATCGGTAGTAGCATTACCGTTAGCAAAAAACATTTTAGAAATTCTTGGGTCATTCTGAAGCTTTGCTGCTAAAGCAGATTCTCTACCGCCTTCACCTATGATTAATATTCTCATACTTTATTTATTATCTAGTCTATTTTACAAATATATAATTTTGAATGCTATAAATACAATCCCAAATTATTTTTTAATTCTATTTTAATTAATGTAAAAAATGTCTAACCCCGGTAAACATCATTGGGATACCGTGCTCATTAGCAGCTTCAATGCTGTCCTGATCTTTTACACTTCCACCCGGCTGGATAATTGCTTTAATTCCTTCTTTAGCGCAGAAATCTACTACGTCACGGAAAGGGAAAAATGCGTCCGAAGCCAGTACAAGATCTCCTGTGAATTTTTCTTTTGCTCTTTCGATGGCTTGTTCAGTAGCCCAGATTCTGTTGACCTGTCCGCCACCAATTCCGAAGGCCTGAATACCGTTGGAAACAACAATCGCGTTTGATTTTACATACTTCACGACTCTCTGAGAGAAAAGAAGGGCTTTTTTCTGCTCTTCTGAAGGCTGTACCTCAGTTACCACTTTTATATCGTCAGAGAAATGATTGTCATTATCCTGAACCAGGATACCTCCGTCAATTTTCACCCAGGTCTGTTTGTCAGAAACAGGGTTAACGATTTTTATAATTCTAAGGTTTTTCTTTTTTCTTAAAACTTCAAGAGCCGCTTCATCAAAGTCCGGAGCCATTACGATCTCCAGGAATGTTTTGTTCAGTTCTTCTGCTGTGGCTGCATCGATCTTGTAGTTCATTGCAACAATTCCGCCAAAAATAGAAACAGGATCACATTCGAAAGTTTTTTGGTAGGTTTCCAATGCTGAAGTTCCGATCGCTACGCCACAAGGTGTAGAATGTTTCACTGCGCAGCACGCCATTTCTTCTTTGAATTCGGTTACTACTTTCCAGCAAAGGTCCATATCACGAAGGTTGTTGAAAGAAAGTTCTTTACCACCCAGCTGTTCGAAATCTTTCATCGCACCGTTTTCAAACGTAGAAACGTAGTAAGCAGCAGTTTGGTGAGGGTTTTCGCCATATCTTAAATCAGATGCTTTTCTGTATGAAGCATTAAGATACGCAGGATATTCTTCATCTAAAAGCATTCTTGAAATAGCACCGTCATAAGCTGAAGTAAGGTTGAATACTTTTCCAGCAAGCTTTTTACGCGTTTCGATGTATGTGTCACCGTTTTGTTCCATTTCAAGTTTTACCGTTGCATAATCTTCTACATCGGTAATTACGGTAACAGAATCGAAGTTCTTAGCCGCAGAGCGAAGCATTGAAGGACCTCCGATATCGATGAATTCTACTTTCTCATGTAAAGAAATGTCTTTGTTTACATTTTCAAAGAAAGGGTAAAGGTTGACGATCACCATATCGATCAGATCAATTCCATGTTCCTGAACGGTTTTCATGTGTTCTTCATTGGAACGTACTGCTAAAAGACCTCCGTGTACTTTCGGGTGAAGGGTTTTCACTCTTCCGTCCAGCATTTCAGGGAAATTGGTGACCTCATCGATCTGAATCGGATTTAAACCGGCATCTTTCAAATGCTTGAACGTTCCTCCCGTAGAAATCAACTCATAATTCTGGGCTTCCAAAAACTGGGCGAACTCGATCAGGCCGCTTTTGTCAGAAACACTGATTAAAACTCTCTTTTTACTCATTTTACTTTCAATTTTTTACTTTTCACAGCTATTTCAAACTGTAGCCCGGTCTTTCACCCCCGGCCTTACTTTTATTTACTTAGATTTTTTAAAATTTTTTCGAAATTCTTTCATCAAAAATCCGAAGTGTTTTCTTTTAATATATATTTCAAATTCGCTCAATCAGACATTAAAAAAATCTGTTGCTATTCTATTGGTCAGGCTGCGCGAAGTCGTCGCCTTCATTATTTTAGCGCTAAGCAAGCTAAGTTTTATCTGTTTCAAGTTGAACAAACGCAGAGGCGTTTCACTCAGCAAAGGGTAAATATTCTATAACCACCCCGTCAAAAATTCTTTGAATTTTTGCCACCCTCCAAGGGAGGGGAATTTCGATTCTATGAATTGTTTCCTAAAACTTTATTGATTGCCTTTGGGAATATTTCATATTCAATATGATGAACTTTCTCTGCTATCGTTTCCGGAGTATCTTCTGCGGTCACTTCAAATGATTTTTGAAGAATCGCTTCCCCTTCATCAATTCCCGGAGTGACAAAATGTACGGTTGCCCCGCTTTCTTTTTCTCCGGCCTCAATAACGGCGTTGTGAACATTCATTCCCCACATGCCTTTTCCTCCGAATTTAGGAAGCAGTGCAGGATGGATATTAATAATCTTTCCGGTCCAGTTTACACAGAATTCAGGTTTTAGAATGGATAAAAATCCTGCCAATACGATTAAATCTGTATCTTTCGGAATCACCTGTCCCAATTCATTGCTGAAGTTCTTTCCTCTTGGAATCAGAACATGGTCTATATGATGATTTTTGGCTCTTTCAAGTCCGTAACATTCTCTGTCTGCCACTACCAGAGATACTTTTGCATTCTGGATTTCTCCGCTGTCAATGGTATCTATGATTCTCTGCAGATTGGTCCCGGAACCTGAAACGAGTATAACGATGTTTTTCATGTTGTTAATGTAACAATGTATCAGTTTAACAATGTAACAATGCGTTTAATTGGTACACTGGTACATTGATCGATTGTTATATTGCTAAATTAATTTTCTCGCTTCCTTCCGTGATCTCACCGATTTCGTAAGCATCATCTAAAAGGTGCAATACTTTTTCTGCGTGATCTGGATCAGCAACAATGATCATTCCTACTCCCATATTGAAGGTTCCGAACATTTCTTCACGGGATACGCCACCTCTTTTTTCCAGTTCAAGCATTACACTAGGAATTTTGATCTTGGCAGCATCGATAGAAGCACAAAGCCCTTCAGGAATAATTCTTGGAACATTTTCGTAAAGTCCTCCTCCTGTAATGTGGGCAATACCGGAAACTTTTACTTCCTCCAATACTTTATGAATATCTTTGTAATATAATCTTGTAGGCACTAAAAGGGTTTCGTATAAAGGTTTTCCTTCAAACTCTTCTTCGAAGTTAGGAAATACTTTTCTTACCAGTGAAAATCCGTTGGAGTGGAATCCTGAGCTTGGCAAAGCGATGATTTTATTTCCGGTCTTGATGGTAGAGCCGTCAATGATCTGATCTTTTTCAACGATTCCTACACAGAATCCTGCAACATCATAATCTCCCGGCTGGTACATTCCCGGCATCTCAGCAGTTTCACCACCAATCAATGCGCAGTTGTTGTCTTTACAAGCTTTCACCATTCCAAGAACGATCTCAGCAGCAATTTCTGAATCCAGCTTTCCGCAAGCCAGATAATCTAAGAAGAATAGAGGTTTTGCACCGTGGCAAAGGATATCGTTGGCACACATTGCGAAACAGTCGATACCGATAGAGTCATACTGTTTGGTATCCAAAGCTACTTTCAGCTTGGTTCCTACTCCGTCTGTTCCTGAAACCAGCACCGGATTTTTATATCCTCCGATCTCATAGAAAGCTCCAAAACTCCCCAAATGGTTCAATACATTTGAGTTGTGGGTTTCGCCTACTGCTTTTTTGATCTTATCAACCGTTTTGTACCCTTCTTCTTTGTCTACGCCTGCTGATTTGTAAGTGTTGCTCATGTTTAATAATTTTATTAATGTAGCAATGTATCAGTTTAACAATGTAACAATCATTTTGTTTGGAAAACCAAAAAACGGGTCTATTGATACATTGGTATATTGGTACATTTTATTTCTATAATTACTTTTTATATCGATTTTAGAAAATAAAAAAGCCGACAATCTTGGTAGATTATCGGCCGTTATTTTATCTCAGAATTTCAGAGTCCACAGTTTTCCCTTTCTCTGAGAAACATTCTTTAAAAGTGGTCTGAATTTTCATCTTTTTTCTTTTTGCAAAAATAGTAATTTTAAATTAATATTCAAACTCTATTTTTCAAGGATGGTTTCAATGGCTGCTATCTTCTTTATTTTATCTTTTAATTCATTGTCTTTCTCTTCATTAGAAATCTTCTGTGCAGCTTTATCAAAGTTGTCATTAAAGAAAGGAAGTGAGAAAGTTTCGACAATATTTCCACCATGGGAAGGAAAACGCTTCGATGCAGCTTCTAAAACGCCAGCTCCGCCTCTACCTCCGGGAGAGGTTGACATTAATAACATTGGCACTTGATTAAATACCGTTCTGTCTTTGATTCTGGATACCCAGTCGAACACGTTTTTGAATGCTGTAGAATAAGTTCCGTTGTGCTCAGGTAATGACACCAAAAGAAGATCAGCTCCATCAATTTTTGAGGCAAAATCTTTTGCTTCCTGAGGAACACCTCCGGTCAATTCTCTTTCGTGCTTGTAAATGGGCATTTCGAAAGGGTTCAAATCTATTACTTCTACTTCTGCATTTTCAAAAAGAGATGATGCATAGGCTACTAACTGTCTGTTCATTGAAGCATCTGAATTGCTTCCTGCTATTGCTAAAACTTTCATTTATTGTTTATCTATTTAATGTTTTTGATTATTATTTCAAATAAGCCGGCAAGTCCATGGGTACTTCCATTAATAAGATCTCAGCGTCATCTACTGCTTCGATATTAAAGCTCTGAGTATCCCATATGCCCAAACCATCTCGTTCATTTAAAACCCGGTCTCCTACTTTGGCGCTTCCTTTTAAAACGAAGGCATAAACTCCATTTCCTTTTTTATTCAACATATAATTTTTGCCGTTTCCTGATTTGAAATTAGCCAAATTAAACCAGGCATCCTGATGAATCCAAACTCCGTCATCATTTTTATCAGGAGACAAAATCTGCTGGAATCCATTGATTTTTTCACCTTCTTTGATGCTTTTCTGATCATATCTCGGTTCCACATTGACTTCTCGAGGAAAAATCCAGATCTGCAGGAATTTCACTGCTTCATCTTTATTTTTATTGTATTCGCTATGCATTACTCCGGTTCCGGCGCTCATGACCTGGATCTCTCCTTTTTTGATAACGGCGGTAGTTCCCATTGAGTCTTTATGTTCCAGATCTCCTTCCAAGGGAATTGATATAATTTCCATATCCCTGTGCGGATGTGTTCCAAATCCCATTCCCTGTGAAACGGTATCGTCGTTCAATACTCTTAAAACACCAAAATTCATTCTGTCTTTGTTTTGATAGTTGGCAAAACTGAAGGTGTGGTAGCTATTTAGCCAACCATGATCTGCGTGTCCTCTTGAATCTGCTTTATGATATACTGTTTTCATACTGTGATTATTTTATGGTACAAATGTAGGGACTGGAGGCCTTTTAAAGTGTTGATGTAAGTTAAGAAAGGATTTTTGGCTGTGGCAGAGGTGAGAAATGTAATTATTTTGGTTAAATGCAAAGGTGCAAGTTTATTCCTAATTCTTCTGTTTTAAGATGCTAAAATTTTAACTTCGATAAAATTGTTTGGGGATAGATGATGTAGAAATCTATTTTTTAGATTAAGTAGATTTAAATACCGTTAATAAAACAAAGCGGGCTAAAGCCCGCTCCTATTATATTTTTACTGTGATCTATTAGTTGAAAATCTGCCATCTTCTAACCTCTATTCCCTAAAAATGCACCTGCTTGATCTCTCCTTCTATTTCCTTAGGCGTTTCGTCTTCTGATTTGACGAAAATCATGGTGACAACAGCTCCAATCAGCATACAGACACCGCCAACTACAACATAATCAATAGCCTGATTCCCGAAGATATTGCTTACAATGGGACCGCCTAACAATCCATTGATAATTTGCGGAATAACAATAAAGAAATTGAAGATTCCCATATATACTCCCATTTTCCTTTGTGGAATTACTTCAATAAGCATTGCATAAGGCATGGCAAGAATACTCGCCCAGGCGAATCCCAGGCCTATCATAGAAATCCACAGAAGATTAATGTCTTTAATAAAATACATGGAAATCAAACCAAATCCGCCGCACAAAAGGGCCAATGCATGGGTTTGTTTCTTTCCTATTTTTTTGGCTATCGGGGTTAATAAAAATGCAAAGGGAATCGCCCATAGATTATACATTCCGAATAGTTTCCCGGTCAGATCTCCTGCATTATTGAATGCCTTGGAATGGGTATCTTCAGGAGAAAGCCCAAAATGGTGAGTGGCTAAAGCACTTGTCGTAAATACCCACATCGTGAACAATGCAAACCACGAGAAAAACTGGACAGCACCCAGTTTTTTCATCTGTGCCGGAATACCTGCAAAATCTTTAAAAATATCCGTGAATTTGGAAGATTCCTGCGGGGCCTCTTTTCCGTCTTCAAAAGCTGCAAATTCCTCCGGAGAATATTCTTTAGTTGTAAAAATAGTATACAAAATGGTCAGTAGCAATATACCGGCTCCCACATAAAACGAGTAGATCACATTATCTGCTACAAAGCCCTCAGGTGCTTCATTGGACACGCCTAATGAAGTCAGTATACTCGGGATATATGATCCGACTACTGCACCTATCCCAATCAGAATAGTCTGAACAGAAAAGCCCAGGGTTCCCTGATGTTTGGGAAGCATATCTCCTACCAAAGCCCGGAAAGGTTCCATTGCAATATTAACGGAAGCATCCATCATCGCCAGAAATAGTACAGCAAGAAGCAGTGCGTTAGCAGCAAACAGATGGGTCACCGTGGCGGCATTAGGAAGGAGTACGAGACCCAGGGCGCAAAGGATCGCTCCAATTAAAAAATACGGTTTTCGTCTTCCCAAAGGACTCCAGGTATTGTCCCCCATGTGTCCGATGATCGGTTGCACAATAAGTCCGGTAATGGGTGCTACCAGCCAGAACCATGACAGTTCATGAACATCAGCGCCCAAATTGGCCAGAATTCTGCTGGCATTACCATTTTGCAAACCGAAAGCCATCTGGATTCCCAAAAAACCCATACTCATGTTGATGATCTGAGGCATGGAAAGATTAGGTTTTATTCTTCTTGAAAGTAAACTGTGCGGTGGCTCCATTATTTTGCTTTTAATTGTTTAATTAATACCTCCTCAATCGGTGTCTTTTCTGCAACTACTTTATCAACAACGTCATTGGGAACGGTCACGGAAAGCACATATTGTTTTACCTTCCAGCTCCCGTTTATTTTTTCAACGACTCCTGAACCTCTGCATATTTTCATTTGGGTATCCAACAGTTCATCAAACCATGCCAGTTTTCCATCTTTGCTGAAATAGATATTTCTTTTCAGAGCGGTGAAATTCCAGGTTTTCTTTTTGTCAAAATGCGGTTTCGCCCAAACCATGAAGGCTTTTTTATCCCAGACTTCGGTGGCATCTGTTCCAATAAAAGTAGATTCATCTGCGAAATAATTGAAATAGGTATTGAAATCAGCCTTTGCAGCAGCGGTATTGAAACCATCGAGCATGATTCCTATTTCTGTTTTGTTTTTTTCAGATTGAGCACTATTAGATTGGGCATTCATTCCTGTAAAACCAAGTACCAATAGCACCATCGTGCAGATCATTGTTATATTTTTCATTGTATAATTAATTTAGTTTTGGAGTTCAATTACCATTGGAGTTTTTGAAGGTACCGTAAGATTTTTTTCTATAGAAAATTCTTTTTCTGAAATAATGTCTTTTCCTTTGGTAACGTTGCCCAAAGATTCAGCAAAACGCTTTAAGTCTAACGTCTGATCTTTTTCATTATTGTTGATGATAACCATTACCTTGTCCTTATCATCATACCTGAAATAAACAAAGACCCCATCCTGAGGAACGTAATTTTTAGTTTTCCCGCTATGAATCACTTCTTTTCCTTTTCTCCAGTTTAATAATTTTTGGCTAAACTGATAAAATTCTTTTTGCTCCGGAGTCTGTGATGACGGATTAAATGCATTATTTGAATCTGATGTCCATCCTCCGGGAAAATCTCTGCGGATATCCGCATCACCGCCTTTGTTCTTATCGCCTTTCATGCCTATTTCAGAACCATAATAGATTTGCGGAATTCCTCTGACCGTAGAAATCATGGTTAATGCCATTTTATAGGCTTTAGGATCGGCATTGAAGATCTCATTCCATCTTTCGGTGTCGTGATTTTCAAAAAAGACCAGAAGATTATTGATATCCGGATACAGGAAATCGCTGGTAAAAACATTGTAAAGTCTGATCATTCCAGTATCCCAGCCTTCTTTTTCTTTAAGGGCTTTTGGCATATCGGCGAAGAGCATAAAATCCATCACAGAAGGCAGGTTTGAATTGTAATTCGCTGCTTCTCCTGTTTTAGAGTTTTTCTGCCATGCAGAGATCTGCCCCGCTGTATACAGCCATGTCTCACCTACTATATTGAATTTGGGATATTCATCGGTAATTGCTTTTGCCCAGCTGGCCATGGCTTCTTTATCATTATATGGATAGGTATCTACACGCAGACCACCTAATTCTGCATACTCAATCCACCAAATGGCATTCTGGGTCAGGTATTTTAAGACCAGCGGATTCTTTTGATTGATATCAGGCATCGTAGTATCAAACCAGCCATCGAGTGCATATTTTTTATCAATTTCTGAGGCGTTGGTGTCAAACTGGGTCGTTGTTTTATAATTGGAGCGGTAAAAACCATTTTTCCCTTCGTCAAACCAATGAATCCAGTCTTTTGAAGGCAGGTCTTTGATGATCCAGTGGGACACTCCCCAGTGATTGGTCACATAATCCATGACCAGCTTCATATTGCGTTGGTTCAGTTTTTGTGAAAGTTCGCGGTATTCTTCGTTGGTGCCATAGCGACCATCAATTTTATACAAATCCGTTTGGGCATATCCGTGGTAGGAATATACTTTTTCATTGTCTTCATTGACGGGTGTAAGCCAGACAGAAGTTGCCCCGAGGTTCTGGATATAATCAAGATTGTTGATAATTCCCCGAAGATCGCCGCCGTGTCTTCCGTTTGGCAAGCTTCGGTCTGCTTTTTCAATAAGATCCGGTCTGGAGTCATTCTTTTGATCTCCGTTGGCAAAACGGTCCGGCATAATAAGATACATTACATCTTTTGAGGTAAAAGATTCACGGTCTGCAGATCCGGGTGCTCTTTCTTTCAGTTCATAAGTATAGGAACTGATGCTTTTTTTTCCTTTTTTAAGATTGATTTTAAACTTGGGGACATTGATCTCATGGGTATCGACCGTAACAAATACATAATTGGGGTTTTCAACTTTCTGAATGTTTTTTATTTTGATTCCATCTGAAAGTTCAATTTCATTACTGGCAATATCTTTTCCGTACATCAGGATCTGAAGTTCGGGATTTTTCATTCCTTTCCACCAAAAGGTGGGTTCCACCTTTTCTAAAGGCTTTGTTTGGGAAAAAGCTGTGGCAGCTATTGAAAGCGCGATGACTACAAATATTTTTTTCATGATTCGAAATCTGATTTCAATTTAATATTATATTTTGAAAAGCAGGGTCAATTGGGTGCAATAAAAAAGTAATGCCCCGAATCATTTTTCCTAAGACAGAATGAGCCGGGGCATAATTCATATAAATTTACCTATTAATTAACAGGCTTAACAGAAATAGCGAAACCGCCGCTTCTGGCCATTTTGAAATTCAGTTTAGATTTGCTGTTGATCTGTTTTTTGTAGATGTTATAGCTTTGAGGATTATCGATGTAATCTGCATCTTTTCCATCCTCATACACTGTTATTTCATATTTTTTTCCTTTATCAAGAAAAGAGAAATCTACCGTATATTCACGCTTGTTTTCATCAGTAATACCTCCAACGAACCAGTTTTCAGTTCCTTTTTCTTTTCTGGCCGTGATCACGTAGTCTCCAGGCTCAGCAGATAAAATTTTAGTATCATCCCAGTCTGCCGCAACATCTTTAATGAACTGGAATGCATCCATATGTTTTTTATAGTTCTCAGGAAGGTCTGCTGCCATCTGAAGAGGCATATACATTGTTACATACAGCGCAAGCTGTTTTGCCAGGGTAGTTTTTACAAAACGTTTATCTCCAGGGAAATAATAGTCCAGTTTGGTTTGGAAAATCCCGGGTGTATAGTCCATAGATCCTCCCATCCATCTTGTGAAAGGAAGAACGGTCTGGTGATCCGGCTTGTTTCCACCAAATGCTTCATATTCGGTTCCTCTGGCTGCTTCTGCAGAAATATAATTGGGATAGGTACGGCTTTCTCCAGTAGGACGAACTGATTCATGGGAATTGACCATGATCTTATATTCGTTTGCTTTTTCAGCAATTCTGTAAAAATGGTTGATGGTCCATTGAGAATAATGGTGTTCTCCTCTTGGAATAATATCACCTACATACCCTGTTTTTACGGCATCGTAGCCATATTTATTCATCAATTGGAAGGCTTTGTCTGACCATCTTTCGTAATTTGTGGCAGAACCTGAAGTTTCGTGGTGCATGATTAACTTGATACCTTTTGAATGGGCATAATCATTCAGCATTTTGATATCAAAATCTGGATATGGAGTAATGAAATCAAAAACAAATTCTTTTGAATGACCGAACCAGTCTTCCCAACCGATATTCCAACCTTCGATCAATAATCCCTTGAAGCCATTTTCAGCGGCAAAATCGATGTATTCTTTTACCTTTGTATTGTTGGCAGCGTGTTTTCCGTTCGGGGTAAGCTTTGAAAAATCGGTTTTATCCAGATGAACGTTTTCAGCTGTAGAATAAGCCCACTGTGATTTTCCGATGATCATTTCCCACCATACACCCATATATTTTGTAGGGTGAATATAAGAGGTATCGGTATATTTTGTAGGTTCATTGAGGTTGAAAATCATTTTAGACTCCATCACCTCTTCTGCTTTTGGAGAAACAATAATGGTTCTCCAGGGCGTTACTGAAGGCGTTTGAATATATCCTTTCGCTCCTTGTCTGTCGGCAGTAAGATGGGTTTTGAATTTAAAATTCTGAGCATCCACTTCAAGATGGGAAGCGGGATAATCTAAAACGGCTGCTTCTGCAACATTGACATATAAAGGATCTTTGCCTTCTTTTTTAAGCATTAACGGAGACTGTACTGCATTTTTCACCAACGCCTGTGAAGCATTCGCATCAAATGCTTTGTCCCATTGTGCAGGAATTTCAGAAATTTTTGTTTCCTGATACTGGTATTCCTGAGAATCGTAATCTGCCACGATCCACCAGGCTTTCATATCGGTTGGAAAATCAATTTCAGAATCTTCTTCCCTGATCACGAAATAATTGAGGTTTTTCTGCTGTGGAAATTCATATCTGAATCCAAGGCCATCATTAAACAGTCTGAATTTTACGACAATACTCCTGCTTGTAGAAGACTGATCCAGCGTCACCGCAAGTTCGTTGTAATGGTTGATATAATTTTTCTTTTCGCCCAGAACCGGCTGCCAGGTTTCGTTTTTGGAGTCACGTTTTTCACCTGTTTTGGTGAATCCGTTGTTCAAATCAAATTTGGCATCATCTGCTTTGGCAATTTCAGATGCGAATTTAATGGCTGAGTCTTTAAATAATCTTAATCCTAACTTAGAATCTTCCACCACCACAGCTCCGTTATACTTCAGATTGTAATAAGGTACTCCCTGTTTCAGCTGAAAATTCATTTCAAATTTTCCATCCGGTGATTTCAAAGACTGTGCTTTCACCCCTACGAACATCATTGAGAGCAACATTGCTCCAACTGTAATTTTCTTCATAATGACTATTTATAAACTTAAAAATAGATAAAGTGCTGCGGTAAAGCAACACTTTATCAACTTAATTGGTATATTTTACAACTTTGTAACAGTTAATTTGTAATACGCTGAATTGTGCAGATCCAACTCTATTTTATAGTTTCCTGCTTCGGATACTTTATAACCCGGATCTCCTTCTACTGTATTTTCAGCATTGAAATAGGTTTGTACAGCTTTTCCTGAGACCAAAGCCTGATCATCTTTTTTAGGCTGGAATTTCATTGCCCCATCATCATTAGCCCTGAATTTAAACACTCCGGTACTGCTCAGCATAATGGAGTTGATGACATAGGTTTTTGTAGCCGGACTATAAACAAAATCTGTATCTGACCCCCATCCTGTAGGGGTTGCATCACCAATTACTCCAAAATTGGCAAGTACAGAAGAATAAGTGTTGGCAGCCCAATCAACTTTCATGTAGAAGGTCCCTGCTGAAGCCGGCACAATATCTGACCCGTCCGCAACCAGTTTTCCGGTTTTTGTTCCGTCATCACCTTTATTTCCCGGCCAATCCTGATTGATCGCAAATTTGTACTTCCCGTTATCACCTGTTGGATTGCTAATCCAAATAAATCCTCTGTAACTGTCATTTTTTTCAGGGGAAAACAGGTTAGGAGAATTAGCCGGAGTCCAGTTTGCATAACCTGCTGCCCCTGCATAGGCACCCGGCACATTGATTTTAGGATAGACGAGATCCGGATTTGGAGTATAAGGGGTTATTTTAAGCGTTATTACATTGGAATAAAAATACGCTGATCCTACAGATGTTTTTAATCTTGCCTCAATATCATTGACCACATCCGGAGTTGCTCCAATATTAAACATGGCAGCATTCACAGCGGCGTGGGTAGCAGAACCTGTAGTGACATCATTAGAAAAATCAATAGCAGCGCTTTTTTTAAAATTGTCTCCTTTAATTCCAAATTCTATTTCCTGACTTGGAACTACAGCAATATTAAATGTGGGTTTCGTCCATGTAAAATTGATAACAGCATCATTTGCAGTAAGTTCATTGAGAGTCAATATACTTTTATCAGCAGATACTTTACCTGTTACCGTTTCATTGATAACTGCTCTGTCTTCATCCTTTTCACAGGAGATCACCAGGATTCCCAATAGGGCAAGAGATAATATTCTGAATATATTTTTCATTTTCAACAGTATTTAAACGTTAGTATCCAGGATTCTGGATCAGATTAGGATTCGCAATAATGTCTTTATTCGGAATAGGGAAAAGGTTTCTGAAGCTTTCCACCGCTTTTCCATCTTTGACATTCCCTTTCCAAGGCCATAGATAATCTCCGGTAGTATATTTGTTGAAACGTACCAGATCTGATCTTCTGGTTGATTCCCAAGATAATTCTCTTGCTCTTTCATCTAAGATGAAATTCAGATTGATTGAGGTTACATTTCCGGTCGTATTACCATAAGCACGCTCTCTTAACTGATTAACGTAGCTTACAGCAGTCGCCTGACTACCGCCGCCACCACCTCTGAGAACGGCTTCAGCATACATCAGATAAATATCTGCCAAGCGGTACAAAGGAATATCAGCTTCCACCCAGTTATCATGAGAACCAACAGATCCGTTGCTTTTGATATTTTTATACTTGATAAATGCATATCCATCAGTAAAAGATCCCAGGTCGTTTATTTCTAAATTCTGTCCCGCAGTAAAGAACCTTCCTCTTTTATCATTTCCATTGGTTGGAAAAAGAGCGACGAATGCTTTTGTCGTTCTGAGGCCACTCCATCCTCCATTGATTCCAAAATCAGAAGCCTTCATATCCCCACCAACTGCGGCATGAACCATATACGTTGTACCGCCGTTGGTTTGTGTGTTGATCCCGTCAAAATTGACACTTAAAATTTGCTCCGGATTATTGATATTGTTATCTGCAAGGAATAGATCATCATATTTTGGCTTCAAAGAATAACCCGCTGCAATAACTTTGTTACAATAGGTAATACAATCCGTATTTCTCTGGGTTCTGGTATATACTTCTGCATTTAAATATAATTTCGCGAGCAATGACCAGGCTGCAGCCTTATCTGCTCTTCCATATTCATTGGTTTTAGGGTCTTTCAATTCTGCTGCCACTGCAAGCAATTCGGACTCAATAAAATTAAATAATGCTTTTCTTTCAATTCTCTGAGGTGGGTTTGCAGATCCGGGCAGGTATGTTTCATCTACGAAAGGAACGTTCCCAAACATATCGATAGCATGATAATAAGACTGAGCTCTTAGGAAACGGGCTTCTGCTTTCATTAATTTTGCCTGAGCAAGATTGTCACCGGTAATATTATTAGCCGCCAGTTTTTCATCGGTCAGATTTCTAAGGAATTCATTACAGAAAGCAATTTCCGTATAGACTCTGTAATACATGGCCGCAATAAATTCATTGGAAGAATCCCATGTCATTTTGTGAAGGGTGTGCAGGTTTCCATCGTTCCAGCCGATCACCGCCTCATCCGTAGTTAATACATTCAGATTGTAGAGTAATCTTGTATATTGTGAAAAACCTCCGTTGATCCCATTGATATCACTATCAGGCTGATCCCCGTCTCCACTGATCTGTCCTCCCATAGCAAGACCTCCATAAAGTTTTGCCAGAATATTCTTATAGTTCGAAAAGTCTTTATAGATACTTGCAGAAGTAACATCTGTGATAGGTTCTCTTTCAAGATCGCTGACACATGACGCGGCAGAAAGCAAAAACGCGACAGAAAGAGGAAGTACTATATTTTTAAGTTTGATTGTATGTAGTTTCATCGTAATTATTATTTAAAATTGAAAGTTAAAGCCTAAAGAATAGATTCTGGGCATCTGATAGTATCCGTTGTCTATTCCTCCAAAAACCTCAGGATCTATGCCTGTATATTTGGTAATAACGAAAACATTCTGCGCCATACCATATATTTTCAGATTACTGCCTTTAGAGAAAATTTCTCCAAAATTATATCCAACATTGATGTTATCCAATCTTAAAAACGAAGCATTCTCTACATAAATATCTGATTTATATTGAGGTAAAGAGAATTTATATTCCGGTGCTGTATAGAATACGTTCTGAAGATATTCATTGGTAGAAGCAGACTGCAATGAACTGTTTGATGCTGCATTATTGTATACATAATTTCCCAATACCGCTCTGGCGCTCAAAGCAAAATCCCAGTTTTTATGGGATACCTTAGTAGAAAAACCTAAAATAGCATCCGGGGTAGTAGATTTATAATAATACATATCTTTTGGCGTAATCGCGCCATCTCCATTCCTGTCAACATAGGCTCCGTCCACAGGTTTTCCGCTCGCATCATATACCTGCTGAAATACCAAGAAAGAATTGGGTGCATATCCCACTGCATGAGCCTGTATCTTATTTCCCGAACCTCCTTCAATGCCTCCAACTTCCATATTGAATGATTCATCTGCTCTGTCTTTCAGTTTGGTCACTATAGGTTTGTAGTGCGTAGCATTAAAACTTACTTCCCAGGTTGTTCTTTCATTTTTAACAGGAACCAATGTAATGCTTCCTTCAATCCCTTCATTCTTCATATCTCCAACATTCTGCCAGCTGGCATTACTCAAACCTCCGGCAGGCTCGTCAGCATATACCAATAAATCTTTGGTATCCTTTCTGAAAAGGTCGATAGATCCGGTAATTCTGTTATTGGAAAAACCATAATCCAATCCTATATTTTTAGTAACAGTAGTCTCCCAGGTAAGGTTTGGATTATAATTGGCAGGTCTGTACATAAAATAAAATTCATTTCCAAACTGGTAACCTGCTCCGGGATAACTTGGATTATAAGCTGCGAATGCGGGATAGTTATTGGGTTTATTACCATTCAGAGCCGGCAATTCCTGCTGTCCTGTTTTTCCCCATCCTGCTCTCAGTTTTAGTGTGCTGATTGCTGAAATATTTTTGATGAAATTTTCTTCGTTAAGCTTCCAGGCTAAAGAAACTCCAGGAAATACACCCCAAACATTATCTCTTGTCCCGTTGAAAAATCTTGAGGAACCATCTTTACGTACAGATCCTGAAATGATGTATTTGTTTGCCACTGTAAAAATGGCTCTTCCATAAAAAGAGATCAGCGTGTTTTGTGTTTCAAAATTTAGATCCTGCGCATTGATTCCGGTTCCTTTGTAAGTAATAGCGCCCGGAATGATGGTATGGAAATCCTGATAAGCATATCCGGCTGTAACATCCACTCCTGTATTGATAGCAGTTATATTTTTAACGTAATTAAAATAGGTTTCCAAAAGCTTATTCTTCTTTTCCATGGAATAGAAATTCGAGCTGCCTTTATCACCATAACCCTGTCTGTAAATAGCATCTTTAAATTTATGCCCTTCACTCTTTGTATAATCATATCCGGCATTTACATTGAAATGTAAGTCAGGCAGAAAATGAAGTTTATAATCCAACTGAATATTTCCCAATCCTCTTGTCACTGATGATACGTCACGCACACCAGCCAGCATGGCTACGGGATTTGAGCTTGCATTCACATTATATCCTGTTGCAGATCCTGAATCCAGCCATTCATAATATCCTCCGTAGTTAGAATTCCCTGAATATATTGGCTGTGTAGGATCAAAATAGGTTGCTGCCTTGATCACTCCGCCATCTACAAATCGGTTATCGGTGAAAGTTCCTTTGGCATTCACATTCACAGATAAATGATTGTCAAAGAATTTAGGATTTAAATTCAATCCTACTGAAGTTCTGCGGAATGAATTTGTTCTTACAATACCATTTTGCTCGTTATAGCCTACAGATAAACGGTAAGGAAGACCTTTAATTCCTCCGGCAAGGGCAAGATTATTATCTGTTCCCCATCCCATCTGATAGATTTGATCCTGCCAGTTGGTATCTGCATTTCCCAGCCTTGTTTTGTAATTAGCAGGCGCATAAGTATTGACAAAATCTCTGAACTCCTGTGCATTCAATACATCTACAGTCCCCATTTTAGTAGACAGAGAAGCTACTGTTGAGAAATTGATCTTAAATTTTCCTGCACTTCCTTTTTTGGTCGTGATCAAAATAACCCCATTGGAAGCCCTGTTCCCATAAATTGCCGTAGCAGACGCATCTTTCAGGATGTCAAATGTTTCAATATCATTGGGATTAATTAATGATAAAGGATCTGATACTCCATTCATTCCAACAAAATCCTGTGGAACCCCGTCAATGACAATTAATGGTGAGTTTTCTCCACTCAAAGAAGAAGTACCCCTGATCCTGATCTTGGTTCCTGACCCCGGAGCACCACTGTTGTTGGTGATCTGTACCCCTGGTGTTTTACCCTGGATTAACTGTCCTGCAGAAACAGCTCCACCGTTGAAGTCTTTGGAACTTACTGAAGTAATAGAACCTGTAAGGTCAGATTTCTTCTGCTTCCCGTATCCAATCAATACAACCTCTTCGATTTTTTTCTCCTTGGTTGTAGAGTCTTGGGTCTGTGCATGTATCATTGAGCCCGCCAATAGAAAAGCAGGTGCAATTTTTAATACCGTTGTAAAATTTTTCACAATATCGTTTTTTTAGTTTCGTTTTTTAAGTAAAGCTGTCTGGTCAGCTTTGCAATTTATAAAAAAATTGGAATTATTATAATATTATCAAAAATTAAGATAATTTTCCGTAAATTGTTGGTCGATAAAATATTAAATGTCTGTTTTACAAAACATTGTATTACTATATGCAAAACATAACACTATTAAAACTTAACAATAAGTTAAACAATTGTTTAACTAAATGTAATATTAAAGCGTTTCCGGCGATCAAAAAATTTATTAAACAGGAAGCTTACGGCATTTTCGACAGATAATCCTTATCTTTGCAGTTAAAACTTTACTATAAAATGTCAAACAGAAAGATGATTACGGCAGCTTTGCCTTATGCAAACGGACCGGTTCATATAGGACATTTGGCAGGTGTATATATTCCTGCGGATGTCTACGCAAGATTTCAAAGAAGATTAGGAAAAGATGTAGCGTTTATCTGCGGGTCGGATGAGCATGGAATTCCTATTACCATCAGAGCAAAAAAAGAGGGAGTAACTCCTCAGGATATCGTAGATAAGTACCACGAGATCATTAAAAAATCTTTTTCGGACCTTGGAATTTCATTTGATGAATATTCAAGAACGACGTCTAAAAAGCATTATGAAACGAGCCAGGATTTCTTCAAAGTTCTTTATGATAAAGGGAAATTCACGGAAGAAGTTTCAGAGCAGTATTTTGATGAGCAGGCCGGAGAATTCCTGGCAGACCGATATATTGTTGGGACTTGCCCAAACTGTGGCAATGAGAATGCTTATGGAGACCAGTGTGAAAAATGCGGTTCTACTCTGTCACCTTCAGAGCTGATCAATCCTAAATCGATGTTAAGCGGAAATGTTCCGATTTTGAAAGACACCAAAAACTGGTACCTTCCTTTAAATGAATATGAAGACTTCTTAAACGAGTGGATCATAGAAGGTCATAAAGATGACTGGAAACCTAACGTATACGGACAGGTTAAATCATGGTTAAACGACGGTCTTAAGCCACGTGCCATGACCAGAGACCTGAACTGGGGAGTTCCTGTTCCGCTTCCGAATGCAGAAGGGAAAGTGCTTTATGTTTGGTTTGATGCTCCAATTGGTTATATTTCTTTCACTAAGGAATGGGCAGAGAAAAACGGAAAAGACTGGAAAGATTACTGGCAGAGTGAAAGCAGCGACCTTGTTCATTTCATAGGAAAAGATAATATTGTATTCCACTGTATTATTTTCCCTGCGATGATGAAGGCTCACGGAAATTATATCATGCCGAAAAATGTTCCTGCTTTTGAATTCTTAAACCTTGAGAACGATAAAATCTCAACGTCAAGAAACTGGGCAGTATGGGCTCATGAATATGTAGAAGAATTCCCGGGACAACAGGATGTTTTAAGATATGCGCTTCTTTCATCCGCTCCGGAAACAAAGGATAATAATTTTACCTGGAAAGATTTCCAGACTAAAAATAATTCTGAACTGGTAGGTATTTTCGGGAACTTTATCAATAGAGTTGCTGTCTTAATTAATAAAGACTTTGAAGGAAAAATTCCTGAAGGAGACATTAATGCTCCTGAACTTGAAGAAATTAGCAAAAGAGCATCTGAGGTAAGAAATTTTCTTGAAAATTATGAATTTAGAAATGCCTTATCAGCATTCATGAATTTAGCAAGATTTGGGAATCAATATCTTCAAAATGAAGAACCTTGGAAAACGATTAAAGTTGATGTTGAAAAAACTAAACATACATTGTTTATTGGGGCTCAAATTTCTGTTGCTTTAGGAAATTTAGCCGAATCATTCCTTCCATTTACGGCTCAAAAAATCTACGATATATTTAATACTGAACAGCTTGATTGGACTTTATTAGAAAATTCGAAAGTTCTAATTAAAGCCGGACATAAGATTGTAGAAAAAGCTCCACTTCTTTTCTCAAAAATTGAAGACAGTGTCATCGAAGCTCAGATTGAAAAGCTTGAACAAACGAAACAAAACAATAAAAAAACAAACCCTAACGCCAACCCTATGAAAGAAGAAATTTCTTTTGATGATTTTACGAAAATAGACCTTAGAACTGCCACCATTTTAGAAGCTGAAAAAGTTGAAAAAGCGGATAAATTACTGAAGTTTAAAGTAGATACCGGGGTTGATATCAGAACTGTGGTTTCAGGGGTTGCAGAAAGCTTCACACCGGAAGAACTGATTGGAAAACAGGTGATGATCTTACTGAACCTTGCTCCGAGAAAGATCAGAGGAATTGAATCTCAGGGAATGTTCTTATTAACGACAAAACCAGACGGAAAACTGTCTTTCGTAACACCGGATGACAGCAATGTAGAAAATGGTATTGAGATAGGATAAACCCTACATTTCAGATAAAATAAAAGACACATGATTTTTTCATGTGTCTTTTGTATTTTTTATTCCGTCCTTAAAAAACGCAGTTTAAACTTAATGATCTTAAAAACTTAATTTTAATCTAATGGTTTAAAAAGAGTAACCCTTAAGAAAGAGTTTAGTGATTAAGAGTATTAAGATTGTTTCGCTGTGTTCGTCATGACGAAGGACTATTTATATTTTCGTCAGTTTTGCCAGGTAAGAATCTTCCTCCTGCATTACTTTTTCTATGGCAAATCCGTTATTTTCAGCCGCATTTTTCAGGGTTGTAAAATCAAGATAAAGCCATTTGATTGGGTTTTCAGATTCTCCTTTATAATGAACGATATAATCCAGTTCGCCATAATAGCCACCTGCCGGAATATAAACGCCTCCGTCTTCATCACGGTCAAACATGTACAGAATATCTGTACTGTCGATAAGGATTTGTCCGCCTTCATTCACTAAAGTATGCAGCTTTTTGAGATAGGTGTCAATTTTTTCAAGACTTTCAAAAACTCCGGTTCCGTTCATCAGAAGCAGAACCGTATCAAAGGGATCTGCAGAAAAATCCAGCATATTTACACATACTGCTTTTTTGATCCCTCTCAATTTACAGACTTCAATAGATTTGGGTGAAATATCCAGTGCCAAAACATCAAGATCTTTTTCATTCTGAAGATACAAAGCATGGGAGCCTGCGCCAGCACCAATGTCCAGCACTCTTCCCTGAGCAAGTTCAAGTGCTTTTTGCTCAATATCATTCATATCTTCAAAATCTCTGAAAAGATAGTCTACCGGAAGCTCATCCAGTTCCGAGATTGAAGTTTCTGTCTGCAGATCCTCAGGATTCTCGTTGTGAAAATAATCCCAGATTGCTTTGCCCATTAAATCTTTCATTGTGGTCTTTAAAAGTGGCAAAGATAAGAGTTTCGGGTTCTGATTGCAAGTTGCAGATTTCGGGATTCGAGATGCAGAGTTTGAGTGACAGCGTTTTTACTTGCCTGTTGCTGGTTTGTAGTCATTAAGTTAATGAATAATCGTCTCATGTTTGACATCTATGCCTGATCTCGCTTCTGACTTATACATCTTGCTTATTGCTCTTGAATTAACCATTCACTTGCAAATCAAAATTCACCATTGCCATCCATATCGTGTAAAATACAAATCAAAGACCATCGTTTTATACTGCGAAATACCTAAAACCTACTATCTGCCACCTACCCCATCGAATCCTTCTCTTTATGTCTATCCTTTTCCGATTCATTCTCTGCTACGCCCGCTTTCCAGTAAGAGTAAGCATTGAGCTCCTGAGCAGTCCAGTTTTTTTCTTTTCTGAGGTAGGTACGGATTTCCTTGACGCTTGAAAACTCAGCTGCCACATATCCGAATTTAGTGGTTTCGGGGATAGCAATACTTTTTACAGTATCTGCCATTTCACTGCTGATATGGGGTGTAGCGTTATGAAGCCACCTGAATTCAATATCAGCTTGAGTCGGAAAAATTTGTTCATCTTCTTTTCCGTGAACTTCGATAATGCAGACTCCTTTTGCTGTTTCCGGGAGGGTTTCCAGCATAGCACTCAACACCGGAATAGCTGTAGCATCACCCGCAAACAGGTACCATTCAACTTCTGGATACATTTCTTTTGCCTGCGTACGCATCATGATTCCTAATTTGGAACCTGGTCCCGCTTCTCTGGCCCATTTTGATGCGGGGCCTCCATCACCATGATCTACAAAATCGATGATCAGCTCATTCTTTTCAAGATCAATTCCTCTGTGGGTATAGGTTCTTACCGCAGGAGCCACTTCTTTTGGAGGATATACCCATTGACGGTTTTCATCCAGAGTGGGGAAATGGACCTCATCCAAGCCCAAAGGAGGTACGGCAATCTTATTATTATCACCGATAGTGGTGTTTTTAAACAAATGAGCTTCGGGAGAATACAGATACACTCTGATGTAATGATCAGTGATATATTCTTTTCTAACTAGCTCTGCAACAATTCGTCCGGTTTGAATTCTTGTCATATATTCTAATTTTTATTCATACAAATTTAATTTTATTTTGTCTAAATAAAAATAATTAGTTAAAAAAAAGTAAAGCCCCACTAAAAATATATAGCAGAGCTTTACTCGTGAAAAACAAGGTATCTTTAAACCGCAGGCCCGGCTGCGTCTTTTATTTCTTCTACTAATTTTTTTCTTTCCCGAAGTCTTCTTCTGGCAATCACAGATTTACCGCCCAGAACTCTGATGAACCTCAAATACTGGAATCTTTCTCTTCCAAAATGATGCGTCATTACATACAGCAATACTCCAAAACCTGTCAAAATAATATATCCGAAGATCTTTTTGCCGGAAACAAGGATGGCATTCAGTTGAATTGTTTTCATATTCGCAGCTAATGTTTGAGGACTAACGGTCATACCGTCGATGTACACTGCAAGATCTCCTACTGCTGTAATCTGAAAACGGTACTGAAACCATGAATACAATGCTGAAAAGAATCCTACAGCCAGAAACGTTCTCCACACCAAAACAAGCCCGATTGCAGCCAACATATCATCCATTTCAAGTTTGTCCAGGGTATAAAACCATACTGAAATAAACAATGAGCACATTCCGTATCCTTTTAAAAACATAGGAAGGTACCAGTTCTCATAATTGAATTCTAAAACCATCGAAAAGTACATAATCAATGCATATCCCATCATCGCCGAAAATCCCGAGAAGATGTACATTTTCAATGGTATTTCTTTTTTAAACCAAACGACAGCAATCACTCCTGCCAGAATAATTCCGGGGACCATAAGCAGATTCAGTCCTGCATTGGTCAGCTGATCATACCCAAGAACTCCTACGGCAAAGGTATTCTGAAGTGAAGTTGTTCCTAAGAACATTCCCAGCCACAAAAGCATAAACAGTCCATGCTGCACATTATTTTTTGTAAATATCTTAAATGATAAGTAAGGTCTTTTTAAGGTGAACTGGCGAACGACCAGCAAAGCAAAGCTTACGAAAGCAGCGATACTCGCATTCATAATATTTTTCGAATTCCACCAATCCTGCTGCTTCCCGAAAGAAAAAACATACGCAGAAAACATAAATGTAGAAACGAAAAACATAATGCTCATCCAGTCGATATAATGCAGCGGAACTTTTAATGCAAAGTACTTGTCATGCATAAAAATCCAGTGTATCAGAGCGAGAATGAAACATAATACCGCCGCTATCAGATAAAATTGCTGCCAGTTGTAGTGAATAGAAACTACCACAGCATAATAAGCTGCCACCTGGTTCATCACCAAAACAAAGGTGTAAAAAAGGCCGTAAAACATTCCTCTGTTTCCGATCATCATCATTAGCGGCAGAAACAGCTCTATCGTTACCATCATCTTTAGAAACCCGATAAACAGGGCGGTAAATACAAAGACCATAGGTTGCATTGTGGTTCCATTGATATAGCTCAACAAACCCAGAAGCACAAGAAGTACCGTCATTTTATCCCGCACCTTGAAGCGCATTTTCATTCTCAGAACGATGGGCATACAGGCCCCCATTCCTATTGTGGTAGCATAGTTGGCCCAAATAAAATATTCTGTCATCGCTCCTGTCCCGCTCACCAGATAACTGATGTTTCCGGTATAGACCCCACCAAGCGGCATCACTACTGCCAATAGCAGCACAATGAGCAGCATCTGTATGGGTTTGGGCACCCAGTCGCTATATAATCCTTTGTTGTACATGTTGTTTAGATACTAGATTTCAGATTTTAGATAACAGATAACAGACTTTGTTACTCGGTCTTCAAATCTTCATTCAACATCCAATGTCCGAAATCTGAGATCTGATATCTTTTGTCTTAGTTAATATTTACATTCATATTCATTCCCGCGCTTAGTTTTTCCAGGTCTTCTTTTTTATTGGAAGCCGTGAACTCTATTCTTACAGGAATTCTTTGCTGTACTTTGATAAAGTTACCTGTAGAGTTATCTGTCGGAACACTTGAATATCTTGATCCTGTAGCTGCAGAAACAGCAGTGACAATCCCTTCAAATTTCTTTCCTCCCAACGCATCAGCAGTCATTGTCATCTTTTCCCCAATTTTCACATGAGGCATCTGGCTTTCCAGAAAATTAGCAGTTACCCATTTCTGACCATTCAGAACGATGGTGGCTACCTGTTGACCTGGTTGAATCAATTGTCCTTCAGAAATGGTTCTACGTCCCATAATTCCGTCATAAGGTGCTGTGATCACGGTATAAGAAAGGTTAATCTTAGCCATATCCAGGGCTGATTTTGTTCTTTTTATTTCTGCATCATTGATTCCTAATTTACTTTTCACCTCAGTGGTAGAAAGATTGGCAGACTGCTTCTGATTCACTAAGGTCTCATAGGCTGCTTTCTGTGCATCGTACTCTGTTTTGATCTGGTCATACTGCTGTCTGGTTACTGCTTCTGCGGCCAGCAGGTTTTTATATCGGTTTAAATTCTGCTCGGCATTCCATAGTCTTGCTTTTGCTCCTGCGATATTGGATTCCATCACTCTCACGTTGTTGGAAACGGTATTGACAGATGAGCTTGTGGCCGATCTTTGTGCCATCGCATTCTGATAAGCAGCTTCCGCCTGACCCAACTGGGTTAATATTTCATTCTGATCTAAAATCACAAGGGTGTCCCCTTTTTTAACCTTTTGATGCTCAATGAATTTTATGTCTTTAATATAAGCCGAAACCCTTGTATTGATCGGGTTGATGAACTCCTCTACCTGAGCTGCTTCCGTATAGGTCTTATCTCCGATGTGAAAATATTCGCGGACCAGCCAGAAAAGACCGAATCCTATGACCAGAAAAACGATCGTATTGGAAATGATGGCTCTGATTTTATTTTTTTTATTCTGTTTCTTTTTAACAGCTGCCCCTGACTGTGCGGGAGCGGCCTGAGTATTTTGAGTAGTTTGTTCCTTGTTGTCCATTGTCTTGATTTTCAGTTTTAAAATTAAAGCGTTCCTGCAGCCTTCAGCAGGTTGTAATATTGATACAATACATTGATCTCAGCATTGGCAAAATCCAACTCTGATTGTAGTTTCTGGTTCTGCGCATCAATCATTTCAGCCTGTACAGCCAATTGATTCAAATATTTGGCTTCTGTGATTTTGTAGTTCTCTTCTGCCAGTCTTTTCGAATCATTCAGAATATCTGCCTGTTGGATCGATTCCTGGTATTTTACATACGCTGCATTCACTGCCATATCTACATTCTGCTGAACAAGTGTCACCGCATCACCCGCCTGTGTTTTCTGTAATTCACCAAGCTTTACCTTTTCTTTTGTCTTGTATAAATTATCAATATTGTAACTCAATGAAACACCAGCCTGCCATCCTCCCGAATACATATCCAGAACAGGATTTCTTGTCATGACCGGACGCTGTAAGGTATAGCCTCCAAACCCGGATAGCGTTGGCATCTGATCTGTTTTAATGATTTCGATATTTTTATCGGCAACATCTATGTTTTTCTTAGCAGATTTTAGCTGAGGATTACTGTCGTGAGCAAGCTCTATGTAATAATCCATGCCAATAACTGATTCTTTGTCCGTTAAACTTTCAACAGGAACAATCTCTGTTTCAGAAGGTAGTCCTAAGGCAATGTTTAAATTATAATTAAGAATTTTTTTATTATTCGTCAGGGTCAGGATTCCCTGATCCAGATTTTTGATCGCCAGTTCTCCACGGATGACCTCGTTACGGGTTACCATTCCTTGCTGATAGAACTTCTGAATATTTTTCAGACGTTCCTGTGCCAGCTTTTTATTATTCTGAAACACAGTTTCCTGATTGCCCATTTTATAGACATCCAGATAATTGGAGATCACGAGAAATTTTACGTCAAGCTTGTTTTTTTCTAAATCCAGTTCAGAAAGCTGTTCACGAAGACCCGCCATTTCAATGGATCTGTTCACCAGACCTCCTTTGAAGATCAGTTGCGTGGCCTGTACCGCATAGGAGCTTCCGTAGTGAGGCATCGGAATATTGGTTGAGGTCGAAAAATCTTTGTCGATTGCTACAGCGTCACCCAAATAGAACTGACTGGTAGAAGCTGTAATATTAGGAAGCTTCTGAAGTTTTGCAATAGTTGTACTTTGTTTTGCAATGTCAATATTCTGGGCAGCCACTTTTAACTGCTGGTGGTTTTTCACTGCCATATCGGCGGCCTCACCTGCGGTCATCTGTTTGATCTGTTGAGAAAAAAACAGCGCAGGGAATAGAGCTATCACTAGTGATAGTGCTGTTTTTACATTATTTGTCATTTTACCTTGTTTTACAAAGGCAAAGTTACGGCAGCAACCAATTCAATCAAATGTTTGAATTTTGGAAAAAGATGTTCAAATGTAAGATTTTAACTTTCAAACTGATGTCTGTACTGTCTGGGACTTACTTCAAGATGTTTTTTAAAAAAGTGGGAAAATGCATATTGATCACTGAAACCAAGGATTGAAGAAACCTCCGAAACCGGTTTATTAGAGGAGTTCAAAAGTACCTTTGCCTCGTTCATGACGATGAGGGCGATGATCTGACTGGCAGACTTTCCGGTAATAGATTTCACGACTGAGGAAAGATGTCTGGTTGTAATCGACTGCCGTTCGGCATAAAACTCAACGGTTTTCTCTGTCAGATGATGTTCCGCGAGATCTGTAAGGAATACAAATACAATTTCTTCCTGTCTGGACATCTGATTCATGGAATTATTATCTTCCTTGGAAATAATCCCCGCCATTTGATAGCAGAAAACAGAGAAAAGATGTTCTATCATTTCCTTTTTATACAGCATTTCGGTCTCGGAATCCAGAATATACTTTAGAAAATTAACGCTTTTCCACACGACTTCCATTTCGCTTTCGGGAAAAGGAACTCCTTTGTTCATCTGCTGGCGAAAATACCTGTACGTAATCAGTCTGTTGAATTTTAGTGATAAAGCAGAAATAAATTCTCTTTTGTAAGACACCATTCTGGACTGAAAATCACCACTTACGGAAACCATTTCATAAATCGTTTGCGGGTCGGTTACCATAAACATATTGGCGGAAAGTTCCAGATCGCTGAAATGCTGGCGCAGCTTTATAGTTCCCGACTTAATAAAAATAAAGGCAGGATTTTCCGGACGGAAAGGTTTATCCGCAGAAATTCTCTCGAAAATATTATGTTGGGTAAAAATTTCGACACCAAATTTTTCTAAGGCTGACATAAGACAAATGTAACCAATATAATCTGTGCTTACAACCTTTTAGTCTTCGAGTGAATAAACGGCAAAACTCGCCAGCCAGTGGTCTCCACCATAATTCCCCTGAAATAATAAAGGAAGCCCGTTGGCTAAAAATACATCGGCCGTTCTCTTAAAGTCCTTTTTCAAAGGATGTCCGTCAGGAAGTGCTTTTGATATTCCTTTCATGCACCATGCTTTGGAAAAAGAAAGACCTACAAGGTGAACCGTCTGATAATCGCTCAGATCACTTACAACAGGTATTTTTTCAATATTCTCCAGGCTTCTTTTCTCATAAAAATTATTCAGCCACCGGACAAATTCTTTCTGGGGCAGTACCCGTCTCATGAGGTCTGCAATTTCAAGGCTTGGCGAGAAAAAATCTGATCCGTCCGGCTCCAGATAAGCTGGTGTTTTCTGATCTTTTCCATAAAAATACTTTGCTTTTTCTTTAAGTTGATTCTCGAATTCCTGATCATGGTTGGCTTTAGCCCAATCGATCGCAAATGCCAAACCAAAAGCCGTATTGGGATGTACTCCGGTTCTGTTTGGATAGGTTTGCTTAGGAAGATAAGCTTTCCATGATTGTAAAATCTTATCGGTTAAAGGTTTTAGATTCTGATGCCAGATTTTAGCTTTGGGGTGATCCCATGTGGTCAGCTCTTCATCAAGTTTGAGCAACCAGGCCCAACCATAGGTTCTTTCAAATGTAGTCGTTAATTGAAATTTTGTGAAATAATCGGCTTCAACCTGCAGATTTTCTTTATTTAAAGAAATGTCAAGAATTTTTTCAATGTCTTTTGCATTGGCCAGATCAGGCTTTGTCTTCAGTAATCTCACCAGCATCCAATGTCCATGTACCGAGCTATGCCAGTCGAAGCAGCCATAGAAACTTGGATGAAGGTCTTTTGGGGTTAAAGTAACCTCACCCGCATTGTTGATGATATGTGCTGTTTTGTTTGGATATTCCTGATTGATACAGTGAAGCGGTTTTTCCAATAATTTGAGAGCCATCTCATCGGTCAGTTTCGGAACTTCCTGAGCAAACATCAAAAATGGAGAAAACGCAAATACTAAAAGACTTTTTTTCATTCATTAAAAATAGAAAATAATTTAGATTTCACATTGTTTTTAAATTGATTCAAAATAATTAAATCCCAATCATTTCAATAAAACGATACCAATTTTGAATAAAAAAAAGCTTTAAGCATAATTTTTGATAAGGTACATTAAAAAATATTCATGATAAAATTATTTTTACCTTTATGTATACTCCTTTTAATGAGTGCATGCAATAAATCCGAAATGGAAGCTGCTAACTCACCTGCAATCAAAATGATGTCAGAAGATAAAGTGGCTGAAGAAGTCTATCAGGTGGCACCGCCAAATTCTATATCTGAAAAATTGCTACCCGATAAAAATAAGTCTCCCCAACCGTCCATAGCCCCCAAAAAGCTGGACACGATTGCCAAAAAGGTCATTAAAAACGGGAATATGAGAATTCAGGTGGGAGATATTAAAAAAGCCCAGAATCAGGTGGCAGATATTCTGAAGAAAAATGAGGCCTATATTCAAAATGAACAATTTCAAAATACAGATTTAGATGATAACCTGGATCTTGTGATCCGTATTCCTCATAAAAATTTTGACGCACTGATCAATTCATTTTCTGAAGGAGTAGGCTCTGTTTTGTCGAAAAATATTTCCTCTGATGATGTTACCGAAGAATATACTGATGTCTCTGTTAAGCTAGCCAATAAAAAGATTTATCTGGAAAAGTACCGCGATATGCTTAGAAGTGCTTCTACCACAAAAGACATGATCGAGATTCAGGAAACCATCCGTGAATTGGAGGATGAAATTGATGTTGCAGAGGGCAGGCTACGCTTCATCGATGACCGGGTGAATTACAGTACCCTTAACCTTAGTTTATACAAAGAAAAAGTAAGAAGTTCTGCCACTTCAAAAATTGGTTTCGGAAGCCGTTTTGCGGATTCTGTTACAGAAGGCTGGAACAGTTTCGTGAGTTTTTTATTAGGAATTATTTCATTCTGGCCGTTTCTATTGCTCATTCCTATCCTTATTTATCTATGGAGAAAATGGAGAACGGGAAGAAAAAAATAGCGCAAGTTTTTTGGTAAATAATAAAAATCCGGATATCAGTGGACTGCCCCCAAAAAGTTAGACACTTTTTAGGGGCATTTTTTATGTATAGAAAAGAAAAATTTAGCGTTGCTTTCAAATTAGAATGTATTAAA
>NZ_FRCD01000036.1 GCF_900142785.1 Chryseobacterium carnipullorum | reverse complement strand
ACCGATTAATTAAATCAGTTTAATCTATTAAAACAAAACCTTTTAATAGATTTTATCCTTAACGTACAAAATTTTACTTTTCGTCGACTGACCCCTATACTGTCTCATTTTCATATTCTCCTTCTAAATTACCTTCATCATTTTTATAATCATCAATTATTTCATTGATCATTTTTAAAACTTGTTCCTTGCTTTCTATTACTTCAATAAATTCCATAATTAAAATTTAACTCCTTTTTCTTGTAAAGTATATATTTCTCGATGTAATATATTTTCATTTAAATCTTCACCTTTTGCTAAGTTCCAGATGTAATGCAATAGATGAAAAATTTCTTTATCATCCAATGCAGACTTAAAGATATATAAATCTCGTCGATCTTTATTTTCAAAATAGTCTTTATCGAAGGTCATTACATTTTCAGCTTCTTCTTCCCATTTAATACGATAATAACCATCATATTCAATTTCTTTTTCAATCGCTTCTTCACGGATGAGTTCCATCACATCATTGTAAACTCCTTCTGGATCTTCAGCCATATCCATAGTGATATTCATTATCACTTGTTCTGTATCTTGTATGCTCATATCAAAAAAGTGTTTGTGAAGTTTTCTCCGGTTCTAAATTTAGAAAATCAAGATTTGGCGAGAAATTAGGAAATTGAAATTCTTCAATTGGTTTTTGATTTAAAAATTCTCTTCCCATTTTTTCATCAAGCGTAATGATCATTCTATCATGGATGGGAGCTTGTACTTCGTTTGGCTCTGTGGTTACAAGTCCAAAACCAATGTTACCATCCGACCAAAAATCATAAAATGCGGCAATATAAAATTGTGTTCGATCTTTCCAAAACATTTCGTGCTTCTGCGAACCTGCTTTATTTGTCGGTAAGATCACTTTTTTTCCTTCGTAATATGAAGTTGCAGGAATTAAACATCTATTCTTTTCAATATTTTTATAATCACGATATGTTTTTTCAGATTTTAGATTTAAACCAGAGGTAGGATATTTTTTTATTTCTTTAATACCCCAATACGTAGGGATCAATAAAATTCCGTTATGATTAACTATTGCAGGAATTGTTGGTTTCGTCTGTTTTACAAAGGCATTGATTAGTCCTATGTTGAAATTAGTAGTATCAACTTCTTCAGCATCAAAATCTTTCATTGCCTTTTTAAGATCTACACCTTTGGAATTGAAATTATAGCACATGTTCTTAGGATTGATAGAAAATGAATGTGCAAAAATTGTGCTTACTCGTATCTGTACACAAATTGCAAAAAAATAGTGTATTAAAATAAAAGCATTCTTTTAATTATAAGAATGCTTTGTCAATGTGTCCTTGTGAAAATTATCTTCTGCTTTTGCAAGATCATATTTTCTTTGTAATCTTAGCCAAAAATCGGCAGATCCTCCAAAAACATAACTTATACGTAATGCCATATCGGGAGTAATTGAACTTTTTCCGTTGATAATTTTTGATAGTGTCAGCCTTGTTGTGTTTAACAGCTTTGAGGCATCACCAATCGTTAAATTTGCGGGATCGATAATATCTTCTTTCAATATTTCCCCAACATGGATATTTAGACTTTTATGTCTTTCCATTTTTATAAAACTTTTTGTAATCAATGATAGTCTATCAAATCAAGATGAGTTGCCTCATGATTTGTGCTATCAAACTTAAATATAATCCTATAGTTCCCTGAAACGCTAATTGACCAGAATTCTGATAAATTACCTTTTAATTTGTGAGGTGCTAAATTCTGCAATCCTTTTAAATCTTCAGGAACTTTCTCTAATGTATCAATCATAAATAATAATCTACTTAATTTTTTTACTAAGTGTGATTGAACTTTACTTCCGTCTCCTTCGACGAATAATTTTTCTAAACCTTTGTGGCTAAATGAAGATATGGGCATAATTTTAAATTTTTAATCCTGTGCGGAATTTTTGGTCTGATCATATTCATTATTTTTATTATTTAAGGTTTTCTATTTAGTTTAAATGCTTGTATACTGCAAATATACAGTATTCATTTTTAATACACAACTATCTAATAAAAACTATTAACTTTTTACTCGAATTATTTGATTAATGTCAGTAGTATATCTTGGAGAAAGATTTTTTTGATTCATTTTCCAAGTTTTCTGAACATCCATAGAGGCTAATTTGATTTTATCAGCACCTAACCTTTTGTTCATTCTATCAATTACAGTCATGATAGGTTTATGTATTTCGTGAAAATCTTCATCAAATAAGCTTGTCATTCTTTCGGTGTCTGGCACAAATTCAGTAAGCATTACGCCAGCTTTTCTGTATTGAAAAAAAGGTAAGTATATTTTTTCTAAACCTTTTAAAGCCATTGCAGACAATTCAATTGCTGAACTTGATGGATTTGGCAATGCAAGTGTTATAGAATTGCTGTACTGCTTTAAATCAGCTTTAAAACGGTCTGTAGTAATGAAAACTGTGATGAAATTACAGCAAGAATTTTGTTTTCGTAGTTTCTCTGAGCATTTAAATGCAAATGTTGAAACTCGTTCTTTCAAAACTTCTAAATTATCGGTTCTTTTGTCAAAAGTTCTGCTTGTACCAATACCTTTTTTTTCTTTATATTCGGAAAGTTCATATTGAGGTATTCCTCGCAATTCCTTGTGCATTCTCAAACCATAAATACCCATTTCCTTTTGTACATACGCTTCTGGCAATTGAGTAAAATGCCAAGCTTTTTTTACTCCGATTCTTGAAAACCTTTCTGCGTATCTTCTTCCGATACCCCAAACGTCCTCCAATGGTAACCATTTCAAGGCTTTTTCTATCTTATTTTGAGAATCAATAACGTAAGTGTGTCCTAACTCATTTGAGTGCTTTTTAACTATCTTATTGGCGACTTTAGCCAATGTTTTAGTTGGCGCAATACCAATGCTACAAGGAATATCCAAACCATTAAAAACAGTATTTCTAAGGTCGTTGCAATGATCTTTTAAATTTAAATATTCATAACCATGAAAATCAAGAAAAGATTCGTCCACGCTGTAGACTTCTATATCTCGGCAGTATCTACGGCTGATATTGACAATTCGATTGGAAATATCACCGTATAATACAAAATTTGCTGAAAATACTGCTACGTTATATTTTTTGATTATATCTTCTATTTGAAAGGCAGGAGCTCCCATTTTAATACCGAGTGCTTTAGCCTCTGGACTTCGGGCAATGGCGCATCCATCATTATTGGATAGTACAATAACAGGTTTGTTCCGTAGATCGGGACGGAAAATGCGTTCGCAGGATGCATAAAAATTATTTCCGTCAATTAATCCGAACATTATTATAATCTATGTAGGTTCCAAGTAGATCTTCCCCAATAAGTAAAATCTGAATCCGAAGAAATAAATAAATCCAAATACTCAGGATTTTCAGATTTTAATGTAATACTTTCCAGACTTGATGAATTTTCTTTGAAACTTGGTCTGTATTTTTTTACATAAAATTCTCCATCTAAAAAAACAATGATCACATCATTTTCTTTCGGTAACATTCCCTTTTGTATTATTAAAATATCACCGTCAAATATTCCTATTCCATTAAGGGAATCACCTGTTACAAAAGCAAAAAAAACTGTTTCTTTATCTTTTATCAGAAGCTTTAGAAGATCTATAGTATCTTCAGGAAAATCAAGTGCCGGACTTTCAAAACTTCCGTAACCACCTGCTTTTACTTTAGCAGGGAGAACAGGGATAATAATATTCTCATCATCCGAAAATTTTAATAATTGAATTGGACTTTTCACATGACAAAAGTATAAATAAATTGAGTTATAAAATTAGAGAATAGATTTATATATAAAAAATGCACCTAATTAGGTGCATCTAAATCTATAAATTAATTAAATTTAGTCTATAAAATTATTAGATCTTTTAGCATTACTGTTAATTCTGGCAACGTGACTTGGCTTTAGAGAATATCCTGTCTGATTTGATATCATCCCTGCCGGATTATCTAAATAGTTTTGTCTCGCTTTATAGAAATTATCATATTTAGTAGGCGCCACATCTTTCATGGGAACAATTGGTTTTGAAACCTTTTTAAAACTAACCATAGAAAAATTAACGTAATCTTTTGTATCATAAACTTCTAATACCAAACCTGGAAGACCTTTGAATACATAAGGGCCGTCAGGAATCGGAATATCTTCAGTATACCACGATACATACTTCCTACCCTTATAATTTCCAACAGCTTTTTTGCATTTAAATGTACCTATAATTTTCGATTCATTTTCTGTTTCCCAACTTATAGGATCCTCCAAAGGATATGAAAAACGATTTCTTAATAATTCTTTAAAAACCATCAGTTTGCCTCCATCATTAAAAACTTCTGATTTAAATTTAACAGTCGGTACTTTTTCCATATTCAACATCACTTTACCATTAACTGGATTTGCAAATTGTTGTTTACCAATAGCCAACACAATTGAATCGGTCTTAGCTTTTTGAGTAGATTTAAACAATGATTTATTATTATTTATTAATAAGGATAAATATTCTTCATCTGGGTTAATTTTAGACAAAGTATCAGGATACATTTTGAATTTATAGATAACTTCATATTCAGACTGTAATTGATCTGATTGAGAATATAAAACACAATACATCATTAAGAATAAGAATGAGTAAAACCGCATTATCAAATAGTTTTAGAGTAATTTTAGATTAATTTTTGATTTGTAATCAGTTTATCCGCAAAGATATTCGACTAAAAGATCGTATTACAAACAATTCTTCTTAAATCATGTCTTCCAATATTGGGATTTTCCTGTATTGATTTAAGAAATTTTATTCGCTCTGCATTATTTTCTAGACTGTCTAATTTTAATTTTATTGAATCAAATGTTTTCATAATATAAAATTAAGAAGAAATAAAAATAGAATATTATGGTAAACTTTAGCACAAAAGAATTACTCTCCACGTCAACAAAGTTCATTGTTTTAAAAATTTAATGCATTCCCAGTTTTTCCTCCTGTAAATCGAGCATTTTTAAATGTTTACGTACAATTTCTTCATCCAGCAGAATATCCTCACGGTTTTTGGAAATCAGCCATTCGCGCTGCTGGTTTATGATATCCAGGTAAATTTCACGGTATTCCGGAAAATTCAGAATTACTTCCGAACTGTTGACACGGTTTTCCCAGGTTTGCAACTGATCCTGTAACGCCGGGAATTTTTCAAGTTTTTCGAAATGGGTATCCCGGATTCTCTTCACTCCTATTTTTGCAAGTTCGTTCCGGATTTCATAATCGATTTCCTTTTCAGAGCGGGTAAAATCAGGATCCTGAATTTTGAATTTTTTGATGAGAAAAGGCAGCGTCAATCCCTGAACCACCAAAGTGAGCAGAATGACCACGAAAGTGATAAATAAAATCAAGTTCCTGTGCGGAAAGGGCGTTCCATCGTGCAAAGTCAGCGGAATAGAAAGTGCAGCAGCCAGTGAAACCACGCCGCGCATTCCCGTCCAACCGATTAAAGCAGGTCCTTTCCAGCCTGGATTTTGTCGGTGGCAACAGTGATGAAATTACGCATAATCATCGTGGTGAATACGGCGCCATAAGCCGCAACGATTCTTGTTATAATCAGAATAACTGTAATCAAAACGCCATAACCGAATGCTGTGAACAAGTCTGTTTCAAGCCCTGAAACAATCTGTGGAAGGTCGAGCCCAATCATCATAAAAACAATACCATTCAGCAAAAAAACCAAACTGCTCCAGACATTTAGCGTCCCTAAACGCGATGAAGTAGCCAGAAACGAATGACTTCTATTGGAAAGCAACAAACCACCAGAAACTACAGCCAAAACACCAGAGGCGTGAAGCTCTTCCGCTACCAGATACATGAAGAACGGCGCCACGAGCGTGAGCACGATATCGATATTGGCGTCAGTTGGCAACAAGCGGTGCATCTTCATAAAGAAAATCCCTACAAGGATTCCGATTCCAGCACCACCGATACACATCCACAGGAAACTAAGGGCAGCTTCCTGCCAGATGAATTGTCCTGTCGCAACTGCAATCATTGCAAAGCGGAAAATAATCAATGATGAAGCATCGTTCAGCAAACTTTCACCTTCAAGAATCGAAGAATACCGTTTCGGAATTTTTACAAATTTCAAAATCGCTCCAGCACTTACGGCATCCGGCGGCGAAACTATTCCACCCAAAAGAAAACCCAGCGCCAGCGAAAATCCAGGAATAAAATGATTGGCGGCAAAAGCTACAACCAAAGAGGTAATAAACACCACCACGAAAGCAAAACTGACCACAATCCTGCGCCAGCGCCACAATTCTTTCCACGAAGTCGCCCAGGCAGCTTCATACAAAAGTGGCGGCAGGAATATAAAAAATATCAGTTCAGGTTCTATATGAATTTTAGGCGTGCCGGGAATAAAACTGATGCCCAGACCGGCCAGGACCAGCAAAACCGGATATGCAACTTTTATTTTTTTGGCAAGCATCACCAGCAAAACGGTTATGATCACCAGGATCAGGTAAAATGTGAGATTCTCAAGCATTTAGTTTTTAGATTTTATGATTAAAGAAGTTTCTCGAAAGCTTTTCTTTCACCGCCTGCCAGGTAAACCTCGCCGCAATAAGTATAGCCTAGTTTTTTGAGTATGTGAAGCATGGCTGCGTTATCAAAATTCATGTCCATTTTTACGCTGACGATTTACAAACTAATCTGCTCCGACTTTATTTTTTAGTTCTTCTTCTCGGATGTTTTTATATTTCATAGTGGTTATTTGTCTGGTTATGTTTTTTTTTGTAACACAAAAATAGCTTTTTGAAACTAATGAAATGTGAATAATGTGCTTTTTTAAAACTGAAAAAAGCATCCGAATTATGTAAATCATTTAGAAGGTCGTTTTGTAACATTATCTAATGAGAATTCTAATCACCAAATAATAAAGCGTCTGAAATTTCACGAC
>NZ_FRCD01000044.1 GCF_900142785.1 Chryseobacterium carnipullorum | reverse complement strand
TCAATTATTAGAGGAATTCAATACTACAACGATAGACTATCCTAAGGACATGACAGTTGTTGATTTGTTTGAATCACAGGCTGGAAAGACTCCCGATACTACTGCTGTGGTTTATGAGGGACATAGTCTTACGTACAGGGAATTGGATGAAAAATCCAACCAGTTGGCTCACTACCTTCTGGATCAGGGAGTCTCTGCAGAAGATTTAGTGGGTATCTGCATGAACCGCAGCCTGGAGATGATCACCGGTATCTTGGGAATCCTTAAGTCGGGAGCAGCCTATGTTCCTATAGACCCTGATTTTCCTCAGTCCCGTATTGATTATATGCTGGATGATTCCGGAGTCAGGATCCTGCTGAGTGATGCTGCCAACAGCGCTGTTTTCTCATCCCGTGAATCTTTAGCAGTTATAGAACTGGATACCGATTGGGAGGATAATATGGGTCATCATTCTGTTGCCAGGTTAGACAGGATCGCTTCTCCTGATAATCTGGTGTATGTCATTTATACCTCCGGGAGTACGGGTATGCCAAAAGGGGTTGAGATCGCCCACAGATCATTAACAGATTATTTTTATGGACTTTTGTCCAAGACCAATATTTCGTCATGCCGCAGTTTTGGTTCCACTTCCAGTATCGCCACGGATTTGGGAAATACGATACTTTATCCCTCATTGTTAACAGGCGGAACGCTTTATGTGCTCTCTGACGATGAATTGATCGATGCAGATAGAATCTCCGTTCTGGATATTGACTGTTTAAAAATGGTTCCCTCTCACTGGAAGAGCTTACAATCTAATGATACGTTACTTGTTCCTAATAAGTGCCTGATACTGGGCGGCGAAGCCTTTACCGATGGTATTTTCTCTCTTTTGGCCTCAAATGATGTGCGTTGTGAGGTTTACAACCATTATGGTCCTACCGAGACCACCATAGGAAAACTGATTTATCAAGTTGATTTCACCCGGGAATTGTCCCGTTCAATTCCATTAGGCGTTCCTTTTGGGACTACGGGTGTTTATGTATTGGATTCCGAAGATCGTTTATGTCCAATAGGATCTGCCGGAGAATTATGCATAGGAGGCTTAGGAGTGGCAAGAGGTTATTTGAACAATGATGAGCTGACGCATGAAAAGTTCATCTCCAATCCTTTCAAAGCAGGAGATCGTTTGTATAAGACGGGCGACTTAGCCAAATGGCTGCCTGACGGGAATATTGAGTTTTTAGGCAGAAAGGACAACCAGGTCAAGATCAACGGCTACCGTATTGAGTTGGGGGAGATCGAGAATGTATTGTCAGGATTACCTGGAGTCGTCCAATCCTGTGTTTTGGCCAAATCGGACGAACATGACGACAAAAGATTGATTGGTTATGTGGTAATGGATGGAGATTTTGACAAAGAGGCATTACAGTCACAATTACATGAAATTTTACCTGAATATATGGTTCCGAGGTTGTGGATAGAACTGGACGCGCTTCCATTGACCTCCAATGGTAAGCTCGATAGAAAAGCATTACCTGATATAGACTCCTCTGCTTTGTCCACGAACGCCTATGTTGCTCCAGGGACAGAGCTCGAAAAAAGCTTAGCAGAGATCTGGCAGGAGTTGTTGGGAATTGATAAAGTAGGCGTTCACGATAACTTCTTCGAACTGGGCGGCCAAAGCTTATTATCGATCCGTTTGATAGCGAGGATCCGAAAGCTTGGGTATACGGTGAACATTGGCGATTTTTACAATGGGCCCACTATCGCTCAATTGAGCACAAAATTAACCTCTACCGAAGAAGGCTATAAGATTCCTGAGAATGGTATTGTCAGGGATTGTGAGTATATCACTCCTTCGATGGTTCCCCTGGTGGATTTGAGCCAGAATGAGCTGGATATCATTATGGACCATGTTTCTGGAGGGCCCTCCAATATTCAGGATATCTATCCGTTGGCTCCTTTACAGGAAGGTATTTACTTCCATCATTTGATGAGCGATGCCACCAAAGGAGATCCTTATGTATTGTCACAGTTATTGTCTTTTTCCTCGTTAGAAAAGCGCTCTGAATTTATTGAAGCCTTGAGGTTTGTTATCAATCGTCATGATGTTCTTCGCACGTGTATTCTGAGTGAAGGTTTTGCTCAGGCTGTCCAGGTGGTACAGAGAACAGCTGAACTTAAGGTAGAAGAACTTGCCATAGATGAGAGATGGGATGTTTTACCTCAGGTCGAGCAGGAGCAGACATCCGGCAACTTGTATATGGACCTTACCCAAGCCCCTGCCATAAGAGTGAAAGCCGCAGATGATGCGGTTAACGGGAAGTATTATCTGGTGTTAAACCACCATCATATGGTGATGGACCACGTCGGGACCTCAAAAATAATAGGTGAGATTAGTCTTTATCTGTCCGGGCAGTCAGGTCTGCTTCCTAAAGCTTCTTTATACAGAGATTTTATAGGGCACACCTTGAATAAAAATAAATTGGATGAGAGTAACAAATACTTTAGTGAATTATTCGGAAAGATTGAATCGCCCACCTATCCATTCAATTTAGTAGATACGAAGATTGATGGGAGTACCACGATCGTTTCCTCCCAGGTGATGGTATCTGCTGAATTACGCGATGGTATCCGAAAGTTGTCTTCAGATCTTCAGATCAGTCCTGCTGTATTGTTCCATGCAGCCTTTGGTCTTGTTTTGGGAAGATGCAGCGGTACAGACTATGCTCTGTTCGGTTCAGTTCTTTTGGGAAGGTTGCAGGGAGCTAAGGGGTCCGAATCTTCTTTGGGGCTGTTTATGAATACCCTTCCTGTCTTATTGGATCTCACAGGAGATATCCCTTCATACATTTCCCGGACGAATAAGCATTTGCAGAGCCTGTTGGATCATGAACAGACTCCTTTATCGAGTGTTCATCACTTGAGCGGTATTCCCAATGATGTTCCTATGTTCAGTGCCTTGTTGAACTACCGTCATTCTGAAGCAGGGTACTTAGATAAGGTCTCTGGTTTTGACGGAGAATTGTTATCTGGTTACTACCGCACCAATTATCCGTTTTATTTGGATGTTGATGACTACAGTCATGATTTTGGTCTGTCCTTCAATATCTTACCGATAGGGATTGATCCTTCTTCTTTGGTTTTCTATATGGAAGAAGCATTAACCGTGCTGCTTACCCATATGAATACGCCCTCGCAAACAACCGTTGAAGAACTGTCAATTTTAAGGCAAGAAGAGACTCATCAATTGGTAGAAGTATTCAACGATACCGCTGTAGACTATCCCAAGGACAGGACGGTAGTTGATTTGTTTGAGGCACAGGCATCAAAGACTCCTGAGTCTATAGCCGTGGTTTATGACGGGCATAGTCTTACGTACAGGGAATTGGATGATAAATCCAACCAGCTTGCTCATTACCTTATGGATAAGGGAGTCTCTTTGGAAGATCTTGTGGGGGTCTGCATGAACCGCAGCCTGGAGATGATCATCGGTATTTTGGGAATCCTGAAGTCAGGAGCAGCTTACGTACCCATCGATCCTGATTATCCACAATCCCGTAAGGAGTATATGCTGGAGGATTCAGGGGTTACGATATTGCTTAGTGACAATGATTCAGATCAATATAAAAGTAACCTGGATGTTATTCTATTGGATAATAATTGGGATACTTTAAGCAAAGTTTCCAGGGATAAAATAGAAAGAACCATTTCTCCTGATAATCTGGCGTATGTGATCTATACCTCCGGAAGTACGGG
>NZ_FRCD01000009.1 GCF_900142785.1 Chryseobacterium carnipullorum | reverse complement strand
AAGACTTAATCTAAAAGGAAAGAGTCCGGTACAGTACCGAACTCTTTCATATAATAATATTGTTTAATTTTGTCTAAACTTTGGGGTGCAGTCTAACAGTTCCCGGATTTGGAAATACCAGTGGTTTTGAGCTTCGTCTTCTCGACAGAACCGGAGGGACTATTGAAAATACGGATAAAATCACCAAAGATTTTGTTAAAAAGCTGAATGAGGCCCCCGAACTGCAGAACAGTTTTACCAGTTTTGATGCTACTTTTCCCCAGTATATGATCCATATGGATTATGATATGGCAGCGAAAAAAGGAATTTCAGTAGACAATGCCATGTCAACACTTCAGACAATGCTGGGTTCCTATTATGCTACCAATTTTATTCGTTTCAGCCAGATGTATAAAGTAATGGTACAGGCAGATCCGGAGCACCGCGATACTCCTGAAAGTATCTTGAATTTATATCTGAAAAATGACAAAGGCGAAATGGTGCCTTTCTCTACCTTCATCACCATTGAAAAAGTATATGGTCCTGAGGTTTTGACCAGGTACAATATGTATATGTCAGCCATGATCAATGGAGAACCTGCAGAAGGTTATAGTTCCGGGGATGCTATTGCAGCGGTGGAACGTGTCGCCAAAGAAACGCTTCCAAGAGGTTTTGATGTAGAATGGTCCGGGATGACCAGAGAAGAGATTCTGTCAGGAAACCAGACGGTCTATATATTTATGATCTGTCTTTTGTTTGTCTATCTTTTATTAGCAGCACAGTACGAAAGTTTCCTTCTTCCGATGCCTGTACTGCTAAGTCTTCCGACGGGTATCTTCGGATCTTATATCGCATTGGTTCTTACCGGCCTGGATAATAATATCTACGCACAGGTAGCTTTGGTTATGTTAATCGGACTTTTAGCCAAAAATGCCATCCTTATTGTTGAATTTGCCGTAGCAAGAAATAAAGAAGGCTATGATATTGTTCCGGCCGCCATTGAAGGGGCAAAACAGCGTCTTCGTCCTATTCTGATGACTTCCTTTGCTTTTGTAGCAGGACTTATTCCGTTGTGTATAGCCTCAGGAGCGGGAGCGATCGGAAACCGTTCTATTGGTACCGCCGCAGCGGGAGGAATGCTTATCGGAACTGTATTTGGCCTGGTGGTTATTCCGGGGCTGTATATATTCTTTGCAAAACTTGAAAATAAAAAGAAAAATGAAGAGATCAAACCATAGAAATATAGGGTACGGAATTGGAATATTCAGTTTAATGTCATGTACCGTTCCAAAAGTAACTGAACTTAAAAAAGCTCAGACAATGCCTGATATCGTTACCACTGAAAATACAGCAGAAACAGATTATTTTCAGCAAATCAACCTTAAAAATTATTTTACGGATTCTCATTTGCTGGAACTTTTTGATCAGGTGGTTCACGCCAATCCTGACTTCCGGATTGCTCAGCAGCGGGTAGACATTGCGAATAGCTTTTTGCAGCGTTCCAAAATGGATCTGCTTCCTTCTCTTGAAATTGGCGCTTCGGTTTCTGGTGACCGTTATGGAAAATATACAATGGAAGGAGTTGGGAATTACGATACCAATCTTTCGCCCAATATTACAGAAGATCAGAAAATCAACCGGGACTTTACCCCGAATTACTGGCTCGGAGCAAGAAGCAGCTGGGAAATAGATGCCTGGGGAAAACTTAAAAATAAAAAACTGGCAGCCCAGAAAAAATACCTGGCTTCTGAAGAAGGGTTGAGACTGTTGCAGGTAGAATTGTTTACAGATATTGCCAACTTATATTATCAGCTGGTAGCACTGGATAATCGCCTGGCGATTTATCAGAAAAACTATCATCTTCAGCAGAGGGCCTTTGAAATCGTACTTGCCCAGCGTGAAGTTGGGAAAGCAACGGAGCTTGCTGTTCAGCAGTTTAAGGCGCAGAACAATAACTGGCTGGCTGAAATTGAACATATAAAAGTTGAAATTGTCACGGTAGAACAGGCTATGACTACTTTAACAGGAAGTTATGGCGGTGAAGTCAAACGTGGAAAGTTACTGATGCCAACGAATATGGAAGTCCTGAATAAAATGATTAATGTAGAAGCGGTGATTCATTCCAGACCGGATGTAGCGGCCAATTATTATGTACTGGAAGCCTCGCAGGCAGATGCTAAAGCGGCAAGAGCTGCATTTTATCCAAAAATTGATCTTGGAGCGAGTTTCGGGCTGAATGCTTTTTCTGCCGGAAATTTTTTCAGTCCTGCTTCTCTCGCAGGACAGCTGTTGGGAGGTTTAATGGTCCCTGTTTTTAATAAGGGACAGTTGAAACATGAATTTAAAGTAGCAGGGAAGGAACAGGAGATTGCCTTTCTCAATTATCAAAAGAGTGTGACCACCGCATTCAATGAACTTCAGTCCATTTTAAAACAAACCAAGATCTATGAACGCATGTTGCAGTTAAAATCTGGAGAAGTGGATTTCTTAGACCGCGGTGTTGAGGTTTCGAATGATCTCTATTTGACGGGCTATGCCAATTATTTTGAACTGATCAATTCTCAGAAAAGCAAACTGACCGCCGAACTGGATCTGCTCCGGTTTCAGCATCAGAATACCAGAAATAACGTACTGCTGTTTAAAGCATTGGGCGGAAAACTGGATTGATTTTACTTTTTTTTACGATGAAAGCCGCCCTCAGGGGCGGCTTTCTTTATTGTTTTTACGAAATCTGCGAATGAAGCAGATCTGTTATAGTAAAGCTAAAGCTTTGATTATTTAACCAACTGGATATTAACCGCAGAGAACCCTTTCGGAGATTTTTCTTTCTCGAAAGATACTTTGTTCCCTTTTTTTACAGGGTGCGCACAACTGTTGTTGTGAAAGAAAACATTTTCCTTGCTGTTGTCTTCAGTAATGAAGCCATAGCCTTTTTCACTGTGGAAAGTGATGATTCCTGTCTTTCTTACATCTTCCTCCATAATCGGAGCTGCACCAAGCTGGATCTCATCAATGTTTACTTCCTGTCTTTCTCTGTCTTCAGGAGGAGTAGAGGTAAGTCTTCCGAATTCATCTACATACATGAATACATCTTCTGCACCTTTGTTGTTATTCGTCTTACGATCTTCGCGTCTCAGCGCTTTTTCTTTTTGCTTTTGAATTTTTTTCTTGAAATTTTCTTTTTTAGAAAAAGAGTCTGCCATAAATTATTCTAGTATTTAATTTTATATTGTAATATTTGTTTACCTGATCTGCCATATGCTATGTAAAGCCCGCAGTCATCCGTTTGTTCATCTTTATCGAAGGAAACGTCGAAAGCAGTTTTGTTTTTGGCGTTCATCAGTAAAAGAAGTGATTTTTTTAAAAATGGGGCATCTGAAAAAGCGGGAACTGATAAGAAAGAATGTCTAAACTATACAGAGAGCAAAGGCAGAGGCCTGTTAATTAATATACAAATATACGACAAAAAACTGAATAAACCTATATTAAATCATTGATTATCAAAAATGTATTTTCCCTTCTTTAAAAGGAGGATCTATTTCATTCAATCCAGAGGTAATGATAAAAAAAATCCCCAGTAAACTGAGGATTATGGAAAATAATATATTATAAGAATGAAGTGGTGTATAATATGATTGGCAGAGTTGCAAATGCCGTGCCTAAAACTCACTTATTTTAGACTTCTCTTGAAAAAAAGTTGAATTCCAGGGCTCTTGAAGGGTGTATCCAATTGGTATGTAATGGGATATATCCTTGTGTTGTAGATGAAAAAAATGCATTTTTTTCAATCGACTCATTTTTGAGTGGAGCAAATTCAGGAAATTCGTAATCCGGTACAGTTTCCGAAAGATTCACCATGTTGTACTGGCATTCATTATTGATCTTTGTTTCACTAACAATTTAAAGTAATCATAATGTCAACACAAGAGGTCAAAGGAAAAGTAGTATTAATTGCCGGAGGTGGCAAAAATTTGGGTGGACTGCTGAGCAGAGACTTTGCAGCTAAAGGTGCAAAACTGGCTATTCATTATAACAGTGAAAGCTCAAGAGCAGACAGTGAGAAAACACTGGCCGAAGTTCAGGAACTGGGAGCAGAAGCATTTTTGTTTCAGGCAGACCTTACCAAAGTAGACAATATATCCAGGTTTTTTGATGAAGCTGTTTCTAAATTCGGAGGAATAGATATTGCGATCAATACTGTTGGAATGGTGCTTAAGAAACCATTTGCAGAAACTACCGAAGAAGAATATGATACCATGTTCAATGTGAATTCAAAATCAGCCTATTTCTTTCTTCAGGAAGCAGGTAAAAAACTGAATGACCATGGAAAGATCTGTACCATTGTTACCTCCTTACTGGCAGCTTATACCGGGCTTTATTCCACTTATGCCGGGGCAAAAGCTCCGGTAGAGCATTTTACAAGAGCCGCTTCCAAAGAATTTGGATCAAGAGGAATTTCGGTAACAGCAGTAGCGCCGGGTCCAATGGATACCCCTTTCTTTTATGGTCAGGAAACATCAGAGGCAGTCGCTTATCATCAATCTGCTTCTGCATTGGGAGGATTAACGGATATTAAAGATATTGCTCCGCTGGTTGAGTTTCTGGTAACAGAAGGCTGGTGGATCACCGGGCAAACGATCTTTGCGAACGGCGGATACACAACAAGATAGTGGCGGGAGGAAGAGAGAAGATAGAAGTTTAAAGTATACAATCAAAAGTGATGATTTTATAGTAACTTCTATCTTCGTTCTTCTCCCTTCTTTTCTTTTATATACACTTTTAAGCTGTTGATATACAGTGGTTCTCATTCTTTTCAGTGTTTCTTTAATTTGGATTCATGAAAAAGAATTTTTATATCCGTTCTGCGCTCTCTGTTATCTTATTGATGCACAGTGTAGCTTCTATTTTCAGTGGTGACGTTAATAATTTTGGGCGCCTTTATCTGGATACTATAGGTTTTAGTCCTTTTGGGCTTTATCTGGCCTGGGCGGTGAAACTGATTCATCTTTTTTCAGTAGTTCTGATCTGGTCAGATCGGTATGTAATGGGGGTTGCGTTATTCAATATTCCGGTTCTTATTTTAGGAATCTACTTTATCCACTGGCAAAACGGATGGTATGTAGTCGGTGGCGGAACCAATGGAATTGAATTCAATGTGCTGTTAATCTGCTGTTTTTTACAGTTGGTCTTTACAGAATATCCATCACCAAAGAAGTAAAAAGCAGTTTGTAGACCGATCCTTTCGTTTGGCAGGTATCTATTTTTATTTTTCACTGAAAGATAGTATTTTGCATGGTAAATCCTATCACACTTGAAGTCAGACAGAAAATCAAAAGTATATGTTCATCTGCTCTTTTGGGTATTGTACTATATTCTGGAAGTGTATCTTGATTTTTACTGGTCGAGATATCAGTTTCCTGATATGGCATGGCAGATAAGGCTTCAGAATACAATTGTTCTGGAACTGGGCTACCTTTTGATTAAAATGCCGCTGGCCTATTCACTGCTGTATGTCTATGAGAAAACCACCATCAAGAGGTTTCTTACCTATGTTTTCTGTTGTTTTATTATTGTTACAGCCGTTCTCATTCACAGGTTTTTCACTCACTATATCATTTATCCACACATTTATGGAGTAACGGAAACGCTTGATGGAAAACAGCCTTCAGGATTTATCAACGGATTGGTGGCTTTTAATTCTTTTATGGACCTCATTTTTATGGCGGGTCTTATTTTTGGCGTGGAAATTACAAGACAGAAAAGCCTTCTGAAAGAACAGATTTCATTATTAAAAGCAGAGAAACTGGATCAGGAACTTAGCATGCTGAAAGCACAGATCAATCCTCATTTTCTCTTCAATACCCTCAACAATATTTATGGAATGGCGCTTAAGAAAGCGGATGAAACTCCGGATGTCATCCTGCAGCTTTCCAAAGTGATGAGATACAATATTTACGAAGCCACTGAAAAGTATATTTCCATAGATAAAGATGTTGAAAATCTCAAAGATTTCCTTCAGATTCAGCAGATCCGCCATCGTGATCTGGTGATTATTTTTAATGAAGAGATGGATCATCCTTCTCAGGAAATTTCTCCGCTCATTCTGATCCAGTTTGTAGAAAATGCTTTTAAACATGGAGTTTCTGAAACCTTAGGACAGAGTTTTCTTCATATTGACCTCAAATTAAATAATGGAGTTCTTCATTATCATATTGAAAATTCAAAAGAGGAAAAGCCGCACGGAAACTCTACAAAAATAGGTTTGAAAAATATACGAAGACAGCTTGAACTGCTTTATCCCAAACACAGTCTCACCGTTGAAAGTACAAACGACAGGTATATTGTCAACTTAATTATTGATTTTAATGACTCATCCCGCTTCTAAAAAATACAACTGCATCATCGTGGAAGATGAACCCATAGCCGCAGAAATTCTGGAGAATTTTGTGTCAAAGGACGAACAATTTCACCTTTTGGCCAAATGTTCCGACGCTGTTTATGCCGGAAACGTTTTGAACAGGCATGAAATTGACCTGATGTTTCTTGATCTGCATCTTCCCGTTGTGAAAGGTTTTGATTTCCTTAAAAAACTGAAAAACCCGCCTCTTGTAATTGTGACTACTGCTTATCATCAGTACGCTGTAGAAGGGTATGAACTTGATATTGTGGATTATCTGATGAAGCCGATTCCCTATGACAGATTTACAAAAGCGGTAGAAAAATTCAAATATCTGATGAATGCTGAAGAAGCTCTTCTTGAAGCGGCCGACCGCGAGCATATTTTTATCAGCAGCGGAAAAAAACAAATTAAGATTGTACTTCATGATATTTTCTATATTGAAAGCTTGAGAGAATACATTCATATCCATACCAAAGCAGGAACAGTCACTGTGAAGATTCCCATCAGCAGGATAGAGGAAAGCCTTGATCCGAAACTGTTCATCAGAATCCATAAATCCTACATTATTTCCAAGACCAAAATTGAAGTGCGTTCTGCAAGTATGGTACAGGTGAACGGTAAGAAATTGCCGATTGGAAGGACCTATAAACCTTTAATAGAGTTTTAGATTTATACGTTGTTGGTTGGTCCAATTTGACCATTAAATTCCTTCATAGACCACAAAGTTTATTTGATAGCTGTTTTTTTTATTCCTGTTCTATTTTGAGCACTTTTGAATCGTTAAATAAAATAGATATTCCAATTGTCAATAAATATTTGAAGAAGAAGACCAATTGCAATCATTAGAATATTTATGTGGATGTTAGTATTCTGGCTGAAGAATACGGATTGGCTTAATGATCTTAAGCCAATTTTTATTATCCATAACTCAAAAAAAAGCCTCTGAAATGATAGGTTTCAGAGGCTTTTTAAGTCTATATTTTGAGGATTATGAAACTTTTATTTCCTTTTTCTCCCGGATACTTTTAATAATAAAGAACAGTCCGAGAAATACAAAGGGGATGCTTAAAATCTGCCCCATATTCAGGCTCATTCCCTGTTCAAAATCAACCTGATCTACCTTGATAAATTCCACAAAAAAACGAACAACGAAGATCAGCAGAGTAGTGATTCCAAAGTAAAAACCTTTCCCAACTTCAAAGATGTTTTTCCTATAAATAAAATATACCAGAAGGAAGATCAGCAGATAAGAAATTGCTTCATACAGCTGGGCAGGATGTCGTGGAGTATTATCTACATGTCTGAATATAAAAGCCCATGGAAGATCAGAAGGGGTTCCTATGATTTCTGAGTTCATCAGATTACCCAGCCTGATAAATGCCCCGGCTAAGGGAGTTGCAATAGCAATCACATCCAATACCGTCATAAACTTGATAGAAAATTTTCTCGCATAGATCAGAAGCATAATGATAAGTCCTATTCCTCCACCATGGCTTGCCAGTCCTGCATATCCTGAAAAGTGATAAGCTCCGTCAATTCCTTTTTGGATCGGAAGAAATATTTCAATAGGATGCTGGGAATAGTAGTCGAAATCGTAAAAAAGACAGTGTCCCAATCTTGCTCCAACCAAAATACCAATGAAGGCATAAGAGAAAAGCGCGTCATGAGCCTGATGGCTTAAATTTTCCTTTTTATAAATGGTTTTTAAGATGTTGTAGCATAAAACAAGTCCCGCAAGAAATAACACACCATAATATTTTAGGGGAAACCCACCAATAGTAAAAATTTCGGAATTTACATCCCAGTTAACATATAATAAATTCATTGATAATAATTGTAGAATTACTTTTTCGGGGACAAATATAGCAGGATATGGCCGTTTTAAAGGAACATATGCCAAACTTTAGAATATTTTGGGGGAAAATATCATGTTTTTAGCAGCGATGATCAGTTTTTTTGCAGATGAAATTTTACCCTCAATAGCCAGCTTCAATTTTCTTAAACAAAAAACCTCTCGCATGAAGCAAGAGGTTTTTTTAACGGAATCAAATAAAAGTATTGCTACTGATCATTCAATGTTCGCTCAATTGTATATTCAAATTATGCTAACTTTACGTTAACTGCATTTAAACCTTTGTCGCTTTTTTGTACTTCGAAAACTACTTTATCGTTTTCACGGATGGATCTTGTATCTAAACCTGAAGAGTGTACAAAAATATCTTTACCTCCGTCTGCTGGAGAAATGAATCCGAAGCCTTTTGCTTCATTGAAAAATTTTACGGTGCCTTCTTGCATTGTAATTATTATTAAAAATTGTTGTGTTAATTATTTGATGACTTTTCTCCGGAATTTCTCTCGGAAAGAGTCCATCTATTTTGTTGTGATTTAATGAATATAGTGAAGTTTCCCGACAGGCATAATAAATCCTATCAGCTTTTGAATATTGCTTAAGTCCGAGCGTTCCCCTTCGTCACAAAAAGAAACGGCAGTTCCTTTGGTCCCCGCTCTTCCCGTTCTTTCAATCCGGTTCACGTAGGTTTCCGGAACATCCGGAAGTTCATAATTGACAACATAAGGAAGTTCCTCCATATCAATTCCTCTGGCAGCGATGTCGGTGGCTACTAATACGCGAATCTTGCTGTTTTTAAAATCTTCTACAGCCTGCTGTCTTGCGATCTGAGATTTATTCCCGTGAATAGCTGCAGCAAAGATTCCGGTGCGTTCCAATTGTTTTACCAATCTGTCTGCGCCCTGCTTGGTTCTTGTAAAAACCAGTGAACGCAAAATCGATACATCCTGCAGAATATTGATCAGCAGATCTGTTTTCTTGGTCTTTTCAACAAAGTAAACGGATTGATTAACACACTGCAATGGTGATGGAATCTGGTCTACAGTGACTTCAACAGGATTATTCATCATGGCGTCTGCAAATTTCCGGACCTCTGAAGGCATTGTTGCAGAAAAAAATAAAGTCTGTCTCTTCTGAGAAATAAGTTTTAAGATCTTTTTTACGTCCTCTGCGAATCCCATATCAAGCATTCTGTCAGCTTCATCCAAAACCAGAATTTCGATCTTAGAAAGATCAATAGGTCTCTGGCTTACCAGATTAAGAAGTCTTTCCGGAGTTGCTATCAGGATATCTACTCTTTTTCTAAGAGCGGCGAGCTGGCTTCCAGACAATACACCTCCAAAAATAGAAAGCTGTGAAAGGGGTAAATATTTGCTGTATACTTTAAAACTCTCCTCCAGCTGCTGAACCAATTCCCGTGTTGGAGTTAATATTAAAGTTCGTATTTCTTTATGATCTGGTGTATTTCTTTTGAGTAACTGCAGAATAGGCATGGCAAATGCCGCCGTTTTTCCTGTACCGGTCTGAGCATATCCTATAAAATCTCTTCCTGCTAAAATAGGGGGAACCGCTGCATACTGGATTTCTGTAGGTTTGGAATATCCTGCTTCTGTAACAGCGCGGACTATAGGGTTTATTAAATTTAAATTTCTAAAACTCATTGTAATCTACCGGACATCCGGTTCTGAGTGGCCAAATCCTGTAGGATCTGAATTGTTGTCTTGTTTAAAAATAAAGATTATCAAGCTGGATAAGCATTATCTTTAGTTATTATTTTACTTTGCATTAACTTTGACAATAAATTCAGTTGGGAATATATAGGCTGAGTTTTGCAATATCGTATCGTTCTCATTCGTAGAAGCAGGAGTTTGATCATCCGTACCGTCCTGAATTTTATAACTGCTTTTTTTAACCTGAAAACCAAGGAAGCAGTATTAAAAATTATTTAAAAAATAAGTTTTAATTGGGCAGCTGAAAAAGCAAAACTGAAAGAGAAAAATGAATTTTAAACTATTACAGAATAGCAAAAGGCAGAGACCTGTTTTTATAAATGCATTGCAAAAATACGATAAAGAAATCGAATAATAATTGCTTTAAATGATTGATTGTCAAAAATTTATTCGTAGCTTCCGCACGTTAACAGAATTGTTTGCCCAAAGCGGATGATTTTAAATCCGTTGTTATGCAGACTTCCGCTCCTTCTACCAGCCCCCAATCACAAACTTTAGAGTCCCACTCCGATCAGCATGTGAGAATTGCCTACTTTATTATGGTCCATCATAAACCGGAAGTATTCAAAACCATGTTTCAGAAGATCTATACCAGGGATCAGTTTTATCTCGTCCACATTGACAGGAAAGCCAAAGAGGAGATTACGGATGAAATCCAGATGTATCTGGTCCGGTTTCCGAACGTTTATATTCTCGAAAGCATCAACATTGTTTCCGGTGGATTCAGTATGATTCAGGCCGAACTTGATGCCATGGAGTTTTTGCTTAATGTCAGTCAGGAATGGGATTATTTTGTTAATCTGAGTGGGGAAGATTCACCTCTTAAGTCTCAAAATGTGATCCGTCAGTTTCTTACGGTGAATAAAGGGAGGAATTATCTTTTCTATTATGATCAGAAGTTTTACCGTCCTGATACTCTTCAGAGAATACAAAATCATTTTACCGAGCTGTCTTATAAGATTTCATCTTTTATGTATAAGAGAGAATTTATGAAAGACGTCACGCCTTATATTGGAGGGAAGTGGGTTATTTTTACCAGAGATACCTGTGCCTTTCTGGCGAATAATAAAAAGGTAATGAATTTTGAAGACTATTATCTTCACACTTTACTGCCGGCAGAATCTTTTTTTCAGACTGTTCTTATGAATACTTCTTTCAATGATCTTATTGTGAATGATGACAAAAGAGCAGTCATTGAAAAACCGATATTTGGAAAAAAGCAGACTGCGGAAGATCTTATTCTTTTTTTAAAAGCGACCAACCATCTTTTTATCAGAAAAATAAATGAAAAAACGGATCCGGAGCTTCTGAAATACATCGAGGAAAGCTATGATTCACCTCTGCCGGAAATAGACGAAGTGGAACGGGAACTGAAAATAGACAGACGGCAGGATAACTAAATTTCATTTTTAGTCATAAAATAAGCCATTCATTGTAAATGAACGGCTTAAATCAATATAATTATTTAAAAATTATTTAAATTTTTTCAGGATGTAGAAAACATCTAAACTGTTGAGAAAATAAAGCTGAGGTAAGTCAGTCTCAGATAGCACCCATGACATACATATTCTCCATTGTAGGAGCTACACTGCCGCCCTGTTTTTCAAGAGTTATGGCAAATGCCTGTGCTTTAGGAATATTAGCCAGAGGGGTTTTACTGTCTTTTTCTTCGGTATACATTCCGGCACTTACAGGTTTTCCGTCTGCGATCGCCCAGAGCTGATATTGCATACCTTCAGGAGCCTTTGGCAGGCTTTCAGCATTCAGATAAACTTCCTTTGTCTTTTTATCCCAGAATACCATTGCTTTTGAATCGGTATGTTTTTCTACCCCTTTCAGCATCACCATCTGCATGTCAGGATTGGAAAGCATGTCCAGTTTCTGATTCATTTTTTGCATGGCAAGATCCTGATTACTTTTCTCACTCTGTATTTTAGCAATCTCTGCTTTAGTTTTGGACTGATCGTTCATCCAGAAGAGATTTCCGGCAGCACTGATCAGAAATAATACGGAAGCAGCTACTGCATAGTTTTTCCAGTTGCTCTTTTCCTGAATTTTGATCTCTTGCTGATTCCTTTCAACAGGAATCTCTGTAATCACCGCAGGTTTTACTTCTTCAGTATGCTGCTCCTGCTGGATCTTACTCCAGATTTTTGATTTTAAATCTACTGGTGGTGTCACGGCTTGACTGGTCGCCAAATCTTCCAAAGTTTTTTGTGCTTCTTCAAAAGCAGCATATACTTCAGCATTGTTTTTCATCACACACTCCAAAATCCCTGCCTCCTCGGGAGAAGCAAGACCTAGAACATAAGATTCTATGATTCCGGATGATATGTATTCTTTAGTGTTCAATTTATTGATAATCTTTTAGCAAATCCTTTAATTTCATCAGCGCATTCCGCATTTTGGTTTTCACCGTCCCAAGGGGTATCTTCAACTTTTCAGATATTTCGTTCTGAGTATATCCCTGGTAATAAGCTAAGTCGATAAGTTCTTGTTTATCAACCTCCAGACCTTTAAGCACATTCCTAAATCCAATAAAGTCGGATGAATTGTTTGTCGTTGAAAGTTCTGCAGAGTTATATACGAAATCTGGAAGCGGTTGGTTTTTAAGTTCGTTTTGGAAACCTTTTGATTTTAAATAATCTATTGCCGTATTTCGTGCAATATTGATCATCCAGGTGTAGAATTTGCCTTTTGAAGAATCATACTGACTAATCGCATTCCAGATCTTTACAAAAACATCCTGAATGATTTCTTCAGTATACTCTTTTGACTGAACGATTCGGAGAACCACCCCATACAGTGCTCCTGCATAGTGGTCGTATAAATAGTGAAAGCCTGATTCGTTTTTTTCTTGTAGTAAAACGATAAGCTCTTCTTCCGAATAGGTTGTTTTAATAGCGTATGATTTTCATTCCAAATGTAATAAAATAAAATATATACTACAAACAACATCCGAAAAATATTTTACATCGTAAATGATTTTAAATAATCATAGAAATCAACAGATATGAAAAGATTACTCATAAAAACAGCTTTTACTTTTTTTCTGGTTACCATGGCTGGAAAAAGTTGGGCACAGTCTGGCAGTTTTAAAGCAAAAAATCCCTATTACTCCCGTACGGTAACCACCCCTTTGAAAGTGAGCAATGCGGAATGGAAGAAGATTCTCAAGCCTGAACTCTATGAGGTAGCCAGAGAAGGAGCAACAGAAACAGCTTTTACAGGTAAGTATGATGAATTTGATGAAAAAGGAACTTATTTCTGTGCGGTTTGCGGAAATCCACTGTTTATTTCGACTTCAAAATTTGCGACAACATGCGGATGGCCTTCTTTTTATCAACCGCTTACCAAGAATAGCGTTAAATACAGAAAGGATACTTCATATAATATGGTAAGAAGTGAAGTTTTGTGTGGAAGATGTGATTCTCACTTAGGACATGTTTTTGATGACGGTCCAAAGCCTACCGGGAAAAGGTTCTGTATGAATTCCGTATGTCTTGATTTCGTTCCCAATTCCAAAAAGAAATAATAATTTTTAATTTTTTTAATAATAAACCATTTTTTTAAATCCAAAACAAAACCAACCTCGTAAATGACTCTAAGAACACAAATAAATTACTCATTAACTTAAAAAATAAATAAAATGAACACAACCTCAAAAATCGCAGTATTCGGAATGGTGGCTTTATCATTCGCTTTCAGTGGGAAGGTAACTGCACAAACGATGAAAGAAAAAACAGTAATGGTGGGCGGTGCGCCGATGTATCCATCTAAAAATATTATTGAAAATGCTGTGAATTCCAAAGATCACAAGACTTTGGTGGCAGCAGTAAAGGCAGCAGGTCTGGTAGAAACGCTGCAGGGAGCAGGACCTTTCACCGTGCTGGCACCTACCGATGCGGCCTTTGCAAAACTTCCGAAAGGAACAGTGGAAACCCTTGTAAAACCTGAAAACAAAGAAATGCTTACTAAAATTTTAACGTATCATGTTCTTGCAGGAAAATACAGTGCGAAAGATATCTGGGCTGCAGTAAAAGCCGGAAACGGAAAAAGCATGATGAAAACGGTAGAAGGGGAAGGATTGACTTTCTGGACCAAAGGAAAAGATCTTTATATACAGGATGCAAAAGGAAATAGTGCAAAAGTGACGATAGCTGATGTAAATCAGTCAAATGGTGTGATTCATGTAATCGATACGGTGTTGATGCCGTAATGTTTTAGTTTTCAAAACAGCATAGTTATTATGCTGTTTTTTCTACTCTTTTGAGAAATATATAACACTCAAACCAATAATATTATGAAAAAAACTATTAATGTTTCTAACCAGGGAGCAACTCTGGATACAGGCAGAAGAAATTTCTTGAAACTGGGCGGTATAGGACTGGCTATGGCAGGACTTACGCTGATCGGTTGCGATGATGATAATGATTTCGGAATGACAGACAACGGTCCCGTTTTCGATCTGGGAACCGGAGATGTAGGCGTTCTGAATTACGCGTATGCATTGGAACAGCTTGAAGCTGATTTTTATACCAAAGTAGTTAATAATTTTTACTCCGGAATTTCAAGTGTTGAAAGAGATCTTTTTACAGACCTTTATCATCACGAAGTTATTCACCGTGACTTTTTTAAAGCAGCGATCACCGGGGCAACAACCAATATTTTACCTACCCTTGAATTCAAGTATCCCAATGTGAATTTTAACGACAGAAATTCTGTTCTTGCAACGGCCAAGGCTTTGGAAGATACAGGAGTAGCAGCGTATAACGGTGCGGGAAAATACATTACCAATGCGGCTTATTTAGTGATTGCCGGGAAAATAGTTTCTGTGGAAGCAAGACACGCTTCAGCAATCAGAAATATCATTAATCCCGGATCTACTGATTTTTCAGGAGATGATGTCATAGATGCCAATGGATTAGATCTTGCCAAAGAGCCTAAAGATATTGTCATGGTTGCGGGAGGATTTATCAAAACTCCTTTCACATGGAAAGAAAGAGGAATCAGCTAATTATTCATTTTCAAAATCTACAATTATGAACATTCTTAAATTACTAGATAAGCTTTCTAATGATAAATTCTTTACAACGGAAGCTACAAGATTAGAAACGATTACCAATATTTCTACATTTGGTAAAAAAGCAGCAGTAGCATCGATCCCTTTAGGATTGGGAGCATTAATGTCAACGCCTGCTAAAGCAGAAACTTTAGATACCGCAGCCTCTGCAACTTTTTTTAAAAGTGCTTTAACGGACGCTTTGCAGTTGGCATTGGTTCTGGAATATCTTGAAAATGAATATTACGCAATAGGTCTGGCAGCAGCAGGATTGATTCCCAATTCAGACCGACCTATTTTTATGCAGATCTCAAAACATGAATCCGCACACGTAGGATTCCTGAGAAATACACTGACTTCCTTAGGGGAAGCGCCAAAACCAAAGCCTACTTTTGATTTTACCGCTGGAGGTAGTTTTATGCCTTTTACAGACTACAATCAATTTTTGGTTCTGGCACAGGCATTTGAAGATACAGGGGTTCGTGCCTACAAAGGACAGGCAGGAAATGTAATGTCTAATAAAGCAGTATTACAAGCCGCCCTTCAGATCCACTCTGTAGAAGCAAGACACGCTTCACAGGTGAGAAGAATGAGAGCGAATAAAGGCTGGATAGAATTGGCTAATGGTGGAAATATGCCTACTGCTACCAATGCTGTGTACGCAGGAGAAGATAACACAAATCAGGCAGGATTCAATACTGCTAATGCTTTCGGAGCGGCGGCGGGATCTGCAGCTTATGATGAAATCCTTACAACAAGCGAAGCACAGACTATTGCAGGTCTGTTTATTGTCTGACATAATTTTTATTATTTAGGTGTGAGTCCTATCCTTAGAAACTTTCTGGGGATAGGATTTTTGTTTAAAATCTACTGATTGAAGGGGCTGTATTTTTGACTTTTCAAAAAGTTTTGTCATTGAAGTATATAAGATTTCTATGGGAATATGGGGTATGTTGAATCCTGTGAATAATAATGTATGCCTGAACTTTTCGGTACAGACCAATTCATTTTAAGCATAAGAAGAATGGTGGAAGATGATGTTTTGAAGAATGAATCTTTTGATAGATTATATTAAATTAATAAAAAATCCTCTGAAATCATTGATTTCAGAGGATTTTAGTACCCATAACCGAAGAGTTATCGAAATATTTAGTGGAAGATTTAGAAAGAATTTCAAAATTATCAGGACCAAATTTATAAACTCTGTATATCATTTTTTTCTGTTGTAGGCAAAAGAAAAAGTTATATTATAGTCCTGGTATTTACTACTGCCGAAAAAATAATCTGCTACACTTTGACTGTTGTAAATCTTTATGAAGAGTAAAAAATAGTAGAACAATAGCATAAAAATCTGTTAGAATACCTAGGAGTCTTACAGAATGTGCTTAAGGTTTTACTATTTTAAAAGCTGTATATTGGAAATTACACTCATAATTTCTCTTCGTAATGAATTCATCCAAACCCACATCAAAAATCAGATTTACATTCGATAAAGGGGTCACTGTACCCAGTTTAATTTTTATAGTGGGGATATGTATTTTCTCAGTATTATTTCCTGTAGAGATCAAGGCTGTTTTGGATGTGATAAAGAATTTTATTTTTGTAAATTTCAACTGGGTCTATGTATGGTGCGTAACCATATTTGTGATATTTCTCGTATTTCTGATGTTTAGCAAATACGGAAAGATCAGATTGGGCAGCAATGACAGCAAACCTGAACATTCTTTCTTTTCCTGGATCTCCATGCTTTTTGCCGCTGGTATGGGAATAGGTCTCATGTATTTTAGCGTAGCAGAACCTATGCAGCATTATTCTACAGATGCTTTTTCGGAAAGTCATATTATCAGCAGGGCAAAAAATGCACAACTTTACACATTCTTCCATTGGGGGATTCATGCGTGGGCAATTTATGGTCTCGTAGGTCTCTGTTTAGCATATTTTACCTATCGTTACCGGCTTCCTTTGTCGCTCCGAAGCTGTCTGTATCCCTTGTTAAAAGACAGGATCAAAGGCAAATGGGGCGATGTGATTGATATCTTTGCTTTATGCAGTACCTTTTTCGGTATTACAACAACATTGGGTTTTGGAGTTGTACAAATCAACTCCGGTTTGGAAACGATGAAAATTTTGCCGGATACGGGTTTTGTCTATCAGATATTAATTGTAGTAGTTCTGGTTTCAATCGCAGTTTTTTCAGCAACATCAGGAGTGAATAAGGGCGTTAAGATCTTAAGTAATATCAATGTTGTTATCGTGATTATCCTGCTTTTATTTGTCCTGTTTTTAGGACCGACCGTTTATCTGATTGGAAGTTTCACCTATGGCCTGGGTAATTACATCAATAACTTTTTTGACCTTACTTTCAACACCCACGTTTATGAGCAGAAAACACTCCCTTGGTTTTATAACTGGACCATTCTTTATTGGGCATGGTGGATTTCCTGGTCACCTTTTGTCGGACTATTCATTGCTAAAATTTCTAAAGGAAGGAGTATCCGTGAATTCATTGCCGCTGTTTTGATCATTCCCACATTATTCAATTTTATCTGGATGTCGGTATTTGGAAACAGTGCGATCTGGTTTGACTTCAACGTGGCGAATGGTGCACTGAGTGCCTTGGTTTCTGATCCGGATGCTTTGATGTTCAGGTTTTTAGAATATTTGCCACTTTCTAAAGTTTTAAGTTTTATCGTTCTTGCAATAATAATCATCTTTTTCGTTACTTCAGCAGATTCAGGAATGTTGGTAATGGACAGTATATCCTCTAAAAATTCAAGTAAGTCACCTAAAATCCAAATGGTATTCTGGGGAATACTTCTGGCAACATTAGCCCTTATGCTACTTAATGCAGGCGGGCTTCAAGCATTGCAGACGATGACACTTATCACTGCGCTGCCGTTTGCAGTCATTATGATTTTATTTGTTGTCTCATTGATGAAAGCACTAGTGATAGATTACCGATACTATGAAAAAGGACTTTCGGTTTCTACAGTACCTTGGTCAGGCGAATTCTGGAAAGAACGGCTAAAAAAAATTGTTTCTTTCAAAACGAAAGAATCCGTGAAAACGTTTATGGACGATCAGGTCTTGCCTGCTTTCACAGAATTAAAGGAAGAATTTTTATTAAATGGAATTGCCGTTGAGATCAATTACTTACCGGACGATTTAAAGATCCATTTAGAGATCCATCACGATGTGGTCAATAATTTTATCTATGGCGTGATGGGGCAGAAAAGAATCGTTTCCGAATACATGGTGGATGATGACAACCTACCAGACCTGGATAGCAATGTTACGTATTTCCCTAAAACCTATTTTGGGGATTCACGGGAAGGATACGATGTCCAGTACTTTACCAAAAATGAGTTAATCAGCGATGTGCTAAAACACTATGACCGGTTCCTTAAGATAGTAGCTGAAGAGTCAAACGAAATGTTTATAAGCAGTGATAATAATTCTCTATAGACTTAATAATTTAGTCCAAGTTTCAAGCAAATGGATTTCGGTACACTTAAAAAAGACAAATATCTTAATTCCGGATAGATAATTTTAATTAATGATGATGAGATTTTCTAACTGTATAGCATTTTCTATTTATTAAATCTTCCAATGAGTCAAAAGATATAATGGTGGACAAAATTGGTATTAGTAAGTTCTATTAAGAGTATTTTGATAATCAGACTTTGGTGCACTCAATGCAAAAGACTAAGCAGGAAAATCTTCTGGAGTATCTATCGGTGTTGGAATTTTTTGAGGCAGCGACTCTTCGTGTGATCAAAGTGGAGTAAGAGAATTATGGAAAGGACAGAAAAGTCCTCTAACCTGGGTGACTCCTTCTACTGGTATAGGATTTTGAACAGACTTAGATACGAAATTATTCTGTTCAACTATTAGCGCATGGCAATAAATATTTTAAGATGAGAACTACAATTTTTTCTATTCTAGCAATTTTTTTTGTAGTTATAATTTTTATTTTCTACATAGATAGTGGAGTAAATAATGATAAATTTATTATACAAGATATAAAGGCTGGCTTCGACGGAATCGTTTTAAAAAAAGTTTCTGTTAGGTCTAATGATCTCTTAACTCATATCAAAATTAAATCAAAAACTAAGGATACACTAGTATTCATAGGCCAAAATATTAATAATATTAAAATGGACGATTCAATCTATAAACCAGCAGGTACTCCATTTTTGTTTATTAAAAGCCGGAGACAGACGAAAAGAATAAATTATAGTTTAATTCCATCAAGATTATTATATAGTGACGATTTCGAGGCTTCATGGAAAGACAGTTGTAAAACAACATGGAAACATATTGTACAACAATAAAAAATATTTGTCAATTTTCGTAAATCGAGCTAGAAAAGTTCGGCATCTGTTGGGTGTATTTCACCATAAGAAGCCGTGGCGGGATATTTGATATTTCACCTCAAGCCGCTTGAGTATTACAGCTTCGCCTAAACGTACTGAATATTACAGCAATTCAAAAAATACTTTTAGCAATAATAAATTTACGTTCTCTATGGATCAATATCTGATTATTTTAGTAATACTCGGCGCTGCCATTTTCAGTGTGACATGGATGCCCAAAATTTCAAAAAAAACTGGCATCTCGTACTCTATTTTTTATGTAGCAACAGGGTTTGCACTTTATCTACTGGCTCCCGATCTTCTGCCAAACCCAATGCCTCAAAAAAATGAAAATCTGACGCTTCATTTAACCGAGTTGATTGTTATTATTTCGCTTATGGGTACTGGGATCAAGATCGACCGGAAATTTTCTTTTAAAACCTGGTCATCCCCGTTGAAACTTGTAAGTTTTACCATGTTATTGTGTATTGGTGCAGCAGCGGTAATGGGCTATTATTTTTTAGGTTTCGGTCTTGCTTCAGCAGTACTTCTTGGTGCTGTTCTTGCTCCGACGGATCCTGTCCTCGCATCGGATGTACAGGTGGGACCTCCAAATGAGGGAATGAAATCAGAGACCAAATTTGCGCTCACGTCAGAGGCTGGACTCAATGACGGAGTCGCTTTCCCATTTACCTGGCTTGCCATTACTATTGGTCTTATGTTCACAGGCAAAGAAAGCAGCTTTTTAGAGTGGTTTGCTCTTGATGTTATCTACCGAATAGTTGCCGGTATTGTGATCGGATTTCTATCAGGCAAAGGTTTTGGCATTTTGTTATTCAGAGTGTCCAAAAAATATGAGATCCTACGAACCAGAGATGGTCTGGTGGCAGTTGCTGCTACTTTACTAGTGTATGGTATAACAGAAATTGTTCATGGTTATGGATTTATTGCAGTTTTTATCTGTGCAATCACACTAAGGCATTTTGAGAAAGATCACCAGTATCACGATACACTTCATTCTTTCACCGATCAGATAGAAAGGCTGCTAGTCTGCCTGCTACTGATTATTTTCGGAGGAGCATTAGCAATGGGTATTCTAGAACCCATAACTTTGAAAATGGTTGTGTTTTCGGTAACTTTCCTGCTAATAGTAAGACCTGTCTTTGGATGGCTGGCATTGAGTTCCTCAAAAATGAAAAACAAAGAAAGGCTGGCGATCGGATTTTTTGGCATCCGTGGGATGGGTTCGATATTCTATCTTGCATTTGCTTTCAGCAAATATAATTTTGAACATCAGGATGAATTGTGGGCTGCTGTTTCTTTAACGATTCTCTTTTCAATTTTGATTCATGGCCTTACGGCGACGCGTGTCATGGAATATCTTAAAAGAGAAGCATAGGATCAGTAATACAGGGGTCTACAGAAAAAAACCTCACATTTTAAGAAAATATATTGTTCCTGACCGCAGTAACGTATCCTTAGCGTATTGATGGCCTTGAATTCAATTATAATGATTTTGAATCTACATAATAAATTCTCTGTAATACTAAATGATATATTAGCGCACCTGAAAAGTAGCAGATAATATCTATAAAATCAGCTGTATATCTTGCTGATAGTAACGGACATATAATTTCAAATACAATGGTCAGATTAAGTGCAGCTCCCAGCAAAAACTTCAGATCCGGTCTCCAATCCGGATAATAGGTGAGCTTCATGATTTTCATTATCGTATAACTGAACATAGGGACACTGTATAGATCAGTCAAATGATCATTGATTAGAGGTATGAGTATTCCATTCCTTCTCAAAAATGCGATAATTCCCCAAATGATAAGCCCTCCAATAAACCAATATGAAATATTTAATTCTTTAGACATGCATTGCGCCTAAGATGATGCTCAATATAATTTGAATGACTTTTAGAAAAATATTGACATCAGGTTTTTGTTTGTCTTCAGCTGAATTATCTTTATTTTCGCTGTCTTCGTAATTAAATAATTGCTTTCCTTCCATTTTTTTTCTCAATCATAACAAAATTCATTCCTACTCCACTTGTCTATTAATAGGTACATAATTTTAGATCCTTTTGATAGTAATGTTTAATTGGAATATCCTTTCAGCAACTGCCTGTAACTCATTAAAATCGATGATTTCGAAATAAACCCAAGGAAGATATTCTGCTGATCGACGACAGGCAAGCTCCACGTACCAGTGTTGTCAAAGATCTGGAGTATCTCTCTCGGCTTATCGTCGGGATGGATGAATGCTGCCGGGGCTCTCATTATTTTTGTTATCGTAAGGGTCAAATCATTTTCATCATTGAAAAAATAAGGTCTGATATCATCTAACGTTAGAATACCTCTTAACTTTTTATGATCATCGATAACTGCGAAAAAATTCTTGTTCCCGTTCTTAACTAGATCAGACAATTCTTCTATTGAAGCATTTTCATTAATGGTTTGGGAGTATCTATCAATGAAATCTTCTGTATGGAGTGAGAAAAGAAGATTCTCGTCATGCTGATTCGTGAAAATCTTACCCTGGTCGGCCAAAGATTTTAGTTCTGGGGATATCGGTGAAAACCATTTTGCAATGAGGTAAGAGATCACTGAACGATCATCAAAGGTATAAAAAGGTCGTATCCAAAACTGGACTCAGCAATTAGAAATATGGCAGTTAGCGGGGCGTAAAGAACACCGCTCATCGCACCGGCCATTCCTACCAGAACTAAGTTTGATACAGGAACGTCCTTAAAGCCGATCTGCTGGCAGATTACGGCAAATAAAAATCCGACGGTTCCTCCTGCAAAAAGTGATGGTGCAAAATTACCTCCGTTTCCGCCGCTGAAAATGGTGAAAGATGTTGCAAAAGCCTTTAACAGGCATACACAAATTAGAAATACAATGATCGTCCATTCTTTGATGTCAAAATATCTAAAGAGACTGTTTTCGATGATCGAGTTGGTATTACCATTGGTAAAAGCTTTCACGGTATCGTAACCTTCTCCGAACAGTGGCGGAAAAAGCACGCAGAGTAACGATAGGATGGCACCGCCCAGCATTGCCTTCCGCAATCTGGACATTTTCAGACCTTTGATAAAATGCTCTACCTTTTGGGAAACCATTAAAAAATATCTTGCATACAGTCCTGTGACAATACCTAATATAAGATAGTAGGGTAGATTCCTGTAATCAAATGCTTCTCTGGTATGGAACCTAAAAAGTATATCTTCCTGAAGCAGAATTCTGGATAAGAGGCTACCACATACCGCAGCAACTACCAGCGGGATAAAATCCGTAAAGACCACGCCTGTCAGTAGGATTTCAAAGGCAAACATGACCCCTGCGATAGGAGCGTTGAAAGCAGAGGCAACACCAGATGTGGCTCCGGCTGCCAAAAGTAGTGTTCGTTCCTTGTAATTCAGGCGGTATGTCTGCGCGTAATTGGAACCAATGGCCGCACCAGTCACAGCGATAGGGCTTTCTAAACCGGCAGATCCTCCGAGACCTACGGTTATTGCACTTTGGACAATTTGGGAATAGGTCTTCACGGAAGAGACGATACTCGAATTCTGAGCGATCTCATACAATATGGCGCCTATCCCTTTTCTGTCCTGTCCTTTGAATATCGTCAACACGATGCTGGTTGTCAATACGATTCCCAAAAAAGGAAAAATGATATAGAACAGGATCTGATATTCAAAATGAACCTTGTTCGTGATAAAGAAATGGATATTGTGTACTATTGTTTTCAGCAGAACACCAGCCAGACCTGCTGTACAGCCCACTAGGATTCCGGAGAGAAGTAAAAACTGGCTGCGGCTGAGCCTGTTGTTGAGCCAATGGAGGATCAATTCATAGCTGCGGGCCTTTTCAAGTCCATATTTTTGGAAGTCTCTCTTGAACCTGAGAAAACTTATATATCTTTTTTTATTGTTGATATTCACTTATTTGGATCGCTTTTATTAGCGCTAGGATCTTGATTAGAATGCGCAATTTTTAGGGTTATTGCAAATATACCAAAAGCTTATGGGATAGGCATCTCTATCTCAGTAAAATCAATAAGATCTGTATCCTAAAAGTATGGTAGAAAACGATCTTTCATTTTTTTTGTATCTTACTACGATCAATTATTCGAAATCATCAATTAAAAAATATAAAAAATTGTAATTATGAAGATAGGATTATTAGGATTTGGGAAGGCAGGTAAAGCGGTAGCAAATGTCATTCTTCAGCACAAGGATTTTCACTTGAATGGGTTCTGAAGAAAACTGATATGCTTAATAAGCTTTCTGCAAAAGATATTCTTGGAATATCTTCACCGGATGACGCATTGATCTATTCTCAAAGCAGCACGGACATTGAAACATTACTTGAGGATCATCCAGTAGACTTTATTATTGATTTTTCCAACGAAGAAAGCATTCATCTTTATGGCAAGGTCGCAGCCCGTAAAAAGATCAAGATCATCTCAGCCATTTCGCATTACAGAGAAAATGACATCAGAGTTCTGAAGAACTTGTAAGGGACACTGTGGTTTTTTGGTCGCCTTATATTACGCTGGGCGTCAACTACTTTTTGTTTGCGGCATTGCTCTTAAAAAATATAGCGCCGGTGTTAATATAGAAGTGGTTTAAGAACATTTTAAGGCAAAATCCGGTGTTTCGGGAACAGTAGTGAAAATTGCGGAAACTTTGGATATAGAGACAGAAAGCATCAACTCTGTCAGGGCTGGCGGTATCGTTGGAAAACACGAGGTCATATTTGGATTTCCTTACCAGACCATTCGTCTTGTCCACGAGTCAATATCACGAGAGGCTTTCGGAAGCGGTGCATTGTTTGTCGCTGAGAACCTTAAAAACAAACTGAAGGGAATGTACAATTTTGAAGACATCCTGCGACCTTACTTTTTCGCTCAGACTCCAGATATGTTATCTTAAAATATATCTGTGGAAAATGCCATTCCAAAATTGGAATGGCATTTTTGAAGTATATTTCAATCTAGTTTTCAGAATTGTTTAAAAGTTTGACATTTTTCTCATTCAGTCTTTTTTCAAGCCAGCTTTTAAGCTGTAATTCATTCACTTTTTTTCCAGAGTAGATCATCACAAATTGGAGCCTTGCACTGTCCGTTTCGGGATATTGGGCTATCTTTCCGTAAGAAACGCCGGACATATCCGGATATAGGATCTGTATCTCTTTGCCTAATGTGGAGTCTGACACTTTATAATTATCCAGTTCTGACCGCAGGCTGGATAATGCTATGTCCTTCTCCGATAAGGTAGTGTTGTTTTTGTTGATCTCACTCAGTATCTCTGATTTCAGATCGGAATTGTTTTGCCTGAGGTTTATCTTTGTGTTTGCAAGCCCGTTATCAGAAAGCATCTTGTTGTAAGACTTGATCTCTTCGGCAGTGAATTTTTTATTTAGGAATGCAACGTCGATGGTCTTGGGATTGGCGTTGTAGTTTATCTTTTTGTAGATCAATGTGTATCCATTTTTTTCAAATTCTTTCTGAAGAAAAATTTCTGCGGTCTTCGTGAATTTCTTTTCATTGTACAGATTGTAGGCCAGATATGAACTGGGAACGATCATTACCAATATTAAGAAAGATATGCTGTACCTGATCCTTTTTTCATATTTGCTGTCAACAATAGAGGAGGGATAATGCAGATATTTCACAACAAGAAAAGTCGCAATGCATATGAAAAAGCAGTTGATCGTATAAAGGTAAAAGGCACCCAGAAAATAGGAGAAATTAAAAGTTGCCAGACCAAATCCGGCGGTGCACAAAGGAGGCATCAATGCAGTGGCGATCGCTACGCCCGGAATAGGATTTCCCTTTTCTACCCTGGTTATCGCAATGACCCCGACCAGACCACCAAAAAATGCGATGAGAACATCGTAGATGTTAGGTGCAGTCCTTGCCAAAAGTTCTGACTGTACATCCTTGAAGGGACTTATGTAAAAGTAGAATCCTGAAACCAATAAACTCACTACCGTTGCGATAAGAAGGTTCTTAAAAGATTTCTTGAGCAGAGGAAAGTTATAGGTTCCAAGCGCAAATCCTGCTCCTACAATAGGACCCATCAATGGAGAAATAAGCATGGCCCCAATAATGACCGCAGTAGAATTGACGTTAAGCCCAACGGATGCAATGATGATAGCACAAGCTAATATCCAGAGATTGGAACCTCTGAACGAGATGTTGGACGTCACATTTTCCAGTACTTTATCCTTTTTCTCCTCACCATTGTGAAGATTAATAAAATTAAAGATATTATTCATCGGTTTGAGTTGGTTTAGAATCTTTGTTAAGAATGATATAGCCTATGATTCCTCCGATCAATGAGGCTGCAAATATGCCGATCTTTGCCTGTGTCTGGTATTCTTCGTGGCTAAAGGCAAGGGAGGTCACAAACAGGGACATTGTAAATCCAATGGATGCCAGAAAACCAAGTCCGAGCAGATTACGGATATTCATTCCCTCAGGTAATTGGGCAATTTTTAGTTTAATAAAAACAGCAGTGAAGCCGACAACACCTAAGACCTTTCCGACCAACAAGCCCAATGCTACACCCAATGCGATATTGGTGTCAAATAAACTGTTAAGGTCAATATTAAACGATACCCCGGCATTGGCTATTGCAAAGATCGGGATGATAACGAAAGTTACAACGGGATGCATTGCGTGTTCCAATATCTGAAGGGGAGGAGTGGCGGCATTTGTCGCCTCATTGATCTTTTCCAGGACATGCAGCTGGTCGTTGGTCAATGTAGGTGTATTTTCAGTAGGGTCTAAATTTTTAAACCTTTCCAGATAGCTGCTGATCTTGGCAATGAACAGATTTTCCTTGATCTTCACATCTGCCGGAATGGTAAAAGCCGCCAGAACAGCAGCGATCGTGGCGTGAACGCCTGAAATTACAAAGCATGTCCATACACCGCAGATACCAAGGAATGCGAAAAAAAAGATCGATCTGACGCCAAGCTTATTCCCCAGGTACATCACTGCAAGAATGCCAAGTCCTATCAGCAAGTAGGTCATTTCAATGTTCGATGTATAAAAAAATGCGATTACCAGGACTGCTCCCAGATCATCTACGATTGCCAAGGCAGTTAAAAATACCTTCAAGGAGAGTGGGATCTTTTTTCCCAATAGAAAAAGCACGCCCAAAGCAAAAGCAATATCTGTGGCCATAGGGATGCCCCATCCCTTATGCATTTCTCCGGAAGGATTGAGCAGTAGGAATATCAATGCCGGCATGACCATTCCCCCAACTGCCGCAACAATGGGAAGCATGGCTTTCCGCGGATTGGAAAGCTCACCACCGATGATCTCCCGTTTAAGCTCAAGCCCCACCACGAAAAAGAAAACAGACATCAATCCGTCATTGATCCAGTGATGGACGGTAAAATCGAAAAAACTTTCCCCATTCCATTGAAATCCAAAGGTCTGCTCCAGAAAATGATGGTAGCCATCGGATAATGGTGAATTGGCCAAAATCAAAGCAATGATCACACTGATCCCTAAAAGTAATCCTCCGGACTTTTCCTGCTGGATAAATCGCTGAACGGGCTGTGTGATCTTGTCGATCGGCTTTGTGGGGTAACTTTTGATCATAGTTAATTGTTATAGATAACTGCAAATTTATGAATACTAAAGATAAAAATAGGGGAACATTGCAAAGTTATTTTTAATATACTAACTCGTAGTGCATTATTAAATTAATTCAATTTTAAGTCTATTCATTTTTCTACTGAAAACAAAAACATTTACAAACTGAATGAAAGTTAATGCTGTTATTTTGCTCAATACCCTTTTTTTAAAACCGTTAAAAGATTTTGCGTAATTGTTTCTGATTTTAAATTGGTCGCAAAGTTGAGAGAATAAAGTCTCAATTCTTTTTCTGGATTTTCTGAAAATATATTTTTGTTTTTGATAATTTTTTTGGTTGTTTCTCATGGGTGTATCCAGCTTTATATTCGCATAATTGAACAAATCTGTTTGCACTTGGGTGGATAAATAACCCCTGTCTCCAATCAACGTACAATTGTTCATTTGATGCTTGATATCTTGCAAAAAATGAATATCATGAATGCTTGCTGTAGAAATATCAAAACTTTGGAAAACTCCGGAAACAGAACAAACAGCATGTAATTTGTAACCATAATAATAACTCGATTGAGAAGCGCAATAACCTTTGCTGGGAAACGAAAATTCATTTTCCTTACAAATTTTAGAGCGGTTCGCTCTTGCGTTTTTACAGATTTCTAAAGGCATCGAATCTACAATAAAAGTGGTTTCCATCTCATTAAATTTAGCAACCATAAGTTTTCTAATATTTTCCAAGTGTAAGAAAAGCTTTCTTTTTCTGCGATTAAACACACTTCTCTCAATCATTCCCTTTAGTTTTGAATTAGAGAGGTATCTAAACAACTGATATTCTGAATCTATCGATAAATATTCCGCAGAAATATTTATTGCAATGAGCTCTAAATCAGATAATTTTGGTTTAATTGGTTTGAAATAAAAATTTTCTTTGATGGTTAATTTTCTTAATTCCTTTAAAATAAAATCGTAAATTGCATCTAGGTTATTCATAACGTATTAGATTGATAGTCAATACAATATACAAAATTTTCGTATTATGAGTAACCTTTTTTATAATGCACTACGGGTTAACATACCAAAATATCAATTTAGGACTTGATGGTTCTCAATGGATCTATACCAAACGTCAGAAAACTAAAAATACTTCTAATATTCCCTTGCTTTCTCAAACAGAGAAAATTATTGAAAAGTATAGAAATCACCCTGTATGTCTTAATACTGGAAAGTTGCTGCCTATTCTTAGTAATCAAAAAATGAATGCATATCTTAAAGAGATTGCTGACCTGTGCGGAATTAACAAAGAATTGACCTATCATATTGCACGCCATACTTTTGCAACAACGATCACTTTATCTAACGGGGTTTCAATTGAAAGTGTGAGTAAAATGCTAGGTCATAAGAGTATTAAGACAACACAGCATTATGCCAAAATACTTGATGAAAAAGTCAGTGAGGATATGATGGAATTGAAACAGAAATTTATTGATAAAAAGAAAATTGCAATAAGTTGTTAGGTTATTTGGGTTGACTGAAGGATTCTTATTTTTATTAATTATTTGAAAATCACTGAGAATATGGAATTATGTGATGTGACTTTTGTACAAAAACTTATTTCTAGGCAGCCAATTTCGTATTCCTGTGGATAAGGCTCTGTAAATGAATATTGGTTCTTCTTTTGAAACTTTTATTCTACAATCAACATGTAATCTTCGCTTTGTGGCTATTGATGTCATTACACTGGCATTTTATTTGTTTCTTTTCATCAAAATCACATTATGGCAGACAATAAATCAAAAAAAGACCAGCGTGACCGCAGCCAGGTCAGTGGTTCTGAAAATTATGAAATTCAATATTTCAAAGATAAACTGGGCGTAAGCTCACAGGCAGTAACCGGAGCAATCCGGGCAACGGGGTCTAATGACCGCAAGACACTTGAAGCTTATTTAAAAGATAAGCATAAATAATAATTTAAAAAGCAAACAGCAAACAGCAGAAAGCTTTTTAATGATCTGATCTTTCTGGCATTGTCAGGGAGATTTTTTTTGTTAAAGAAATTAATATGAGCTTATCAAAATATCATAAAAAAAGATCAGAAGACAAAACACCTGAACCCTTCGGCGGTGTTCCGTCAGGAAAAGAATTGAGATTTGTCGTTCAGAAACACGATGCTTCACATTTGCATTATGATTTTCGTCTGGAAATGGATGGCGTCCTGAAAAGCTGGGCGGTACCGAAAGGGCCTTCACTGGATCCGAATATCAAAAGACTTGCGATGATGGTAGAAGATCATCCGTATGGTTAAAAAAAACATTAGAAATTGATTTATTTCCTTCATCTGATATCAATACAGAATATTTAAAAGAATGCTTTAAAAACTTAGGACATTCAAAATCTTATGATAATTTAATTGAAAAAACAAGGGAAAATCCTGAACTTTGGGAGTCTGAGTTAATTAAAAGAATTGACAATACTATAAAAAAGGGAAGGTTTGCTCAAGAACTAAGTATTTTAATTGAGGGAGGGGCGCTAATTTATGGGGAATTCATTGTGCCAGGCTATATTAAAAATGCTATTACACACATTGCAAATTGTAAAAAAATTTCTATAAATGCTAAATAGTAGGCAGAAGAAAGCAGCATTTGAAATCTCTGGAAATACAATAGTAAGCGCCTCTCCAGGAACAGGTAAAACAAAAACTCTAATTGCTAGAGCACAAAAAAAACTTGAGTCTATTCCTAAACATAAGTCTTTAGCTCTTATAACTTATACAAATGCTGCCGCAGATGAAATTGCTAGTAGATTAAATACCGATGATAAAGATATATTTATTGGTACAATTCATAGATTTTGCCTTGAATTTATATTAAGACCCTTTTCTTGGATTTACAAATGGCATAAGCCAAGAATAATTTCATATGATGAGCTGAAAGAATTTATAGAAATAAACTCCGATATTGAGTTAGGAGATAATCCACTTGATGAACTAAGTAAAATAAAAAGACTTTTAAATGGTGATTTAGATTGTTCAAATACTGATAACATTGAATCGTGGATATATATTTCTGAATTATATTTCAATTTCTTAAGAGATAAAAAGGCAATAGATTTCAATGAAATTTTATTCAAATCACATAAGATTGTTTCTGAAAATGATTTTGTTGCACAATCTATAGCAAATAAATTTTACGAAATATCGATTGATGAGTTTCAGGATACAAATATATTTCAATACGAAATTTTAAAGGCTATTCGAAATGAATCTGAAGATTGTACATTTTTTATGGTTGGAGATGAAAAACAAAAAATATATGCCTTTGCTGGAGCTATTGATAATGCATTCAGTAGAGCATCATATGATTTTCAAGCAGAAATAGAAAATTTAGATACAACATATCGTTCTACTACAAATATAGTTAAAGGATACTCAATTCTTTTTAAAGATCATATTGAATTACAGAATGATTCAAAGTACAAAGACTTTAATTTTGATATAGTAATTTGTGAAACCAAAAATGACAATAATAATGATTACATAGCTAATACCATAGCCAAGCTTATAAGTGATGGTAAAGCTGAATTATCCGATATTGCTATATTAACAACGAGTTGGAGAGATGCTTATTTCATAAGTAAGTCACTTCGTCAAAAGTATCACGTGGTTGGTCTTGGGTCTTTACCTCATAAAAATATGAATACTTCCTCTTTTGGACTTATACGTTCTTTAAGCAAATTTTTATTTTCACCTTCAATTATAAACTTAAGAATAATCAAAAGAAATTTTGATTCTCATTCTTTAGAAAATAACATAGTATTTACAGAAAAAGAATTAACTTATAAAATTAACTCATTGATAACAAGTTTTAAAGAGCTTGAATTAACTGCTAATTTAACTAAAGGTTTAAGTTCAGTAAAACACATATTTGATACAATTTTTAGTGTAAATAACTCTGATATTGAAGAAATAATCAACAGTATAAATAATATTGAGAAATCTCAATTATAAAGATTGATTTTTTATAGTTAAATAGGTTTTATTCTCTCAAAATTACAACAAGATTAAAGATAAGATATTTCCTTTTATCAATTGAAGCTTTTAAAGCAAATAGGTGGGATTAGGGAGTTTTAGTACATAATATACGAATTTTGGTATATTTTTAAGGCTGCCTGTGGCTTTACATTTGTAGTACACTCTTGAAAATTATTGTTTTTATCTCAAAAAACAATGTGAATAATTAATCAAAAATCTGAATTATGGGTTTCATAGACAAAATCAAATTGACTGCCGAATTGGCAAAGGCGAATTTCAGTGAAGGTATTGATGATGGTTACGACCATTCCACTACATCTGCCGGCAAAAAAGGGTTACGCTCTGGGCGTGTATCTGAGTTAACGGCGATGGCAGACCTTAAACCGGGAGGTGCAGAAAACCTCAGGACCATAATGGAAATTGCAGGCGGAAACCTGAAAGGGGCAACCAAAGTAGGAACACTGCACGACCTGCGTATCGTTTTATTTGATAACGATACCAAGATTCTTTTCTGCACGGCTTATGATGGCGACTGGGATGCTTATATTGATGATTTCGCCACAAAAATTCCGCAGCTGATGGACATCATTTTCGGTAATGTGGAAGGCTGGCCGGGCATAAAAGACCCGAGTGTAAAACAGTTCATTCTAGACCATCAGATTACCGCGACCGGCTGGTATGTTGGTGTTCCGCATCTTACTGTAAATGATGTGAGGAGAAATGATAAAATCATTACCGGACTTAATAGGGCGATTGACGAAGCAAATAAAATCTAAGTATGGCATTGGAATTTTTAAAGCGGATATTCAATCCCAATAAAGTAGAAATTGAGCTGAACGAAATACAGGCCTTAATTCTCAGAAGCCGCCCTATTCCGTATTTCGGAACGGTGGCAATCATTGAAATCAAAGATGCTGTGGCAGCCAGACAAATGCTCCAAAAACTCTTGCCGATTGTGAGTTCTGCGGAAGACTGGCATAAGAATGAAGGGGCATCGGTTACGTTGACGTTCACTTATAAAGGTCTGGAAAAAATCGGCGTGCCTAAAGAGTCGCTTGAGACTTTCCCCGAATCCTTCAAGGAAGGAATGGCAGACCGCTCCCGTTTTCTATATGACATTGGTGTCAATGACCCCAAAAACTGGGAAAGGGTTTTTAAAAGGTCGCATATTCACATCGCTGCGGCGATTATCGCCAACAATGAAGAGGCGTGGAAAAGCAAGCTGGAGGAATTTCGGTCTAAATTGGCTGATAATAGAGGCATAGAAGTAATCTTGAGTCACAATTTCAGCGTATCTGAAGAGGTTAAAAATGTGTTCGGATTCAGAGACGGTATTAGCAACCCGGAAATTGAAGGCAGTGGGATAGAAGTTCCGGCTGGATTTGACCGCCCGCTTAAAGCAGGCGAATTTATACTGGGCTATCCTGGAGAAGCCGGCACCATAAAGCCGTTTCCACAGCCTGAAGTTTTAGGGAAGAACGGTTCTTTTATGGTTTTCAGAAAGTACCAGAGCCAAGTGGCGGAATTTAATCAGTTCGTTAAAGAAAATTCTTCTTCGCCGGAAGAGGGAGAGCTCTTGGCTGCTAAAATGGTAGGTCGCTGGCGAAGTGGTGCACCTTTGGTTTTAGCTCCCGAAAAGGATGATAAATCGCTAGGAGATGATATGCAAAAAAACAATGATTTTTCTTTCAAGAATGATGAGTACGGTAAAAAGTGTCCGTTCAGTTCGCATATCCGCAGGATGAACCCAAGAGATTCCAAATCTTTTGTTTTGGAGGATGAACGTTTGCACAGGATTATCAGAAAAAGTGTAACTTTTGGCGACATTGTTCCGCCGGAGGTAACCAAAAATGACGGTAAGGAACGTGGACAGTACTTTATTGGCATTAGTGCTGATGCAATGGGAACACTGGAATTTCTTCAAAAACAATGGGCAAACGATGGTAACGCCCAAAATCTGGGAACAGAAAAAGATCCTATGATCGGTGTACAGGACGAAGACGCACTGTTTTCTGCACCGGGAGAACCCCTCATCAAAAGATACCGTGGTTTGCAGACCTACAACATCGTGAAAGGCGGCGAATATTGTTTTATCCCAAGCATTTCTGCTTTAAAATGGATTAGCGAATTAAAATAAAAAAAAGCACTATGGAAGAATACATCAAGTACAGTTACGAAGTGGAAGAAATTCCAGAAAATTTCGATGAGTATATTACCACCATTAATAACGATATCCGCGAATACATCAAAAATACGCCAAACCTAAGCAGGGCGACCCATCATACAAGAGATGCGCACGCCAATGGCTATGCAGTGCTGAAAGCAGAGGTTGAAATTTTGGATAATCTGCCCAAAGAACTGGCGCAGGGCATTTATGCGAAACCCGGAACACACCAGGCAGCAGTTCGCTTTTCCAATGGTTCGTCCAGAGTTTTGCCCGATAAACTAAGCGGTAATGCACAAGGATTTGCTTTAAAGATTTTTGGGATAGATGGCAAAAAATTATCTCCCGGAGAGGAAGATTCTCCCAATGTTGATTTTAACCTGATTAATAATCCCGTGTTTTTCTGTAACTCGGCAGAACATTATGTTTTCATTTCAAAGCTTTTTTTAAAGCTAAATGATTTCTTTGAAAAGGGAGCCTTGGGAAAATTGGAATTTGCCACACTTTGGGTCACCGAAAATAAAAAAGCATTTCCAAATTTTGAGGCTTTGAAGGAATTGGGCGCTCTTAAAACTTTTGAAAAAATCCCTTCCATCAACAGTTTTCTTTACGAATTTTACAGTATGGGAGCGGTACGCCACGGTGATTATATCGCCAAAGTAAGAGTGATCCCAACTGAGCAGACCAAGAACGCCATCACGGAAAAAGATATTGATCTAGACAGCGCAGAATGGCCGTACAGAAAAGGAATTATCAAAGAAATAGCTCAAAAAGAACTTACATTTGAGTTGCAAATACAACTTTGCAAAGACCTGAAAGAAATGCCTGTGAATGACCTTACAAAAAAATGGTCGCAGGAATTATCACCATTCCGTACGGTGGCAAAAATCACAATACCAAAACAATCGGTTCCTGAGGATGGTAATTTTGAAATTATGGAAAATCTGTCTTTTACACCGTTTAGAACCATCGAAGAGAATTCACCGATTGGAAATTTACAGCGTTCACGACAGTCAGCGTATGTAACATCTTCAACCTCAAGACACGAGCTGAACCACAAAAAACGTCAAGAACCAAAGAACTTGGAGGAAGCATTCAATCCGGAGTTTTATAAATTGTAAAATATTATAAATAAGAAAATCGAAAATCAAATGCTAATATCCTGGAAATTTATGTGATACTGCTATTTCTAGGAAATTTCCCTTTTATTTTAAAGATGAGAAATGGATTTCAACAGAGGGGAATTAGAAAAGTATATGTAGATTCATTTTCAAAATAAAAAGAGGCTGTTGCTTTGTAACAGCCTCTTTTTATAATTGTATAAATAATTAAATTAAAAAAATCTTTTATAACAACTTGGCTTCTTTTAAAATCTCTTCAACATAAGTACCTTCTATTTTCTTGACACCATATTTTTCAAGGATTGAAATCAACCAAGGAAATTCAATTTCATTTAGGTTTTTATTGTCATTAAGGTGATAGATGGATTTCAGCAGTACCCTGATGTCATATGAAGAAGCAAAAACTTCCGGGACACCTCTGTCTACATCCAAAAGGGTGTAAACTGCCTCCATTGCTGTACGCACGGAATATTCGGTCGTGAATACGGTGTCTTTTCCAGTTTCGGCAAAATTACCGATAAAAGCAAGGTTCACAGAACCCTCCGGAACCACCAATGGGCGGTCTCCCAATGCACGAGGCATAAAGTAAGATGTGATATAAGGCATACGGCAAGGGATGCTGTTGGCAGCTTGTGCAATTTCTGCAATTTCATTTTCAGAAACACCAATATGGTATAAAAATTCTTTGCAAAGCTCTATCCCCGTGGCTTCCGTAATTTTCTTTTGGATATAATTTCCTGGTTTATGAGAATACAACCCATAAACCCAAACAATTACTTCATTTTTTTTCTGAGCCTTGAAGTGGGGCTGTCTGCTGATGGAAAAGCCATACCACCAGTTAGAATCGTTTATTGTGACAGGTCCGCTAGTCACTATAGAACCGCTTCTTGGGTCTTTTTTTGTTATTTTTTCTATATACGGAATCACTTTTTCGTCGAAGAAGGTAATGCTTCCGGAGATTACCCAGTTGGCTTCGGGAATGTTTTTGTAGAACTTTTCGGGTTTTCCAAAGGCATCATCCTGGTCTGCCAGATTCTGCCAAAGTTGCCAACTTCCGCCAATGCCGTCAGCAACAGGAGCAGGGTTATGATTGTCACCGTATGTACTGCTTTCGGTAATGGAGCCGTTGGTAACAAACACCAGGTCGTTTTCGGTCAGGCTGATGCTTTCTGCATTGCCATTCTTAATATATTCGATTTTCTTCGCTACTTTTTTGCCGTTTTCATTTTCTACAAGTATGTTCTGAACCTGGCTATCATACTGGAAGGTAACACCGTGGGACTCAAGGTAGCTTACCAACGGACGAATCAGTGATTCATATTGGTTGTATTTCGTGAAGCGTAGTGAGGACATATCTGCTATGCTGCCAACGTGATGGATGAAACGAAGAACATATCGGCGCATTTCCATCGCACTTGCCCAGGGTTCGAATGCGAACATCGTAGCCCAGTAGGTCCAAAAGTTGGATTGGAAAAATTCTTCTGTAAATACCTGGTCTATCTGTACATCCTGTAGTTTTTCTTCAGGAAGAAGAACCAGCGCTATAAGTTCGTGGATGGCTTTCTGGGAAAGTGTAAGCTTGCCATCCGTGGGCAGTCTTTCTCCACGGTTTTCGATAACACGGGCGTGGGAAAAGCTAGGGTCTTCTTTATTGAGCCAATAATATTCGTCCAGTACGGAAACGCCTTCCGTTTCTAATGAGGGTATCGAGCGGAACAAATCCCAGAGGGTTTCGAAATGTGTTTCCATTTCCCGTCCGCCTCGTATGATGTAGCCTTTCTGCTCATTCCAGATACCGTCCATACTGCCACCGGGTAAAGCTAATTCTTCCAGAATACGGATTTTGTTTCCTTCCATTTGCGCATCGCGTATCAAAAAAGCTGCGGCGGCCAATGAAGCTAATCCAGAACCGATAAGTACGGCAGATTTCTGTTCAATATTTGCCGGTTTTTTCGGGCGGGCAAATGCTTCGTAATTCCCATTACTGTAATACATAATTAGATTTTTTTTAGTTTATAATATATGATAAAATAACCTTGTTTTTGTTTAATAAAGTTACACATATTGCTTTCACTTTATATATCCCAAAATTCTAATTGTATGTGCTGATATTCCAATAATGTTATCTTTGGAGATTCTGTTTTTCGGTTTCCCTTTTCTTTTTTTCCTGTTTGCGGAAGTAACCTCTGAAGAGAAAATTATGCTTCAGAGCCTCCATATTCTGGTTGAAGCCTTCGGTTCCCTTTTCGATATTGTAAAGGCTGTTATTGATGTTTTTTGTAAGAACGGTATCAGTGATAAGGGCATTTACCGGTCCTTTTCCATTTTCTATATTTTTACTGAATGTCTGCAGGTTTTTACCAACTGTGATAAGTTCATTGCTTACTGTATTAAGATTATTGCTGGCGGCATTGACGTTATTGAAAGTCTGCTTAAGCTGGGACTCAAAATCTTTGTTGGCAAGGAGAAGTCCCGTTGCTCCTTTTCCCTGGCGTGTAGACGTAATGATGGCTTCTGCAGTACTGCTCAGGTTTTCTATATTTTCCGTGCTTTGGCGTATTTTCAGGATGGATAATTTTAAGTTTTCGGCAAATGCCTTGTCATTAATTAATTTTAAAATCTGGCTGCTGTCAATTTTATGCACAGTGTTTTTAAGAGATTTGGATATATCGTGTATATTGTTGTTGCTTGCCGATAGCGTGTTGAGTATTTCATCCACACCTGATTTGGTATCTGCCGTGAGATATTCTTTTTCCTGCACCGGTCTGCCCGGCTTCCCGTAAGGTAAAATATTGACCACCGCATTGCCGATAATGCCTTCTGTTCCAATCGAGGCTTTGGCACTATTGTCTATATGCTTTGCAATATCTTTGTCTATAAGCATAATGACCTCTATATCATCCCTTTCGGACAATTTTACAGATTTTACAGAACCCGCCTGCATCCCTGAAAATAGCACATTGCTTCCTTCCCTGAGCCCATTAGAGTTTTTGAATTTTGCCCTGAGCTCAAATTTGCTGGTAAAAATACCCGAACCGCTGCCAATGTAAAAGAAAACAGCCATCATAAGTATAAGCCCCGAAATTACAAATAAGCCGAGCTTGATATTATTTTTATTCATATTTTAATCAAAAAATTGTTTAATGTTTTCGTCATCAGAACTTTCAAATTCCTGATAAGTACCTTGTGCATAGCATTTTCCGTCAAGCAGCAAGACTACTCTGTCAGCCGTATTTTTCACACAGTTCATATCGTGTGAGATAATGATTGATGATGTTTTGTATTTTCTATGTATATCCATGATAAGGCTGTCTATTTCTTTTGCCGTTACCGTATCAAGTCCGGTGGTAGGCTCATCATAAAGGATGATTTCCGGCTTGAGGATGACAGTACGTGCCAGAGCTATTCTTTTCAGCATCCCTCCCGACAATTCGGATGGCATAAGGTCTACGGTATGTTTAAGCCCCACACTATCGAGTGCTTCTTCAACCCGTGCGTCAATTTCAACCTGCTTCAGCCGGAACCACCGTCTTCTTAAAGGGAATTCCAGATTTTCGCGGATGGTCATAGAGTCATAGATGGCATTTCCCTGAAAAAGAAAACCTATTTTTGAGCGTGCCTTGTCCAGCTCTTGATTTTCCAGTTGGACAATATCCTGCCCGGAAATCATTATCCTACCGCTATCAGGTGTTAAAAGCCGGACGATACATTTGATAAGCACAGATTTTCCCGTGCCTGATTTTCCGAGAACTACAACATTTTCGTTCTTATCGACCGTTAGGTTAAAACCGTTAAGCACTTTTTTTTCACCAAAGCTTTTATAAATATCTTCAATGACGATGGCCGGTCCATTGTCATTATTGCCGTTTGCTGTTGTTTTTGTTTCCGCCATAATGATGATTTAATTATATCCGAGAATGCCGGTTATCTGTACCGCAATCAGGTCCAAAACGAAGATAAGGATAGAGGAGAGCACGACCGCTGAATTGGCGGCGTTCCCCACGCCCCGTGTTCCTTTTACTGCATTATAGCCTTTATAGGCACCCACGATTCCCACTGCAAAACCAAAAAAAAAGCTTTTGATAAAAGCTGGTATGATGTCACTGAAATCCAAGGAGTCAAAAACCTGTGAATAGAAAAGTGACAGGCTAGTTGTACCGCCAATGTTAACACCTATCCAGGCACCATATAGTGAAATGGCATCCGCCAGGATGATAAGTACGGGAAGCATAAATGTTGTAGCCAGGACACGTGTGGCAACAAGGTATTTAAAAGGATGTGTACCGCTTACTTCCATTGCGTCTATCTGTTCGGTAACCCGCATCGAGCCCAGCTCTGCCCCGATGCTACTGGCAATTTTACCTGCAAAGATGAGAGCGGCGATTACGGGTGCTATTTCACGGATGATGGCAATGCCTACCATTACAGGCAGCTGGGATTCCACACCATAGCGTACGAGGCTTGGCCGCAGCTGCATCGTAAGAACCAAGCCGATGATAAAGCCTGTCATGGCAATAAGCCCCAAAGATTTGTAACCTATGAGATAGCATTGTGCGAGCAGTTCCTTTATTTCATATGGTGGACGGAAACCTAATAGAAAGTAATTTTTGGTAAACTGTGTGATATTGCCTGTTTCCTGTAAAAAACTACGTATTTTAATCATTAACAAATTATTTTTTTAAATTAAAATATTTTTAGTCTACTTTTCCAATTGCTGTATTTTTTTATTGAGCCAATCCCTTATATCTTCATATACATATTCTTTAATATCCTCATTAAGTATTTCGTGCCGCATGTCAAGATAGATTTTTGTTTTAACATCTTTAAATCCATCTTTTTGCATTTGCGTAACCGTTTTTTCGATACCTTTTCCGAAGTCTCCTATCGGGTCATCAGCTCCGCTTACAAAAAGAAAAGGAAATTCTTTTGAGATTTTTTCTGCCCAGTTTCTTTCCGTTGCCTGTTTGTTCAATGAGATGAGTGTGAAGAAAGCGTTATTGGTAAAAGGAATTCCGTTGAGGCTGTCCTTGCAGAACGATTCACGGTTGGATTTGCTAAGGCTCAGCCAACTGGTAAGGTCGCCATCCTTCTCGCCTTTAAAATGTTCATTATTAATTTTGGAAAAAGTTCGATTGATGAATTTGCTCCTGTGTTTTGGGGCAATAAGATTGTTGATGCACAGGAAAAATTTAGCAAAACCGATTCCATTGATTTTTCCTCCCGTTCCCACAATTACCGCTCCTTTAAAATCAGCTTTCTGATTCTGCAGTAAACACCTTGCAATGAAAGACCCCATAGAATGTCCCAGTAAAAAGTGAGAAACGTACGGGTATTGGTTTTCTAAAAATGCCGCCATCGTTCCAGCATCGTCTATCAGTTGCTGTTTGGGATTTTCTTTTTGAAAATAACCAAGCTCTTCTTGGTTTTCCGCCGTTTTTCCGTGTCCCAGATGGTCGTATACGAGAACAGCAAAACCATTGCTCGCCAGATATTCCGCAAAATCCTTATAACGACCGCTATGCTCCTGCATCCCGTGGAGAATAAGAACCGTAGCCTTTGGTGATTCATTTATTGGTTCGGATAATTCATAAAAAAGCGTGTGCGAACCTGAGTTGCCAATTTTCTGCTTGATTATATAGCCTGATGTATGCCTTGCCATAGTCGGTTGGTTTTGCACAAAAACAAATTCTGCCCTTGACAAAAGTAAGAGCAGAATAAAGTTAGATAAATTGGTTATTATACAAAATCTCTTTTATTGATTAAAGAGAGATTCGATATCCTAATGAAAGATTCCATCCACGGTTATAAGATGTTACGTTGTCTATATTGGAAAGATTACCTAATCCCAGGCCATATTGTCCTTTCAGATAGATTCCCCAAGGTGTTTCGTATCCGGCACCGAAATTAAATCCCCAATCGAATCCTTTAGTTTCATCGCTGCCACTACCAAAGTTGATGTCGGTTTCCTGAGAACCGATTACTGGGATATTCTCTCCTTTATATTTACCGCTTACTCCAAATCCGATGTAAGGCCCTACCTCTGCAAAAATTCCTCCGGACTTTCCTCCTTCAATTTTATACTGATATCCGAGATTAACAGGGACTTCAAGGTAATCCATGCTGGTTTTGAAATCTCCGATGCTGGTAGTGGTTTTTGAGCCCTTGTTGCTGTAAAATAAACCGGGCTTTACGTAGAAACCTTGTGACAAAGGGATGTTAACGCCTGCCCCGATACGGAACCCCGTTTTGGAGTCATCGGATTCGGAAGAATTATCGCCTACCTCTGTCTTTATTTTATTAAAATTCAGACCTATTTCAGGGTCAATCGTTATTTGCGCCTTTACAGCGAAAGTAGTTGCACAAAGTGCAATGGCCAGTGTGATTTTTTTCATTTTTTGTATTAATTTAAATTGTCAATCTAATATTGTCGTTAACAAAATTTTTTTTGTTTAATTTCTGTAAGAGGTATGAATGGCTTTTGCCAGCACGTCTGGTTTTTTCCAGTGTTCCGTTACTGGTGTTACTTTTTTATCGAGTCCGAGCAGGGTATAGACCGCAAGGCGTGCTGCACGAACCGAATATTCTTCTGTGAATACCATATCTTCCGGTATTTCCACAAACTGGCTGATAAGAGCCAGGTTGGTGCTGCCTTCAGGAACAACTGCAGGGCGGTCTTTTTTTGCTCTTGGTTGAAACAAGGCATCGATGTAAGGCATCATACACGGGATGACGTTCACCACGCTTTCCTTGATTTCTTGCTCATACTGCTCAAAATGCAGATGATGGAGCAATTCGGTAAGAAGCTCTTCTCCGGTGCAGTCTATCATTGGCTTTTTTACATAATCTCCCACTGCATCGGGATATAATCCATAACCCCATAAAATGGTGGTGTCTTTTTCCTGTGCTTTGAAATGTGGCTGCGCCGCTACGACGATAGATAACCTCCACGCAGAATCCTTAAATGTCATTAGGGCGCCGCTTCCTGGTTTGTTACCAGTGTATTCCTCAATAAGTTTCAGTAGTCTATTTCCTTTGAATGTTGGTGTGAAAGAATACCATTTTGTTTCGTCCGGTTTTGTAAAGAACGGGTCGGGATTCCCCAGTTTGCCCGGTTGTTTATCGGCAATCTTGCGCCATAATGCAAAACTTGGTGGATTTGCGGGCAAATATTTTGCAGGCGTATCATAATCGCCATTATTAGAATTGTCTGTAATACATCCGTTGGTAAAGAATACCAAATCGCCTTCATTCACGGTTATTTTCTCTGTGTTTCCTTCTGCATTGATGCATTCTATTTCCGTTACGGTAATGCCATTATCATCATCGGCAAAATCCAAATCGGTAACGGTTTTTCTTAATGAAAAGTCCACTTTATGCTGATCCAGAAATGCCTTCAACGGCAAGATAACGGATTCATATTGGTTGTATGGTGTTCTGGTAACCCCCTCGAGTGTTTCGATTCTTGAAAATTCCAACAGCATACGTTTCATATAGCGTTGAAATTCAAAAATACTGCTCCATTCCTGCCAGGCAAAAGTGGTTTGCCACATATACCAAAAGTTGGTTGTAAAAAAATGATTGTCAAACCAATCACGAATAGTAATGTTGTCTAAATCATTTTCATCGGCAAAAAACAATTTCAAAAATTTCATCCGGTCCTGAGTATTGAAACCCATATCCGTTACAGGTAAAATGTTTCCGTTCTTGTCAATCAATCGAGCTTTTGCATTTGTCGGATTTGCGTGGTCAAATGCCAGAATTTCATCTTTTACGGAAATGTTCGGGACATCCAGAGAAGGGATACGGGATGTTAATTCCCAAAAGTTTTCATAGGTTTCTTCGTTGAGCATACGCCCGCCACGACAGATGAACCCTTTTTCTTTAGTTCCTGCACCATCGTTGCTACCGCCCAAAATCGGCAGGGCTTCAATGATGTGAATGTTTTCGCCTTTAAAGCCTCCGTCTTCTAACAGATATACGGCGCCGGCAAGACTTGCCAATCCGCCTCCGATGAAATATGCATGTTTGTTCGAATTGCTCATATGATATTTTTTTAGGTTATTTTTATATGATAAAGATATTGATATACCATAATTCCCTAGTATCCCTAAATTCGAAAATCATATACGGAATTTCTTTTTTAAAAATGCTGTTGTCTTCGGTACCTTTGGGGCGATATTAACGCATGCTTTTTAAAGAAACGGCCGAATGCAGAGGTAGAATTAAAGCCTGTTTCAAATGCAATCTGAGAAATATTTTTTTCTGGATAGCCGAGCAGAACGCAAACCTCTTTTAATAAGGCCTCATCAATAATCTGATGCGGCGTTTTGCCGGTCGCTTTTTTTACAATCAGAATAAGATATTTGTTGGAAATGAATAGCTTGTCCGCATAGTATTGTACGTCCTTATGCTGCAAAATATTTTCTTTCACCAATTCATTGAATTTAAAAAAAATATGATTGTTATCCTGTGGAGTGGAATATGCGTTGTCTTTTCTGCCTTCATCAGTTAGGACTGCAACTTCCAATAAAATATTAATAATAATAGTACGAAGAATATCTTCTGTAAAACGACCATTCCTCGTGGTCTGCTGCTGAAGATATTCCAACAAATTGATTAAGTGTTTACTACTTGCTTCGTTGGAAATAACTACATTAAAGGTAGTTTTATTGAATAGAGACAGATTCTCGATAAAAAATGGATTAGAAATGTTCTTAAGCAGGAAATTCTTTTCAAAGAATAGAACCTTCATGCGGAAATCTTTGCTGGTATTTACAAATTTTATAATTGTTGACGGAGCAGATATCAGGAATCCGTTTTGGGATATATTGTAATGGTGATTATCAATTTCTAAATCAATACTACCGGAAACACAGATGCAGAATGCATAAAAATCCATGCGGAACAGTCTTTTTGGGAATTCAAAAATGAGTTTTCCTGAAGATATATAGTAAGGTTCATCACAGTGTACCTGATAAAAAGATAATATTTCTTTAATACTTTCGTAAGCTTTCATAGTTCCGGTTAATGGTACAGATGTGGAGTTTTTAAATAACTTTATTGATTATCAATACTATACAAAGATATAATAAAAAAAACGATGTACTATAATGCATCGTTTTTTATTTTTTGCCGACTAAAAAAGCAAAATAGCGATTCCGGAACGTAGTAATTTATGCTAGATGGTTCAGTTGTGGAGTTACTAATTTACTTTAAATCATTATGAATAAACGGCGAAATCAATGCATTCACTGTAATTACAGCTACTGTATCAAGGCAGGAACAACATCACAAAATAAGCAGCGCTATCAGTGCAAAAAATGTAAAAAGAAGTTCATTGGGAACTATTCTTATCGTGCATATCATAAAAGTACTAATCATAATATTCAGCAACTAATAAAAGAAGGAGTTGGTATTAGGGGTATTAGCAGATTACTTGATGTCAGCAAGACGACTGTACTAAAAAAGATTTTAAAAATCGCTTCTAAAGTTGTTAAGCCACCAATCAGTTCATTTCTGTGTACGCCAATTCCATCATCTTTGATTGTAATCTGACTTATAATTGTTGGATGTATTTCAGAATTATCTGTATAATCTATATCAATCCATACATTGTTCGCTTTTGCCTGGATAGAATTGTTAATTAATTCACAAAATGCTGTAAACGTACTAATGTAGTTTGCAAATAATTCATTTACTAATCTAGAGTTTGTAGTTAATTTTCTATTCATCGGTTATGGTTGATTTTTTTTAGCTATCTTTTCGTACAATATTTGTAATTACTAAAATATTTATGAGCTAATTTAACATATTAAGTTAAACAATTGATACTACAAATTAAATTGAATCTAAAATTCATTTATTAGAATATCAAATTATTATAATATTTTTTGTTTTAAAAATTAATATCCCATTTTCTTACGGGGCAATTCAATTTCATGTGGATATGGCTCTCTAAAAGTGACACTCACATCTTCCCGAAGACTTCTTTCTATTTCCAGTGATTTTTCCTTATCCATCGAATATCGAGGATCTGCAATCAGCGGCATCTTTGCCATTTTTGTGATGGTAACGGTCGGAAAGTGATAATCTACCTCAACGGTTCCCAATAGAAGATAGATACCACCTTCCTTAAAAGGAAACCTTCTGAGACTATCAGGGAAATGGGCTGTGTCAAAATACTGTCCTTCGGCATCGATCCAAGTCCCGAAATACATATCATCCTTCTTCCCGGGATGATTTTTCTTTTTAATGGGCACATGCTTTCTTGAGATCAGATAGGCCAACATCTTAACCTGTTTCTTATGGTATTTCAGCAGATCCCTCACCAAAACGTGACCTCTGTATTTTGTCTTCAGCAGGTCAAACATAGAAAAGGAAACAGGAAAGCCCAATATTTCGATCTCATCAAAAGCATCTTCAAATTGATTCCGTTCAATAACAGGCAGTTGATAATCCTTCTGAGGCTCATCAAATAAAGAAATGATCTTCGTTTTATACTGCCCTTTTGATAATAGGAATCGAGCTTCGATCAGCAATTCATGTTTTTGTTTTCCTGTAAACCTGAAGGCCCCAATAAAAATGAGTATCTGCAGTGACTCTATACCGATCGGTACTCGCTTAATAAAATCCTCAAGTGATGTATAATCTCCATTGTTTCTTCGTTCGTCAGTAATTAACTGCTTGAGAGAAGCTTCCAGTTTTTCGATATGCATAAAACCAAGATATACGTCAGTCCCATACACTGTCGTCTGAAATTCACTGAGGTTGACACAGGGATTATGAATGGTTGCCCCAGCCATTTTGGCTTCATGGACATATACTTCTGTTCTGTAAAATCCACCACCGTTATTGATGGCTGATACCATAAATTCGATAGGGTAGTAGGCCTTGAGATAAAGGCTTTGGTAGCTCTCCACTGCATAGGAAGCCGAGTGTGCCTTGCAGAATGAATAGCCGGCAAACGATTCGATCTGGCGATATACTTCCTGAGATAATTGTTCAGGATGTCCTTTTTTCCTGCAAGACTCAAAAAAATCATCTTTTAATTTCTGTAATGCAGATAAAGAACGGCCTTTACCGCTCATTGCTCTGCGCAAGACATCACCATTTTCTGCAGAAACACCACCGAAATGAAGTGCGATTTTGATGACATCCTCCTGATAGACCATAATACCATAGGTTTCTCCCAATTCCTTTTCAAAGACCTCGTGAAAATATTCGAACTGATCGGGATGGTTATGCCGGAATATATATTCCCGCATCATTCCGCTTTGGGCTACACCAGGACGGATAATGGATGAGGCGGCCACCAAAACCTTGTAATTCTCACACTTCAATCTTCTCAATAATCCCCGCATAGCAGGCGATTCAATATAGAAACAGCCAATCGTCTTTCCGATACTCAGGAACTCATTGCACTTGGCTTCATTCTTTGAGATCCTTGTATCCTCAATGTCAACAGTGATCCCTCTTTTTTCTTCAATCAGTCTAACCGTATCTTTTATGGTTCCCAATCCTCTTTGTGATAGAATATCAAATTTCTCTAAACCTATATCTTCTGCAGTATGCATATCAAATTGTACGATCGGGAATTCCTTTGGGGGAAATTCCAAAGCAGAATAATTCGTGATCGGTTCCTCTGAGATCAGTATCCCGCAGGAATGCATGCTTCGTTGATTAGGGAAACCTACTAATAATTTTTCATATTTATAGATCTCATCAACGATGGAATTCTGATCATGCTGATCCCTCGGTTTTTTAGATAGAATATCCAGTTCTTCTTTGGGTAGCCCGAACACTTTCCCCAATTCCCTAAACCTCGATCTGCTTTTAAATTCCACATTCGTTCCGCAAAAGGCAACATGGTCTTTTCCATATTTATCAAAGATATATTGCAGTATGGTGTCCCGGTTCTTCCAGCTCCAGTCCAGATCAAAATCTGGTGGTGTCTTCCTGTTAAGATTTAAAAACCTTTCAAAATAAAGGTCCAGTTCCAAAGGGCATATGTCCGTGATCCCGATACAATAGCTCACAATGGAATTGGCACCGCTGCCACGACCAACATGCATAAAGTCCATCCGATTGCTGTACTGGACGATATCCCAGGTGATCAAAAAATAGCCACAGAAATTAAGTTGATCGATCACTGCCAGTTCTTTATCCACTCTTGCCTTTGCCTGTACGTTATCATCAGGATATCTTTTGTCTAAGCCCTCATAAGCCAGTTTTTTCAATAATTTAAAATCATTTTCCTTGTTTTCGGTATAGTACTTTTTGTTTTTGGGTGTTTTAAAGTCAAAGTCAAAACTGCATTCATCAACAATATATTTGGTGTTTTCAATGATCTCCTGATATTGGGAATACTTCTCTAACAGTCTTCTTTTACCGATAAAAGTCTCATTGCTTTTACAATAATCATCCTCTGTGAGTTTAGTAAATAAAGTGTTGCCTGCTATTGCCCTCAGAACCTTATGCAGTTCATATTCTTCATCCGTCTTAAAGGTTACCGGATGCAGGATAACCATTTTATGGGTCAAGGCCGTCAGCTCAGGAGCGTATAACAGATTTAATTCATCCTGTCTTATTCCTATATATTCATGTTCCAGTAGTTTTTCCGGTATATTCTTCAGAGGGTAGATCACAAAGCTATCTTCCAGCTGAGGATTAGCTTTAGGGATCTCGATTCCTTCACAATTGTAATTGGTCAAAAGCCTGTTGACCTCTGCGATGCCTTTTGGGTTTTTGGCAAGACAGATGTAGTATTGTTCATTCTCCACCCGAATATCAACCCCAACAATTGGTTTGATCCCTACATTCTGACAAAGCTTATAAAACTGGTAGATACCCGTAACCGTATTGATGTCGGTCAATGCCAAAACCTTTAGTTTATGGTCAACAGCGAGCTGAACCAGATCTTCAACAGAAATGGTTCCATAACGCAAACTGTGATAAGTATGGCAATTGAGAAACATAATAAAATATTAAAGTATTAGACCTGATGCTCTGCCGACACTGGATGGACCGAACCTATCCTTCAGATGATCCATCGTCTGATACAAAGAGATCAATTCTTCCGTATCTTCAAAAAGATCCATTTGGTGCAGGCCATGGACCAGACCGGTAAATCTGACACCGATCAATCGGATCCTCATTCTTCTTGTATAGACCTTATTGAATAGTTCCAAAACATACCTGAGCAAAGTATGATCAGCCGAAGTATAGGGGATCCTGCATTGTTTGGTCTCCGTATCAAAATTCGCATATCGAATCTTAATGGAAACTGTTGAGGTCAGCCATTTTTCGTGTCTCAGCTGATAACAAAGTTTTTCAACCATTCCTGACAATACACTTCTGATGTTCTGAATATCGATGGTATCCTGAGAAAATGTATTCTCTGTAGAGATCGATTTTCTTTCGGAGTATGGAACAACCGGCGTTTCGTCGATACCGTGTGCTTTCTTCCAAAGGGTCGTACCATTCTTTCCGACCAGCTCCTGCAATACATGGACGGGCATCTCAGAAAGCGTCTTTATGGTCTTGACACCTAATCTGGAAAACAACTGGAAGGTCTCAGGACCCACCATCGGGATCTTTTTGATAGACAAAGGATTTAAGAACGGCCGGACATCCAATGCTTTGACCTCCAGTTTTCCAACGGGCTTGGATTCACCCGTCCCGATCTTGGAGACCGTCTTATTGGTGGAAAGGGCAAAACTGATCGGTAAGCCTGTGTTTTTCATCACGGCATCCGCAACTTCATTGGTCCATTGGTAACAGCCAAAGAATTTATCCATTCCTGAAAGATCCAGATAAAATTCATCAATGCTGGCCTTTTCCAATATCGGTACCTTTTCCTGAATGACCTCGGTCACCAGATGTGACATATTGGAATAATATTCCATGTCACCTTTGATGACTCTGGCTTCAGGGCATAACCTCAAAGCCATCCTAATGGGCATTGCCGAGCGGACACCGAATTCTCTCGCCTCATACGAGCATGATGCCACCACACCACGGTCATCGCCTCCAATGATTACGGGCTGTTTCTCCAACACAGAGTTTTTCAGCCGCTCACAGGATACGAAAAATGTGTCCAGGTCCATATGTGCAATTGCTCTTTCCATACTGCAAACTTAGTCACGTTTTTAAACAAATTGTGTATATTTGTTGTCATAAATTATGACAATGTCAATTTTTGCAGATAACATCGTGTTTTTGAGAGGTCAAAAAAATCTAACCCAGCATAAGCTTGCAGATGATCTCATCCTTACCAGATCGAGATATGTTTCCTATGAATATGGGAATGCGGAACCTCCTATTGAAGTATTGGTCAGGATATCCAAATACTACAACATCAGCATTGATCTTTTGGTCACTGTTGACATTCGAAAGTATCCTTTAGACAAAATGGTCAACCTGCCCGGGAATAAGATATTACTGCCCGTGGTGGTAGACAATGAAGGAAACAAGTATATTGAAATTGTTCCCCAAAAAGCTTCGATGGGCTATCTGAACGGATTCAGTGATCCCGAATATATTGAAAGCCTCCCCAGGATACAGTTGCCATTTTTAGGACATGGTATATTTCGAGGGTTTATGGCCGATGGAGATTCTATGCCGCCTTTTGCAAACGGCACTTGTATAGTCGGTGAATATGTAGAAACGTTGGATGACCTGAAAAAAGGAAAACAATATATGTTTATCACAACTGATGGCTATACTTTTAAAACATTTGGTAAAAAAAATAGGAAGACCTTGACAGTATCTGCTGATAATACATTTTATGATTCTTATGATATAGCATTAGAGGATATCGTACAGATATGGCGTTACGTAAGAGGGATCTTACCGGAGGATTATAAACCTTATTATTTGCCAGAACAAACTAACCTAAGAAGTTTGATTGATGAAGCCAAGCGAAGCATCACAAATCTTGAGAATGGAATATTGAAGATCAATCCATAAAAAACTCCCCCGAAGGGAAGTTAAAAACACAAATGATGAAAAAAATATCCCACAAATATGGGACGGTCAAATATAAAAATTTTAGAAGAAGATTGCAATGAGTCAGCTGAGTTTATTTGATGCCGAAGAGTTTTACGAGTTTCCAAAAGACCTTTTGGAATACAGGGAGAATTTCCTGAGTAGGGAAGAGGCTGATGGATTAAAAGACCATCTGCTTACAACCGCCAAATGGGAACAGCGTACTCAGAAAATGTATGATAAGACCGTCTTGACGCCGCGACTAACTGCCTGGTATGGCGATCAGAACAAATCTTACGAATCAGCTGATAATAATACTTCAAGTACCAATCTCTGGATCCCGGAGCTATTATCCCTGAAAGAGCGAATTGAAAAAGAATTTGGATATAGGTTCAATGGTGTTCTATTAAATCTCTATCGTGACAACAATGATTCAGTTGCCTGGCACAGGGACAAAGAAAACAGATATGGAAAACGCCCTGTCATTGCATCGATCAGCCTTGGGCAGACCAGGAACTTTGATTTCAGAAAAAGAGACCACCATCAAAGCAAATACGGTCTGCCGCTTCCTAATGGTTCACTCCTTATTATGAAAGGTGACCTGCAGGAAAACTGGGAACACCGGATCGCCAAATCTACTGTACGTATGAAGAAACGTATTGATCTAATATTCCGATTGATCAGTGAACTATAATATCATAAAAAATAAAATTAAATAATAGTTATATGTCTATTTCTTACTACGATTTTAAAAATCTACCCACTCAATCTCAATACGAATTGGCCTTGGCCGAAGGAAGGGTCATCAGTGAAACCTCTAAGGATGGACTAAAGTTTGTATTGTATGAGCTGTCAAGTTTTTCAGTTGAGATCGTATATAAGACCATCAATAACAAGATAGAAGGTCTTAGCGTATTCCAGAATAAAGGAACTCTATGACACATAAGATAATTTTCATTTGTCTGCGTATCAAAACTAGTGTGATCCAGATCACATTAAAATAGTGATTTGGGTCCTGTGTTTAAAACACAGATAAATTCCAACTTTGTAGTACTAAATTAAATAGATATAAAAATGAGCAAAAAAGTTTTATTCGTGTTAACGAGTCACGACGAATTAGGAAATACTGGTTTGAAGACAGGATTCTGGACCGAAGAATTGGCTGCCCCTTATTATGCACTGTCTGATAAAGGAGTTGAAATAACACTGGTATCTCCGAAGGGAGGTCAACCGCCGATCGATCCGAAAAGTGAAGATCCCTCATCTCAAACGGATGCCACACGCAGAATGGACAATGATGAGGTTTTAAAGAATAAATTAAAAAACACCCATAAATTATCGGAGGTTAAAAGTGAAGATTTTGATGCGGTATTTTATCCTGGTGGACACGGTCCTTTGTGGGATCTGGCTGAAGATAAGGTTTCTCAACAACTTATCGTAGATTTTTATACCAATGACAAACCTGTAGCATTTGTATGCCACGCACCAGGGGTTTTGAAGGATGTGAAAATTGACGGTGAATATTTGGTAAAAGATAAAAATGTCACTGGATTTACAAATACCGAGGAAGAGGCTGTACAACTTACGGAGATAGTTCCGTTTCTGGTTGAAGATATGCTGAAACAGAATGGCGGATCATACAGTAAAATTGAAGATTGGGCTCCTTACGCTGTGGTTGACGGAAGACTGGTCACAGGACAAAATCCTGCATCATCTGAAAAAGTGGCTGAGGAATTATTAAAACTTATTTAGTTTTTTCATTCCAAAGGATCAGACCTTAACGTTCGACTGTAAAATAATTCCATTCTTTTTAGGAAAAATTAGGATAATCAGGTCTTTTTTAAAATACAATTAACACCACCATTCACTTTCAAATGTATTTAGTTTACATAATTTTGCAAAGGAAATACTTTTATAAAGGTTTTCATGGTTATTAGTTTTTATCCCCATATTATTTGGGGATTTTTTATTTCTAAAGCAACTAAAATGTTGTAATAGTTGAAGCCAAAAGTTAGAAAGCGACATACGTTCTATATTCTTTTAAAGTATAGGTAATTGTTGCATTCAATTTAAAAGCTCACCTTTTCAGGATATGTAAACACGGCTATTTTATTTAAGTTCAATTAGCAATACCTTTGCTTATCAAGCTTTTTTAAAACGACAGTCAATCACATGGACGATCAAGATGTCACATATCCGGTCTATTCACCAGCCTCAGTCATTGGGATCTTCAGCAATGCCCTGAAGCTCAATGCCACGGTCAATCTGATCTATCTTAAAGGCAGATATGCTTTTGGTGGCGGTAAATCCTATGGGAACTACTATTATGACCTTCTGTTCTCAGAAGGTGATCATACTTCGATAGGGATTCGTATTTCTTCATTGCTCAGGAGCAAGATCACCAATAATGAGGTCTACACACTCAGAGGCTTTATTGAGAAAAGCATTAAAAATTCTTCGATTGAACTGCGTTTTGTGGTTGATGAGATCGTTCAGCAGGAAGAGAGATCCATCTCCGAAGAAGAACTGGAAAGGTATGGGCTGATCCAGAAAAAACTGGAGACAGGATCAAAAGACCTTGAGACCCTGATCAGGGATAAGATGCTCAAAGATGAAAAAGTCAGGGTCGCTAACATCTATGGGAACAACGCCATTGTCCAGAAGGATTTTTTTGAAGGATTGGATGTTTCCCTAAAATATTTTGATATTTCAGATCACAGCTGCAATATCACTTCCTCCACGGCGATCATTTCCAAACTGAAGGAAATTTCAGCTTTGGATTATGACATTGTTGCCTTGGTCAGGGGAGGAGGTGACAGGCAAAGTATGGAAACTTTTAATGACCTGAACTTATCCGAATTATTCATCACAATGAAACCGGTTACTGTCACGGCTATCGGTCATACGGTCGATGAGACCTTATTGGATAAGCTGGCCGACAAGCGTTTTCATTTACCCCACGATTACGGTGCTGGATTGCATGCCATTGCAGAGAAGCTATCCCACGAAAGATCCAATTCAAGAGCCCTCCTAATCGATGAGGTGAAAAAAGATGTCACCAAGCAGTTTTCGGAGCAGGTAGAAGCTTTGGAAAAACAGCTGAAGAAGAAAAATGAAGAGTTCACCGAAGCCCAGAAAATATATAAAGAGCAAGTAGAGAACCATAACAAAACCTTTACAGACCAACTGAAAATCAGAAACGAGGAATTTCAGAAACTTCAGTTATCATCTGGTAAACAGTTGGAAGATCTTCAGAAGAATTTCCAGGAGCAGCAGAAACAGCGCCAGGCTGAAATGGAAAACTACAAAAAGGAGATCGCCATTCTGCACGAAAAGAATGTCCAGTCCGCCATCAATGAAAAGACTGCTTCATTAAGAATTCTTTTAGAAAATGTAAGGCAGGATAATGTAAGGCTGAATCAGGAAGTGCACAGAAATAAAACTAATTATGGGAAGATTATTATAGTTTTTCTTATAGCATTGATCATTGGCTTTTTCTTAGCAAAACTGGTTTAAATAGCGTTTTGAACCGAGACACGTTACTAGATCAGTTTTCTCTCTTTGGCAATAACGGCAAGGTGGAAAGGCGTTTTCGCACCGCATAGCTTTTTTATAATTGTAAGTCTTTTCTCAATGCTGCTCTTACTTGTAATGATCGATTCGTCGTCCTCAAGTTGTTTCGGTATATCACCGATCTTCAGACCTTGTGACAAGTACTTTAGTATCAAAAAATCTACTTTTTCCATTTAACAAATTTAAAAATAATTATGTTCTGTCGAGTTCGATCCAGACAGGTGCATGGTCACTGCTTTTTTCCCAGCCGCGGACTTCCTTGTCGATACCCCCTCTGAGCAGGCTTGATTTCAAATATGGGCTTAATAAAATATGGTCTAATCTGATTCCCGCATTTCTGTCGTACGCTTTGTATAGATAGTCCCAAAATGTATAGATCGTTTCATCTTGAAATAAGGTACGGATAGAATCTGTCCATCCATTTTTCAGAAACTGGCTGTAAACTTGTCTGACTTCTGGTTGAAAAAGTGCATCATCTTTCCATCTTTCAGGTTTATAAACATCTTTTTCAGTCGGAATAATATTAAAATCGCCTATCAATATGGCAGGCAGATTCATATCGATAAATTGTTTTGTTCTTTTTTTTAGACGCTTGATCCATTCCATTTTGTATTCAAACTTTGGCCCTGGAAAAGGATTTCCATTCGGTAAGTAGAGACAGCAGATCACGATCTGGTCAATAATCACTTCAAGATAGCGGCTTTGAATATCATCTGCATTACCAGGCAGTGAACGCTGGACTTCTGTCATGTCAAAACCTCTAGATAGGATTGCTATTCCATTCCATTGCTTTTGTCCATGCCATATCGCCTGATAGCCGGCTTGGTTAATTTCAGCAATAGGGAATTTTTCCTGCGGCGCCTTCAATTCCTGAAGGCATACGATATCTGGCTTTGCATTTTTCAGCCACTTAAGGAGGACAGGCAGGCGACTGTTGATGCCGTTCACATTGTATGTTGCTATTTTCATCGTTACGACTTACGTTTATATTTTCTTTAAAGCTGAAGCTTTGTGGACAGCACTTTTACCGGTCTTTTCGCTCATCACATCATATTGCGGGCTGTCTTGAGAAGCTCTTCTCTGCCTGTTTATAAAAATAAAATCGCTGGTATGAATTGTTGTGATGATTCCATGGGTCTCTCCATAACGAAATTTCCATTTGACCTTATCTCCTTTTTTCAACATTATTTTTATTTTATACCGATTTCAATATGATCTGATAAACCAATATAAAGACAAAAACCATACCTTATAAAAGAACCTTTTTACTTTATATCATACGATATTCAGTACGACGATAAAACCGATTAAGATATTTATTCTAAAATATAAATACAATAAATCTTTTCGGTACTACGAAAAGGTAGTGATTTTATGTGATGTGCAATTTCCAACTTTACCCCAATAAAAAGTTGATCAACTGTTCAAATCATTATTAACATCAAAAAATCACCGTTATGAATACCGAAAGAACAGAATTTATCGCATGGATGGAAAAGATCATGGAACGATTCGACATCCTCAAAGAACAAGTCTCATCCAGCCAGTCCAGATTCATAGAGATCGACGGCGAGGTGCTGCTTGACAATCAGGACGTATTACAACTCTTAAAGATCAGTTCAAGATCATTGCAACGCTACCGCACGGACAAGAAGCTGCCTTACTACACCATCAGTGGCAAATTGTATTACAAGCTGTCCGATGTCCATCAGCTCATCAGAGAATGTTTAAGTGCATAATGAAGTAGGACAGATGCTGCCAAAGAAGTAGACAAAGTTCCAAATCAAAACAGTCACCACCAACCCCTCTATCTTCATCGAACAAAATATCTGCTATGGAAGAGAAGGTACAGAATGCACCCAATGAAACGAATAAAATCAAGCCGGTGTCCGACACATTGCTTGTCTTGAACATCCATACCAATGCGGTCGAGATGGTTAAAGGAATCGACCAAGATGGAAACCTTCAAAAGATACCTCCCAAAGAGAAAAGAGACAACGACCAATTGATCCGGGTTGACAAGCAGGGTGACCTGTTCTCGAACTTCTTTTCCAATTTTTACCGGCAGCTTAAAAACCCATCGCATTTCAATTTCTTCAAGGTCTCGGAATACGATGCCGTCAACACGGCGAAAGACCTTCAGCAATATGTTGATCAGGCATCCCCTGAAGAAAAGGAAAAGCTGAAAGATTATGCAATACAATTAAAAAATACAAACCCATTAAAAAATCAGAATACAATGGAAAACAACACAGAAACTCAGGAATACCGTTTTCAGCCGGAACAGATCGACTGGAAGACAATGGAAAAATTTGGGCTTAACAAGGAAAAGCTAGAAAAGATGAATGCTATGGATCCTCTGCTCAGAGGTTTCAAGACCAATAATTTAATTCCTATTACCATCAATCTGGGAACAGCGGTCAGCAAGATGGATGTCCGTCTATCACTCCAGACCGCAGACAACGGAGAGGTTGCCGTGAATCTGCACGGCATTCGCAAAGAGCCTAACTACAATCTTAAGTTCCTCGGTCACGAGTTCACTGACGAAGACAAGAAAAACCTTAAAGAAAGTGGCAATATGGGAAGGGTCGTCGATCTGGTCAACCCCAAGACCGATGAGATCATCCCATCAGTCATCAGCCGTGACCGACTGACCAATGAATTGGTTGCGTACAGGGCAGAGTATATGAAGATCCCGGATGAGATCAAGGGCATCAAGCTGGATGATCACCAGAAGCAGACCTTACTCGAAGGTAAGCCACTTTATCTGGAAGGAATGACCTCCAAAAAAGGAGAACTGTTTGATGCTACTGTACAGTTCAACGCTGACAAACGCTATGTTGAATTCATTTTCAACAACAACCAGAACCAGCAGCAAACGCAACAGCAGAGTCAATCTACCTTGCAAAATCAATCCAAAGGTGGGGAAGCCCCGAGAGTATTCCGTGGAAAAGAACTGGATGATGCACAGTATGATAAATTCAAAGCAGGGCAGACGGTGTATGTTGACGGACTTGTTGACGGCAAAGGAAAAGCCTACCAAGGCTACATCACCTTCAACAAGGAAACATCTAAAACGGATTTTTCTTTTACCAACCCCAACAAATTGAAAGAAAAAGCCCAAACATCAGAAGACCATAAGACACAGAAAGCGGTCAATTCCGATGGCAAGACGAATGAAGCCACCAAGAATCTCAAAGAGCCTTTAGATTCCAAACAGCAACAGCCTGCCAACAAGCAACAGGAAGCCCAGCAGAAGAAACCCGTCAGATCCAAAGGGCGCAAGATGTAATCCAAGACTTACAATTACAATCACAAAAACAATTCTAATCATAATAAATCCAATCCTATGAAAGCCATCATCGCAGAAAAGCCAAGTGTTGCACGAGAGATCGCCCAATTGTTAAATGCCAACGAAAGAAAAGACGGTTACCTGGAGGGCAACGGTTACTGCATAACCTGGGCATTAGGTCATTTGGTGTCATTGGGAATGCCGGAAGATTATGGTATAAGAGGCTTTGACAAAGCCTCTTTACCTATCTTTCCAGATCCATTCCTGTTGATCCCAAGGTCCATCAAAAAGCAAAACCACAAAGGTTACCAGCCTGATCCGTCAGCCCTCAAACAATTAAAGATCATACAAAATATCATCAATAGATGCGAAAGCATTATTGTAGCTACCGATGCGGGAAGGGAAGGAGAGCTGATCTTCAGATACATCTACCACCATCTAGAATGTAACAAACCATTTGAAAGACTGTGGATCAGTTCCCTTACAGAAAAAGCCATACAGGATGGCTTCAAAAAGCTACAGTCCGGTTCAGCATTCGATGGTTTGTATCAGGCAGCCAAAGCCAGAAGCGAAGCCGACTGGCTGGTCGGGATCAATGCCACCCAGGCATTGAGCATTACCGCTAACCAGGATGTTTATTCCTTAGGCAGGGTACAGACCCCGACATTAGCTTTGATCTGCAAAAGATTTGATGACCATCAAAATTTCAAACAGAAGAAATACTTCCAGATCCAGTTAAAGCACCGAAAAGAATACCTGGATTTCACCAGCCAGTCAACTGAACAATGGGAAGACAAAAAACAGGCAGAGCAGATCCTAAGATCCATAGAAAGAGAGGGCAGGGCCACTGTTGAGAATGTCTCAATCCAAACTTTAAAAGAACCAGCACCCCTACTTTTTGACCTGACAGAACTTCAGAAGGAAGCCAACAGAAAATTGGGACTATCAGCCGATGAGGTCTTGCAGACCGCACAGTCACTTTACGAAAAGAGATTCATCACCTATCCAAGAACTGGCAGCAACTATATTCCCGAAGACCTCTGGGCGGAGATCCCGGAGCTGGTCAGAATCCTCAATACGGTCGATCAATTCAAACCTGCCATTTCAACCCTTAAATTCGGGAACTTCAACAAAAGGATGGTCAATGACCTCAAGGTGACCGATCACCACGGGCTCCTCATGACTACAAAAATACCATCGGCACTCACCGCAACGGAGAAAGCCATCTACGATATGATCGCCTATCGTTTACTGGAATCCCTTTCAGAACATTGCTCCAAGCAGGTCAGTCATATTACGCTCAAAGTGCACCACTATGAATTCAGCATCAAAGGATCAAAAATACTCACCAAAGGCTGGCGGGCCATCAAAGGCATCCTCTCAGATCACAACAGCAATAACAGCAAAAATAACGACAGCACTTCCAATAACCATAACGTCGAAGAAACACTCATTGAACTGCCGGAAATGAAGATCGGGGATGAGTTGAAGATCTCCCAAGCAGATCTACAGGAAAAGATAACCCAACCGCCCAAACTGTACAGTGAGGCAGATTTGTTGTCAGTAATGGAAAATGCAGGAAGATCGATCGAAGACAAAGAAGCTCAGAAAGCGATTTCGAACATTGGAATAGGTACACCCGCCACCAGAGCCTCCATTATTGAAACCCTGCTCAGCAGAAACTACATCATCCGAAAAAGCAAGACTCTAGTACCAACCGAAAAAGGAATCAAAGTTTACCATCTGGTCAAAGATAAAAAGATAGCCAATGTACAGATGACCGCAGAGTGGGAGATGGCATTGGATAAGATCGAAAACAGCAAACTCGATGCAAAACAATTCATCACCGATATCAAAGACTACACAACAGAGATCACCAAAGAACTTTTATTATTATCCATCGCTCAAGAAAACATCCCGGAACTCAAATGCCCAAAATGCAAGCAGCAAAACCTTATCATCAAGGACAAAATCATTAAATGTCCAGATGAGCAATGCAACTGGTTACAGTTCAGAACTGTTTGCGGAGTACAGCTCAGCATAGAGCAGATCACTTCACTCATCAACAACAGAAAAACCCCACTTATCAAAAATATGAAAGCAAAAAACGGAAAAAAGTTCAGTGCCTACATCGTTTTGAAAGAGGATCACAAAACCATCTTTGAATTCCCTGATCACTAAATTTATTTTAAAATAAGTATCTTAGAAATAAAAAATATGAAAGTGTTTTTATGCCATAAACATTCATCAGTTGTAATCAAATGGGATCTTCCGTACCTCCCCCGTATTGGAGAATACATTTCAACCGCAGAACTTTTATCTGAAAAAGAATCCAAACAGCTGGGAGCCAAAACTGATTACCTCAAAATCATCAATATCGCATGGTTTCTTTACAAAGACATCAGAGAATCTTCTGTAGAAATGCTTCTTGAGTGATTTTGACTAAAACTTAATATGCGGTATTGTCTTAGTAAACAGAATTACTATTGCAATAGATTATTTTGAGATTTGATGAAATATTTTTCTTTTTGACATTTTAGCCCCAGAAAGATATCGAAACATTTTCTTGAAGATTTAAACAAATTAAATTTCTTCAAAAGCGACATATATATCCTAATTTTAAATGATTTAAATATATAATTAATATTTCCGTAAATATGAGACAACATTATGTTCCAAAGGTATATTTGAAAAATTTTGGAGAGAAAAATAAACGTACATATACTATAGAGGTCTACGACAAACAAGAAAAAAGATTCTTTAAAGTTGCTACGGATAATATTTTAGCTATTACAAACCTTTATACTTTAGTTTTACCAAGCCAAAAGTCAAATGATGCGTTAGCTGTAGAAAATGTCTATGCCAATTTCATTGAACCTATGTTTAATAGATCAATAAAAATATTATTTGATAAAAAAAGGACGAATATAAATAATTTAGAAAGATCTGAAATTATAATTTCTATACTTCACCTATTACATAGAAATCCACATGTTTTCTCTAAAATGATAGATGAACATATTATTAATATTCAAAGTCTTTATGATCATGCTGTAAAAGCAAACGAAGCAAGATTTGATTATTTGGACGAAAAATATTTAGTCGAGGGTTTTAATATTGATGTAATAAGGTCTGAAGTCACTTCTAAAATTGATAAAATATTTAGAGAAAATCATCTCGACTTAACGGCAGCATTTTCTGAAATGCACGAATTTTTAATTATTGAAATTCACACTATTGAAGATGATTCAATTTTCTTTACTAATGATAATCCTGTCTTTTTTGAGGATATTACATCTGATAAATCAAACAATCCGTTTAAAAGGACAGTTGAATTCTCTCTACCTTTAAGTAAAAAACATCTGGTTAAATTATATCATGACAAAAATAAGATGGTAAATTATATTTATCGTCAGAAGATGCCAAATTTTAGTGTCAGCTTGATTAATTATGAAACTATTTCAAAAGCAAAAAGATTTGTTATTTGTAGTGAAAATGATTATCAAAAATTTTTAGAACATAAAGAGATTATTGACGATACTTCAATTCATAGAAAAATGGATGTTTTAAAACAAATAATTGAAGATTGCGAAAGAGACAATAGTAGAGATGATGCCTACTATCTTATCAAATTATATCATGAAAAATATAAAAAACAGAATAATGATTTGTCAAAGAGTGACGAATATATGATGATGCAAGAATTTAAAAAAATTAACTCAAAAAATAAAATTTCAAAAATTTAACCTCGTTCTTTCCTGAATTTATCTATAAAATTATTGAAGTTTATCCCTACATATAAACATATGGCTTTATTCTAAATTATTTAATCCGATACTTAGTCCAAAAAGATATCAGAATAAATTATAATTTAATCAATAAGATAAATGTTAGTAAAAAAATATAACATTTATCTTAGTTAGGAATAATATAAGAATAATTTATACTATATTTGCGCAGGGTAATATTACAAAAATACCCACGCGGGGTGGGCAAATATTTTTTATTATGAATTTTAGAAACTTAAATTCAGGTGACTGGTACTCTCCTGAATTATTGGGCAAATCTACAAAAGATTTGGAGAGTATGCAAGAGAAATTAGAGTTATATTCTGATTTGGCGAACCAAGACGCAGTGAAAACTGAGATTGGGGATATACTGGCAATTTTGGATAGTATTATTACAAAATCGCTGAAAGAAGTGTTTGAGAGGCAAGGAGCAGATAGTCTAAAATATAAAATGACGGGTATGTTTGCTACTGATTTGAACGCTACGATAAAATCGAAAGTTTTCAGAAAAATGAATGAAGATCAAAACTTTAGCAATAAAGTCCAAGTTAGATATAATCATGGATCACCATTTTTTATTGTCAAGGATAGATATGCTGTATTTATCAAAAAGTTAAATGGAAAACAAAATAAGCCTAATTGCTATCCAACGGCAAATAGTTTGAAAACGTTTTCGGGAAGTTTATTTATAGGTAAACATATTCCATTTTTATTTGTTGGTCCGAATCCTAAAAAAGGTGATGGTTCATTTGTCACCTCTTTGATTAATAGAAAGGAAGTGAACTGGACGACTGAAACTCCAGATTTATTTAATTATCAATATCAGGAGCCAATCAAACTTCGAACAAAAAGAGAAGAAAATAGTAATTTAGAAAATGTAACGTTAAACAAAGACGTTGTCAAAAAGAAAAAAGAAATAAAGTAACATTAACAACAACCCACCCCGCTTTAAAAATCTACAAAAAATGAAAACAATCAGTGTAGACAGAATAAAACTTGCCAGAGAAAGCAGAGGATTGACTCAAACTTCTATGGCTCAGCAACTGAGTTTTAATCAGGCTACTCTATCTAAAATTGAAAAAGGACTATATCATGTAAATGAGGAAATGATTACTGAAATAGCTTCTGTTCTTGATTACAAAAAAGATTTTTTCTATAAAAGTCACGAAGTATATCCTTTAAAACATTTCTATTTTAGAAAGAACTTAGGTACAACTGTTACAAACTCAAAAAAAATTGAATCGATAATAAACATTTTCTCAAGTAACATTATTGATTTAGCAGAAAGTGTCGATATCAAGGTAGATTTACCATATATTGACTTAGAAAAAGAAGAGACGACCCCAGAGGCATTTGCTTTAGTAGTTAGACAATATTTTAATCTTCCTAATGGACCAGTTAAAAATCTTGTCAATATATTAGAAAAACAGGGTGTTGTCGTTCATTTTTATGACTTTAATAAAGACCTAAAAATTTCAGGTGTGAGCTTCATTACTCCTGATGGTATACCTTTAATTATAATTAATAATAGTATTCCAAGTTCGAGAAAGCGATTCACATTGGCTCATGAATTAGCACATCTATTAATGCACTATAAAGGTGGTATTATAGATGAAAATAGAGACTTAGAAAAAGAAGCTGATAGATTTGCTTCAGAGTTCTTAATTCCAATAAAAGAAATAAAAAAATATTTATTTAATTTAACTGAACAAAATTTATTTGTACTTAAAAGTTATTGGAAAGTTTCAATTCAAGCAATTATTTATAAGGCTAATAAAAATGGAGCAATGACATTAGACCAACATAGAAGATGGATTACAAAAATTAATTATAATGGCTGGAGAAAAGTAGAACCTTTTGAATTTGAAATCGAATCGCCAAGTTTGCTTCCAAAACTCTTTGAATTACATTTTAATGATTTAGAATATTCTATTGAGGAAATTCAAAATATGTTTGGTTTAAATATCGATGAATTTTATAGATGTTATATTCAAAATTATCCTCAATTGCATTCATATTTCCCAAAATTAAGTAGGAGTAAAATCAATCTTAGATTAATTTAAATTTTAATAAAGGAAATGGATGACATTGAAAAAAAGGAGATTAATACATTTGACTTTTATAAAGAGCTGTATTTTAAAGAAATTGAGAGAAAAAAAGAGTTTGATAATTTGATAAATCTACCAATACTAATTTATACAACGATTGTTGCTGTAAATCTTTTTGTTCTTGAAAAATTTTTAAAAGAACCTTTGGATAAGTATTTTGTAATCTGTATTCTTAAAGTATTTGTATCCATAACATTGGGAAGTATCGCTTGTTCTCTTTATTATTTATTAAAATCGTTTGTTAATTTTCCTAAATCTTATATTTATAAAGAAATTGGAAATCCAAAAGAAATTTTTGATTACGAGTTAAATTTGAGAGAAGAGCAAGAAACTTTAGAAGATGCAGAATTGTTGATGAATAATTATTTGAAAGATAGTTTTATGGATTGTGCTAATACCAATTTTTTGATTAATCAAAAACGTTCTGAATTTTACGCTCAATCTAAAAATGGTATTTTTTTAGGGGTTGCGTCAACAATAATTATAATTGTATTTTATTTCATTAAACTTATAAATTAATAAATCATGGCAGAAGAAGAAAAGAAAGAAAAACCACAGTTACCTAAAAGTGAAGTACGTACACCAGATAAAGTTTCTGTGAAAAACGGAAGTCATATTAAAGGTGGTGGAGATGTCAATATTGGTAAAGTAACAAAAAGTAATTTCTAGTTTTTTTGAAAATTACATGACCTCACGTTAATTCGTGAGGTTATTCATATATTAATTTATCAATTTCAAATGGTTTTAATATTATTATCAGAAATTGAAATAATTTAAGATAGGTTATGCAGAATAAATTGACAGTATTCCAATACTATATGTTTATGAGTCACTATTATCTTAAAGAATTAATTTCTAAATTAATTCTTAAGTATTTGGGCTTCTGGCTTAATCCAAAATATTTCAATATCATATTTAGGGCTAGGAAATAAACTTTTTAACTCCGTTTCCAACTTTGATTTTACAAGAGAAAAATCTTTTATTTTAATTGCACTATACACAGATGCCGCTTTCTTAAAATTTGGATCGTAAAACAATTTATCGCAGAATTTCATTGCATAGAACATTTGCCAGAAATAAGGCATTATACCTTTGTGAACACTTTCGTTGCAGAATTCAAAAATTTTCTGAATGATAGTAATATCAAAATCAAACTCGAAAAGAGATTTGTTCTTTCGAACAAAGTCAAAAATAAAATTATGTTTAGTGAAAATTTTTTCTCCATTATTATCAAGAATATCACCTAAGCCTACTATTCTATTCATCTTAAGTTCAATAGTCTGTCTCAGAATTACTGGAGATATGATAAAAGAAAACTTATTATCAAGTCTTTTGTCGTTGTAAATACTATAGTATAATAATTGATGCGTACCTAAAAAATGCCATTTTGAATCTTCTGTAGTTGCCTTCCAGCTATTAAGCAAACGATAATTAGGCTCTGTTTTTTGCCCTATATGATTAGCAAAGATTACAAGGTCAAAAATAAGTTCATTAATCAAAAAACCGTACTTTTTAATCCCAGTATGTTTAAAAATTCCTTCGTCTATCATTTTCTGCTTGATATCCAGTAAACTATAGAATGCCGCCGCAAAGTGATTTTTAGCGAAAGCATCAATTTCACTATCATTAATTTGCCCTCGAAGTTTTTTATAGATACTGTTAGCAATGGTTAATTCAGACACCTTATTTTTATTGACGATAGTATTTAATCTCCGGAATTCTTTTTCGGTTTGTAAAAACGCATCTTTTGCAGAAAGTCGTACATTTTTCTTGTAATATTTGGTTCCTCTAGCTTTATCCATAAGAATATGAATAAATTCGTGTTTTTTTTCCATGGTTATTATAATAAAAATCGATTATAAGTGTAATTGCATTGGATAATTATCATTTTTAAGTACATCTCCAAAAGGCTATCTTTCATTAATTTATCAAGGTATTAATATCATATAAAATAGTGAATAAATGAGAAGTTTTATTATTTGAAATGTTTCTAATAATTATAGTTGTTAACTGTAATATGTTGCAATTTTTAGAGATGCTCAAAAAAAAATCGACAAATTATATTCTGGTGGATACTAAAACTACATATTTTTCAGTAATATCAATAACTTCATGCTTGTAGTTTAACTTACTTACTATTATATTATTGCTAACATCTCTATCAATCTGAAATAATCTATCATTGTAGTTTTTAGCTATCTCTAAAAAAAATAAAAATAAATATACGCTGTCACCTTTAAAGTGGTATTTTTTAGTAGAATCATTAATCACTTCAATATTTGAAAATCTTGAATTGCTGAAAAATAAAGTGGAAACAATTACTTTTTGAATTGAATCTTTATCAAAAGTGATATTACGGTTTTGCAGATTATTTACTTCGATATTGTTTTCCTTCTCATCAATAATTCTAAGCGGATGAGAAACTTTCCCCAGATGTTCTTTTTTGATCATTAAACGCCATTCTCTTTCATATCCCCAGATCAAATCTTTTATAGAAATCGAATAGATCATAGGTAATAGGGCTTCTACTGTCATTTTGCTACCATTCGATGTCTTAATTATAAAATTTGTAAATTCAATTCTTTCTAAAGGTTTGTAATCTATAGGATATAATAATTTATTATCGCAAACAATAGAATCAAAAAAGGATTTCTGACTATATTCTACACAGAAGCCCAATTCTGATGTATAATGAGGCCAGAATAAGTTATTGTCAAATGAATCAGTCAGGCATAAAACTCCTCTATGAGCAAAAAATTCTTCAGGAATCTCCTTAGATATATAATCGAATATTTCACGCCAATCATTTCCTGTCTCCGCTCTATAATCATCAATGAATGACTCTAGATTCCAAAGCTGACTGCTTCCTTCCATTATATCGTTGAGTTTAAATGGATTGGAAAAATGGACTTTGCTTGTTATGAAATTATTAATACTATTTTTATTTAGGGAAAAATACTTATAAAGCTTATCAGGTAAAGGCTCGTAAACTTTAACTGCTAAATCATTGTTATGCAAAGTGAATGATTTGCGATCTAGTGGTAAATTCATCTTTGTTTATTAGTTTAATCAAAATTACAATAATCTTCAATCTTTTATCTTTGTTAAGCTTACAACAAATGCACCCATTGATAACGCTCCGATAATTGCTTCTATTGAAACAATAATTTTAGTTATTCCTGTTCGTGGAAAAATATCACTAAAACCAAGTGTCACAAAACTTATTATACTGCAATACAATCCATAACAAAACTTTTCAAAATAACTTAAATCATTATCAATTTCTTTTGGAATAATATCCTTTGATACTACAGAATAAATAAAAGCAAATATCAAGATTGTCAAAAAGATAACTATTAAAATTCTTTTTGGTTCTCTACCATATCCCCAAAAATATTTATCAAAATTCCAAGCAATTTTGTTTTTAAAACCTTTTGCTTTTAATCTTTTATAATCTAATTCTTTAATTTTAAAATCATTTGCTATCTTATAATTGCCTAATTCATTATTTGCCTTATATAGGGCTCTAAATGTCCTGTCAAAATTTTCAGAATGTTTAATATTAGAAAACCAAACTCCAAAATTTTCTAAATCTGCATTTTGAAAAATAGGAATAAACTGCCCTCCCCAAATCCTTATATTTTTCATTGAACTGTCGGTAATTCTCCCCGTAACATTAGAATTAATAAATTTCCAATTGCTAATTTGTGAATTAAACATATTCAAGTTTTGAACACTGGTATTGCGAAATGTTATAAACAATATTTTCAGATGTTTACAAGTCAAGTTATCAATTGTGCAATAATTAAATTCAATAGATTGATTGTTGCTAATTTCCTCATTTAATTTTAAACCATTAACATTGACAAATTCAATTTTTTTTGGCCTTAAAATTTGATTTAATCCGTTTGTAGGTGGCTCAATTCCTCCCATTTTCAGTAAACGAAGGTCAAAATTGTAAAAAACTTCTTCGTATTCTGAACCTCGTCCGTAACGATTTATCTGTTTTAAAAAATCGCTGTCAATGTTTTTATTTTCGCACCAATCTAAATAGCCTAAAAATTCTTTTACATATTCATATTCAATTTCATCATCATTTTGTGCAAAGTCCACCTCATAGTTGTCCCAAACCTGATATTTGGTTCTATTTTTATAGGTGACTTTCAATAAGTGTTTTGTTTTAATTTCCTTGTTTTCAGTATATTTATTTTCAATGAAACTACTTATATAACCGTCGAAAAGAATATCTTGTGATAATGAATATTCTTTCATCCAATCATCAAATTTTTTTAATCTTCTTTTAAAATTATCAAATATGATTGGATAGTCATGTTTTTTTCGCCATTCATCAAAGACATATTGAGGTAAGAGCCATAAATCTAATGGCGTCAATCTTTCGATGTGAATAATTTTGGCTAATAAATCATCTTCCGAAATTCCAATATTTTCCTCATAAATCGTATCTATTATATCAATCATAAGTTATTACTATAACCAAATATACAAACTACTGTCGTGAATTTTTTCAACTTTCCGAAATTTCAAAAATAATAACATTATTTTTGAATAATACTTTCATACTGATAGATCAAGATAAAACTCAAAAATCTATAATATTAAATGAGTCGTTGCTTATAAGGGATTTTAATTTGGATAGACTCATTGCAAAAAGATGCTTAGGAAACAGAAGAAGTTCCCCGGCAATGCTCTGACCGTTTCTACAAGGAAATTGAAATGTAAAATAAAAACCCTAACTTTTTTGAGTTAGGATTTTCTTCTATTATGATTTTTAAATTCTTTTTGTAATTCTTTAATTTCAATTTGAAGTTTTTCATATTCAATGTCAGTCAACTTTGTAAACAAAATTAATATGTCAATTTTGAAAAAATTACAAAATTTTACGATACTTTCTATAGTTGGATTAGTTTCTGCTCTTTCAATTCTACCAACTTGATTACTTGAAAGATTAATCTCATTGCCAAGTTGCAATTGCGAAAGTTTACCTTTCAATCTATGAAATTGAAATATTTTTCCAACTTGAAATTTTAATTCATCTACTTCCCATATATACATTTAGTAAATTTTGGGATTTCTTTAATTTTTCATAAACACATATATGTGTTGTATGTAATTTTTTATTATATTTGTAAAATAAGTTACAGAAATGTAACTTTGCGATACTTCAAAGAAATATTAGAAGCTATTGCTTAGAGTCTTGGACAGAAAACTGGTAATTTTTAAATCCCTAAGATGATAAGTAAAGTAGCTCACGACCTAGGCGTGGGCTCACTTATCTTGGGATGTGTATACCAGTACCTCTGTTCGGATATGTTGAGTCCCATGCCGTTTTTCTTTCAATGCTGTTCGCCTTACCTCTACAATAAAATCTAAGCCCGCTTCCTAAAATACAGTATCAGATTACACGATACAATAGGAAGGTACAACCTATTGCGGCTTTCAATAGCTCACACGGGACACAGATTTCATTCATATTAAATGCTTTCCGGTGCCTTGCGGTCACTGCTTACAGAACCTCACCAGTCCTTTTTCATACCAAAGGGCATCAGGAAAGTTTTTATCCATCGATGAATCCATCACATTAATTACAAAAAATAAAAAAACAAAAAAGCCCCTTCCCATACAGTTTGACGACATAGGGAAAGAGCAGATCAGTAATTAATTTAACGATTAAAAACCTTTTACAAATCTATGAAAAATTCCTATTACAAGATAGGAGGTATTTTCTTTGGCCTTATGTTGACCGCTATCAGCACCAACACAAAAGCCCAAACACGCACCATTTCCGGTACCGTTACTGCATCCAACAAACCACTTTCAGGAGTAACCATCTCCCAAGAGGGAAGCGATCAGATAACGACCACCAGCGAAAACGGAACCTACCAATTACAGGTTTCAGCAGAAAATCCCATCCTATTGTTCAGACATCCTGATTACGCTCAAGAACGAATCACAGCCACCAATCAGACCGTCGTCAATATCAGCTTAGAACAAAAAGTAAAGGGAATCGAAGAAGTTATTCTCAACGCCGGCTACTACAAAGTAAGAGAGAAAGAAAGTACCGGAAGTATAGCCAAGGTCACGGCAAAAGACATAGAAAACCAGCCTGTGAATAATGTATTATCAGCCATGCAGGGCAGGATGCCGGGTGTGACGATTACACAGAATTCAGGTGTTCCCGGAAGTGGTTTCGATGTGCAGATCAGGGGTAGAAACAGTTTAAGAAGCTATGCTTCTACAGGCTATGACGGCAATAAACCGTTATGCATAGTCGATGGTGTTCCTTTACCTCAAATCAATGATTTTAATACCGGAATGTCCGGAAATATTATGCCTTTCAGTGAAACCAATCCCCTAAATTCCATTAACCCTGAAGACATCGAGTCCTTCGAAGTTTTGAAGGATGCTGATGCAACCGCCATTTATGGTAGCAAGGGTGCCAATGGCGTCATATTGATCACTACTAAAAAAGGAAAGAAGGAGCGAACAGAGGTAAGTCTGAGAACAAGTTATGGTCTTGGCGATATGACCAACCTTCCTAAAATGATGACTCTTGAGGAATATACGGCAATGCGTAAACTGGCTTTCGCCAATGATGGTATTGCGATTCCTGCCAATGCCTACGATGTCAATGGGGTGTGGAGTTCTACAAAAAATACAGACTGGCAGAAATACTTCGTCGGCAATCAGGCTGAATTTTCAGATGTACAGCTCAGTGTATCTGGCGGAAGCGGCAATACACAATTCTCGGTTTCCGGTGGTCACAATGAAGAAACAACAGTATTTCCGGGAAGTTACCACTACACCAGAAATAACTTAGGCATTAACCTCAACCACTCGAGTAAAGACCGAAGATTCCAGATAGGGTTTAATGGTACAGCAGCTTTACAAAACAATGTCCTGCCTCCGACAGACTTTAATATTCTGTATGCTTCGTTGGCTCCCAATGCACCTGACCTCTATACGGCTGATCATAAGATCAATTGGGAGAACAGTACGTTTTCGAATCCGATGGGACCTGCAACGCAGACCTATTCTGTTAAAACCAACAGCTTGAATGCCAACATTACATCCAGCTACAATATGGGAGGCGGGTTTTCTGTCAACCTCAACACGGGCTACAGCAGTTATAATGCTTATGACCAAAAATTATTTCCAAAGACGACTTACAATCCTGCAAGCAATATAGGAAGCAGTAATTCATCAATAAGAAAAGGACAGAAGCAGAATCAGAGTTGGATACTGGAGCCCCAGCTGAATTATGAAAAAAGGTGGGGTAAACATAAGCTGTCAGCTTTGTTGGGTGCTTCGTTACAGGAACAGAAGTCTGACAATGTAGTGATCCTCGCCAAAAATTTTCCTTCTGATGAAATGTTGACCAATATTGCAGCGGCAACTACCATCACGGTTCCTAGCGCCAGTGAAACACTTTACCGCTATCAGGCTGTATATGCAAGGCTTAATTACGGATTTAACAAACGGTATTTTCTGAATTTAACGGGAAGGCGAGATGGTTCCAGCAGGTTTGGTTCCGACAGGCGATATGCCAACTTTGGTGCTTTAGGTGCGGCCTGGCTTTTTTCTGAAGAAAATATGCTGAAAGACTCGTCCTGGCTGAGTTTTGGAAAATTGAGAACAAGTTATGGGGTGGCTGGTAATGATCAAATTGGCGACTATCAGTATTACGATACCTACCAATCTAGCGGCGGGTCATATGGTGGCAGTTCAGGCTTGGTACCGCAAAGGCTTTATAATAAAAATTTTGGCTGGGAGCTTACAAGGAAATTTGAGGCAGCTCTGGAAATGGGATTGTTTAAGGAACGATTGAATTTTACATTAGGCTATTATCATAACATAAGCTCTAATCAGTTGGTTGGAATCCCAATGCCGGCCACGGTCGGATTTACAAGTATCCAGGCGAATCTTGATGCCACGGTGAGAAACAGAGGTCTAGAGATCTCGTTCCAGTCGGTCAATGTACAATCAGTAAACTGGAAGTGGACGACTAATCTCAATTTCACGTTGCCTGAAAATCAACTGCTTGAGTTTCCTAATCTGGCTACTTCAACCTATTCCAACAAATTTGAGGTTGGAAAGTCTACATCATTGGTCAAATTATACCAATATACGGGCATCGATCCTGTAACGGGACTCTATACTTTTTATGATGCCAATAAGGACGGGATTATCAATACTGCGGACCGTGTGGTGAGTAAGGAGCTGAAAGAGTACTGGTATGGTGGCCTTCAAAATAGTGTACAATATAGAAACTGGACTTTTGACGTGCTTCTGCAATTTGTCAGTCAAAGTCAGTATAATGCGTACTCGATGTACAATAACTTAGGGGTAATGGCCAACCGACCTGCAATGTACAATGATTATTGGACCCCGGATAATCCTGATGCCCAGTTTCAGAAGCCCAGTGCCGGCTTTAATCCTGCAGCTGCAACAACAAGCTCACTCTTTATCAACAGTGATGCAACGGTATCGGATTCTTTTACAGTGAGGGTCAAGAATGCGACATTGACGTACACAATTCCGTCATTGAATCAAAGCAAACTCAAGGCGAAGATCTTTGCAAGTGGGCAAAACCTCTTTGTATTCTCCAACTATAAGGGCAGTAATCCTGAATTTATGTTAGCAGGATACAGCAGTCCATTACGCGTCATCAGTTGTGGATTTTCATTAACCTATTAGTACCTTAATTATCATGAAAAATACAATTATCAGAAATATTATTCTACTGTCAATTTTAATCATATCCCTTCTGCTTTGTAAAAGCTGTGATGAGTTTACGGATGTTGGATTGCCAAAAAATCAAATAACAAGAGATGTGGTCTTTAAAGATGACCAGTTGGCAAAGGCTGCCATGGCAGGAATCTACAGGTCGCTGGAAGAGTCAGGATTTCTGTCTGGTTCTTCATCAGGAGCGCAGGTGATCTGGGGATCCTATATTGATGAGCTACAGTCTTATGGCGCTGCCACAACGGATGCTTCAATTTTCTATCAATTGAGCCATACTGCCAGTACAGATAAAATCAGTACGGTATGGAATACAAGTTACACTCAGATCTACAATATCAATGCAGTGATTGAAGGGGTGGAAAATTCAGATCAGCTGAGCACTGCGGTGAAGGCTCAGCTCAAAGGAGAAGCACTGTTTTTACGTTCCATCCTTCATCTTTATCTTGCATTGACTTACGGTGCTGTACCTTATGTTACAACAACAGCTTATGAGGTTAATCAAAGTATAGGTAAAATCAGTGTTGATGAAGTTTATTTAAAATGTAGGAATGATCTTGAAGCATCACTTGCCCTGCTGCCGGAAACACTACCTAAAGGCAGTAGAATTTATCCCACAAAGATGGCATCTTATGCTTTGCTTGCAAGAATTGGCTACTATCAATCCGACTGGGGTAGTGCTAAGCATTATTGCGATCTTGTTATCAACAATCCGCAGTATCAGATGGAAGTCCTAGATAAGTTGTTCTTAAAAGACAGCACCAGCAGTATTTGGCAACTATTGCCTTATGGTGCAGGATACAATACTTATCAGGGCAACGTATTTATTATCAAAACAGCACCACCTTCAAATGTTGCGCTTCGGCAGGATTTTATCTCCGAGTTTGAAACCGGCGATAAAAGGTTCAGTTCCTGGGTTGCGCAGATCAAGGATTCACAAAACAAAACTTACTATTACCCCTTTAAATACCAACAGTACTCCAGCAGTGCCACAACGATGGAATATTCTGTGATCTTACGAGTGGAGGAGTTGTATTTAATAAGAGCTGAGGCTATGTTGAAGATGGCTCAGTACAATGCGGCGGTTGCTGACATTAATTCGGTCCGTACCCGAGCTGGTTTAAACGGTATTGCAAATACTTCGGATTCCGCCTTTTTGCTGAATGCCATTATCAAAGAGAGAAGGTTTGAACTATTCACAGAGTTTGGACACCGTTTCTTTGATCTTCGTCATTACAATCTGTTGGATGATGTGATGCAAGTAAAGAAATCCGGGTGGAAGCCGAACTTTAAATTGTTGCCGTTACCGGAAAAGGAACTTTTGTTAAATCCTAATTTAAACCCTCAGAATAATGGTTATTAGGTTTTGGACATTTGTTTTTCTGCTTACACAGGCCTATTGTTTTTCTCAGAACATAGACAGCCTGGATTCGGTCTATAGTCAATTTTACAAAACTGATCTGTTAACCGTAAGTCCATCCGGCAAATATGCTGTAGTGAATCACAATAATACTTATGGTAAAAATGAAGATGAGATTGTTGATTTGAAGACTGGAAAGGGAACTGTCGTTGAAAAACATATAAAGTACAGTTTTGTTGGAGATGAAGACCTCATTATGCAGACCTCGGAAAGGACAAGATTTCAAAATTTAAAAAGAGGGAAGTATAATGATGTCAAAGGTGGGTTCTCAGTTACAGTTTTAAAGCGTTCAGGTTCGGTTTTACTGTATGATACAAGGTTACAGAAGCTAATTTTAACATCCAAAACGGGAGAGGTCCTATGGAAAGAAAATACGGTGCAAACGTACAAAGTGGATGAGCATTCTGAGCAATTAATCTACGCTTCGGGAAAGCAGGTGGGAATTGTCGATTTGAAAACGAAGCGAGCGAAAACGTATAACTTGGAAAGTGAGATTGATTGGATTAGCTTTACTAGCGCAAAGGTATATCTTTTTCATAGGCAGGCTTTGCAGCTGGAGATATATACTTTGGATAACTCAGCTGACCGATTCTATAAACAAATCATTCGTTGTCCTGAAGGTTTTGAGTTGGCTGAATCATTAGATACTTATTTTGAGATTAGGGAAGACGAACATTTGTTGCTGCCGCTGTACCTCAAAAGTAAATTGATAAAAAGTGAGAATTCTGACCTTAAAATTACGTACTCCAATAGAAACAGTAAAGATCAAATTTTATATCATCATCTTGGTATCTACAATATCGCCAGACATAATTGGGAGTATACACCTAATCAATTTGAAGTTTCACCAGTCTATAAATTTCTAAATGACAAGGGCGATTTTATTGTGTATGACCAGAGCTCAGATAAAGTAGAAAATCAGGAAAATGTTGTAAGAGATTTAAAATTGATTTTGGACTATGGTAAAAGTTCTTATTTATTAGCTAAAAAAAGAAGTAATGACGGAAATTATTTATGGGACAGCAACACGAGACAATTCGTTTATTTCAATGAAGGGAGATGGAGGAGTTATAACGTGGATTCAGAAACTGATATTTTATTGCCAATAGATGATGAAGAACGGAAAGACAATTCAAGAGCTGTTTTATCAGATAGTCCTGATCGTAAAACAATCCTAATCAAAGACAGATCAGCGGTTATGCTTTCTAATGAGTTTGATTATCTCATATTTGATTTAAAGTCACATCATTTAGAAAGGATTACGAATGGCGAAGAAAAAAAGCTAAAGTACGAGTTGCAACGAACGCAGGATCATTATTCTGAATCTCCCTGGAATCTAAAACTGGCAACGATAGACTTAGAAAAAGAAATGATTTTTAAAAGATTTAATATGATGGATTACACTACTGGATTCAGCATGTATCATTATAAGAAGAAAAAATCAACATATTATGATCAAGGACATTATAAGGAAGCAGTACCTTATAAAAATGGCATTTTATTCACTTCTGAATTTGCTTTTGAGCCTTTAAAATTATCTATTGCTGACAAGAGTGCCATTAAAATAGTGTATCAATCTCAAAATGAAGAAAGATCGTTACTTAAAAATTTGAAATATCATATTTTTCAATACGAGACAATTTTTGGTAGAGCGAATGCTGCCCTGTTACTTCCTATTGGCTACGACAACAAGAAAAAATATCCCCTCATCGTTAATGTATATGAACAGCAATCGTTGAATGTTCTAACTTATGCTCAACCTTTTTTGTCAGCCAGAGATGGTTTTAATTATATGCATTATCTGCTGAATGGCTATATTGTACTTTTGCCAGACTTACAATACGATATTTCAAACATTAAGAATAGTATTATATCATCTTTAGAAATGAGCATCGATTCTGCCCAAGAATTAGCTTCTGTCGATAAAAAAAATATTGGAGTCTTGGGATTATCATTTGGTGGCTACGAAACGGGATTAGCTTTGGGAAATTCAAGTTATTTTAAAACGGGCGTTGCGGGCGTAATGGTTTCCGACCTTGTAACTAGGACACTAAGTCAGTCTGAAGTTATGTCAGAACCTAACTATCTTCGGGTGGAGAGCAGACAATACCGGATGAAAAACCAGTTATTTGACAGTTGGAAAAACTATCAGGAATACTCACCAATTTATTATCTTAAAAATGTTAAAGTGCCGGTATTGATCTGGACAGGATTGAAAGATAGAAATGTTTCGCCTGAGCAATCAAAAATGTTTTTTTTAGGGATGAAAAGGTTACAGAAGAAATCGGTACTATTAGAATATTTTAATGAGACCCATACTATTAACTCAAAAGAAAATCAACGTGATCTGAACGTCAGAATTTGGCAATGGTTTGACTATTATTTAAAAAATCAACCACTAGCAGATTGGCTACGTCCAATAACTGAATAAAAAAGCTCCCGTTTGGGAGCTCTTTTTTTAGTTTATTTTATACAATTCAAGATTAGCCGTTTCGGGATGGTCCACTTGCGGGCCGCTCGTTCCGAAAACCTGCGCACCGGTGACTGTTCCGTCAACCGTACATATTGGAGCATCTTCTTCTTGACACATGACACTTCTGTCCCACTGATTAGTTAGACTATTAAAAATATAGCCTTGTCTAACAGCTAAATTCTCACTGCTACTTTTTTCTTTTTGAGTAGCGAATGCAGTTCCGGTTCCTATCAGAATTAGAACTGCTGGTAAAATGTAATTTTTCATTTTAATAAAATTTGATGTTATGCCTACTCTAAATCAACAGGTTTTCGGCAACCCCTGTTCTGTTGGCCAACAGATCTTATTTAAATGTATATCGAGAAATTTGATTTCCTGACAGTACATATAAATGATGTTTTGTGCTTAAAATACTTGTGATTTTGTTTCTTCTGTCATTTTTTATGTAAAAACTATAGCGGTATCTTTTAGTTGGTAGATCATACACGTCAATCACGTCACTTTTTCGAAACTTAATAAATGATTCGTCTTTTCCTCGTACTTTAGATACATTAAAGAATTTGTTATTGGATGCTGTTTGTGCTGTGTTTATTTCAAGCGGTGCTTTCAGCAATTTTGTCTGACCATTATTTAATGTTGTAGTTTTAATGGTATCATTAGAGGATATATCCAGTAATGTATGGTGCCTCTGAATATTTTTAAGATCAAAATCAGTAGTTATTGTTTGATTTCGATAGAGCAGCGTATAGATGATTTGGTGATTTATATGGTCAATAATCATATTGCCGTCAACATCAAAAATACCATCAGCGTTGGTCTTTAGAACTTCAGGAGCTAGAACATAATTTTTTGAAGAGCTTTTTAAGACGCCTAATTCACTTTTTCTTGTTTTAATAAGCATCGTTTTAAATACATATTTCTTTGGTTCCAACAAATAAAACTTTGAAAAATACAGTCGGTTAATACCTGTATCGTAAACTTTTAACGAAGGAAGCTTCCCTTCAAAAATTACCGGTACTTTGCCATCGGACACACTGAAATACGGATACAATACATTGATAGAGACATTTCTGAATTGGTAGTTATAGTTATCGAGTCTTATGGTATCCACTTTTACATCATTAAAAGATGGCATAACAGTCGAAAGTAGCAGTGGTGTTTTTCTATAACCTAAAAATAATGTATCACCATGATTGCCTGCAAAATAATAGTTGTCCGTAGGTAACTGTAATGTTTTATATTCAGATCTTAATGGACTTATCATCTTCCTTTTAAAATCTCCCTGATTATCATTGATATGTGGACAAAATATTAGTATAAGCAATAATGTTGGCAGTGTAGCGATCAACGCGCCAACTACCAGCAACTTCTTTTTGTTTTTAGACTCTATTGTATTAATTGCAATTATTATCAATACGATACAAGCCAAATTAAATATAAGATGCTCATTCCAGGTCATCTTTTCCAGTATGCCGCCACAAGAGCAAGGAATTGAATCACTAAAATGTAAGATGAGATATATGTAGAACGTGAACGTGAACATCATACCTAGCGAGGCATATAATCCTATCATACGCGAGTGCTTAAAAAATAATACGATAACAATTATAATCTCAGATATTATTGTAGCATAAGAAAAAAAGCCTGCATATTCGCCGAGTATAGGAGATTGCCCTATCTGTACCTGGAAGTTCTCAAAATCAGTCAATTTACTTACACTGGCATATACAAACAATAAGATCAAGAAGAAACTTATTCCTGTAGCAATGATGTTAGCAATTTTTTTCATAATTTTCTTTGTATTAGTTTAACAGACTTGAATCAATCTCCATTTGATCTTCCTCCCACAATAGTCAGGCATTTTCTCACCCTTGAATAAGGTCACTGTCGTTCTAAAATTCCCCATACTTTCCCAAATGCCGCTTTCCGGACATGGTAAGCCTGTGACAACTGATATGGAGGTAAGGGGAATCATAGGTCATATAATTTGATTATTTATTTGGAACAAGCCGCCAGTTGTCACCATCCCGTACCGGCGGGTCAGGATCTACAATTTCTTCTGATGTTTTGGCAGAATCTCCTTTCATCATCATTGTTTTTTCTATCTGATCAGGTCGATCATCACGTACATTGATTTCCTCATCTCGATGGGTACAGTTTTGCATAAAAACTGAAGCTATCGTTATACTAAAAATTGGGATAAACTTTTTCATTTTTAATTTTTTTGGTTGGTTATCCCGGCCGGATTGTATTAGAATTCTGAAGCCAAAGTTATCCGGCTGAAGCCACGAAAAAAACTACTCTATGGACCCATTTTAAAATAGATACGTCTCAATTTTAAAATTGATACAAGGATAAATAGCTGTGAAAGCCTTGTAGATCAAGGATTCTGGAATACGACTGCTGATAAGATTCCAGCGCCCTTAAAACTGCTTTATTTAAATACAAAATGATTAATTTTGAGATGGTGAGGTTCTAATAATCAGTATATGAAAAAGTTAAATTACTTTCTCGTGCTATTTTCTGCATTTTCACACCTGCTATTTTCCCAGCAAAAAAAAGAAACGACTTTCAGTGAGATCAGAAAACACTACGAAAAAATGACCATTGATGACATGGATGCAATGCCCTATGTGAAATTGTACATCCAGAAGGCGAAAAGCGAAAATAACATTCCGAAATTAATTCAGGGTTACAGGGATGGGAGGCAGTTTGACTACCATAACAAGATCAAGTATGCCGACAGTGCCATAGCAGTCAGCATGAAGCACGGAACCAGTGATGACATCAGCAAAGATTATTTAAGCAAGGGAATCATCTATTATTTCTATCAAAAAAAATATAAGCTCGCTTTGGACCAATATCTAAAAGCTTATCAATATTCAAAAGGGTCAGAAGATAAGTATCATCATTATAAGGTGATCTATCATCTCGGGGTCGTCAAAGAACATTTGGGGTATTATGAAGAAGCCCTGGAACATTTTCAGGACTGCGTTACTTTTTATTCATCAAAACCAAAGCATATTCTGCACGATAATGAGAAGTTCAATTACAAAAAGGCCTATCTGAATAGTCTTCACCAAATGACCATCGTTAACAGATATCTTAAAAACTTCACTAAAAGTGACAGCCTTAGCAGGTTGGGATATCAATTGACCTTAAATGATCATGATTTTGATCTTGAAAACAGCTATTTTCTTAAATGCATGGGCATCTCAAAATTTCATAAGCAAAATTACGCTGAGGCAAAGAAAGACCTGGAAAGAGCATTGCCTGTTATTTTGAAAAGAAATGACTTTGCCTGGGTTTCAGTCATTTATTACCATTTAGGTAAGATCTCCGAAGCTCAAAATAATATAGGTGAGGCCATCTATTACTATAGTGAAATAGACAAGATCTTCGAAAAGCATGAATTTATACTCCCTGAAGTTTATAGGAGCTATCATTATCTCATTGAATATTATAAAAATAAAAATATTGATGAGAGCAAACAGCTTTATTACACCAATCAACTTCTTAAAGCTGACAGTGCGATCTCCAAAGATTACCCTTATCTGTCCTCAAAACTTCATAAGGATTATGACCGTAAAACCCTGATCGATCAAAAAGAGGATATAGAAAGGGCAGATAAAAGAAAAATATTCTTTGCACAGATCCTCATATTCTCAGGAACAATTGTCCTCAGTTTTTTTGTTATACGCTACATTAAAGACCGGAAAATAAAGAAACAGTATGATCTGCTTCAAAAAAGAATAACTGACGATACTTATATTCTCAAAGACATTATACAAGATGAAACTGTTGAAGACACATCAAGAAAAACCTCTTTGACACCAGAAATGAGCTTTGAGATCAGAGGAAAACTGGAAAAATTTGAACTGGAAAAACAATTTCTAAAGAAAGGACTGAACGAAAAGGACGTTGCAGTAAAGCTATCAACCAATTCCCATTATCTGTCAGTCTACATCAACGAACACAAGGGGATGAACTTCAACAAGTATATAGCGGAGCTCAGGATCAACTATATCACCAATCTTCTCAATACCAACAACATGTATCTCCACTTCACCATTGAGGCGTTGGCGAAGGAATGTGGCATCGCATCCCGCCAGAATTTCTCGAATCTTTTTTTTGATATTAATGGCATACGTCCGACTGATTACATCAAGAAGCGCAAACAGGAATTGGGAATCGGTTGATAGTGGCATGAATAAAGGATTTTTTGTAATTTTCTAAAAAAAGGACATGGTAACAAGAACTATTTTTAGAAAGATCGCTCAATTGTATGACGAATTAGAGTTAAGGATCAACGAAGTGTATGACGATGATGAAGACATGGTCAAGGTCGCAGAGCGTTCACTGATACTGATCGATGAATCCATCAGAAAGTTAAAGGAGATGATCACCAACCATCATTTTGAAACCATCGCCGAAGAGGTTCATTTCTTCAAAAAACTAAAGCCTCAGTTCATTTCAAAATTCATCTACTATTCCACAATTTTAGACCTCGAATCCCATAAACCGAGTGCCGGGAACAAGACCTTGAAAAAATATTACGAGGCAGAACAGGAAAAACTCAAAAGCTTTTATCTGGAGCAAGCAGAATTTTACGGCTATTACCGTAGAGAGGCTACCTATCTAGATCATAAGGTCTTTGTCAGGAATTCATACGACCTGAAAATGAAATTATCATTCGGCTTCTACAATTTTGACACCAGCTTCACCACTTCTCATGATCATCTGGTAGCAAGATTCATGGCCAGCCAGCAGATGGACAAATACCTGAAAAAACAACTTGAAAACTTAAGTGATAATGTCAGCACTAAAACCTTGTCACCATTGGTATGGTCTGCATCCAAGGTCGGATTGATCGAGCTTGTGTACGCCCTATATCAGATGCGCTGTTTCAACGGGGGGAATGTAGAACTCAGTGAGGTCATCAAATTCGTGGAAAGATCTCTGGACACGGATCTGGGCAACTTTCACAAAACGATATTTGAGATCAGGAACCGCAAACAGGGTCCAACGAAATTTCTGCATTTGGTCAGTGACCATCTCAATCAGCACTTCCTGAATACTGAAGGTGAGTGATTTTTTTGAAAACCTTAAATGGTCTACCTCCATTTAAGGTTTTCCTTGATCTTTATTGATCAGATGCTGTAGATCTGGATCATTTGAGATTCTCTCCATTTCATCATTAATGATCATCAGTATATCAGCTTTAATATTTTTATAGTTGGCTGTGATTTCTTCCTGCATGCAATCCTGTCCTTGCCCATCAATAAATGAACGGATCTGAGGGATCTGCTGATAGTCTTTTTCCTGTGCAGAAAGTTTAACGGTGTCAACGACGATTTCTGAATGGAATATTTTCTGTTCGATCCTTTCATCGAAATTATCTGAGACGGCACCGACAAAAAATCCCTGTGTCAAAGTCGAGATCTTAGAGGCCGGGATCAGGCTGTCCAATTGTGTTGAAATGGATGTTGAAGTATCATTTCTATTGATGGAGATGCTTTGCCTTTTCTGCAAAACCTTGCCAAATCTCTCTGACAGGGCTTTTGCAGTTTCTCCAACCACCTGTCCGCTGAAAATATTCCCAACGGTGTTTTGGATCACTTTGCTTTCCTTATCGCCGTAATCCCTGGTCAACTGTGAAAAATCCTGAAATCCCAGACAAACAGAAACCTTGTTGCTTCTGGCGGTTGCGATCAGATTATCCAATCCTCTGAAATAAATCGTAGGGAGCTCATCAATTATGACCGAGCTTTTTAGCTGTCCTTTCTTATTGATCAGTTTGACAATCCTTGAGTTGTAAAGTCCCAGAGCTGCTGAATATATATTCTGCCGGTCAGGATTATTTCCTACACACAAAATCTTCGGTTCCTTCGGATTATTGATATCCAACGCAAAGTCATCCCCTGTCATTACCCAATAGAGTTGCGGAGAGATCATCCGCGACAAAGGGATTTTTGCCGAAGCGATCTGCCCCTGCAACTGATCCTGTGCACCGCCCTGCCAGGCATCCATAAAAGGGGAGAGGTAGTTCTCCAATTCGGAGTAAGAAGTGAGAATCGTAAAGACATCCTCGTATTTTTTGTTCAGCAATTCAATGGCGTGTGGAAACGTACAGTATATCCCACCTTTGTAGATTTTCAGAAACCAAATGATCGCAGCTAAAAGGATAATAGGGCTTTCCACGAAAAAGTCGCCCTGCTTTTGTATCCAGCTTCTGTTGAGATTCAGCATAATGGTATAGGCTGCTTCATAAGCATCAGAAATATCCGTCATAAAGTTCGGGTTTAGGGGATTGCAACGATGGCTTTTTCTAGGATCGTCAAAGTTGATGATATAGAATTTAGGTTTTACCGAATATCCCTCTGAATGATTTAACAGATGGTTGTAAGCAATGGTTGAAAGGTCATCGAACTTAAAATCATAGATATACATGGAAAATCCTTTTTCAATATGCTGTTTTATATAGTTGTTGACTACAGCGAATGATTTTCCCGATCCAGGCGTACCCAGAACAATGGTAGCGCGAAAAGGATTCACTACATTGATCCAACCAGGATGCCATTTCCCTTGATAATAAAACTTAGTTGGTAGATTGACAGAGTATTCGTTATAAAGAAGTTTTATTTCCTGTTGGAAGCTTTCATTTTCGCTGTTGAATACATCATCCATTAGATGATGTTTCAGAAGTCTGCTCATCCACACACCAGCCATCATCAAGAAAATATAACCCGAACCAGTTGACAGCATATATAAGGGAACCACAAAGTCCGATGACAGTTTTAAAAGGGGTATGCTAAAAAAGAATAATAATACACCCAAACCCAAAGCAACATATATTTTGTTCCAGGTGATCTTTTCATTTTTCACCCCTTTGGTGCCAAGGCAACTCAGGCTCAACAAAAGCACTGCAAAAAGTTTTGAATACAGTGGTTTGCTAAATAATCCTGCTGCCCGATCAAAGTTTTGAAGGATCTTATTGACAAGATTTAAAGTCCAGCCGCGTTCTTCAAAAAAGCCATAGCAATACCAATACAAATGCATCACAACCAAAATAACACTGACCGTTCTCATAAATGCCATTATTTTGGCAAGTCCTCTTAAATCATCTTCTCCCTGCATAACTGTAAAGTTTAATTTTAGACAATCAATGTATTGTGCCTTGATCAGGTACCGGAAATGTGGCAGCCTGTGGCATTGTATGCATACATTTGGCGTTGAGTAACAGGTAATGTTATTTCAAATTTCTATCTTTAAAAATTGTTATAAAATAAAGGCTGATCAATGATAAACGGTATTTCTTCACATATTTTAGAAAAGTGGCTTCGCGCCTGGACCTTGTCACGTCAATTGCCACTACCAACAAAATTTAAATCAGGTTTTAAAGTTGATGTCGGTTATGAGAAGCAAAAGACGCGGTATATATTTGCAGAGCTTAATGACGATTTTATACAACTTACAAAAACTATAAAAGAAACCTGGGTGTTCCTCAAAGTCTGCGCTGCTCCTGAAGATCTTATAAATGTAATCTCTGATCAATGGGTGATTCAACCACAAGGGTACATGATGAACTGTTCTTCACCAATGAATATTCAAAAAATTACCCTGCCTGCTAACTACAAGGCTGATGTTAAAAATTATAATTCAACTACCCTAATAAAAGTGCTGACGAAAGAAGGGGAATTGGCATCGATAGGTCGTATTACAATAGTAGAGGATTTAGCTATATACGATAGAATTTCTACTGAAGAAAATCACAAGCGAAAAGGTCTGGCAACGTATTTGATTGCGGAGCTTGAGAAAATTGCGGTATCACAAAATGTTCATGAAAATTTTTTGGTAGCAACAGAGCAAGGCAGATCACTTTATCAATCGTTAGGGTGGAAAGTTTGTAGTCTATATACATCAATTGTCATCCCATCTTAGAAATACTCATATTATTCGCTCACCTTGATCTGTTTTTCTTTCTTTTTTTCTTCAATTGGTTTGCAAAATCCTGTTCTTCATAATCTTCGCCTTGTGTTTCTGGAAGTAAACCACCTAATGCTTCAAATATGCTATCTCCGTGTTTTTCAGTATGTAAGAAGTCAAATAAATGATGCGTTTCTTCAGCAGGCAAATTCTCCTTATTGTTGGACTGTGAAGCTTTTGGTGACTGGTCATCTTTTGTAAGGTCGGCTTTGATGTTATCGTTCCAATAATCATTAAAGGTGTTAGCAGAAAACTCTTTGCCTAAGCGTGACCCGTTCCAAACGCTTTTAGAATGATGATCGATAAAAGTTATTCCATAGATCCTGCCGTTGTCATTTTTACGGACAACAGTATCAATTCCCTCTTTTTTCAATTTCTTTTTAAATGCTTGCTCATCTTTCGAAGAATGATGTGCTTCAATAATCGATCTTTTCAAATTTTGTTTGAGCGGTTGATCATTACTTTTGTTTTTACAAGCAGTGAAGTGTTTTTCGAGAGCATCGATTCCTGCATTTTTCCCGAACAAAGATGCTTTAAAAGGATTTCCTGCTTTTTTTCCTTGGTCATCTAAAGGAAAATAAAGCAATCCTCTTTTTATTTGGCCTTGTAATTCGCCCTCCAATTTCTCCGCAGTAATATTGAAAACAGATAGCAACGCATTGTATTCCCCAAAGGATTGAAATTGATAGTAGGAGGGTATATGTCGTATGACGGATGCAATTTGACTTTTGATATCTCCAGATTTATAATCGATCGGTCGAAAGATCTTTTGATTTTGCTGAGACTTCTTCTCAACTGCGGATATCAGACCGAATTTTTTTTCCAGTTCCCGGCAGGCTTTCATTGATCGGATCTTTTCAAATTGATCGGATATCTTTTTTCCATCTTCATCAACACAAACTGAAACAATATGGATGTGGCTGCGGTCGATATCGGTATGCTTGAACACGATAAAAGGCTGATCGCCATAACCCATTTCATTCATATACTTCTCAGCTATTTCTTTATATTTTTCATCAGAGACCTTGTCGTTAGGATCAGGATTTAAGGAAATATGCAAGGTATGTTTTTCAGTATTTCGGTTTGCCAATAAATAAGGCGCAAATGATCTCGCTAATTGAGCAACAGAATACTTTCCATCAGCTGTTTCAATCATTTTGTTGGTCATCAGAATTTCTCCTTTATCCTGGTTCATTTTTGAATTATTATAGGACAATGTGCCAAAAAGATTACTGCTTCTCCCAATTTTCGCGATCATCTTATTCTGGATTTTTCAAATGCTTATGATCAAATTCTTCTATCAACTGCATCACTTTTTTGAAAATCTCCACCATTTCTAAAGTCTGTTTTTCCAATTTATAAAGGATAGCCGATGCTTTTTTCTCAGAAAAATTAGTGTACAACAGTTTTACCATCTGATTATAGTTCACTCCGACAGCCCGAAACTGGCTGTGAAATGAGGTCAACCGCATATAGAAATCGGTTGTTCCTTTGTCCACCTTCACGGTCTTGATCGTCTTTTCAAATATGCAAGCTGTTATAAAATGAGCCTTCACTTTCATTCCCGACTTATCAAAAAGTTCAAGAAAGCGGGTATGTTCCACCTCATTAAATGAGATCGTATATCGAATCTTGGCAGGATCAGCCTTCGGACGGCGTCCTGTTTTTTTCTGTGGTTTACCATTATGATCCTTCATAATCTATCTAATTAATTATTAAAACATCGACTTCGGAGATTGTTTTTCAGCTCCCGGCAGGGCAAGTTGTTTTGAGCATCCGAAAACGTTTCGAGATGCTCAAAACACAACTTGCCCCTTTCGGGTGAAAGGATTAACCTACAATACAATAGATTCAATCCAGCATTGCAGGCTCTTCCTATTTGAAAAGATTTACAGTATTAATCCATTCAATCACCCTTTGACAAAGTAAAACACAATGATGCACAGATTCTCTGATGTTCATAAAGCCAAACAAAACCATTGCAAGACAAAGACAACCACTCAGAAGCTGAGTGCAGCCGGATGTTATTTATTTGTGCAAGAATGTCAGCAGGACTGATGTATGGCAAAATCGTTTGAGATCTAGATAGCTAGCATTCCAGCATTCAGGAATTCAAGCTTTCCGGTTATACGGAATTTCCAAAGGACAGAGATCAGTCAGGAATTACAACCTGACGGAAGAATGGGGTCTATTCAAGAAAGACCAACTGACTGATTGAAAGATTACCCCAATTCCTGAAGTCAGATATGCTTTCAGTTGTGCAAGATTTAAGGAAAGCTGGAAGTAGCGCAATCCTTCTCGCCATAAGTCATTCTACAATTACCTTTAACTAATGTTCAACTATAAAATCAAAAAAATGGAAACAAAACAACAACCAATAATTATTGCCTTTTCTACTCAAAAGGGAGGGGTAGGCAAAAGTACTTTCACAGCACTTTTAGCCAGTATTCTTCATTACCGCTTAGGGTATCAAGTCGCAGTGTTCGACTGTGATTTCCCGCAGTACAGTTTGGTACAGATGAGAGAAAGGGATCTTAAAACAGTGATGCAAAATGAGGTGCTAAAAAAAATCGCTCACAAGCAGTTTACCAGTATCAATAAAAAAGCCTATCCTGTTTTCCAGAGCAAGACCGATACGGTTTTGGAAGAGCTTGAAGGATATGTTGCTAATTCAGCACTATCACCAGACGTTATTTTTCTGGATCTGCCCGGAACAGTCAATACGGCTGGCATTTTAAGTACGCTCGCCAATGTCCATCATATTTTTTCCCCTATCACGGCAGACCGGGTTGTTCTTGAAAGCACCCTGAGTTTCACGGATGTTCTGACCAATGTCCTGATGAAGAAAAAGCATACCGAGATCAAAAGCATCCATCTTTTCTGGAATCAGGTCGATGGCAGGGAGCGAACACTTTTGTATGAAAACTATGAGAAAGTGATCAAAGATCTTGGGCTTCAACTGATGAAAACCTCTATCACAGACAGCAAGAGATTTCGTAAAGAAGGTGAGACGGTCGCAAAAACCGTTTTCCGCTCGACATTACTGCCGGCAGACCCTAAACTAATGTCATTATGCCGGCTCGATCAGTTTATGGAGGAGTTTTTAAATATTGTCAAATTATAAGGGTATGGAAAGTAAAAATAATAAGGAAGACAAAAGCATCGACGAACAATATCTGATGTCCATTATGGCGGGCAGCACAAAGAATGAGTCTCCGAACCAGGAGCCGCAGTCCCGACAGGAAAAACAGGAGGTCAAACAAAAAATAAAAAGCAAAAAAAGCATTGGAAACACTTACGCTGAGCAGTTTTTGACCCATCACACGATGACCAAGCGTGGTGATAAGAGTATCTACATCCGTCCTGAATATCATGAGCGACTTTCCCGAATCATCCAGATCATTGCCGACGACCAGATCCCTCTGTACGCATATCTCGACAATGTATTAGCGCATCACTTCGAAACTTTTGAAAAAGAGATCACCGATGATTTCAATAATAAATACCGTCCAATCTTTTAATCTATCATCTTATGGAACAATTTATCATCATAGGGCTATTACTGATTATTATCTTACTACTGTGGGATAAGAAATTTACAAATCAGCATCCAAAGGAAAAAAGTGCCGAAGCTCACCTAACTGTGCCCTCTATTATGGGAAAAACAAAGATAGAAGAGAGAAAACCAATGCCATTTGATATCGATGAACGCCAAGGCGACTCTATCTCGCCTACAGCAGATAATTTTGATTCAGAAACCAAGGAGGAGGTATTTGAAAATACGGCTTCAAAGAAAGAACTTGACGAGATACTAGTCAAAAATAATGATTGGGAATACGAGGAAGAAGACTGGCAGTACCAGGATGATTCTAAAATAGAAAGCGGGTTTGCTACAGGGGTTACCTTTCAGGAATTGAGTACTGCGGGACAGCTGCTTCAGCAAGATGTGCTGGAGCCTGACTTAGAACAACAAGCAGTTACCATTATTCAAAAAATTCAGGGAACCGAGCTTTTTGATCTTTTAGAAAATTCGTTGGATGGCGCTTCAAAGCGAATTGCAGTTTTGCTGAGCCAGAGTATTTCAGATGAAGATGAGGAAATTTCTTTTAAGCGTAAAGATAATGCAGAAGGTTTCGATATTGGGGAGTTTGTTTAATCAGACTCCTTTTTCATTTTGTAATATTACCATAGAAAAGCTTCTAACGATAAATCTTGTGCATAATTCCTGTCTTAATTACCAATAGTATCATTTATCGTTACAGATTCTCAATATAACTCTCATATTCACTCTTGGCAAGAACTTCCTCAGGTGTCAGCTTATAAATATCCTTCCAGGAGTCAGCACCATATTTTTCAACATATTTAGAAATGATCCTAAAACCCAGCCAATAGTATAAAGATTTTGGAGCATCAGGAAAAATTTTTAGTTTATCGTTTCTTAGTAGGGGATTATCTCCGGACTTATCTGAAAAATACGATCTATTTTTTGTGTAGATCTCTTTTTCGTGTTTCATAAACCATTCCCATTCTGCTTTCGACATGTTTTCCACTGCCTCGTATGGAGTGATTTTTCTATCAAAAAAGATATAGGTGAAATAACAAGCGAATCCCTCATCAATAGTTTGGCTAAGGGCCGTGTCTTTATCTGAACGCTTATTTCTATATTTTTCATACACCAAATGATTTAATTCATGAGGCAGCCCCTTGTTTAAGGTGTGATCAATATCCAAAGATTTATTATTGAGTTCCAGCGCAAACTGTTCGAAATTACATCCCCCGAAACCGATTCCGTCGAAAGGAGTTAAAACAATACTCATCTTGGCTGTCGGACTTTCAGGAACAAGCCGATTAAATTTCTTAAGATTAGTTTTAAGCAACTTGTCTATGTTTAATTTTAACAATAAGTTGGTTCGTTCTACTATTAATGATTTTTCTTTTTCGAGAAGCGTTCTATTCCAATCCATCATACCCTTTTCATTGTTAAACATCTTTCCGTTATCCTCTCCAAAGATAGCACCATAGCAGCTGTCCCAAAGTTTCCTATGGGGCAGATAAACTTTGCTAACGATCATTGTTGAATCAAAATCCTTAGATCTATGTGCCAAGATCTGGGATTTAAACAGGTTATGGACTGTAATATTCTGAATTTTTATGCTATCCGCAACTTTCTCAATCCTTCTGAAATCAAAATCGGATGTGTCCTTTTTGCGTGCAATGCAGCTAAAGAGCAGTACGCTAATTGTTAACAAAAATATTTTCTTCATAATCGATGGTAGTTCTTTGGTCATCTATTTTTATAAATTCAAAGATGTTTTTAGTATGACAATTGGAAAGGTTCTAATATTACATAGCCTATTCAAAAGATATTATTAATTCATTTCTGTAAAGCAATTACGAAAGTATTTTGAACACATAACAAAAAATCAAAGACATAGCTGTACTTAATGGTATTGGCGATGTTCGTGTTGGTTTCTCTCAACAATGTTGAGACTTTTGGAACCCTCCTTAAAGGTTTCATAAAATTGCTTCATTCTTCAAAGATTTTATCCGAAAAAACCTTCGATCTCTGCCTTATCGGTTTTGATCAATTGCGACAAGACTTTGGCTTTAGACTGTCTTATTTAACTAACGTTCATTGTTAGTTAAAAGCCAAAGAATTCCCCATACTGCCATTCTCCTAAAATGATTCTAAGACCCTGACATCTTTGTCCCATAGTTCCGCAAAGTGCGGCACACCATAACAAATTGATGTGTTTCAATTATGAAAAAACAAAGAAAAAAACTACTGCTATTAGGTCTAAGCTTTTTAGCAGTAACAGGTGCCTTTGCCCAAGGCAATGGTACCGCAGGAATCAACGAGGCCACGCAAATGGTGACCTCCTATTTTGAACCGGCTACCCAGTTGATCTATGCCATAGGGGCGGTTGTCGGACTGATAGGCGGTGTTAAGGTCTACAACAAGTTCAGCAGCGGCGATCCCGACACCAGCAAGACCGCTGCCAGCTGGTTTGGCGCGTGTATATTCCTGATCGTGGCAGCAACGATCCTTCGTTCATTTTTCCTTTAAAATTTTTGATTATGAATACCTATCATATCAACAAAGGCATCGGAAGGACGGTTGAGTTCAAAGGGTTAAAAGCACAATATCTGTTCATTTTTGCAGGGGGATTGTTGGGGATACTCGTATTCGTGATGGTCATGTACATGGCCGGTGTCAATACCTATCTCTGCCTCACGCTTGGCGGAGCCAGCAGTGGAATCCTGATCTGGCAGACCTTCTCACTGAACGGAAAATATGGAGAACACGGCCTGATGAAATTAGGTGCTCAAAAGAAGCATCCCAGATACATCATCAGTAGAAAGTGCATATACCGCTACATAAAAACTAACCGTCAAAAAGCATCCGTATGAGAAATACCTCCAAAGCCGCAACGCTGGAGAGTAAATTTCCACTGCTTGCGATTGAGAACGACTGTATTATTTCCAAAGATGCGGATGTCACGGTTTGCTTCAAGGTCAGACTTCCAGAACTATTCACAGTGGCCTCCGCTGAGTATGAAGCGATGCATTCAGCCTGGTTCAAAGCTATCAAGACCCTGCCTGATTTTACGGTTGTGCATAAGCAAGACTGGTTTATCAAAGAAAACTACAATCCTGATTTGCCTAAAGAAGACCAGAGTTTTCTGTCAAAATCTTTTGAAAGACATTTCAATGAGAGACCATTCTTAAACCATTACTGCTATCTGTTCATTACGAAAACCAGTAGGGAAAGAATGCGGATGCAGAGCAACTTTTCCTCGCTGTGCAAGGGCAAACTGATCCCAAAAGAGATCAAAGACCGAGAGGTTATCAGTCGCTTTATGGAAGCTGTCGACCAGTTTGAAAGAATTATGAATGACAGCGGCTATGTCCATCTGGAACGGATGACCGAAGATGAGATCTCAGGAACCGACGACCAATCCGGAATATTAGAACAGTACCTGACCTTATCAAGAGAACCGAATCCCTCTTTGCAGGATATCAAGCTAGGATCGGAAGAAATGCGGATTGGTAACAATCGGATCAGTATGCATACATTATCCGATACCGATGATCTTCCCGGCACAGTTTCATCACACAGCCGATATGAAAAACTAAGCACCGACAGAAGTGACTGTCTGCTTTCGTTTGCTTCTCCTGTAGGACTGCTGTTGAGCTGCAATCATATTTACAACCAATATCTGTTCATTGATAACAGCGATGAGAACCTGAGTAAATTCGAAAAGTCCGCGCGAAACATGCATTCATTGGCAAGGTACAGCAGAGCCAATCAGATCAACAAGGAATGGATTGAAAAGTATTTGAATGAAGCCCATTCTTACGGTCTGCAATCCATCCGTGCTCATTTCAATGTGATGTCATGGTCTGATAATACTTCAGAATTGAAACAGCTAAAGAATGATACCGGCAGTGCCTTAGCCTTAATGGAATGCAAGCCACGCCACAATACCACGGATACGGCAACCCTATATTGGGCAGGGATTCCCGGGAATGCGGGTGACTTTCCAAGTGAGGAAAGCTTTTACACCTTCATCGAACCGGCCTTGTGTTTCTTCACGGAGGAAACCAATTATCAGGATTCACCCTCACCGTTCGGGATCAAGATGGCCGACCGGCTGACCGGAAAACCCATTCATCTGGATATCTCCGATCTCCCAATGAAACAGGGGATCATCACCAATAGGAACAAATTTATTTTGGGACCGTCCGGAAGTGGTAAATCTTTTTTCACCAACCATATGGTCAGGCAGTATTATGAACAGGGTGCTCACGTATTGCTGGTGGATACAGGAAATTCTTACCAAGGATTGTGCGAACTGATAAAGGGCAAGACGAAAGGGGAGGACGGTGTGTATTTTACCTATACCGAAGATAATCCGATCGCTTTTAATCCATTCTATACCGATGACGGTGTCTTTGACATTGAAAAACGGGAAAGTATCAAAACCCTGATTCTTACCTTATGGAAAAGGGATGATGAACCACCAACCCGTTCGGAAGAAGTAGCACTGTCCAATGCGGTAAGCGGTTATATTGAACAGATCAAACGCAGTGCTCAATTTCCGTCTTTCAACGGATTCTATGACTATGTAAAAGATGACTACCAGAAAGTTCTGGAACTGAAGAAGGTCCGGGAAAAGGACTTTGACATTGCCAACTTTCTCAATGTGCTGGAGCCTTATTACAAAGGTGGTGAATACGATTACCTGTTGAATTCAGAAAAGCAACTTGATCTCTTGTCGAAACGTTTCATCGTGTTTGAGATCGATGCGATCAAAGACCACAAGATCCTGTTCCCGATCGTGACCATTATCATTATGGAGGTTTTCATCAATAAGATGCGAAGGCTCAAGGGCATCAGAAAACTCATCCTGATCGAAGAAGCTTGGAAAGCAATTGCCAAAGAGGGGATGGCAGAGTATATCAAATATCTGTTCAAGACGGTCAGGAAATTCTTCGGTGAAGCCATTGTCGTGACGCAGGAAGTGGATGACATCATCCAGTCACCGATCGTCAAAGAAAGCATCATAAATAATTCAGACTGTAAGATCCTTTTGGATCAGCGAAAGTATATGAACAAATTCGATGACATCCAGGCGATGCTTGGCCTCACGGATAAAGAAAAATCTCAGGTGCTTTCCATCAATATGAACAACGATCCGAGAAGATTGTACAAAGAGGTGTGGATCGGACTGGGCGGAACCCATTCTGCGGTTTATGCTACGGAAGTTTCAACCGAGGAATATCTCGCTTACACCACTGAGGAAACAGAGAAGATGGAAGTCATGAATCTCGCGTCTGAACTTGACGGCAATGTGGAACACGCCATCAAGAGGATTTCTCTCAGGAGAATCAAATCAACCAAAGACAAATAATACAAACATTTAAAATTTTAAAACAATGAAAAATTTGATCATTAAAACAGCAATGGTAGCCATTTTTGCTACCACAGCCTATGCAAAAGCACAATTCGTAGTCACCGATCCGGCGAATCTGGCATCGGGAATTCTTAATTCCGCCAATGAAATTGTGCAGACCTCATCAACCGTATCGAACGTTGTTAAGAACTTCAACGAAGTCAAGAAGGTTTATGAACAGGGAAAGGAATATTACGATAAGCTGAAAGCGATCAATAATCTAGTCAAAGATGCTAGGAAAGTGCAGCAGACCGTCCTGATGGTCGGCGACGTATCAGAAATATACGTTACCAATTTTAGCAAGATGCTCAACGATCCCAGCTTCAACGCGCAGGAACTGACAGCGATCGCGAACGGCTACTCAGCACTACTGACCGAAAGTACAGAACTGCTAAAAGAGCTGAAGGAGATCATCACTTCTAATGGACTTTCTTTAAATGACAAAGAAAGAATGGATGTGATCGACCGGGTGTACAAAGAGGTCAAAGAGTACCATAATCTTGTAAGATACTACACCAACAAGAACATCTCTGTCAGCTATCTGAGAGCAAAAAAACAGAACAACACCCAAAGGGTGTTGGATCTTTACGGTACTTCAAACCAAAAATACTGGTAAGATGGAAACCACTAATTTACACGAAGTCCTTCGTTCGGTCTATGATGAGATGATGCCCTTGTGTGCCGATATGGCCGCAGTAGCAAAAGGGGTTGCCGGCTTGGGAGCATTATTCTATGTGGCCATCAAAGTATGGCAGTCTTTGAGCCGCGCCGAACCGATCGATCTCTTTCCAATGCTGAGACCTTTTGCCATCGGCATCTGCATTATGTTCTTCTCGACATTGGTACTGGGAAGTATTAACGGTGTGCTAAGCCCGATCGTTCAGGGAAGTCACTCGATGTTGGAGGATCAGGTCTTGGATCTTCATGAACTGCAACAGCAAAAAGATCTTCTGGAGCGGGAAGCCATGCTCAGAAATCCCGAAATGGCCTATCTGATATCGGATGAGGAATTTGATAAGAAGCTAGATGAGCTGGGCTGGTCGCCGTCAGACCTGGTCACAATGTCCGGAATGTACATCGAAAGAGAGATGTTTGATGTCAAGAAGCAGATCAGGGACGGTTTTCGTGAATTCCTTGAGATCCTGTTCCAGTCGGCGGCCTTGGTTATTGACACGATCCGGACCTTCTTTCTCATCGTACTTTCCATTTTGGGTCCTATTGCGTTTGCCATCTCCGTCTGGGATGGTTTTCAGACCACACTGACCCAATGGCTGACGAGATATATCAGTGTTTATCTGTGGCTGCCGGTCGCTGATATTTTCAGTGCCATACTAGCCAAGATCCAAACACTCATCATTGAAAAAGATATTGAGATGCTGGCAGACCCGAACTTCATTCCTGATACTTCCAATACCGTATACATCATCTATATGGTCATCGGGATCGTCGGATACTTTACAGTGCCAACGGTTACAGGATGGATCATTCAGGCAGGGGGCGCAGGAAACTTTATGCGCAATGTCAACCAGACCGCCACAAAATCTGGCAATATGGCAGGAGCGGCGGCAGGCTCGGCAACAGGGAATATTTCAGGCAGACTATTAAAATAAAAATACGATCCAATGGAATTTAAAACTTTAAGAAATATAGAGAGCAGCTTCAAGCAGATCCGCTTATTCACCTTTGTTTTTGCGGTACTCTGCTTTGCAGTAGTGGGCGTTGTTGTTATCAAGTCCTACCAATTTGCTGAAGAACAACGTCAGAAGATCTATGTATTGGATAACGGCAAGTCGCTGATGGTAGCACTCTCGCAGGATATGTCGATCAACAGACCCGTTGAAGCGAGAGAGCATGTAAGACGATTCCATGAATTGTTCTTCACTGTTGCACCGGATAAAAATGCCATTGAAAGCAATGTCAAAAGAGCTTTCAATCTGGCAGACCAGTCTGCATTCGATTATTATAAAGACCTTCAGGAGAAGGGCTATTATAATAGGGTCATCTCAGGGAACATCCAGCAGAGGGTCGAGGTTGACAGTGTGGTGGCTGATTTTAACAATTATCCATATTCGGTCAAGACGTATGCAAGACAGTTCATTATCAGGTCCAGTAATCTGACGATACGAAGTCTGATCACCAACTGTTCATTAGTGAACTCCGTGCGGTCAGACAGCAATCCCCAGGGATTTACCATTGAAAAATTCAACGTCCTTGAAAATAAAGATGTTGAAACCGTTGAACGTTAAAGATCAGAACAATGAAAAAAATAAGAGATAAAATACAATACCACATTTGGTGTGCAGACAGAAAATGGAAGGCACTTCCAAAGAATCGGCAGAGACTCTTAACGAAGTTGTGTTTTGCGGGTTATGCTTTACTAACAGTAGCGGTTCTTATCAATATTTGTATGTCGACTGGGAATAAGACCAATACCATGTTGATCGATCATATCAACACTATTTCAGATCATACTTCTGTGAAAAGATCGGCACAGGATAACAAAGCAGAATCAACCATTAAAAAATAGAGCGATGAAAGATTCAGATAAAATCAAGATCACTGAAGGCGACTCACCGCAATTAGAACGGGAATCAAAAGGCCTTCAAAATATACAATTGGAACGAGTTAAAAAACCGTTGATCTATTTTTTAATGGCAGCAGTATGTGCGGGCTGTTTCTACCTCATCTTTAAGCCCAAGGACGATAAAATTGCGGAAGAGTCAGGCTTCAATGCAGGAATACCACAGGCAAAGGATGATCAAATGCAGTCTGATAAACAGAAGGCTTATGAGCAGCAGCTGTTGGAACAAAAAAATGAGGAGAAGAAGAACGCGATGACCAGTTTATCTGATTACTGGAATGACAGCAGCAACATCGCCCAAAGTTCTGACCAAGCCCTACTGAAAAAAAAATCAGATGGCTTGTCACAGTCTAATCAGAGCGCGGTCAATAGCTACCGCAATGCACAGCAGACTTTGGGTTCATTCTACAGCAGGGATGAGCATGAAGTGAATAACCTCAGAAAAGAAATCTCCAGATTGAAGAACGAAGCTTCCCAAAACAGTGTTGCGCCTGCGGGACTCGGGATCAATGACCAGCTGGAGCTGATGGAAAAATCCTACCAGATGGCTGCGAAATATCTTCCCCAAAGTAGTAGGCAGGAAGATCCTCCATCAAGGGAAGAGGATGTGAAGCAGTCATCTGGAAATAAAATACTGCTTTCAGCAGTAAAACCATCCCATCTAAATGTTGTTTCGTCATTGTACAGGGAACCATCGGACAGTGCCTTTCTGGCTGGCCTGAATGATAGCAGATTATTCGGGGCTCAGACTGATATCAAAACCACGGCGTATTCTAAAAATGCGATTAAGGGTATTGTTCAAGAGACCAAGATGATGACTACAGAAAGTACATTATCAATCAGGCTCTCGGAACGTATGGTGGTTGGCCGCAAAGAAATCCCATCTGGAACCGTACTTAAAGCTACAGGTAAATTTCAGAACGGGAGACTGCAGCTGGTCATCTCATCGATCGAATATCAGGGCAGTATTTATCCTGTAGAGATCAATGTTCATGACAATGACGGGCAGCTGGGTCTGTCGATCCCGTCTTCACAGGAACAAAACGCAGTGACAGACATTGTAGGAAGTATGGGGCAAACTTCGGGTACCAACATTATGATGACGCAGTCGGCAGGTCAACAGATTGCTGCAGATATGAGCAGGGGTCTGGTGCAAGGCCTATCAAACTATTTTCAAAAACGGGTGAGGCAGTTAAAAGTTACAGTAAAGGCTGGTCATGAGGTGTTTCTTGTCCCCAAAAAATAACCAATTAAATAATAAAAAAATGAACAAAATAAAAAGCCATTACCTATTGATGATCGTACTTATGTTTTCGCTGAGCAGACTGTCTGCTCAGGATTCCATTTTAATGTACCAACCACTGGAAGAGGCAAAGTTAGAACCTTACAAAATGCAGGTCACCTATAACAAGACCTCACATCTGCTGTTTCCCTCGCGCATTCGCTATGTTGACCTTGGGAGTGATCTCCTGATCGCCAGCAAGGCAGAACCTGTCGGCAATGTCCTAAGGATCAAGTCAGCGGTAAAAGATTTCGAAGAGGAGACCAATTTTTCGGTGATCACCGAAGACGGGAAATTTTACAGCTTTAATGTGTATTACAGTTCATACCCAGATGCACTCAGCTATGATCTGCAAAAGCAGCAGCGAAGCATTGAACAGCAATATTCCACAGATGTGCTGTTTGAAGATCTTAATGGAAATTCCTCATCTCTTACGGATTTGATTATGGAAAACCTCTATGAAAAAAGCGGTAGAACCATTAAACACATCTCTTCCAAAAGCTATGGTATACAGTTTTCAGTCCGGGCATTATACGTGAATGACAATAAATTCTATTTCACATTACAGGTTAAAAATAACAGCAATGTGTCTTTCGATATCGATTTGATCAATTTTAAAATTGTTGATAAGAAGAATTTGAAAAGAACGGTTGTGCAGGATAAACTTTTAGAGCCGCTCCGTGTTTACACACCAGTGACTTTGGCATTTCACCATTCCGATATATCAGGGGTTTATCTGCTGGATCAGTTTACCCTTTTAAAGGATCAGGTTTTGGAAATTGAAATTCTGGAAAAGAATGGCGGAAGGCATCAGAAGATTCAGCTTGAAAATAAAGACCTCATCAATGCCAGACTGATCGGCGGTTTAACCATAAAAACGAAGTAAGATGAAAAGGATATTTTTATTAACAGCATTGCTGCTAACGATAGGTATTAAGTCGTTTGCCCAGCAAATGATCCCCAAGCAAAAAGGATTTGAAATATCATATTCAGTATTTCCGCAATCGCCTGAAAAGCAAAATTATGCCTTAACTGCAGGGCTAATCTCATACGCAAAGAACGGTAATTATCTTTTCGGACTGGCTGAGTACAGCAGAAAATACGAAGAATATAACAATTATGATATTCCGATCGATACTTTCACCTTCAACGGAGGTTACAGTCTCTATCTGTGGGGAGATCGGATGAGAAATGTCAATATCAATGTGGGTATCGGCGGGATTGCAGGTTATCAGCTGATCAATAGGGGAGATGAAATGATCTACGACGGCTCCATACTTAACTCAACCGAGAGTTTTATTTACGGCGCAAATGGTAAACTGTCCATAGAAAGTTATCTGACAGACCATTGGGTCTTTTTGGTCAATGGGCAGTTACGCTTTTTGCAAAACAGCCAGCTTGGTCACTTCCAGTCGCTGTTTGGTTTCGGAACGCGGTATAATTTTTAAATAATTTATAGGATGAAAAATTTGATCAATAATCAATTCTTGACATTATTCAAGTATTCGATGTTAATTTTATTAATCGGTTTTGTCTCTACTTCCTGTCAAACCAACGATCTGGAAATTCAACAGGATTTTCCTTTTGAAGTTCAAATAATGCCCGTACCCAGTGACATAGCAGAGAATGAAACAATAGAAATTCGTATTTCACTCATTACTCCTTCGAACTTTAATGGAACAACATACAGTATTCGCTACTTCCAGTATGAAGGCGCTGGTCAGCTTCAATATTACAGCGACCCACCATATCTACCGAATGACGAGTATCTACTAAAGCAAAAGCAATTCAGATTATACTATACATCTAAAGCTTCCGAATCACACCAATTCAGTATTTGGATCAAAGATAGTTTTGGAAATGAAAAAAGGGTAGATTTTGAATTTGACAATGCGTCGTAAAATTTTTAAGTGACTTATGACGGCTTGGTTTTAAACCAAGCCGTTTTTTATTAGGACGGTCAACGCAAAATCAGGTCAATATCGGCAATGGAAGATATGTTGAAGATCATCATCAATGAATTAAAAATTCATTCACAAACCTCACAACTTTTATGAAATTGGACGGCAATGTGTGGCAGGTCATAGTAGTTGTATCATATCTATCTGCGAAAAGACGTTTCCGACCTTCGGAAGGAATTGTCTTTTCGCCCGAATTTGAAAATACACGACAATTTTAATATTGCCGTGTATTTTATTAATTACAAAAACTATTTATAAATGACCCTGGTCGGCAAACGATAAATGACCGGTTGACGTCAGGATGCAATGATCCAGTAATTTAATGTTAAGGAATTCGGATGCACTTTTAATGCTTTGAGTAATTTTCAAATCCTCGGCAGAAGGTTTCAAATTTCCGGAAGGATGATTGTGAGCCAATATCACAGCTGAAGCGTTGCAAAGCAGTGCCGCCTGCATAATGATACGGACATCGACCACCGTAGAAGAAATTCCCGATTCAGAAATTTTCCTGATCCCTAAAACCTTATGAGCCTGATTGAGATACAGGGCAAAAAAAGATTCTCTATAATCCATTTCATCACGGTCAAAGTGCTGACGGAATACATCTACGGCATCCCGTGAACTACCGACCAATTTCTCAGAATTTCCTTTTCTGGAATAGCTTAATTTTATCTCGTTGACAATATTAAATTTCATAGGAGTTGCTCTTGTACGGCAGAGACTTGAATTTCCCGTACTTAAATTTTAAAACTGATAGTTAATTCATAATTAAAGTTTCTGCGCCAGATCGGGCAAACTTGTCGCAAAGGTCAAAAGCCTTTTGAGACTTTAACTGTGCGGTTCCTCCCAAGACGATGGACTGAAGTTTGGCTTCATTATCCTTGTAATTTCGGACGTTCTGAAAATAGCCTGTAACAGCATTGTAAGCACCAAACAAAGTTCCTTTAGTGGTTTCCATTTGTTGGCTTTCGCTGATCATCGCATAGGCGAATGCATCATCAACGGTATTTTTAAATACGGTTGACAGATCATCAAAATTTCCTTTTTGTAAATGGTTCAAGGTTTCTTTATTAGGACACAGTGCCAACTGAATTAATTTTTTTATTTCATCATCCCCGACGGTGATTTTTGCCCAATGATTAAAAGTACTTTCCAATTCAGTACTCAATTTATTCGCTAAACCCATCACTTTGTGAGCATCTTCCAAACGCTGTTTTGCGCCTGCGGTATGTCTGATCCGCACCACATTGCTCATATTTTTTAGGGAAGCATTTAAAGTGTTCTGACAGACAATTCGCACAGGGGTAAACGCGGCGGTGATGCTTCCGCTTCCGTCGTGGGAGGTGGTTAGGAAAATATATTTTTCCATAATATCGTCACCATTTCCAACACGGATATAATCAGGTAATTTAGCCGTGATAAAAATGCGTTCACCATTTCCCAAAGCTCCTGCCGTCTCGTACAAGATTCCTTGTTCACCACCTACAATAGCATCAAAAAATGAAAAGGCTTCACGATTTTGTACGATGTGGTAATCTTTTCCGACTACGCCTAAAATGGTGTTGTTATCGGTGCGAATATTAGCGAAATAGTTTGAAACTTCCAATTCTGAATCGATCATTTCTATGCCGTTGGTATTTTCGATAATGCCGGCACCTTTAGTAAACAGGGGAGACTTTTCAACCTCGTAGTCAAGTCCTGCAAATTTGATGGCTTCTTCACTGGTCGGGTAGTCCTTTACGACCTGCCCCAAGTTGTGCCATGCTTTTTCCTGTACGCTGAAAAATGAATATTTTCCTGTTCTGTTGTTGAAATTTAAATTGTGTGCCATGATGTTGGTATTTTGATTGTTAGAGAATTTTGTTTGGTTGTTTTAAAATGGGAGGTCATCATCCTTGTCGCTGGAACTAGAATTAGAATTAGAAATTTCCTTCTCAGCTGTTTTATTCGACGTAGCAGACTTGTTTTCAGTTCGCTTATTACTGCTGTGAACTTTGATCTGTGAGGTGTGGAAATTCAAACCTGCATGAGGCTCTCCGTCCTTGCCTAACCAAGCAGAGGTGTATGCTCTACCGCTTAATTCCACCAAAGTGCCTTTTGTTAAAAAGTCCGCAACTTTCGGAGAGATCCAATAGGCGCATTCAAAATACGTGGTCTGTTCGATCCGTTCGCCTTGCTTGTTGCGATAATTGTCATTCGTAGCAATTGAAAAATTAACTACCTTTTTTTCATTTGGCAAGTTGCGCACTTCCGCATCCCTTGTCAGTCTTCCGATAATGTTCATAATCGTAGGTTTTTAAAGATTGTACATTTTGATCTGTTCTCAATCTCTTCTCCGTCCTTTCTCTGAAAGCCCTTTGGGCTTCGCTGAATATTTTTCAAAAGAAAAACCGGAAAAAAGAAAGCAGATAATTTTAGCGGGCAAAGGGGAAAGCCAAAAGGAAACGGAATAATTGGAGGGTACCTTCAGGGAGGAAACCGTTTATGCCGTAGTCTTTTGGCTGGCAGAAGAATAGATGGACGATATACCTTAGCTGCCTTTTTACCGGTTTATTATGAGAAATTTTTATGACTGTAAAATCGAAATAAAATCATATCAGTAAACAACTGATCAAAGAATTCGAAATGAGGATACGTTCTAATCTACAGTGAATAAGGATAATTTGTTTAATGCTCTAAAGAACAATTTCTCAAGAGGTAACAAACTTTCAGAAAATACGAAACGCTGTCTCGTATTTCTACTGTGAAAACATATTATGAAATCCCGTTCCATAATTATTTATTGGCATCGTCAATGTTTATTAAATTTAAATGAAGTAAATAGAGGGATAACAATGAAAGCTGGCATAAATTGTTAAACTTGTCGAAAACAGATTTTATTTTTATTTACCTTTAACGGCAAATAAATGATATATTTGCACATATAAATAATGTAATTTTTGCCGATGAAGGCTATCTAGAATCTTATGAAATATATATCAGTAGCAGAATTTTCCAAAAAATGGAACATACCTGAAAGAACTGTCAGGAATTACTGTGCGCATGGCAGGATTAACGGTTCGTTCTTAACTGGTAAAACCTATAATATTCCAGAGGATGCGCTTCCTCCTTCAAAAGAAAGTAAAAAGAAGTTTAGTAAAAATCCTTTGCTGAACAAACTGAAGGAAGAGAAAGAAATGAAGCTCAAGGGCGGCATTTATCACAGAACCCAGATCGATCTGACGTACAACTCAAATAGAATAGAAGGAAGTAGGCTAACATTAGATCAGACAAGATATATTTTTGAAACAAATACGGTCGGGGTTTCGAAGGAAAGTATCAATGTAGATGACATCATAGAAACTACAAATCACTTTAGAGCTATTGATCTCATAATTGATAAGGCTAAATCAAAATTAACTGAATCATTAATAAAAGAGCTTCATTTCTTACTAAAGTCCGGAACATCTGATAGTGCTAAAGACTGGTTTAATGTTGGGGAATACAAGAAATTGCCGAATGAAGTTGGAGGTAATGAAACTACAGCACCGGGCAAAGTAGCAACTAGAATGAAAGAGATTTTATCTGAATACAACGATATTCAAAATAAAACCATTGAGGACATTATTGCCTTTCACTATCAGTTCGAAATTATTCACCCTTTTCAAGACGGAAATGGTCGTGTTGGCAGATTGATTATGTTTAAAGAATGCTTAGCTAACAACGTTATTCCATTTATTATTGATGAAGAGCTAAAGCTATTTTATTACAGAGGATTACAGGAATGGGAAAATATTAGAGGTTATCTTCTTGATACCTGCCTAACTGCCCAAGATAACTACAATGCCATTCTGAAATATTTTGAAATTCAAGAGTAAAAGCACATCTAAGCCAAGTGTATCAATTAAATACATTAATTAATAGTTGTTGGATTAGCCGAATATTTTTATTTAAAAGATTTCGGTTATGGAAAAGAACATTGAAATTAAAAATATAAGCACTGAAGAGATTATCAAAATTCTCAAAGAAGAGGAGGAAATTGAGTTAACTATTGAGGAAGCTGAACAAATTGTAGAATTTCTAAAAATGCTATTGACAGTCACAATAAGGGAGTTTTTAGATGAATAATATTTTAAGATTGTAGAAATGAAAAAAGCCGATTTATATATTCGTGTGTCAACCGATGAGCAGGCAGATAAAGGTTATTCCCAAAGAGACCAGGAAGAAAGACTGAGGCGATACTGTGAGAATAATAGTATCGTAGTGGGACAGGTCATTTATGAAGATTATTCCGCCAAAACCTTTAACAGGCCTGAATGGCTTAAGCTGCTTGATACTCTTAAGAAAAAGAGCTCCAAAACCAATTTATTGTTGTTTACCAAATGGGACCGTTTTAGCAGAAACGCTGGTGATGCCTATCAAATGATCAATATCCTGAAAAAGCTCAATGTTGATCCGCAAGCCATTGAACAACCTTTAGATCTTTCAATTCCCGAGAACAAGATGATGCTGGCTATCTATCTTGCAGCACCGGAAGTTGAAAATGACAGGCGTGCCTTGAATACCTACTATGGAATGCGTCGTGCCAGAAAAGAAGGAAGATTAATGGGAAGGGCGCCCTATGGATATGTGAATAAGATCACGGAAAACGGGAAGAAGTATGTCACTCAAAAAGAACCGGAAGCTTCCAATATGAAATGGGCATTTAATGAAATGGCGAAAGGTGTTTATTCTGCCAGCCAGATTATGGATATGATGAATAGGAGGGAAGGGAAAACTGTAAAAGTTAGTTCTTTTCTTGCTGGCTTGAGGAATACTGCATATTGCGGAAAAATTTATGTAGAACAATACAATGACGAAGAGGCCCATTATGTTCCAAGTATCCATGAACCTTTGATCAGTGAGGAGTTATTCGAAAAAGTGCAGAATATAATGAATGGCAATGCAAATCTTGCCAGACCCAATGTTAAAGTACTGTCTGACGATAATCTTCCACTGAGAGGATTCCTTCTATGCCCGGAATGTGGACATTTAATTACAGGCAGTGCATCTACAGGACACTCCAAGAAATATTATTACTACCACTGTCAGTCACCATGCGGATATCGTTATAGAGCAGAAATCATCAACAATAAATTCCTGGAATTACTGCAAGCATTAGAGATGAGGGAGTCCATTAAAAAATATTTGAGAAAGGTCTTGAAACAAAATTTTGAGAAGTTTATCGATAATCCTCAACATCAAAGAAAAAAGATATTAATGGAAATAGATGGATTGAATAACAGGTTAAAGTCGGCACGAAACAAATTACTGGAAGAGATCATTGATAATGAGGATTATTTGGAAATTAAAACTGATTGCAAGGACAAAATCGAAAAGTTAGAAAGCAACCTGACAAAAGTAAAAGATAAAAATAAAATAGATTTTCCGAAACTACTAGACCGTGCATTATCGAACGTTGTAGATCTTGCTAAAGCCTATAGTAGTGGGGATATCACTTTAAAACGTCAAATAATTAGTTCGATATTCCCTGAAAAATTGGAATTTTTTGAAAATCATTATCGAACTATTCGACCCAACGTTTTGCTTACCTATATCTATCAGATTAACAATGAGTTATGCGCAAAAAAAAACCGGAAAAATAGTGAATTATCACCTCTTTCCGGTCTTGTACCCAGTACCAGAATCGAACTGGTACATCTTTCGATACTAGAGTTTGAGTCTAGCGCGTCTACCAATTCCGCCAACTGGGCTTGTTTCAAATCGGTGTGCAAATATATAAACTTTTTTTAATGTTCAAAAGCTTTTTGGAGGAAAAATTTTAAAATTCTATCTCCAATCCATCGTAGGCAAGATGTATTCCTTCCGGAAGCTCCTTATCTTCAATATCATGCAGTCCCAGGTGGTGACTGATGTGGGTTAAAAATAATTTTTTAGGCTTAAGCTCGTTAAACAGGGCGATGACATCAGGAAGGACAAAATGGGCAGGATGCGGATCAAATTTTCTGATACAGTTTAAAATCAGCACATCCAGATTCTGCAGTTTTTCTTTTTCAGTGTCTGAAATGAAATTGGCATCCGTGATATACGCGAGATTTTTAAACTTATAGCCAAGGATCATAATTTTGTAATGAGTCACTTCAATAGGCGTGATTTCCGTATCCAAAACATGGAAAGGTTTATTTTCAATTTCATGAAGATCAAAAGCCGGTGCTCCCGGATATCTTTCATCAGCGAAAGCATAGGGAAAACGTTTCTTGATCTCCTGGCCAACCCTTTCGTTGCAGTAGATGGGCATATTTTTTCCACTTTTAAAAATCAATGGACGCATATCATCAAGCCCGATCACATGGTCATTGTGCTCGTGGGTCAGAAGTGCAATATCTACGTTATTTTCGTGATTAAGGAGCATCTGCTCTCTGAAATCCGGTCCGCAGTCGATCAGTATTTTTCTGCTTTCCTCTGTAGTAATCATTACTGAGGAGCGGAAACGCTTGTCTTTGGGATTTTTGGAAGTACATACTTCACATGTACAGCCTATAACGGGTACACCTTGGGAAGTACCAGTTCCTAAAAATTTCAACTTCATTTTCTTTTGAGGTTGGTTTAATTTTGGTAAATTTACGAAAAATTTTACGTCCTAATGTATCAGAAACTAACTCCTAAACAAAAAGCATTAACAATTAATCTAGATCCTACTATTTATGGTACTTTCGCAGAAATTGGAGCAGGGCAGGAGACTGTTCGTCACTTTTTTAGAGCAGGAGGGGCTTCCGGTACAATTGCTAAGGCGATGTCTGCTTACGACAAAGATTTTAGTGATGCCATTTACGGAAAAGAGGTGAAAAACAGGTATGTCACCCAGAACCGACTCCGTAAAATGCTCCGTTATGAAGTCGCGTTGATCGAAGAGAGGATTTCAAGAGAAAATAATCCGAACAGAAAGTTTTTTTCTTATGCCAACACGGTAACGACGATTAATTTCGACAAGACACTCAAAGGCCACGGCTGGGTAGGAATCCGTTTCCAGACTAAAGAAAACGAAGATTACAACGAAATCGTGATCCACGTAAAATTTAATGAAAATGATGCTACCTTACAGCAGGAAACTTTAGGAAACCTTGGGGTAAACCTTATCTTCGGAGCTTTCAACTACTACGACAATCCCAGAACTTTAATCGAATCTTTATACGACGACATTGCCAAAGACGGTCTTGAAATTGACATGATCGATTTCAGTGGTCCTGCTTTTGACTATGTTGATAACCGATTGATGTCGCTGCAACTTGTAAAACATGGAATGACAGATGCCGTAATCTTCAATTCCCAGGGGAGTAATATGCTTCCTGCCGACGTTCTGTACAAGAAGAATATATTTGCCGTACGAGGAAGTTTCAGGCCTGTAACGAAAGTGAACATCGATATGCTTAAAAACGGTCTTGAGATGTTTCAGAAAGATGCGACCTGTACTCATGAAGAAACAGAAGTCCTGATTGAGATCACCATTTCAAATCTTAGGGCAGATGGCGATATCGACGAAAGAGACTTTATGGACAGGGTAGATATTCTCGGACGACTCGGTTATACCGTGATTATTTCAAATTTCTCGGAATATTACAGACTTATCGATTATTTTGCTTCGTACACAAGCGGAGATATCGGTGTTGCCATGGGAGTGAATAACCTTCTGATGGTATTTGACGAGAAATATTATAAAGACCTTTCAGGAGGGATTCTGGAAGCATTCGGAAAGTTTTTCAGAAACGGGATGAGAGTATATCTTTACCCTTACAAAGACCCTGAAACTCATGAATTACTGGATTCTGCCAACCTTAAAGTAGAAGAAAATCTTAAAGAGCTGTACAAATATTTCAAACACAACAACCGTATTGTAGATATTACGAATCATAATCCGGAGTTTTTGGAAATTTATTCAAGAGAGATCCTTAGAAAAATAACATGCTGCATTAAAGGCTGGGAAAACCAGGTTCCTGAAGGGGTGGCAGAAATGATAAAAGAGCGTGGAATGTTCGGCTACAAAGAAGAACATTCCTTCAAACAATTCTCCTAAAAAATAAAATAAAATGTCAGAAATAAAGAAAAGACTTTCTTCCATTCTTGAAAGTCCGAAACATAACACAGAAGAGAAACTAGAGAAGGTATGTCACTTGTTGGATCAGGAAATTTCTTACTTCAACTGGACCGGATTCTACTTTAAAAACGGAGATAAAGATGAACTGAAACTGGGTCCTTACGTGGGTGCTCCTACAGATCATACCATCATTCCTTATGGAAAAGGAATTTGTGGGCAAGTTGCAGTTTCCAATGAAACCTTCGTAGTTCCGGATGTTCATCAGGAGAGCAATTATTTAAGCTGTTCTATTGATACAAAAGCTGAAATTGTAGTTCCTATCTTCAAAGATGGCCAGAATGTGGGTCAGATCGATATCGATTCGCATACGGTAGATCCGTTTACAGATGAAGACCGTGAACTTTTGGAATGGCTTTGTCATGAAGTTTCCAAAATTTTGTAATTGAAATTTTAATAAGAAATATAAAATATGAGCTCCGATTTAAAATCGGAGCTTTTTTTGTGTAAAGGGTTGTTGTAAGAGATGGTTGGCAGAGGGGAGAAGAGAGTGGGGGATGACCACCCCGTCAAAAATTCATTGAATTTTCGCCACCCCTCCAGGAGAGGGGAATTTTAGGCCGAAGAATTTGTCATGATCAACATCTTTCATTTTCGCACAACTTAAGTGATCTTCTTTTCAAAAAGCTTTTTAACTTAAGAATAACTGAAGTGTCTAAAAAAAACTTTTGTGTTAAAAAAATCAACGTTGCATCGCATGAATTTCATCCAGTAATTCTTTAAAATAATTTTCACACTTTGCAATATGGGTTCCGTACCAGGAAAATGCTTCTCCATCTACAATCATTATCTTCTTATCAGGATAGAAAGTCTTCATCTCCTCTATGTGTTTTTCTTTGAAAGGGAAAGGTTCAGAAGAAAGCATAATAACTTCTGCATCAGCAAGGTCTTCCATTTGGATTTCAGGATAGCGCGTTTGATCCTTAAAAACATTTTCAAAACCTATCTCTGCCAGAATTTTATGAATGAAAGTATCGGAACCTATCGTCATATAAGGATTTTTCCAGATGAGGTAGGCTGCTTTTACCGGGAAATCAAGTTGAGCCTGCTGTAAAACATCGTAGATCTTCAGGTTAAACTGTTGGGCTCTTTCCTCCTTATTAAAAATATTTCCGAGTGTTTTAAGAAGGTAGTAATTGTCTTCAATATTTTCCACATTAGTCACCAGTACCTTAAAATCGGCCATTAATGCTTCTACCTGTTCTTTGATATTTTCTTCTCTGTTGGCCAAGATAATATCCGGTTGCAAAGCTTTAATCTTATCAATATTGATATTTTTTGTACCGCCGATAACCGGTACATTTTTTATTCTTTGTTCGGGGTGGATACAGAATTTTGTTCTGCCGATGACTTCATGTTCAGTAAGGCCAAGATCAAATAATGCCTCTGTAATAGACGGAACTAGGGAAATGACTCTCATATTAAATTTAAAATGATTTGTTGTTTATTCAAATTTAAAAACATAAAACTCTTCATCCGGCAGCCAAATAATGCTTTAGAGATTATTTGATTTCCATAACCGGACCTTGATTTTTTTTACTGAAAACAAATTTTTCTCTAAGATTAGTCGTTGGTACTTCAAAGAACTTATAGATTATGATTGAAAATATAATCGTAAGTGCCCAATAGAGAAAATAAAAGACAGGCAATATAATATTATAATTAGTTGTAAAATCTGTCCAGGGAATACTTTTTAAAATAATTCCTTTGATAAGTGCCATATGCGTTAAATACATGGAGTAGGAGATCAGGCTAATAATAGTGATCAGATTTGCTATCTTGTATTTTGATTTTTTAAAATTGGAAAGGAAAGGAAGCAGTAATAGTGTAGCTATTGAGGTCAGGCTGTATTCAAAAACAACATTATAAAGCAGCAATGGCTCAGGAAACATATTTGAAACAAAAATCCACTTTTGAATTAAAAATATAGCGATACCGGATATGAGTAAAATTGTTGGGATTGATTTCCATAATTTAGAGTAATAATAGCTGAAATATGCTCCAATAACGCCATACATGATACTATCCAGTCTGAAAAGTACCTGATGATTAAAAGATAATGCCTTTTGAAGATCTTTTTCAGCATAAATCATATACCTCAAAAAACTGATAAAAAATAGAATGGTTAAAGCTGTGATCAGCACTGAAATTTTAGGCTTTAATTTAAAGAAAATTGTCAGGATAAAAATCAGAAAAGGAACTGTAAGATAAAACCATTCTTCTACACTCAGGCTCCATGATTCTGTGAAATAATCAGGAGTAGGATAATATAGGTTCTGACAGAAAAAATAGTAATTTTTTATAGTTCCAAAAGAGAATTTGGGATCTGTGAAAGTATAGCAAATAGTGAGAATTGTTAAAATTAAAAAATAAGCAGGTAAAGTACGGAACCACCTTTTGACCCAGAAATCCAAAAGTAATGAAAATCTGGGGGTATTGTTTTCAAGCTGCTTAATTAAAATACCACCAATCAGAAATCCACTTAAAACAAAGAAAATAGTAACTCCATCAAATGTGATATATGTAAAAAAGCGATCTACCTTTTCCGAAAATATAAATCGTCCGTGAGAGATAATTACGGTGGTAATAGCAAAAAATCTTAGTATGTCCAGTCCAAAAATTCTGTTGAGGCTTAGTTCTTTAGAAAATAATGAATAAAGGCTATCTAATTTAATTATACTGAATTTATTTTTCATTCACTTGTGTTTGCTGATTGTTAAGAAATAATTTCCAAATAAACTGAATTTATGATAAATCTTTATTTAATCGTGTTGAATATTACTTACTTGTAGTTGTTTATTTTTATTTATTGCAGATGTTGTTTTGAATTATTTATTTTTTTGATAATTGTTAAAATATCTAGCATTTATTTAAAATTACAAAAGTTTTCCTGTTAAGAAAAGTCCGGCTACGGAAAAATAAATAATAAGACCGGTAACGTCTACCAGAGTGGCTACAAAGGGAGCGGAAGAAGTAGCAGGGTCCAGGTTTAATCTTTTCAGAATAAATGGAACCATGGAGCCTGAAAGTGTTCCCCAAAGAACGATCATAACGAGAGAAACTCCTACGCTTAAACCCACATAAGGCCAGTACATTCCATAATTGAAGAATCCTGCCTCATGCCATACCATGATCCTTAAAAAGCCGATGACACCAAGAATACTCCCAAGCGCTAAACCGGTAAAAATCTCCTTTTTCATCACATACCACCAGTCTTTAAGACCGATTTCCTGAAGAGCCATCGCACGGATAATAAGCGTTGCAGCCTGAGAACCGGAGTTTCCTCCACTGGAAATAATAAGGGGTACAAAAAGGGCAAGAACCACCGCCTTTTGAATTTCATCCTCAAAATATCCCATCGCAGAAGCAGTAAGCATTTCAGAGAAAAAAAGAATGATCAGCCATGTTCCTCTTTTTTTGACCATTTCCAAAAGAGAAGTCTGCGTGTAAGGATCATCAAGAGCTTCAAGACCCCCGAATTTCTGAATATCTTCTGTGTTTTGCTGTTCGATCTGGTCCAGGATATCATCAATAGTTACGATGCCTACAAGAACACCAGCTTCAGTAATAATGGGAAGAGCAGTTCTGTCATATTTTTCAAAATAGGTTACTGCGTCTTCCTTTGAAGTGGTGGTCATGATTGCGACAAAGTGATTGTCCGTCATATCCGAGATCAGAGTATCTTCTTCAGCCAAAAGAAGGCTTCCTAAAGCAATATCATCAATCAGACGGTTTCTTTCATCCACTACGTAAAGATGATTCATGGTTTCCACTCTTTTCCCGACCTTTTTGATCTGCTGAAGACATCTTTTTACCGTCCATTCTTTACGGATCTGGATGTAGTAAGGAGTCATCAGACGGGCAATAGAGTCTGAATCGTAGCCCAGAAGCTTCAGGGCAATTCTTCTTTCCTGAGGATTGAGATGATTAATAGAGTACTTGATCAGTTCATCCGGAAAATCTTCAAAAAGAGAAGTTCTGTCATCCGGAGTCATCCCGTTCAGGATCTCAGAAACCTCTTCGCTTCCGATACTTCTGATAGTATCCTCCTGAAAGTCAGGGTCAAGGTGAGAGAAAACGTCTGCTTTGTATTCTTTCGGAACCTTCAAAAACGCAAGAAGCCTCTCGTCAGCAGGAAGGCTGCTAAGAGTTTCGGCAATGTCGGCGGGATTGAAGATAAGTTCGTCTCTGGAATTCAAAACGTGAATTTTTTGGATATGCAAAAATAATTCAAAATTTTAAGACTAAAAAAGAAACGGGCAAAATTAAGGATTAATTAAAGTGTAAAGTAGAATTGAACGTCCTTTACAGTGAAAAAAAACATCTGCCGGAGCAGATGTCAAAAAATTAAATTTTAAAGCATAAATACCTATGTTATTTCAAGAATAGGTCCGCATAAAGGATAGTAGGGTGAGGGCATACACATTCCTCCGTCACAGCATTCCTGGAATCCGCAATGATTGTGGATCTGGCATTTTTTTATCATACCGCCACCCTGGATTTCCTGTTTTTGTTTTCTGTTCAGTTTTTTTAGATTTTTCATATTAACTGGTTTTAATCAATACAATCATATTCCATACAAAGGCCTCGACAGCAAAAACCTATGAAGCATGGTCTGGTTTCACTGCATTTGTTAATACCTCCGCCATTGATTTGTCTTCGCTGATCTCTGTTGAGTTTTTTCAATTTTTTCATACGAATAATTTAGATCATTACCTATAAGATTAAAATTCAATGCATGCATATTCTTTGCAAACGCCATCACAGCACCATCCAATACTGCAAGGCTTTGTTAGGCTGCACTTGTTAATATCACCTCCATTAATTTGTCTCTGCTGCTCTCTGTTGAGTTTTTTTAAATTGTTCATACTGTATAAATTTTTAATTTGTTGAACTAAAATAGTAAAAAATATTTAATTATTCATCAAATGGTGAAAATATTTATCTAGCAATCAGTATGTTTGGATGTTGTTTTAGTTTTGTGAAGAGATTTCCCTGCGCAGCAGAATTGACATTTTACGCTCAAAAAATATTGGATGTTTGTGAGTCGTCAAAGATAATTTTTACCATCGTCCAAATTTACAATTTCCTTGCGCAGCAGAATTGCCCATTCACGTTCAAAGAATGTTGGATGTTTGTGAGTCGTCAAAGATAATTTTTACCATCGTCCAAAATTGACGATTGCCCTGCGCAGCAGAATTGCCCATTCACGTTCAAAGAATATTGGATGTTTGTGAGTCGTCAAAGATAATTTTTACCATCGTCTAAAATTGACGATTTCCCTGCGCAGCAGAATTGCCCATTCACGTTCAAAGAATATTGGATGTTTGTGAGTCGTCAAAGATAATTTTTACCATCGTCCAAAATTGACGATTTCCCTGCGCAGCAGAATTGCCCATTCACGTTCAAAGAATATTGAATGTTTGTGAATCGTCAAATGTAAACTTTACCATCGCTCAAAATTCACCATTAACTTGCAAAGCAAAATTCACTTTTCACCTCTAAAGCTCTGCTCCTTCCGAATGTTTAAGTTTCCGTAGTTTTTTCAGAATACCTTTTATGGCGCCATCGGTACCGATCTTTATAGAATTTTCCGTAGAACCCAAGAGACGCATGTTTTTTCGGTAGGTGTCATAATCCGTTTCAGTAACCAGATTTCCTCCTGCATCGAAGAGTTTCATGCTTACCACGACCTGATTGGAAAAGACATACTTACCGATGCCTACCTTAAAATATCTTACTTTGGGAACAATCGCAAAATCAGCATCGTTATTGACACAGTAATCGGTGATGGTTTGTTTTTCTATGCTGTCAAAAGGGATCTGAACCTCGGCTCTGAGCATTTTATTTCTTCTTCCGCTGAAATTATCAGAAACAGCGCTGAAGAAAGCGTGATTGGTAGGTTCTTTAATTTCTTCAATATCAGGTTCTACCTCGGGATTGAAGTATAAGATTTTTTTTACTTTGTTATCTGCATTTTTCTGTGCTTTCACTGAAATAACACCGATCAGTAAAAAAGAACTGAGTGCTGTAAAGAATATAATTTTTCTCATTTGTAATTCGTATGCAAAATTACTGCCTTTTCGTTGGATGGCATACAATTTATTAAGAAATTTTTAACATTTTTTTCTATCAAATTTGATACATGAAATCAATAATGTTTTGCTGAATTAAAAAATAGTTGTAATTTTGCAGCCGTTACATAATAATCATTAAACAATATTGGAATGTACTTAACAACAGAAAAAAAGCAGGAAATTTTCTCAAAACATGGAAAATCTGCAACAGACACAGGAAGTGCTGAAGGACAAGTTGCTCTTTTCACTTTTAGAATCAATCACTTATCTCAGCATTTAAAGGCTAACCGTCACGATTTCAACACAGAGAGATCTCTAGTGAAATTGGTAGGTAAGAGAAAAAGTTTACTAGATTACCTTAAAAACAAAGATATCGCAAGATATAGAGCAATTATTGCTGAACTAGGTTTAAGAAAATAATCTACAAAGATTTTCAAAATAAAAGCAATCTCGAAAGAGGTTGCTTTTTTTATATGTCTAATTTTTATCTTTTCCAATTTTCCCCAAATGGGTATTCTGAAAGCTGTCCGGGTATTTCAGTCCGTAGCCTAAGATCCGGTCAAATGAAGAGTGGGAGAACAGGATGGCTCCAATCATTTGTACATACGGTAAATGAAGGGCTATTCCGGTAATATATATAAGGATGGCCAATCCCAGATGATGAAAGAGATTATAGAAAAATGCTCCGGTTTTGCTGTTTACCGCATATCCCAGCATGGAAATATCAGGAGCAAAAAACAACGCTGCAAACCACCACCACGAAAGTTCAGTCCGCTCAAAAGCAAACACTCCCAATAGCAAAAAGGCAAAATACTCTAGCTTTAGCTGAATCTTCATAATCAAAAGATAGTAATTACCGGATAAGTACTTTATTCCTTGTAAAAGTTACATCTTAAATCATACCTAAAAACAAAAGTGAGACATTTTAAAAATATCTCACTTTATAGTATTGATTAAAACAGTGTATTATTTAAGTGTAAATGGTCAATTTTGCAGGGCAGTAAAATTCACCATTGGCAATTCACCATCTTTTATTGGCCGGTTTAATGTCCCGATTTAGCGTCAGTAGTTTCCACATGTCCTAAGTATTTCGTGCAATACGCTCCGAAAATCAGGATCACCAGATAGCAGAATACAGGAATAATAAATGAGTGCTGTACCCCGAACTGATCGGCAAGATATCCCTGGAAAATAGGAACGATAGCACCCCCCAGAATAGCCATCACCACTAATGAAGATCCCTGGCTGGTATATTTACCCAAACCGGAAATTGCCAACGTATAGATATTGGAGAACATGATAGAGTTAAAGATCCCAATTCCTAAAATACTGTACATCGCCAGCTCGCCATGATTCACCATTGCAGAGATTAGAAGCACCACATTCACGGCTGCAAAAATAGACAATGTTCTTGCCGGAGCTGATTTACCGATAAAGAACGCCACAAAATTAAGCGCGATGAATACTAAGAAAAAGCTGATCTGTGAAAAGGTCAGGTCTACGATACTGAAAATAACCAGAAAAACAGCGGCGGCGGCTCCCAGCATATAGATTGCTTTTTTGCTTTGGCTTAAGGATTGGTTTAAAGAAATAGCCCCAAGAAAACGTCCGATCATAGCACCTCCCCAATACAGCGAAAGGTAATTTTTACTGATAATTTCATTAAAACCCATGATCTGTGGCTGCTCCAAAAAGCTGATAATAAAGCTTCCTACTGCTACTTCTCCACCTACATAACAGAACATGGCAAAAACACCAAATTTAAGATGACTGAACTTAAGAGCACCCCAACCTTTTACAATCTCTTCTTCCTGGGTCTGGAAAGAAGGAAGTTTGACTCTTGAAATCAATAAAGCAACCAATAAAAGAATTCCCGCAAAAATCAGATAAGGGATTCTGGTGGCTACTGCGCTGAAAGAACCGTCCGGAGCAGAGAAAAATTCAAAAATCAAATGTCCTCCCAATACCGGTGCAATGGTTGTTCCGAAAGCGTTAAAAGCCTGCGTCATATTCAGACGGCTGGATGCTGATTCTTCGCTTCCAAGTAAAGAAACGTAGGCATTTGCGGTGATCTGAAGTACTGTAAAACCAAGTCCAAGAATAAACAAGGCACCCAGAAATAAAGGATAATAAGAAAAAGTTGCTGCCGGATAAAACAGAATACAGCCAAAGGCCGCGAGAAATATACCGAACATAATTCCTTTTTTATAACCTGCCTTATTAATAGGATCTCCTTTGGTAATAGAAATCAGGAAATAAATCAGTGAACCTATAAAATACGCTCCGAAAAAACAGAACTGTACCAGCATGGATTCGAAAAAGGTGAGTTTGAAAAGCTGTTTCAGATAAGGGATCAGGATATCATTCATACAGGTGATAAATCCCCACATAAAAAAGAGCAGTGTGATCGTGATTAACGGGATCGTATAATTTCTGCTCTGTGTTTTTACTTCTTTATTGATCATAAACATTTATTTATTAGAAAAGAATTGTTAAGCTCTTTCAGTTGGTTTCGTCTGCTGCATATATATTTTGAGAAGCGTGGCAAATATAAGGCAGTCGCCTGTTTTTCTGCAACTTTTCAGGTGTTTTTTTCTGTAAATCGGTGGTCTTTGTGAAGATAAAAATAGTATTTACTTTTTTTGAGACAATAATACGAAATTGGTCGGATTCTTTGATGAATTTTCTTTGGAAAAAATCTTTTTATTGATGAAATATGATAAATAAGTTGAACATTTTGTAAGTAATTCTTACTTCATCGATAAAATAGGAGAGGAAAATCTTATAATCCCGCCTGTTATTTCTGAGATTGAAAATTTAATATCTCATTATTATACGTTATCTTTGCAAACGAAAATTTAGACGAACTATCAATAATTAAAGCACTCAATACGGAGTGCAACACAAAACAATTTATGAGTATACCTCAAGCAATTACAGAAACGATTACTCTTGCAGACGGCAGAGAAATTACAATTGAAACAGGAAAATTAGCAAAACAGGCTGATGGTTCTGTAGTCGTAAAAATAGGTGGGACCATGCTTTTAGCAACGGTGGTAGCCAGTAAAGAAGCCAAAGAAGGAGTAGATTTCCTACCCTTAACCGTAGATTACAGAGAAAAATTTTACGCAGGAGGTAAAATTCCTGGAAATTTCTTTAGAAGAGAAGCGAGACCGTCGGATCAGGAGATCTTAACGATGCGTTTGGTGGACAGAGTTCTTAGACCATTATTCCCTGAAGATTTCCATGCGGAAGTTCAGGTGATGATTTCATTAATTTCTTATGACGGAGAGTCAATTCCTGATGATTTAGCAGGTCTTGCAGCATCTGCAGCAATCGCTATTACAGATATTCCTTTCAACGGACCAATGTCTGAAGTAAGAGTGGTAAGAATCAACGGAGAACTTTCTGTGAACCCTAATTATGCAGATCTTAAAATTGCCGACCTTGACATCATGGTAGGAGCAACGAAAGATTCTATCGTAATGGTAGAAGGGGAGATGAAAGAAATTTCTGAGCAGGAAATGCTTGAAGCGATCCAGTTTGCTCACGTAGAAATCAAAAAACAAGTTGAAGCTCAGGAAAGATTAGCTGAAAAAGTAGGTAAATCATTTCCAAAAAGAGAATACAGCCACGAAAATCACGATGAAGCCATCCGTGAGAAAGTGTGGAAAGAAACATACGATAAAGTATATGAAGTAGCGAAAACTCCTTCAGGAAAAGAAGAAAGAGGTGAAAAATTCAAAGCTGTTTTGGCTGAATTTTTAGCGCAATATGTTGAAAATGCTGAAGAATTAGAAAGAGTAACCCCTTTCGCCAAAGTATATTTCCATGATGTAGAGAAAGAAGCGATGCGTCAGATGATTTTGAATGATAAAATCCGTCTTGATGGTCGTGATCCTGAAACCATCCGTCCAATCTGGAGCGAAATTGATTATTTACCGGGAGCTCACGGTTCTGCCATCTTCACAAGAGGTGAAACTCAGTCTCTAACCGCGGTAACGCTAGGTTCTGTGAAAGATGCGAACATGGTAGACAGCGTAATGGTCAATTATGACGAAAGATTCTTCTTACACTATAACTTCCCGCCGTTCTCAACAGGTGAAGCAAGACCTTTAAGAGGGACTTCAAGAAGAGAAGTAGGACATGGAAACCTGGCTCAGAGAGCTTTGGCAAACATGATTCCTGAAGAAAACCCTTACACCATCCGTATCGTTTCTGATATTTTAGAATCCAACGGTTCATCTTCTATGGCCACTGTTTGTGCAGGGACTTTAGCGTTAATGGATGCAGGTATTCAGATTACAAAACCAGTTTCCGGTATCGCAATGGGATTGGTAACAGACGTTAAGACTGGAAAATTTACGGTTCTTTCTGATATCTTAGGAGATGAAGATCACCTGGGAGATATGGACTTTAAAGTAACCGGAACAGCAGACGGAATTACCGCTTGTCAGATGGATATCAAAATCCAGGGACTTTCTATGGATATCATGGAGAAAGCGCTTTTACAAGCTAAAGACGGAAGATTACATATCCTTAATAAAATCACTGAAACCATTGCAGTACCAAGAGAAGACGTGAAACCTCACGCTCCGAAAATGGTAATGCTTGAGATCTCTAAAGATTTCATCGGTGCTGTGATCGGACCTGGTGGAAAAATCATTCAGCAGCTTCAAAAAGATACAGATACGGTTATTGCTATTGAAGAAGTAGGAGAAATCGGAAGAATCGAGATTTCTGGCGTAAGCAGAGAGAAGATCAATGCTGCAATCGCTAGAATCAACGAGATTACATTTGTACCGGTAGTAGGGGAAGTATATCAAGGAAAAGTGGTTAAAGTAATGGATTTCGGAGCTTTTGTAGCCATTGCAAAAGGAACTGAAGGATTACTTCACATTTCTGAAATCGAATGGGCTCGTCTTGATAAAGTACCTTACAACGAAGGAGACGAAGTGGAAGTGAAATTCATGGGTTATGATGACCGTAAGAAAATGAAACTTTCAAGAAAAGTTTTGTTGCCAAGACCTGCAAGACCTGAGTCTAAACCAAGACCTGAAGGACAAGACAGACCTCAAGGTGACAGAAGACCAGAAAGACAGGACAGACCAGAAGGTGATAGAAGACCAGCTGATCAGGCTCCAAAGGAAAATCAAAATCCTTCATCTGAAGCTTAAGATTTAACATCTTAAATAGATATAAGAAATCCCTCAAATTGAGGGATTTCTTTTGATTTAATAGTAAGTAGTAAAACAATGAAACAGGTTTTTGTCTTTTTTAAGCAAAGTTTTTACCTAATCCTTTTCTTTTTACTGATTAGATCAAGAGAGGCTGTTGGTAGCAAGAGCGCAAAGTTTGAAAAATGTTGATGTTTTTAAGACGCAGGACAATCGAAGATTTTCAGCAAAGTTTAGCAGATTTTACTTGTTGTTTATTTCGCTGATCATGTCGTTGATAAAATTTTTATCATCAGTTTAAAAGATGACCTATATCGTTTTAAATAATGTATCTACCTGCTTTTTTGTGGCTGCTTCAGGGCAGATTCTATAAAACTCATGAAGCAGATCTACCGAAGATGGTTTTCTGGGATAGTGATTGTTCTGAAGGAAATGCCTTAATGCCTTATTTACCTGCTCTTCTCCAAGCAGTTCACTTAATCTAACCATTGCTACAGCGCCTTTTGAATAAGCTATATGCGGAAAATCACCTGTTGATTTATAGATAGGCACGTTTTCAGAGAGTCCCTTTTCATTGTCGTAGATTTGCTGATGCATGGCGATCCTTTCTTTCATTTTTTCGGTGCCGTGCATTTTTTTATAAAGCATCATTTCGGTATACATGGCCAGCGTTTCCGTAAGCATAACGTTACCTTCTCTGGCATCCGGATCAATTTGGCTGTTTCCCCACCACAAATGGGAAAGTTCGTGTCCTGCAAGTTCATTGATAACATCCTGCTCTTTATCAGCATTGATGTTGGCATGGAAAATCATATCTTCAGGCATAAAGATCGCCGATGGATACGCTGTCGCTGCAAATCCTCTGGTGAAAGATGAGATCTCAGCAAAACTGACTGTTTTAAAAGGATATGTTCCAAAATTCTGTTCACAGTAATCCAGCGTAATTTTTGCGTTGTCAAGAAGATGGTCTACATTTTCGAAATGTTTTTTGTGGTAGAAAATATTCAATGTAATGCCTTTATACACGACACTTTTGGTTTCATAATCTGCAGACGACACTGCAAAACGGAACGGAATATTTTCCGCTTTGTACTGAAAATAATTTCGTCCTGACTTTTTCCATTTTTTAACCAGATCTCCGGTACCAATAGCGGTCTGGTTGTCTTCCGTGGAAACCGTCATATCTAAATGGATAAAATTCTTTTCAAAGACTCCCGGATCTTCCGGTTTTTTTAATTTTGGAAGTTTTGCGAGGTGATTTTCCTTTCGCAGTTGTTCATCCTGAATTTCTTCCCCTTTCTGATATCCGATCGTAGGATAATATCTGCTGATTCTCATAAAGGAACCGTTTTCTATAATGGCATTAAAGGATTGATGCCCGTTCACAGCATACCATTTATGCGAAAGTTTAAAATTCAGGTAAGCTTTTTCTCCAGATTTAATAGGTTTCTTTATCTTAACTTCTGAGGTGTTTTTATTTAATTTTATTATTTCAGAACCTGCACTGAAAATAGCGGATTCAATCTTGAGATCCGGATTAAAATTAATGAGGATTTTGTCAATAGGATGATCCGTAAAGTTGGTCAGGATATACTTTCCAGAGATCTGATATGAATTTTCTGAAGGATATAATGCAATTTCCGTAGTCACATCGGTAATTTGTGGCTGAGGAAGATTTTCATATTGTTTACAGTCATTTTCGTACTGAGCCGCTGCTGAGATTGTTTGTTCTTCATTTTTCGGAATATATCCGTGCATGAAAAATGTTCCTGCATAAATCCCTGAAATAAGCAAAAGAAGGCTGGGAATAAAGGTAGCCAGATTAAATCTTTTCGCTCTGACGATAGTATTGATCATCCATAAAAATGAAATCAATCCGGCTCCGAATAAAAGTCTTTCTGCAAAAGCATAGGTATAGACTCCATATCCGTTAAAGTCGCTGTAACTGCCTTTAAAATCTGAAAATATTCTGAATAGAGGATAAGGAATTAATTTCCCGGAAGCAGGACCCGTCAGCAAAAATACCATAAGAACGGAACTCCCTAAAGCAATAAATTTATTCCGGATATGATGATTGATGAACAGCAGGAGTCCTGAGAAGAGAATCAACGGAAAAGTGTTGAAAAGAAAGACACTCAGATAAGCATTCCAATCGATAGGGAAATACTGATAAGCTGCCTGAAAAAGTATACCTTCAGTAATTAAGATCATGGTAAAAAGAAAAAGCAGAGCACTGATAGAAATGAAATGTCCTGCCATTTTGCTTTTTGAAAAGAAAGTACTGTCTTCGATCAGAGAAAATCCGGAAGAACGACTCCTCCAATATAAATCATTAATAAAATAAGCGGCAAGAAGAAATCCAAACAACGGAAAGTTTTCTGAAATAGTGGTGGCCATGAGACCGGAACTGGCATACTTCTGCGGAAGACGGATTCCTTTTTCAATCTCCGCATACATTTCCATTCCTACGAAGAAAAGCAGAAGTATTGAAACTGCAGGAATACTGATGCTTCCGAAAAGATAAAGTAAATCAATCTTTGCAAAGGAAAACAGGGAGCGGAGAGCATTTTTTTTACCAAAACCCAATTCTGATATCGAATAGTGGGCCGAAGAAATGCTTTGGTTTTCAGCACAGGAAACTGCTTTTTTTACTTTTTGTTTTGAAACCGATGAAAAAGAAAATAAACGGTAAGTAATCAGAAGAAATAGAGCAGCCATCGTGAGAAAAACAAGTCTGTTGATCAGTAAATATCCTGTCATATATACGATTGAAGTGTTTTTTTGATGAACAGAATATGTTCTCGCTTCAAAGAAATAAGATGACAATCCAAACGGATCTGCAAGGGCGGAAAATTGCTGGATCTCAACAGACTGAGGTAAACTTCCTGCCATAAAAGGCGAATTGGAAAAGACTAAAATGACCATATACAGAACATAAAGCAGAAGCCCGCCTACGACAGTCAGTAATTTTTTCTTCGCTGTCAATGAAATGAAAAATAGAAAACTGCATACAAAAAAACAGTTAATGAGACCAAAAATAAGCACAGGATACAGGTAATAGCCTCCATTGAAATAGCTCTGCATTTCACTTCCTGTCCGCAGGATCTGGCCTGAAAGAAAACCTGCCATTAACAAGAAAAAACTTAAAAAAGTCTGTAGAAAATAGATGCTGAATTTCCCATTTATATAAGTCCATCTAGACAAAGGAAATGAAAAAAGCAAAACATCAAATTTTGAATCTGAGTCTTTGAAAAGCAGCTGTACCGCAAAAATAACCGCAATAAATATAATGGAAAGACTCATCATTCCTGTCATAAAACCAATGGTATACGGTGAGTTCAGATAGATTCCTTCCCCTACAGTGAGATTGAATGCATTGCCGCAAAAGACCCCGATACCTATCAGAATAAAGGCTATAAGATAAGCTGGCCAGTGCTTGGTGATGCGTCTGGCTTCAAATAAAAATATAGAGTTCATGACTAAGGTTTTTGAGTGAGTGTACGGAAATAAACGTGTTCCAGAAGGGGATTTACCGCATTGAAATCTCTTGGTTGTTCTTCCGAAAATACAGTAATATGAAGTTCTCTTTCTATCAGCTGGCGGCTGATGATGTCATGACTGGAAAGGTAATTTTCCAGTTCATTTTTGTCAATTGGTTTGGACCAGATTCTGTTTTCCAGTTCGGAAATGAGTTCTGTCGGTTTTCCTTGTCGTAGAATCTGTCCATTATTCATAACAGCCATTTCCGAGCATAAATTCCGGACATCTTCCACCAAATGGGTTGAAAGAATAACGATAACCTCTTTGCTGATGTCATTCAGAAGAGCATTGAAACGGTTACGTTCTTCAGGATCAAGGCCTGCAGTAGGTTCATCTACAATAATGATTTCAGGATTTCCCAAAAGGACCTGAGCCACCCCGAAACGCTGCTTCATTCCCCCGGAAAAAGTATGAACTTCTTTTTTTCTGAAATCCGAAAGATTGACTTTTTCAAGCAGACTGAGGATCTGTTCTTTACGCTCTGTGCTGTTGGTAATTCCTTTTAAAACAGCGATGTGCTCCAGAAGATCATACGCAGAAACTTTCGGATAGACGCCAAAATCCTGGGGAAGAAAACCCAGCTTCTGTTTAATAAAATCAGGATCTTGGGAAATATCCGTTCCGTTGAAAATGATCGTTCCTGAAGTGGGTTTCTGCAGTCCAACGATGGTTTTCATTAAAGAAGATTTTCCGGCCCCGTTCGGTCCAAGTAGGCCAAACATGCCGTTGCCGATCTCAAGCGATATATCTTTAACCGCCTGATAGCCATTTTTGTAGATGAGGCTAAGATTGTCGATAGATAAAGTATTCATATGATAAGGTTTGGATAATAGAAGGGTAGAGCATACCGTGAGGGTTGCTTAAAGTAAGGATTAGATTTCAGACATTAGATTTCAGACATCAGATTTTAGGCTGAGTCTAAGACTGAGAGCGATTAAGTAGATATTTGTGAGTTGTATTTTTAATACTCAGACTTTAAAGCCCACAAACAAGGACTCCGAGACTGAAGAGATTATTCCCGATACTCAAGAATATCTCCGGGTTGGCATTCAAGAATTTTGCAGATCGCTTCCAGGGTATCGAAACGGACCCCTTTGGCTTTGCCTGTTTTAAGAATGGAAAGGTTAACAGGGGTAATTCCTAATTTTTCTGCCAGTTCTTTACTCTGCATTTTTCGCTTGGCTAGCATGACATCTAAGTTGACTATGATCGGCATTATATAAATAGGTCTTGTTCGTTTTGCAAATGTAGTCCTTGCTTAAAGATATTTGCAAGAAACAGACAGAAAATTCCAAGCATAAAGTGGATAAACACCAGTCCCCAGATGATACTTTCCACTTCCACAAAAAAACTTGCGACGACAACAATCGGTAGCGGAATGAAAATATTATACATGTAAAAGCTCTTAAGCTGAAGTATATTTTCTTTTGTAAACAGTTTTGACTGAAAAAATACTTTGAAAACTAGCGCCGAAAGCCAGAAAAAAATTCCATAGGAAAGTAAAACCAGCAGAAATGAAAAGATGATATACGGATAATGATGTTCAATATTCAGAAACGGTTGTTCTGTAAATGGATAATTGATATGAAGATACTGATCATTCTTATACGGAGTCACTGCAAAACCAGTGGCAAGACATATTATGGAATAGACTAAAGTCATTAGATAACCTGCGGAAAGCACAATGCAGAGATAATACAGAATTCTGGAAATAATTTTGGTCTGTTTCATAGCAATACTCATTTAACTGTTGCAAATGTATAATTAATTATCGTAAAACAATAATTAATTTAAATAAAAATATATTTATTACTCTAAAATGAGGATTGAAAACGAAAAGAAATGCTTTGTTTCATCTATATTTTGCATAAATTTAAAGTGTAAAATTATTCTTAATGGCCTACAGTACTGAACTTGCAGATAGAATCAGAGAAAGACTTTCACTCGTTCCTGATCTTGAGATCAGAGAAAAGAAAATGTTCAGTGGATTATCATTTTTAGTCAATGATAAAATGTGTATTAACGTAAGCCATTATAATCTCATGTGCCGTTATCATCCGGATCTGGAAGAGGAAGTTTCCGAAAGAACGGGATTTCTTCCCATGATGATGAAGGGAAAACAGCTCAAAGGATATTGTTATGTGGAACCTGTGGGGTTTCAAAAACAGGATGATTTTGAGTACTGGATAAAAATAGGCCTGGATTACAATGCAATAGCTAAAGCGTCAAAGAAAAAATAACCTTAATATTCCTGACATTTTTAAAATTTTACCATTAAGATAAAGTTGAGTTATTAAGAATATTAAGATTTAACGATATAATTTCTCCCGTATTTCTATTAACATTTTCTCTGTTTTTTTTATATCAGGATGGTCAGGAAGCACAGAAACTGAATGATGTAGTTCTATAGACTCTATCAGATTTTCAGCTTTCTGCATGACTGCCTCATAAGACCAGTTTCCGGCTTTGATATCAAGTAATTCCTCTCTGTTGTCTACTCGGATCTGTAAAGAGTTTGTTTTGAAAATCTGTTCACAAGACTGTAGCAAACGAATGGTATGCATCATGTTTTTGCTGTCGTAGTTCTGGCCATGTTCCTGATTGACATTATAGCGGTCTTCATTTCGTTCGGAAACCCATTTCCAGTATTCCTTGTAGTCTTTACAATAGGTGGAGTAGGCATCAAGGTTGCAGTAGAGATAAGCTGTTGGTTTTTCATTTTTAGGAACGGAAGACAGAGAAACCTGATTGGCTTCTTCATGCTGTATGATTCCTTTATAATCCAAGTCTCCTGATTCATCATAAAACAGGGCATGCATTCCTTTGGTATTTCCAATATTGGTAAGACCACATTTTTCCTGAGCTTTTCCATTTTCTGAGAGCCATTTTTTCAGAGGGACTGATCCCGGGCCGTCGAGAATATAACAGAAATCAAGAACCGATTTTCTTTCTTTTTCTATGGGATTAAGGATCTTTTTGTTGAGCCCTTTCGCTTTTTTAATTTGTGAAACAGCGTATCCTGCAAAGGTATCTTTACATAATTTAGATAAAAAATCCTCAGGCTGAAGCAGGTCCATCAGTGGGTTTTTTTGAAGAATACAGTCTTCCGGACTTGCCAGCATTTCCAGAATATTGGGATTATTTTTCTGCAGAAGTTCTACCAATCTTCCAATCTCGTAATAGGTAATATCATTGGTTTCATTAGAAATCTGCGGGATATAATTCAGACCGAAAAATTCTTCTTTCGGCAGATAATAAACCCCACGGATATCCGTATCCGAGTTTTCTGTGGCCAACCCAAAAGAACGGCTTCCTGAGATGGCTTCGAAGAGGATGAGGTTGTTGTATTTTAAGTCTTGGATGGTCATGGTTGAAATTGTTCAGTAAGATAAAAAACAGTGTCGATGAAGAATAAATTTCCCTGAAAAGTAAGAACATTTTCATCATGTAAATCTTCAAGGATAATTCCTAATTCAGGATGGTTGTAATCATTATTCCTATGATTAACAAAACCGTTGGAAAGCAGAAAAAGTTTTACATGTTCTAAATCCGTAAGCTTATCGGATTCTATAAAATCTTGTTCCACAACAGCATACAATATGTTTTCAGATTCATGGAAACCAATAAGTTTGTAAGCTGTATCAGGAAAAAAATAATTATTCAAAAGAAGATTGTTCAGGTAATCCAGCCATTTTTCATAATAAATCGAATCGTTGAGCTTTATGACCTTGTAATTATTGAATAAATATACTTTTTGTTCTGCTCCGGAAGATACAAAACTGCTGATGTCAATGGTATCTATCCAAAAATTATGCTGGTTACAATATTGTTTTAAGAGCGCTGCTTCTTCACTTTTGATCTGCTTGCCTGTTCCAGACGTTTTGCCTGTGCTTTTGCCTGCTCTAAGGTAATGGGAGACTTTTTGGATAGCATCTCCATGCCTAACTTGGCTCTTTCCTGAAATGATATTTTGTAATTCATCTTTCATGTAATTTATACAAAGTTACTAAATTTTTAAAACCGTAAAATACGATGGTTATAAGGAGTATATGAGATATGTTTTTACATTCATTCGTTTCATTTTATATGAACCCCCAGTAATTTTTCTGTCTTTCTTTTATTTACTTTTCAGGATACTGTTCAAAAATAATCTATAATCTTCTCTTATCGGTATTTTTGTTTCGAGATAAAGTTCATTTCTCATACATTCCAAACTCAACTGTGTTACAGGATTAAAACCTTGCTTAACTACTTCTTTGGAATACATTCCCACACCACGTTTCTGCCAGACAGGGAGATCATTATAATTGATCCCGAACTGATATAGCAGCTCATTTTTATCAGATTGCGACATTTTTTCAATTTTTGTAGCAGCCTGTTTAGCTGTGAAATTATTTTTTATCAAAGTCCAATAACAATAGGCAGAAAGAGAATTTCTGTGAGAATCTTCCTGTCTCCAGCAAAAGTAATCGAGAATCATATCATGGTTAGGAATGGCAATCGTTCTACAGTCGAAAACACCAATCTGCTGAAACTGTAAACTGAAGAATGCGCTTGCCTCTCCTGCCAAAACCGAGTTAAATTTTCTTACTTTTCTGCTGAATGTATTTTCATCCTTGTGGATCAACAGTGAAATTTCATCGCTTTGTGTGTAGCCGTAGATGACTCTAAATCCCACCATAAAGAGATGTTGCATGGTTGCTGTCATTGCAAGATGAAATCTTTCATCGAAAGGCTTTTCAAGTTCCAGCTTTTCTTTGGTCAGTTTTGTAAAACCTTTTCCGTCTAATCTCACAATAATAAAATTCTCCGGGAGAATATACTGCTCAGATAAGGCTTCGTTTTTTCTCATTAAAACTTCAATTTCTTCAAACTTCATAAGTGGTGATTATAAATTCATTATCGATAATGTTTACAGTCCGGATATGATCAAACCCTTCCTCATGCAGAGGCTTTTCCAATTCCTTATATTTTGTTTTTATACCAGCTTCATTAATGGATTCCTTTCGGTTTTTATTTCTTTCCAAAGAATTCTGAATAGTACTTTCAAAATAATATCCAATAATCTCATATTTGTTTTGTTTGGCCAGTTCAATATATTTCTTCCTGCCTTCCTTTGTAACATTTGTATTGTCAATAACCATTTTGGATTGCGTTTCAAAACAGTACCGAAGTAGTTTTCCTTCCTTATTTCTCGTATTGAGAAGATCCATGCTTATTCTGATATGAGAATTGAAAAAAAACTCCTTATATAAAGAACTTTTTCCACTGGCTGGGATCCCGATGAAAATAATCATTTCCATTATTATTAAATAGTTAATTCAGTTGATTAAAAAGAACTCCGGAAACCATTAGTTTTCCAGAGCCTTAATATAATGAAATACTTTATCGCTCCATCCATTGATCTCTGCAGTCCAGTTTCCTGTTTTTATACCGTGGGTATGGGTTGAGATATCAATGATATATGAGGTTTTATATGGTGAGGTATCCGGTTTTCTGACCAGACCGTAATGAGCGTCGATATCCTGGCTATCAGAAATAACGACCAGTCTTTCGGCATCTTTTGCATAGCCATTTTCCTTCAGCCATTCACAAAGCTGATACGTAAAAATACCTCCACCACCCATTTCCATAGCGATTTTGCTATAATTGGTGAATAGTCCCAAACCTTTGGATCCGTTCCAGATCATATGCTTGCCTTTTCTCTCAGCATCGCTTCCGGCAGTAAATACAAGGATAAGATCTTCAAAAATATACGAACCTGCAGCGGCCATAGCAAATGCAAGATCCATTCTTGAAAACTTGGAATTGGACGAGGTTATCCTTCCCATACTTCCGGAAACATCGATAGCCAGAATCGTAGTTCCTGTAATCTTCTCCTGGACGAAACAATTTTTCATGGCTTCATCAATAGCTGCGGTATAATCCGGAGCATTTCGCTGAGCGGCCAGAAAGTTCAATGGGGTAAGCCAATAACTTCCAACCTGGGATATTGCAGTTCTTATATCGTTTCTTGAAAGTCCTGCTTCAGTCATATTTCTCAGGTTCCTCAGGATGGCCAGAGAACCCAGACTTTTTTCAGCGATCATTCTTTCAAAAGTCTCTTTTTTATCAGCACCTTGTGACAGGGCTGTTTCCCAAGTGTTGGCAGGCTGTAGAGTATCTTCCACAAGCCCTTTCAGAGCCAGTTCATTTTTTGTGGTTGGTTTTGGATGTACAAGATTCACAACGTCTACCAGAGAAACATCCATATTGCTTTTTCTATATTTCGCGATCTGGTATTCATCGTAGTTATCAAAAGCTTTTGCAAGACCTTTTTTAATCGACTTGGACATTTTATACGAACCGTTTCTTACCTTCAGCATCTGAAGAACGTCAATGGTCATATCCGGTCTGTTGGCAATTTTAGCAAGAGCATCTTTCACAGAAACGTCATGAATTTCATTAGCAAGAATCAACAGCCATAGCGGGGTATGTCTTAATTTTTGTTCAAAACGGCATTCCAGAGCCAGTTCGATGATTTTTTCTCCCTCCACCTTATAGCAAAGGTCTTCGATCTGTTTCATGATCTCGTCTGCAGGCTGATAATAATCGGATTCAAAAAGCATATTGGCCAGTGCCACCCTTCTCAGCAACTCATCGTCTGAATATTTTCCTGCTGTATCTGTCAATTTTCCAGCGATGATGCCGGAGTCAAACCCAGTTTTTCTTGTGTTAAATTTTGACATATTCTTAGTTTTTTTATTCATTAAAAAGAAGCGGTTAAAAATTGATTAAGGCGTTTTTTTGAATCGAAGTAACCTAAATCTCGCACCGCTTCAATCAGGGAGGCTGACCGGACTCGAACCGGCGGCCTACGGCGTGAAAAGCGAAGTAACTTTATGGATCACACCTGCCTAAGCAGATTAAAATTAGTATAAAGTGTTTTTACGTTGCTCTACCATCTGAGCTACAGCCTCCTTATTGATGATGCAAAGTAAGAGTATGAGTGCGCAATGTTTTTGCGTAGAATTATTTTATAAAAAAAATAATTGAGAAAAAATAAATATTTTTATAAATATTTGATTTTGTGTGTATTAATTATTTTTTTTAATTTTATTTTAGGAAGTAAGATTTAGAAATTTGCTTAAACAAAAAAAGTCCCTTAAAAAAGGAACTTTCTTTATTTATAGGAGTCAGTTGGGTAAACTAATTTTATTTCTAATATCAGATTCTGTTAAAAAGGAAAGTTCTTATTTTTCTCTTTTTCATCCAGTAAATTTTGGATAATATCTTCCAGTAATTTAAAATCTTCCAGCTGTTTATATTGTATGCCAGCCGTTGTTTTATAAAGTCCATTAAAACTGGGATAATTCTGACCTACATATCCTTTCATTTCTGTGTTAAGGATCAGATTCTCATAATCGAAATTAATCGTGATCATAAGTTTTTCACCGGAAGCTTTAAATTCAGCATAGCATTGATTGATGAGATCAAAGTCAATAATATTGCTTTGAAAGGAATCATTCTTTAGATCGAACTCAAATTTTGCCTCGTCTAATTGTTCCTGTAAGATTTTCAAATCCGCATCTGCACCATATACTTCTTTATAGCGGTTTACAACCCATTGAATAAATTTTTCATTATAAAAAACTTCAAGAAAATCATTTTTAAAATGCCAAAAAAGACTGTAATAATAGTTGTCTACCGGAAGATTGAAACGAATCAGGCAGTCAATAGAAGACTGGGGAATGACCAAACCAAATTCCTCCTTTAAAAGCTGGCATTGCTTTGTAAAAGGATGAATAACAGATTCAGGAGCTTTGATCTCACTGTTGAACACCGAAGATCTACTTTTCCATTTAAAAAAATCAAATATTCCCATTATTGATAACTCATAACTATTTATAGTGCCAATATCTCCCTGAAAACCCTCTCCATCTCACCTTTATCCACTTTTCCTCCAGTCAAGTTCTTAGCTTTTTCTTCATTATCCTTAACCATACTTTCCAGAAATCCAAACAATTCCCAGTCATTAGAATGATAATAAGATTCTCCTTTTGTAGCTTTTAAAGCAACAAGATTTTCTATTTTATTTCTAGTAAAATCATCAACTAAAACCAGCAATTCACTGAATAAAACCGGAGGAACCGTTCCTTTTTCGATGATCCATTTTCCGGTCAATGCGGTTCTTAAACAGTAAAAATAACTTTTCAGTTTCACTTCATCGCTTCTGCAGGCTTCCAGATATTTTTTACTCATGCTCAGATAGTGGTAAGAAACGGCTATTGGCGAAAAACAAGTATCTGCTATGGGAGTAAAAAGTTCTACAAACTTCCCGTTCTTTTTGTAAACGATAGGCGAGTAAAACCAGCTCAATAAAGCCGCATTCGATTTTAGCAAAAGATGAAAAGTCTTTCGAAGATCCCATCCGGAACCGTCAAGATCATCCTCAGTCATGAATTCTATTGTCTCGTCTTTATCCCAGGGAGAAAGATACCAATCTTTTTCATGTCTGTAGATAAAACGTATGTCATAATCGCTGTCCGGCGATGCAAAACCCCAGGCTCTGCTTCCGGATTCTACGGCTAAAAGGACTTCTATCCCTCGTTCGGCCTCTATTTCTCTTATTTTTTCAAGTATTTTTGGTGTCATGTTGTTCAATTTTAATGCAAAGTAAAAGTAGCAGTGCGCAGTGTTTTTGCGTTGTGGCGTTCGGATTCGGATTTTGAGTTTGAGAGTTGTAGCGTTTTAGAGTTTACGATTTTGTAGATGTTGGATGAGGGGGTAAAAATAGTTAAGGCGATAAATTTTCAAAATATAAAAAATAGTTGTCGACATGATCCTTAATCTTGCTCAATCTCAATCTTTTCCTTAACCTAGAGTCTCATGTCTGAAATCTCGTGTCTCTGATCTTCCCATCTTCCTTCTTCCCATTCTCCCTAATTTCACTAATATTGCAACTTCATAATTTAACTAAAACTATCTGTACATCAATGTTAGCAGAACAATTACAACATACAATAGATTTTAAAACGAAACCTTTGGGAGCATTGGGCCATTTGGAATATTTGGCTCATAAGATCGGGATGGTTCAAAAAACGGTTGCGCCGGAACTTTTAAACCCGCATCTAGTCGTTTTTGCAGCAGACCATGGAATTGCGACAGCGGGCGTAAGTGCCTATCCGCAGGAAGTTACCTACCAGATGGTGATGAATTTTTTGGGTGGAGGGGCAGCGATCAATGTGTTTTGCAGACAGCATCATATAGCCATTAAGATTGTGGATGCCGGAGTGAATTTCGATTTTCCTGAAGATTTGGAATTGATTGATAAAAAAGTCAGGAAATCAAGCCGTAATATCCTTGAGGAACCTGCCATGACGGTTGAAGAATATCAGCAGGCGTTGGAAAATGGAAGATCGGTTGTTGCTGAGATTGCTGAGACCGGATGCAATATCATTGGTTTCGGTGAAATGGGTATCGGAAATACGTCTGCTTCTTCTCTGATGATGAGTCAATTGTTTGATTTACCGATTGTGAGCTGTATTGGACGTGGAACAGGTCTGAATGATGATCAGTTACAGAACAAGATCAATATTTTGTCTGCTGCCATAGAAAAGTATCCGGGGATATCAGCTCCTGATGACATTGCTCAAACGTTTGGAGGACTGGAAATTGCCCAGATGATAGGGGCCATGGAAGAGGCTTTTCATCAGAATATGCTGATCATGGTAGATGGCTTTATTGCAACCGTTGCGGTAGCCACTGCATGGAAAAAGAATCCTGAAATAATCAATCATTGTATCTTTTGTCATGTAAGTGATGAAAAAGCTCACCTTCAATTGATCGGGTTATTAGGACAGAAAGCATTACTCAATCTGAATTTACGTCTGGGAGAAGGAACAGGTTGCGCACTGGCTTATCCACTGATTCAGAGTGCGGTTAATTTTATGAATGAAATGTCAAGTTTCGAAGACGCTCATGTTTCCAATAAGCCATCTTAAACTTTTTTCTATGACTTATCTAACCAGTGTAGTGCCATTACAAAATGAACTTTCTGAAAATAAAAAAGGGGCAATGAAGCCCCTTTGTCTATTATTTAACTAACTCTATTAATAGGTTTTGGCAATATCTTTACCTGTGAACATCATTCGTACATATTTATGCTGAACAGCATCTTCATTAAAATTATAGGTATTGAATATTTGAGTGGTAGGAATGTATCTGTATAATCCGTCGTCTACCATATACATTTTGCCGTCAGTATTTTGTACGAGTTGAGTGGATGAATTGATGTCAGCTCCTCTGGTACCTGTATAATTTTCAATATCAACTTTCAATATCAGCCAATCTTTGGGCTTACCGTTTCTTGGGTTAGGCTTAAAATCAAATAATCCATTAACAACGGACCAGGAATCAATACGTCTTAAGGTACTTTCAAATACAATATATACCGCTCCTGTTTTATTATCCTCGAAGAAAGTTCCGTCACGAACTCTGAAAGGTTTAGGTCCTGATTCTTTTAAGTAGAAAGAAATTCCTTCATAGACAAATCCATCTTTTCCATTTCCTAATTCATTATAATCCCGGGTGTAAAAGTGAGTCTTGTTACTGGAATTGGAATATCTGTAAATTGGATAACTTCCGGGTTCATCACCATTATAGCTTGTTCCGACATCTTTTTTCTGCCAGTGACTTTGTCCGTTCAACTCATTAGGGTCGGTCGTTAATACCAAATCATTATTAACTGTATTGAACCAACTTGAAATGACAGGACCATTTCCATCAGCTGATCCTAAGAATCTATCCATACCATAAAAACCAAGGCCAGGGTATGATTTAGGAAGTTCGGAAGCTAAAGGAGAATTTCCGTACAGATATTTTTTGGTGTAATTACTGTAAAAACCATAAATCGTGTTGGTGATGTAGATAGAGGTAGACCATATCCCGCTGGGAGGAGTATCTTCAGTGGGAGTTGAAGGATCTCTGAAACCCCCTCGCGCTAATTCATTCTTATTATTCAGTTTGTCAGGACTTTGCAACTGATCTTGTTCTTTAGAATTGAGCAGATCGTCATTAGTACCTGAACAGCTTGCCAGGAATATAAGGCATAATCCGGCAAAATAAGCTTTTTTCATTTGTTTTTTTTAAGGTTATCAGTTGGCAAAAGTAAAATATTACAAAAGTAAAAAGTAGTTATTGCAGATGATAACCCTCATGTTTTCCATTTTCCTATTGATCTTTTAATGGCAAATAGTGATTTAATATTGTTAATTTTACTGACCTTTAATAAAGATAGATGAAAGTCATAAAAAACGAAATAACCTATTTCGCCACTGCATTGATGTTTTTTACGAGAATCCCGGTTCCTTTTAAGGTTCCGTATTCAAGTGAGATTATGAATAGATCTCAAAAATATTTCGCCTCGGTAGGATTGCTGGTGGGATTGATTAATGCGTTGATTTTATATTTATCGGTTCAGCTTTTTAATCTGGAAACAGGTATTGTTCTGATGATGATTGGCAGTGTTTTGCTGACCGGGGCTTTTCATGAAGACGGTTTCACGGATATGTGTGACAGTTTCGGAGGGGGATATGGAAAAGAAAAGATCCTTACCATTATGAAAGACAGCAGAGTAGGAGCCTACGGAACGATTGGTATTGTTCTTCTGTTTGCACTGAAGTTTTACAGTATTCAGGCGCTGGGAACCGTAGATTTGTTTAAAGTTTTGGGTATTATCGTCCTGGCTCATACGTCAAGCCGGTTTATTTCGGGAACGATGATCTATACTCATGAGTATGTAACAGATATTGATACCAGCAAATCTAAGCCTCTAGCCAATAAACCTTTGAAAGGGACTGCCTTAGTAACAGGATTTATAAGTGTTCTGGTTGCTTTTGCTCTTATTCCGGACTGGCGTCTGATCTTCGCTTTTACACTGGCCTACTTAGGAAAAATCTATATGGGATGGTATTTTAAAAAACAGATCGGAGGATATACCGGAGATTGTCTGGGCTCTGTACAGCAGGTTTGCGAAGTTTTGTTTTATTTAGGAACAATGATCGTATGGAAATTCATTTAATCCGACATACAGCTGTAGAAAATCCTGAGAATCTGTGCTATGGTTTTTCAGATATTCCTTTACGAAATAATTTTGCTGAAGATTTTAGAGCTTTGGATCTTGATGAAAATTTTGATCACGTAATTTCAAGTCCTTCCGGCAGATGTACCCTTTTGGCAGAACATTTTAAATTGAATTATAAGACAGATGAAAGGCTTCGGGAAATGAATTTCGGCCGCTGGGAAATGAAAAAATGGACTGATATTCCCGAAGAAGAAATCAATCCCTGGTATTACGATTTTGTCAATGTAAAAGCTGCCGGAGGAGAAAGTCTGCTCGATATGAAGGCTCGTGTAATGAGCTTTTGGAATGAATTTACTGCCGAGAACAATATGGATAAAGCTTTACTTGTTACCCACGGCGGAGTCATCCGTCTGATTATACAGTCAATTTTAGAGTTTCCTTTGGAGAATTTATTTAAGATACAGATCGACTACGGAAAGAAAGTGATTATTCAGGTGAATGAAGGAAATTTTTCTGTGAAGAAGCTGAACGGATGATTCGATAAAAAATAAAAAAAGAGGCTGTACACATAAGTGACGGCCTCTTTTCAATAAAATTAAATTCTAACTACTTTCAGGTTTTAAGCAGTAATCTGCTTTGGACCATTTCCTTTATCTTCTTCTTTTTTATCTAATTTCTCAGATATCTTTTTTACGATATACTCTATCGCAATAGGCGCTATAATTGCAATCAATGCTTTAAATATTCTTGATTTCATAGTATGATTTTTTTAATGTGCAGATTAATACAATTTCTGAGCCATTTTGAAATTATTAGTGGTGGTAAGTGTTTTAAAGTTTACTTTGAACCACCCCGTCAAAAATTCTTTGAATTTTCGCCACCCCTCCACGGAAGGGGAATTTCACTCCGGCAAATTTTTGTCATCACGAAAATCTTTGATTTTCAAAAAACTTAAGTGAGCTCCCTATTCGCAAAGTATTTAACTTAAAAATATCTCTTTTGCGGTTAAAAAACTCAGGAAGAATTAAATTAGTCCTCATCCGGAATTTTTAAATTCTCATAATTTTTATATCCCGCCCTAAACTTAGCCTGCAGTTTTAATCTCAGTTTTCTTGGCTTGTGAACGATCAGAGAATCTCCAAATCCAAGCAGCAGTCTTTCCAGTTCAAAGTTAAGTTGTACACAGACCTTAAATAATGTGCCTTTTTCTGTTTCGCTGATGATTTCCTGACTTTTATGGATGGGTTTTGTTTTCACGTACGGGGCATTGTGAGAGTCTACAAAGAAAATGACATTTCTTGGAGCCATCGTATCCGAAACGGTTACTCCGACAATATCTTTAAAATACTCATCACCATCCAGATCTTTATCAATATACACAACATTTTCTTCTATGCTAATGCTTTCCATACGGTCCAGGGCTAAATTGTACATTTTGCCTTTATGCTGACAGATCAGGAACCAGCGGTTATTGAATTCCTTCAGAAGTTGAGGATGAACCACATAATTGCTGGATTCTTTGGCAGTAAAACTTCGGTAGAGAATATTCAGAACTTTTTTGCTGGAGATACTTTCGTAAAGAATGTCGATATGTTCAAGCCCTTTCAGCTGCTCATTTTTATCCAGATGAATAATAGATTTCTGGCCTGTAGAATGGATGGAATCTTCCAGTTTCTGAATTACCCCGTTCATCTCTTTAAACATAGAGAAATCTTTGAACTGCTTCAGGATCTGAACAGCATTATTCATCGCTTTCAGATCGCTTTCATTCACGGAAATATTGTGGATACTGTACTCAGAGTCGCTGTATCGGTAGTATTTCCTTTCATATACCTCAATCGGCGCTTCATACCCGAATTTTTCACTTCGCATATTTTGCAGGTCAAGCTGAACAGTTCTCCTGCTGACATAAGATTCTTTTCCTTCAAATTCAAAAAGAGCATCAGAACACGCATCAATAAGATCTTCCAGCGTATACTTCCGGTATTTGTTCTTAAGGCATTTGTCTAATGTTTTGTAACGGATCAGTGCGTTTTTATTGGATGACATGGTGGTGTGGTTTTTTGGATGGGTGAAATGTCAATTGTGAATAGTGAATAGTGAATGGTGAATGGTGAATGGTGAATGGTGAATTTTGCTTCGCACGTCAATTTTTTTATCGTTTTCATAATTTATGATTCCCTTGCGAAGCAAATTCACCATTCACTTATCTAAAACTATTTCTCTTTCAATGCTTCTCCCTCAAAAGAAACACCTTTCCACCCATATTCCATAAAGTTTCTGATGTTTTGATGATCCATTCCTTCAGGATTTTGCAGAACATCTTCTCTGTAAAATTCTCCGAAAAGGGGAAGTACCTGCTCTTTTGAAAGTCCCTGAAGCTTTGCAAAACTGAAGACTTTGCATGAACCGTTATTCTGACCCGCTTCATTTACCGTAGTACCATTTTTAAACTCTGTAGGGGTAAAATCATAGTGTTCATCGATATAGGCAATAACTTCTTTAAACTGAATGGCTTCAGGATTGTTTTTGAGTTGTTCTACTAACATAATTTTTTAATTTTAAGAATTGAATTGTAATAAGCGATGGCTTTCTCCACTTTTTGACAAAAATAATTAAAATAATTTTATCTACGCAGAATTATTGCGCACTTGTGGTATTACTTTGCACTATCAAAATGACAATACAAATGGAATTTAACGGAAATCACCTGATTGAATTAGGGTACAGACCAGCCAAATGGTTTAAAGATGCCATTACACATATCAACGAAAATAATCTGGACGAAGTTCAGATCAAAGAATATCTTGATCAGTTTAAGCAGCCCGATATCATTCCCCTTCATGAAACCGCAAAAGATTTTATCATCAACATCAGAGCTGAGCATGAAAGTGAAACTGATAATGTGGAAAAAGTCATCAACACGATGAAAGTATTAATGAAAACACCTACGCTGACGGCCGGTGCTCTGATGCCGGATGCCTGTCCTACAGGTCCCGAAGGATTGATTCCCGTAGGTGGAGTGGTTGTGGCTAAAAATGCCATTCACCCTGGATTTCATAGCGCAGATATCTGTTGTTCTGTGATGTTGACGGATTTTGGAGATGCTGATCCTAAAGAAGTGCTGGATGCAGCTCATTCAGTGACGCATTTCGGATATGGAGGAAGACCGAGAGGAGAGCAGATGCCGATGTCTCAGGAACTGATGGATGCTTTCAGAGAAAACTACTTCTTAAGTGATGAAAAACTGATCAGTATTGCCCGTTCTCATATGGGAACTCAGGGAGACGGAAACCATTTCCTGTTCGTTGGAACGTCCAAAAATACAGGAAATACGATGTTGGTTACCCATCATGGATCAAGAGCTCCGGGTGCTGCTCTCTATGATAAGGGAATGAAAGTGGCCAATCGTTTCAGACAGGATATATCTCCGGAAACCTTGAGAGAAAATGCATGGATCCCTTTCGATACTGAAGAAGGACAGGCTTATTGGGGAGCCCTTCAGCTCATCAGAACATGGACGAAGGAAAATCATATCAATATTCATGATGCAGTTTTAAATAAACTGGGGACTGAAAAGCAGGATAGATATTGGAATGAGCATAACTTCGTTTTCAAAGATGGTGATCTGTTTTATCATGCGAAAGGAGCCACTCCTCTGGATGATAAATTTATGCCGGATATCACAGGACCGAGATTGATCCCACTAAATATGTCAGAGCCCGTTTTGATTGTTCAGGGAAAAACAAATGAAAGAAATCTTGGTTTTGCGCCGCACGGAGCCGGAAGAAATTTCAGCAGAACGCAGCATAAAAAGTCATTGGCCCATAAAACAATTGAAGAGATCTTTGATGAAGAAACCAAAGGACTTGATATCCGTTTTTTCTCCAATGAAATTGATATCTCCGAACTGCCAACCGCTTATAAAAGTGCTAAAAACGTAAGAGCACAGATTGAAGAATACGGACTTTGTGAAGTCCTTGATGAGGTGATGCCTTACGGATGTATTATGGCAGGAGATGTCGGAAAAAATGCACCGTGGAAGAAAAAGAAAAAATATAGAAAAGCATAAAGTAATATCAAAGAAGACAAAATACAACGCAAACATCTGCGTCATCTGTAAAATCTGCGGGAGAAATTCCCATATTTAGCAGAGATGCATCTTAAATTACTGCCATTTTGATTCATAGGATCAGAGTGGCAGTTTTATTAAATCCGATCATATAAAATCATAGATTCCATTCTTCCAGCCTAATACTTTGGAAGAATCTGCCTTCAGCCAGTTTTTGAGAATCGTAGCATACACTTTTCTGAAATCTTCGGTATAGATCAGATCCCCTTCATTTAGTTTCTGCAGATCCGGAAGCGCGTTGAGCATTCCTTTCTTTTTAAGACCACCGCTGATAAAAAACATTTGATTGGCTGTCCCGTGATCCGTTCCGTTACTCGCGTTCTGAGCGACCCGACGCCCGAACTCTGAAAAAGTCATCAGCAGAACATCATTGAAAATACCGTTGCTTTTCAGATCAGCTACAAATGACTTTACCGCTTCATTAATGTCGCTGAACAGCTTGGTCTGTCTTTCATTCTGGTTCACATGGGTATCAAAACTTCCCACAGAAAGATAATAAACCTGAGTATTGATGTCAGACTTGATTAAGGATGCCACCGTTTTAAAATCCTTTCCCAGTTGTGAATTGGGATACGTCTGATCCGTCTTTTTTAACTTGCTTTTTTCAAAAATATACTCTGCATTATTGATGGTGGAGCCCAGCGTCTGGTATAAATAAGAAACCGTTTCATCATCGTGATGGTGATCATATAAAGATTTGAAATACTTCTCCTGACTGGTCTGATAAAGCCTTTTGGGATCTTTAAATGCAAAGGCCTTATTGTTTTCTCCCTTCAGTGCCAGACTCAGCATATCATCTACTTCCAGTGCCTGGGTGGGATGTTCACATCGGTAGCATTCTTCATCCAGAAAACGTCCCAGCCATCCTGTTTCCAGAAATTCGTCACTTTTACTGGCAGAATGCCAGATGTCCATACTTCTGAAATGAGATTTATCCGGATTGGGATACCCTACATTATTCATGACAGAAAGTTCACCATTGTCGTATAGTTCCTTAAAATAATACAACGCCGGATTGATTCCCGTTTCGTCATTCAATGGTAAAGAATCTTTAATGGCAATATGGTTTCTTTCTTTAAAGTAAATGTCATTTTTTGACGGAATAATCGTATTCAAACCATCATTTCCACCCGTAAACTGAAGCACAACAAGGATTTTCTGATTCGGCTCAAGAGCGTCATTCAATGTCATGGCTTTCAGAAAATTGGGCATCATCAGCGATGCAGTAGCTAATGAACTTATTTTGAGGAAATCTCTTCTTTTGATTAGCATAATTTTGTTTTTAGGTTAAATTAAAGGTGGCAGCTTGCAGGTGACAGGTGGCAGGGCTTGACTGCGTTTTTTTAATGGTGGATGTTTTTTATTCACTGATCTGCTATCTAACACAACTGATATTCCGGCGTAGACATCAGATTGATAATATTCATTTTAATACTCTTATCCGAAAAATTCTTCACAGAATCCATATCGAGAGTTTTGGTATTCTGAATAAGGTATTCTTCACAGTTTTTATCGGCAAAAACCTTTTCCAGCCTAGCCCAGTCAATCGTAATATTAGGGTTTTTAAACGATTTGTTCATGGCTGTTTCACGCGATTTCATGCCCATGTCGATATCATCATCCTGTCGCGGACTGTATTCCAAAGGGCGCAATCCGGACCATATTTGCGGAATCTGAAGTCTGACCATCAGGGTAGAACTGTCTATCCATGATTTTCCGTTGGGCCATCCGGCAACGTTCGGCGGATAGAGAAGCATCTGGCCAAGCAGTTTCTGATAAACGATGAGGTTTTCCGGGTTTTGAATGTTCATTGGGAGCATCCGCATCATTCCAGCCATTAGTTCTATCGGAGATTTTATTCTGTTTCCAATATTTTTTTTATCATAAAACCAGGAACTCGAAAATATATCAGACATGAGTTTTCTGATGTCATATCCTGATTGATGGAAATTCGTACTCAATTGGTTTACAATATTCTCATCTACCTTTTCATTCACGAAAAACTTATATATTTTAGTCGTAATAAAGTCAGCAGTCGCTTTTTGTTCAAGGATGATATTTAAAATATCGGTTCCGGTGAAGTTTCCCGTTTTTCCCAGAAATGTTTTGGTTCCGTCATCGTGAAGGTTTTTTCGCTCTTTAAAATTACCCTCTTTATCATATCCCCAGCCCGTAAATGCTCTGGCTCCTTCTCTGATGTCTTTTTCCGTATAATTTCCCCTTCCCATCGTAAACAGTTCCATGACTTCGCGGGCAAAGTTTTCATTCGGATGATCTTTTTTGTTCTGCTGATTATTGAGGAAATTCAGCATGGCAGGTGACTGGCTCACTTCGAAAAGGAGTTCTTTAAAATTACCCAGCGCATTCTTTCTGATCGTATTCAAAAGCTGTTTACTGAATTTTGAATTGTTGACCCTCGATGCAAAATGTCCGTGCCAGAAAAAAGCCATCTTCTCTCTCAGCTGATCCTTGCTGTTCACCATCTGATTCAGAAAATTCAGGTTCAGTTCATTGCTTTGTTCCCTGATGATCCGCTGCATTTCCTTTTTCTTATCAGCCGGAGTTCTGCTGTCCATCATATCATCTGAAATTACAGTATCAGGCGTGTCATAGTTGATTTCTGTATATTTTTGTTCTTTAAATAATTCATTAGCAAGCGTTTTTAAGCTGATATTTTTCAGATTCCCGATCTGGTTGATTCCAGCTCCGAAACCGGCACGCCAAAGAAGATGTTTATTGTGTAAAAGTGAGTCGGCCATGTTAAGAGAATTTAATTTTTTGATGATAAAGAGAGATAAAGGTTAAAATGATAACGGTTAAGAATTCGCAATCGTATGAATTTTAAGATTTAACTTAAACAATCATTTAATTTTAATATAAATTAACATATTGATAATCATTGTTTTGTATTTGGTTTTGGTGTTAAAATCCAACGCTAAACTTCCCTTGGCACGATTTTTACATCTTATTGGATTAGTAAAATTTAAAATTAGAGTTATGAAAATGTTAAAGCAAACAATATTAATGGCTGGAATCTTAACAGCAGGTGTCGCAAGTGCACAAAGCTCAAAGATGAACAATATGATCAAGGTAGGTGCAAATGTTGGTTTAGCAGTTCCTTCAGATAATCTTTCTGCAGCTGCAGGAGTGGATGTATCATATCAGAATTTGATCACTCCAGGATTTGGATTAGGTATTGCAACAGGATATACTCATTATTTTGGAAAAAGTAACAACGGTTATGATAACAATGACGTAGGGGTAGTTCCTGTAGGAGCTTTAATCAGAATTTATCCTAAACAGACTGGTTTCTACTTTGGAACAGACTTAGGATACGGTTTCCTTGTAGGGGATAAAAAAGTAGCTTCCAACAGTTCTGCCGACAGACCAGACGGAGGTTTCTACATCAAACCAGAGATCGGATACCACAACAGAGACTGGAATTTCTTCGTACAATACCAAAAAGTTTTTGTAGGAGATAAAGGCGATATCGCTGGACAGGACTATAATGTGGGGAATATCGGACTTGGTTTCGGATACAATATTCCATTAGGAAAGTAGTTAGATTTATATATAAACAATTATTAGCCAAAACCTTTTTATTAAAATGAAAAGGTTTTTTGCTTCCCTACAGGATTTACGAAAACTATTATTATATTTGATAAAATTTGAGGTTATGATTTTGAATCCAAAATTTCCGCTTTATTTACCAGGAGTAGAGAACAGTAATAATGATCATGTGACAATCATTGGAGCAAGTCTCCGTGAAGATATAACCATCTTAGGCTATTTTGTTTCCGGTAACGGAGGTCTTGAGATAAAAATTCAGAATGACTATAGTACGAAAGACTATGCGTCATTTTCTGATATATTAAGAAAATTCATTCAGGATAATCAGCTGGAGAATGTAAAACGTCTTTCATTAGCTGTTCCCGGACCAGTAATTGATGGGAAAAGCAGTCCTGCAAGGCTAGGTTGGGACTTAAATATTGAAGAATATACCAGAGATTTCGGGTTTGAGAAAGCGGATATGCTGAATGACCTTGAAGCTTCTGCCTATGGAATGGGACTTCTGGAAGATAATGATTTGGATCCGATCTATACCAGTGGTCATCTTGAAAAAGGAAATGTAGCCATCCTTGCTCCCGGAAACGGACTGGGGGAAGCAGGATATTTCTTCGACGGGAAATACCTGAGACCTTTCGCCACAGAAGGTGGACATTCAGAATTCTCTCCTAGAACGAATGTAGAAGTTGAATTTTATCAGTTCCTGAACAATATCTATGGTATTGTAAGCTGGGAGAACGTACTGTCTAAAACAGGTCTTTTCAATATCTACAGATTCTTAAGAGACGTAAAAAGACATCCTGAGCCGGAATGGCTGGCAGAACGTATTTCTGGAGGGAATTTCGTTCAGGAGATTTACAAAGCTGCCGTAGAGGAAGACGTACTCATCTGTAAAATTGCCTTAGATACCTTTATAGAATTCATGGCAAGAGAGGCGAACAACCTTGTGCTGAAGCTTAAAGCGACCGGAGGATTATTGATTTCCGGAGATATTCCACAGACCATCAGAGAATATATAGACAAGGGAAAATTTTATGATAAGTTTAAAATAAGTGACAAGATGGAAGAGCTGTTGAAAAGCACGCCGATCTATCTGGTTAAACAAAACCATACCGCATTGAAAGGCGCCGCATTGTACACCGCTTATTATCAAAATTAAAATACAAAACTCCGAAACTTTCGGAGTTTTTTTATGGGATGATATTATTCATAAAAATAATTACTTTTATTGATATACATCAATGAAATCTATCGGATAAGTTGGCTACATTTGCAGCATTAAACAAGTAAATAACTTTATTCAAATGAAAAAAATATTCTTATTAGCAGTTGTTGCCAGCGGTTTGGCATTCGGACAGTCAAAAAAAGTAGTAGCGTCTGATGTTCACTGGTGGGGATACAAAGTAGCTAAATCTGAGGCAAGCTCTCATGACGGGACGGTAAAAGTAAAGTCCGGAGATATGATCATGAAAGGAAATAATCTTGTAGGAGGAAGCTTTGTATTGGATATGACTTCTATCAACGCAACTGATCTTTCAGGAGAATATCAGCAGAAATTGAACGGACACCTTAAGAACGGTGACTTCTTCGAAGTTGAAAAATTCCCTACTGCTTCTTTCAAAATCACTTCTGTAAAGAAAAACAGCGATAAGATTTACAACTCTTTAGTAACAGGAAACCTTACCGTGAAAGGAAAAACAAGCCCAATCACTTTCCCAGCAAAGATTGCTTACAGCAAAGGAGTGGTAAGTCTGGTTTCTGATAAATTCGCTTTCGACAGACAGAAATTCGACGTTGCTTACAAATCTACAATGCAAGATGTTTTTGTGAAAGATGACATCGAAATGATTGTAAAGGTGACTGCTAAATAATTTAATCAAAAAAAGATTGTTAAAAGTGTAGAAGTTCTACACTTTTTTTTATTTTTGTTGAATTGTAAATAAAAAAGAATGAAAAGATTACTATTGTTTGCTATGGTGTGCGCGAGCATATCATTTGTTTCTGCACAGAGGAAATTTGATAAGGTTTCAAAAGTGACTTCATCAGAGATCAGGTGGTGGGGATATAAAGTCGTTAAAACTGAGGCTTCTTCGCATTCAGGGACGGTAAAGCTGAAAAGCGGAAAATTCAATTTCGATAAAACAGTTCTGGTAGACGGAGAGTTTATTATAGATATGAGAAGCATGATGGCGGGAGATATTTCCGAAGAAGATCAAATCAAGCTTACCAACGAATTGAAAAGCACCAATTTCTTTGAAGTTAAAAAATTTCCGATCGCGAAATTCCACCTGACTAAAATAATTCCTTTAGCAAACAGTGAGTACAATTCAACGATATATGGTGATATTACCATCAAAGGAGTAAGAAAAACGATCACCTTCCCGGCGAATGCTTATGTAACTCAGTTTACAGTGGTGATTGAATCTGCTAAATTCTCATTAAACAGAAGAGACTTTAAAGTATTCTACCAGTCTTCGCTGAAAGATTACTTCATCAAGGATGAAATGGATTTCCAATTCAAAGTTTCTACAGAAAAACTGGATAATGATAACAGGGTTCCTGTGAAGAAAAAGAAATAGGTAAGATATACTATCAAAATACGATGGGCAGTTTTTATAAACTGCCCATTTTTTATGCCTTTAATGGATTGATAAAACGGGCTGCTGGAAGAAATAGATAATAGGTTAAACAACTTGAGCAATCACATGATTCGATAACTCAGTTATTGGTGCAGCGGCAGTTCTTTGCTTTCCTTGTTATAAAGACTAAGGCAAAAACTTTGCGTTACAAAAGCATACAGTTAAAGCAAAATCTCTCTTTATATTCTAAAACGTCCCGTATTCTTAAAAATTAAAAATGCGGTACATGTCAAATTTAATCTGTTTCTTTTCCTTCGTTTTTCCTAAATTAGTCCTATGAAAATTTATGTAGTAAGTGGCCTCGGAGCAGACTTTAAAGTATTGGAAAGACTGGAATTTCCCGAGAACTGTGAATTGATTTTTATAGACTGGCTTATTCCCCACAAAAATGAGCCCTTTTATTCCTATGTTGAAAGAATGGCGGAGAAAGTAGATGATTCAGAGCCGTTTTGCCTGCTGGGTTATTCTTTTGGTGGGATTATGGTTCAGGAGATCAATAAACTTAAACCTGCCCAAAAAGTGGTTATCATGGGAAGCATCAGGTCAGATAAAGAAAAATCTAAATTGATCAGGACAGGGGAGATTACAAAAATTCCGAGAATACTTCCTACAGGGATGTTCAATGACAAAGCGGCGAATGTTTATTCTGTAGTGAGAAAGTTGTTTGATCCGAAGAATCCAAAAATTCTTCAATACTTTCAGGTTCGGGATCCCTACTATCTGAAGTGGTCTGTGGAAAAGGTCTCAGAATGGAAATTTGAGGAAATTCCGGGGGTTATCCAGATTTTAGGAGATAAAGATATTGTATTTCCTATTAAATATTCAAAACCGGATTATGTCATCAAAGGAGGAACGCATCTTTTTCCGGCCACAAAACACAAGGAAGTATCCAAAATATTGAAGGAGGTTTTTGTTTGAAATGATAAAATTTACGATTTAGTGTATTTTTTTTAGGGGTTTAAATTTGAAAACATGTGTTTTTATAAAATTTATATTTAATTTTGATAGGGTTAAATATAAATTGTATGAAAATTGGTTTAAAATGGATCGTTTCCTTCTCAGTCATTACCCTTGTGGCGTTCGGAGGATTATTCTGGAGCCCGATCGTTGATTTCCCCAATACGGGAGAGTTCCTCAGTGAAGATAAAATCGTAGGCGCAGATGTCGCATGGATTCTGGCAGCAGCAGGTCTTGTCCTTCTGATGACCCCGGGACTGTCCTTCTTTTACGGCGGCATGGTAGGGAAAAAAAATGTGATTTCCACGATGCTCCAAAGCTTTATTGCCCTGGGTGTTATTTCAATTTTGTGGGTCGTTGTAGGGTTTTCTTTATCTTTCGGGGATTCTTTAGGTTTTGAAGTGGATGGGGTTCATTACGGAATCATCGGAAACCCTTTAAGTTATCCATTTTTCAGCAGGGTGGGAGTGCTGCCTCACAAAGCAATGGCTTCTACGATTCCGTTTGTTCTTTTTGCCCTTTTTCAGATGAAATTTGCCGTTATAACACCTGCGTTGATTACCGGTTCTTTTGCAGAACGCGTACGTTTTATCTCTTATCTTTTGTTTATGGTGCTTTTCAGCATTTTCATTTATACACCACTTTGTCATATGGTATGGCATCCGGACGGACTTTTAAATAAATATTTTGGCATAAAAGATTTTGCGGGTGGAACTGTGGTCCACATGAGTGCCGGTTTTGCAGCCTTGGCTGGTGCGATGGTTTTAGGGAACAGAAAAAATCCTCACCATGAACCTTCCAATATTCCTTATGTCCTTTTAGGAACCGGAATGCTCTGGTTCGGATGGTTTGGGTTTAATGCCGGATCAGCACTCAGCGCGAATGCATCGGCAGCTATGGCTTTTGGAACCACTACGATTGCATCAGCTTCCGCCATGATGACCTGGATCTTTTTTGACCGGATCAACGGGAGAAGTGTTTCTGCATTGGGGGCGTGTATCGGAGCGGTTGTAGGGCTGGTAGCAATTACTCCCGGTTGTGGCTTTGTCAGCATTCCGGAAAGTCTTTTTATAGGATTTGCAGCGGCGATCGTTTCTAATCTCATGATGAACTGGAAAGCGCTGAAAAAAATAGATGATACGCTGGATGTATTTGCCTGTCACGGAGTAGGTGGGATTATGGGAATGATCCTCACGGCTGTATTTGCCCACGGTGAAAATGCCAGTCTTCTTCATGGAGGAATTGAAGTTTTTGCTCATCATATGATTGCTCTGGCTCTTGTTTCGGTTTTCACATTCTTTGGTTCCCTGCTTTTGTATAAGATTACAGATTCTATTATTACCCTCAGAGTTTCTGAAGAAGCAGAGTCTATGGGGCTCGATCTTTCCCAGCATGAGGAAAGTCTCAAGTGATGTTTGCTAGAAGTAAACAGGGCATTCGGATTTACGCCTTATGCCCTGATTGAAATTACTCAATTAAGAAGGATGTTTTTCTCATTTTATTCAATGGATTGGATAGCGTTGAAAATTTTGTGTTTAGATTTTTCAAAGACTTCGCCCCCAAACTCTTCATTATCTAATGAAAAAATGGAAATATCTTTGACTCCCATGATTCCGAAAATATGCTTCAGATAAGTGGTTTGAAAATTGATATGTCCGTTTTTTTCATTTTCTCCGTATCCTGTATCGCCCCGGGCAGATAGTATAAATGCTTTTTTGTTTTCAAGCAAACCTACGTAGTCGCCATCCGGAACTGCTGACCTGAATTTCCAGGTTTCATTGATCCGCATTACCTGATCTATATAAGCTTTTAGCCCACTGGGAACAGACCAGTTATACATAGGAGTTCCAATGACATAGATATCATGTTCTTTGAGCTCTTGGACCAGCTCATTGCTTACCTGTAATGACTTTTGGTTTTCTTCTGTCCTGTCTGACGGTTTTTTAAATGCTCCTGCAATCCAAGATTCGTTAATATTGGGAATACTGTCAATCCCCGTTTCTCTGTACGTAAATACATCTGCGGGATATCTGGTTTTCCAGTTTTCAACAAAAAGTTGGGTCAATTTTCGGCTGTAAGATCTTTCATTTCTTACACTTGCATTAATAATCAATACTTTCATTACTGTCAATTTTATAGCGACAAAATTCCTGATTATTCAGTCCTTAAAAATTGATCTAGTTCAAGAGGATTTATTTTTTTTTCGTATTCTGCTTATAAATTCTGCTGATACACCTAAATAGGAAGCAATTAAATATTGAGGAACCCTGGAAACAATATCAGGATAGGTCTCGAGAAAATCATAATACTTCTGTTCCGCTTTGTACATGTGGTTCCAGACAATTCTCTTCTCAAGAGTTCCCAGATAGCCTTCTAAAATAATCCTGAAGTATCTTTCCAGAGAAGGAATTTCCTGCAGCATTTTTTGAAAATTCTGATGACTGATCTGTAAAAGATTTGTTTTTTCTACGGCCTGAATATTGTAAATGGATGCTTTTTGTTTAGAAAAACTGGAGATATCGGTAGCCCACCAATCGTCAATAGCTAAGAAAAGGATTTCCTCATTTCCATTATCTGAATTGATGCAAAAAGCTTTTAAAACCCCTGAAATAATATAACTGTCATATCGGCAGGTTTCACCGTTTCTTAGAAGAAATTCGCCTTTTTCCAATGTTTTTTCTGTCCAGAAATTTTTAAAAATGGCAATTTCCTCCGGACTTAACCTTACATGCTTTAAAATGTTCTTAATTAATGTTTCCATTCAAAATGATTAAAAGGATAGAAAATTGATATCAACAGGTTTAGAAGACAACACGGATCAGCTAATTTACAAAAATACTTATTATAAAGGCATCTGATGCCGCGTTAAGGAGTATTAATTCTAAGATCCCGGGATGCTTTTATTGGGATTTATCATGTATCTTTGTTTTCGAGGAAAAATGAAGAATCATCTATGGAATCAATATCGGTTTTTGAGATTATTAAAGTAGGAATAGGCCCTTCCAGTTCGCACACAATGGGTCCCTGGAATGCAGCTTCTGCATTTATCAGAATTATAAAAAGGGAAAGATCCATCGCGGAAGTGAAGGAAGTTTTTCTTGAATTTTTCGGTTCTTTAGCTAAAACGGGAATTGGACATGGGACAGATATTGCCGGAATGCTTGGATTGAATGGTGAAGATTTTACCACCATCAATACTTCAAAAATTGATGAAAAAATAGCGAAGATCAAAAGTGACCAGATCATTAATCTGGGTGGAGAAAAAGAAATTCCTTTTATCTACGGGCATCATCTGGTTTTAAATATGCAGAAATCCCTTGATTTTCATCCTAACGGAATGATTTTCAGAGCTGTTTTTGAAGACGGAACCGAGCTTGTTCAGGATTTCTATTCTGTAGGAGGTGGTTTTATTGCCAGCCAGGAGAAAAACTCTATAGAAAAACACTGTGTCCGTACACTTTATCCTTGTCATCATGGTTCAGATATTGTAAAATATTGTGAAAAACTGGGATTCAGCAGATTTTCAGATCTGATCATGATCAATGAAGAAAGCTGGAGAACTCCTGAAGAAACCAGAGAACAGGCATTGTATATCTGGAAAAATATTAAAGAATGTATCTATAAAGGAGTCAATAAAGAAGGTATCCTTCCCGGAGGTTTAAATGTAACCAGAAGGGCCGCAGGAATCAACAGGAAACTTTTAGGAGATAAGATCTATAAAAATATCGACGAATGGTTTAAGCTGGTTGTGGATGCGGAAGAAAACTTTACCAATATCAATAAATGGATCGCGTGTTTTGCATTAGCAGTGAATGAAGAGAACGCGAGTTTCGGAAGAATTATCACGGCACCTACCAATGGAGCCAGTGGTGTTATTCCGGCAGTATTAATGTATTCGCAGGCATTTACAGAATGTGTAAGCGAAGATGATATTGTGAGGTTTTTACTGGTTGCCGGAGAAATCGGAACGCTGTTCAAGAAAAATGCAACCATTTCTGCTGCGATGGGCGGATGTCAGGCCGAAATCGGGGTATCATCGGCGATGGCAGCGGCAGGGCTTACCGAAATTTTAGGAGGAAGCATCGGTCAGGTATTAATGGCGGCAGAAATTGCCATGGAGCATCACCTCGGACTTACTTGTGACCCAATCAAAGGGCTTGTACAGATCCCATGTATCGAAAGAAATACAATGGGCGCCATGAAAGCGATCACAGCAGCCAATATTGCCTTAGAAAGTGATCCTTCCAAAGCGAAAGTAACCTTAGATGAAGTGATTCAAACCATGTGGGAAACGGCTTTATCAATGAGTGACCGTTTTAAAGAAACGTCAGAAGGCGGACTTGCTATTGCAGTGAACGTTCCTGAATGTTAAAAGAAAGCATTTTGTTTTGAAATATAAAATCCTTAGGCCGCAACCTAAGGATTTCTTTTGAATATATAGCGTGTTTTTATGGCTATGCTTTTATTTCTTATCAAACAGATAGGTTTTTCCTTTCTGAATGAGTTGCATTTGTTTGCTTTCAGGAATAAAGAGAATGGTGATACCGCCTTTTTCAAACTGGAATTTATTTTTTTCCATCTTTTCCAGAGGGAATTCCTGTTGTCCTTTTCCTTGCGCAAATAAAGATCCGTTTTTAGAAAATACAGTCAAAGGAATCGGGATTTCTTTTGATTCATATTCTCCTTCATATTGTTTTAGTTCGGGATCTGATTTTTCTGCGTCAAAAGATGGGTATTGGTAATTTCTTCCATATAAAAGATTTAAAATACCAAGATACAGATCATTATGGGACAGATTTTCTCCGTTAATGGTCACTGCAAAAGAGAGTTTATCATTCGGTTCATACGATAGAATAGAGTGAGATCCTGCTGTATCACCACCATGTCCGTAGGCAATAATTTTGTAGAAAGGCACTTTCATGATTCCGGTTCCGAAGAACTTCTCCTCTTTATTGGAAGTCATCATTTCAAGAGTTTCTTTTTTAATGAATTTTCCGGTGAATAAAGCATCAATGAAAGTATTCATATCCTCTGTCGTAGAGACAATATCTCCTAAGCCAATACAATTGTGGAAATCAAAATCAGGAACTTCTTTCCAGCTACCCTCTGTGAATTTGTAAGATTTAAATACATTCTTTGGATGGTCCAGTACCGAAAAAGTATGGTGCATTCCTGCTTTTTTCAGGATATTTTCCTTTAAAAGGATATTATAAGGTTGACCGGAAATTTTTTCCAGAATTCTGCTGAGTAGAAAATAAGCTGAATTGGAATATTTGGTTTTCTTTCCCGGTTCAAAGCTGCCGCCCTGTTTTTTGATCTCCGCAACAATGGCTTTATCACCTACCGCCTTTCCGAAAAGCCAATTATCTTTTTCTTCACCTACATAATCGCCCAATCCGCTGGTGTGGTTCAGCATTTGTTTTATGGTGATTTTTTTAGCGTTGGGGATCTCGGGATAATATTTTGAGAGTTTTTCATCCAGTTTAAGCTTCCCGCTTTCAACCAGCTGCATCAGCATCACTGCTGTAATCATTTTACTGACAGACCCTATTTGATATTGCGTGTCTTTATCATAGGTCACATTGTTTAATTGCTGTTGGCCGAAATCTTTATGGTATTCCTGAATGCCGTTTCTGAAAATAGATACACTGCCGATTCCCTGGTTTTTCTCAGCAATATAATTCAGGAAATCATCTATTTTTTCTTTATTAATTGCTTTTCCATTGAGATAAGGCACGTCAGAATTTTTAGAAACAGGAAGATGTCTGAATAGGTCTAAAGGAAGTATTTTCCCATTCTGGGTAAAGTTCCCTTCAAAATGATCTTCCTTGAAAACTCCTTTATAACTGGCATTGATTTTTTTGATGCTAAAACTAAGTTCGTTATTCTTGAAAGCCGTTTGGTCTACAGTGATATCATTTTTGCTCTGTTTGGGACTGTTGAGCAGAGAGGAATAGCCTTCCGGACCTTTTTTGATCTTCAGTATCAAGGGTAGTTTCATCATCTGGGTGTCGATTTCTCCGTTCCAGGTGCCTTCAATTTGGGCGTGACAAAGGTGTGCCAGAAAAACCAGCACCAATAAAAATTTGATTTTCATGATGTTTAGAAGTATTTAGATAGTAATATTTGGCATATCAAAGTCGTGATCATAGATGCCGCGGCAAAAAGTACGATATGCTGCCATTTTTTGATATTGGTTGCTGTTTTAAAGCCATTGTAATAAAGGGTTATACTATAGATCAAAATAATAATAGTGACTGATGCCATTGTGAGCATAATGGCAATGTCTAAAACAGGTAACGGATCAGAAGGGTGTTTCTGATGCGCGATCACTTTTTTAGGAGCCTCTTTTATAAAAGATATTTTGTCTGTGGCTTGAAGAATAACAAGCAAAAGCTGTGAAATTAATACGGTATTGGCAATATCAATAAGCCGTGTTTTGCTGTTTAAAATTTTACCTAAAATGAAAAGAACGGCTATGGCAGACGAAAAACTGATTAAGGTGGGAATAGCAACAGCCTGGAATGTCACCTTATCTAAACTGTTAATCCTATAAATACTGCTGAAATAGGTACCTGTCCAATAACCCACTAAAATAGCCAAAATTGTTGCTAATATGCCAATACCTAGCAGCAATTTATCATCAAATCTTTCAAAAGGATTAAATATGGTTTTCCAGTTCATCTTGTTGAGTTTAGAGGTTCGTTTTTAGTTGTCCTACTTTAGTGATCAGGTCGTCCATTTTATTTCTCATGGTCGGATAGGAAAGTCCGGCTTGTTTGGCCATTTCTTTGATGCTTCCGCTGGAAAGAAAGAAATTCAGAACAAATTCCTGCTCTTCACGGTTCAACTTGAGAAGAACGGGAAGTTCGTAATCGCCGCTGACTTCTGTTTTGCAGCTCGGGCATTTCATCTGACTTACGTTTAAAGTACTGTCACAACTTGGGCAAACCGTCGGAAGTTTCATTGATTATATTTTTTACGAAAGTAATACTTTTTTTAATAAAGTTAAAATGTTTTTTAATTTTATTAAAATTTTTTTATGAAATGATCTGAAAGTCCAGGATTTTAATGGTGAAAGGAGAGAAAGAATTAGAGGGCGGGTGAGTAATGAACTAAAAGATTCAACCACCCCGTCAAAAATTCTTTGAATTTTCGCCACCCCTTCGGAGGAGGGGAATTGTCACGTTTTTTATTGAATTGTTCGTGAGGATCCGTGAAATATTTTTTGAGAGGGTAGATTAAGTACTCAAGAATTTTTGCTTCTGTTGAGTTGGCCCGATCTTCAAGGAGAAGTTAAAAGGATAGTGGTTAAAATAAAAAGCTGAAAAGAAGGAGTCAAGGTGGTTATTTATCTCTTGTCTCCTTCTTTCAGCTTCCTGTATTTTAATATTGGTTACTTCTGATTTACCTTAATATTCCTCTGATTCTGTTGGCATTGGTAATAAGTTCTTCAAGGTATTCATAGTTTTCTTTTTCTAGTGCAGCCTTAAATTTTCTAAGCTGGGTAATATGTTCGTTCAGAACGTCCAGAACATTTTCTTTGTTTTGTTTAAAAATGGGAACCCACATTTCCGGATGCGATTTTGCAAGACGTACCGTACTGGAGAAACCGGAACTGGCAAGCTGGAAAATCGTTTCCTCCTCACGTTCTTTTTCCAAAACAGTATTGGCCAAAGCGTAAGACGTAATGTGGGAAATATGAGAAATATAAGCTGTATGAACGTCGTGATCTTCGGCATTCATGTAGATCAGGTGCATATCAAGGTTTTCTGCCACTTTTTCGACCAACTGAAGAGCGTCGGGTGCCGATTCTTCCTTGTTGCAGATAACGCCTGCCTTTCCTGAAAAACTGTCGGAAACAGCAGATGCAGGACCACTGTTTTCTGTCCCCCACATCGGGTGAAAAGCTACAAATCTGGAACGTTTCGGATGGTCTTTAACTGAATTCACGATCCCTGCTTTTGTAGATCCGGCATCCATTACAGTTTGGTCTTCAGATATTAAATCCAGAACATCAGGAAGTAACTTTCTGGCTGCATCAACTGGAACGGCAATGATGATAAAATCAGCATTTTTAACCCCGTATTCAAGATCTGTACCTGCATCAATAATTTTAAGTTCCAGTGCTTTACTGATATGCTGCTGATGGTTATCAATTCCATAGATAAAATCTGCAATGCCTTTTTCTCTTAATTTTAAAGCCATTGAACCTCCGATTAAACCTGCACCAATAATACTTATTTTCATCTTTTTAAATTTTTTAAAATAAAAAACCCCGTCCTAGGACGAGGTTTATATGTTTATGTTCATAAGAATCCCTATCCCAGATCTGAGTTAAAAATTCTATAATAATATGTCGTGTTATTGAAATTCACAGAGCAAAGGTATAAAACATTTTTTTAAACTCAAGATATTTTTGACTTAAATTATTACGGTGTTTCTTCTCCGGCTTAATCTGCGCTGTGAATAATGATTCTTTTAACGTCTTTATTCATTTGCTCAAGACTTAAGGTCGTTACTCCGCCTTCAAACTGAAACTCAATCTCTGTTTTCTTTGGAGAAACCGTGTAGCTGATGGACAACAGGCCGTCTTTATTGATTTCTTTGGTGGTATTTTCTTTGGGAAGGTCCGGCAGTAAAAGTTCTGCTTTTTCTATCTCCTGATCTTTTATGGTAGCTTGGTAGACTTCATTAACGTCTTTATTTTTAAAGATACATTCCACTTCGGTTTCATATTCAACCTGTTTTTCCGTGCATTCTTTCAAAGTGGGAATTTCCTTCGTTTGCGGAGTGATGGTATTTGCTGAAGGTGCTTTTGCAGTGATGGTATCCTTTGTAGTTGCTGTGGTCTCAGTACGCTCTTTTTTGGAATCATTTTGACAGGCTGTAAAAATTAACAGACTTAGGCAGACGAAACTTATTTTTTTCATTGATGGAATTTTAAATTTACTTTTTAGAGTGGTTCAAAAATAATGAATATTCATCTTTGAAATGGACTCAGTCTGTAATTTTAAAATGTTTGTTTTTATAAAGTTTTGAATATCAGTTGAATTTTTGTTTAGGGATTACTTTTTAATACGTAAAATAACGGTCAATTTCAACTGGCTTTTTCTGGTAGAAGAGCATTGTAATAGTCGTCTTTTTGTACTTTTGTATGACGAAGCTTTTTTTTAAAAAAAATAACTTCACTGAATCGTATCCACTTGATCATTAAATCTAAATAATATGAACTATCTGAAAAAAGTAACCTTCATGATATGCTTTGCCACAGGCATCTGTCACGCTCAGCAAAAGAATACAGACGCGAATTATAGTTTTAGCGGTCTTGTCAACCAAAAAATCCCTGTTGAACTAACCGTAAGTGTTTCAAAGAATGTCGTTTTAGGGAACATCAGATATGTAAAAACTAAAGAAAAAAAAACCATTAAAATAATAGGAACGGTGGATTCCGAAAACCATTATCATTTGGAGGAATTTGAAAACGATGGGAATATCAGTGGGATTATTGATGCGGTCTTAAAAAATGGAAAATTATCTGGATCATGGTCTTCCACAAAGTCTGAAACAGTTTATCCCATGACACTTGATATCCAGACTAAAGTACATCCGAAACCGGAAATATTTGCACCTGTTCCGTCTGATCGTTTTGAAGGAACGTATACGTATCAATATGGAGAAAACGGTTATCAGGGAAGTATCACGATTAAAAAGCTGAAAGATCAGATGTATTCCTATGACATTGGTTCTGTAACGGGGGCTCCGGGCAGAAATATTGCAGATGCATCGGGAGAGGTGATGATTAAAAATAATCAGTTTACAATTGATGTCAACAAATCATGTTCATTCGTCGCGACCTTTTATAATGGATTTTTATCCATTACACAGGTTCCGTCTGTGCAAACATCAGATTGTGAGTTTGGAATGAATGCAACGTTGGAAGGAACTTTTCTTAAAGTGAAATAGATTCTTGAATTAACACAAAACAAAATTATTGAATCACTTCTGGAAAAATAAAAGCCAATAGGCTTTCCTCAAAAGTTAGATATTGTTAATCATTATTAGAATACCAGTGTGATCTTCGCGAGAATGGAAGCTTACTTATCGTATCTCTCCAAAGATAGTAATTCCAGTTTTTAAGTGATACGGAGTACGTTATCATGAAGATTAACTAGCTTTATTATAGAACAGTAAATTAATATCACAGCAAAATACAATGATCATGAAGAATTGTTTTTATCCTTTACTGGTAGTAATTGCTGCCATACAGTGGAGTAATGCGGGAACTTTCACAACCGAAACTGGAAATAGGCAGCTTTCTACATCTGATACGATAAAGATCAAAGAATCATTCAGGGAAAATGATATTGTCGTCAACGAATATTTAACAGACAGGCTGAAACCAATCCGTGCCAATTTTAAAAGGATCAATTCTATTACAAAATGGAGTTCCATTACAAAGAGAGACATAGAAGGAGAATCCACAGAAGGCGGGGAAGCTGTATTTTATGAGCAGAAGGGGCGTTTGGAAAAGATATCGGCAAGACTTTATGGTGAAATGGGGCAGGTACTTACCGAATATTATCTTCTTAATGGAAATCTATCGTTTGTTTTTGAGAAAATATATACCTACAACCGGCCGCTGTATTATGATGTAAAGGCCATGAAAGAAAATAATGATACCGAAACTTTTGACTTTAAAAAATCAGAAATTGAGGAAAACAGAAATTATTTTGAAAAAGAAAAACTGCTTCATGTAACCAATAGTCTGGATTGTGGTGCACCTTTCAGCAGTGATTATATTGAAGGAGAGCAGAAAAGAATTTCTGAGACATTTCAAAAACTTCTAAAACTCAGGAAGGAAAAATAATGTAACAATATAACAATGTACCAGTTTATCAATCATTTAATCAAGCCGGATACTACAAATATCTATTATAATACCTTGGGATTATTCTATTGTTACATTGTTATACTGCTACAGTGTTACATTAATTCTATGGGTTCGAGATAATCAATGTCGAAGGAATATCAGACAGCCAAAGGCTCTTACTGTCGATCAGGTTTTTCCAGCTTTTGCTGCTGACCAACATCAGATCCTGTGAGTTCAGGAATTCTTTCTCGATCTTTTTCTCGTTATATAAAGTGATGTGATTCGGGGCTACCTGTTCAATACTTCTGATCAACTCTTTCACTTCGATATTATGACGGATCTGTCCGGCAGCATCCAGGATAATAATTTGTGAATTGTTATTGTTGATCAGTCTTTTCGCATACTCCAGCAGATAGAAATCGCTCAGGTTAAAAATAGGGACAAATACTTTATCCGCTGATTTGAAATCTTTTTCTACCATAATACCTACCGGAATTTGGGTCTTATCTAGGATCTGAAGCGTAAAATCGTCAAAAGGAGAATTGTTGAAAATATTTCCTTTCCCTTTTACCGTATTCAGAAGTTTTTCAGGATTGATAATTTTGGTGGTGAACCCAAGCAATCTTCCCAGTAAGCTTCCTTCATACATTGACTTCCCAAGCATAATCAGGAGAAGATCATAATTTCCTTTATTTGAAATCCCTGCAAGATCGTTTTGAATATCAGTAGACGCTTTGAAAAGGGTCGTGACTTCCAGTTTCAGATCGTGTGATGTTTCGATGACGTTTTTGAACTGCGCATCTTCATATTCATCGATATCATAAGCGTGCATTTCGTCCACGGGAGCAATATTCATCGCAGTGATGCTTTTATTGCCGTTCATTTTATTGGTAAAATCGTGAGCCAGCTTCAGAAGCGTGCTTCCGGATTCCGGTTTGTCAAAAGAAAGCAATACGCGGTATTTGGAATCATGACCATCATGCATTTCTTCGTCGCTTTTTTTAGATTTAAAAATAAAATTAATAAAGTCTAAAGCAGGCCCCGTCATAAATGTGGTAAACAAAGCCATAATAACCAGCATCGCAAAAATCTCCGGGCTTAACACGCCCAGATCATACCCGATATTCAGGACGATAAGCTCCATTAATCCTCTTGTATTCATCAATGCACCAATCGTTAAACTTTCTTTCCAGTTGATTCCTACAAACCTTGCAGTGAGTGCACTTCCTATGAATTTTCCTGTGACAGCCGTTAAAATGATAAATCCTGCCGTCATCCACAAATGACCATCATTCAGTAATCCGATTTGCGTACGGAGACCTGTAAAGACAAAGAATAACGGAAGGAGAAGGACTAAAGCAACATCTTCAACCTTATCGATGAAAAGGGTTCGGAATTTTGCATTTTCCGGCATGATAGCTCCGGCCATAAACGCTCCGAATAATGCATGGATACCAATGACTTCAGTAGCATAGGCAGAAAGGATCAGGGTCAGGAAGAAAATAGCGACCATTGGTTTGCTGATGGTTTTTTTGCCCGCCTGAAGATCACCGATTCTTTTTAAAAATGGTCTCACGATCTTAATCATTAAAAATACGTAGGCAATAGCCATAATGATCACATAGATGGAACTGGTGAAAGATCCTGCTTTTACAATGGCTATTACAGCGGCAAGGATACACCATGCTGTAATATCATCAGCTGCTGCACAGGTAATAACAATAGTTCCCAGCTTGGTTTTCTGAAGATTTCGCTCCTGAACAATTCTGGCCAATACCGGAAATGCCGTAATACTCATTGAAATAGCAATGAACAAGGCAAATGATGTAAACTGGATGCCTTCGGGTGCAAATTCCTGATATACATAGTAAGAAAGACCGATTCCTAGTGCGAAAGGAATAATGATACTCGCATGACTAATCACTACTGCATCGTGAGCTTTTTTTCTTAATACACTCAGATCCAGCTCCATTCCTACAATATACATAAAGAGGATAAGGCCTATCTGACTCAGAAATTGTAAGTTACCTAAAGATTCTTTCTGAAAAAGAGAAGCGGAAAATTCAGGAAAGTACATCCCAAGTAGTGATGGCCCCAAAACGATCCCAGCAATCATTTCACCAATTACCGTAGGTTGTTTGATTTTCATACAGATCCATCCGAAAAGTCTTGCGACCAGAATAATGGTGACAATCTGTGCAAGAAGCAATGCCAGCGGATGGTGGAGGTTGGCTTTAAAAGATTCCTGAAAATTCTCCCAGGTAGAGCCAGTATTGGTTTTTCTAACGATATTTTCTCCGATCTCCAGCGTCTGTCCTTCTATGATGAAGAAGTACATCAGGCAGGAAAAAAAGGCAATGGTCAGAATGTAAAAAATTAAATTTCTGTATTTTCCCCAGTTCATGATTCCTAATATTTTAATGCAAAGTTGATGAGAATATATTGATGTTAAATACCCTTCTTTCTAAAATGTAATAAATGTTCTAAAAAATGTAATAAAAGTCTATCTGAAAGAATAGCCTAGTCCAAGTCCTGCTTTCCAGGCTCCGTTTTCTGCAGATGTTTTTGTATTGTAATAAACCGGTATCTGAAGAGCGATCTTTTTGTACACTACGGTAAGACCTGCGCCCAGGTTTGGGGTGATCGGACTGTTTTTTGTTCCCGGAGAATGATCTTCTTTGATCCGCAGCGAAGGAAGCATTCCGGCGATAAGTTTCAGACCTTTATGGGTAAAGCTGATATTCGGGCCTGTAAAGTTGATAAAAGCTCCATGATCTACATATCCGGCCACTACAACTCCATCAAAAAAGGAGGCTTTCACCTTTGAACCTGTTTCCTGAGAAAAGCAAAGTCCGGATATGAGAATTCCTGCTGCATACACACAATTTTTCATTATAAAATCATTTAATCTGCAGCAAAAATACACAGGATTGATGGGTCAAAAGGGAAGGATGTAATGAAACCATTGTATTTTGCAGTGAAACCGCAAACGTCTGAAAGATCTACTTTCCGAACAGTTCCATCAGTGAGTGTTTATAAGCTTCTCCGATCTGGAGCTTAAGAAAATGATCGCTTTCCATCTGAATAGTTGTAATGATTTCGTTGGTAGAAAATACTTTGATGGATGCCAGAGCGATGATCTCTTTTTTATTCACCTGGGCAAAATCTTTGGAAGGAAGCATTTCAAGAAGTGTTTTAAAACTGAGATTTTTAAGGACAATGGTTGTTCCGTCGTTCAGAATAATATCTTTGTCACGGCTGTCGATCTCCGATGTTTTAATGTAAGCAATCTGTTCTGTAAAAATAACGGTCCTTCCGATATTGGTATTCCATTCAATCAGATCTTTTTTATGGGAAATGTCTACCAGTTCTTTTGCTTTTTCGAAGGCCTGGATCAGCCTTTCTTTTTTGATCGGTTTTCTTACATAGTCTACCACATTCAGATCAAAAGCTTCTGCTGCATATTCTTTATAAGCGGTGGTGAAGATGATCTTTTTGGAACCGGAAATAATTTCTGCTACCTGAAGTCCGGTCATTCCCGGCATCTCAATATCAAGAATGCACAGATTACAGTCGATGTTATCTATTTCACTTAGAAAAATTTTAGGATCATTGAATGCCTTTACCACTTCTACATTTTCGATCTGTTCGCATAGAAGTTTTAAATAGCTGATCGCCAGTAGTTCATCATCGAGAATAACGCATTTTATCATAGAATTCTCCTAAATTGATTTTTAATTCTGCGGTGAAGATACCGTTTTTCGAATTTTTCTCAAGCTGGTAATGATTGCTGTAAATCATTTTAAGCCTTTGATCAAGGGACTGGCTTCCAAAACCGCTGTTTTCCTTTTCCAGAATATTCTTTAAAGAAGATTTGTTGCTGACTTTCATGGTGAAAATACGGTCTTCAAGTTCCAGATGGATCGAGATAAAAGAGTCCTGAGCGAGAAAATCTGTATGTTTAAAGGCATTTTCAATAAGGTCAACAGAGATCAGCGGAGCAAAAACCTTTTCTTCATACACCGCATCAGACTTATTGATTTTGGACTTGATTCTGAAATCAAAAAGAGGGTTGATCTTTATTTTATTGATCTCAATAAGGCTTAAAGCAAAATTCAGTTCCTCTTTCGGACTTACAAATTTATTATTGCTTTCGTATAAAATATAATCCAGGACATTCGCCAGCTTATCCAGAGACATATAAGTCTGGTAGGCGTGCGACTGCACAGAATTCAGAATATTCTTAAACAGATGGGGATTCAGTTTTGTGCCGATATGTTCCAGCTGAACTTCATTCAGCTTCTGTTCAATGATCTTATTGGTTTCAGACAGCCTTGTATTTTTCTGCCTGAAGCTGCTGTTCTGACTGAACAGATAGATACTGACTGTGAGCAGAAAGAAAATAGCAAAAACTCCAATGAATATCAGATAATCGTGGATCATGTAGTAATTGCCTTCCATAAAAATAACGGTTAATGATCTGTAAACAAATGTAGTAAAAGATCTTCAGGATTATTTAAGTTTTTTAAGACTGTTTATATTAACGGTTTCTTCACACTTTTCAAAAGTGATCTCATAAGAAGGATTTTTTTCAGGATAGATGATAACATAGTCTGGACAGGGCTTTTTCTGGGCATGACTTCTGTCGAAATCTACTTTTCCGTTGGTAATGATACTGTCTTTTATAAATTTCTCATCAATTTTATAAGTGCTCATTCCGTTTTTGACGTCTTCAGAGTACTTGAACTCTTTAGACAGAGTTTCTGCGATCACACGGCTGTTGGGAAGATATCCGCTGCAGCTCGCGCCTTTTTTGTTTAAAATAAAAAATACAAGAATCAGCCCCGGAACAAGGCCTATTAAAAAGAATTTAAACTTTTTCATTAGAAAATTAAAAGATTGATATCATGGTAAGTAAGTCCGAAACGGTCGCATATCACTTTTTTGGTATGTCTTCCTTTATACATATACAGACTTTGCTTCATTTCATTTTTGCGGATCAGCATATTTTCAAAACCGCCTTCTTCATCATAATTCAGAATATAGGAAAGGAAGAAATTGGAAATTGCTTTTGTGGTAGTTCTCGGCATTCTTGAGGTAAGATTCGGAAGTCCGCAATGGATAACACCGTGTTTGATGATATAAGGATCCTCCATCGTTGTTAGCTCGGATGTTTCGATCACTTTACCGTTGTCTATGGTAATATCAATAATTACGCTTCCCTTCTTCATTTTCGCGACCATTTCTTCGGTAACGATAGGGGTCATATTTAATCTTGGAAGTGCCCCGATCACTACATCTGCACGTCGTAATGCTTTGCTTAATTCTTTCGGATCAATAATAGAGGTCGGAACCCTGCTGTCTACAAGAGTATGGAGTCTTCTCAGTTTTGAGAGTGAGTTATCAAAAACCCTTACGCTGGCTCCAAGTCCGATAGCTGCTTTTGTGGCAAATTCTCCCACAATTCCGGCACCTAAAATAACAACTTCTGCAGGTCTCACACCCGTAATACCACCCAGCATTAAGCCGTTTGACAAGGCGAGAAGTTCAGATGCATACAAGACAGACACTGTTCCTGCAATTTCGCCGACCAGTCTTACCAGAGCAAGCTGTTTGTACTCGTCAACAATAAATTCAAAAGCGATGGCATTGATCTTTCTTTCCGCCAACTTGAGGAAATAATCCTTATCCCTAAGGTTGATCTGAAGAGCTGAAACCAGATAGGTATTAGGTTTCATATAATCAATCTCATCTTCTGTAGGAGGATTAATTTTAAGAATAAGATCCTGCCCGAATGCTTCTTTAGGATCATTGGTGATCTTTGCTCCGGATTCAGAATACTGTAAATCTGTAAAAAAAGAACCTTCTCCGGCACCTGCTTCTATAATGAGTTCATGGCCGTGTTCTACCAGTACCTGTACTGCATCGGGAGTAATGCACGTTCTCCTTTCGTTAAGACAGGTCTCCTTAGGAATTCCAATACTGAACTGCTTTCCTTTCTTTATAACCTCCAACTTTTCTTCTTTCGGCATCAATTCTTCTTCAGTAAAAGGAGTAAAAATATTTGTAGTACTCATTCTTTAAATAAATTATGTCTTACAGGTTGTTGTTTTCAATTGAATTTATGAAGCAAAGATACATAATATTTACTCGAATGAAATTTCTCTTTCATCCCCTGTATTCACGATGCTCATTGTGTGGTACTTAAGCCCGTATAGTTCTTCTTCGTATACTTCCGGCCATTCTATGATGCATAGAAACGCATGATCCAGGTATTCTTCAATCCCGATATCATAGACTTCTTCGATGTTTTTTAAACGGTAAAGATCAAAGTGGTAAATCTTTCCTTCAGGCGTAGTGTATTCGTTGACAATAGAGTAGGTGGGAGAGTTGACTTCATCCTGACTTCCCAGATTTTTGAGAAGAAACTGAGTGAATGTCGTTTTGCCTGCGCCAAGGTTTCCTTTTAAAAGAAGGATGTTATGCTTTAAGTCAGGAATGATCTTATCGACAACTTCCTGCCATTCATGTAAGGACTGTATTTTCATGCTGCAAATTTAATTCTAAATTATATAATTATTGTCAATAGTTCATGATTTCACCTAAAATACTCTTTAAGATTTGACCCTAAAAAACCGGCTGAAAGTATCTTTCAGCCGGGCTTATCAATTAATCATACAAAAACTACTGTTTAATGATCTTATGGATAACAGTCTGACCATTATCGAGTGCTACCCTAAGAATATAAAGTCCCGAAACTAAATTTTCGAGAGCTACTTCCTGTACCTGACCTCCTGTTTTTATAATCTGTCCGGAGATCATATACAGTTCAAAAGATTTTACTTTCTCTTTAGAATCAATCCTGACAAAAGATACCGCAGGATTAGGGTAGATTCTTATTTTGTCTTTTACGGTTTCAAGAGTAGAAAGATTACCTGCTTTAATTTCAAAATTGTCAAAAGAAAGATCAAAATCTCCCGCCGTCCTGTTGGCATTAATTCTAACTTTTACAAACTGGTTTTGATAAGCGGCGAGAGAATATGTTTTTTTGATATAATTTCCTGTACCGGGTTCATTATTTACGGTTCCTATTGTAGTCCATGTAGCTCCGAAATCTGAGGAAATCTGTACGTCAAAGTTACCCCAGGCTGCTAATGGTGCAAATGGACTGTTGTAACTGCTTTGCTTGTAATAAAAGCTTAGTTCATAATTGGAGGTATTCAATGGTCCTACATTAACCGTGCTGAATGTTCCTGAGGCGGTACTTCCAAAAAGGTTTTTATATAAGTTGTTCGTTGTAGCTCCATGTCCTGTTGCGCCTCTGTCAGTTCCTGATATGAAGGATTGCGGGCTCGTTCCATTCGTCCAGCCCTGTGGGAAAGCTGAGGTTGAGAAATCTTCTTTCCACGGAGCCGGAGTAGTAGGAACCGTAGAAAAGGCTACCGTTTTCCATGGGCTTTTTTCGCCTGGTGAACATGCCCTTCTGATCCAGAAATTATAACTGCCGTTTGAAAGACCTGATAGGTTCACAGAATGAGTTCCTGACGCTAAGGTTACAAAGCTGTTGGTATTTGCGGGTGGTGTATTGACAGCAGAAACGAAATATTCATAGCCTGATCCGGGCTCCTGATTGTTAACGTTAGTCCACGAAATAGTCGCCCCGTTATAAGTTTCTTCATTTAATGTCACTGAAGTAATTTCAGTACAGCTCGGTGCTGCCTCCCAGATGACATCATCAACATACATGTACGACCACGTGCTTCCGTCTACTCTTCTTATTCCCAGATGATTGGCGGCTCCGGAGTAATTATTCAGATAAACCACATATTCCTGGTATGTTGTGGTCAAAGGGAGTGTTTCAATCATTTCAACATTCGCAGAAGATGTATTTCCTGTTAAAGCTACAATTTGAATTTTTATATCTGCTGAAGTTCTTTTTGCCTTGAAACGAAGCCTGTGTGTTCCGCTGCTGATGTTCGTCAGTTCAGGACTTACCAGAATGATTTTCGTGGCTGCTTCTGTTGTGGCCGCTCCGTTTCCGTAAAAACTGATACTGTTTGGTGATGAGTTCGCTTCTGTGGTTGTTAAACTAATGGTAGGTGTAGAACCATTATTAGAAGTCAGGATTTTACCCCAGCAATTCGGGAGATTATTTGTTCCTGAAACAGAATCAAAGTTTTCGTACAATGAAGACGTGGGCGGACAGGTTGTATAAATACTTACCGTTCCGGAATATGAGCTCTGACATTGGGTACTTACTCTTTTTCCACGGATAAAGTATTGAGTATTCGGTTGTAGTCCCGAAATAGGCTGAGATAAAGCAGAAGCTCCCAGGGTAAAAGGTGATCCTGCCACCATTGACATAAAATTACTGTCCGAAGCCACTTCAATAACCGTATTGATGGGTAATGCGTTTCCGTTTTCGGAATCGGACCATGTTATATCAAATGAATTGGTGTTTACATTGGAGGTCGTGATATCATTTACGGAAGCTGGACAGCTAATGATAGAACTGCTTAAAGGATTCTGTGTATTGTACAAAGGCCCGTTCATACAGTTTGAATTCACAGTATAAACAGTATAGGTATACTGATTATTTCCACGGATTCCGTGATTATAATTGTTTTCAAAAGTTGTATTAGATCCGTAATACACTACATAAGCATTGAGAGAAGCATTTTCGCCGGTAGTGTAGACCGTTCCGTTTGCCGGTGCGTTAGGTGATGTTCCGTTTGCATTTCTCAGAATAAGATATTTATCCGCTGCAGGAGAGCTGGCTGTAAAAGTTCCGTTAATGATCATTCCTGAATTCGTTAAAGCTAAATTAGATGCTTGTGATACAGGTACAATACAGGCAGTGGGGGCAATCCAGGTAAACGTCAGACCCTGTGTTGGAAGAAAACTGTAGTTAGTTGTGATACCCGCAGACGAGTTTGTTCCTGATACTGTATTATTCCAATTGCTGGAAGCATTTCCTGATGCAGCTCTGTTATTATAATCACTGTTGGTCGCTCCTCTCAGACCAACTTTGGCACTGGATGCGTTGGGTGATCCCTGAGAAGCCATGCTGTACACATACCTGATACTTCCGTTTTCATGCAGTCTCGCCTGGAAATTCCAGTCATGATGAGAGGTAGACGTAGCTGCTGTCGATGAATAAGGTCTGAAATGACTCCACTGAACAATAAATTCGCGGTTGGGAGCACTACCGGCAACTGTATAATCTATCGATCCTGTCAGGCCGTTTACATTAAAAAGAGATTGAAGGTCAGCAGACAATGGTGAAACAACTCCTGCGTAGGCAGTTCCTGAACCTATAGGGTCGGAAGAACTGGTGACAGGGCTTCCAAAGCTGATGAATCCGTTGGCATGGACCTTTATAGAATTAAATGTACTTCCGTTAAAAGGAAATGAAAATGGAATAACAGTATTCAGTGGATAGACATTGTCGTCCAGGACTCCTGAACCTGTAGATGCCGTAGCTTTTGCAATATTGGTGGAATTGGAAATAGGAATATAAGTCCCTTGGTTTTGTGAGAATGAATAAGATGAGATCACCTGTGCATCCAGAGAAGTATACACGAACAGCACGAAAGCCGCGATCATACCTGGTTTTACCCGTTTGAGTAATGTAAAGAATTGAGTTGTAATCATGCTTAATGGTTAAAAATTTTCAATGCAAACATATTATTTTATTTAGAATTGATTTAAATAAGAGCGGTGATATAAATCATTCTTTTTGCGGAAGTTTTTTTGTTCAAACTAAATATTTAATTTTACCGTATGATTTCCAAACAGACCATAGATAAAATTTTTTCAACGATACGGGTAGAAGAGATAGTAGGGGAGTACGTGCAGCTGAAAAGAGCAGGGTCTAACTTCAAAGGACTCAGTCCTTTTCACGATGAAAAATCTCCAAGTTTCGTCGTTTCACCGAGCAAACAGATTTGGAAAGACTTCTCAACAGGTAAAGGAGGAACCGCCATCTCATTCCTGATGGAGATTGAGAATTTTACCTATCCTGAAGCCCTTCGTCACGCCGCTAAAAAATACGGGATCGAAATTGAAGAAGATCAGCGTGAGTTTTCTGAAGAAGCAAAACATGCACAGACCGAAAAAGATCAGCTGTATAAAATTCATGAAGTTGCCAACACGTATTTTCAGGAGATTCTTTGGGATTCGGAAGAAGGGAGAAGTATTGGTTTGGCCTATTTCAGAGAGCGTGAGCTGAAAGATGATATCATCAAAAAATTCCAGCTTGGATATTCCGTAGAAAAGAAGAATGCCTTCACTGTTTACGCCGAGGAAAAAGGCTATACGAAAGATATTCTTGAAAAATCCGGACTTTCTATATTTCCTGAAAACACACCGTCCGGAATCGACCGTTTCAGAGAAAGAGTTATTTTTCCTATTCATAGTTTTTCGGGCAGGGTTTTAGGTTTCGGAGCCAGAATTCTTAAGAATAATGTCAAGACGGCCAAATACCTTAACTCACCGGAAACAGAGATTTACCACAAATCCAATGTTCTTTATGGGTTAAATCAAAGCAAACAGGCAATTTCCAGAAAAAACAACTGCCTTCTTGTAGAAGGCTATATGGATGTGATCGCGCTTCATATGTCAGGGATCGAAAATGTAGTGGCCAGTTCAGGAACGTCTTTGACCATCGAGCAGATTAAACTGATCAAAAGGCTGACGGAAAATGTAACGATTCTTTTTGATGGTGATAATGCAGGAATCAAAGCCAGTTTCAGAAGTATTGATATGCTTTTGACAGAGGGAATGAATATTCGTGTCCTGCTTTTCCCGGAAGGTGATGACCCGGACTCATTTGCCAGAAAGCATCCGCAGGATTATGTAGAAAAGTTCATCGAAAATGAAGCGACCGATTTCATTGACTTTAAAGCAGATATTCTTTTAAAAGATGCCGGAAATGATCCCATAAAAAAAGCCGAAGCCATCCAGAATATTGTAAAATCGGTTTCTTTCGTACAGAATGCCCTGAAAAGGGAAGTCTATCTGAAAGAGGTTTCCAATAAATTCGGATTGTCCGAACAGAGTCTTTTCAACGAGTTGGATGTTCAGAAACAGATTACTCAGAATCAAACCCAGCACATTCAGCAACAAAAAGAGAAAACTCCGGCTAAGCTTGAAATTGTACCTCTGGACGAGGAAAAAGAAGATCCTTATCTCTACGACGTTTTGTTTATGGAAAGCAAACTCGTCGATCACATGCTGATGTTTGGTGATATTGTGTTAAAAAGAACCAACGATAAAAACGAAGAATATCAGATTACCGTTATTGAAGAAATCCTTCTGCATTTTGAAGAGGAGCAGTATAATTTTTTAGTAAAAGGCAATGAAATTATCATTAACCAGGTGAAAGAAGGAATTCAAAAGGATGAACTGAGAAGCGGAAACTTTTTTGTGGCTTTTATGGATGAAGAAATAACTTCAAAGGTAGTAGATGCCCTGATTCCTCTGGATGAACTGGAAAACTGGGGTTCCAGAAATATTTATCCTCCCAATTATGGTGACAAAATAGCGGAACAGGTTCAGGGAGATGTTTTGCTGCACAAATACAGATATATTGATTATCTTATTAAAGAAACTGCAAAACAGCTGGACCAGTACAGTGAAACGGATGAAGTGAAATATTATGAGCTGATCAAAAAGATTACCCTGCTGAAACAGGCCTCCATCAGATTGAGCGATATTATTGAATATTCCCCTATCAAAGGTATTTACGTAGATAGAAAAAGATAGATTGCAGACATACCGCTGATCATCAGGCCGGAATTCTCTGACAAAAAGTCCTATAAAATTTTAGGAATAAAAGTTGTAATTTAAACTTCGAAAAATATTTAATAATACATAATAGAAATATGGACATTAAAAAAGAATTCAGAGATTTCTCTGTAAAACATTTAGGAAATAACGGTCTTGCTACCGATCAGTATATGGGAATGTATGGTCCAACCAATCTTACGCCATATATCATGGAAGAAAGAAGATTAAACGTTGCCCAGATGGACGTATTTTCACGTCTGATGATGGATAGAATTATCTTCTTGGGAACAGGAATTGATGATCAGGTGGCCAACATTGTAACTGCTCAGCTTTTATTCTTGGAAAGTTCTGATTCTGCCAAGGATATCCAGATCTACATCAACTCTCCGGGAGGAAGTGTTTATGCAGGGTTAGGAATCTATGACACAATGCAGATCATCAAACCGGACGTAGCTACAATCTGTACAGGAATGGCAGCTTCAATGGGAGCGGTATTACTTGTAGCAGGAGAAAAAGGAAAGCGTTCAGCGCTTAAGCATTCAAGAGTAATGATTCACCAGCCTTCAGGAGGTGCTCAGGGAGTAGCTTCAGATATGGAGATCAATTTAAGAGAGATGCTTAAATTAAAGCAGGAGCTTTATGAGATCATCGGTCATCACTCAGGACAAACTTATGAGTGGGTAGAGAAGTCTTCAGACAGAGACTACTGGATGACTTCTGAGGAAGCGAAAGGCTACGGAATGGTAGACGAAGTTTTACAGAGATCTACAGAGAAAAAATAATTTCCTTTTCAGGAATATTGAAAAACGCACCGAATTTTCGGTGCGTTTTTTTATTGCTTGATTTTTATCTTAATCACAAAAGAGACAAAATCTTTTTTACCACTTTAGTTTATTTTTAAGTTTAAAAGCTGTACGAAAAGAAAGTCACTTAAGTTGTATGAAAATCTTAGGTTTTCATAATTACAAAAACTCGTCGACTCCAATTCCCCTCCCATGGAGGGGTGGCGAAAATTCAAAGAATTTTTGACGGGGTGGTTCAAAAAAACACTCTACTGGAAGTGCATTTCAACTATTTTTTAATCATCTTATGAACCATCGTATTCTTCGATGTTTTAATTTCCACTAAATAAATCCCGGCCTTCAATGCCTGAATATTAATCTTTGCTGTATTACCAGTCAATACTTTCTGTCCTGATATGGCATAAATATTCACTTCTTTAAGATCTTCATCAGTTTCTATTCTGATAAAATCACTTGCAGGATTAGGATAGATCCTGAATTCTTTTTTACTGCTTTCAGAAACACCTAAAGTCAGGTTCGAAGCTTCTCGTGGAGTAAATGGCAGTCTCTGTCCGAAGCTAAGGCCCAGCCAGTCGTTATTCCCCAACTGAATCTGAGAAAGATTGGTCTGTCCTCTCCAGCTTGAAAGGTCTTTTCCTTTGTAAAGCTTCCAGGTATTGGTTCCGGATGCATTTCCTGTGAAGTTATTGAGAGAAAGGGCATTGATCTGGTTGCTGCCTGATGTAAAATTAAAATAAGGAGCTTGTGCATGAATCAGCTGAAGAGCTTGTTCAGCGGTTAAACTTCCGTTATATTTAATTCCAAAAACAAAAGAATGAGCTTGTCCGGCAGAACTGCTGGTTCCAAAATCGATAACGATAAGACTTGTATTGCTTCCTGTTCCGATCCAGTTGGTAATCTGCGATGCATTATACCATGCAGAATGATAAGCAGCCACTGGAGCCGAAGGATGGGAAAGTGGTGGTGTAGTAGAGGTAAATCCATATCCGAAAGAAAGGCCGTACCATTTTCCATTAACTAATGGATCATTGTTGACCCCATTATTTAGATTCATATTCTCAGCAGTTGGGCCGGACCACGTAGACCAGTAATCTTCCAGACTTGGAATGTGATGGTTGTAATTGAAACTGTAAAGAAAACCAGAAGGAACTTCTGCTTCTATTTTAGGTTCTGCTACAGCGATAGCATTGATGAGGTCTTCCATCGTGAGATTATTCGCATCATAACGATAGCCCCAGGCATACGATGTGGGATTGTCACTGTCATTAAAATCGGCGATGAAATAAGCCTTTTTGGAGCCCGTTCCTACCCAGAATTTAATGTCATTCTCTGTAAACTGCGCTGAAAATAGCTGCAAACATAGCAGCAGAAAAAAAAGATAGATCTTTTTCATAATATAATTAAATTAAAGTTTTATTCCCGAAACTTTCCCACAGGACAAAGAATACAGAACTCTTTTCAGATTCTTCTCTTCCTGAAGCGAATGCAGATAAGGCAGGTCTCCTGGCTTGCTTCTCAAAGTACGCCTTCCCGGACTTGGATCCAGTGGCCTTATGTACTCAAAGTTTGATACAGCTTACAGTTGCGGGTACAGCCCAAGCATTGAATTTCTTCTCACTTGATTCCCTGTTAATGAACAGATGTTCAGCCTTAACTGTTGCAAATATATTATATAAATTTTTGAAGCCGTTTTGTGAATTATCGTGTCTTTTCAGTCTTTTGTTTAACGGTTGTCTGACTTTTAGAAAGATGATTTTTTGATTTAATAAAGAATTAAAAGAAAGATTGATAATATTCGGGTTATTTCGGTGTTTAAAATAAATTCATTTAAAGATCTTATTGTTAAAATACAATTGTTATTAAATTCAACATCAGTTTACAATCAATGTATACTTTCGCGGCATAAAAGTAATTATGAAAAAACTGCTGTTATCGGCCATCATATTCACAGCGCTTGTATCATGTAAAGATGACGACAAGATGAATAACCAGGATGTCAATTATACCAAGCTTCCTCAGGAATTTCCTTTTTCCAAATTAGCAACGGTGAATGGTGTAGATATCATTAACGGTGGGTTTGGTTCCGGTGCAGCGGCACATCCTACCAGAAAGGGTGAGTTTTATGTGATCACAGACCGTGGTCCCAATACAGACTATCTGAACGGGAAAAAATTCCCGGCCCCGAATTTTACCCCAACCATTATGCATTTTAAAATTAATGCAGAAGGAAATATCGAGATCATTAAATATATTAAGCTTAAAAATCCTTCCGGCCAACCGATTACCGGTCTTCCCAATCCTGCAGGAATGGGAAGTACAGGAGAAACAGCCTACGATGCATCAGGGAATGTTTTGGGAACAGACAATTACGGGCTGGATAGCGAAAGCATTGTAGCAGCGGCAGACGGAACCTTTTGGGTTTCTGATGAATATGGTCCCCACATCGTTCATTATAGTGCAGAAGGAGTGGAGTTGGAAAGAATAAGTCCGATAGGCGTTAATACCGGGCCAAGGAAATTACCCGCTGTTTTGGCAAAACGAAGAGCCAATAGAGGAATGGAAGGATTATGCATCACTCCGGACGGAAAAATGCTGGTTGGTACTATACAGTCTACGATGTATGTCCCAACAAAAGCTTTGGCAACGAATACCACTTTAACCAGAATTGTCTCTTTCGATATTGCGACAGGACAAACGAAACAGTATCTGTATAAGCAGAATGGCGGTGCTTCAGACTCGGTATGTGATATCACAGCCATCAGCAGTACGGAATTCCTTGTGATCGAAAGAGATGGCAATTTTGGCTCTCAGGGCGGAACCAAAAAAGTATACAGAATCAATATAGCCGGAGCTTCAGATGTAAACGGAGCTGATATTACAGCCGTTGATGGAATGAAAATCAATAATAAAGCCTTGGAGCAGTCTACATGGGATGAAATTACCAATGCAGGCATCAAGCCGGTGTCCAAAATTTTAGCCGTGGATCTGGTGGCAAAACTAGGATACGAACATGACAAATTTGAAGGAATCGTTTATTTAGGAAACAATAAACTAGCCGTCTTCAATGATGATGATTTTGGAATTTTAGATGACGGAAACGGAAATCCGAAAGCCAAGATCCTTCCTAAAACAGGAAAAGTTGACAAAGGAACGATGTATGTAGTCGATATTCAATAATTAGATTTTTTTTAAGAAAACGGCGGCATCGAAGATGCCACCGTTTTTGATTGTATATCGTTTGAATGAATTCAATAGCATAGGCGTTAGCCTAAAAACTATGAATTAAAACCTTCAATAATTTTAGAAAAATCTTCTAATTTTAAAGCGGCACCTCCGATCAGTCCACCATCGATATCAGGCTGAGAGAAAATCTCTTTTGCATTATCAGGCTTCACAGAACCTCCGTAAAGAATAGAAATTTCGTCAGCCACTTCCTGTCCGTATTTGGCAGCGATGATGCTTCTGATGTGTGCATGAATCTCCTGAGCCTGCTCCGGAGAAGCTGTTTCCCCTGTTCCTATCGCCCAAACTGGTTCGTAGGCGATTACTACTTTTTTGATTTCTTCTGCAGAAAGGGTGAAAAGAGCGACTTCAGTCTGGTTTTTTACCACTTCGAAATGTTGTCCTGCCTTTCTTTGTTCAAGCGTTTCACCGTTACAGTATACTGGGATCAGACCTTTGTCAAGCGCCAATTTGATCTTTCTGTTGCAGTGAGAATCCGTTTCGCCATGATATTGTCTTCTTTCAGAGTGCCCGATTAATGAACCAGTTGCATCGATAGATTCAAGCATATCAGCAGAAAGTTCGCCCGTATAGGCACCGCTTTCATGCTCGCTCATATCCTGAGAGAATACACCGATCTCATCTTTTTCGAAAATATCTTTAGCCATCATCAGATATAAAGAAGGCGGCGCGATCCATACTTCGCACTGGGTGGTATTACTATTTTTATAGCTCAGTAATTGAATCATTAACTGTTGTGCGTCAATGACATTTTTGTTCATTTTCCAGTTTCCTGCAACTATTTTTCTTCTCATAGTCTTATATAATTAGGTAAATTATTGTTTATTATTTTTATTTCGCGCAGATTTTAATGATTTAGCAGATTTAAAGATTATTAACGACTCTTTTTATACTATCTATAATATTTGTTGTATTAAAATTAATTAGTATTCCTAATTTTTTATCAGATAGTTTTAAATAAGTGTAAAGTTGTTTGTAGTGAATAGCTTCTAATTCTTTTACTGATTTTAGTTCCAAAACTACCTTCTCTTCTACCAAAATATCGATTTTAAAGTTTAAATCAAATTTTTTATTGTCGTAATAAACAGGAAGTTTAACTTCTGATTTTACATTTAATCCATTTTGCTCTAGTTCGTATATAAGTATATTTTGATATATAGATTCAAGCAAGCCAGGACCTAATTGATTATAAACATTAAAAATACATTTTCGAACAATGTATGAAATTTCATTTTCTGTCATTGTCAATCTGCAAAATTCGCAAAATCTGCGTGATATTTAATTATTTATCAATCCCTTCCAGTTTAAACATTAAAGCATACACCAAAGCAATATCCTTCAGGTAATCAAATCTTCCTGAAGCACCTCCGTGGCCATAATTCATATCCGTTTTTAAAAGTAATACATTCTTATCCGTTTTCATATCCCTGAGTTTGGAGACCCATTTTGCAGGCTCAAAATATTGTACCTGAGAATCATGAAGCCCTGTTGTTACCAAAAGGTTAGGATAATTTTTCTTTTCGATATTTTCATATGGAGAATAAGACTTCATATAGAAATAAGCTTCCTTATTGTTTGGATTTCCCCATTCGTCATATTCATTGGTTGTCAGGGGAATACTTTCGTCAAGCATCGTATTGACCACATCTACGAAAGGAACCTGTGAAATCATACCGTTCCATAAATTCGGACTCATATTCGCAACAGCACCCATCAAAAGTCCTCCTGCGCTTCCGCCCTGAGCATAAAGATGTTTGGGTGAAGTATATTTTTCTTTAACCAGATACTCTCCGGCATCGATGAAATCGGTGAAGGTATTCTTCTTTTTCATCATTTTTCCGTCTTCATACCATTGCCTTCCCATTTCCTGGCCGCCACGGATGTGTGCGATAGCAAAAGCAAAACCTCTGTTCAGAAGACTTAGCCGCGTATTGCTGAAAGCCGCATCCATTGAACTTCCGTAAGAACCATATGCATAAAGAAGCAGCGGACTGTTCCCATCTTTTTTAAATCCTTTTTTATACACAATGGAGATCGGAATTTTTGTGCCGTCTTTCGCTGTTGCAAAAAGTCTTTCAGTAGTATATCCATCTTTAGCATAACCGCCCAGAACTTCCTGTTGTTTTAGCAACGTTCTTTTGCCGGTCTTTAAATTCTGCTCAAACTGAGAGACAGGCGTAATCATTGAAGTATAGCCAAAACGGAAATTATCCGTGTTGTATTCAGGGTTTTCCAGTGAAGAAATGGTGTAGGCAGGTTCATCAAATGTCAACGCTTCCTTTTTAGCCGTCTTTCTGTCATAAATAACGAGTTGAGTAAGTCCATTCTGTCTTTCACTGAACACAAGATAGTTTTTAAACGCACTCACGGACTGCATTAAAACATCGCTTCTGTGCGGGATGAAATCTTTCCAGTTTTCAACACCTGTTTTATCTAAAGGCGTTTCTGCAATTTTAAAATTGAGTGCATCCTTATTCGTTCTGATCAGGAATTTATCTTCTAAAGGCGTGATCGAATAGAGAACATTCTTCATTCTCGGCTGGAAAACTTTGAATGTTCCGTTTGGATCATCAGCATTTAAATATCTTGTTTCAGAAGATGTCGTAGCCCCTGAATAGATGAGAATGAATTTTTGATTTTTAGATTTGTATACCGAAATATAATTGGTGTGGTCCTTCTCCTCATACACGGTCACATCTTTGCCTGGATCAGTTCCCAGCGTATGTTTTTTGATTTTTTCGGACAAAAGAGTCACCGGATTGTTCTCTGTATAAAAAATGGTTTTATTGTCATTCGCCCATTCTGCTGAACCTTCTGTGTTTTTAATGCCCAGATCGGTTGTTTTTCCGGTCTTCAGGTCCTTTAAAAATAAAGTATACTGTCTTCTGGAAACATCATCAACGCCATATACCAGTTTACTGTTGTCCGGGCTGATACTGAAACCTGTTGCATTATAATAAGGGTGCCCTTCCGCAAGTTGATCTACATCCAGAAGGATTTCTTCAGGAGCAGTAAGACTACCTTTTTTTCTGCAGTATTTGAAATATTGTTTCCCTGCTTCTGTACGGGTATAATAAAAATATCCGTTGTCAAAGACAGGTACCGATTCATCTTTTTCCTTAATACGGGCTTTCATTTCTTGAAAAAGTTTTTCTCTGAAAGGTTCTGTATCTTTCATCATGCCTTCCCAATAGGTATTTTCAGCTTTCAGATAATCAACCACTTTCGTAGAATCTTTTCCTTTTTTAAAATAATCGATCATCCAGTAATAGGGATCATTCACTTTATCCCCGTGAATTTCCCGGATGTGTGCCTGCTTTTCAGCAATGGGAGCTTTAAGAGCAGGGAATTTTTGAGATTGTATCGTAGAAGCACTCATAATTAATAGTCCAAGATAAAATTTCGTCATGATGTATTTTGTTTTTGGTGGTTTTTCTATGCTAAATTCCACAGATTTTTCAACAGCTTGTAGAAAGTATGCTCTTCGTCAGTGACTTTATTGTCAGCTTTAATCAGTGTTTTAGCAAATTGAGCAAATTTTACGCGTTCATCTTCCGTAGAATCATCATGGAAACATCTTGCATGGAATTCAAAATGATCTTTCCATTCTTCAGGTTGTAAAAGAGCCAGCGTTTCCAGTTCATTGTCAAGATTCATTCTGAAGGGAAATTCGTCTGCCATATATTGCTGAACCAGCATTCCTTCTTCAGGAGCAAATTCTCCGTCTACAGAAGATAAAATCATTAAAAGATGATAACCGGCGATTGATTTATTTGATTTTTGCATTGGTAAATGTATGTTTTAAGTATAGTGTTTAATTTTTAATTTTTGATTTCAAGGAATAAGTTTGGGAATTGACGAGTTTTTTTATTCACCATTCACGCATTGACCATTCGTTATATCCGTCCTAATCGACATAATCTTTTGCAGGCTGTTTGTCTACGATTTTTCCTTTCTCCAGTATAACTACAAACGGATTGCTTCTCGCTATCGTTTTGATAGCAGTTCCGTCCATCATCGCATTTTTTATGGTTTTAAAAGTGTTCTGATCCGTAGAGACTCCGTAGATGACAGCTCCTTTCTGGGTATTCACTTTAGCCTCAACTTTCTGCATAAGATCAGCAGGAACTTCTTTCGGATGATAAGAAAAAACGAGTACTGCTTTGGGGGCATTGATGATCTCATCGGTAAGATCCATGCCTGTAGGATCTTCAATTTTGAATTTTACAATTTCAGATTTATAGCCTTCTTTTACCAGAACCGATTCGTTTTTTCCTTCCTCAATTTTCCATGGAGAACCTTCCGCCCAGTATTTTGTCTCTTTAATATAATCATCCTGATTCACCTTCAAAACTTCTCCTGTTTTCTGGTTTTTAAGCGAGTAAAAAGTTTTGTATTCAGAAGGATTTTTATTGATTTTTTCCTTTTCAGTTTTGATATTCGTCCCTATTTTATAATCACGGAAATCAATAATGGGTTCATGCATGATTCCTTGAGCCATAATGTAGATCATGATCACAGAAAAAAGGCCCAGAAGTGCATATCTGAACTTACCAGATGATTCTTTTGTATTGTCGCTGCTGTATACGTCTTTTTTACGGAATTCCTTTCTGTAAAGGATAAACACGATAATAAGACCGACAAGAAGCACAATATCTTTAATAAAGCTCTGCCAAGGGGTAAACTTAACGGCATCTCCAAAACATCCGCAATCCGTTACCACATTGAAATAAGCCGAGTAAAAAGTAAGGAACCCAAAGAAGATACAAAGGGCAATTAACGCTGAAAGTGTAAATTTAAGCTTCAGTTTCAGTAAAAGCATAAACCCTAAGAAAAGCTCCAGGACGACCACAATGATCGAGAACAGAAGCGCAAATTTCTCCAGGAATGGCATGTTGAAAACGGACGGAGCAAAATATTCTTCCATTTTGAAAGAAAATCCTACCAGATCCACAGCCTTTACAAAGCCTGAAAGAATGAAGATAACAGCAATAATAAAGCGTAATACACCTTTGATCATAGTAAATTATTTTTTGGGTTCGGAAATATTTTCTTTTTCAGAAAACTTAATCAGGCAGAAAACAGCATAGTTCAGCATGTCGAAATAATTCGCATCCAGTCCCTCAGAAACAATCGTTTTTCCCTGATTGTCTTCAATCTGCTTTGTTCTCAGTACTTTCTGATAAATAAGGTCAGTAATAGAAGAAATTCTCATATCCCTCCATGCTTCACCGTAATCGTGATTTTTTCTTTCCATTAAAGCCTGAGCAGCCTGAGCATATTGATCATAAAGGTTCAAAACTTCCTCTTTATTTTCGTTAAAATCATTGGAAAGACCCTTCTCAAGCTGAATAAGTCCGATGATAGAGTAGTTGACGATAGCAATGAATTCATCCTCTTCGCTTTCATCTATCATCTTTTTATCTGTCATCTGCAGCGTACGGATTCTGTTCACTTTAATATAAATCTGATCCGTAATAGAACTCGGTCTCAAAACCCTCCATGCTGCCCCGTAATCCTGTAATTTTTTACTGAAAAGATCACGACACTGACTAATAACTTTTCCGAACTGTACTGATGTTTCTGACATAAATTTTCTTAATCTCCCAAATATACGAATTAGGTTTTAGGTAGCAGGAATCAGGAATTGATTTTTGTCAGAGTTTAGGCGTTTGGGTTAGAGAGTGGGAGGGTTTTAGAGTTATCATGGTTGTCAGTTGCTGATTTATTGTCTGGAAAATTAACAACTACCAACCAGCACTAAACAAAAATCATGAAGTTCCACATTCCACAATAAATCTTAATTTTGCAGGACAGTATCACTTATCACTTATCAATCATCAATTATATCTATGTCCTCAAACTCCCAAACCCTCAAACCTTCCGACCCTCAAACTTTTAAACCTTTCCATTCCATCAACTGCAACGGAAGGCTGTTGGAGCTCAGTAAACCAAAAATCATGGGTATTCTTAATCTTACCCCGGATTCCTTTTCTGATGGCGGAAAGTTTAATAGTGAAAAATCAGCGTTAGAGCATGCCGGAAAACTTCTGAAAGAGGGGGCAGAAATCATCGACATCGGACCGCAGTCTACCCGTCCCAATGCTGATTTTTTAAGCAGTAAAGAGGAGATTCAAAGAATAGGAAAGATGATTTCCCAAATCAAAAAAGAATTTCCGGAAGCATTAATTTCATTGGATACATTTTATGCCGAAACCGTAAAATTTGGATTTAATGAGGGGATTGATCTGATCAATGATATTTCCGGAGGGCAGTATGATGATCAAATGTTTGATGCTGCGGCAGAAACGAAACTTCCCTATATTCTGATGCATGTCAACTCGTCTTATGATACCATGCATGACAAAGTCAAGTTCAAAGACATTACCTTGGAAGTTAATCGTTATTTTTCTAAAAAGACCAATGAACTTCTTGAAAAAGGAGTGAAAGATATTATTCTCGATCCCGGTTTTGGTTTCGGAAAAACAGTAGAAGATCAGATGAAAATGATCGGTGAAACACAGTATTTTGGTTTTGAAAAGTTTCCTTTACTGATAGGGATTTCCCGAAAATCTTTTATTTATAAACCACTGGGGAAATCTCCTCTGGACATCAGTGAAGAAACGCAGAAACTTCATATAAAAGTTTTGGAGCAGGGAGCTAAAATTCTGAGAGTACATGATGTGGCGGAAACTGCAGTAACCATCAATGAATTTTGCGAAAAAAATAAAAAGTGGTAAAAAAACTTGCTCAGTAGCTAAAAATTAATACATTTGCAATATGAATTTTACGAATCAAAAAAATATTATTGTCATTTCTAGCATTATTGTTGTCATTAACAGCAGTAAGGAATCGGCATTGTAAAATATTTTCATTTAAATTATATAAGCCGTTTCATATTGAAGCGGCTTTTTTTATTTCAGAAATTATGAATCAGTTATTAACAGTTATTATTATCGTCATTATTATTCCCTTGCTTTGGTGAGAAGGATAGAGTATGACTATACATATTTGAGCCCTCTCACATCGTGAGAGGGCTTTTTTTATACCCATTTGTTAATTTAAAAACCCTAAACAATGTATTACACTGACAAAACGATCGTTTATTTTGATGGAAATTTCTTAAAGGCTGGAGAGGCAGGAATGGACCTTTACGGCCAGTCACTTCATTATGGTTATTCTGTTTTTGAAGGTATAAAATCCTACAGCACCGATCGCGGCACCAAAATCTTTAAGGCAGAAGAACATTATGAAAGATTGAAAAGATCGGCAGAACTGATGCACATCCCGTTTGATTATTCTGTCAGCCAGCTTACGGATATTACTTATGAACTTTTAGAACGTAACGGATTCAGCGATGCTTATATCCGTCCATTGGTCACCTGTTCTCCCAATATGTCCCTTTCAAAAGGACAAAAATCATATCTGTCTCTGCTTGCCTGGGAATGGAGCAATGGCTATCTCGCAGACAAAATGAAAATCATGACGTCCCCTTTTCAACGTCCCAATCCCAAAGCTTTTAAGATAGAAGCCAAAGTAGGAGGACATTATGTGAATTCTATCCTGGCTTGTCAGGATGCCAAAGACAAAGGTTATGATGAAGCACTACTGTTAGACGAGAATGGTAATGTTGCTGAAAGTTCAGGCGCTAATATATTCTACGAAAAACATGGGACATTATTTACGCCTGCAAAAGGAAACATACTGCCGGGTATCACCAGACAGACCATTTTTGAAATATGCAGTGAGCTGGATATACCCGTTAAAGAAACCTTCTTCAAACCCGAAGAAATGAGAGGAGCTGATGCCGCTTTTTTCTGTGGTACGGCAGCTGAAATCGTAGCACTGGATTCTTTGGATGATGTTCCTTTTACCAAAAACTGGAAAGATACAGCGAGTGACAAGGTGCAGCAGGCCTATCAGAAACTGGTAAGAGTTCGGTCATTGTAAATTTTAGTAAAGTAAATGATTTAATATCAGATAATTATATCTTTTTTTTAAACAGTTGAGTATTGTAATTTTCATAAAAGTGAAAATGAAAAAGAGATTACAAGCTGTAGTTTTGAACCAAAATTAAGTAAAACTTCATTGATGAACTTTGAAAAAAATAAAATTTTTGATACCACATTTAGTGATGATAAGAAAAGCAAATGCAGGATAATATGTTAAATAAATATTCAAAAACATTCACACAGAACACAGAACAGCCCGCCGCAAAAGCAATGCTGTACGGAATAGGTTTCACAGATGACGATATGCAGAAAGCCCAGATAGGAATAGCCAGTATGGGGTACGATGGGAATACCTGCAATATGCATCTCAACGATCTCGCCCAAGTCGTAAAAAAAGGAACCTGGAATCACGGTCTTGCAGGATTAATATTCAATACAATAGGCGTAAGTGACGGGATGAGCAACGGGACAGACGGAATGCGGTATTCACTGGTGAGTCGTGATGTGATCGCAGACAGTATTGAAGCCATCTGCGGGGCACAGTATTACGATGGAATCATTGCATTACCGGGCTGTGACAAAAATATGCCGGGAACTATTATCGCTATGGGAAGACTGGACAGACCGTCCATCATGGTATATGGAGGAACAATAGCTCCGGGATGTTATAAAGACGAGCCACTTAATATTGTTTCAGCCTTTGAAGCTCTAGGGAAAAAGATTGCAGGTGAAATTTCAGAAGAAGATTTCAACGGAGTTATCAAAAATTCATGTCCCGGAGCAGGAGCATGCGGAGGAATGTACACCGCGAACACAATGTCTTCAGCGATAGAAGCATTGGGGATGAGCCTTCCGTACTCATCGTCTAATCCTGCACTGAGCAAAGAAAAACAGAATGAATGTCTTGAAGCAGGAAAGTATATCAAAATATTGCTCGAAAAAGATATCAAGCCATCAGATATCATGACCCGTAAAGCTTTTGAAAATGCACTTCGTCTGATCATTATCCTTGGAGGAAGTACCAATGCTGTTTTACATTTCATTGCGATGGCCAAAAGCGTAGGCGTTTCCGTAACTCAGGATGATTTTCAGAAAATGAGCGACATTACACCGGTACTGGCAGATCTTAAGCCAAGCGGAAAATACCTGATGCAGGATCTTCATAACCACGGAGGAACGCCAGCCGTAATGAAATACTTACTGGAAGCAGGATTGTTGCACGGCGACTGTTTAACAGTGACCGGAAAGACCATCGCTGAAAACCTTGAACATGTTCCCAGTCTTGATTTTACAAAACAAAAAATTATCAGACCCTTATCAAATCCTATCAAGGAAACAGGTCACCTGAGGATATTGTATGGTAACCTGGCCGAAAAGGGAAGTGTGGCAAAGATCACAGGAAAGGAAGGTGAAAAATTTTCAGGAAAAGCCAGAGTGTTTGACGGAGAAAAAGATCTCATCAAAGGTATTGAAAACGGTAGAGTACAGCATGGAGACGTTATTGTCATCCGACATGAAGGACCCAAAGGCGCACCGGGAATGCCGGAAATGCTAAAACCCACCAGCGCTTTGATCGGAGCCGGGCTGGGTGGAAGTGTTGCTTTAATTACCGATGGAAGGTTCAGTGGCGGAACCCATGGTTTTGTAGTGGGACACATTACTCCGGAAGCCTATGAAGGTGGTCTGATTGCTTTTGTAAAGGATGATGATCTTATCGAAATCGATGCAGTAAACAACACGATACAGTTGAAAGTATCCGATGAAGAAATTGCACGGAGAAAAAAAGGATGGCAGAAACCTGAACTTAAGGTTAAAAAAGGACTGCTTTACAAATATGCACTCACCGTGTCATCAGCTGCCGAGGGTTGTGTAACAGACGAAATCACTTAATAAAAAATATAATGAAGAATCTTAATGTATCCATAGAAACAGAAATTAGCGGAAGCCGGATCATCCTTGAAGCATTTCTTCAGGAAGGAGTAAAAACAATATTTGGATATCCCGGAGGAGCTATCATCCCTATTTATGATGCCCTTTACGATTATAAAGATAAGCTGGAGCATATTCTGGTCCGACATGAGCAGGGAGCAGTTCATGCGGCACAGGGGTTAGCCAGAGTTACTGGAGAAGTGGGAGTTGTTCTGGCCACCAGCGGACCTGGTGCAACCAATCTTGTGACGGGATTAGCAGATGCATTGCTTGATAATACCCCTGTCGTATGCATCACAGGACAGGTTTTTGGACATCTTTTGGGAACCGATGCTTTTCAGGAAATAGATGTAATGAATGTAACAAGCCCCGTTACAAAGTGGAATTATCAGGTAACCGATGCAGACGAACTTTCCGAAGTATTAGCTAAAGCATTCTACATCGCAAGATCAGGAAGACCCGGCCCTGTATTGATCGATGTGACAAAAAATGCCCAGCTCCAGAAGGTTTTGTATAGAGAATATACACCGTGCGATTCTTTAAGAAGTTACAGACCTGATCCGGTTCCCAATAGGGAAAATATTGAAAAAGCAGCGGTACTCATTAATCATGCAGAAAAACCATTTATCATTGCAGGACAGGGAATTATACTGGGAAAAGCTGAAAAAGAGTTTATACAGTTTGCTGAAAAATCAGGAATTCCGGTAGCATGGACCGTTTTAGGAATGAGTGCAATTCCAACGAATCATCCACAAGCTGTAGGAATGGTGGGAATGCATGGAAACTATGGCCCCAATATTCTTACCAATGAATGCGATGTTCTGATTGCGGTGGGAATGCGCTTTGATGACCGTGTGACCGGGAGGCTGGATCAGTACGCAAAACAGGCAAGAATCATTCATCTGGATATTGACAAGGCAGAAATCAATAAAAATGTAAAAGTGGAAGTTCCGGTTCTGGGAAACTGCAAAGAAACCCTACCTCTTCTTACCCAGTTGATAGCACCGAGACAACATTCTGACTGGCATCAGAAGTTTAAAGATTGCCATGAAATAGAGAATCTTAAACTGATAAGTCATGAACTCTATCCTACTGAAGGAGAAATTACAATGGGAGAAGTCATCCGGAATCTGAATGAAATGACCCGGGGAGAAGCTGTAATTGTCAGTGATGTTGGACAGCATCAGATGGCCACCTGCAGATATTCAGATTTTAAACATACCAGAAGCAGTATCACAAGCGGCGGGCTGGGTACGATGGGATTTTGTCTTCCTGCTGCCATAGGAGCTGCTTATGGAACTGAGCGTACAGTAGTAGCGGTAATGGGAGATGGCGGTGCTCAGATGAACATTCAGGAGCTGGGAACATTGATGCAGTATCAGCCGGACATCAAGATTTTGATTTTGAATAACTGTTATCTGGGAATGGTAAGACAGTGGCAGGAACTGTTTCACGAAGAACGATATTCTTCGGTAGATATTCAAAGTCCGGATTTTGTGCAGGTGGCCAAAGGATATCATATTCCGGGAAGAAAAGTGGTACAAAGAGAAGAACTGGAAGCTGGTCTTAGTGAAATGCTTCATCATCAAGGAGCATTCCTTTTGGAAGTAATGACGGGAAAAGAACACAATGTTTTCCCGATGATTCCTCAGGGCAAGAGTGTTTCAGAGATCGTACTGACTCATAATAAAGTTTAAAATATTAAGTGAAAAAAGATGAAACCAGAAAATAAAGAATACACCATCACAGCCTACACAGAGGATTATCTGGGGTTGATTGGCCGGATCAATGCTATTTTTTCAAGAAGAAGAATCCCAATTGTGAATTTCAATGTAGGCCCTTCCGAGATGGAGAAAATAAAAAAGTTTGTAATCGTCATTAAAGAAACGGAAGAATCTGTACAGAAAATCACCCAACAAATAGAAAAACAGGTAGATGTGCTGGAAGTACATTATCATAGAAATCCATACCTGACAGCAGTATTACATGCGAGCTGAATAAAAAGACAATCAAAATATAATCATTAACAACAAATAAAAATTAAAAGAAGATGGCAAAATTGAATTTTGGCGGAGTAGAAGAAAACGTAGTGACAAGAGAAGAATTTCCATTACAGAAAGCTCAGGAAGTATTAAAAGATGAGGTGGTAGCCGTAATTGGTTATGGAGTACAGGGACCTGGACAGGCACTTAACCAGAGAGATAATGGGGTAAATGTCATTGTCGGTCAGAGGAAAAATTCAAAATCCTGGGACAAAGCCATTGCAGATGGATTTGTACCCGGAGAAACATTGTTCGAAATAGAAGAAGCTTTAGAAAAAGGAACGATCATTTGCTATCTGCTGAGTGATGCCGCTCAGATCGAATACTGGCCTAAAGTAAAACAGCATCTTACCCCTGGAAAAGCATTGTACTTCTCCCACGGTTTTGGAATCACTTTTAATGAACGTACCGGAATTATTCCCCCGGCTGAGGTTGATGTATTTCTTGTAGCGCCTAAGGGTTCAGGAACTTCATTAAGAAGAATGTTCCTTCAGGATCGTGGACTGAACAGCAGTTTTGCCGTATATCAGGATGCCACCGGAAAAGCAAGGGAAAGAGTGACTGCATTAGGAATAGCTATCGGAAGTGGTTATTTATTTGAAACCGATTTTAAAAAGGAAGTGTTCAGCGACCTTGCAGGAGAAAGAGGAACATTGATGGGTGCTGTACAGGGAATATTCGCAGCCCAGTATGATGTCCTGAGAAAAAACGGTCACAGCCCTTCTGAAGCTTTCAATGAAACAGTTGAAGAACTGACCCAATCATTAATGCCATTAGTGGCAGAAAACGGAATGGACTGGATGTACGCGAATTGCAGCACGACAGCCCAGAGAGGAGCATTAGACTGGTGGAAACGATTCAGAGACGCCACTTCGCCTTTGTTTGAAGAATTGTACGACAGTGTGGCAAAAGGAGATGAAGCGCAACGTTCCATCGACAGCAACAGCAAACCCGATTACAGAGAAAAACTGGAAGTAGAACTTACCGAGCTTAGAGAAAGCGAAATGTGGAGAGCCGGGAAGACCGTCCGAAGTCTCAGACCTGAGAACAATTAACCCTCATAAAAATGATGAAAGAAGAAACGTATCCATCTGTTTTGAACAGTGTCTATAAGGCAGCTGAAAGGCTTAGAAATGTAGTGGTAAGGACCCCTTTGGCCGTCAACAACAATCTTTCCACTATTTATAATGCCAGAATAAGCTTTAAAAGAGAAGACCTGCAAAGAGTAAGGTCGTACAAAATCAGAGGAGCTTATAATAAAATGGCAGTAATGTCTCCGGAAAGTCTGGCAAAAGGTGTGGTTTGCGCAAGTGCCGGAAACCACGCTCAGGGAGTTGCTTTTGCATGCAGTACGATGCAGGTGAAAGGAACTATTTTTATGCCTTTGCCCACTCCGGGACAAAAACTGGAACAGGTAAAGATGTTCGGAGGAACTTATATAGATATTGTTCTTTACGGGGATACTTTTGATGAAGCAAAAGATGCAGCCGTGAAGTTCTGTGACGACAACGGAGGAATATTTATTCATCCTTTTGATGATCAGAATATTATTGATGGACAGGCTACGGCAGCGCTGGAAATCCTTGAACAGTCGGATGAACCTATTGATTATCTTTTTGTTCCTGTTGGAGGAGGAGGACTGGCTGCTGGCGTATGTACAGTATTCCGCCAGTTGTCTCCACAAACAAAAATTATTGGAGTGGAGCCTTCAGCAGCGGCAAGCATGAAAAAAGCACTGGAAAATGGAAAGCCGGTGCTTCTGGAAAAGATCAGCCGTTTTGTGGATGGTGCTGCGGTGCAGAAAGTAGGTGATCTCAATTTTGAACTGTGTAAAAGTGTATTGAAAGATATGGCTTTAGTGGATGAAGGGGTGGTTTGTGAAACCATTCTTTCCCTCTACAATAAGGACGCTATTGTGGTGGAACCTGCCGGAGCTCTTTCGGTGGCTGCGTTAGGGAAATATAAAGATCAGATTGAAGGAAAAAATGTGGTATGTATTATCAGTGGAAGTAATAATGACATTACGCGTATGGAAGAGATCAAGGAAAAAGCGCTTCTCCATGCAGGATTAAAACATTACTTCCTGGTAAGATTTGCGCAGCGCCCGGGAGCCCTGAAAACCTTTGTGATGAATGTGTTGGGTCCCAATGATGATATCACTTTTTTTGAATACACACAGAAAAACTCAAAGGAGAAAGGTATTGCTGTTTTGGGTATCGGATTGAGGAATAGTGAAGATTTTACGCCACTGCTTAACAACATGAAGAAATATGACTTTTTTGTCAATTATCTGAATAATGATCCGTCTTTAATGAATCTGCTTATTTAAAGTAACGAATATGATCAATGGTTGGTAATCTAATTCTAAAATTTGGAGAAAATTGAATTTGCAACCTAAAATATCTGACTTAGGAAAATGGAGCGTCAAAAAAATCAATTCTGTGAACGTTAAGAAAATTCTACTGTCCGAAGCGCGGGACTGTAATTGAAACGAAGAAGAAATAATAAATCTGCGCAAGTTTTAGAATTTTTAGAGAACAGGATTTATTTTTAGCGGAAGTTTCCCAGTCTTGAACTTTTGATTCTTTTGTTTCAAGACAAAAGAAGAATAGAGAATATTTGCAGAATTCGTGAAGCCGTGAGAAGTAATCTTGAGAGTAAAGAAGAAAGAATAAAGAGATTGCTTCGTCGCTACGCTCCTCGCAATGACAAAGAATACTAAGTTTAAGACGGATGATTTATTGTAAAGTTTGGGAAAAATAGAATTTGCAACCTAAATATCTGACCTAGGAAAATGGAGCGTCAAAAAAAATCAATCCTGTGAACGTTAAGAAAATTCTACTGTCCGAAGCGCGGGACTGTAATTGAAACGAAGAAGAAATAATAAATCCGCGCAAGTTTTAGAATTTTTAGAGAACAGGATTTATTTTTAGCGGAAGTTTCCCAGTCTTGAATTTTTGATTCTTTTGTTTCAAGACAAAAGAAGAATAAAGAATATTTGCAGAATTTGTGAAGCAATGAGAAGTAATCTTGAGAGTAAAGAAGAAAGAATAAAGAGATTGCTTCGTCGCTCCGCTCCTCGCAATGACAAAGAATACTAAGTTTAAGACGAATGATTTATTGTAAAGTTTGGGGAAAATTGAATTTGCAACCTAAATATCTGACCTAGGAAAATGGAGCGTCAAAAAAATCAATCCTGTGAACGTTAAGAAAATTCTACTGTCCTAAGCGCGGGACTGTAATTGAAACGAAGAAGAAATAATAAATCCGCGCAAGTTTTAGAATTTTTAGAGAACAGGATTTATTTTTAGCGGAAGTTTCCCAGTCTTGAACTTTTGATTCTTTTGTTTCAAGACAAAAGAAGAATAGAGAATATTTGGGAGAATGTAGTTTGAAGCTATGAGAAGTAATCTTGAGAGTAAAGAATAAAGAATAAAGAGATTGCTTCGTTGCTACGCTCCTCGCAATGACAAAAAGTAGAATCGGCGGCCCTTCGGGCCGCCGATTCCTTTATCTCTCAAGCGTAAAATTCGAAATCACTTTCGGACGTTCAGCCTCATTGGCTACTTTCCATGATGTTCTGTACATCCATTCCGTCATTTTATAAAGCTTTTTATAGTTGATATTCTCAGATTCATCCTGAGGGGTATGATATTGATCATGCAGTACGCTGGTGAAAAATATAGCGGGAATACCAATTTTTGCATATGGCAGGTGATCGCTTCTGAAGTAGAAATATTCTGCGTGGTTAGGAGAATCCCAATCTTTCAGGTATTTGAACTTTGTACTTTCATTATTGGCATCCTCAGCCATTTTTACCAGTTCTTCAGAATTTTTATGGGGTGCATTTCCTCCCAGGAGAGCCGCTTTATTATTATCATTTCTTCCGATCATGTCACCGTTTAACACGGCTACTATCTTTTCTTTTGGAACTACAGGGTGCGCTGCGTGCCATCTGGAACCTAGCAATCCTCTTTCTTCGGCTCCATGGAAAACAAATAGGATACTTCTTTTTCCGGGTTGCTTTTTGTAGGCTCTGGCCATGGCAAGCATAGCCACACAAGTACTGGCGTTATCATCAGCACCGTTGTAGATGGTGTCATTTTTTACAGGATGTCTGATTCCGTCATGATCCTGATGTCCGCTTAGTAAAACGTATTCTTCTTTAAGTTTTGGATCTGTACCTTCTATCTTTCCGATAATATTCACAGAAGGATATTTGTAGGTTTCCGTGATGACGTTCAGCGATATCTTAGAATTATTTTTTACCCAACCTGCATTTTCTCTTTTGATCCATAAAACAGGGATATTATTCGTTATTTTTTCTCTCAAACCTTCTACACCGTAAGTTCCTCTTGTCATTTGAGGAAGAACTTCTACCCAGCTTTTTTCGGAAATATCGTCTGTGATAAAGATCACTGCTTTTGCTCCCAGTTCATAGGCTTTGTTGTAATATTTGGTTCTTACAAATCCTGGATATCTTCTTACAAAAAGAGTCATTTCCTTATCAATATTTTTATCGGAAGCATTGATGGCAAGTACTTTTCCTTTGATATTCAATTTAGAAATTTCTTCAGGTTCTGCCGTTCCTGCATAAACAATCTCAGCATCAATAGCGGCATTCACCGGTTCTGCAACCAGGAAATCTTTCCATAATTTCAGGCTGCTGTCTCCGATTTTCAGACTGCTTTGAGGAATTACCTGATGTCTGTACATATCAAAAAACTGGAAAAATGTACCGTTGTCGCCGGCTGGTTTCATTCCGGCTTCTTTGGCTTTATCTGCCAGCCACATGGATACTTTTAATTCATCTAAGGTTCCGGCTTCACGGCCCCAAAACTGGTCCGCAGCGAGTTCATACATATCTTTTCTCAGGTCGGCTTCCTTGATGGCAGAGACCAGAGGTTTTTTATCATTCTGAGCATTCCCGAAGCTGAAAAGGAAAATACTTAATAGAGAGAATACGTAACGTTTATTCATCTAAAAAAAAATTAATTGAAGTTAGCCAATTTATCTGAAAACTGTTTTGAAAATTCCTTTCGGTCTTCCTCAAGCTTTTCCTGATTAGCGGGAAGGATATAATTAAAAAGAACTTTATCTTCATTATCCAGAAATATAATTTCCTTTTCATTACCATCAATCATTTGGGAGAAAATTTCCCACATCGGGGTGTCTTTCAGTTTTAATAATTCAAAAAACTGTTCCGCTTTTATTTCTATTCGCTGCATATTCCGTTTTTTTATATGTTTATGAATTTATGAATTTATGAATTTATGATGTTACTTAAATTTCGTTTTTCTTTGAGAGAATTGATGTTTCGATAATTAAAATTCTAGTACTTTCAACTTAAACTGAATGGCAAAATTCTGTTTAAAATTGGGAGTGGTGTAGTATCCTACTCTATAGAAAAGTCCTAAATTGAAGTAAGTGGAAAGGAAATTATTCCATTCAAGGCCGACTTCCTGATACAGATGGTCCAGTTTTCTGAATCTGAACTCATGGTATTCCGGATGCTTCATATCTCCGATGGTTCCTCTTAATACAAAATCGAAGCTGGAGATATTCTGTCCGAAACTTTTGAAATACAGCGGAAGTTTATGAGTGAAGTAGTAGGCTACAAACTTATCATTGTAATATTTACCACCTTCCAGTGTGGCAAAACCCAGATAAGAAGTAAGGTTGAAATTAAAATCCTTGCTCGGAGACGCCAGCCCGTTCATTGTAAAATGTTTCCAGATAGGAGCTTCCCCCAACACGATTCCCCCATACAATCTGAATCCGGTGGTTCCTAGCATCGTCTTAAAGTTATGAACGAAAAGCGCATCAAAACGGGTGTAGTTGAAATCTCCGCCTAAAACTTTATAACTCTGTTCATAGTTCAGATACAGCTCAGGATATTTCTGATCGATGATCGATTTTCCCTGAGGCGTCATGATATTGGTAGAATTGGGAGAATACTTTAAAGTAAAGAGGGTATTGAAATTATCAAACTGGCCACCTTTTCCTCTGAACTGATAATCAAATTTAGCTTCTTCAATATTTCTCTTGGCAGCAAAAACCAGAGTAAGTCCATTCGTTACATCATTCAGATAGGATAGGGAAGCCCCTCTGTACTGATAGTATTTGTCATTGTTGATATTGTTCCCGTAATTCATCGTTCTCATCTTGAAATTCCACAGTCTTCTGTAGAATTCTCCTGAAGCTGTCACATCATTATAATATTCAATTCTGAAAAATGAATTTTTGTCCAGTGTGGTTTTCATATCCAAACCGATTCCGTACTTCCATTTGTCGTCCTTGAAACCGTAAGCAAAATAATAATCCGGTGAAAAGTAAGGATTGAAAGTCTCATTCAGTTTAGCTTTTAAGCCTACTCTGAAACCTTCATACAAGTTGAAATTCACGATCTCATCTACCGCAAAATCCACGATACCCATTCTGATCTGCCCGTTGATAAGTCCGGTCAGAATTTTTGCCTTGCTGTCGATATTGTATTTTTTGCCTAAACTATCGATGATGGTGTAGGTATTCCGCTCTCTTTCTGTCAGAGGATCAGTTCTGTATTGATCAAGCAAATGTCCGTCAGCATTTTTTACGGAAAAAGTGTAGCCTTTAAAATGATTCGGGTTTTCTTCGATAGGCGACTTGAAATCAAAATAGGTGGAGGTAAGGAAAGCATAGGTCCCGAAACTGGTCCTTTCCTTTTTTTCAGGATGCTCTTCCGTTTTCTTTTTCGTATCCTCTTCCATGGCAACTTTGCTCATTCTCAGTTTTACTTTTTCCTGAGACAGAAACCATTTGTTGTTATAAAAAACCCAGGTACTTGTGATAATACCGTCGTTTTTAGTCTTGCTGAAATTTTCGATCTTCTGGATACCGTAGGTCTCCGTGTCTATGTAGATAACACCGTTGTACTTTCTTTTTTTGTCCTGCTTTTTGTAATTTACTTCACGGAAACGGATGACGTAAGTCTTCCTTCCGCTTACCTCAATGGTATCCGAAAGAAAAAAGCGGTAAAGGCCTCTGTTTTCCTGTTTGATCTGGTTGGGGATTTTATCCCTGTTGCTTTGCTGTACAGCGATCATTTCATAGATAGGCTGCTTAAGACCGGAAATTCTGTTGTCCAGAATATTGATCTTCTCGCCATATTGTTTAGAATACAAAAACTCCTGGGCTCTTTCCCACAGGAAGAGTTTACTTTTTGAAAAGATTTGTTTTGCCGAAATAGTGCTTAATGAATCTTTTTCTCTTTTTTTCTTTAAAAAATCAGGTGTATTAAAAAACTGGTTAAACTGGGTAATGCTGTCCTGATCTATATCGAGAGAGATTTTTTCATAAGATTTAAAAGAGTAAGATCCCAGGCTTTTGGGTGAATTTTCCCTAAACAATCTATTGACTTTTTTAAGAATCTCCAAAGCCCTCGGATCACTGCGGTCTTCAATCACGACCGCTTCAATATCAGTCGTTTTTGATGGTTTTTTTTGCATCGAAACTTCCATTTCGGCCTCTGCAGTGGCTGTTTCTTTCAGGTAATTTTCCGCCTGGATTTCTATGCTGTTGCATGATGCTTTAAATTCCAGTATGCCCTGGATGTCTGTAAAACCAATGACTTTTCCATCACAGGAGATTTTTGCATGAGATATGGGTTTCTGGTCAGTTTCATCTATAACCCTGATCTTTGATTGAGAATAACCAAAGAAATACATCAGTAAAAATAATAAAACTAAAAACCTTTTCATGTAAAAAACTAGGTCAAAAGTAATGATATTTCTTGTGTTAAGAAAGTTTTTATGATATGTTGTGACATTGATTTGGTCTAAATTTTTGATAGAAAAATGCAGTAAAAATACCGATGAAAATAATCAATATAACTTGCGAAAAACACGATTATTTTACTGATCATCCAACGCATGCATGAAATCTATCATTTCATCTGTTTCTTTGTCGGTAAGTTGTAGAGGGGTGTCGGAAAGCGTTTGGTTTTCTACTTTAAAGCCGAGGCCTTTTCCGCCTCCTTTATTATAAAAATTCATGACTTCCTTCAGTGTTTTATAGCCACCGTTATGCATATAGGGAGCTGTTTTACTGATATTTCTAAGAGTTGGGGTTTTAAAAGAATGTTGCAAAGCCTCAACCAGTTCATGGAATTTTCCTCTTCCTAAATCCTGATCAAACATCTTGTTGTCACCATTCACAGCAGTTCCCAGGACCTCCTGTTCTGTTTTTTTGAAATTGGGAGGAACCGTTCCATTGAATAAAGGAATGAAATGACATAAAGCACACTGACCTTTTCCTACAAAAAGATTAAACCCTCTTTTCTGGCTTTCCGTCATGGCAGATCTGTTGCCCCTCATGTATTCATCGAAATTAGAATTGAATTTTGCCAGAGAACGGATGTAACTTGCCAGTACATTCTGAAGCTGCCAGGTTTCAGCTTTTGACGTTTTATAGATTTTCTTAAACTCCGGAAGATATTTGGTGTCCCGATTGATTTTACCAAGAATAAGATTCAGGTCGCCGTGCATTTCCTCTTTATTCGAGATCACGTCTGAACTCTGGCCTTCCAGATCATCTTTTCGCATATCCCAGAATTGTCCGTGCTGAAAACCTGCATAATTTAACGATGGTGCATTTCGATGCAATTCTGCATTCTCCAATGACATCGACTTGGCGAGACCGTCTGTAAAAGCCTTTTCAGGAATATGACATGTTGCACAGTTTCTGTTATTGCTGTTGGAAAGAATATTGTCGTTAAACAGTTTTTTCCCCAGCGCTGCCTTTTCATCAGAGAATGCAAATTCTTTCCCGGGAACAAAAGCATTCGGATTGAAAGCGTTTTTTGAAAAAAAGGTTGCAGCATTCTTGCTTAAGGCAGAAGTTACTTCAATATCGGGAATATTTTCCTGCTTTTTAAATTCCAGCAGTAAAGAAGAGATTGTATTGAGATGATCTGGAATAAAATTGACATAATCAAAACGATCTCTGTCTGTATTTTTCCTTAGAACAGCAATGGCTGAATCAATTGCAGTATTGATTTTTTTTAATACTTTATCTTGGGGCTGTTGCGTAGAGATCTGTTGTAATGTCAGTTTAACCGATTCCAGAGAATAAGGCATTTCCCTTAAAAAAGTTCCCGATACGGGGGTGTCAAAACCGGAAATTCCCAGACTCGAAATTCTGAAAATCTCCTGTCTTATTGCATCAAAAACCTGATCTCTACTCACAGAGATTGCCTGAAAATTGACCTTTATCGTATTGCTTTTATTGGTCAGTTTCTTCAGCAACCGTACAGCTTCATTTTTATTTTGAGGAGTGTAGGGATAGAAAAGTTCTTCCAAAACCTGAAGGCCTTCCGGCTCAAGTTCCGTATGCTCATCCATTTCAATTTCAGGAAGAGCAGGACCGTTGATAAATCTGGCAGAATTCGGCAGGAAATATTCTACCGCCCATTCCATTTTTTTATACGTTATTCTGAGATCTTCAAATTTCTGTTGAATCGTCTTTTCCTCTGCATTGTCTGACACAAGAAGCAACAGCTCACTGATCTGTTTTTCAAATAAAGCATTGGTTTTGGCTATTTCACTTTTTACAACACTCAGATCTTGATTAATGGGTGCATGTTTGTCATTTTTGCATTGAAAAAAAATAAAAAGAACAATTACAGTGAATAAAACAATAAGGACCGGATATTTTGAAAGTATTTTCATAGGTATGAAAAAGTACCAACGGGAATTTTCCTGCTGATACTTTATTATTTACTGGATATTTAAAAACTATTTCTCTACGTTTCTGATGATGACGATCTGGCCGCCTTCCTTGTTCGTATTTACGCCTGCACCGTCTGCATTCTTGAACTTATCCTTCTGCCATGTATGCGAATGAATATTAACGGTAAAAGTGTTTGGAATTCCGATGATATCTGAAATATCCACCATCGCTCCATATTCCCATGAACCAAACTTCTGAAGGGTTCCGGATTGATTATAAGCGGTCTGCCAGGCTGTATCCAATCTGTTGTGTTTCATATTCAGCCATGGTTTGTATTGTTTTGTCGCAATGTTGAGCTGCCAGATATAAGAATCGTGAGCTGCTGCTGTATAATAAGAGTCGCCGTCTTCCTGAATATAGACAAAGTTTTCAGTCACGCATAAATTATCAGGATTGATCAGGTTATGACCAGGATTAGAATCTCCTTCTGCGGCTACTTCCAGTTTTCCGGTAAGCATATTATTTTCATTAAGGACCAGCTTGTAGACTCTTCCCCACATCGTCAATCCCGGCTTTGGCGTGACACCGTCTGAAGATTCTCCCGTTGCCGTAAAGTAAATTTCTCTTCCTTTTCCGGCTCCTTTTCTATAATCTACATCTTCAACTCTTGAAAAGCGGATCGCATTATTATCAATATTTTTCTGATTGATTTGTGCACCTGTAAGGTTTTTAGCATTTGGAATTTCCACGAATTCAACATCGTAAGAACTGCCTTTTACCATATCAGTTTCTGTATAATTGCTGTTGGTTCTTTTTAAAGCATACAGTTTCCCGTTATCAAGGTCACCCTGCGTTGTAGAAACGTACATGATCAGCTGTCCTGCAGACTGGTGTGAAGAAGAATAAGACTGATCTTCACCAATCATAATATATGTTTTTCCGCCTGAAATATCTTTAGGAAGCGGAACTGCGTTTTCCATAGAAGCTTTTCCCAAAGCCGGCTTTACTCGTGTCTGATCAGAGGCCTGAGAAGCAGGAGCCAATGGATTAAGAGCATGTACCATACTTTCTTCGCCAGATTCACCAGCGGTAAGAAAAGCGCTGAATCCGTGGGTTTCAGGGGTAGCCAGTGTAGCAGAGCATAATCTGGTCATACCGCCCATTCCGTTCAGGATGTATTCTCCTTTGAAAGGCTTAAATGTTTTATCTAAATAAACTCTGGAAACAGATTGGGTGATCTCATGGTTGGTGATCATTAAGTAGCCGTCAGAATTAGGATCTTTCATGATTCCCATACCGTCCGGCTGTCCTGCGAAAACAAAATTCGGAGTTCCTGAAAGTACATCAGAACTTGAGATCAGGGTCGTGATGTTCAGATTTTCAAATCCCGTCATTCCATAAACGAAGGCGGGTTCCTGTGAAAAATTTTCAATCTTGATATTCTGATTGACAGGATTGGTTTCCTGCTGGTCGGTGTTGTCGTCATTACAACCCTGAAAGGCCATAGAAGCAAACAGCAGAGCTCCAATAGTTTTGTTAATTTTCATAATTACTTATATTGATTTCGATAGTAGCAAAGCTAAAGGTCTATTGTGAATTGTATTTTACGAGGACGAAACCAATAGTTTAAGTTTAGGTAATGGTTTGTTAAGATAAGATCAATAATTAGAATGAATATAAATAAAAAAACTCCTGAAATTTTTCAGGAGTTTTTACTGTTTTTATGATAAAGGACGTTTGATCCTAAATATTTAAAGCCTTTTGGTAAGCATTTTCCAAACCGTCAAGATTTTTACCTCCTGCGGTGGCGAAGCCCGGATTTCCACCGCCACCGCCCTGGATCTCTTTTGCCAGGTCTTTTACGATCGCTCCGGCCTGGTAATCTGCTGCAAGATCATCAGAAACACCAACGGTAATCATTGGTTTTCCATCGGCATCAGAAAGAATGATCGTTACGGAAGTCGGGATTTCTTTCTTCAACTGGAATACGATATCTTTTACGGAACCAGCATCCAGAGACGTTTTCTTCACCAATAGCTGTTTGTTTCCTTTTTGCTCGTAAGCATTTTTCCATTCGCCGATCTCACCTTTCGCTTTTTCTTTTTTAAGAGCTTCCACTTCAGATTTTAAAGAAGCGTTTTCTTCCATCAGTTTTTCAATAGATCGTACCACATCTTTAGATTTCAATAATTGAGAAAGCTCGTGAATTTGGTTTTCCAGGTTTTTGAAATATTCTTCAGACTTGTCTCCGGAAATCGCTTCAATTCTTCTGATTCCTGCAGCAGCAGAACCTTCGGAAGTAATTTTGAAATGACCGATCTCAATGGTATTTTTTACGTGAGTTCCACCACAAAGTTCCTTAGAGCTTCCAAACTGGATCATTCTTACGCTATCACCGTATTTTTCACCGAATAAAGCCATTGCTCCCTTCTCCAAAGCCTCCTGAATAGGAATACTTCTGAACTCTTGTAAAGCAATACTTTCCTTGATCTTGTGGTTTACTTTTTCTTCTACCAGCGCCAATTCTTCCTCCGTCATTTTATTGAAATGAGAGAAGTCAAAACGAAGATAGTCAGGACCTACGTAAGAACCTTTCTGCTCAACGTGAGTTCCTAGAACCTCTCTTAGTGCCTCATGTAAAAGGTGAGTCACAGAGTGGTTAGCCTGAGAGTTTTTTCTGTCGGTAGCATTAGCTTTAGCATAGAAAACAGCTCCTGCATCTTTCGGAAGACCATTAATCAATGAGATGATCAGTCCGTTTTCTTTTTTAGTTTCTAAAACCTCAAAGCTTTCAACAGCATTTTCAAGAACCCCTTTATCTCCCACCTGGCCACCGCCTTCAGGATAGAAAGGAGAACTGCTCAATACCACCTGGTAGAATTCTCCGTCTTTATTTTCTACTTTTCTGTATCTTGTAATATAGGTTTCAGATTCGATCTGATCGTAGCCTACAAAGTTTTCAGGTTTTGTTTCTAAAGTGACCCAGTCGTATACTTTCTGAGCAGAATCCGCCTTTGAACGAAGCTTCTGCTTTTCCATTTCAGCTTTGAACCCAGCTTCATCAATGGTAAGACCTTTTTCCTCTGCGATAATTCTCGTTAAATCATCCGGGAATCCATAAGTATCATATAATTCGAAAACTTCTTCGCTTGGTAATACTTTTGAACCGTCTGCAATTGTCTGCTCAATTAATTTTTCAACTCTTATTAACCCATTTTCAATGGTTTTTAAGAATGAATCCTCTTCACTTTTAATAACCTCAGTTACCAGGTTGCCTTGTTTTTCCAATTCAGGGAAAAATGCGCCCATCTGATCTTTAAGAACAGCCACCAATTCATAAAGGAAAGGTTCTTTCATATCCAGGAATCGGTAAGAATAAGAAATGGCTCTTCTTAAAATTCTTCTGATCACATATCCTGCCCCTCCATTGGAAGGAAGCTGTCCATCTGCAATCGCAAATGAAACCGCTCTGATATGGTCTACCACAACACGGATCGCAATATCTTTTTCGTCTTCTAAAATCCCGGTATATTTTTTACCTGAAAGTTCTTCCACTTTAGCAATAAGCGGTGTGAAAACGTCAGTATCATAGTTGGAAGATTTGCCCTGAAGTGCCATACAAAGACGCTCGAAGCCCATTCCTGTATCCACATGCTGTTGAGGCAGTTTTTCTAAACTCTTATCTGCCTTTCTGTTGAATTCCATGAAAACCAGGTTCCATACTTCAACCACCTGAGGGTGATCGTTGTTAACCAGGTCAAGCCCTGAAACTTTAGCTTTTTCTTCAGGTGTTCTCAGGTCGATATGGATTTCTGAACACGGTCCGCACGGTCCGCTTTCCCCCATTTCCCAGAAATTATCTTTCTTATTACCATTGATAATTCTGTCTTCAGAAATATGTGATTTCCAGAAGTCGTAGGCATCCTGATCTCTTTCAAGATTTTCAGAAGCATCCCCTTCGAAAATGGTTACATATAAATTTTCTTTGGGAACACCGAATACTTCAGTCAGTAATTCCCAGGCAAAAGCAATAGCATCTTTTTTGAAATAATCCCCAAAAGACCAGTTTCCTAACATTTCAAACATGGTATGGTGGTAGGTATCTCTTCCCACATCATCCAGGTCATTATGCTTCCCTGAAACTCTAAGACATTTCTGTGTATCGGCAATTCTCGGGGCCGTAGGCGTTTTGTAGCCTAAGAAAAAATCTTTGAACTGCGTCATTCCTGAGTTGGAAAACATAAGGGTAGGGTCGTCTTTCAGAACAATAGGTGCTGAAGGAACGATCAGGTGGTCTTTACTTTTAAAATAATCTAAAAATTTTTGACGTATCTCTTGTGATGTCATAGTATTGCTTTGCTTTTAAAACTATCAAATTTTTGATAAGATGCAAATTTAATGTTTTTAAGCGATTTGTAAATAATTTTATGCTATGTTTTGAATGGGGCAGGACTTGAATTTTTTATAGAAAGACATTTCAGCTAATTTTGAATCGGATAGAGAATTCTTCGATTAATGCAAAGGCGCAAAGGTTCTTAAATATGAAACTGTTTTTAAGTTGCGATAAAACTGAAGATTTTCAGCAAATATTAAAGCGTAAGTATTCACTGCCGCGATACAAAGTTTCTGTCACTTTCTATATCCTTGTCAAGGTTTTAAACCTTGACAAGGATACTGTCACTTTCTAAGCTTCTTTTAATTCCCTTAATCTGAACTCGGAATAAGTAAATATTTTTTTTCACCGTTGGTTCACAATGGCATGCGTAATAAAATTTTTGCAGGTTATGATTTAACTTTTTATATTCGTTTTAATATTAGAATAAAGACTCAATAGATTTTACGATTTCGAAAGACTGCATTATTGTCTGAACACATTGGAAAAATTAGTTTTTATCATAGTAAAGAATAAGAAATGACGAAAAATGAAGTGCTGAAAAGCTGGGTAGAACAGTATTCCGAACCTCTTCTGAAAAGAGCAGCGTATGTACTTTCAGATAGAGCAGAAGCAGAAGATATAGTACAGGAAGTTTTTATCGCTGCATTTTCGTCCTATGATTCTTTTGAAGGGAAAAGCCAGCCGCTCACCTGGCTGATGGCTATTTTAAATAGAAAAGCCGCTGACTTTTACCGGAGAAAATACAAATCAGAACCACAGATCAGTCTGGACCATTTTTTTGATGAAACCGGATCCTGGAAAAATGACGGTGTTTTGAATGACTGGAATGTTTCAGATAAAGAATCTGAACTTTTAGACAATCATGATTTTAATAAAACGTTAGAAGATTGTATTCAGGATTTACCCTCCAGATGGAAAATTCCATTGAAAATGTATTATCTTGAGGAAAAAAAAGCACCGGAAGTGAGTCAGGAACTGGATATTTCTGCGACTAATCTTTGGAAGATCCTTCAGAGAAGCAGAATGCAGCTGAGGGAATGCCTTGATGTTAACTGGTTTGCCAACTTATAACCGTATCATACAACATGTTGAGAAAATTGATTCATATTTTGTTCCTGCCTTGCAGCAAAGCTACGATGCTGATGGAAAAAAGGAATGCACAGCTCATCTCCCGGAAGGAAGACTGGCAGCTTTCTATGCACTTGAAAATTTGTAAATGGTGCCGTGCTTATGAAGAAAAACTGAAAATTTTGGATGATATTTTAAAAAGAAAGCTTTCTCAAAAAGAAAAAACTGAAATTAATACTTCTGATATTCAGGAGTTTAAAAATAAAGTTTTGGAAAAACTGGATCTTTAAATAAAATACTGTCAGGATTTTGAATTTGTTCCGACTATACTTTTGAAAATAATAAAGTATCATTCAAAATCTTAAAGACATGAACGGAACATCACCACTTAACCCCGGATCAGGGACGTACAAATCAGGATATTATATTTCACTTTTCGGAGCAGCATTGATTTTGCTCTGGATCGGAATATTCAAATTTACGCCTACTGAGGCTGCGGCCATTAAACCCTTGCTGGAAAACCATTTTCTTACTTTCTTCGTATATAAAATAGCAAGTGTGCAGACGATATCAAATACTATCGGAGTGATAGAAATTATCATTGCCCTATTATTGATGTTTAGTGTGAAATTTGCATTTCTAAAGAAGTATGCCGGAATAGGAATGATCGTCACATTTCTGGTCACATTAAGCTATCTGTTTACGACTCCCGGAATTTGGAAAATAGTAGATGGCGTTCCTGTCACAGATTTCTTTATTCTGAAAGATCTCATGTTATTGGGATTCGGGTTGATGATCGTTCAAAACAATAAATAGTAATGGATAAAAAGAAAAAAATGAAAAATATATTTATCGTACTCGGAATTATTCTGGGTATCGCAGTTTTTGCTGCAGGATCGGGGCTATTTAAAAATTCTAAGTCCAAGGGAATAACAACAGAAAAGGAAAATGAGAAAATTATGGATAATAAAAATGTCAGAGAAATCTATTTTGCAGGCGGATGCTTTTGGGGAACGGAGCACTTCTTTCAGCAGATCCGCGGAGTCGTGGGAACTGAAGTAGGATATGCCAACGGAAATACTCAAAATCCAACCTATGAAGAAGTGGTGAGCCATACCACAGGTTTTGCGGAAACGGTAAAAGTAAAATATGATCCTGAACAGGTTGATCTTAAACTGCTGATCGATCTTTATTTTAAAACAATAGATCCTACGACTCTTGATCAACAGGGGAATGACAGAGGAAACCAGTACAGAACCGGAATTTACTTCTCCAATAAAGCAGATGAAGAAGTAGTGAAAAATGAGGTTTCAAAATTGGCTAAAAATTACTCAAAACCTGTAGTGGTGGAAACCGTTGCTTTGAAAAATTTCTACAAGGCTGAAGATTATCATCAGGATTATCTGGATAAAAATCCAGGCGGCTACTGTCATATCGAGCCGGGACTTTTTGAAATGGCCAAAAATGCAAACCCTCTTCCTAAAGCAAAATATCAAAAGCAGGATAAAAAAGCTTTAAAGGAAAAACTGACTGCAGAACAATACAATGTAACGCAGGAAAATGGAACAGAAAGACCTTTCCAAAATGAATACTGGAACGAAACCCGTGAAGGAATCTATGTAGACATCACCACTGGTGAACCTTTATTTATTTCTACCGATAAGTTTGAATCAGGTTGCGGATGGCCAAGTTTTTCAAAACCGATTACTAAAAAACTGATCGATGAGAAAATGGATAAATCAGCTGGAATGATCAGGGTGGAAGTAAGAAGTAAAACCGGAGATGCTCACCTTGGACATGTTTTCAACGATGGACCTGCGGATAAAGGAGGACTTAGATACTGTATCAACAGTGCTTCACTGAAGTTTGTTCCCAAAGCTGAAATGGAGAAAAAAGGCTACGGAGATTATCTTCCGTTGTTGGATAAAAAGTGATATGAAGGAGAGACCGCCGAGAGGCGGTCTTTTTTTATTTACACCCAAATGTACAACTTATTATATCCCGCAGATAACGCAGCTGTTTTAGTACCTTTAGTAATGGACTTGAAACCTTTCTTTAATACTGAACATTGAGATATTCAGTAGAAATAAAAATCCGAAGATAATATAAAATGCCTGTTTAGGTAGATTTTTTATCACATTTTCTGGATCTGAAAAATTCATGGTTTCTCTTTCTTTATAGTAAGGATCTGGTCCTACATTATCATTGGCTCTGTCCATTTCATTAGGATCTTTATAAAAATGGACAGCAAAAAAATGACCTGTTCTCTCTACATCAATTGCATAAGATTCCTGTTTGACGAGCTGCATGGTATTTATGAGTCCTATGAAATCCTGATAGCTGTTATGATCATCAATGACGAACTCAATTCCGGTTTCTCTTTCATTTCTTGTTTGAAGTTTCTTTAATTCAGAAATATAATATCCTTGATTTTGGATGAATGTATTAGGCTTTACAATGATTTTTTTATACTTCCAATTTCTAAAAGGTTCAAAGGTATTCCTCGGATTGTAGGCTTCTTTTGAAGGAAGTGCAAAATCCAGAACCGTATATTTTGGCTGTACCCTCTGGCTTCCATAGTACCAGAATAAAAATGGAATTAATACAGCGCTGATCAGTCCCGGAAAGTAATAAATCTTTTTCATTTCCATCATTTTTATAAAATTAATGAAAAATTGAATACTTTAGTGCTTAGCCACTATTTTTAACATAGCAGCTGTAAAAAACAAAAAAGTGATCCAAAGGACCACTTCATTATTTAATCTTTTAAATTCTTAAATCTTTAAATCTTTCAATATCAAATATCTACCAATCCCTTTTTCTCAGGATCCAGTAAGAACCCAAAATAAAGACGATAGACCAGATGATACAGGCGATCATACTTTCTGTAGGATAATGAGCTTCATATTTTACGCCCATTACTTTTACCAGATTCAATCGCATCAGTGGGTTTGGGATTAGATTAGACATGCTTTCCAAAGGCAGAAGGTTGGTAATGAAGAAATCATTCTCAAGCACTGCTTTTCTTTGCTCACCTTGCATTCCGGTTAATTTCTGATAAGCTTCAATTCCGGCTAAAATCTTTTCAGCAATCCAGTAGGCAAAGAAACCAAGGAATACAAACATTGATTTTCTCAGCAATACCGAAAGGAACATCAGGAAAGAAAAGAAAGTAAACAGTTTCACAAAGTAATTTCCAATATAGTACACCTCCTCATACACTTTTGCGGAGTCGGTAACTTTAGAATATTGGTGGCCTAAAAACATAGTGATAATAAATACAATCAATGTGGAAACAATTGTAAATATCGTAATAGTCAGAAGCTTTGATCCAATAAATTCCTTTCTGCTCAGACCGTCGATCGTATTTTGTTTAAACATTCTGTTCGTAAATTCCTGTGAGATCGAAAATACAATGATCAGCCCCAGAAAAATTTTCAATAGTGCGACAATCCAGGTGGTGAAATTCCATATTTCAGGGAAGTTATAAATTCCCTGTTCCTTTAAATTGATGGTTCCTCCAAAAATATCCAGATCTACCAATCCTATGAACAGAAGGGCGATCAGGATAGCAAAATATAAGATGGTGAAAACCTTGAACGGTCGGTAATTCAGGTTTTTATAGTATTCAAGTTTGAGTAATTTAAGCATGGGTATTCGTGTTTTTTACAAGTTCAAGGAATTGAGTTTCAAGAGAGAGTTTTTTCTTCGTTAAGTGCGATAGAAAAATTCCTTTTTCAGCCAGTTTCTGATTCAAAGCCGAAGCAGATATAGAAGCGTCTTCGCGGATTTGGGCTTTAATGATTTCTCCATCTATTTTTACAGCGCTGAACCATTGAAGTTCTTCCAAAGTACTTAAAAGTACAGTATTGTTGTCTGCTTTCAATTCAAAATATCCGTTGTTGGCCGTCATTTCATCCACTCTTCCGCTGTAGATGGCATTTCCTTCTTTCAATACGATCACGTGGCTGCAGATCTTTTCGATCTCATCCAGAAGATGGCTGGCAATAATAATGGTAATGCCCTGTTTTGCAATATTACTGATGATCTCTCTGATTTGGATAATACCTTCAGGGTCCAGGCCGTTGGTTGGTTCATCCAGGATCATCACCTCAGGATTGTTTAGCATCGCCGAAGCAATGGCGAGACGTTGTTTCATTCCTAAAGAATACGTTTTGAAAGTATCATTTTTTCTTTCAAAAAGACCTACTGTTTTCAGTACTTCTGCAATTCTTGTATAAGGAGTTTCTTTGATCTCAGCTACAATCTTAAGATTCGTTTCAGCATCCAGATAAGGATAGAAATTAGGCTGTTCAATAATCGCTCCTATTTTTTTCAGCGTATCAGGCTCCGTTCCTTTCTTTCCAAACCAATACCAGTCTCCGCTGGTAGGATTGATGGTAGACAGCAACATCCCGAATGTGGTAGATTTTCCGCTTCCGTTCGGTCCCAATAAACCATATACATTTCCTTTTTCTACATCAAAGGAGATATTGTTGACTACTGTTCTTTTGAATTTTTTGGTTAAATTCTTTACTGACAAAATTTTTTCCATGTAATTTGTTTTACATAGTAGTAGTCTATGTAATTGAGAGATTGTTACAAATTTTTGATATTTTTCAGATCGCATAGAAATAACTTTCTTTATATTCAAAGTAATAAGATTCACCAGGTCATTGTTTTATCGGTGTAACTATTTGTATTGATGAAAGACCCATTGACAAAGTTTCCGCTTTAAAATTTTTCAACCCCATCAAAAAATAGAACTATGAAAATTGCTAAATGGCTAAAAAGAATAGGGATGCTACTCCTTTTAATTGTAATTCTGGTCTTAATGACAGGATTTATTTTTGAGGAAATATCCCGTTCAAAAGCTGAAAAAATTCATCCGGACGGTCAGCTGGCGGAGGTACAACCACAAAATGCATTATCTACGGAAAGGAACGGGCGGGCCGACCGTAGTTTTTGAAACGGCTTTCGATCCGGCGGGCCATTTGCAATGGTATCATATCCAGCAGAACCTTCCCCAAACCTTCACTACCTTTTCCTACGACCGGTCAGGAATTTTATGGAGCGAAAGAGGAACTAATGCAAAGACAGGTGAAAAGATAGCAGAAGAACTTCACACATTGCTGGAAAATTCTAAAGTACCCAAACCTTATATCCTTGTAGGACATTCTTTTGGTGGAATGCTGACGAGATTTTTCGTTAAAAAGTATCCTGAAGAGGTTGCAGGAGTAGTATTGGTAGACAGTCAATATCCGGCTGATGAAAAATATTTGTCACCGGAATTATACACTATGGTCAACCAGGGACTTCCCGTTGGCTTTTTAAAATTTGCGAATACTTTTGGAGCAGCAAGACTGATGTTCAGCAATATGTTTCCGGCCACTGCCCAATATCAATACCAAAATTCTCTCATGCCTGCATTGCTTTATAAAAGTGCCGATGCCACGCTGGAAGAACAGGATCAAATGAAATCTATAAAAACAGAAGCCGCTAAAATCAATTCTTTTGGTTCCGTTCCTCTTTTTGTTATTACAGCAGGAGATCAGACAAGATATAACAGTTTCATTAAAGACCAAAAAATAAAAAACGAAATACTGACAGCCTGGGACAAAATGCAGAAAGATCTCTTGAATCTATCGACAGACAGCAGGCAGATAATAGCAGAGAAAAGTGGTCATTACATTAATCAGGACCAGCCTAAAATTATAGAAGATGCAGTGAATGATATGGTGAAAAAAATCACAGCCAAATAAAAAAGCTTCTGACTTATCATCTAAAGCTCAAGCAAAATCTTCCTTAAACAAAGTCTTCATCTACCTGTTTATTTTAATGAATTTTCAATAGATTTTTAAGATTAAAATATTAAATTTGATAGAATTAATCGGTAGTTTATGAAGTTAATTGAGTTAGCAAAAGAGCTTAATGTTTCGGCAGAAGCCATTAAACAGTTTATTCAGGATTTTGATCTTGAGCTGGGAGTTTGTATCAGTACCAACTTTGAAGTGAAGCCAGATTTTGAAAAATTTGCCCGTGAAAATCTGGATTTCCTAAAATTATATGAAAAAGATCTGGACAAAAGTAAAACCCTGGAACAGATCGCTGAAGTAATCAATCAGCCTAAGGAAAAAGTAGAAGAGGCCATCAAAGAAGACAATCCCAATATTTTTGATAACGGATTTTTCCGTTCATCAATTTCAAGCTATGGAATTGATAATAAGCTCGGCGGCAATTATAAGTTCGTCTATGATTATTTTGGACATAAAACCAGCCTGCAACATCGGGATTTTATTGGGTACAGAGACCTTTTCTTTTACATATCAGCGGTTTTAGAACCATTCCTGAATCCGCAGCAAATCAAAGACTGGGGAATCCATAAACCAGCAGGAATCATTTTATACGGACCTCCGGGAAGCGGCAAAATTTTCTGGGCTACCAAAATTGCTGAAATTATCGGTTATCAGTTCAAAGAAGTAAAAAAACATTATCTGGGAACGTCGTTTATTGATGGAAATCAAACCAATTTTACTGATTTTCTGCTTACGATGATGAAAGAAAAAAAAGTTCTGCTTTTTATGGATGATTTCGATGAAATTATGATGGAGAGAAAAGCTGAAACAGATCTCGCTTCCTGCAATCTTGAAACCCAGGAACTCATCCTTCATTATATCGGGAAATTTGAAAAAGAAGAATTACTGATGGTAGGTTCTGCCAATACGGTCTCAGAAATCGACGAAGAAATTCTTGCTCCGGGAAGATTCGATGTCATGATTCCTATATTTCCACCCAACGCAGCAGAACGCTCTGAAATTATCCTTTATGCGATGACAAGAGATCTTGAAGAAGATTCCCTTCTCTATAAAATCCTTAAAAAGAACCAAGCGGATAAAGTCCCGTTCTGGCAGGATATTGCTTCTAGAATGAAGGCATTCAGCAACACGATGCTGATTGATTTTACACAGAGTCTTAAAAAACGTCTTAAAAATCAGTATCAGAAAACCAAAAATGAAAACCTGAAGATTGATCAGAATCTCCTGAATGCAGCCTTAAGAGATGCAGGCGGAAAGCTTACCGAAGAATATCTTGACCAGGTGGCAAGATTCCTTGCAGATGCAGTTATCAATAACTTTGACGATTTTAAATTAAGAATTCAGGCTCTTAAAAAAGAACTGGAAACCTACAGAGTTGTAGAAAAACCTGCAAGAGCAATCGGGTTTCACCATAATGGTGAAAAAAAAGATGATAGTGCACAGGGGTGAAACGGGGTGCGGTTTTTCGGGTTACGAGATTCAGCATTCACATAATGTGGAAGAGTTTTAGAGTAGGAGAACTTGAATATCAGTAAGTCTGAAATCTGAGATCTGAAATCTCAAGTCTCAAGTCTTTATTCTAGGCTCTTTACTCTTACCATCTCATTAACAAATACCTTTTACATTTAAATAAAATGAACAGCATCTGGGAACTTGAAACCTTTTACAGAAAAAGAGATATCGTCATCATCGGTTCTGGATTTTCGGGACTTTGGACTGCGGTATCCGTTAAGGAAAAATATCCTGAAAAATCTGTTTTAATTATTGAAAGAAATACCATTCCGCTTGGAGCTTCAACACGAAATGCAGGATTTGCCTGTTTTGGAAGTCTTACGGAAGTGATTGCCGATTCTCAGAAAATGGGTTGGGAAAAGACATTGGAATTGGTAAAGATGAGGTTTGACGGGCTTCAGAAAATAAGGAGATATTTCAAAAATGATGAAATAGATTTTGAACTGAATGGAGGGTTTGAAATTTTAAATTGTAATGAACCTTTGCAGCAGCTGGATACGGTGAATTCAAAGTTGAAAGGAATCACCGGGCTGGACACCACCTATTTCCTGAATCAGAAAAAAATCAAAGAATTTGGTCTGGGAAAATCTGAATTTCTGATTGAAAATCCGTGCGAGGGAAGTCTACATTCAGGCAAGCTTCTGCTTAAACTTCTGGAAAAATGTTATGAACTGAAAGTTGAGTTTCTTTTTGGAACAGAAGTAAAGGACATCGATGAAAAAATGAATGAAGCAGAGGTTCATCTTTCAGAGACTCTTTCATTAAAGGCTGACCAAATTATTTATTGCACCAATGCTTTCAGCTCAAAATTTCTGGAAAAGGAAGAAATCATTCCTGCACGGGGACAGATTCTCTTGACTGAACCAGTTGAAGGCTTAAAACTTAAAGGAACATTTCATTACGATGAGGGTTTTTACTATTTCAGAAATCTGGGGGATCGTGTTTTGCTGGGCGGCGGCCGAAATCAGGATTTTAAAACGGAGGAAACCACAGATTTTGAAACTACAGAATTTTTACAGGATCATTTGGAAAGTTTCCTGAAAAAAGTAATTTTGCCGCATCAGGAGATAAAGATTTCCCTCCGATGGTCGGGTATTATGGCAATGGGCTCAGAAAAAACACCGATTGTCAAGCAACTTTCAGAAAGACAGTTCTGTGCCGTAAGGCTTTCAGGAATGGGAGTGGCACTGGCTCCGAAAATTGGGGAGATGGTGGTGGAGATGATTTAAATACAAAGTATGCAGAAATGAAATATTTACCTTTTGAACGTATTATTTACAGAACAAATTTGTCCGAACAGGAAATAATTACAAGACTTTCAGGTTTTGTTGAACCAAAAAAATTTGGTTTTGGTAGAACATCATCAAAAGAATATGAAGGATTCATTAATAATAACTGTTTTGAAATAAACAGAATGATCAATTACAGAAATTCTTTTCTTCCGCAAATAAAGGGTACCATTCAAAAGGGGAACTACGGAACTCAAATAGAGGTTACAATGAAATTACATGTGTTTGTATTTGTTTTTTTACTGTTTTGGTGTGGATTCGTTATGTTTTTCTTAATAAGTTTATGTTTAGTACAGCAAAAAATATCCGTATTTTTTTTAGTTCCTGTAGGGATGCTATTATTCGTCTATGCTTTAACGATGTTTGGTTTCAAAACTGAAAGTAAAGAATCAAAAGAATTCCTGAAGAAAAGCTTTGAATCAGAAATAATAGATGCATAAGTAATTAATTATTTTCCCACCAGTTTATAATATTATTGGTTATTTTTTCTGAATTGAATTCATGCATATACAAACCATATCCCACACATAGTTCTGTTTCTATAATTCTCTGTATTTTTTGCGAATCTGATCCTTTTTCTAATTGCTGAAATACTTTTTCGGCAAGAAAGGCGCAGAAATTCTGATGCATCTCATAGATTATATTCATTGATATAATTAGTTTTTCCAATTGCAAGACATTGTTTTTACGCTCATTAATTAAAGTATTGAAATAGTCACTGTCCATTCAGTTTATTTTTTGATTACATAAATATAAAGTAAAATTGGAATTCATGAAATATTTTAGGAGATAGTAGTATGTCATACAAAGTTTTAGACTAAGAATAAGAAAGCTATTTAATAAGCACTCAAAACCTTCAACTCTCAAACTCTCAAACCCGAATCCCGGAAATTCTTCCCACGTAAACTCTCAAACTCGAAACCAACTCACAAAAGAATTCCGTATTTTTGTATAAAATAACAAATTCGTGATCAACAACGACCAGATAAAAGAAGTTCAGTCCAGAATCAAAGACTTACATAAATATCTTCAGATCGAAAAAAAGAAGATCGAAATATCAAATGATGATGAGAAAACAGCTGCTCCCGAATTTTGGGATAGTCCGAAAGAAGCAGAAGTTTTTCTAAAGCAGCTCCGCTCTAAAAAGAGATGGGTAGAAGATTATGAAGAGATCAGTACCCAGTTTGAAGACCTGCAGGTACTGGCAGAATTTGCCAGAGAAGATCCGGACTCTGAAAAAGAACTGGATGAAACATTCCCAAAACTTGTGGAAAAAATAGAAGACCTGGAATTTAAAAACATGCTTTCCAATGAAGGAGACGAGCTTTCTGCCGTTCTTCAGATTACTGCCGGAGCAGGAGGTACGGAAAGTTGTGACTGGGCTTCCATGCTGATGAGAATGTATACCATGTGGGCGGAGAAGCAAGGGTATAAGATCCGCGAGCTCAACTATCAGGAAGGGGAAGTTGCCGGAGTAAAAACCGTTACTTTAGAGATTGATGGGGAATACGCTTTTGGATATTTAAAAGGAGAAAATGGGGTACACCGACTGGTGAGGATTTCCCCTTTTGACAGCAATGCGAAGCGTCATACCAGTTTTGTTTCTGTGTATGTATATCCTTTGGTGGATGATACCATTGAAATCAACATTAATCCTGCAGATATTTCATTTGAAACCATGAGATCATCCGGAGCAGGAGGACAAAACGTGAACAAGGTGGAAACCGCCGTACGTCTTCGCCACGCACCAACGGGAATCATCATTGAGAACTCCGAATCCCGATCCCAGCTTCAGAACAAAGAAAAAGCCATGCAACTCCTTCGTTCAAGACTTTATGAAATGGAACTTGAAGCCCGTATGAAGGCAAGAACCGAGATTGAAGCCAATAAGATGAAAATAGAGTGGGGAAGCCAAATCAGAAATTACGTGATGCATCCATATAAACTGGTAAAAGATGTTCGTTCTGCTCACGAAACTTCAGATGTGGATTCTGTGATGAACGGAAATATCACGCCATTCCTGAAAGCCTTTCTGATGGCCGATGGTACCGCCGTTTCAGACGATGATATGGACTTGTAAAATATCATGTATCTATTTTAGTTAAAAACTTATAATTAATTTTTGTTTAACACATTTTACGCTTACTTTTGTTGTTAATCGTTATATATGGAAGATTTCAATAGCTGGAGAGATTTACTGAACCCCGAGTTTTATATTAAAATGGGTGGGTTTTGGCTTATTTTATTTATTGTTTTTGCTGAAACAGGTCTTTTTGTAGGGTTTTTCCTGCCCGGAGATTCATTACTGTTCGTGTCAGGAATTTACGCTGTAGAAATCATCAAAGAGACTTTTGGCTCCACAGGGAGCGACTTCCTGGATACAACCATTCTGGCTTCATGTGTAGCTCTGGCTGCCATTGTCGGAAATGAGATAGGGTACTACTTTGGAGTGAAAGCAGGTCCTGCCTTATACAAAAAGCAGGATACTATGCTGTTTAAAAAGAAATACCTTTATCAGGCTCATGACTTTTTTGAAAAACACGGGGCACTGGCAATTATTATGGCGAGATTCTTACCTGTAGTGAGAACATTTACTCCCATTGTTGCTGGTATTGTAAAAATGGATAAGAAAGAGTTTTTAAGAGATAATATTATAGGAGCTGTTCTCTGGTCATTTATCCTGATTTTTGCAGGACATTATTTAGATAAATTGTTTCAGGAGCAGTTCGGGATCAATTTGAAAGAGAAACTTGAAGTGATTATCATTATCATCGTTCTGGTAACAACGCTTCCGGTGATCATTAAGTTTGTTTTCGGAAAAAAAGAAGATCACTCTAAGTACGAGAACAAAGATTTAGATTAATACATAATTACAAAAACATATTGATAACCTGCTTTCCGGCAGGTTATTTTTTTATCCATTCCAGAATGTTGGGATAGATAATGCTGTCTCTTTTTACTTTGCTGAAAAATCTTGGAGCATGACCTGTTCTTTTCATAAAGATCAGTTTGTGGGGGATATTCTGTTTGGTGAGTGCAGAATCCATGGATAATCCCTGATGCTGATTCACCAGAAAATCATTGTTCCCCTGAAACAGCAGGGTAGGAACGTTGGATATATTAGCGATGGGGCTGGCTTCTTTAAAAGCTTCAGCTATATTCTTACGGTCGAATTTTGTTCCAACTACCTTCTGGAAAGTAGGAGAGGTATATTTTGAATAAAATGAATTGAGGTATTCCGGGCTGTAAAAATCTGTAGGACCGCTCAGTGAGATGATCTTTCTGACTTGTTCAGGGTGTCGGTAGCCATATAGAAGAGCCAGATGTCCGCCTGCACTTTCGCCTAAAAGGATATAATTATTCGGCTGAAGTTCTGCTTTTTCAGCCAGAGAGTTAAATTTTTCAATGGCAAGGCCAATATCTTCCAACTGCTGCTTATACGTAATGCTTTTTTGTTTGGAAACCAGCCTGTAATTCATACTGATACTTGGAATCTTATGTTCAAAGAGCATTTTCTGAATCTGAATCATGTGTTCTTTTTTTCCAAGCGTCCAGGCACCGCCATGTACGATCAGTACTACAGGTGTATCTTCGGCGTAGTCCAATGGAAGAAAAACGTCCATCTTCTGCCTTTTATGCTCGCCATATTTCAAATTATAGATTTTCTGCTGTCCGCCTGTACCTACCCAGACCCTGAATTTTGTATGGCAAGACTGCATCAGGAAGCTTAGAGATCCTACGACAAAAAAATGGTATCTGAGCACAAGCTTTTTCATAAGATAAATTTACGGAATATTATCTGCCTATATAAGGCTGGAAAAATGATTTTTATGATCATAACTTTCTTTTTCTGCCAGTTGTTTTTAATAAGAGCGTTCCTCCTTTTTTATAAACTTCCATTGTCCGGCGATGTATTCGAATGTATATGAATAATAGCCTTTGGGAACATTCCTGATTTCGACACTGACCCTATTCTTAGCCGCATACAGTCCGAAATTTACTTTTAACCTGGTATTGTAGGGATGAAATTCAGCTTTCTCCTTATTGCCACGATCATAATATACCATGATATTTCTGTTGAGTTCAAGAGTTTGCGGAAAACTTGCTATAAAACCGTAATAGCCTCCCTGTCTGTAGTCATTCAAGAGATCAGTGTCGATCGGCAATTTTCCAAAATCATAAGTGGGGAAAAGGTTTTTCTTTAATTTTTTTGCAACATAATCAAACGTATCTTTTGTCCAGAAAAGCTGGTCAAGAAATAGACTTTTATTGAAACCTAAGGTAGATTTGGAGGCACAGTTGCTTATGTTATCATTAATAAAAGTATAGGTATGTATACTTACCGATATATTGTTTTTGGGGAATAATTCTCTTGGAATATGGTTGAATATCACTGTTCTCAAGGCTTTAAACTTTTCTTTTTCCAGGATGTGTTTTTCTTTAAATTCTTTTAAAATTTCAGCTTCCTTTTTGAAAAATTCATCACAATTATTAGAAGGACATCCGTTGGCCTCCGGAACTCCGGGGAGCGTAGGACAAGCGTCATCCTTATCCTGGATTCCGTCGCCGTCCGTATCAGGCCAGGGACAGCCGTTATTTTGAGCGTCGCCTTTTTCATGGGGACAGGCATCTTCTTTATCAATGACACCATCTCCGTCATTATCCGGCCACGGACAGCCTGAAATTTCTGAAAAGCCGCTTTCTTTCGGGCATTTGTCCAGATAGAAAATAACACCATCTTGATCTTCATCCGAAAGGCAGATCTTTTTAGAGTATTGTTTTTTACATTTTCTGAACACTTCTTTGTTTTTTATTTCCTGTGAATGTAAACAGAGCGCTGAAAATAGTAAGAGTATAAAATATTTTTTCACTTTTTTAATCTTATCTGGTTGGAGACCCATTTTGTACTTTTCAGGTTATAGTTTCTCTGCCGTTTTTGAGGAAAGTCCTTTTTTGATGATGATAACATCTTTTTCATCCTTTTTGAAAATGAAAGAGATTTCTGTGTCATCATCCGGAAGGAAGAATACATCCTCTTTTTCAGCCAGCATTCTTATCTTAGGATCATTATTATTCTGAATAAAAAGCTGTCCGTTTTCGTTTAAGATATGGATGACAGTATCTTCGGAAAGCTCATAATTGCCTGCATACTTTTTCAGTACAGAACCATCCAGAGTGATCTCTTTCTTAGGTTTGGGAAGGTCATAGGGCTGGTCTAAAACTGCCGCCAAAATAGTATTACCTGCTTTCTCCAGTTTCTTGCTCGTGATATTATTAAGAAGTATAATACAAATGTCATCATCAGGAAGCATCGCAAAATAACTTGTAGAACCTTCTATATTCCCTCCATGATTGATCAGTTTTTTTCCATACAGATCATCGATGAACCAACCGTAGCCGTAGCCACTTAGATAAGAGGTTGTGGCTTTTTTAAAGCTTTCTTTAGAAACAATGCTGTAGTCCCTGAGCCCTTTGTAATATTTGTACAGATCTTCTGCGGTACTGTAAATTTGTCCTGCAGGTCCGGTTAATTCCGGATTCCAGATCTCTGTTTTTTCCTGTTTTGTTTTTGACAGATAAGAGTATGGGATTGTTTTGTAAGGACTTTTCAAAGAGGGATAATCAAAACCCGTGTGAGTCATTTTCAGAGGATGTAAGATCATTTTTGTTACCGCCTCTTCATAGGTTTGGCCTGTGATCTTTTCAATGATCATTCCCAGAAGAATATAGCCCGAATTGGTATATGAAAATTGCGTACCCGGTTTAAAATCTAACGGTTCATCTTTAAAAAATGAGATTTCTCTGCTTTTCGTAATGGGTTCTGTGGTGTGAAGCAGACGGAAATACTCTTTGTTCCTCAATGCCTCATAAATTCCCGAAGAGTGGGTAAGGAGATGTTCAACGGTAATTTCACTTCCTCTCGGATAATCCGGAATAAATTTGGAAACAGGATCTTTAACGGATAACTTTCCTTCTTCGCATAGTTTTATGATGGTAAGTGCGGTGAAAGATTTGGTTAAAGAAGCTATCTGGTAAATACTTTTGTTTTGATTCGGGAGCTTTTTTTCTGCATCCTGCCATCCGTAAGACTTTTCGAAGAATGTTGTATGCTGGTAGTGAACCAGAGCAGTTCCGTTGAACTTGTTGATAGATGCATACGCTTTTATGATGCTGTCTATTTCCTGCTTCTTTTTTTCCTGCTTTATAAGATTGATATCCGTTGTATTTTGGGCTTTGAATGGAGAACAGTATATAGTGAATAGAACAGTCAGACCTCCAAAAAAAAGACTATAATATATAGGTCGCATGGTATCTTGTTTAAAAAAGTTAAAAGTAAGCAGAGTTTCGCTCAGATGAGCAGCCATGCACAGAAAATATTTAAAATTAATATTCAGAAACAAATAAAAATAGATTTTAATAATTATTTTTGCTGAACTTAACAAAGATTAAAAAAATATTAAAATATATGGCATCTGGTTTTTTTGCGATTTTGGATGATATTGCAGCGTTGATGGATGATGTGGCAGTGACGAGTAAAATAGCCACACAGAAAACAGCAGGCATCCTTGGAGATGATCTGGCAGTGAATGCAGAAAAAGCGACAGGCTTCATTTCCTCACGGGAAATTCCCGTTTTATGGGCTATTACAAAAGGCTCTTTTATCAATAAGCTGATCATTCTTCCTGTTGTATTCCTTCTCAACTGGCTCTATGCTCCGGCCATTAACTATGTGTTGATTCTGGGTGGATTGTATCTGGCCTTTGAAGGGGTTGAAAAAATCATAGAATTTCTTTTTCACAAAGACAAAAAAGGCCACGAAGTGGTAGAAGAAATTGTAGAAGATGAAAAGAGTGATCAGGAAATAGAAAAAGCAAAGGTAAAATCAGCCATTACCACAGATTTTATTTTATCTGTTGAGATTGTTATCATTGCTTTGGGAACGGTTTTGGAAGAAAGTCATCCTTTTATTAACCAGATTCTGGTAACCAGTCTGGTTGCTTTTATAGCTACAGTAGGAGTGTACGGAATTGTTGCTTTGATCGTAAGGATGGATGATGCAGGATTCAAATTAATCAAAAAGAGTAATGACAAGGGTTTCTTTGGAAAGCTTGGACACTTTTTGGTGAAAGCTTTACCTGTTGTTATTAAAGCTTTGGGTGTTATAGGAACTATTGCTTTGATTATGGTAGCCGGCGGTATTTTTGCCCATAGAATAGAATTTTTCCACCATATTTTGCCTTCCTGGTCTTCTAACGAGTTGCTTACTATTTTAAAAGAAATTATTCTCGGACTGATAGGAGGCTTATTTGCCGTAGCCCTATTTACGATGGGGAAAAAAGCTTATTCACTTGTGATTAAAAAGTAAATCTGAACAACATGATAAAACAAAGCCGTATCCCATCTGTGGATACGGTTTTTTTAATGCCTTTTCTAAACACTTTTTACATAGAAATTAACAGATTGTTCAATATTTCATTTGAATAAAGATGATCGGAAAAGATTTTGGTAAAGGAAAAGTTATATTTGCAAAAAAAAAAATAAACATGATAAAAAAACTATTCTATGGAATCTTTTTATTCTCTTCATTATTTTCAAGTGCACAAACCTTGGATACTACTTTTGGTGTAAATGGCTTTAACTTCACTAATCCGTCAACAGTTTTCGACAAATCTGGTGATTTTCTCATCGAGCCGGATAACAGCATGGTTGTCCTTGGAAACGTTGGTCCCGGATCAAAAAGAGCGATTTATAAAGTAAGCTCCAGTGGAAATCTGGATACATCATTTGGGACTGCAGGGGTGCAGATCACTCAGAGTCAATCTGCCCATTATAAAATTATTAAATTAATCTCGGGTAAATATTTAACAATCGGAAGTGTAGGCCATACGTATAATCAGAATTTTTTTATTGAAAGGTTTAATGCAGATGGTACTTTAGATGCAACTTTTGGAACTGGAGGCGGGCTTGCTGTCAATATGGGGTATCCGGCAGATGTAGAAACCATTGATGTCGCTTACAGTGCTGTAGAATTATCAGATGGAAAAATCATAGTGTGTGGTGGGGCTGAATATGGATATCCAAAAAGAAGAGCATGCTTATTAAAATTGAATCAGGATGGTTCTGCAGATACGTCCTTTGGCAATAATGGAAAACTTTATTTTACCCTAAATACAGGAGTATCTCAGGAAAGAGTAAACGCACTGAGTATTCTGGTAGCTAATAATAAGCTAATTATTGCTGGAATAGGAAGAATTACCGATACCACAGACAATATAAACGGTCCCAGTGATGTATATGTTGTAAGATTGAATATGAACGGAACCATCGATACAACTTTCGGGACCAATGGTAAATTAATTTTCAACTTAGGGAATCCCTTTGAGTTTGGAAGTATGATTCAGGATCCCAACGGAAATTTTTATATAATAGGTTCTGCCTTCAATAATGGTATCAGGGACTCCTGGGTGGCAAAAATAAATTCTGAAGGCCAGTTTGTCAATAGTTTTGGAACCTCAGGTATTGTAAAACGAAAGGTAGTCAACATCCCGAATGTAACAAGTGAGGTACCGAACTCTATACTTTTAGGTGATAATGGGATTTATGTAGGAGGTACATTTTATTTCACAGGAAGTTATCTGGATTATGACTGGATGTTTTTGACCAAATTTAATTATGACGGAACTCCCGACCTATCGTTTGGAACTAACGGATTATTCAGACTTTCAACTTCCAATTCTATTCGAAGATTATCAGCAATGAAATTTGACAGCAGTAGAAAAATCCTCATTTCAGGAGATTCTACTCATGATGACAGACAATTTGCCTTAGCCAGGATTACTATAAACAATGAATCTTTAAGTATAGGAGAAGCCGTGAAAAAAGAAGAACTCTCATTCTATCCGAATCCTGTTACGGATTTCCTCTTTATTAATGTGAATTCTGAAACTACACCGGAAAATTTATCCCTGTACGGTATGGATGGAAAGCTCATTAAAAATCTTGAATATGTAAGACAGGGAGATAAAGTGAAGATTGATCTTCAAAACTGTGTATCCGGAACCTATCTGATTCGCATGACATACGATAAGAAAGATCAGACTCTAAAGATTATAAAAAAGTAAAGGTAGTGTCTCACTAACTGTGTAAGTTGAAAAGTTATTCTGGAAAATTTTGAGCCCTTAGAGCTCAAAAAATTTTACGGAAATAACTTTTTATTATTT
>NZ_FRCD01000042.1 GCF_900142785.1 Chryseobacterium carnipullorum | reverse complement strand
TGGGGTCAGTCGACGAAAAGTAAAATTTTGTACGTTAAGGATAAAATCTATTAATATTTGAAATTTAAATAGACTGACTAAATGATTACGCTTTTCCTAGTGATCTAAACTCTCCTTTTTTAAGTTTGATACGGTCTTCCCAAACATAGTCTCCGGTAAGGTGAATATGTTCCCAGCCTAATGGAGAAAGATACTGAAGTAAATCATCATTAATTTCTTCGCCCTGTTCTTTCAGATGTTCCACTGCTTTTTCAATATAAACCGTATTCCATAAAATAATAGCAGCGGTTACCAGATTAAGACCACTTGCCTTATAACGTTGATTTTCAAAGCTCCGTTCTCTGACTTCTCCAAACCTGTTAAAATATACAGCTCTTGCCAAAGCATTTCTGGCTTCACCTTTATTAAGTCCAGCAGTAACTCTGCGTCTAAGTTCCGGACTCATGTACCAGTCGAGCATAAATAAGGTTCTTTCAATTTTACCCAATTCCCGTAATGCTACTGCCAGTCCGTTTTGCCTTGGATAGCTTCCAATCTTCTTTACAATCAGTGAAGCTGTAACAGTTCCATTTTTTATGGAAGCTGCAAGCCTTACTATTTCGTCCCAGTTTTGAATAATCTTTTTACTGTTGATTGTTCCTCCTATATGTTCTGATAACGCAGAATAGCCCGTAGATGCTTCAGGAATAAATAGCTTCTTATCATTCAAATCTCTGATTCTTGGGGCAAATTTAAATCCCAATAATTGCATCAAAGCAAACACATGATCGGTAAACCCTGAAGTATCTGTATAATGTTCTTCTATCTGTACATCAGATTCATGATACTGAAGCCCATCCAAAACATAGGTTGCATCCCTCACTCCTACACTGATGACCTTGGTATGGAAAGGTGCGTACTGATCGGAGATATGAGTGTAAAACTGAACTCCGGGACTGCTTCCATATTTCGGATTAATATTTCCTGTTCTTTGCGCATAGCTGCCAGTTGCAAACCTTTGACCGTCCGAAGAAGATGTTTTGCCTTCTCCCCAGTAAAAAGAAAATGGATGTGTGGATTGAACATTTATAATTTCCGCTAAAGCTGAAGAATACGTTTCGTCACGGATATGCCACGCTTGAAGCCAAGAGAGTTTTGCGTAAGAAGTTCCCGGAGAAGCTTCAGACATTTTTCTTAAACCCAAATTGATAGCATCTGAAAGTATTACGGTGAGTAAAAGGTTTTTGTCATCAACTTTATTTCCGGATTTTAGATGAATGAACTGATCTGTAAAGCCCGTCCACTGATCGACTTCTTTCAAAAGATCTGTGATTTTAATAAGAGGAAGCAGACTGTATATTTTTTTTCCTAAAACTTCAGCTTCTTCAGGAACTGTATTTTCAAGAGGTTTAATTTTTATTCTGTCATTAATAATAGAAGTATCCTGAAGTTCATTACTTTCAATAAGTTTACAAACGATTTGTATTTTATTTGAAAGAAGCTCCATCCGCTCCGAAAGAAACTCTTCGACATTCAACGCTACGTCCAGAGGAACTTGATTCTGATCTCTCATTTCAGTAAATCTGTCTGCAGGAATAAGATAATCTTCAAAATCTTTGTACTGTCTTGAACCCTGTACCCAAAGATCTCCGGAACGCAGATGGTTCTTGAGTTCAGAAAATATACACAGTTCATAAAACTTTCTATCAGTACCATTCTCCGTAAATACCAGTTCTTCCCATCTTTTTCTTATAAAACCTGATGGAAGCTTTTCCGGCAATCTTTTTATTTTTCCTTCATATAGGTCTATCAGAATATTTACTGCTTTCAAAATATCTTCAGCTACCGGAGCGGACCGTAAATCTAATTCTCTTAAAAATTCTCCACCATATTTTTTTATCGTAAAATATTTATCGGATATAAAATACAGGGAATCAAAATTTTGTTTAGCCGTTAAGTTTTTAGCTTCCGAAATACTTTGAGCCAGAGCTTCCCACGAAATAACCGATTCAACAGCATCGAAAGGATCTTCACCTGTTTCTCTGGCATCAAGAAGCGCATTTCCAATTTTAAAAAATATACCGAGCTGTTCTCCCATGGATTTTCCGGATTCCTGCATTTTTTGAGCTTGTGTATTCTTGGCATATCTGAACAAAGAACCGATGATTTTATCATTCATTTCTATAATTTCATCGATAATAGAAGCTTTGGTTTCCAGAAGTATTGCGACTAAAGTTGCGTATCTCCGGGATTCTTCAAAATCCCTTATATGTTGTGGTGTCATCTGCCTGCCTTCTCTGGCTATTTTCAACAACCGTGTTTGATGAATATCTTTGCCAATATCTTTTGGAAGATCAATCTCTTTAATAGTTTTCAACCTCTTTATGTGCATCAATAAAAATTTTGAATTGACCGCCTGTGGGGATTGCTTTAGCCAATTTAGCCTAGTGATGCTGCTTTTTTCCTGTAAGTTGAGAAGAGCATCTAATAGATGTTTTTGATGATCGGACAATGAAGAACTCAGAGTATCATAAATTTGCTTTTCTGCATTAATAAGGGCTTCTGAGCAAAGCCTTTCAATTGTATTAATAGAAGGAAGTTGTATTTTACTTGTCCTTAAATAAGTGACAAATTCTTCAGCAATAATTACAGCTCTATCTGTTTGTAAAGCTTTATCATGAATATATTTTAAAGAAGCTTCCTGCTCAAATTCACTATATGTTTTGAAGCCAAAAATTTTTCTGATTAATGTAATATGCTCTCTTCTGGTGACATCCCGAACAGCGTATTTTCCCCAAACAGAAGGATTAATATTAAGCTGTTCGCAAACATATTGTAATAGTAAAAAATCCGGAGTTTCGTTAGATTTTAAAACCTTGCCAGGGAAGCGTAGATAACATAGTTGTATGGCAAACCCTAATTTGTTTGCAGTGCCTCTGCAATTTTGCTCAATAATTATAATATCAGATTCCGTAAGAGTATACCAACGTATAATATCTTCCTTTAAGGAAGGAGACTCAATTAAATTTTCTTTCTCTTTTTCAGATAATATTTTTCTTAAAGCCATAATTTCAAATTATTCTTGCACAAACGATCCTTTTTGCAACAAAACTCAGAATGTTCGGGAAGCATGAATTTGACAGTCGCAAAAAAGTATTGCAAAATAAAAATATTTTGCGATATGTTTGTGCGAAATATTTATCTTTGTGTAAATAATCTTATCATGAAAAGTATTGTTATTTATCCGGATAATCCAAAACAATTCTCCGTTATTGAAGCTTTTTTAGAAGAAATGAAAATCCGTTTTAAAAGTCAGGAAGACATTATAATTTCTGAAGAAATAAAACAATCTGTCTTAGAAGGCATAAAAGATGCAGAAGAGGGAAGGCTCATTTCAAGTGAAGAAGTTAGAAAAAAAGCAGCAGCTTTATGTTCGAAATAGAATGGACTGAAAAAGCAGAACGTTTATATCTGGAAGCTTTGGAATTTTGGACCAATCATAACAAGTCTGCCACTTATTCAAAGAAGATAGTAAAACAGGTTTCTGAAAAAGAAGATTACATTGCCAACAACCCTTACGCAGGACAAGAAGTTTTTGATATTCCAGGTGTACGATATGTAGTTGTTCTTAGAAAATTTTTAATTTTATATAGAATCAAGAACAAAACAATTCAAATTCTTTCCTTTTGGGACGGACATAAAAATCCACAAGATTTAGAGTTATAAAATACTATCTATGTTAATAGGATATGCCAGAGTCTCCACTCAGGAGCAGGATAATTCAGTTCAGATTGAAGCTTTGAGAAAAGCAGGTTGTGAGCTTATCTTTGAGGAAAAGATTTCCGGTGGAAGATGGGATCGCCCGAAACTTAAAGAGCTTCTTAGCCATCTTCGCAAAGGCGATATTGTTATTGTCTGGAAACTGGATAGACTTTCCCGATCACTGAAGGATCTTCTCTTCTTGATAGAACAGATTGAAGGAAAAAAATCAGGATTCCGAAGCTTGACAGAATCTATTGATACTACCACATCTTCAGGAAGAATGATGATGCAGATGGTCGGAGTATTTGCAGAATTTGAAAGGGAAATGCTGAAAGAACGAACTAAAAAAGGTTTGGAACACGCCCGAAAAGAAGGAAGAATCGGAGGAAGAAAACCCAAATTAAAAGAAGTCCAAAGAAAAGAAATAAAACATCTTATCCAATCGGGACGAAAAACAGCTCCTGAAGTAGCCAAACTATTCGATGTTCATCCGGCTACTATTTACCGATTAATTAAATCAGTTTAATCTATTAAAACAAAACCTTTTAATAGATTTTATCCTTAACGTACAAAATTTTACTTTTCGTCGACTGACCCC
>NZ_FRCD01000041.1 GCF_900142785.1 Chryseobacterium carnipullorum | reverse complement strand
CCAACTGATTCTGATTATAATACTTGAAATTCATAAACAAATATCTGATTATCAAATATAAAAATATAAAAACCTAAAATAATAACCAAAAAAAAACCGCCTCAGTTGTGAGACGGCCTCTTTTTGTTTATGATTCTATTAATGGAATATCCTCGTAATTGTCAACATTGAGATTAAGAATATATTCTATAATTTTATCAATATCTCTCTTAGGACATATTTTTTCTTCGTTCCAAGCCGGTTCTTCTGGGTAAAAAGAAAATCTACATGATCCGTCATTATTAAAAAGAATTAAACAGTTGTATTTTACTTTTCTATTCTTAATAGTCAAACCTCCTATATCACAACGAATACTTAAATTTTCTTCGGAGTAATTTGGATAGCTCCCAACAAGTACAAATGAGATAGACTTATAATCTATTTCTGATTCATTTGATTTGAACAAAAAATAATGATATAATGTATATCTAATATCTAATGTCACTAATGAAAGATAACTCATATAATCAATTGCAGCAGGAATATCAGTAAAAAGTTTTAGTGTATTATTTTTATCTAAATATTTTAACCCTTTTGTAACAAAATGCTCTTCAGAATCATAGAATACTGAAATTTCATCATTTGTTGCCTTAACAATAACATTTTTATAATAAATTGTTATGCTATCTTTAGTTTGGAAATATTTTCGATAAATATCATAATCGGAAATACTGAATAAGGCATATTTAAGTTTTTCTATCATCTTATTTAACTTTACTTATTACAACTTTACCATCTCTAATTATCTGAAAACCACCATCAAGAAATACTTCTGTATAATTCTTAGCGCTTTCTTTTCCTGCCTAATAAATCATTTTAGAACCATTAGGCCCAGGATATACATTTTTAGCTCCTTCTCCAATTAATTTAATTATTCTATCATCTGTTCTTGTTTTATCAAGAATTTTGAATACACTTTCTAAATGATTTATAGTAGCCTCTTGAGAAGTAAGTGATTTTGTTTCAATATTTGCAGCATATTCCATAAACATTCCAAGTCTTTCCGTCCTCTTTCTCAGAAACATAATAATTATGGTTACCTTCTACTTCAAAGTTATAGACTTTTATTGTTAAATAACAAAAGAGACTGATTTTGGTCAATCTCTTTTTATTGTTATCTAAATTTTGCTATTCAAAGCTTTTTTTGCTTGGATTTAAAAACCACCTTCCTTCTTTTTTATATAGCAATACATTACATATTAGCATTTTAGCAAAAAAAGCTGGATAATAAGAATCTGTAATTACTAACAACTTTGCTTTATTAGTCTTTTCAATACATATAAAATTTGTCTTAGGATGTTGGTTATTCTCATTTTTATAATTAAATTTTTCGTAATCATTACATAATCCTTCAAAATCTTTAGAATACACCTCATCATACTTATTATCTATTATCGAAATAACTCTTTCAGTTGTAACTAATAAATACGAATTATTTAAGCTACAATTTAAAATAGGTAATTCATTTTTTTCTAATAAAACAAATTTGGAATTATAGCTATCATCTAATAATTGTGTATTCATTTTATCATTAAATGTAAGCCAATCTTTTGGTTCTTTGTCTACACATTTAAGACTAATCTCAATCGCTTTATCTTTAAATTCTTTTGTATTCATAATATTAATGTAAAACTTTTTCCCAAACAACAGTATCACCCTCTCTACTGAAGAAATATCCATATTCTCTAGCCCAAAGAGAATTGTGTTTAAGGTTTTGATTCATTACCATATTAAACTGTATTCTAACTTCACTCATTCCATATTTTTTAGCCATAGTTTCAGCCCCTTCTGTTAATGCTTTAAATACTGCATTTTTAGGAGCATTACTAGCTCTTACAATGCCATTAACTTGTAATTCCATTACGTCACCAGTAAACCATCCCATATTTATACTTCCATCAAAAACTGAAATATGTTGACGGAACTGTCCCATAAATTCAGTCATTAAACTACAATCATTATGCACTAAAATCCCTTTCTCAGAAACATAATAATTATGGTTGCCTTCTACTTCAAAATATTAAAGAGTAGCCTTGACTACTCTTTAAGTTTATTTTCTAGTAACAAATTGTAAAACATTTAATACAGCATACCAAGTTGAATTTTCAAGGCTCAATTTAAAATCTGTATTATCCTTTTTGATTATCTGTATACTATTGCATTCATAATTACTTTTCCCTTCTTCAAAGATTTCAGGTACTTCAATTTTTTCAATATCATCAAGTAAAACTTTTGTAAAATTGGTAATTAGTCTAAAATCGGTAAGAATCCAAAAACTATTTACAGAAGAAAAATATCCTAAAACAGGAATCTCGTTATCTAAATATAAAATATTCTTATTTAATTGTTGTTGTATATTGCTTTCTAAATTTTCAAATAGATCTGTTTTAAAAAAATCTTGCTTTATTCTATTAAATTTAGACTTAACGATATTTACATTTTTTATCATTTTAAAAACTTTACTAATTCTATACTATTTTTACTAAGTTCTTTATAAGTATAACCCATAAGTTCTGCTGCTCTTGGGTTCATTAATCTGGTTTCTACAATATCAACACCTTTTATAACAACTTTATCCATGCCTGCACTTTTAGCTTGACTTTCAAATGCCCTTACAAGTTCGAAGAGGCTTTTTCCTTCATAATTAGCAAGTCCTTGAACGGTTCTGTTATAAACTCCATTCTCCATTGTAGTCATACCTCTTACATAAAATCCCTTGATGAACTCTGTGGTATATTCGCAGTTATTATGCACCAAAATTCCTTTCTCAGAAACATAATAATTATGGTTGTCTTCTACTTCAAAGTTATAGACTTTTACTTTCTCATCCAAGAAATTAATAGATTCTACAGGAGAAATTATTCCTTTTAAAACTGTAAAAAGAGTAGCTGGTAGCTACTCTTTTTTGTTTATGATTCTATTAATGGAATATCTTCGTAATTTTCAGCTTGGAGATTATGGAAATACTCTATAATTTCATCGACATCTCTTTTGGGGCATACTTTTCCTTCGTTCCATAATGGCTTTTCGGGAATAAACCTCATTTTACATATGTTTTCATTAAAAAATAATATTTCAATATTAAAATATAATTTTTTATCTCCTTTTATTAAATCAAAAATGCCAAGATTAAGTATCATACTTTCCATATTTTCATTATTTGTATAATGAAAATTCCACGAACGATTTATAATTCCATTTTTTTGTAATTTGTATAAAAAATAATGATATAACTCAAATCTAATATCATTAGTTGCTCTAATAATATATTGAAAGTATTCAAGTGCAAAATTAATTGATTGAAAAGTTTTATATGTATTATCTTTTGTTAAGTATTGTAATTTTTTTTGGTATAAATATAAATTTTCATCAAAAAAAACGATTATTTCTTTTTCATTTCCTTCGATATAGACATTCCTATTTTTTGCTATTATTTTCCCATTTTCAACAGAAAGAAATTCAAAAAAAGGATTAGCACCATTGCTACAATATAAATTAAATAGTGTCACTTTTAAATTTTCTATATGCATTATTTCAATTTATTAATTATTACTATATGATCTTTAAATATCTGAAAACCTCCATTTGGAAAAACTTTAGTGTAATTACCTCCAGTTGCGCTACCAGCTTGATATATTGTTTTAATGCCATCTTTAACGACTACATTGGTTTCTCCAACTAATTTTAAAATCCGCTCATCTGTTCTTGTTTTATCCAACATTTTAAATACACTTTCTAAATGATTTATAGTAGCCTCTTGAGAAGTAAGTGATTTTGTTTCAATATTTGCAGCATATTCCATAAACATTCCAAGTCTTTCCGTCCAACATGTATTATGCACCAAAATCCCTTTCTCAGAAACATAATAATTATGGTTGCCTTCAACTTCAAAGTTATAGACTTTTACTTTGCCATCCAAGAATATAATAGATTCTACAGGAGAAGTTGTTCCGTCTAAAGTAGTAAGAAGCATTCCTTTTCTAAGGTCTTTAGCTTCTACCCAATTTCCGTTTACATAGAAAGGGTGTTCCGGTGTACAGGTAATTTCTGTGCCATTAACAGAGATTTTCACTAATGAAGAAGATGTATTGCGGGATAGCTCAACTACTTTTTTCAGTTCTTTTTTATTTGTTTCTTCGTTGTAGCTCCATACAAGATCACCTTCTTTGATGTCTTCAATCTTTTTGCTGCCTTTTTCCACTGCCACCAAAGTTCCTTCCGTAAAGCAGATTTTTATAAGCCCGTTGGTTACTCTTCCTAGTGGTCCACATATAATACGGCTCAATCCTGCAGCTCTCCATCCCAATGCCAGAAGCTCACCTCCCATCATAGATGCAGGAAGTTCAAGGAACAGGAAATTTTCAACCCCTGCTACACTCTGTGATGCTTTGGAATTAAGGATATAAGAACCCATATTGCTACTGTTCATATCATAGGTAGCTTGTCCCAAAGCACCCGTAAACTTGCTATACATCAGTAAACTGTTAAACACTAGATTCTCAGAATTATTCCATGTTGCGCTATTTCCGCGAGCATTGATAGTAACCGGGATAACATTTTCCCAGTTCCCCATTGTAAAAGCACCACCATAACTTACGGAGGAATTGTAGGCGAGTCCTGGACCTCCTGAACCACTTGAACCTCCTTCGTAACTTGTAAATCCTGATCCGGTATTGGCCCAATAAGAGTTTGTGCCGTCCGGAGTTTGATCCCACATTGCCTGTGTGAATGCTGCCATTGTTAACCTTCCGTCAGGATCAAACATATTGACAGGATTGTTCAATACATACGCGTAAGGACTTGCAGATAAATAACTTTCAGCCAATTGGTCTATACCGTTCCATCGGGCAATATCGGGCATATATTCTCTCCAGCCGTAACTGTACATCCCGGTTTCCTGAAGCTCCTTGCCATTATATTTATTATTCTTATAGCTTCCCTGTGCAAAATAAGCATTACCCGTTTTCAGATGATTCATCCCAAAAGGATAGTAATCATTGGCATCTGTAATTTCAAGAGCACCTGCGCTGTTTCTTCCGTAAGAAACCCTTACATTTCCTAAATGATCTGTGTATTGGTAAATATACTGATCTTTTGCATAATCATAAAATCCTTCTGCGGTAGCAAAATATTGTAAGTCTGGAGTTTTAGCAGGCGGCAGGGCAATTCGTTCATCGATCGAAAAAGCCTGTGGCTGCATCGCTCTTTTGGATGATGAAGATGCCATCAGCATTTC
>NZ_FRCD01000040.1 GCF_900142785.1 Chryseobacterium carnipullorum | reverse complement strand
ACAGAACGACAGAAAAGCTTCTCTATGTTTTGCGGAAAGAAAAAAGATCATTGACATACAATATACAACCAAGTAAGAAAAAAACTAAAGCGTAAAAAAACTTTGAGTGGGTCAGGAAAAACATACAATGGAGAGTTTGATCCTGGCTCAGGATGAACGCTAGCGGGAGGCCTAACACATGCAAGCCGAGCGGTAGGTTTCCTTCGGGAAACTGAGAGCGGCGCACGGGTGCGGAACACGTGTGCAACCTGCCTTTATCAGGGGGATAGCCTTTCGAAAGGAAGATTAATACCCCATAATATATCATATGGCATCATTTGATATTGAAAACTACGGTGGATAAAGATGGGCACGCGCAGGATTAGATAGTTGGTAGGGTAACGGCCTACCAAGTCAACGATCCTTAGGGGGCCTGAGAGGGTGATCCCCCACACTGGTACTGAGACACGGACCAGACTCCTACGGGAGGCAGCAGTGAGGAATATTGGACAATGGGTGAGAGCCTGATCCAGCCATCCCGCGTGAAGGACGACGGCCCTATGGGTTGTAAACTTCTTTTGTATAGGGATAAACCTACTCTCGTGAGAGTAGCTGAAGGTACTATACGAATAAGCACCGGCTAACTCCGTGCCAGCAGCCGCGGTAATACGGAGGGTGCAAGCGTTATCCGGATTTATTGGGTTTAAAGGGTCCGTAGGCTGATTTGTAAGTCAGTGGTGAAATCTCACAGCTCAACTGTGAAACTGCCATTGATACTGCAAGTCTTGAGTGTTGTTGAAGTAGCTGGAATAAGTAGTGTAGCGGTGAAATGCATAGATATTACTTAGAACACCAATTGCGAAGGCAGGTTACTAAGCAACAACTGACGCTGATGGACGAAAGCGTGGGGAGCGAACAGGATTAGATACCCTGGTAGTCCACGCCGTAAACGATGCTAACTCGTTTTTGGGTTTTCGGATTCAGAGACTAAGCGAAAGTGATAAGTTAGCCACCTGGGGAGTACGTTCGCAAGAATGAAACTCAAAGGAATTGACGGGGGCCCGCACAAGCGGTGGATTATGTGGTTTAATTCGATGATACGCGAGGAACCTTACCAAGGCTTAAATGGGAATTGACAGGTTTAGAAATAGACTTTTCTTCGGACAATTTTCAAGGTGCTGCATGGTTGTCGTCAGCTCGTGCCGTGAGGTGTTAGGTTAAGTCCTGCAACGAGCGCAACCCCTGTCACTAGTTGCCATCATTCAGTTGGGGACTCTAGTGAGACTGCCTACGCAAGTAGAGAGGAAGGTGGGGATGACGTCAAATCATCACGGCCCTTACGCCTTGGGCCACACACGTAATACAATGGCCAGTACAGAGGGCAGCTACACAGCGATGTGATGCAAATCTCGAAAGCTGGTCTCAGTTCGGATTGGAGTCTGCAACTCGACTCTATGAAGCTGGAATCGCTAGTAATCGCGCATCAGCCATGGCGCGGTGAATACGTTCCCGGGCCTTGTACACACCGCCCGTCAAGCCATGGAAGTCTGGGGTACCTGAAGTCGGTGACCGTAACAGGAGCTGCCTAGGGTAAAACAGGTAACTAGGGCTAAGTCGTAACAAGGTAGCCGTACCGGAAGGTGCGGCTGGAACATCTCATTTTAGAGCGTCTTAAGACGTTAAACAAAATTAGTACAGCAATGTACATTGATTCTGCTTAAAGTAAAGCTTTAGTTTTTTATTTGGTTGCTATATATTATAAAAATACACAACCCACTAGAAATTAGTATAGGGATAGAGATACAAGAGCCGAGAGCCAAGAACCAAGACGAATGCAAAAGTCTTGTATCTAGGATCTAGGACTGTTAGTCTAAAAGACAGTCTCGTAGCTCAGCTGGTTAGAGCGCTACACTGATAATGTAGAGGTCGGCAGTTCGAGCCTGCCCGAGACTACTAATTATAAGACGGGAAGATGAAAGAGGCAAGAGCCAAGATGTAAATCTTTAATCTAGCATCTTGAATCTCTTAGTCTACTAGAGGGGGAATTAGCTCAGCTGGCTAGAGCGCCTGCCTTGCACGCAGGAGGTCAAGGGTTCGACTCCCTTATTCTCCACAGTTTTGGAAGTTTGATTTAAAAGTTACGGATAGAGCCAAAAAACAATATTCGTTCATCAGACAGAAGAAAAGACATTAAGATCATTGACATTAACGGTAAAAATATCACAAAGAAAAAACCGAGCGCATATAAGCGCTTGAGTAACCAAAAATAGGAAAGAAATCGTTAAGGGCGTATGGCGGATGCCTAGGCTTTCAGAGGCGAAGAAGGACGCGGTAAGCTGCGAAAAGCTGCGGGGATTGGCACACACGAATTGATCCGCAGATGTCCGAATGGGGCAACCCGGCATGTTGAAGACATGTCACTCTAATTAATTAGAGAGCAAACCAGGAGAACTGAAACATCTAAGTACCCTGAGGAAAAGAAATCGAAGAGATTCCGTAAGTAGCGGCGAGCGAAAGCGGATTAGCCCAAAAGTCTTTATATGTTTAATAGAATGTTCTGGAAAGAACAGCCATAGAGGGTGATAGCCCCGTATATGAAAGGCATATTTTGATGATAAATGAGTAGGGCGGGACACGTGAAATCCTGTCTGAATATGGGGGGACCATCCTCCAAGGCTAAATACTCCTGAAAGACCGATAGTGAACAAGTACTGTGAAGGAAAGGTGAAAAGCACTTCGAATAGAAGGGTGAAATAGAACCTGAAACCGTACGCCTACAAGCGGTCGGAGCCCACAAGTTGGGTGACGGCGTGCCTTTTGCATAATGAGCCTACGAGTTAATTTTGCTAGCGAGGTTAAGGACTTCAGGTCCGGAGCCGGAGCGAAAGCGAGTCTGAATAGGGCGCTTAGTTAGCAGGATTAGACGCGAAACCTTGTGATCTACCCATGGGCAGGTTGAAGCTCTGGTAACACAGAGTGGAGGACCGAACCGGTTGACGTTGAAAAGTCTTCGGATGACCTGTGGGTAGGGGTGAAAGGCCAATCAAACTGGGAGATAGCTCGTACTCTCCGAAATGCATTTAGGTGCAGCGTCGTATATAAGTTTATTAGAGGTAGAGCTACTGATTGGATGCGGGGGTTTCATCGCCTACCAATTCCTGACAAACTCCGAATGCTAATAAATGTTCTACGGCAGTGAGGGCATGGGTGCTAAGGTCCATGTCCGAGAGGGAAAGAACCCAGACCAACAGCTAAGGTCCCCAAATCTCTATTAAGTTGAAGCAACGCGGTTGGACTGCATTGACAGCTAGGATGTTGGCTTGGAAGCAGCCATTCATTTAAAGAGTGCGTAACAGCTCACTAGTCGAGCGGTCCGGCATGGATAATAATCGGGCATAAATAGAGTACCGAAGCTATGGATTTATACCTTTTGGGTATATCTGGTAGGAGAGCATTCTGTTTGCACCGAAGCAGTATCGTGAGGTATTGTGGAGCGTACAGAAAAGAAAATGTAGGCATAAGTAACGATAAAGCGGGCGAGAAACCCGCTCACCGAAAGACTAAGGTTTCCTCAGCCATGCTAATCAGCTGAGGGTTAGTCGGGACCTAACGCGAACCCGAAAGGGGTAGTGGATGGACAATGGGTTAATATTCCCATACTTGCTCACACTAAAAAGGGGACGGAGTGCCGTACTTACTGGAGACTGACGGAATAGTCAAGACCTAGCCTTCGGGCGAAGTTGTTGTAGGGAAAGTGCTTCCAAGAAAAGCCGAAGTGAAGCAACCCGTACCAAAACCGACACAGGTAGTCGAGGAGAGAATCCTAAGGTGCTAGAGTGAATCATGGTTAAGGAACTAGGCAAAATAGTCTCGTAACTTCGGGAGAAGAGACGCCATCAGCAATGGTGGCCGCAGTAAAAAGGCCCAGGCGACTGTTTATCAAAAACACAGGACTCTGCAAAATCGAAAGATGCAGTATAGGGTCTGACACCTGCCCGGTGCTGGAAGGTTAAGGAAGGGCGTTAGCGTAAGCGAAGCGTTTGACTGAAGCCCCAGTAAACGGCGGCCGTAACTATAACGGTCCTAAGGTAGCGAAATTCCTTGTCGGGTAAGTTCCGACCTGCACGAATGGTGTAACGATCTGGGCACTGTCTCAACCATGAGCTCTGTGAAATTGTAGTCTCGGTGAAGATGCCGAGTACCCGCAATGGGACGAAAAGACCCTGTGAACCTTTACTATAACTTCGTATTGACTTTGAGTAAGTAATGTGTAGGATAGGTGGGAGGCTTTGAAGCGGGCACGCTAGTGTTCGTGGAGCCAACGTTGAAATACCACCCTTTACTTACTTGGAGCCTAACTTCTTTTAGAAGGACATTGCGTGGTGGGTAGTTTGACTGGGGTGGTCGCCTCCAAAAGAGTAACGGAGGCTTTCAAAGGTACCCTCAGCACGCTTGGTAACCGTGCGTAGAGTGTAATGGCATAAGGGTGCTTGACTGTGAGACCAACAAGTCGATCAGGTGCGAAAGCAGGACATAGTGATCCGGTGGTTCCGTATGGAAGGGCCATCGCTCATAGGATAAAAGGTACTCCGGGGATAACAGGCTAGTCTCCCCCAAGAGCTCACATCGACGGGGAGGTTCGGCACCTCGATGTCGGCTCGTCACATCCTGGGGCTGGAGAAGGTCCCAAGGGTTGGGCTGTTCGCCCATTAAAGTGGCACGCGAGCTGGGTTCAGAACGTCGTGAGACAGTTCGGTCTCTATCTATTGCGGGCGTTAGATGTTTGAGAGGGCTTGATTCTAGTACGAGAGGACCGAATTGAACAAACCTCTGGTGTATCAGTTGTTCCGCCAGGAGCACCGCTGAGTAGCTACGTTTGGAAGAGATAAGCACTGAAAGCATATAAGTGCGAAACTCGCCTCAAGATGAGACATCTTTTAAGGGTCGTTGGAGATGACGACGTTGATAGGCTATAGGTGTAAAGGCAGTAATGTCATAGCCGAGTAGTACTAATTACCCGTAGATTTATAGCCTATGGTTACTGTATAACAAGTTTTATATGCGCAGTAAAGGTTTTGTCTTTGTGAGTGTTTTTATCGATAAACCAGACAAGAGATATAAAGATAGTAGATAAGAGACATAAAGTCTCGAGTCTCAGGTCTACAAATCTCACGTCTTATATAAAGCCTTTAGGGTGGTTTTAGCGGTGGGGCTCACCTGTTCCCATTCCGAACACAGAAGTTAAGCCCACCAGCGCCGATGGTACTGCGAAAGCGGGAGAGTAGGCCGCCGCCAGTTTTTATTTAAAAGTCTCATACATTTATTTGTATGAGACTTTTTTT
>NZ_FRCD01000006.1 GCF_900142785.1 Chryseobacterium carnipullorum | reverse complement strand
TTTAATACATTCTAATTTGAAAGCAACGCTAAATTTTTCTTTTCTATACATAAAAAATGCCCCTAAAAAGTGTCTAACTTTTTGGGGGCAGTCCAATTTTGAGAGGATTTTTGATTGATAAATCAATAAAAATTTATTTGTCAAAAATTTCAATCATTACATTTTCAGGAATTACATTTGAATAATCATAATGCTGAAGATTAAGTTGAGTAATTGAACTTACACAAACCACCTTATTATTATAACTGAATACTTTATAAGGAAATCTTTTTGTATTGATTGTCTTGGTTTTTGTATAAGAATTGATGTTATAAAACTCAATTGTCTTAGCTATGCTTCCTGCGATAATACTGTTGCTATCAAAATCGAAACTTGAAAGCTTAGAATTTCCAGCCGGTAAATCATTTTGGTAAACCATTTGCGGATTATATACTGAACCTGAACTTGACGTAATGATTCTTCCATCAGGGAATGTTTCAAAGATTCTATAATTGAGAGGGTGATCTCCATGATAGGAATCGTCCTGATGACTGGTATAATTACCATTGAGATCAAAATTATACAGATCCATATCTACAGGTGAAATGTTCTGTGTTATGGTGTATAATTTTACAGAGGTCCCTACAGATTTTCTCATCCTTCCACTATTGCTATAAATTTGAGGTGATTGAGAAATTAAAGTTTTTGAAGCTCTGTCTGCTGATTTAATAATGTTGTTATTGATTGACGATCCATAAAGCTTACCATTGTGATAAACTGTACTTATGAGCGACATCGCGAAATTAATCTGATCTTTTAATGCTAAACTATTACCATCATAAATATCTACCCAGCCATCGTTTCTAGGAACATATAATTCTACATTTCCATTATAAATTCCAAGATCTGAGTATCCTAAAGTAGCATTAGTACTAATCTGATGGGTAATAGAACCCGTATTCACATCGTAAATTGCAATTTTTCCGTCAGTGTCCAAAAGGTATAACTTTCCGGAATTTTTATCAAACTGAGCATCAAAAACCTTAAGGTTAAGTAATTTAACCTCAGGTCTTTCAATTTTTATAACGTTACTTTTAACCTGTTCGCCGTTAGATTTAATACCAATAATCTGATATTCTAAGTAAGGGCTAAAGGGTACAGCCAATGTAGATACAAACTGATTCGTGCTAATGCTACCTAGTTCCGTCTGTTGCCCATTTGGAGAATCGCTTCTTGCAATTTTATAATGATCATAAGTATTATTTCCGCTGAGAGTCCATCTTAGGGTTACAGTTTCAGAGGTGTCATAGTAATTTGATGTTAAATTGATCTTATTTTCTATAACAGGAGGTGTTACCACCTCTGTAATGTCATCATCATTTGAGCTGCTACATGAAAATATTGAGAAATAAGCGAATAATATAATTATAGTTTTTTTCATAAAACCTTAAATTCCGTCAATAATTTCATTTAATACTGTACTTGGTCTCATCGCTGTATACGTTTTGTACGTGTCAGTTTTGTAGTAACCATCAATGTTCTGTGGCTTACCTTGAGCACTTATTAGTTCTGCATTAATTACCTCTTCACTTTCCTGCATGGCGTTCGCAACCGGAGCAAAATGAGAGGCCAGTTCAGCGTCAGCAGTCTGGTTAGCTAAAGCTTCAGCCCAGTACATTGCTAAATAGAAGTGAGAACCTCTGTTGTCGATTTGTCCCACTTTTCTTGCAGGAGATTTATCTGTAGCTAGGAACTTAGCGTTAGCTTCATCAAGTGCATCCGCTAAAACCTGAGCTTTAGTATTTCCTTGAGTCTGAGCCAGGTGCTCTAAAGAAGCCTGAAGTGCTAAAAACTCACCTAGAGAATCCCATCTTAAATAACCTTCTTCCAGGAACTGCTCAACATGTTTTGGAGCAGAACCTCCTGCCCCTGTTTCAAATAGACCGCCACCGTTCATCAATGGAACGATAGAAAGCATTTTTGCAGAAGTCCCTAATTCAAGGATAGGGAAAAGATCTGTTAAATAATCTCTCAATACGTTTCCTGAAACAGAAATCGTATCTTTTCCTTCTCTTGCTCTTTTAAGCGTTTCAGTCATCGCATCCTTTACATCCAGAATTCTGATGTCAAGACCTGTCGTATCATGATCCTTAAGATATTTTTCTACTTTTTTGATGATTTCTCTGTCGTGTGCTCTTCCTTTGTCTAACCAGAAAATAGCTGGAGTATCAGAAAGTCTTGATCTGTTTACCGCTAATTTTACCCAGTCCTGGATCGGAGCATCTTTCGTCTGACACATTCTGAAGATATCACCTTTTTCCACGTTTTGAGAAAGCAGAACATTTCCTGCTTCATCCTGAACTTCAATAGTTCCGTCTGCTGATGCCTGGAAAGTTTTGTCGTGAGAACCGTATTCCTCAGCTTTTTGAGCCATTAAACCTACGTTGGGAACAGAACCCATGGTCGTAGGATCTAATTTTCCGTGCGCTTTCATATCATCAATAACAGACTGATAGAAACCTGCGTAAGAACGGTCCGGGATAATACATACCGTATCCTCTTCCTTACCTTCTTTGTTCCACATTTTACCGCCTCCTCTTACAAGAGCAGCCATCGATGCATCAACGATGATATCAGAAGGAACGTGGAAATTCGTAATTCCTTTGTCAGAATTTACCATAGCCACTCTTGGTCCGTTAGCTAAAGCAGCTTCGATATCAGCTTTAATGTCAGCTTCCTGAGCATTTCCTTTGATTTTATCGAAAAGGTCAGCAAGACCGTTGTTTGGATTAACATCTAAAGATTTGAATGTTTCAGCATATTTGGTGAAAACATCTTTAAAGAACGTTTCTACGATAGCTCCGAAAATAATGGGATCAGAGATTTTCATCATCGTAGCTTTCAGGTGAGCAGAAAGAAGAACGTTTTTGTTTTTAGCTTCAGCGATAGCTTTCTGTACAAAAGCTCTTAAAGCATTTAAGTTCATTACAGAAGAGTCAATCACCTCTCCGGCCTGAAGACCTGCAAAATCTTTTAGTAAAGTTTCAGCACCGTCAGCTCCTTTGAATGTAATTTTATACTGTGTTGCATTCTCAAGCGTTATAGAGTTTTCTGTTCCGTAGAAATCTCCGTTGTCCATATGAGCCACATCAGTTTTGCTGTCAGAAGCCCAATCTCCCATTCTGTGAGGATTTGCTTTTGCATAATTTTTAACCGCTTTTGGAGCACGTCTGTCAGAGTTTCCTTCTCTTAGTACAGGGTTCACCGCACTTCCTAAAACTTTGGCATATTTAGCTTTGATTGCTTTTTCTTCGTCATTTTTAGGCTCTGCAGGATAATTGGGAACTGCGAAACCTTTAGATTGTAATTCAGCAATAGCAGCATCCAATTGAGGTGCAGAAGCTGAAATATTAGGTAATTTGATAATGTTTGCATCAGGTTGAGTCGCCAATTGACCTAATTCCGCCAAGGCATCACCGATCTTCTGGTCATCTTTCAAAAACTCAGGGAAGTTGGCTAAGATTCTTCCTGCCAAAGAAATATCAGGAACGGCAATCTCAATGTTTGCTGATTTGGTAAAAGCTTTTACGATCGGTAAAAACGAGTGTGTTGCCAACATTGGAGCTTCATCCGTAAGGGTGTAATAGATTTTTGATTTGTCTGACATTATACTGGTATTTATTATTTGATATTTTAAGAATCACAAATTTACTAAATATGATTGTTTTATGAAGGTATTTTGCATAAAAAAAGAGGCATGAGCCTCTTTAAATTTATAGTTGTGTAATTGTGTAAGTTCCGGTAGCATCAAAATTGAGACTGAATTCAACCTTATAGTTTTTGGGTACGGTAGAAGAAAGATTGGGAAAAGTAATTGCTGTACCTTCTATATCAAAAGATCCGTCATTCAGGTTATCTCCTAAATCTTCAACCTCTATACTCTCTGACGCAAGCTGGATATAAAATGAACCTCCTGTACTGGTGGTAACTCCATTGATAATGGCCGTAAATTTTCCTGTAGCATTATTATAGGTTACCGAAGTTAAAGGCGTGGTACCTGAGATAGCAGTAAACCTGATTTTAGGAACAAAGTTGAAGAAACCAGCCCTCATTTGCGGACCGTTTGGAGCGATCAGAATCTGGTAGTATCCGTTGGACGAAACATTATAATTACTTCCGTTAGCAGTAACGAATCCGTTGGAGTCTGAACCGTAAACCTGTGCACCATTAGCCGGTGAAGCTATGAATTTAATCTGGGTATTGGCCTGAAGGTATTTATAACCCACTTTCGTAGTGCCGTTTCCCCGTAGTAATTCGGCGGAGGAAGGAGTAAAGGAGTTATAGGATCCATACGTATATAAGTTGGAAGGTAAAGTATTACCGGATGAACTCGTATTCGTAGGCAGACTTAACATACCGGAGTCGCTTACGTTTAATGTATAATTGGTTCCGTTCGGAGATACCAGAGTAATCCCCTGGCCAGGACCAGTAACGATTGTTTTACTTACCTGTGAATATGGAACACTCATCAGTTGGTTTATCCCGACATTGGTGTAATTGGAACCACCCTGCGGATCCATTTCCACTTTGACGAATTTGGTATTGGTTCCCCAGTTAATTCCTCCGAAGCTCCCTGTAGATGCAGTTCCCTGTCCAATATTTAAATTAACCAGACCTTTTGCGTTAGTCGTTTTGTTATGGGTTTCAGTATACAGAATGTTTCCTGTAGCAGAGTTTTCTAGAATGCTGACTCTTAATGAAATGTTTCCATTAGCAATCGGTGCTCCTGAAGCATTAAAAGCAATAGTCTGATAGCTGAAAGCCTGTGGAACCTGTGCACTTAGTAAAGCAGCAAGATATAATCCTATAGCTGTGTAAAGTTTTTTCATGTTTTGAATAGTTTTTAAGGTTTTTTAATGATTTTAATAGGTTGAAGGTCCGGATTTTTAAAAGTAAGCATATACACTCCGGAATTAAGACTGCGGAGATCAAGCTTCCCACTGTTCAGTTTCGCTTTTAATACAAGCCTTCCTGCAGTGTCGTATACTTCTGCATCCTCAATTTTCGACTTAGAATTTAAAGTGATATAAACAAAATCAGCAGTAGGATTCGGATAGATTTTTACATGGTCTTTTTCAAGTTCTTTGACGCCTAAAACCTTTAAAACAGATTGGTAATACATGCCCATAGTCCCTGAATTAGCCTGGTCAGGATCGGTAGGAATGACATAGATTTCTCCTACAGAATGCGTAAAATTGGTGTCAGAAACTGCTCCGGAATTGATATTGCCGATCACAGACTGAGCGAAACCAAAAACAGGCAACCCAAAGAGCAGGAAAGTAATTTTTTTTCGCATAGTTATTATTTTTTGGATTGCGAATATATATAAAATTTTAATCAGAAAAATCATCGGAGGCAGATAAGTACATTTATTTCTACTTTAAGAATTATTTAACCTTTAATGCGCTCCAAAAACTTTCTATTTTAAGTAAATTTGAAGAACAAAAAAATAAATTATGTCAAATATTACATTAAAAGGAAACGCCGTTAATACAATAGGAACTTTACCATCAGTAGGAACTACCGTTAAAGACTTTGCTTTGCTGGATTCAGGATTAAATGTGAAAACGCTTGAGAGTTTTGAAGGAAAGAAAAAAGTATTCAATATTTTCCCAAGTATTGACACGCCTACCTGTGCTTCTTCTGCAAGAAAATTCAATGAAGAAGCTTCGAGCTTGGAAAATACCGTGGTAATCAATGTTTCTAAAGATCTGCCTTTTGCTTTGACAAGATTCTGTGCAGCTGAAGGATTGAATAATGTAGAAACCCTTTCAGATTTCAGAAGCAACTTTGGGGATGACTATCAAGTAACCATTACTGATTCTCCTCTAAAAGGACTTTTAAGCCGTGCTGTCATCGTAACTGACGAAAATAATAAAGTGGTTTATACAGAACAGGTTTCTGAAATTGCAGACGAACCCAATTATAGTGCAGCTATTGAAGCATTAAAATAATTTTAAGATAAAATTTTTATAAAAGCCTTGTGAACGTTTTATTTTGCAGGGCTTTTTTGGGCCATTATATCATCTAAATTCATTCAATATGGTAAAGAGAATTGTCGCCAGTATAAAATCTGATGATCTTTCAAGAGCAGATCATTTCTATCATGATATTTTGGACCTTAACCTACTCATGAACCATGGCTGGATTAAAACTTTCGGAAACTATGAAGAAGCAAAATTTCAGGTAAGTTTTGCCGCTCAGGGAGGAAATGATACCGAAGTTCCTTTACTTTCAATAGAAGTGGATAATGTAGATGAATTGTATGACCAAATACAACAATAGCGGCCTATCAAAGGGAACTGATTGAAAAAAAATACAGATACAACCGCCCTGGACTTGAAAAAGCCTTCTACGGAGCAGTATCATTTACCGTAAACGACCCTTTTGGAAATACAATCATATTCAACGAAGAATTTGATGATGAGAAGCACAAAGGCCTTCAGTTTTATTCAGGGGATCACTAGAGGAGAGTTGGTTCGCAAAAGATGATACAAGCTTTGTTCAAAAATGGATAACATACAGATGATTCAGATCATCAAAAAATTCACCGGATAACACTACCTTTACATGATGAAACGTTCAGGAACTGCAGATATGCCTCTACACTACGGAAAAGTACCGCCATGGCTGTATGAGCGTATGTCCGCGCTTGGACTTTCCATTATTGAAGTAATCTTAATGGATTATGGTAAAGATGAAGTCCTTCGGAGATTGGCAGATCCGTTCTGGTTTCAGAGCTTTGGAGCTGTCATGGGAATGGATTGGCATTCATCAGGGATCACGACTTCCGTAATGGGGGCTTTGAAACGTTCCATTAATCCTAATTCTCAATCACTTGGCCTTTATATCTGCGGGGGAAAAGGTAAATTCTCCAGAGAAACACCATCAGAACTTCTTCAGATTGCTGATAAAACAGGGCTGAATGGTCATGAACTGGTGAGAGCCAGCAAACTTTCCGCAAAAGTAGATAATACGGCCATTCAGGATGGCTATCAGTTGTATCTGCACAATTTTATTTTAGCAGATAACGGAAGCTGGAGCGTCGTACAACAGGGAATGCATGAATCGGACGGGACGGCCAGACGGTATCACTGGCATTCCGGAAATATCAAATCATTTATAGAAGAACCGCACACAGGGATCAATGGGGTTTCAAGAGGAAAAATCCTTAATCTTACCGATGCAGAAGCTTCAGGGAACAGAAAAGGAATTCTGGATATTTCACATACCGATTCCATTGATGTGATGAAAGATTTTTCAAGGTTGATTCTTCCTGCGCATCACGATGTTCAGGCTTCAGATGTTGATTTAAAACGTTTGGGTGCTCTTTTATATCTCACTCGTGAGCAACAGCCTCAGAATTTCGAGGATCTTTTAATGCTCGAAGGAGTAGGACCAAGAACCATGCAGTCATTAGCGTTGGTAAGTGAAGTTATCCACGGAGCTCCCTCAAGATTTGCTGATCCTGCACGATTTTCCTTTGCCCATGGTGGAAAAGACGGACATCCTTTCCCGGTTCCTACCAAAACCTATGATGAAAGCATCAGCATTCTTAGAAAAGGAATAGAAAAATCAAAACTCGGAAATTCAGATAAACTGAATACTTTAAATAAACTGCATCAGATTGTAGCGGACACCGAAAAAGACTTTACACCAGATTTTGATATCCAGCAGGTCATCGAAGAAGAAAGACAAAATTCATGGCGCTTTGGAGGGAAAACAGTATTCGGAGATGCAGAACCACCCAAAAAAACAAAACCCATTCAGCTTTCTCTATTCTGATATAAATATCTAAATGATTTCCATTAAGTGGTAACCATTCCCGTCCTTGTGAGGATTGGACAATCGAATATTTGAAGGGATGGCTAAAACATGTTTAATTATTTAGAAACAGTAAAAACAGTTAGTAACAATACAGTTAAATGCGGCTTTCTTTATGCATTCCTTCAATTTGTTTAATTTTTCTTATTTGCGATTCAATTAAAAATCATATTTTTAAAATCTTAAAAAAAACACCGACTCCATGACCAGCAAAGCCTTAGAAATCTGTTATGATTTCCCGTTTTTTATGCAGGAAGAGCTTGAGGAAATATTTCAGGCTCACGAAAAAGTCTCATTTCAAAAAGGAGATATCGTTCTTGAAGAAGGAAAAACGGCCAATGAATATTATATTCTGGAAAAAGGTCTGGCCCGTTCCTATGTCAACGATTTTAGCGGAAATGAAGTAACCACCCATTTTTTTGCAGATAATGAAATCATTATCGAAGTCCTGTCTCTTTTCCAGAGAATTCCTTCCCAGGAAAATATCGTATGCATTACAGACTGTGAATGCTGGAAGTTCGACTTTGAAACATTCCAGGAGCTGTTCCATAAAATACCCAATCTTAGAGAATGGGGCAGATCATGGATGTCAAAAGAGCTTTTTGCCTATAAACAGCGTTCCGTAGAAATGTTTACCCTTTCTGCAACCCGGCGTTATCTTAATCTCTTAGAGCAAAAATCGCAGGTAGTACAGTTTGCACCTCTCAAGCAGATCGCTTCTTATCTTGGTGTTACCGATACTTCTTTGAGCCGTATCCGCAAAGAAATAGTTTCCCATCCAAAGAAAAATTAAATCTTGTCTTATGACAAGTTGATTTTCATGGAGGCTCGGTAATTTTGGTTAAAAGTTTAACATCAAATACTTATCATATGAAAATCAATCAGATCTACGTCAATCTTCCCGTAAAAGACGTACAGAAAACAAAAGAATTTTGGACCCAACTTGGTTTTTCTGTCAATGACCAGATGTCAAATGAAAAATCCGTTTGTGTCGTTATGAAAGAAGGGCAAATCTACGTTATGTTTCTCACCGAAGAATCTTTCCGGACTTTTTCCGAAAGACCTGTGCCCAATGGTGATACTACACAGGTTCTTGTTGCCATTAGCCTTGACAGCCGGGCAGAAGTTGACCAGGTAGTGAATACAGCTTTGGAAAATGGTGCTACCCAACATGAGGAGCCTCAGGATTACGGATGGATGTACCATAATTCTTTTTGGGACATTAACGGACATGGCTGGAATGTGATGTTTGCGGATAGTTCTCAAATGCCCGCAGAATAGCTTGAAATAAGGTAGTCTATCAATATAATCCATTAATATTTCCTGTTAATCTATTCCGGAAAGGCAAAATAATCACATACAATCCCGGCAATTTTGGAAAGTCGCACAAAACCATCGGTGGCTATCCGGATACCCTGTTGAAAAAATTGAAGATTGGGTCTGTTTTCCGGTTCAATGAATCCAGTTGATGGATAGGAGATGAAAATAAAAAGATAACGATATGGAAACACAATCCAATGATATAGAAATCGTAAAAATTCAGGTATTCAGTAACTTCAAAGTGATTTCAATGAATATCGACAGCATTACCCATCAAGAATCTATGATCTTTCCGAATGGAGAAGCCAACTGCATGAACTGGATTTTAGGACATCTTATTTATATCAGAAATGCATTTTTAAATGTTCTGGGAGAAGAATCTTTATGGGATAATGAGAAATTTTCATGCTACAACAGAGGAGCTGTTCCCCTTGAAAGAAAAGAGGAACTGATTACTTTTGAAGAACTGAAGTCTTATCTGCAGCAATCTCAGGATAAATTAGAAGCAAAGCTCATCAGTATTGAACGTTTTAATCCGGAAACAATTAATGATATTGCCATTTTATGCTTTCATGAAAATTATCACAGCGGACAATTAGGATATCTTAGAAGAATTCTCGGAAAACCCGGCGCTGTAAAGTAGGGTTAAAAGTATCTGCCAGATTATTCAGACAGGACTTTTTATCCAAACGCGAGAATTTTATATACTTAGAAAGATCTCATTTTTAAAACAACTAAAAATTAAAAAAAATGGACACCCCAAAATCAAAAAAAGTGGAAATCGTAATTCCGGCTTACCGAATGCATACCCAAAGCTTTCTTAATGTCCTGGATGGAATCTCCGAAGAAGATGCTCTGAAAAGAATTGAAGGAAAAACCAACCATATCGTTTGGATGGCAGGAAACTTTGTCAATATGCGCTACAGTTTGGGATGGGTTTTAGGTCTTAAAGAGGAAGACCCTTACAGCGATCTTTTCTTTCAGGGAAAAGCCCTGGACGAAAACTACAGGTATCCGGATTTGGATGAGCTGAAGAAAAATTTTCATGATATTTCTGCAAAAGTATTTCAGAAATTGATGGAAGTTACTGATGAAGAGCTGGATGAGATGTTTGAGATTGGAATGAATATTCCTTTTGTTCCCGAAACCAAACTCAATTTTACCGGAATGTCTATTGGCCGTGAAGATTATCTATGCGGACAGATAGGCCTGATGAGAAGAATTCTTGGCTATCCTGGAATGAAATATGACATGGATGAAAATCTGAAATATTAGTATGGAACCGAAAGAGAAAGGCTATCAACAGGTTAATGGAATCCGGATGTATTACGAAATCTATAGTTCAGGAAAACCTCTGGTGCTGATTCATGGTGGTGGCTCCTCGATTCTGTTTGATTTTAAGGAAATTATTTCAAGGCTGGAAGGACAATTTCAATTGATAGGAATTGATCTTCAGAACCATGGAATGACTGATCACCGTGATATTCCTGAAACCTTTGAACAGGACGCTCATGATATCGCTGCCCTTTTAAAAGCACTCCCTATCGAAAAAGCTTTTTTCTGGGGATTCAGCAACGGTGGAAATACAGTCATGCAGGTGGCCCGTCTTTATCCTGAAATAGTTGAAAAATTAATCCTCGCTTCTGCATTTTATAAAAGAAGCGGGATGATGGACGGCTTTTTCGAAAGTATGGCAGCAGCTACGCTGGAGTCAATGCCGGAACCCCTTAAAATCAATTTTCTTAATCTGAATCCGGACTTTTCAAAACTTGAAAATCTTTTCGATAAAGACAGTAAAAGAATGCAGTCTTTTGAAGACTGGGATGATGGGGTTCTGAGCTCTCTAGATGTTCCTGCATTGCTGATCGGCGGAGACAAAGACGTCATGAAAGCGGAACATATCGTAGAAATGTGGAGGCTTCTCCCGGATTCTCAACTGATGATTCTGCCAGCTACCCACGGCTCCTACATGATGGCTGACTTTAAAGGAAAAACAGATTCCAATCTGATCAACCTGACTGTAAGTGAGGTGGTCAAATTTTTAAGTCATTAAGGTAATATGAATATTTTAAGTTGAGTTAAGATGAATCATTTTGACCTTTGAGTTGGATGAATCCTCTCCTTGATATTATAAAAACAGCTTGATCAAATCTTAATTATTCCATAAAAAAATGTGTATCACTCTGCTGAGTAAAACGCCTTAAGCTTAAAGCCAACATCATTGTAAAGAGTCTTTTGTCTTAGCATTAAAAAAAATAATATAAAAATCATTACTATTAATTTTAAAAATAAAAAATCATGGCTAAATTAAATCCATACCTCAATTTTGACGGGAAAGCAGAAGAAGCTTTCAACTTTTACAAATCTGTTTTCGGAGGAGAATTTGTGGGTGAAATCTACAAAATGGGTAATGCTCCCGGAACTGAAAATTTATCTGAGGAAGAAAAAAACAGAGTAATGCACATCGCACTGCCTGTTGGGAAAGACCTGCTGATGGCTTCGGACATTGTTCCAAGCTTCGGGCAGACCCTTAATGTAGGAAATAACAATTATGTTTCCATTTTCCCCGAGTCTAAAGATGAGGCAGACAGACTTTTCAAAGGGCTTTCGGAAGGCGGAAATGTGGAAATGCCTATCGAAGACCAGTTTTGGGGAGATTATTTCGGAAGCTTTCAGGATAAATATGGCGTTCATTGGATGGTGAACTATAACGAAGAATACACAAAATAATCTTATATTTAACTTAATTATAGAGGCGGTTCAAACCCGGACTGCCTTTTTACTTCAACATTAAAAAGCAGAATTATGGATCCTATTAAGATAGATATTACAATTTTATCCCCTGTAGAAAAGGTTTGGAATTATTTTAATGAACCAAAACATATCACGAAATGGAATTTTGCCCATGAAACCTGGGAATGTCCAAGTGCCGAAAATGACTTGAGAGTGGGAGGAAAGTTAAAAACAAGAATGGAAGCAAAAGATAAAAGTTTTGGTTTCGATTTTGAAGCAATTTATGATGAAATTATTCCGAATGCCCACATCAGATATCATTTGGAAGACGGTCGTAAGGTAGAGATCATCTTTGATAAGATCGACGAAAATACCACAAAGGTTACCGAAATTTTCGATCCTGAAAAACAGAATTCCGTGGAAATGCAGAGAGATGGCTGGTATGCTATTCTCAATAATTTTCACAAGTACGTTGAAAATAACTAAAATACTCATTTGCAGCCATGATCAATCTCTTAATAATGGCAAAATGTTTAAGCTCCATTTGTGCTGTTAGCCATGTTGCTCATAGTAATGACTTCCTGTATGGCATTATTGCAATACCAGCGAGAAGGTCTTTGGAGCGGGAAAAAATAGATTCTCTTGAAAAGCTTTCGGATTATTCTGAACAAGAGATCAGGCAACTTCGTGGTTTCGGGAAGAATGCCATGGAAAAACTGAAAAATCATATGAAGGAACATCACGTTTCGTTCAAAAACTAATCATTTTAATGATCATTACTTTTTGTCACTGCGGGCTTTATTGGTCTGCAGTGATTCATAAAACGATATATTTCAACCCTAAAATTTAATATGATGAATAACGATATTTTCCCATGTCTCTGGTTTGATGAAGAATCTAAAGAGGCAGCAGAATTCTATTGCCAGGTGTTTGACGGAAAAATTACGACAGATACTCCTGTAGTCATGAACATTGAACTGTTCGGACAAAAACTGATGTTGCTGAACGGAGGTCCCCATTTTAAAAAAAATGCATCAGTTTCCCTGATGGTGATCTGTGAAACAGAAGATGAGGTGCAGAAATATTGGGATCAACTGATCGATGGTGGAACGGCCCTCATGGCTCTGGATTCCTATTTCTGGAGTAAAAAGTATGGTTGGGTACAGGACAGATACGGTGTTAACTGGCAGTTGTTTCTGGGAGAAAAGCCTGAATCGCAGAAAATCGTTCCCACCCTCATGTTTATCCATCAGAACAACGGAAAAGCAATGGAAGCCATAGAGTTTTATACCAAAACTTTTCCCAATTCAAGTATTGAAAACATTCTGAAATATGGATACGGTGCAGGAGAACAATCCCCATCGGAACCGGCTGAACATATACAGCACGGTCATTTTATCATAGACGGCTACAGCTTTTTCTGTATGGATAACTCTTATGATCATCAATTTGATTTCAATGAAGGCGTTTCTATTGTGGTGATGACCGATGATCAGCAGCAGACCGATCACTTTTGGAACACCCTTATTTCAGATGGCGGAAGAGAAAGCATGTGCGGCTGGTTGAAAGACAGATACGGACTGAGCTGGCAGATTGTTCCCAAAAGGCTCATCCAGTTAATGAACGATTCCGATCAGTCAAAAGCACAGAAAGTAGTTCAGGCAATGATGAAGATGCAGAAAATTGGGATAGAAGAATTGGAAAACGCTTATAATTCTTAAAGTCAATAGGCTGAAAGAGGAATGAAAAATTCAGCTTTCAGTTCTTTTTCTTTTTTAAGTTTTGGTTTTCGGCTTGCTGTTTGATGGAGTTTAGGGAAAAGATTTGCTTATGACTCCCAGAAAAGGTCACAATCCAAATCAAAGTTCCTAAAGAGGGTGAATTAGAAGTTAGATATTATAAGTTATGGGTTATGGGTTATGAGTTATGAGTGAAAATAATTAATAGTAGTACTTTTCACATCTATCTATTATCTATCAATCTATTATCTATCAGTCTATCATCTTTTATCTAAAATCCAAATCAAACATCTAAATAAAAAAACAATGCAAAAAATATTTTTTGAGATCCAAATCGATGCAACGCCTGAAAAAGTTTGGGAAGTACTTTGGAGCGATATGACCTACAGACAGTGGACCACTGCATTTACAGAAGGATCCTTTTATCAGGGGACTTTTGAAGAGGGAAGTACGATGAAGTTTTTTGATCCCAACAATAACGGAATGTACAGTCGTGTAGAAAAGAACAGAGCCCATGAAGAAATGAAATTCCTGCATTTAGGGGAGATTTATAATGGTGTAGAAACAGAACGGAACTGGGGAGAAGCTACAGAAGCTTATATTTTAGAAGAAACAGAAACGGGGACAATTTTAAAAATAGAAATTCAGACCCCTGAAGAATTTAAAGAGTTTTTTGAAGAGAAGTTCCCGACAGCCCTGGGCATTGTGAAAAATCTTTCTGAAAATCAATTGTAAAAAATAGATAACACCAACCACAAAAATATAAAATATGGAAACCTTATCGTACGAAATAGTCATCAACGCCTCATTGCAAAGAGTCTGGGACGTTCTGTGGAATCCTGAAACCTATACCGAATGGACTCAGTTTTTCGGTCCCGGATGTGTCATGAAATCCGACTGGAAAGTTGGTGGAAAAACCTACTTTCTGAATGAGCAAGGAGAAGGTATGGTGTCCACCATCGACAGTGTAGATGAGCCTAATCAGATTATTTTTAAACATCTCGGAATGGTAGATAAAGAAGGTCATGAAGATATACACAGCAAAGAAGTGATCGACTGGAGTGGTTCTTTTGAAAAGTATATTCTCATCGATCTGGATGGAAAAACCAAACTTCATACTGAGGTGCAGGTTGAAAAAGAATGGAGAGAGCATATGAATATCGGATTTACAAAAGGCTTGGAAGTGGTGAAAACTCTTGCCGAAACCAAATAATCCGTACCTTGCTTTAATAAAATCCAACCTTACGGGCATCAACAGCTGTAAGGTTTTATAATGATATCATGTAAAGATTCATTATTTTTCTAAACAGTGTAATAAACAACAATATGAAATTATTATCCATCCTTTTCGGGACCTTTATTCTAGCTTTGCTGGTAACTTTTGTAGTGCAGGGAAAACCTAACTTCTTGTTTTCAGGGAATCTGGGAATGGCTGTGTTCATTATATTTACAGGTCTTTCACACTTTAAATTTCAGAAAGGAATGGCAATGATGATTCCCGGCTTTGTTCCCGGTAAAATGTTTTGGGTTTATGCTACGGGAGTTCTTGAAATTGCTGCAGGAATAGGATTAATGATCCCTTCAATACGTGAACTGACCGCGATACTCCTGATTATTTTTTATATCCTGGTTTTTATAGCGAACATCAATTCTTCAAAGAAAAAGATCAATATTTTCAAAGCAGATTATACAGGTCCGGGAATGCAATATCTTTATCGTGAAAGAATTCCAATGCAGATTATTCTGATAGCATGGACTTTGTATTTTGGCCTTTATTTAGTCTGAATTCAAGGTAAAACCTTCCGGTTTTTAAAAGATCTTGAAGTTTGAATAGGGAAGTATTACCGTCAGAAATTGCCGCCCAGATCTTCCTGCCTTCTTGATTTTGATTTCTATTATTAATTATTTTTATAATTGATGTAACATTTTGAGTTTAAGGATGTCCTATTAGAAGAAGACTTACTTACTAAATAAACACTTAAACATCAAAATCACATGAGTTATGAATCTTAATACTAAAATTTTTGGTGCGGCTCAAATCGTACTATCAGCCATTATGATCAATGCACAGACTTCAACGGCTAAACTGCCGGGCGACCCTACGCTTCCTTCTTCCAAAGAAACGCTGGATAAATTAATTTCCTATGATAAAGGAAACTTCAAGTACAAAGTAGAAGATTATTTCGCCAGACCGAATGCTTCACAGTTTAAAATTTCTCCGGACGGGCAGTATCTTTCCTATAAAGAAAAAGATAAAGACAAAAAGAATCACGTCTATGTAAAAGAACTGAAAACGGGGAAAATTACAAAAGCTATCGCAGAAAAAGATGACCTTATCGGAAATTATGGCTGGCTGGATAAAAAAAGATTATTCTATACACAGGACAAAGGAGGGAATGAGAATACCCATATGTATGCTGTAGATATTGACGGACAAAATCTTAAGGATCTCACTCCTTTTGAGGGAGTAACCTTAAATTACGCTGATATCGTTAAGGATACAGAATTTGTTATCGTTGCACTGAACAAAAATAACAAACAGATTTTCGAGCCTTATAAAATCAATTTCAATACCGGGGAAATGACCCAGCTTTTTGAAAATAAAGACGTTAATAACCCTATCGACGGCTATATTTTTGATAAGAAAGGAAACATGAGAGGATATACCGTTCTGGAAAACGGATTGACTACAAAAACGTATTACAAAGATCTCGATACCGGTAAATTTAATCTGATCAAATCAACAGACTGGAAAAATACCTTCAGCATCATAGGATTAAATGACCATTCCAAAAATAAAGACGAAGCGTATGTAGTGACCAATTTAGACAGTGATAAAGAGAGAATCGTTCTGTATGATCTGAAAAAAAATGCCATTATAAAAGAAGTATACTCCAATCCTGTATATGATGTCAGTTCTATAAGTACTGCCCGTAAAAACAGAAATTATGAGCTGGATTATATAAGCTATAACGGCATTAAAAGTGAGATCATTCCGGTAAGTACATTTTACAAAGAAGTTCACGATAAATTAAAATCTGAATTCAAAGACAAAGAATTTTCTGTTGTTTCTTCTGATGACAATGAAGACAAGCTTTTAGTGGTGGTAGGAAGCGATAGATTGTACGGAACGTATTATGAATATGACACAAAATCTAAACAGATAAAACTTCTCTATAACCTGATGCCGCAGCTGAAAGAAGAAGATATGGCTGAAATGAAGCCGATTGAATTCAAAAGCAGGGACGGCCTTACGATCCGTGGATATATTACAATGCCTAAAGATGCGGTGAATGGGAAGAAAGTTCCGTTAATTGTCAATCCTCACGGGGGTCCGCAGGGGATCAGAGACAATTGGGGATTCAATCCTGAAGACCAGCTTTTTGCCAGCAGAGGATATGCAACGCTGCATGTGAATTTCAGAATTTCCGGTGGTTATGGAAAAGAATTTCAGCAGTCAGGTTACAAACAGATAGGACGTAAAGCCATGGATGATGTGGAAGATGGAGTAAAATATGTGATAGAACAAGGCTGGATTGATCAAAATAAAATTGCCATCTACGGAGGAAGCCATGGTGGCTATGCAACTTTGATGGGACTTATTAAAACCCCGGATTTATATGCTTGCGGGGTAGATTATGTAGGTGTTTCCAATATTTTCACTTTCTTTGAATCTTTCCCGGAATACTGGAAACCTTACAAAGAAATGGTCAAAGAAATATGGTACAATCTGGACGATCCCAAAGAAGCTGAAATTGCTAAAGAAGTATCTCCGGTATTCCATATTGACAAGATCAAGAAACCATTATTTGTAGTTCAGGGAGCAAATGATCCAAGGGTAAATATCAATGAATCAGATCAGATTGTAAAAGCTATGCGTGCTAAAGGAGTTGAGGTTCCTTACCTGGTAAAATACGATGAAGGTCACGGGTTCAGAAAAGAGCCGAGCAGAATAGAACTGTACAAATATATGATGGGATTCTTTGCGGAAAATTTCAACAAGAAATAATATCAATTTTCATCAATAACAGAAACGGGGAGTCTAAGGCTTTCCGTTTTTTTTGAGGAGAAGTTAGAGGGTAGAAATTGGTATGAGGAGACAAGAGATGGAATGCGGGATATTATATTTTAGGCTGAGGCTGAGATGTAATATCAATCGTATGCACTATTTTTTTGATCTTCCGGTTTCTGCCTGCCGACTCTAAAACTTTCTTACGCTCAAACCTGCATCTGGAAACAAAACTTCAACAGTCGAGAATTTTTTTTAAATTTATTAAAGTAAAACCAAAAGGCAGATCGTCATAGCAATATGGAGGTTGTCGAAGAAATAACAATGCCACAGGAGGAGAAAGCAAGTATCATCTCACAAACCGTTTCAAAGTACGGAGGAAAGCTGATGTCTTATATTCGTCCGAAAGTGAAAAACACCGAAGATGCGGAAGATATTCTGCAGGAGGTCTGGTATCAGTTCAGCAGTATTACCAATCTTTCAGAGATTGTAAACGTTGGCGGATGGTTATATAGAGTAACAGCCAATAAAATCACAGATAAGTATCGTAAGAAAAAAACTGAAAATCTTGAAGATTTCGTGTATGAAGATGAAGACGGAAGTTTTTCTATCAAGGATATCTTATTGCTGGATGAAAGTGCAGGTCCGGAAGTGAAAATGTTTCAGGATGAAATTTGGAAAAAATTATTTGAAGCATTAGACGAACTTCCCGAAAAACAAAGACTCGTTTACGTTGAAAATGAATTAAACGATAAAACACTTCAAGAAATAGCCAATGAACAGGGCGAAAATATAAAGACCATTATCAGTAGAAAAAATTATGCGGTGAAGCATCTGAGAAACAGACTGAGAAGGTTATACGAAGATTTAAATAGTTAGTAAAAAGAAAGTTATGAATCATAATAAACACAAAAAAGGCTGGATTCTTTTATTCTTATGTCCGCCACTGATTTTACTGGGCGTTACATGGATCGTCATGTCCCTTTGGAATTGTTTGCTTCCTGATATTTTAGGCGTGAAATCAATCACGTATTGGCAGGCAATGGGAATTTTGATTTTGAGTAAGATCCTATTTGGAGGTTTCCATTTTGGAAAAGGAATGAGAGATTTTAAAGAAAGAAAAATGAGAGAGAGAATGGAAGGACTTTCTCCGGAAGAAAGAGAAAAATTTAAAGAAGTCTGGAGAGAAAAATGTGCAGGCGGATTCTTTAACAGGAACAATAGAACCAACGAATAATTTGAAATTTTTAAGAAGTAGTAAAGTAAAATTAAAATGCATTCGTCTATATAAAAAACAAGAAGTAGTAAAATTTAAAATTTTGAAAAAATGAAAAATTCAGCATTAAAAGGAGCTCTTGGAGCATTAGCAGTTGTGGGGGTAGCGTTAATCGCTAAAAAAGCAATACAAAGAAAAAGATTTATCAAAGGGATCTTTAATGAATACGGAATCAAAGAAAGGTCACCTTTCGGGCTTGCCGATAAGATCAGAGAAATGAATGATGAGCAGTATCAGGAACTGAAGGGGAAATTCAAAAAAGAATTCACTTCAAGATGCTGTAAAAAGAACAATGCCTGCGAAGCGTAAGAAGTAAAATACTCAATTGAAATTGTTAAAATTCCGGCTCGGGAAGCAAAGCTTCCCGAGCCGGAATTTTTTAGGTTGCATTGCTGATGGCTGAGGTTTCCGAAGCCATCAGCAATGCAGCTATTTTCTTTCACCGTTACTGAGTGAAACGTCTTGAGAACTTAAAAAAAGAGGAAGCTTATCAAAGAAACTTTGCGGTCTTCAGTAAAATAACGTAGAGCTACAAATGTTCTCCGTCATTAAATTGTGCCATTTGTGAAAACATTTGGGTCATCCGTGTTAAAAAACAGATCATTTATATTGACAGCCTTATTGTTTTCCTAAAACATTCCCCTAAAGAATAAACCCGAAAAAAAATAATTCCTTATTTTTGCATAGCTCAATGAAAGATTACTACTATTTTCTCGGGATTACACCGGATGCTTCAGAAGAAGACATCAAGAAAGTCTATAGAAAACTGTCTTTAAAATACCATCCCGATAAGAATGACAACGATGATTTCTTTGCGGGACGTTTTCGTGAAATTCAGGAAGCGTATGAAATCTTGAGCGATTCTGAAAGAAGGCGTACCTACGATCAGAATTTAGAAAACCATCAGAAAAGTTTCCGATATAATATTCCGCCTTCGATCAAAACGTTTACGGCGAATAAAATTCATGCAAAAAAAGGGGACGAGATCATCATTAACTGGCAGACGAGCAATGCCGATGTGGTGAAAGTTTTGCCTTTCGGTTTAGAAAAACCTTTTGGAGAACGGGTTTTTAAGATTACAGAATTTAAGGACGGCAAATTCCAGTTATTGCTTCATGTAACGAATTCTTTACTTCACAAAACAGTTGTTCAGGGAATTACCATTACTGAAGTCTTTGATAACGATGCGGCTCAGTTCAAAAGCAGTGTAGAGGAAATGTTTAAGCCTCAGCCCAGAACCAGAATGAACAGATCCGGACAGCCAAAAATCATGATGCTGATCTGGGGAATTATCATTTTAGCGTCGGCTGTTTATTTTATATTCAGGAATTTCGGCTAGTTTAGGCCAGCTTTTTTCTTCCCGGACACTTTTTACATCGTTTCCCTTTCTTGAACTTTTTACAGCAAGATTTCTTTTCACAATACATATCTTCATTATTAAATGCAAATACAGGAGCTAAAGGCGGTACTTTAAATGGGGTAATCATATTCATGTTGCAAATATATTAATTTAGAATAAATATAATTAATAAAATTTCATAAAACTTACATGGCCTGTTGCTCAGAAGGTTCAGTCCATATTCACCTCTTTATTTTTTAATGGAAAAAGCTGATTTTGGATTATCCACCTCCCCAAAATAAAGTTAAGTAAGATCTGAAAGCTTAAAATATTGGATGATTAAGTATGACTATAAACTTAGGTTTCAGATTCAGACGGAAGAATGTGAAGATTTTTGTTGATCAAATGTCAGACATAGTCTTTTAAGCTTTCCATATTGTAAAGATAAAATGAATAGGATTGTTGATTTAATAAAATAATAAGCAATCAACTCTGAAACAGGCCGGATTCAATTTTAATCAATAAAAGCATTCTGTTTCATTATTTTTAAAAAGCATAAGAGATTCTGACTATTATTTCAGCAATTTTGAACTGTTGTACAATCGTTTAAAAAAACGTAATTTTACGAATCTTTTTTACGAACAAAATCTAATAAATAAAAATGAATACAGAACAGTTTGTGAGCCGTCACATTTCCCTTAATGAAGCCGATAAACAGGCAATGTTGGAAAGATTGGGCGTTTCAAGTATTGAAGAACTAATTTCTCAGACCATTCCTTCTTCTATCCGATTAGAGAAAGATCTTGAGATCTCGGCACCGCTTTCAGAATACGAAATGCTGAACCATTCGAAAGATTTAGCATCGAAGAATACTGATTATACGAGCTACATTGGTTTTGGATACCACAATACACTTTTGCCATCAGCTATTCAGAGAAATATCTTTGAAAATCCTAGCTGGTATACGGCGTATACTCCTTATCAGGCTGAAATTGCACAGGGAAGACTAGAAGCTCTTCTTAATTTCCAGACGGTAGTATGTGATCTTACAGGATTTGGACTGGCGAATGCCTCTCTTCTGGACGAATCTACAGCGGCTGCGGAAGCGATGCATATGTTCTTTAACAACAGAACGAAAGATCAGAAGAAAGCCAATGCAAACAAATTCTTCGTTTCCGATCTGGTTTTACCTCAGACCGTTTCAGTGTTGAAAACTAAAGCGGAAGGTTTAGAAATCGAAATCGTGGAAGGAGATCACAAGACGCATCAGTTGGACGAGAGCTATTATGGTGTTTTATTACAGTATCCTGGTAAAAACGGTATCGTTTTAGACTATACTGAAGATATTGTAAACTATAAAAAATTAGATTTACAGGTGGTTGTCGCTTGTGATCCAATGGCTTTGGTGAAACTTAAATCTCCTGCTTCCATGGGGGCTGATTGTGCCGTTGGAACTTCTCAGAGATTTGGTATTCCACTAGGATACGGAGGACCTCACGCTGCATTTTTCTCTTGCAGAGAAGACTACAAAAGAGACATTCCGGGAAGAATTATCGGGGTTTCTCAGGATATGTACGGAAAACGTGCATTGAGAATGGCGCTTCAGACCAGAGAACAGCACATTAAAAGAGAAAGAGCAACATCAAACATTTGTACTGCTCAGGTTCTTTTAGCGGTAATGGCAGGAATGTATGCCGTTTATCACGGTCCGAAAGGATTAAACTATATCGCTGATCAGATCCACTTCAAAGCCAACGCTTTGAAAAACGGTCTTAAAGCATTAGGTTACCAGACCGTAGAAGAGCCTATCTTCGATACTGTGAAAATAACGATGAATGAGGATGAGAAAGGAAGATTGATGAGAATGATGCTTGATCACAAACTTAACCTGAACTATTTCACGGAAGGAGTGGTAAGTATTGCAATCAACGAAAGCACAACATTGGAGAAATTAAATTATTTAATGGCTTCTTTCGCTCAGTTCAAAGACAAGCAGACTTTCAAGTTAGAAATAAAAGAAGGATACAGCATTCCTGAGGAGAATTTAAGAAAAGACGAAATTCTTACAGAAAGCGTATTCAACAAATACCATACTGAAACGGAATTGATGCGTTACATCAAACGTTTGGAAAGAAAAGATTTATCATTAACGCATTCAATGATTTCTCTTGGTTCTTGTACCATGAAACTGAATGCTGCTACTCAGATGTTGCCACTTTCATGGGATAACTGGGGAGCTGTTCACCCATTTGTACCGGTGGACCAGGCTGGAGGTTACCAGGAAATGATCAGAGAACTGGAGAAAGATTTAGCTGAAATCACTGGTTTTGCAGGGACTTCTCTTCAGCCTAACTCCGGAGCTCAGGGTGAATATGCAGGATTAATGGTGATCAGAGAATATCACATTTCAAGAGGTGAAGGTCACAGAAATGTCGTATTGATCCCTCAGTCTGCGCACGGAACCAACCCGGCTTCTGCAGCAATGGCAGGAATGAAAATTGTTGTCGTTAAAAATCTTGAAAGCGGAGAAATTGATTTCGAAGACTTGAAAGCTAAAACAGAGCAGAATTCTGCGAATTTATCTTGCGTAATGATCACGTATCCGTCTACTTACGGATTCTTCGATGCGAATATTAAAGAAATTACAAGCTTGATCCACGAGCACGGCGGACAGGTATATATGGACGGTGCCAACATGAACGCTCAGGTAGGATTCACAAGTCCTGGAAACATCGGAGCAGACGTTTGTCACCTGAACTTACACAAAACTTTTGCGATTCCTCACGGAGGCGGAGGTCCAGGAGTAGGTCCGATCTGTGTGGCTAAGCACCTGGTTCCTTTCCTTCCTTCCAATGCGAATATCAGAATTGGTTCCAAAGAAGCGATCGAGGGTATTTCTGCTGCACCTTACGGTTCAGGTCTGATCCTTAATATTTCTTATTCTTACATCAAAATGTTAGGAACAGATGGATTGAAAAAAGCAACAGGACATGCGATTCTGAATGCAAATTACCTGAAAGAAATTTTAGCAGAACATTTCCCGATCTTGTATTCAAACGAGAGTGGAAGAGTTGCTCACGAATGTATCGTAGATTTCCGTCAGTTCAAAACTTTAGGAATTGAAGTAGCTGATGTGGCGAAGAGACTTATGGATTATGGATTCCATGCGCCAACGGTTTCTTTCCCTGTAGCCGGAACATTGATGATCGAGCCTACAGAATCTGAAAGCAAGTCTGAAATCGACCGTTTTGCAGAAGCGTTAATCTCTATCAAAAAAGAGATCGATGAGATTGCTAACGGAGAAGCAGATCAGGCTAACAACGTCCTTAAAAACGCTCCTCATACAGAGCAGCTGGTGATCTCGGATTCCTGGGATAAACCCTACAGCAGAGAAAAGGCAGCTTATCCGCTGGACTGGGTAAGAGACCACAAATTCTTCGCTTCTGTATCCAGAGTTGATGAAGCTTATGGAGACAGAAACCTGGTTTGTACTTGTGAGCCGATTGAAGCTTATATGTAATAATCTACCATCAATATATAAGAACACCCGTTTAGAATCTAAACGGGTGTTTTTTTGTTATTTTTTATCTTCTTTTACCTTCTTCGGTAGCTGTAGGCTACAAGAAGTGCAACAGCCATGGCACCAAAAGTGACCATTGATACTGTTTTAATGGATAGTTCACTGTCTTGTGCTGATGATGTATTTTGAGATTTCTCACAGGAAGACAAGAATACTGCTGTCATAAACAGACAGCTAAAAAGTAATTTTTTAATCATAGGTATATTTGTTTGGTTTTTAATGTTTTACGAGCAAAAAATATACCGGATATTCACTGAGGATTAGAATTCTGTATGTAGTAAATAGGAAAATCTTAAAAGCATAGGTTTGAAAGGAGTTTTCAGAATAGTGCCGTCAAATTTATTCTGTCGTCATTGCGAGCAATCTCTTTTTTTACACGCAAAGAATACTACGGGTTTGACTACTCACTGATAATAAGGATCGCAAAGGCGTTCACTCAGCAAAGATGAAAAAAACAGGGCTTATTTCTGGTGGCTGAGGCTCTCGAAGGCACCATTATTCAAATAGATTTGCTTAATATTGTCATCCGTTTTATTGCTTATTTATGGTTGAGCAATGCTTCAAGTCTGGACATCATATCATCCTTTTCTTTCAGCATTCTTTCGTAAAGAGCAATTTTTTCTTCGTGCAATTGAATGATTTTGTCTATTGGATTAACAGTACATTTGTATTGTTCAGCATAAGCAACTGCGTCATCCTGAAAAGTATTGGCAATAATATTGATAGCCTGTTCTTCGTCAAAATTCTGGAACGCTTCTACAGGGATTTTTAAAACTTCAGATATTTTTTGAAGCAAAGGATCTTCAATCGTTTCTTTTTGTTCGAGTAACGAAATTTTCTTCTGGTTCCAGTCCTCGCCCAAGTCGAAAGCTAAAGCTTCCTGCTTGATTCCTAACATTTCTCTGAATCTCTTTACGTTTCTTCCCTGATGTATTTTCTGTTCCATTTGTGGTTTTTGAAAGCTTTAATTGAAAATTTTGAATAGTAAAGATAAAAAAATGTGTTGGAAAAATAGAATTTAACACCGAAGTTATTTTTCAACTTTTACATCGATATTAATAGCCGGGGAAGCTACTGATGATTTTTCCCAACTGCCATAGTATTTTCTTTTAAATACCGTTTTAAGCAGCGCTCCACTGAGAAATATATGTCCTTTAAAAAAATTCATGAATTGTATACTAACAAAAAAATCACTATTTACGTAAATATCATAATCACTTACGTCAAGTGTAAAGGTACCATCTATAATAGAATCTTTTGTAAGAACTGCTGTAACATCCTTATATAAAACAGATTCATTAGGGAGATTATCTTTCTCATTATAAACATTAATCCTTAATTCAACAGGTACATCCGTTTGGAAATCAGCCACATTTAAGTGTATTTTTTGAATTTTCACCTTTCTTTTATTTGAAAATTTAATTGCCAATTCACGGGATTGTTCTTCTTTTTCCTTTTTTCTTTCAGGATATGTTGCAAACAAAATTTTCTTTGACTTAGAATCTACTCCCCAGTGTTTATCTTTAAATCGTTTAGGAGTAATAGTAACTTCTGTAATATCTTTTACTTTTTCTTTTAGAAGAATAATATGGGTACTGCTTTGTAGAAAGCTGTTGATAGGAACTGAAAATTTATCAAAACCTCCAACAGCTACGGTTACATTTAAATCTTTATTTACGGTACTTAAATCAAGTGTATAATTACCTTGTTCATCAGCAATAGTTCCATTTTCTTCAGTATCAATACCAATCCTGGCATAAGGCACAGGACTTCTGTCATATTGCGATAGTACCTTGCCTGTTACGGTTTGCGCATTTAAGAAAGCTCCTAAAAAAATATAAAAAAATAAAAATCTCATAAAAATATACTATTTGCTATTTTATAAATATCTTCTCCGTTTTGGTTTTACTTCCCGTTCAGCACCCAATTCACATACTCCGTCCACTCATACACCGGAATGCTTCTGTCCAAGTAAAAATCAGGCTGCAATCCTTTTGCATCGATCGTAAAATCAGGAATACGCATACTTCTTGAAAGCGAATAGCCTAATTCAAATTCCTTACAAGGCGAAGGAACATAATACATATTGGATACATCCAAAACACCAAAAGTTGTGGTTCCGAATAATTTCACTTTCCTGCTTTGTTTGGCTGCCAGTAAAAACTGTTCGTCGGTACTTCCGTTTCGCTGATTGATGATAATGCCTACATTTTTCGGATAAGGATGAATGGTGTCATATTTTGTGATGCTCACGACGTTGTCATTGAGGTTGACAAATTTTCCCTGCTGTTTTTCCAGGATGTCAAATGAAGCCTTGGCCCATTTTTTATTCTCTTCATTAAACCCGTATTCAGGTTTGTTGATGAAATCCAGCATTCTCTGATTGTTCAGTTTTGTAGATAAATATTCTACACCTACGGTTCTTATTGGTTGGGTATAAATCAAAGGAAGGATACTGTTGTAGCTGGCATCACTTCCTCCGGTTCCGTTTCTGATGTCTATGATCAGGTTTTCAGTGGAGAGGATTTTATCTTTGTTGGCAGCAATCACGCTGTCAATCTTCTTTTTCTGGGAAGCCTGAAAAGACGGGATTCTTAAATAAAAAGTGGTTTCGTTTAATTTTTCGATATACGGTTCAATAGCGCTTATCGACTTAAAGTACTGCGTATATTTGGGGTCATCCTCCATCTTTGGATATACTCTTGAAAGACTGAAATCTCCGATTTGTAAATGATTTTTCCCGGTCAAGGTGATCTCACTGGATTCCACTCCCGAATGATCACGCATATAATAGACAGAGCTCATTTTGCCACCTGAAGAATTGAGTTTCAGTTTCACCTGTCCTTTTGTCCAGGTTTCTGCCCCGGATTCTATGATGAATCCTACATATTGATCTCCCTTCTTTTTTATTCCAATGGTATAAGGTTCTGTATACCAGATTCCTTCGTAGTCGGACGTTTTCTTTTTGTCCAGGTACTTCTTGAAATCCTGTGTTTCTACCGGCAGAGTTTCCCAATTGGCAAATTCGTTGTTTGATTTTTCGGGTGTATTCTGTTTTGGAGATTCCTGTTTCAGAGGTCTGATGGCCACATGACCGGAACGGAAAAAAGTAAGCCATTCATACAAAACAGGAGTGCATTCACTGAATGTTTTAGCTGATTTTACTTTTTCGGATATGGTTTTATTATGGGCTTCGTAAGCCTGATTGCTTTTTTGCTTTAATGCGTATTCAAAACCCGCATCGTTTGTTTCAAAAGTTTTTTTTACCCATTCAAAATTTTTGGTGCAATCGCAATTTTGGGCGTATACTGAAGTAGTTGTTAATGTGAGTAAAGATGAAATTAATACGGCTTTTAAGTTTTTCATGGTCTTAGTTTATATGTAGGACATTCGGAAGGGTTGAAATATTACATTTTTAGCTTTGCAATAAGGGTTTATGGTAATATAATAAGGCACTCCAGATTAGATGAGGCTAAAAATAAATAAATAACCGTTGAAAAGCAATATTTAATTCAACGCCTGATGAAATTAATAATAGAATCACCTTTTTTACAGTTATGACCATTTTGCAGAAAAAGCAACAATGGCAAAATAAATGAGAAGCATTATACAATTGGTTAAAAGGTTGACCAGAAAAAATGGTTTCAGTAATCTCCATCCCTGTTGTTTGGTTTTTAATGAAAGCCAATAAAAAGGAAATTCAATAATTAAGGTTGCAACAAAACTGCATAGAAATCCAATGAAGAAACCTCCAAGTTCATATTCCCCGACTCTTGATTTCATACCCCAAAAATCAGGATAACCATTTTCAAAAGAAAAATGAGGGGCAATAAAATAGTAACCCAAAAACATAGAAGTGTAGTTCGCAGCAACGATGAGCCACTTTCTGTTGGGAATGTTGAATTTTTCAAGAAGAAACTTACTTTCAAAAGTTCCGATGATAAAGTTGATCCAAATCAAATGCAAAAAACTAAACCATATCATAGGTGAGCCCGCATTGGCTAGGAGGAAGTTGGGAAAGAGTAACAGTAAAAGGAAGAAGTAATTTGGATTAGTAGTTTTCATCATAATTAAAAATGGATAGGTATGAAATTATCCAATTCTATTTTCTAATATAACTTTGCGTTGATTCTTAAATAAAACTACAGATCTTATCTGAATCAACATAGGACTTCGTTTCATATATTTTCTCTAAAATTAATACAATTGCACTCAAAAACAATCCCCAAATCAGCTGTTGATGAAAGGAAAATGGAAAAACTGTAGGGAATAAGTTTGATCTTTATTCTTTCCGCCTGATTTTTTTTGAGAGAAAGAAAATACTGAAACTTGCAGCAATGGTAATGCAGGTCAATAAGAAAGTGGCCTTAATTGTTTCGCTTTCATTGCTTGTTGAAGATTTCGAACAGTCTATTAACAGTAATGAACCGATTAAAATAAAGAACAATATTCCGAATGATTTTCGGAGAGAAATCAGATTATTTTGTTTCATCATCAGAGTGTATTTGTGTCCAGTAAATCTATAAATAAAACTGATCTAATCTCTTTTTAATGAGAGGATTAACATTTTTAACGTAAAATTTTAATGATTACATTAAAGAATGCTTATTTTTAGAATATAAGCCCATTACTTTTCGAAAAAAAATATAGAAGTAATTAAAAATAAATAAACTAAAACAGATGTTTAATTAAACCTCTTTTAAGATCTGTGGAAAAAAATCCAAACCCAAATAACATAGCATCAACACGCAAACTCTCAAGTCCTCAAACTTCAAAATTCAAACCCCTTCATCCCAATAAAAACTGTCCGGATAAACCCTCGCTCCAAAAACTGCCGTTCCTACTCTCACTATCGTGGCACCCTCTTCAATGGCAGTTTCGAGATCACCGCTCATTCCCATAGATAGTTCCTTCATTTCTACATGGGGAATATTTTGTTTGATGATTTCCTGTTGCAGGTTTTTAAGGAGTCTAAAACAAGGTCGTACCTTTTCTGTTTCTGCACTGAAAAGTCCGATCGTCATCAGTCCTTTGATTTTTAAAGTACTCAGTTCAGATACTTTTCTGGTCAGTTCTACCGCTTCGTCAGGATGTACTCCGAATTTACTTTCCTCGTTGGAGGTATTCACCTGGATCAGAACCTCAATGGTTTTTCTTTCAGCTAAAAGCCGTTGATGAAGTTTTTCCGCCAGATCCATACGGTCCAGAGACTGCACACAAGCCACGTCATATTTTAAAATATCCTTGATTTTATTCGTCTGCAGATGTCCTATAAAATGATTTTCATGCGGAGTTTCTTTCAATTCCTCATATTTCTCTTTCAGTTCCTGAACTTTATTTTCGGCAATTAATGTCTGTCCGTTTTCTAAAGCGGTTTTAATAAATGTTGGAGAAACGGTTTTCGTAGCCAGCAACAATCTGACTTCATCGCGGTTTCTTCCTGCTTTTTCACACGCTTTCTTTATTCTGTCATGGATGACTTCGAGATTGTGGAGGATATCTTCTTTCATGGCTGTGTTGTCATGGTCTGGGATTCCAGTTTTTTGATCAGTGCCGATTTTACGGAGGTAAAAGTATGGTCCTTCGCTTCAGCAAAAGAGATATGATATTGGCGGTCTATCACTCGCAGGTCTTCAGGAAATTGAGACAGGAGATCATCGTAGAAAGTATCCAGAAATTCATCAGAAGGCATTTCATAGCTGATCTTCAGCTGAAAACGTCTCAGCAAAGCGGTGTCAATAATTTCTGCATGGTTGGTGGCGCAAAGGAGAAGTGCATTTTCAGGATAATAATCAATCAATTGGATCAGTGTATTCACCAGCCTTCTCATTTCACCCACATCTTTATCATCGCTTCCTCTGGCTTTCCCGATCTGGTCCAGTTCATCCAGAAAAAGAACAGATCTTTCCCGGGCAGCTTTGTCAAAGATCATTTTAATATTCTGTGACGTCTCTCCAATACGCGAAGAAACGATATTGCTTAGATTTAAGATCAGGATACTTTTACCTAAAGCATTCGCAATGGCTTTTGCGGTCATGGTTTTCCCACAACCTGACTTTCCCTGCAAAAGGATCTTGTTGTTCACCGGAAGGCCATATTCCTGCAGTTCTTTGACGTACGTGTGCTCTTTAATAAGCTGGGTAAGCTGGTCTCTGTTGTTTTGACCGAGAAATACATCGTTAAGGGTTATTTCCTCTTTATCCTGAATGATGAGATTGTACAGATTCATAGTAAAAACTAAAAAGATTCTTATCACCACAAAGATAAGGCTTTATTGAATGACAGGTGGGGACCTGAAATGGAATAATAGAGTAGGCCAGGATAGAAATGAAAGAAGTGAGAAAGAAATAGGTAAAAGAATATACTTTATCACATTCTAGGGCAGCGTTTCCACGTATTGAACAAGAAAAGCCGAGCAAAAGCTCAGCTTGACTATTTGGATATATAAAATTTGCTATGAAATTTAATTTTTGGATTATGTTTTTGGGCACTTTTACTCCGTTGAGTAAAAGTGCAGGATCCGACCCTTCAGATCAAAAACATAAACAATACAATGAATACAGATGTTCTATAGGCTGATGAGCTTTATATAGAACTTAGTTTCTTTGTTCTCTTTTTACTGTCATAAAGTAAGAAGCGAATACTACTACACATGTTGCGATTCCGATGTAAGTTACCATTTTTGTTTTATTTAGTTATTTGTGATTATTTTATCAATTTTCTAATTGCAATATTACAACTTTCAAATCACGTGCCAAAGCAAATAATCATGATGTATATCAGTGTGTTATGTGGTTAAAAGTTTAATTATTGTTAAGTGTTTGTTTACAAAAAATTAATATGTTTTTATGAATTTATTAATATCTTTATTGTCTTATCTGAAAAAAAATAAAAAATCGGCAAAGGTTTGAGCACTTCTATATTGGACTTGATAAAACAAAAAATAAGAAATGCGATGCATACTAATCACTTTTAGCGTTGGTTTTAAATGTCAGATTTTGGAAAGTGAAAGTAATATTATGTTAATAAAACTTATTATTTGAGATCCGATTTTATTCTCATCTTTTTGAAGTGTGACAAAATTAAATGTCATAAAATTGATAATTTTGTCACTTATGTATGAAATAATGACAGGTTTCAAACGGCTACTGTCAGACTTTTTTAAGCCAGTGTAATTTAATTCATTTCAGTAATTTAAAACCGGATGCTTAATTAATTATCACTAAGTATGGATTTATTTTAATATTTTAATGGTTTAGATTTTATGTGGTGATCGTTCAGGAAAGGATTGAGATATAAACTATTATGAAGTTTATTTTGTAAACAATATAAGGTAATCTCATCGTGATTTTATCAGTTTTTTTTATCATGAAAGGAAGCCATTTTACCTATTTTTGTAAAAAAAACAGACCTTTATGGGACGCAGCTATATCTTTCTTGCTTTAGCGATCATATTTGAGATCATCGCAACAACTTTTCTGAAAAAATCTGAAGAATTTTCAAAACTTTGGCCTTCCTTAGTAACTGTCGTAGGTTATGCTGCCGCATTTTACTTTTTAAGCATTACGCTGCGACAGATCCCTGTAGGAATAACGTATGCGATATGGTCCGGTGTTGGAATTGTTTTTATAACCCTTATTGGAGTTATTGCTTTTAAGCAGGTTCCGGATCTGCCGGCAATCATAGGAATTGTACTGATCGTGATAGGAGTGATCGTGATTAATGTGTTTTCAAAGATGGGGACACATTAAGCGTTTTTATTTAATGATTGAAAAATTTAAAATAAAAAAAGGACTTCTTTATATTCAGTAGAGATAGGTTTATCCCAATGGTAAAGATCTGTATGATCATCTTGTTGACCCTTGATTAATGACTTTTTTTTAGTTTTTCCCTTTAAAAGGCAATTGATCTCAATTTCTGAAGTTGTAGCTCGCTTCAAAAATATAGTCTTTAAAAGATTCTTGTTTATTAAAAACCCGGGCGCGTGGTACCGCTGTCATCCGTGTCTTCGGTTTTCATCTGTCATTTTTTGGGAGACGTATAAAAAACTGCTTTTTTCGTTAGATATTCAGGCGGATCATTAAATCCAGGTTCTTAAATTATTAATAATTCCGCCCTTCTTTTATCCTTTTCGTCCCGTAAATCTTATGACAGATCCGGTTCCATTATGAAAGAGACCTTCGCGAAGTTCAATTTCTTTTTCTTCCAGTTCTATAACCTCATAATTCGGGAAGTCTGCTTTAATCTCATCAATTGAAAATAAGGATCCGATATCTTTCGGTCCGCCTACCTTCTCGTTTTTTGTCACATATTCAAGGTGACTTTTACTGAAAGCTTCAAAAATAATCAAACCTCCTTTGCGCAGGTATTGGTCCAGAACTTTATGCAGGAATGATTTCATGTCCGCAGGAAAATGAGCGTAAATAAGCGCAATCACATCAAACTGTTCCGTATGGAAATCCAGGGTTTCCAGTTCACCTACCTGATAGTTAATTTTTACTTCATTATTTTTCGCTAGTTGTAGAGCCTTGTTTTTTCCCTCTTCACTGATGTCAAAAGCAGACACTTTCCAACCAAGCTTTGCAGCAAAAACAGCATTTCTCCCTTCTCCTTCTGCAGGAAAGAGAATCGTTCCGGGATTGAGCTTTTCAATATGTTCTTTTAAATAATTGTTGGGATCTATGCCGTAGGCAAATTCATCGCTGCTGTATCTTTCATTCCATCGGTCCAGCCAGGTATCGCTCATTTTTTATAGTATTTAAACCAAATTTAAGCATTTCGCGAATTTTAATATTGATTTAAATTCAAATATTTATCTTAATAAAGCTTCTGGTCTTTTTCACAATAAAAACTTCTTCTTTTTCCGAGTCCCGTTTGCTTTTTGACCAGTTTTTCACCACATTTCGGACAAACTGTTTTGGTATGAACGAGCCATTTTTTCTTTAAAATAAATTCACGTTTCCACTCCAAAAAGTCAAAACTGTAATTTCTGGACTCAGCAATCAGTTCCTTTAGTTTTTTTGCAGGTAGATTTCCTACTAAACTTTCAGGCTGTACTCCAATTCTAAACAGCACTTCATTTTTAATAATATTTCCTACACCCGAAAAAATATCCTGATTCATCAACGCATCACAAACCATCATCTCAGGTTTGGATTTCAGTTTCGTTTCTGCTTTTTTTGGATTCCAGAGATCACTCATAATGTCCGCTTCCCAATCTATAGTATGTAGAAATTCCAGATCTACAGACTTTACAGAACAGGTATAAAAGTACAGGCTTCCTTTTTTGAAAAAAAGCGATAAACGTAAGCTTTTGTCAGGCTTCGTCTGTTCGTCAATACCATAAGATCCGAACATCAATAAATGAATACGGATCGCTAACTTATCAAAAACAAGATAGGTCTGTTTTCCGAAAGTACGGATCTCATGAAGGGTTTGGCCAATCAGTGGTTCCTTATCGAATGGAGCATTACCTCCGGCTTCTGTTACGGTTTTTCCGACAAAAGGCAGCAGATCTTCCTTCATTAAAAGTATGGATGGTCCTTCAGGCATGGTGTTGCTTTTCAATAAAAGTTCAAATACTATTCCGTAAAAATAAAATTTGGAGTAATTTTGAAAAATGATGAATTTAAACCAGATTTACACGAATCAGCGTACAGGGAACAATCCGCATACTAAAGCTTCAAGAACTGATTTTCAGAGAGATTTCGACAGAATTATCTTTTCTTCAGCGTTCAGAAGACTACAGAATAAAACTCAGGTTTTTCCTCTTCCCGGAAGTGTTTTTGTACACAACAGGCTGACACACTCGCTGGAAGTTTCGTCAGTAGGCCGAAGTTTGGGAAGTATTATTGGTGAATTTATCTTTGATACCTATAAAAATGACCTTACAGAAGATTCAAAAAACTTCTATCTTCATAATTTAGGAAACGTGATTGCTGCCGCTTGCTTATGTCATGATGTAGGTAATCCTGCCTTCGGACATTCAGGGGAAGATGCGATTGCGAGCTACTTTGAACGAAATGAAAAAGACCTGAAGCAAAAGTTCAATGAGAAAGAATGGGCAGATCTGGTCAATTTTGAAGGAAATGCCAATGCGATAAGGGTTCTGGCTCAGCGCCAGCAGGGAAAAGATGAAGGTGGAATTCAGCTGACTTTTTCCACGCTTGCCAGTATTGCAAAATATCCATGCGAAGCTGTTGCCAAGAAGAAAGGAATTATTCACAGGAAAAAATTCGGTTTTTTCCAGAATGAGAAAGAGATCTTCCTTGAAATTGCCAAAGCAACGAATTTAATTATAGAAAACGAAGAACCGTATATATTCAAAAGACATCCTTTCGTTTGGCTGGTAGAAGCTGCGGATGATATCTGTTATAATATTATTGATATGGAAGATGCCCACCGATTGGGAATTGTATCCACTTCAGACTGTGAAAACCTGTTTTTTGAACTGATCAAGTCTGAAAGCAGTGATATGGACAAGGTGAAAAATAAGCTGTCTTCCATTTCCAATGAAAATGAGAAAATATCATATCTGAGAGCAAAAGCGATCAATGCCCTGATCAATAAATCGCTTGAAATTTACAAGAATAATTTTGAAACCATTCTTCAGGGAAATCTTGATAATGGACTGCTTGATATCTATAAATCCGAAAATCGCGCTCTTCAGGACATTGAAGCATTCTCCATTGAAAAAATCTACAACCATAAAGCCGTTGTAGAAATCGAAAATGCAGGATATAATGTAATGTATGAACTTCTCGATCATTTCATTCCTTCGATCCTGAAACCGGGACACGAGAGAAAATCATATGATATAAAAGCCCTGAAACTGCTTCCGAAACAATTTGTTTATGAAGAAGGAACCGACTACCAGAAAGTGCTTGGCGTAATTGATTTTGTATCAGGAATGACCGATAATTTTGCCACCGATCTTTACAGAAAAATTAAAGGAATTGATATTGGAATGACAGTTTAATTTTGTCAGCATTTATTTTAGCCACAATTACCACAAAAGACACGAATGTCACTACTGCTTCAGGGATATTCGTGTCTTTTGTGAAAATATTTGTGCAATTCGTGTTTAAGAACAAAAAGGAGCTTACTTATTTCAAGGCACTAAGAAACATAATATTCCATTGTTATTGACAATTCGGACAGATTCCGGATACCGTAAGATTGATTTTATGAACTTTATAAGTTACAGGTAATTTGATTTTGGGTTCAACATCTTCTACACAAGTCACAGTCTTACACTGCTCACAACTAAAGTGAAGATGGTCATGATGATGAATTTCTGTGGTACAGGTATGACATTCCGCGTACTTTATGGTACCGTCAATATCTACTACTTTATGGATGATGCCCTCATCCATTAATCTGTCCAATACTCTGTAAGTCGTTACACGGTCGCAGAGTCCATCCAATAAAACCTGCAATTCTGCATGAGACAAAGCTACTCCGGATTCATGGATAAGCCTTGTTATTTCCGTTCTTGCTGCTGTGTTTCTCGACTGTTTCATATTTTCTGTAAATTTCAATATGATTAATGCCATATTGTTGCAGTAACAAATATAATCTTTATTTATGAAACAATATTGCATTAAATAAATTTAGGACAAGTCGATAACTATAAAGATAATAATCAAGACAGAAAGAGGAAGTAAGTGATCATCGATCTGACATAAGAATGCCATAATCTGTGGGAATTGAACATAAAAAAACTCCCGGGAAATTTCCGGGAGTTCTTCATATTATTTTTTGGTTTTAGAAACCTCTTTAATCAGTGTATATTTTATAGAAGATCCGTCAGCTGGCGGATTGGCGATCTTTTCTGTTTTTACTTTCAAAACATATTCATATCCCGGCTCATAGGTAAATCCCTCAATGTTTGTATAGAAATTGGTCCAGCTTTCTGAAGGTTTTTCTTTTACCTGCAAACATTTCATCGGGGCTACTCCGGTACAATCTGCAGTTTCAGGTCCTACGATGAACGTTTTTTCGTCAGCTCCGGCAGTGTTGGCCATAGTAGTACATTGGGTCATTGCGAATAATGCTGCTGCGGGAACAACTCCTTTTAGAATGGTTGCTATAATTTTCATAAACTTTATTTTAAAGCTTAGTTCGCAATTACTGTGCCGAAGTTTTTCATGTCGTTTTTCTCTTATTTTTTAGTTTTTAATGATTTAATTTAACCTCATGTAAAAATTTAACGAAAGAGCATCAATGCCAAATGATACGAAGAATAATCTGGTTCAAAATGAAAATCGCAAAATTCAAGATATTTGTTTTTTTACGAAAAATATTTGGAACCAAATTTTCAATTGGTCATCTTTTTCCTGACACACCTCAGAAACTTATCTGTAAAAATCTTTTACTTTAAGTATATTTTTAAATGGTAACTATTCAATCAAAAACCTAATTCACCTTTTATGATGTAAGAATAATAGATTAATTGGAAGCTTCAGGATTCTCAGTTTCCTTTGGGTCCGGAGCAATCCCTCTGAATTTTTGTTTACCAATCAACAGTTCAAAAAATAATCTGAAATCTGATATCAGCGACCACAGAGGATACTTAAAAGTAGCAGGCTTGTTTTTTTCAATAACGGCATGACTGAACCAGGCAAAGCCATATCCGAAGATGGGGATGTACCACAGGAACCTTTCCTTTCCTGAACTGATTACATACCAGATCACGAGAAATACAAGAAGTGTTCCGATGAAATGAAAGATCCTTGTTCCTGTTTTACTATGTTCGGTAAGATAGAACTGATAAAATTCCGGGTACGTTTTTATTCTTTCTGACATGGCTGATTAGTTTATAATATCCATTGAAATCTATGCAATAATTCTGCCGATTTTTTGATGGGAAGTTTAAAAGCTGAAAAGAAAAAAGGCAAATTGCTGATTGCCAATTTGCCTTTTAATATATTGTCTATGGTGTAATTCCTATTTTGAATCTGTTTCTTTCCTAAGTTTACTGTTTCTGTAACCGTAGCAGAAATAGATGATAAGACCTAAAGCAAACCAAAGCCCGAACCAGAACCAGTTTTCATGGCTCATTCCTGTGAGAAGATATAAACAAGAACTTAGACCAATCAGAGGAATTAAAGAGAAATTTTTAATAAAGGTAAAGACACACAGTACCAGATTGATCAGGATAAAAACCAAAATAGAAGCTCTGAATTCTCCTTCTTTAGGATCGCTCCAATCGGTCAGATGATTGAAAAATGCAGGCTGCCACATATAGAAACCGATGAGTCCACCGATAAAAATAATTGGGAATATGATTTTACCATTAATATAAGGAAGGTGAAACGTACCCTTAACCTTTTGTTTTGCAGGGAGCATTAAAACCCCGGCACAAACCAGTACGAAAGCAAAGATGGTTCCGATACTTGTAAAATCGAGAATGAATGTTTTATCTGTAAAAAGGATAGGAACTCCCACTGCAATACCTGTAACGATCGTAGCAAATGATGGTGTTTTATATTTCGGATGTACCGTTTTGAATTTTTCAGGCATCAGCCCGTCACGGCTCATGGCATACCAGATTCTCGGCTGTCCCATCTGGAATACCAACAATACGGTGGTAATGGCTACAATAGCGACGAAAGAAACCACAAGTTCCATCCAGGCCACATTGGCATTTGATTTTTCGAATATAAATGAAAGCGGATCTCCGATACCATCAAACTTCCTGTAGTCTACCATTCCCGTCAGAACCAATGTTAAAGCAATATAAATGACCGTACAAAGTACCAGAGAAATGATCATTCCTTTCGGAAGTGTTCTCTGGGGATCTTTTGTTTCTTCGGATAAAACGCTTAATGCGTCAAAACCAATGTATGCAAAGAAAACCCCGGAAACCGCACTCATAACTCCGGCAAAACCGTTGGGCATGAATGAGGCGACATGTGTTTCTGGATTGACTGGCGTCCAGTTATCTGTATTGATATAAGCAAAGCCTACAAGAATTACCAGAACAATGACTGCCAGTTTTAAAATAACTAAAGAATTGTTGAAGTTTTTACTCTCTTTTACCCCTACATAACAAAGCCATGTGATAAGACCATTGATCACCAATGCAGGCAGGTCAACGATGAACTTTAAATTGCCTATTAGAGGTGCATTACTCCATGCGCTTAACAATTCTTTATTCTCGGAACCATTCTGGAAAGCTTTTCGGGCTTCCGTATAGCTACAGGTAAGATAATCCGGAATATGCATGCCCAGACGCTCTAAAAAGCTGGTGAAATAATCTGACCAGGAAAAAGCCACATAAATATTCCCGAAAGAATATTCCATGATCAGTGCCCATCCGATGACCCAGGCAATAAGTTCCCCGAAACTGGCATAAGCGTAGGTATAGGCAGAGCCGGCTGTAGGGATTCGACTGGCAAATTCGGCGTAGCATAATGCGGTGAAACCACAGGCAAAACCACAAATTAAATAAAGTAGAATAACTCCGGGGCCCCCTCTGAAAACTGCTTCACCTAAGCTGCTGAAACTTCCTGCTCCAATAATGGCCGCAATACCAAAAAAAACAATATCCCAAACACCTAAAACCCTTAAAAGACTAGTAGATGTATCTGTTGCTGAATAGTTTTTCCTTCTGAAAAGTTGATTCATTCAATATTTATATTTGAGTTTGAAAAAAAGCAAATGTAATCATTTTTTATTTTTGTGTTGGCTGTAATCATAATATTTCGTTAAAAAGGTTAAGGTTATAAAGGGTAAATGCCTTTATTCTTGATAAATAGGTATTTCAACATAGCTGTCATTGTACCATTTTATTTCCAGCGGTTCACCGGAATCCTTGATCGTTTCATCACTTACATCTTTTCCTGTTCCGTAATTAATCTGCCAGCTTGGATTTTTATTTACCCCAACCAATAGGACCAGTTTGCTTCCCTTTTCTATTTTTTTGCTGATGAAGATGGAGTTTTTTATGGGAATCTGTTCTGTTTTACCAGGCTCAAGAAGCTGGCGCACGGCATTGTTTTTGGCATAACTCGCTCTCACGATATGCGTTGATAATAAAAAGGTCTTACCCTGGGGATTCACCTGATACAAATAGGTATCTGTATCAAAATCTTTCTTATTAATGGAAACATTGAAAAATCCTGCGAGATTTCCACTGATGATAAGATCTTTTTTTAAAACTTCACTTTCAAAATATACGGAGTTGGTGGTTTTTACACTGTCTGTTTTGCTTACTTTGCGGTAGGTCTCTTTTGGGTCCCGGTTCTTAAAATCAACAGATTGTTTAACAAAATTTTTCTGTGCAGGCTGATTAAATACCGATGGAGCATCTTTGTGATCCTGAAGATAAAATTTAAGAGTTGAAGTATGCATTTTTTCCAAAGTCGGAACATGTTTCCAGGTATTGGTGTTCATCACCTGAAAATTAATACGGTCTTTTAACAGCGCGGGCTTCTTGCCGTCTTTCAAAATGTAGTCGAACCATGAAAAAGCGAGGTCATCAATGCTTATTCTGGCTGCAGGATCTATTGCTGTTCCATTTACGTAAGTATACCCGAAGCTCTGGGCTCCACCATGGTCATACGGACCAATAACCAAATAGTGATTGGCAGTTTTGTTATATTGATGATGGGATTTAAAGTAGGATAGAGCGCCTATCTGGTCGTCGTCATAATATCCGGTTGTTGTCAGAATGGGAATGTTGATGTTGGCAAAATCTTCTTTATAGGGAACCATTTTCTGCCAGTAGGTGTCGTAGCCGGGATGATCCAGCCATCTTTGAAAGATCTTATTGGGTTTACCGCTTATGGTATCCAGAGATCTGAATGATTTTCCGCTTTTGTACCATGCGGTATTAATAGAATCCCATTTCTTGAAATTATTAAAATCTGCTTCATCTGTAAGCTTATTGTTCGTCACATAGTTGATCCATTGCAGCATATAGCTCATGAAAATATTATTTTGGGCAGGGTAATCTATTCCAACTCCCACTGCTACCTGAGGGACAATTGTTTTTAAGGCCGGATGCAGTTTCTTGACCACGGCCCACTGGCTGAAGCCTAAATAACTTCCTCCGATCATCCCGACTTTCCCATTGCTCCACGGTTGTTGACTGACCCAGTCGATCACTTCATATAGATCCTGTGACTCATGTTCAAAAGGATTATTCTCATCATTACTGTTTCTTTTGCCACGGGTATTCACCACAGCACCTACATAATTATAGACCGCTGCTCTTTTGCCAAAAACAGCATCAATAGGTCCTGCATAGATATTATTGGTAAGGATGACGGGAAGGGGAGCGGTATTTTCTTTTTTTCTGACAATAGTGATCGTCAGGGTATTTCCGTTTTTTGTTTTCAGATCTTTGGTTTCGGTAATAAATTTTTCCTTGTCTTTTAATTCTACCCATTGTACAATCTGAGGCTTAAGTTGTGAAAAGGTTTTATAACTCAGATAATTTTTACATAAAGCCAGTGCCGATCCATAGTCGATGCTGTCCTTATCCTTCTGCTTGTCCAATGTTTCCTTCAGAAGTTTTCTTGATGCATTGACATCTCCGTCTACTGCGATCCCTACTTTAGTGATCAGCTGATCCGGCAGGCTTTCATATTTTTTATTGAATGCTTTTTGAAGGGCATCATGGAAATTAAGTTTTTCTTTCGTCTCCATTATTTTCGCCCCACTGTAAAATTCATAGGCAATGAATTTGTTTCCGGCCATGTTGTGAGCAGCAAATTCATTCCGGTAATCCGACAGGGTGGCGATTGATTTTTTATAATCACGGGCAACGATCTGTAAACGGAAAAGGTTGTCCAGGTAAGCCAGCCTGTTGGTATTCTTTAGTTTCATCAACGAGGGCTGTGTCATCATTTTTGAGGCAAGCATCGGGAGTTGTTTTTCAAGAACAGCAGAGTCGGAGACTGCATTTTTGGGAAAGTAAAACTTCTGAGCCTGTATGAGATTGACTAAGATTAATGCTAAAAGTATTTTAATTTTCATGTATTGGTATGTTTTTAGCTGATGAAGAATGAGGATTTTATCAAATTATAGTTTTGATGATGCTCTTTTGATATCTGTTCACGTTTTATCATACTAAAGTAATCATTTTTTATCATTAAACAGTGAAATGGAGTCAATTGTTAATTTATGTTATTAAACCTTTAAAACTTGCTTAAACAATAAGTTTTTAATATTTTCGTTACCTTATATAGACTAATCTTTTTATTCAAAAAAAGAATGAATTCAAAAAAAATACTTCTCTCAGCTGCAGTACTTTATTTCGGAGTTTCCGAAGCGCAACAGTCACAGTACTTTACACAGCAGGAAAATTACAGGTTCAATCTCGCAGAAAATCTTTATCAGACTAAAATATACAATGCTTCTCAGTTCGAATATGCACGACAATATTTCTATAATCAGAATTTGTCGAGATCCAGAAAAGAGGCAGCGCAGTTTTTTGATAATGTGATCGGGGTGATTCTTCAGAAAAATCATGCAGAAGAAGGATTGACGGCCTTCATGAAAGAATATCCGAATTCGGCTTATTTTGCTCAGGCAAATCTTCCGCTGGCAGATTATTATTTAGCTAAAAAAGATTTTGACAAAGCGTTGGAGACACTGAAAAAAGTGAATCAATATCAGCTTTCAAAAGAAGAAAATACACAGTACATTTTGAAACTGGGATACGCTAAGTTCATGACCGGTGACACCAAAGGGGCGACCGATGCTCTGGAAGAAGTATATAAAACGGCTGACGAATCCCAAAAAGGAGACATCGCTTATATGCTTGGACATTTGTATTATTCAAGTGGTCAGAATGATAAAGCTTTCCAGTATTTTGATTCTGTGAAAGATCAGCCTAAATTCTCTAAACTGGTACGTCCTTATTATGTACAAATGTACTACAACGATAAGAATTATGACCAGGCTATTTCTGAAGGAACAGCTTTATTAGGCGAAAGTATTTCAGATTCTTATAAAGCAGAGGTTCATAAGATCATCGGGGAAAGTTATTTTATGAAAAATGACTATAATTCGGCTTATCCGCACCTGAAAGATTATCTGAGCGTACAGCAGAATCCTTCTGAAAACGATCTTTATGAAATGGGATTTGTGGCGGCTCAGCTTAAAAAATATGATGAAGCGGTTTCTTATTACAACCAGCTTGTCAACAGCAATTCAGCGCTGGCGCAGAATGCTTACTATCAATTAGGAAACGCTTATCTGGCGGTAGATAAAAAGCAGGAAGCCCTTTCGGCATTCAGATCTTCTTACCAGATGAATTATGATGCTAAGGTTAAAAAACTGGCTCATGAACAATACGCCAAACTGAGTTATGATATCGGAAACCCTTTTGAAAGTCCTTCCGGGGTGATCCAAAACTATATCAACGACCATCAGAATGATGCGAATGCACCGGAAATGAGATCACTTCTTGTGAAATCTTATTTGTATTCCGGAAATTATAAAGAAACATTGAACGCGATCGACAGGCTTCAGAATTCTACGCCAGAGATCAACAAAGTGGATCAGGAGGTTTCTTATTTATTGGGAACAGAAGAATTCAACAAGGGAAACTATGATGAAGCGGAAAGGTATTTCCTGAGAAGTTTAGGATTTAATATCAACAAAGAATTTTACAACAGAGCCTTGTATTGGTTAGGACAGGTGTATTACCAGAAAGGAAACTATCCGTCTGCCATTGCGCGTTATGAGAAACTTCTTACCGAAACCTTCCCTGAAAAGCAGCAGCTGCCTTACGATTTGGGCTATGTTTATTTTAAAGCTAAAAAGTTCGATCAGGCACAGACGTATTTCAAGCAGTATCTGAGCAACCCCAAGCCTGAATTTAAAAATGATGCAGAACTTCGTCTGGCAGATATTCATTACGCGAATAATGACCTGAACGAGGCGATTGCCATTTATGATAAAAATGAAGATGCCACAGACTATACTTTATACCAAAAAGCAATGGCTTTAGGATTTAAAGGCGATACACAGGCGAAGATCACCAATCTGAAAAATCTTTTATCCAAATATCCGGATTCTGAATATTACGATGATGCCCAATATGAAATAGGAACTGCCTACTCCGCACAGGATGATTTTGCCAACTCCAATGATTATTTTGCCAAAGTGATCAAAACTTCTTCGGATAAGGATCTTATTGCGAATGCGTCGATTTACAGAGCACAGAATTATATTGATCAGAATCAAACTGACAAAGCACTTTCTGAGCTTAAATCTCTTGGAGAGCAATATAAAAATACGGCGTATGCTGAAAAGATCGTCCAGGCGGCAAAGCCTATTTTCACTAAAAACGGTGACGTTTCAGGATATGAAAGCTTTGCTAAAAATATCGGGGTGAATGTAGCGGCTTCTGAAATCGATGAGATTAATCTATCGACCGGAAAGCAGTATTTCACGAAGAAAGATTACAAAAACGCGATTTCATACTACGAAAAATATTTAACGCAGAATCCTACCGGAGAAGGTCTTTATCAGGCTAAATACGAGTTGGGAGAAAGCTACTATCAAACCAATAATGCTACCAAAGCGCTTCTTGTTCTTCAGGAAGTAGCCTCTGTACAGAACGACTATCAGGATGATGCGCAGACCCGTCTGGCACAGATCTTCGTGGCTCAGGGGAATACGGCGGAAGCTAAAAAGTATCTTGAGAATATCAAAAACTCTTCAGACATCAGTATTAAAAATTATGCTAATGTAGAACTGATGAAATTATACGCCGCGGAGAAAAACTTCTCTGAGGCTGAAAAACTGGCAGATGCAGTAATTGTGAACACGAAAAACTCTGCCGCGGTTATGGAAACAGCGAAAGTGATCAAAGCGAGAAGCTTAATGAATTCAGGGAAAGATAAAGACGCGCAATCAGCGTATACTTCTCTTGAAAAATCATCCAATACCTCGGTAGCAGCAGAAGCATTGTATGCAAAAGCTTATTATCAGAACAAAGGAAAAGCATTCAAGTCTTCCAATGAGACGATCTTTAAACTGGCGAATAACTATGCCTCTGAAGATTACTGGGGAGCTAAAGCTTTGGTGCTGATGGCTAAAAACTATGTTGGGCTGAAAGATAACTACCAGGCAAGCTATACGTGTGACCAGATCATTGAGAACTACAAAGATTTCCCTGAGATCGTAGCGGAAGCAAAAGAGGTTAAAAAGCAGATTAAAAAGTAAAATGTATAAAGTATAATGTAAGAAGTACAATGTACAAAGTACAAAGTACAATCCAATACATACATTATACATCCGACATTATACATTAATACAAATATTGAGCAATGAACAGAAAAATTCAATTATTATCCATATTATTTTTAGGGTTTTCGCAGTTTGCGTTCTCCCAGATCAAGGAGGAAAAACTGATTCTTAATAAGAAGCGGGAACCGGAGGTGAAAAAGATAGAGAAGAAGAAGACCTCTGTGGAGACCATCAAAAATTATCCGCCTGAAGAGAAATCCCAGAATCCTGTGAAGTATACCATCACCGATGTGCCTGCGGTTTCGGATTTCAAAACATCTACGATTCAGGGACAGGATGTCACTCCAAAATTCGACGGGACAGCTCAGAACAACTATGTGCAGTTTGGAATGGGCAACTTCGGGAAAATTTTAGGTGATGCCAATATTTCCAAAACCCTTGATAACAAACTGGAAGTAGGAGCTGATTTCCATTTCCTTTCCACTTTAGGTCTGAAAAAAGAATATGACTGGGATTCCAAGCAGAGTTCTACCGCTATTGGAGCGTACTTAAATTCATACGGCGAAAAAGGAAAATTCAACTTGAATGCCCAATACGCTTTGGATAATAACAGATACTACGGAATTTATGCACTGACTCCCGCTGCGGATGTAGATTTGAAGCAAAGAGTCAACCAGTTCAAAGTAAACGGATATTATGATTTTTATTCCAATGAGATCTTAAACGATGTAAGGGTAAAATCATCTTTCCTGAAAGATCATTTTGATGCACAGGAAAATCAGGTTTCCATTTTGGCGAATCTTTCAAAGCATGCAGTGGAGATCGGGAAGTCAGGAATTAATCTGAATGCAGATTTAGGCGTTGGCGTAGAAGCAGTGAAAACAGATTTTGCGATTGTCAACAAAAACTCTTCCAATTTCTTTAATACAAGCCTTACTCCAAAAGTAACCTTCAGAAAAGGAGATTCTTACTTAATGTTAGGTTCCGGATTTTCATTCCTGAACGCTAAGAATTCAAATGATGCATTGGGTGGAGAAGTGAAAAATAACAAAACCTACTGGTTTCCGCAGGCTGAGTTTCAGGTGGCTGCCGCTAAAGAATTTAAATTCTATGGTGGTGTAGACGGTGGACTGAAGCTTAATACGTACGGAGATCTTCTTCAGGCGAACCCATTCATCCTTTCTGACCAGTTTTTAAAGCCAACAGAGACGCAATATCACTTTTACGTAGGTTTACGTGGAGATATCGACGAAACGTTTAAATACGACTTCTCTGCCGGTTACGGAAAAATGAGGGATATTATGTTCTTCCAGGGCAATAATCTTTTCGATAATGTCTATACTTTGAACCGTTCTGCTTATAATTTTGCAAATACATTCTCTGCTGTGTATGATGACGGAAATGTAAGCGATATTAAGGGAAGCGTACAGTATTTCCCACTTGAAAATCTGGTTTTAGATGGAGAAGTAAGGTTTACAAAGTATGATCTGAAGAATTATGCCGATATTTATAACGTTCCTTTAGTGAATGCAAACATCGGAGCAAAATATACCATGCTGGATAAAAAACTACTGTTAGGGTTCAAAGGGATCTTTGCAAGTGACAGAACCACAAACTCTTTCGCGATCGAAGGGGTTGCCAATCCAAACCTTGTTTACCAGTCTACAGAGAACAAAAATGATAAAGTTGGGGGGTATGCTGATTTAAATCTTTCCGCAGAGTATAAATTTCACAAAAATTTCAGTATTTTTGCACTCGGAAACAATCTTCTGAACTCAAACTACCAAACGTATAAAGGCTATAAAGTCTTAGGCGCGCAGGTTGTAGGAGGAGTGAAAATTACTTTCTAATAAAAAAATGAGTGATTGGTGATCGGTAGTATTACACAATTGATGACCAATTACTCATACCACTGGCTGCGTAGTTCAACTGGATAGAATATCAGATTTCGGCTCTGAGGGTTGGGGGTTCGAATCCCTTCGCGGTCACCTTTTAAATAAATAACCTGCTGTTTTTACAGTGGGTTATTTTGTTTAAAAGGTTTTTATATTTGGGTTCTCGTCGCCGCACAATTGTATTATGTGGCTTTATTTTTAAAGACTTTCTCAATAAATTTTTATCTTTCTCAAAACATAGTTGATAACTCACTTAGAAATTAAATAATCTTGAAGGATTGTATTTCATAAGTTTTGCTGTTGTAGATTGACCGGATACTTTTATTGGGAATGAATGCAAAGACATTCTTTCAGAAAGTTTAATGTATTATATTAAATATCACAAAAGGATTCGTGCGGTAACGGCGCTAGTGCAGGTATGAATCATTCAGTAGCTATGAATGAAGTTGATGATATTGTGAAAATGGTTTAATTTAAATTAAGAAGAATTGTCAATAATATTAGAAATAAATGTGAAATTTTAATAAAAATGGAAAATGTATTTAATTTATACAGTGCTATAAAAGAGCAAAATGATTACAAGACCGATGATCTGCCTGGTTTTAATGAAATAGAAATTAGAGATTTGATTGTTTGCGATATTAATCTGGATGACCTGATATCTGTAAATTCTATGTATAGTCGCATTGAATTTAATAAAATATCATTTTATTCAACATATTTTGTTCAAACTTCATTTCATGAATGTACCTTCAAAAATGTTGATTTTACAAAATCTAATTTAAATAGTACATCATTTACATTGTGTTCCTTTATAGCTTGTTCTTTTGCAGGTGCGGAAATAATGGATGCATAAATCACAACATGTAATTTTAAGAAATGTAATTTTACTAATATTATTTTTAGTGATAATATAATTAACGATACTCAATTTGAAATCACGGAAAAATCTTTTTCAGTAATCAGTGATAATATTGAAAAAAATGTGATTTGGTCATTTGGCTAAAATAGATTAAAATATAAAAATGGACGATTAATAAGGTGATCCGTTTTTTGTATTTAGCAAAGCTTTTTAAACTTTTATTTTTCTAAAGAACAAAATAGAGAAAAGCTAAATAATGTAGATCTAAGTTTTACATTCGTTAATCGCATGGTATTTTAAAGAACTTTTAGCCATTGTTTTTAGAATATTGGATAGATAATACTTAATAACACGTAAGGATTCGTGCTATGTACAGTAAAAATCCCCGATATTATTCGAGGATTTGTTTTATAATCACAAATTTTTATTCCAATTTGGGGAATATGGATGCTTATTTATTAAAAATTTGAGTTATTTTTATTGGTAAATATATTGGGTCATGAACCCCATGTCTATAAATGTTAGACTTTGCAATCCTGGCATTGTTATTTTCCATCCGTTAGGTGTTGGAACCTGAGTGAAATTTGTACAACTTGTTCCTGCCATTCCGGCAAAATTGCTTACTGTTGTATAAAATCTCATCCCTCTAAATATTACATCCGTTGTGGTACTGCATACCGGCGTGGGAGATGCACCACATACATAGGCATGTGTAAGTTGGTTAGCCGGAACTACAACCCCGGTATACATATTTGTAAGAACATTTGAACTTGTCAGTTTCAACGGAAGGATGTTTCCATCATAGCAACCCATTCCATTAGTTGGACTTGAATAATAGACAAATAAACCTTCTACGTCATAACTCCCAAAATTATAATAAAAGGTTGGGACTGCCATGGCACAATTAGCTGCGCCAAATACAAGTGCAAGTGATAAAAAGATCTTTTTCATAATTATTTTTTTAAGTTAAATGCTGTAAGTATAATAGTTTTGTAATCGTCGTCAAATTTATTAATATCATCTTCCGTATATCCGTTTTCCATAAGAAGTTGTTTGCATTTTGGCAGTAATTTCATTGCCATATCTTTTTGCACTTCCTCCTTACTTAAGCCGGAAACAGAAGCATGATAATCCTTTGTTGTAAAATGTTTGAGAAGATTTTCGATTTCTTGCTGAGTTTTGCCTACTGACTTCTTTGCTGTTACCATTTGATTATGGTCTTGAACTTCCTTTTCTTGATGAGGGTCGTTTGAGCAACTAGTAAAAATTAGTGTAGATGCACAAATTAATGTAAAAAGTGATTTTTTCATAAAAATATATAATTTGATGTTGATAACGTGAAGATAATGCATATAATAGAAATATAAATATTGTTTATTAACTTTATTTTTAATATTTTACAAAAATAATCTCATGTGGAAGTTGTTTTCTTAAAAATTATTTGACTATGGTAATTGGTTGATATATTTGACCTCTACTTTTACTTCATTGTCGTAATCTCTTAGTTTTACTACTCTCGCTACCGAACGATTCAATCGTGTGATTTTATTTCCCAAGACTTCATCAGGAAGTTTTTGTTTTTATAAAAACATAATTCATGAGTCGTAATTTTTTTGCGGAAGATTATAGATGTAGCAGGGTAATAGATTATTCTGATGAAAAATTACTTTAGATAATATGGCTGTTTGTAGAATGTTTGATTATTATACTAAACTACACGAAAGGATTCGGTAGCGGAAGTGGTTACTTTTAGTAATCATTACTTGCCGGAAACCTGTTGATTGATGATGTCATAAGTATGCATATAATAATACGGACAAGGCATTTTGTACTGCCTTGTCCGTTTTTTTTGTACTATGATTTCAGCTTATAGATATCAGCTGTTTGAAATAAGTTGCGATCTTCGGGTCACCTTTGTATTGAATTTTACTCATCCGTAGATTTCAACGCCCATGCAATCAGGGGAGCCTGCATGAAGAGTCTGGCCATTCTTTGATTGTCGGTATTAAGGCCAAAAGAATCTCTCCTGTTTTTATACTGAGCAATATTTCCGGGTAGAACAGCGGCAAAAAATGTGGCGACCACTTTACCTACCGTTTTCCGGTGTTTTTTTGGAGTGGCAATAATGGCTGTCCCGAGAAGTATTTCAGCTATTCCTGAATAAATAACGGTGTCATCTTTCTTTAAAGGAACCCAATCCGGTACCTGAGCCTGAAATTCTTTTCTTGCAAAGGTAAGATGGCCAACGCCTGCGGTGATCAAAAATGTACCAAGAGCAATTCTTGAAATTTCTTTAGTTTCCATAATCGTATTATTTAGTGATTAAGCTTTATTTCAGTTGATGGGCATTCTATTGAGATAGAGGATCAGTCTGATGAAGAATTCCTGGAATCTTCTGAACTGATCTAAACCTAACTAACTGAATGGGTAGTAAAACTTATTCAATAATAAGACCAAAAAAATGAAGCCTGTACAAGAATGATTTCATTAATCATATTTTAAATAAGCCATAACAGTTTATATATCAAAAATATTGAGTTTTCAATATAAAATAATTTCATATTCAGCAGCTTAATCAAAAGGCTGATATAAAAAATAGGAATTCCCTTCTTGAATCTGGTTTATTTTTTCCGTTAAAACCTCGTTTTTTACTTCTCTTGGCGTATAAATTGATATGAAAAGCTTTATCGAATTCTTTGGTTATGATGAACAAGCTTTTTGCAGTTTTAATTTTCTTTTTAGGAGGCTTTATCCTTCTCAATGCACAGGAAAAAAAAGATTCACTCTATTATAAAATAGAAAATTTCTCAGATAAGACAAAGGTGACCAAGTTCATTCACCGTTTCATATTTCGTAGGGAAGCGGACTCTGCTTCCGTGAGAACAACAACGGAGAAGCTGTCGCAGGAGACGTATAATGGAAAGCACATCAGAAATGTCCGGATCGAAACCATTGACCCGTTTGGATATGGTTCGCAAGATAAAAAAGAGAAAACCAAATGGTACGATTGGTTCACCAATCATCTTCATGCCAATACGAGAGATAAGACCGTCAATAACTATTTGCTCTTCAAAAAAGGGGAGGAGTACAATGCTCAGAAACTCTACGAATCCGAACGTTTGCTCAGAGCCATGCCTTTTATCAACAGGGTTAATATCAGCGTCTCAGACAGTACTTCCGGCAAAGATTCTATTGATGTCGTGGTGAAAGTCCTTGATTCCTGGAGCTTAAAGCCAAGAGTCAGTTATTCAGGAAGCAAGATTGGTCTGGGAGTTACCGAAGAAAATGTATTGGGATTGGGACACGAACTGAATTTGCTTTACAGAAACGATTCCAAAGAAAAGCAGGATTATCTTTTGGGAAGCTACACTGCCTATAACCTTTTTGGTTCTTATATCAATGCCCAGGTTTTGGGAGAAAGAGATTTTTTGAAAAATGAAAGAATCAATTTCAATGTCAGAAGAGATTTCTTCTCACCGCTGACAAAATGGGCCGGTGGACTTACCTTTGAATATTTTATGCGAAATGTTTTACTGCCGATAGAGACCGATACCAAATTTCCGGAAGTTCAGATCAAGGTGTACAGCCAGGATTTGTGGGGTGGATATCAAATTCCCGTATCATCTGATCAAAAAGACAAGGTTTCCAGTAATATTGCCCTGATCGGAAGAATTCAGAATTATCAGTACAAAGACAGTCCCGGAATAGACCAGTATAACTATTTTAGCTCTTACAGCAGTTTTCTGATGTCGGTAGGATACATCCACAGAAATTTTTCGGTTCAGAAAAATATTTTCCAGTATGATTTACCGGAGGATATTGCTTACGGTAGTTCGGTTAACCTAACTGCCGGAGCTTTATCGAGAAGTAGCAGCGTGAAACCTTATTTAGGAGTTTCAGCGTCTTACGGTGATTTTATAAAGCTGGGCTATTTCAATGTGAAGGCTCAGTTTGGAAGATTCTTTAATGAAGATAGCCCGAATCGTGAGTCTTTTCGCCTTGAAGGAACTTATTTTACGAATCTTATGGATTGGAAATTTGCCAAAGCTAGACACTTCTTTTCTCCCACTTTGGCATTGGGAAATCCACAGCATAATTATTCCTATAAAGACAGAATTAATCTTTCCGCTACAGACGAATTTCCTGTTTTCGATTCAGATTATATCGGGACTAAAAAATTGGTTTTAAGATATCAGCTTCAGCTTTTTGTTAATAAAACCTGGAAAAATTTCCATTTCAGTCCCTACTTAACAGCAGCAGTCGGCTGGTTAGGGATGCCTGATGATAAACTGCTTAAAACCACGGCAAATACAAAAATAGGCGTTGGTGTTTTAATTAATAATCCATTTTTGGTTTTCAACAGGATTCAAATTTCATTCACTTATTACCCCCGTGTTCCTTTCGATAATAATTCGGTTTTTGATTTTAACAGCAACCGGAATAATATTTTACAAATGAATAGTTTTGCGACAGACATTCCTCATTTTGTGAACTTTGGAAATTAATTATTCCAATAGTAAAACCTTGAGAATTTACAGGATATTAAGCAAATAAAATCTCCAAAATCAGAGACCTTGGAGATGGTAAAAGCAGTTAGTTTTAACTGCTTTTTTATTTTAAAAATCAACGATTAGTCTTTCATCAGTTGAATTGACTGATTCCTGATGGTAAGAATATAGCTCCCTTTTGGAAGTGAACGTACATCAATGTTTTTATCAGCAGTATACTCCCCTGATAAAACTAACTGTCCACTAAAACTGTAGATCGCATATTTTTCTTTAGAATTAACAGAGGTTATTTTAATATAATCTGTTGTAGGATTCGGGTATAATACAATTTTATGGTCTGAAGATGTATGTTCAACAGTAGATAACGTTCCCGATGTAATGTTAAATGGAGCAGAGTAGCTGTTCAGATTTGCATAGCTGCTGTTTTGAAAGGCTATTTTTGACGTTAAATTAGTGGCAGGAGCAGAAGGATTGGTGACATTTTTAATCACCACTTTAATCGTTGTACCTTGAGGAATTGCTTGATTGATATCAATTTTCAGCTCACCATTTCCAAAATTTCTTAAATAGCCGTTGGCTTCAGTAGTAGATCCGTTAAGGAAAACATCAATATTGGAAACACTGGAAGGCGAAGCATTCCCAGCGAAAGCTGGAAGGGTAGAACCTGGTACAACCACTGCGGAAATAGCATTCCAGGTCTGACCACCGGAACCCGCAACCAGATTAAACGTGTAGGTCGTTGTGGCACCCGCTGCAGTAGAAGTTGATGTTATCGAATTCTGCGAAAAAGCAAAAGCAGAATAGCACAGTAAAATGGCAGATAATAAATGTTTGGTCATAAATAAAAATTTAAATTGAATTATTTTCGTGCAAAATTAAATGAATAACCTTTAATAACAAACTAAACGGTAGTTTGATTTTTGTGATAAAAAACATATTTTTTTTCGTCTAAAATGCTTGTATTAATGGGGCTTTGCGTATAGATCGTTTGAGTAAAATGTTCATGAATTAAGGAAGAAAACGAAATCTACTTGTTGGTCAGTAGATTACCTAATAGAGGGTTCATAGAACATTTAAAACAAAATGACAGCTACAGTGGCTTTTTTGATAATGGCCGTAAAAAATCTACAGGGATGGGAGACTATCTTAAAGGAAGAGGAGTCACAGAGGTTGCCGTATGTGGGGTAGCTGCTGATTTTTGCGTTTATTATACCGCTAATGATGCCCTGGACTTAGGATTTAAATCAAGTATTATTGAGCGCGCTTCCAAGCCAATAGATGTAAAAAGATATGAAAGCGTAAAGGCTGACTTTCAGTTGAAAGGAGGATTCATTATTTAGCCAGTAATGTCATCTCTGGTTGACACATCTTAAATACTTATTGACCGTAAAAGAAAGTACTAAATAAAAAAGAGAATTTGTAAATCACTACAAATTCTCTTTTCTATCTATATTTTTTTCTAAAACGATTTAACTATTGGCAGCAAGTCTTTTCAGCGCAGCCCATTGTTTAAGCGTAGTACGTGCTTCGGCGGCAGGGTAACCAAGATAGGTCTTACCCGCAGGGACATCACCTGCAACACCCGATCCTGCTCCTATAGTAGCGCCATCGCCAATGGTAACGTGATCCTTTATAGAAGCACTTCCACCAATAATAACCCCATTACCAAGGGTAACACTGCCAGCCAGACCACTACTGCCAGCCATTATACAAAACTTACCCAAGACACAATTATGACCTATCTGTACCAGGTTATCAATTTTGCAGCCATCACCCACAACAGTAGAACTGAACTTACCACGATCTACGCAAGCACCCGAGCCAATTTCTACCCAGTTGCCAATGATCACATTGCCAATTTGTGGAATTTTTACAAGACCCCTTTCAGGACAAGGTTTAAAACCAAAACCATCAGCACCGATCGTTGCATTGGGGTGCAGAATCGTATGGCTACCAATATGACAGTTTTCTCGAATCACAACACCGCTCCATACGGTACTGTTTTTGCCTACAGTACTGTTATCCAGAATAGTGGCGTTAGGATAAATCGTTACATTATCCCCTAGTTTTACATGAGGTCCAATGTAGCTTCCAGCTCCGATACGGGTACCTGTGCCAACAATAGCAGTGGGGTGTACTGTTGCTGAAGGATGAATGTCCGTGTCAAATTGTGGAGTAAGAGGGGCAAACAATTCCAAAACCTGAGACATGGCAAGGTCGGCATTATTAACTTTTATAAAGGCCCTGTTGATACCGGGCTCAATAGAGATATCGTTATTGACAACAGCTACTGAAGCTTTACTGTCTGCCCAAAGTTTTTCATACTTTTTATTACCTATAAAAGTAATTTGATGATTACCGGCAAGTTCTATTTGCTCCGGAGAGGAAACAGAATGAGAAGTACTACCAACTATATAACCTTTTAGTAACGTGTTGATTTCTAATACTGAAAATAATTTCATAAGGGGGTTGTTTTTTATGATCCTTGTCGGAATCAAATGTTTATACAGGAAATTACCGTAAACTAAATGAGGAGGTGAATAAGATTTAATTGTTGGCCTATGTCCGGAAAATATGCAAATATAACGTTAAAAAAAGAAAATTATTTCAATTAATTATTATTTTAATTGCTAAGTTTCTAAAATTACGATTTGTTAACATAGGATTCTTTATTTTAACAGTCTCTGTCTGACTTTGATAAGTATAATATGTTCTCTGAGTTTTTATTTTTAAAAAAGCTAATATGAAGCTTTTGAAACATAGGAAGAATTGCTGAAATAGGGTGAATACTGATTCGGCAAAAAAGAAGAATGAATAATCATGATAAAAAATGTGAACTTCTCTATTGAAAACTGAAGAGTCAACGATTGGATATAAAAAAATAAGCTGAATGATGATCAATATAATATCATGCTACTGGCTTATGAATGAATAATATACAAAAAAGACCGTAATTTTTTCCGGTCTTTTATTTTTTTACTCATTAGCATTTCCGTAATTTTATACTCCGTAAAATAGAATTCATATAAATTTCAATAAAAATGGATAAATATAATTACGGGATGGTTGGTCTCGGAGTGATGGGGAGGAATCTTCTTTATAATATCGCTGATAATGGTTTTTCAATTGCTGGATTTGACCTTGATGAAGAGAAAGTAAAAGAACTACAGGAGGGTGCTACTTCAGAGATGAAAGTAAAAGGCTCTCGTACTTGGGAGGATTTTATATCGGTCCTGGAAACCCCAAGGAAAATCATTCTGATGGTTCCTGCAGGAAAACCTGTAGATGCCGTTCTGGAAAGCATTACCCCGCTTTTGACCAAGGGAGACATTGTTATTGATGCCGGTAATTCGTACTTCAAAGATACCAACAGGCGCGTTGCCGATTTAGCGGCCAAAAATCTCCACTTTATGGGAATGGGAGTCTCCGGAGGAGAAAAAGGAGCCAGAACAGGACCCAGCATTATGCCCGGAGGAGATTGGGAAGCTTTTCAACTTCTTAAACCAATGCTTGAAGCTATTTCTGCAAAGGTAGATCAGGAGGCGTGTACCGCTTATATGGGCAAAGATTCCGCAGGAAACTATGTGAAAATGGTACACAACGGAATTGAATATGCCATTATGCAGCTTATCAGCGAAGCTTACGATTTACTAAAAAAAGGAGCTAATCTGAATAACGATCAGCTATACGAAGTTTTCAGAGAATGGAATAATGGTGAAATGAACTCATTTTTAATGGAGATTACCAGAGATATTTTTCAACAGAAAGATTCATTAACGGACGGTTATCTTGTGGATCAGATTTTAGACAAAGCAGGCGCAAAAGGAACCGGAAAATGGACTTCAGAGCAAGCTATGGAAATCGGTGTTTCTATCCCAACCATTGATATTGCCGTTACTTCAAGAATTTTATCAGCATATAAAGAAGAGAGGGTTCAGGCGTCTCAATTGTATGCTAAAAATGAAATGACAACGCCGGAAAACACAGAATTATTTATTAAGGAAGTGGGAGATGCTTTGTATCTGGCTACATTGATCAGTTATGCACAGGGCCTTGCTTTATTGGTGAAAGCTTCTGAAGAATACAATTTCCAGATTCCATTAAAAGATGTTGTGAAAATTTGGAGAGGAGGCTGTATCATCCGTTCTGTTTTGCTTGAAAAGTTTTATTCAGCCTATACTCAGGATCCTCATCTGTCGAATATTTTACTTAATAAAGATATTGCTGTCATCGTTAAAGAAAAAATCAACTCATTACGAAAAACAGCTGCCTTTGCTGCTTCAAACGGGATTTCAAGTTTGGGCATTCAGACGGCTTTGGGCTATTTCGATGCCTACACCACAGAATCCCTGCCGGTGAATCTTATTCAGGCTCAGCGTGATTACTTCGGAGCACATACCTATCAGAGAATCGACAGAGAAGGCGTTTTTCATACGTCTTGGGAAACTGCAAAAAACTAAAATCCGGAACAATGAATGACAATAAAGTCTTGAAGCCAACGACAATTATAATTTTTGGTGCGACAGGAGATTTGGCGAAAAGAAAACTTTTTCCGGCGTTTTTTAATTTATATATCGACGGTAGAATGCCCAAAGGTTTTACTATTTTAGCACTGGGAAGAGCCGATCATACCAATGAATATTTTAAAAATTACATTAAAGAAAATCTTGAAAATTTCTCAAGAAAAAAGATAACTTCAGAAGACTGGGCTGGTTTTCAGGCCCATATCACGTACTTTCAACATCAATTGGATGAAGAGAGTTCTTACAAAAACCTGTATCAGAAATTAGAAGATCTTGATACGGTTTACGGAACAAGAGGAAACAGGTTGTTTTATTTATCCATCGGACCTAATTTTGTTTCTCCCATTTCCAACCATATCAAAAATACGTCATTAGCTTCTGATGCTAAAAAAGACCGTATCATCATTGAAAAACCTTTCGGTCATGACAAACAGTCGGCCATAGAACTGAACAGTTTACTGGCAGAGGCTTTTGAAGAAGAGCAGATCTACCGTATTGACCATTACCTCGGAAAGGAAACGGTACAGAATATATTGGCATTCCGCTTTGGGAATGCTATTTTTGAACCTTTGTGGGACCATCAGCATATAGAGTCCGTACAGATCACGGTGGCCGAAGAAGTAGGGGTTGAGACCAGAGGCGCTTTCTATGAGCAGACCGGAGCATTGAAGGATATGATTCAGAATCATTTATTGCAAATTCTTTGTATGATTGCTATGGAGCCACCGGCTTCACTGGAATCAGGTGAGATACGAGACCGTAAAGTAGATGTTCTTAAATCCATTCGTAGAATTTCAGCGGACCAGGTTGATCATTATGCTGTAAGAGGTCAATACGGAAAAGGGATGATCAATGGAGTAGATGCTAAAGGCTATCGTCAGGAAGACGGAATTGCCGGGGACTCTAATACAGAAACCTTTGCAGCCGTGAAATTCTATCTGGACAACGAAAGATGGCAGGAAGTTCCATTCTACGTTCGTACCGGAAAAAAAATGAAAGAAAAACATTCCTATATTACCATCCAGTTTAAACCGCTTCCTCATGCTACATTTTCAGAAAGTTCACAACATTTGTCGGCCAACAGACTGATTATTAATATTCAGCCATTGATGGATATCAGACTGCAGTTTATGGCCAAAAAACCGGGGCTTTCCTTGATGCTGAAACCAGTGGAGATGATTTTTGATAATTTTGCCTGTCAGGAAGATACTCCTGAAGCGTATGAAACATTACTGCTGGATGCACTGATAGGTGACCTTACCTTATTTATGCGCTCAGACCAGGTAGAAGAAGCCTGGGATGTCGTAAAAACCATACAGGAAGCCTGGGAAAACAATAAAGACTCCTCTTTTCCGAATTATGAAGCCGGAAGCTGGGGACCGAAAGAAAGCATTGCGCTGGTTGAAAGACAAGGGCACAACTGGGTATAAAACAATATCAATTTAAATTAGACGAAAAATGAATATCACCGTATTTGATGATTTGCAGAAGCTCTACAGAAAGGCAGCAGATACCTTTCTGGATCTTTCTCAAAAATCTATTGAGAAACATAACCGTTTTGTGGTCGCATTAAGCGGAGGTTCTTCTCCTAAGGCTATTTTTAATTTGCTGGCCACTGAAGAATATGCCGGAAAAATTGAGTGGAATAAGATTTACTTTTTTTGGGTGGATGAAAGATGGGTTTCTTTAGATGATGACAAAAGCAATGCGAAAATGACATTTGAAGCACTTTTCGATAAGGTTCCCGTTAATAAAGAGCAAATTTTCCCTATGTATAAGGACGGAATAGCTCCGGAAGAATATGCTAAGGAATATGAACAGAAGATTAAAAATATCCTTGGGAATGAAGGTGTTTTTGATTTCATCCTGTTAGGAATGGGAGATGATGGTCATACCGCTTCTTTATTTCCGGGCGAAAGCGTTTTAGAGGAAAAAGAAAAGTGGGTTTCCGCTTATTATCTGAAGTCTCAGGATATGTTCAGAATTACTTTGACTGCACCATTGATCAATAAAGCAGAAAATATACTGGTTGTTGCATTCGGAACGTCAAAAAAACATGCATTGAATGAAGTTCTCAACGGAGAATACAATCCTGTGCTTTATCCAATGCAGCTTATTGAGAAAAAAGAAGGTTTTCAGTTTTTTACAGATGAGAAAGCGAAAGGCTAGTTAATCGCTCTGTAAACTTTGACAATAGATGGACGAATCACTAAAATGATTCGTCCATTTTTGTACAGATTCTGTACAGTTGACTTGTATTTCCGGTTTCTTCCTGGTATTCAGAATGTAAAATTGGAACGAAAGTACTGCGAATAAAAAGTAAAAATGTCAACATATGTTGAGGGTTTTGAAAACTTTGAAATTTACATTTGCTCTACTAATTCAATACAAAAAATATCATGAAACGTATATTATTCAGTCTGTCTGCGCTCTGTTTAGGATGTCTTATCTTTTCACAAAATAACAATCAAAATAAAATCATGGACCAGACCAACAAAACCTCCGTCACCAATAAAAATCCAAAAACTCTTTTTGATCCTACTCCGTTTGCTTTTTCTCATGCGACCAGTGCTGAAGGGAAAGGCCAATATGTATTCATATCCGGGCAAAGTGGCGGAGAAGATCTGAAGCATAGCCTTTCCGAGGATTTTAGAACCCAGGTGAAGTATTCGCTGAAGAATTTGGAGACAGTGCTTGCCGAATATGGAGCAGGCGTTGCAGAGGTGCTTAAAATCACCATCCTCATCGTTGATCACGATCAGGAGAAGCTTAAAATATGGACAGAGGAAATGCATAACACATGGAAAAAGAATACATTTCCGGCAAGTACACTGATTCCTGTCCCTAAATTAGCATTGGATCATATGCTCATTGAAGTGGATGCCGTTGCTTTCATTAAAAAATAAAAACAGGTCTAATGAATTTTAGGTGTTATAAAAAGGCTTCCGGAATAACCCGAAAGCCTTTGCTTATTTTTGCGAAAAAATGAATTCCCGATAACCGTCTGATGTTCAGTCTCCAGCCCTTGTCGTAAAGGATTTCAATCATTCTTACTCCAGATTCAGGGGGATTATTTTCTAATGACAAAGGCTTTCAGTTCAGCCATGAGTCCATTTTCAAATCTCCAGACATCACAGTAATCATATGCTACCCATCCATTCTCCTCCAACAGGCTTATGGTGCCAACAGCGGTCATATAATCACCTTTCTCAATCAGGTATTCTACATCAAATTTTGGTGGCTTTTTATACGTATCCGCCATATATCCGCGTATGTCATTTTTCCCGAAAGCACTCTGTCTCCTGCGAAGGTCCATTGCACATCATCGGTGCAATAGCCAGCCAAGGAAGGTTTCATGATCACGGTCCGGGATCGCTTTATTTGCTTTTTCTAAAACTGTTTTATGATCTATATGAATCATTAATTAAAAAGCTTAATTAAGCTAGCTGATAATTTGCCAGAACAAGACTTAAAAGGAAATGTACATAATCCTGGTCTGCTTCCTGCCTGTTCATCAGCCTGTTTTTATAATCATATGAATTTAAAACTTGCACGAGTTTTTGATAGGTTTCAAAATGATCTCCTTTGATTTTTACCCTTGAATTTCCTTCTCTTGTTTTAATGATTTCATTATCCAGAGTCCTTATTTTAAATAAGACATAGGATAATTTCGGATGAAAATTCATCCTTCCCAAATACCTTTCAACTATATTAACCTTGAACGAATCAAATACGATAGTGTTGAATACAATATTAGAACCTGGTTTCTGTGTATTGAGCTCAAGTGTAAAGTTCATTAATTTAAATTTTATACAAATTTACCCATAAGCTAAAATAAATCAAAGTAAAATAAAAATTAAACTGCAAAAGAAACAATTTCGCTACGTTTTATAAGATATGTTTGCTAAATATTATTCATCTTTTCTTCGTGGAATGTTCTGATGATCAGTTAGTGACGGTTTTCTATCGGTGCTTCGGGAGAAATAATAGATTTTATAAATCTTTGATAATTTTCTATTTAAATTTTTTCTGATGAATTATAAAGTGAACAAAACAGCGTAAAATCCTGAAATAAAAACACAGAAATACATAACAGGATATATTTTTTAATTATATTCGGTATACAACATCATTGATAACCATTAATAGATAACATGAGAAAATTATGGCTACTGCTTGGTATTTGCAGTTTATCACTTCAGTTAAATGCACAAAAAGCAATGACCTCACAGGATAGTATCAAAGTATTCTATGATAAATTACTGCCCTTGCTCAAATCTGACTATGTCTATAAAAAAGAAGTAGACTGGAAGACGGTCAGCAGTGAAACCAACCAGAATTTAAAAAAATACAATGATTTTAAAAGCTCATTAAAAGAGACTGAGGTCCTGTTTGGGAAAATTAAGGCGACACATTGTAAAGTGATTTATAAAGATAAAGTCTATGGAGTAACTTTGAAAGCCTCAACAGAGAATTTAAGTCAGCAATGGAAAGACAAATATGCTACAAAACCGGGCTTTGAAGTAAAAGTTCTGGACGGGAAAGTAGGATATATTATGATGCCGGGAATCAAATCTTTAGATTTTAGTCAGGAAAACACCCATAAAACAGCTCAGCCTATGTATGATCAGATTGCTGAGATTAAAGCCAAAAATAAACTGCAAGGCTGGATTATCGATCTGCGCTTGAATACGGGCGGAAATTCTGCACCTATGTTACTTGCTTTGTACGATTTCCTTGGAGATAACGATATTTGGGGGACTGTTGATGTCAATAAAAAACAAAAAAGTAAGGTCAGAATGGAAAAAGGAAAGTACCTGGACAACTCTAAAAAAACATCGCATATCAACCCGAGTGGAGAGTTACTTGACCAGGCAAAAGTAGCAGTCATTACAGGGCAGTTAACGGCCAGTTCCGGAGAAGTAACAGCATTGGCTTTTAAAGGAAGGCCTAATACCATCTTTATAGGAGAAAAAACATTCGGAATGACCACCGCCAATGTAAATGTAGAATTGCCTTTCAGTACCGTGCTGATTCTAAGCGTTGCCCTGGATACGGACAGAAACGGTATTTACTATGACCCTATCATTCCTGATATCGCGGTTTCAAAACAGGATAATTTTAATGATCTGCTGGCAGACAAAAATGTTCAGGAAGCCATCAGTTTCATCTCAAAAAAATAATCATACGATAACGAAGCCCCAGACCGGAAAAGGAAAGCTGCAAGTTTAAAAAATACATCATTTCACCATGTTTTATTGATGCTCTCAAAGTTTCCCCTTCCGGTTTTGTACTTTTTTAATTTATATTCATATTAAATCAGATATTTTTTCAATCCCTCCATAATTCCCTGCCACAAAGTATTGAAGAAACTTTTATTGGGATCACGCTTTACATCAACTTCTACATGATCAGGTTCACCTTTCGAATCATTTTTAACGAAAATATTAGCAATCGCACTCAGTACTTTTTTCTCTTTTCCTGTGTTCTTATTTAAAAAGTTGACATGCATATCGGTATATTTAAAGTAAAAGTTACCCCCGATTTTACTACTGTTACCCTTATAATCAAATTTCAGATACTGAATCTGGCCGTCGAGACTCACATTAAGATATGGCCTTACAAACAGGTTGGCGTTATCTACAGAAAGATTTTTTATCGTACCATTGATGGCATAGTCATCATTTTTATTAGCGACATCAAACTGCCAGTGTACATCTGTAGGAGCATCTCCAAAAAAATTGAAGTTTGAATCCACTTTTACCAATGTTGGTTTGCCTTTCATCTTCGCACTGTTGACATCTCTGATTTTCGCATTGAAATCCCCAAAAGTGATCTTACCCGGAATATTGGCTTTTTCAGCCACTTCCTCATACGAAAGCTTTGAATTTTTGATGTCGATCTGTTTGATGTATAATGGAAATTTTACATCACGAAGCTTTTTACTGAACATATACCGTACACCAATATCATCCGGTGGAGCAAGGTCATGATAAATATTACAGTCGATACCGTCAAAAACAATATGATCCAGATCGATACTTGTTTTTCCTCCCAATGCTGAGTTTTTATCCGTAATCATGATCGATTTAGCCTTTATGGTGTAAAGATCCTCCTCAACTGCAATTAAACGGTTAAACTGAGCCCTTGAATATTTAGGAAGAAAGGCAAAGTTGGTCGCAGCCGTCAGTTTTCCTGTATTTTTTATATGATCCACTTTCAGGCGGTAATATTTTCCGGCGTCTACATCTATTTTTTTAGCAGTAATTAATTGATTTTTAACATGAAAAGGAATCGATTCTTTAAGAATGTCTTTATTGGTGGTCACTGAATTGAGTTCTACATTAAAATTCCCGACCTTTACTTTTTCCTGACCTTGCTTTTTCTGAATAAAAGTCCCGTCGATAATATGAAGCGAACCAAGGTTAGCCAGCAGATCCGGTGTTGCCGTATTTGTTTTTTTAGGAGCCTTCACTTTACGGGTTGCTGCAATAATTTCTACACTCGGGTGATACACATTGATTTTGCCGAGCTGCAATTGCAACTGCTGTCCTGCAAATTTTGAGGTATTATTCAGGATCTCAACTTTCTCCGTTTTGATGTTGAACAGATCTTTTGTGGCACTTTTTCCTATGGCTTTAAACGCTACATTGTCAATTAAAATATTTGAGTCGTTCGAGGTGATTTTTTTGATATTCACCGCCTGCAAAGGATCAGATTTGAAATAGATGTTTTCAAATTCAATATTGTGGGTAGAAAAGGCAAAAGGGATTTTTTCTTTGACCGTTTTTTTATCGAAAACAATATCCTTTAAATTCAGATGAAAGTTATCTATAGAAGCTACTTTCGTTTTATCCCTGTGCTGAACAAGAACTGAACCCTGTCCAAAATCAAGATTTTTAATCCCAATTTTGAGGTTAACTTCTTTCGGATTTTCTTTTACTTCCTTTTTGTTCGTTGAGGTAACAATCAATTGAGGTTTTACGAATTTTGCATTCTCGATGATCAGAGAATCCTGATTGATGCTGAAATTGTCTGCAGCAAGCTGATTGATTTTCAGGTCAAACACATTTTTAGCATTGTACAATGCAGGACTTTCAATAGGTTTCAGGTGAAACTCAGAAATATTCAGCTGTTTATTTTTGGCATCAATGGTAGTGGCGTAAATCTGATAGAAATCGTTGACGGTAATCAGTACATCGTGGGCATCAATTTTAAAATCTTTAAACTCAACAGGTAATTTTGCTGCATTTTGGCTCAGCTTAATTTCCGAAAGATGGATGTTTACATTTTTTCCGGTCATGAGATCTTTTTTGTCTTTGCCTTTAACAGAGATATTTCCATTGGTCACCAGAATATTTTCAACACCAAAATTTATCTTCTTTTGCGACGGATCTTTTTTCTTTTTGGATTGGCCCAGTATCATTTTCACATTGGGATCAATGAGTTGGACCTCTCTGATGTGATAAGACTTGTTGAAAATGGCATTCCAGATCCCAAAATTTTCAATACGCAGACTTTTAATGTCTCCGTTAATTTGAGTCACCGAAGGATCGGTAGTCTGTTTGGTTTTAATAGTGATTGAGTGAGCGGAAATATGGCCCTTAAAAAGATTAAGACTAAAATCTTTAAGACTGATTTGGTAGGGCGTTTTTTCATTGACCAGTTGCGGCAATTTATTTTTAAGATAAATATTCAGCACAAATGGGAAAATAAGGCCTAAAAAAATCAATGTCCCAATGATGATCAGTACGACCTTCTTTCTTTTTCCGGTTCCTTTGTTCGGTAGTTTTTTTTTCATCTTATATTGTTATTGGTGTTAAAATACAAAGCCAATCTTTGAAATTTGTATATGAATATTTCAAATTGCTTTCCAATCTTGTTCCAATTTACATTTTAATTGAAATTATTTTGCAATTTTGATCTTTTAAATTGTATATGAAAAGACAGACGGGTGTTTTTGCTCAGAAAATAACCTTATAAAAGGCTTCATTTGTGGTGAATGATGCGAAAGCTGTTGATCGTTATGCTGCTTTCAGTTCAGCAAAATCGGGAGTGTACCGCATGGCTTGAATCCCGGTTACCTGTTGATAAAAATCCACTAAACTTTCGATATTGGCGGTGATCATTCGCATTGATACTAAATTCATTTTTTTGAAGCTTTTCAATTATATCACAAAAGTAGGGCAGAGGTGTGACGGTGGTTGTCAGCAGAAAATAAAGGAAAATGTTTTTTAATCGTCTGATTTACGAGCAGAATTTTTTTGAGAAAACAAAAAAACAGCAACATTAGAAATCTAGCGTTGCTGTCTGCATTAAGTGTTTTTACCTTAGTGAGCTCGAAATTGTCTTTATGTTACGGGTACAACCACATTTTCGCTTTTTCAAAACTTCATCATAAGTGTGTTCAAACCATCATTTCTCAACTGCTTCGGATGGTTATTTCAGAAGCATTCTTAAACTGAGAGAATAAACTGAGGGAACCATTAACGACAGGATCATTCAGTTTTCATGGATCAACTTCTGCAGCTTTAGAGATTAATGCTGTAAAGTTGTCTTCACTGATCCTTTCCGAAATTTGGAGTTCAGATCGATTATTCCATCCATCCATCATTTATACAATCTTCGGAACCGGAAAAAAAATGAATTCTTTAAAAGAAATCGTTTTACTTTTCATTAACATTTTATCCGAGGATAAAAGGATGTCATAAAAATCTTATTTTCCCTGTGTCTGAAGGCTTTTTTGCCCTTACATACGCAATAATGCGACCGGAATTGTTCTTAGTTTTTTCAACTTAATGAGTGTTTAAATATATATTGAATGGCTTAGTTTCTGCAAATATACAAAATAAGACACTACAAAGTGTTTACAATAATAAAAAATTTCATAAACTTGTATCATTGAATGTTTAATCATGGAAAGAAAATCAGCAGCAGGCAGTATCCGAAACAAGGAACGCAGTAAAAAGAAATTTTTGGACGCGGTTGGAAAAATTCTGAAAACGAAGGGATATGCAGGATTAAAGGTAAATGATATTGCCACCACCGCAGGGGTAGATAAAAAAATGATCTATACCTATTTTGGAGGAATAAACGGTCTTATGGACGAATACATCCGGTCTAAGGACTATTGGAGTAACGTAACGACCGAAAAAATGGCACCGGATTTGGAAACCGGCGGAAGATTATTTACCGAAGCCATGTTACTGGAGCAATTTGATTATATATTTAAGAACAGGGAAGTGCAGAAATTATTGCTGTGGCGTTTATCTGAATCCAGAAAGTCATTAACCAAAATGACCAACATGCAGGAGGAAAACGGAGAAAGCCTTTTTAAATTCATCATAGAGCCGCATTTCGGAGAACGGACGCAGGATTTTCGGGCCATAACGGCTATTATCATTTCCGGACTTTATTATCTGAACATGTATTCGTCTGTGAACGGGAGCATTTTTTGCGGGATAGACCTTAGTACGGAGGACGGCCGTGAGAAAATCAAAAAAGCAGTGTCTTTTTTAATAGATCAGACCTATGAAAATCTGTAGGATACTGTAAAATGAGTAAGTAAGATATATCGTAGGTGAGCTTTTGATTTCAAAACCCACTGTAAAGAAAATAAAAAAGAGGCAAATTAGTGCCTCTTTTTTTTATATTTGAATTGTATTTATTCCTTATGGTAAGGACATCCGGCAGCCGGGTTAGCCGTATCACCTGTAGCGATCGTATCTGGTTTTTTATCAAAGAACTGTTCTTCAATGACCTTTCGCTGATCTTCAGGAATATCCTCTAATCTACGAAGGGTATTCACTTGGATATGAGGCCAGCTCGTCGTACCTCCGTCATTTCCGAAATCAAATTCAAAAAATACAATCTGCTCATATTGCAGCTGAATGATTTCTTTTCCATTTTCAATCACTGTTTCAATCCACAGACGGAAGTCTACTTCAACCGTGGGCACAAAGCGATTCACAAAAGGAACATTTAAAATTCCTCCCTGTGCTCCCGTCTTCATTTTTGATGACATTTGCACAAAGACATAGTTGCTTACATTCTGGCCGCTTAACGTATCTCTTAATCGTAAATCCGGTCGTACAGAATAAGGATATAAATGATCGGCAAGTATTCGCTGCGTATAAATTTTATTTGAACCCTCATCATTTTTATCGGTCAGTGTTTCATGAACCCATTCCGGTGCAGGCAGATCAAGATTGATAGGCTCATGCCCGGCTCCTCCCATGGTTTTTGAAATCGAAAGATGGTCAGTCTGCCAGGCAGGAAGCCCATAAGGGAATTGGGGGGCCCCATTGATTAAGTAATGGTTACCGTTTGGAGCAATATCTCCCAGTAAAGTAATCGTACTCCCATGAGGAATAACACCACTTCTTGAAATAGAGTAGTCAGGAATAAAATAAGGCCCTTTGATACCATCACCTGGTTTTAGCTCCTGAGCAGGGATGATTTCAAAGTATTCCTGTCCTTCCTTTAAGTCGCTTAAAAGGATATAGGAAGGCGTACCATTTTCATCTTTTACCTGAACCAGCGGTTCGTCTCTGTATTCTCCCTTGTAGCCGTATTTTTCAAAATCCTCGTCAGAAAAAGCGTGAATACCCCGGTCTTTTTCTATTGATTCTTTGGTCGCAGCATGGTTGTATACATTACTCAGCCACAAATACATGCCGTTTTCCTCATGGATTGATTCATATTGTAAATTTTGCTGTCCTGCTTCTTTATTGACACTTTTGATCGTCTGCTCATATTTCACAGCACCACAAAATAACTCACTGGCACCGCCACGGTTACGGACACCGCCGGGAACCAGAGAAAAGGTAAGCTTTTCGATATATTCCTCACAATCAAAACTGAATTTTCCGGGAATTGTTCCTGAATTCGTACCGGGTGAAGGCATGATCGTCGTATGTATTCCGCCTGCCAGTGAAGCTTCACCTACGTTTTTATTGTAATTGGCATTATAACTTACCCAGGTGCCATCAAGTGCTTCAAGCACTCCATAGTCCACATTACCTGCTATTTCCTGAAGATTTTCCTCCCTAAAAGGCATAACAGGATCATCGATGAGAAGCTTTGAATATCCTGACATGATTTGTGCCAGAGTACCTTGATTTTCGCCTGAACTTTTACGGAATAACTGATCCCCTGTTTCAAGACTTTCTTTTTTACGTGTAAGCATGATATATAGTTTTTTTGGTTATAAATTGGTGTATTCGAACGTGGGACCTGCATTAGACTGTTCATCCAATGGTTGGTTCATAAGCCCCACAGCCTGCTCTTTAAGCGCATACATATACATAATTGATTTTTCCAGATCTTTCTGATTTCCTTCCACCGCACTTTGAATGGCGTCTAAAAGGCGTCTGTAAGTTTTATTAAATTCAAGCCCCTGCGCATACAATTCTTTGTTGTGAGCATAGTCGCTCAGTTTGGGATTTTCCTTCATAGGATAAGCTTCGTTCCAGTCTACCGGTAGAGGTTTTCCTGTAGGGGGAGTCGTTACAGGCATCATTCCGTTCTCATCCATAAAAGGTTCATATTTCCCTCCCAGATAGAAATGTTCATGGAATACTTCCTTGAACCTGAAATAATGTGCAAGTTCTGCTCCTTCTTCAAACTGGGAAGGATCCACATCAAAAATAGAATCATCCGCACCTTCACCCTGTCCTTTGATTTCCTGGAAAACAGCGATAACTCCTGCTAACGCTTCCACAGCATGGAGTTTTCCACCACTTCCGTAATATTGCTCGGGGCGGATCTGTTTAGCCGGATCACCTTTGAAGATTCCCCCTGTATTTAATTCCTCAAAACTCTGGGGAAGCTTTCCATGCTCGTTGTAGTACGCCATGATCTGGAAAAAGGTGATATAAAAGAATAAAACATCATAATATTCACCAATGGTATGTACATTTTCCATGATGAAACCTTTCATGTTTTCAAGCGTCCAGAAGTTATTTTCTTCTAATGAAAAACTTTTAGCGGAAAATGTATTCACTTCAACCGGCTCATCGTACGTTGGAGCTTTTACCAAAGGATTGCTTGGGCTTTCGATGGCAATAAATGTGGCGATGCTATTGGTTGAGAATTTTTCCAAACCTACATAGAAATCAACATTCATAGGTAATTTCATCGGGTAAACAGGGTAGTTCTGCTCTTGGTTCACATGCGGCTGAATACTCACAGCATTCATCACATTACAAACCATGATCATATGAAGCATTTCTTCTACCGCGACACTTCTGATGATTTGAGAAGCCAAAGTATTTTTTCCATCCTTAATGGAATACAAAGCAGTAAGATAAGGAGGAATCGTAGAATGCTCAATCAGAATAGCGGTCTGTAAAAGATCTTGTAAAACAGGTCGGTAATCAATAGCTTTCAACGCTTGTGACTCTCCGGTTTCTGATCCCCACTGTGAACTTAAATATTGATTAAATTCTTCGATTTGATCATTAAGCAAAAGATTTGTTACCCTTTTGCTGTGGTGTTTTACGCCCGCAATCCAATCCTCTTTAGTGATCGTTGAATCCAGTAATAATGATTGTAATGAAATAGGTTGCGCAACGACCGCAGTTCTGCCTGAAATGGAATCTCCCTGTAATAAAGTTTCCTGCAATAAAGTTTCCTGAGGTTCTGTTTTATTGATAAGTCTTTGTCTCATAGTTTTATTTTTTTAATTGGGTTTCCAGATCAGCCAGAATAGATTCTACCGAACGGATCGTGAATGCGGATAGAGTTAAAGTAGGATTGGATGTTCCCAGCGTAGTCATATTTCCGGCTCCGACGACGTATAAATTCGGGTGGTCCCAGGCTTTACAATAGCTGTTCGTGACCGAATCATCCGGATTGGAACCCATTCTGTGCGTCCCAACAATATGTCCTGCTCCGTTGTAGGAATACCTCACCTTATCATATAGGAAGGTGTTTTTATCTTTTTCAGTATACTTGGTACAATCTTCGATCCCTAATTTTTTAAACATCTGGTCGGAAGCCAGTTTTGCCTGTTGCATGGCTTTTTTTTCGTATTCTGTGAGTTCATAATGGATGACCGGACGGGGAATTCCCAAAGGATCCATATACTGATCGTTGATCGTTACTCTGTTGTTGGGATTTGGAAGCTGTTCAATCTCAAAATGAAATAATACCTGTCTTGAAAGTCTGGTCGCCAAAGCCTCTTTCAATTCTGCTCCGAAAAGACCATCCTTTAGAAATGCTGAAAGATCGGATCCCGGAGAGAATGCAGGCCAGCTCCATCCCCAGTTGTCAAGCGGCGAAATCCACGCTGAAAAATCACTTCTGAAATTTCCATCACGGAAAGATGAGATGTTGGTGGTGGAACCGGGACCTCTGTAGGGGTAGACAGGCTCGGGGAAAAGTCCCCAGGTCAGCATGACCATATGGTCCATGAGATTTCTTCCCACCTGATCACTGCGGTTGGCTGCCGTTTTTTCAACTTTTTGTCCCTTTTCGATCACCGTATATTTTGAATTCAGTAAAATTTTTGGATTTTCAAAAGCATTCGCTGCAAGGATGACGATGGAATCTGAAGTATTAATAACCTCTTCAACGAAATCTGTCTTATCTTTTGAGACATATCTTCTTACATGAACTTTTGAAATCTTATCCTGATCCGCGGGATCCACACTTAACCTGTAGGCAACACTCTGAGCTTTGATCTCAAGATACGGGTGACGTTTAAGATTTTCTTTTTCATTCATCTTGTATAATGCTTTTTTCAATGTTTTTAACGCATTATACTTGGCCTGAACCGGACAGATCGGAACACATGAGGCATTTCCTTCGCAACGCTCGCCCATATAAGGATTCCATACTGAGCCAAGCGCTTTGTATTCAACTTTTTCCGAGCGGTCTAAAACCAGCTTGTATCCGGAGGACTGGGTTTCAGCTTTAATTATTTTTGTTTTTCCGTATTTTGGATTTGGGATAGAATTTCTTCCCTGCGGAGAAGGAACCATCAACAATGGAATCTCTTCAGAATTTAATGTTACACTGGTTCCCACAAGACCATTCATGATCTTATGATCCATATAACTCTGTGGAATTTCTTCCATCGGAAAAACATAATCCCCATAATACTGTTCTCTACTTTCAGAAATGGGGTATTCCTGTTTAGAAACATCACCTGAAACACCGATCTCAAATTCAGCCATTTCATAATAAGGTTTTAATGTTTCGTAATCTATGGGCCAGTCGATAGGCGCTTTTTCAGTAGAATCAGGTTTGTTGATTTCAATTCCGTACTTTTTGGTGAGCCTGAAATCATTGGGAAGCATTCTTGGTGTTGTTCCCAGCCAGTGAAGGGTTGTTCCGCCTCCCACTCTGATGGCGTCACTGGCAAATGGCATCGGTCCGAACTGAACCAGATATCCTTTTTTATCCGGAAACGGAGGTGCAATTTTTTCCATATCCAGAATATTGGGCGAAGGTGCCGGTTTCAGTTTAGGATACGGTGAATTCGGAACTTTCGCGGCCTCTGTATAAAAAGTACGGATATATTCTGTATAATTCGTCATTGACGATACCGAGTCCAGTTCAATACCGGCTTGTAACCCGGCTTCAAACATTAATACAGATAATTCACGGATATTCTCTGGTTTTTTGGCATCCAAACGGTGAATCATTTTACCCTTTTCCGTATCAAATACATGATCGGTCAGAAGTTTGGCGATCAGTGATCCTGCGATTCCCGTTCCTACGATGATCACATCTTTTTTCTTGTCTGTCTGGTTCATAGGTTGCTGTTTACTGGTTGAATAGCCCATGATTTAAAGCCGGGTTGTTTGGCTCCCGGTGGATGGGCGTGCATGACGTTCCAAACCAATCCTTCCTGATAAGAAAGGTCATTGATATAAGCACCTTCCCATGTTCCAAGATACCAAAGGGTGATCACCTGGACTGCCATCTCGTTCATTCCGGGATTGTCCATGATTTCTGAGGCGATTGCTGCTTTTAGCTGCTCCGGGCTCGATGATTTTTCAAATATATTCATCGAAACCGTAAGGAATTCTTCGAAAGTGGCAGCTTCCAGTTTTTTTAAAATGTGAGTGTAATAGGTTTCTGCCAGACCTGTTGACTGTAATTCATTGACAGGAAATCCGGTCAGTGCTTCCGAGACAGACATAAACACGTCGAAATAATAATCGTCGACGTTGAGGATTTTGTTAATAATAATCATTTCGTTAAAATTTGATGGTTAAAGTATCGTTAATCTTCCGGTATAGGGAAGACATCAGTGATGAAATCGTAGCGGTCAGGTCATTTTTGATACCTTTGCAGAACCTTTTTCCTTTTTCGGAAATGGCTGGTTTTTTTTTAAGCGGTCCATAGTTATCAGTTTTTGTTGACTCAAAATTAATCAGAATGTGGTACCTTTCATTCAGTATTTCTACCTAATTTGTATCTGATTATTTTGAACGATGTCACGGAAAGTCTTTATCGAAGAAGGTTCTAGAGAATTTTATTTTCACCTAATTTAGAATTATTTTAAATAAATAAAATAGATTTTAAAGTGCTATTTTTCCTATGAATTGCGTCTGAAAAAAAAATATTTTTTTTCTCTACTATGGTTTATTTAAAATCATTCTTAAGAAAACATTTCATAATTTTGATTGAGTGAAAAAGTTGATTTCCATATTGTTATTATCTTTGTATTTGGTCTCTACGACCGAAGTATATCAGCTTTTGAAAATTCCGGCCCTTATAGAGCATTATTGGGAACATAAGACATTAAATCCTGAAATGTCTCTTACTGCATTTTTGAAAACCCACTATGATCATCCTGTTAAAGATGGCGATTATAGTAAAGATCAGAAATTACCGTTCGTTATTCACAGTAACCCACTTTCATTGGTTTTTACTATCGGTCAAAGATTTATTTTTGATTTAAAAAATGTTGGTTTTAAACAAATGAAATCCCATAAAATTCCATCAAAAGATGAAGACTTTTGCTATAAAGGCTTTCTCAGTTCTGTTTGGGAGCCTCCAAGGTATTTATTCTCATAAATAGCATCAATTTATTTGGCTGTCATGCGGTCAAATCATCTTTTCTGGGGAAATTTTGCCTCAGTCATTATCAATCCGTATAAAATTTAAAATAATGAAAACAATCATATCAGCCATTATGATGGTTATGTTTTCTATGGGTATGAATGCTCAAAACCGTCTCGAAAACGCAAAGAAAGAAGCAATGGAAAACAAAGAACTTATATTGCTCAGTTTTTCAGGTTCAGACTGGTGTATTCCATGCATTAAACTTCATAAGAACATCATTGAAACAGAAGATTTCAGCAAGCTCCAATCAGATAAAATCATAGTGTATATCAATGCAGATTTTCCGAGAAATAAAAAAAATCAGCTTTCATCTGACATAAAAAAAGAAAATGCTTCACTGGCCGACCAATACAATCCAAAGGGATTATTTCCCTATACGCTTCTATTGAACAGTGATGGAAAAGTAGTAAAAAAATGGGAAGGTCTTCCGTCTGAAAATGCTTTGGCTTTCAGTAAAGAAATCAGGGATCTGCAGCAACAGCAAACTCGATAAAATGTTAAAAGAATTCAAAAGGGCTCAAAGGCTAATGGGCAATGCCTTTGAAATTACCGTTGTAGGTGATGATGAAAAAAAAGCTCATCAGCATATTGATGTGGCAATCAGGGAGATTCAGAGAATTGAGCAATTGCTCACAACTTTCAGTGAGGAAAGCCACACTCATCTTATCAATCAAAATGCTGGAATACAGCCGGTAAAAGTAGATTTGGAAGTGTTTGAGCTCATTGAAAGAAGTTTGAAGATCAGTAATATTACAGACGGATATTTTGATATTTCTTACGGAGGTATTGATAAAAGTTTCTGGAATTTCGACCGCGAAATGCAGCAGCTTCCTAATCCTGAACTGATCTTGGAGCATTTAAAACTGGTCAACTACAAAAATATTCACCTCGATCGGGAAAATCAGACCGTATTTCTTAAGGAAAAAGGAATGCGTATCGGGTTCGGTGGCATCGGAAAAGGATATGCTGCCGAAATGGCTAAAAGGCTGCTTCAGAAAGGCGGGGTAAGGTCCGGAATTGTTAATGCTTCCGGCGATCTGACAGCCTGGGGACACCAGGCGAATGGAAAGCCGTGGACCATTGGAATTGCTGATCCTGACAATGCAAAACAGCCATTTTCTTATATGACGATCACAGACAGGGCAGTGGCAACCTCGGGGAATTATGAAAAATTTGCTGTAATCAATGGTAAAAAATATTCCCATACCATCAATCCGAAATCGGGAATGCCGGTTTCTGGAGTTAAAAGTGTAACCATCTTTTGTCCAAATGCTGAAATTGCCGATGCAATGGCCACTCCTGTAAGTATTATGGGGATTGAAGCGGCATTACATCTGGTCAATCAGATCAATCACCTGGAATGTATCATCATTGATGAACAAAACCAGATTTATTCATCTCAAAACATTAATTTCAAATGAAAAAGTTTCTTATAAAAATAATCATAGGAATAGGTATGATGACGGCAATGGAGTCAATGCATTCCTGTACCATTGTAAAAGAATACGAAAAAAATAAACTGAATGATGCCGAAATGGCCCTGGGAAACAGAACCATTGAAAAAACAGAGCTGAGCTTTCAATCCTACAGAGAAGGATCTTCCGGAGCGAATTCCGGAAAAGTAGGTGGAGGATGCGGTTGTAACTAAAAAAAGGGATTATACAATTTAATTGTGATTTAAAATGAAAAAAATTATAATAAGTATTGTTGCTCTTTTTGGATTTTTCAATGCAAAAGCACAGCAGAATACCAACAGCGAACAGCCTAAGAAGCTTACGTTTGATGAAGCTAACTTAGTTTCAAGCTATTATCATCAGGATGGAAATAATTCAGCCGTAACGGGAGGAGTAGGTTCCGAAAAACTTACTGATATCTCCAATACCATCGATGTCACCATGGTGAAGTATGACAAAAAGGACAGGAAAAATAAATTTAATTTCAGTGTCGGAATAGATCATTATACTTCAGCATCCTCAGATATGATTGATCTTAAAGCCAATTCTTCAGCATCTCACTCAGACAATAGGATTTATCCTGCACTGACCTGGAGTCGGGAGAACGAAAGCAAGGGAACTACACTGATGGCCGGAGCTTCATTTTCAACAGAATTTGACTACCAGTCTTATGGTGCCAATATTGGTTTTTCACAGAAAACACCCAATAAAATGGGTGAATTTACAGCGAAGTTTCAGGCCTATCTGGATCAAGTAAAACTGGTGACTCCCATAGAATTAAGAACCGGGGGAAATACGGGAGGTGAACATGACAATTACGGAACAAGTGGCAGAAATACCTTTGCTCTTTCCTTATCTTATTCCCAGATTATTAATCATAATTTTCAGATCGAGTTGCTGGCAGATGGAGTTCAGCAGACCGGTTTTTTAAGCTTACCTTTCCACAGGGTTTATTTTACAGACAATTCGGTGCATCAGGAAGCATTACCGGATAAGAGATTTAAACTTCCACTAGGAATAAGAGCTAATTATTTTCTGGGAGATAAAGTGATTCTGAGAGCCTACTACCGCTATTATACTGATGACTGGGGATTAAAATCAAATACATTCAGTTTGGAAACTCCTGTGAAAATATCACCTTTCGTTTCAGTAAGTCCTTTTTACAGATACTATACCCAAACAGGGACCAAATATTTCGCTCCTTATCAGGAACATACCGCTTTCGATGACTATTATACAAGTAATTATGATCTGTCGAAGTTTGACAGTCATTTTTACGGGGCAGGAATTCGCTTTAGTCCGAAGAACGGGTTGTTTGGTGTTGAGCGTCTTACGATGCTGGAAATCCGGTATGGGCATTATACAAAATCTGTAGGAATGAAATCTGATATTATTTCATTAAATTTAAGGTTCAAATAGTAACCATGAAATTAGTAACCAGCATTTTAACTGCTTTAGTCTGCTCCGTTTTTTGCAACGGGCAGATGAAAGCAGATTCTTCTGCATCCTCAGTCCATGCTTTATCATACAATGACAAAGCCTATAAGCCCAGCTATAAGAAGCTGATCATACCGGCAGTTTTTATCGGATATGGTGTCGCAAGTTTACTTTCAGATGATCTTAAAAGCCTGAATAATTCTACCCGATATGAAATTGGAGAACATCAGCCTAAACACATCAAGCTGGATAATTATACCCAATATCTGCCGGCAGTTATGGTTTATGGATTTAATCTTGCAGGAATAAAAGGTAAGCACGGGTTGAAAGAAAGGACGATAATTTATGGAACATCCCAATTAATTTCTGCAGCATTCGTACTGCCTTTAAAACATCTGGTCAAAGAAGAACGCCCTGATGGTTCGAATTCACTTTCATTTCCGTCCGGACATACGGCAGCGGCTTTTTCATCAGCCCATTTTCTTTTCAGAGAGTATCAGGATGAAAACTTTTGGCTTTCGCTTGCCGGATATCCTGTGGCTGTTTTTACAGGCGTATACAGAACACTCAATAACAAGCATTGGGTAGGAGATGTGATAGCAGGTGCCGGATTTGGAATCTTAAGTACAGAATTGGCTTACTGGTTGTTTCCAACGGTAAATAAATTATTTACCAGCAAGGAATCTAAAAATATAACATTAATATATCCTGTTCTCGAATCCAAAAATTGGGGAGCAGGTATGGTTTTAAACTTTTAATATGCATCATCCATTAGAAAAACATTACGTTAATAGAGTAGGATGGCTTCGTGCCGCTGTTTTAGGGGCCAATGACGGTTTACTGTCAACGACGAGTATTGTGATTGGGGTTGCAGCTGCAGCACCTGAGCGCAATACCATTATCCTTGCTGCTTTGGCAGGAATGATTGCGGGAGCCATGTCCATGGCTGCAGGGGAATATGTCTCGGTAAGTTCACAGGAAGATACTGAGAAAGCTGATCTCCTGCGAGAGAAAAGAGAACTGGAAGAGATGCCCGAAATAGAATTAAAAGAACTCGCCAAAATCTATGAAAGAAGAGGCGTAAGTAAAGAAACGGCTTTGCAGGTTGCTCAGGATCTTACAGACCACGATGCTCTGGCAGCCCATGCTCATGATGAGTTGGGAATTAATGAAATTACTCAGGCAAAACCCTTACAGGCAGCGGTGGCTTCGTTTGGATCCTTTGCCTTGGGTGCATTATTGCCTTTTCTTGTTTCATTAGCCGCGCCAATTGGTCAGATGGTATACTTTCAATATGGATTTTCAATTGTTTTCCTGATGATTCTGGGCGCAATTTCTGCTAAAACAGGAGGCTCTAAAATAGGAATTGCAGTCCTGAGAATCTGTTTCTGGGGAACAGTTGCCATGGGAATTACTGCTTTGATAGGCCATTTTTTTGGAGTTACCGTGTCTTGATTACAAAAATGAAAAACCACCATGACTTCTGTTCTGGTGGTTTTCTTATATTTTATAGGAATTTATGCATCCATATCAAATCCGAGCAATAAAAGTAAAACTACAGCCAAAAGCAGAACCATTAAGAAATAAACGACATAGCCTATCAATGACCGAATCAACACATTAGTCCATGAAAGTTTATTGAAAAACTGTAAGTTTGTCCATAAAATTAAGCCAAAATCAATGATCATCAGTAAGCTCGTGATATTTTGTACAGATTTAGTGGAATTGAAAAAATAGAGTACAGGCAAAAACAAGATATGGACGATCAATCTCTGTGAAGCTTTAAATGATTCCAGAATGAAGATTTCATAAAAATTGTACTCACTTTTTTTTCTAAACGCCAGCGCCGTTGCTAAAGAGATAAGTGGGATAGTGATGAAAACAAACCAATAGTAATGTTCAAAAACCTTGTTATATAATTCGATTGAGGCTTTATCATCTGAAGTTAATAAATTGATAGTAAGAAGATGATAAATTAATGCGTAAATACCCGCCAGTACAAGAGAAAGACTGATTGGCCTGAAATGGCCCACGCGCTTGCCATCGATATATTCTTTGATGATAGAGCCGGGTTTAAGAAACATGCTCTTTCCGGAAAATACAATTCCTTTGTCATAGTGAAAGATTCCATGCTGAATGTCCTCCCATAGAAAATCCAGGTTGATTCTTGATGTTTTAGAAGACTGTCCGCAATGATTGCAAAAATTTCCTTCGAAATTATTTCCGCAATTTTTACATGTAATCATGAGGTTAATCGTATTTCGTTAGTTGTATATAGTAAACTTACTATTTTATTGATTAATTTCCAATGAAACAATTAATATGATTGATGAATAGTGATTGGAAGGCTCTTCAGAAGAATTCTAAAACAAAAAAAATATTTTTAAACTATTTCACAAATTGAATAATCTTGTCTATATCGGAATTTTTGTGCTCCTGATAGAGGTGAGCATGGAATTCATTCAGTTTTTTCAATATCTGTAACAGTTCATTTTTTTCTTCCTCTTCTAATTTTCCGGAAAGAATTTTAGAGGTAATATTTACTTTTTCAACCGATTGATGAAAAATTTCTTCGCCTTTTGGAGTAATGTTCAGCCTTTTGCTTCTCTTGTCTTCCATATCATTTTTTTCTTCAACCAAGCCGTATTCCAAAAGGCGTTTAATGATTTGCGTTCCGGTCTGTTTTTCGTGTCCGTTTCTTTCTATAAGCTGGATCTTCGTCAGATCACGCTCGTCTTTCAGCCGGTAAAGATACGTGAACTCTTCATTGGCAAGCTCCGGGAAATCTCCCAATCCTTTTCTGATCAGCTGCTTGGAGTATCTGCTGAGAAGCAGGACTTGTTTACAGATCTCATTCTCAGTAAATGAAACCTGATGCTTTTCATTTTTTAAAAGCTTGGTAGGACTTTCTTCCCTGTATTTTTTATCATTCATCCACCTACGGAAGTCGTCCACCTTAGAATTGGGTTTGCAGGCCTCCGAATTCTCAAAATCCTTCACTTGCAGGAGCAGATCAATAAAAAAATCAGTATTCATAATATAATTTGGGGTAAAGATATAAGTTTAGTTTTCCTGTTCAAAATTACAGCCTGATATTGCTCATTCCGCCATCTACTCCAAAGATCTGGCCTGTTATCCATGAAGCCTGATCAGAAAGTAGAAATGCGGTCATCTCTGCGATTTCTTCTGCACTTCCAATTCTTTGAAGCGGATGTCTTTTAGAGGAAGCCTCCCGCTTTTCCGGAGTCGAAAGAAGCTGTGATGCCAGGGAAGTATCTGTCAGAGAAGGAGCAATGGCATTCACTCTTATTTTCTGAGCAGCATATTCTGCTGCAAGACTTTTCGTAAGTCCTTCTACTGCATTTTTACTGGCAGAAACAGAAGCGTGAAAAGGCATTCCCAGTTTGGCCGCTACAGAGCTGTAGAGAACAATCGATGAATTTCCTGATTTTTTAAGATTCGGGAGGAGTTTCTGAATGCACTTAACCGCTCCAAGAACATTAATTTCAAAATCATGCTTAAAATCATCAGGCGTCAGGCGGTTGAATGGTTTAAGATTAATGGTTCCCGGGGCATACACCAACCCTTCTATGACTTCAGGGAAGTCAATGTTATCCAGATTTCCGGAGATGACGTCCATTTCATGAAACTCGATGTTAAGATTCTGTAATTCAGGGCTGCTGCTCCTTGAAATGCCTATGATATTTTGTTTTTCAGAGAGCAATTGTGCCGTGGCCAGCCCGATTCCTTTTCCGCATCCTATAATGACTGTATTTTTCATATTTTTAATAATGGGTTTTTAGTAAGTTCAAAACAGATTAAATGCTCCTTTGAATCTGCCAAAGAGACTCATCGTTTTGAAATTTTATTGTTACTGATCAATCGTTGTCTGGTACATTTGAACCGGTCGATTTCCGTACTCCTTTTTTTGCTGTGTTTCTGGCTTACTCCCGAGTTTACCCGTTTTCTCCAAAGTCTGAAACTTGAAGGTCTGAGCTCCGAACGCATCAGCTCAATCACTTCAGATTCGCGCATTTTAAACTGAAAATCAATCGCTTCAAACGGCGTTCGGTCTTCCCACGCCATTTCGATGATACGGTCTTTCTGTTCTACCGTTAAACTTTTTGTTTTTTGTTTTTCCGACATCTTTCGCTGCAATATTTAACTTCACTCCAGTTCTTTTTCCATTTTTTGCGCCAGTTGAATGGAAGGCCGCAGCTTTCACATATTTTTGATGGCAATCCGGATGGCATATCTTATGGTTTTATAAAATTCAGATAATGATTGATGACAACATCCTGCGCTTTCAGATCGTGCATCATATGATAGAGTCCGAAAAAAGTTCTGTTCAGATAAATAAAATGTCTTGATCCACGGTTGGTGTTCATTCCTTTTATGTTGCTGATCTTTGAATACCGCTGTCCGAGATCTGCAATTTCACGGAAAAACTCTTCATTGGAAAAATCAAATGTTTCCTGGTTGAAAGGCGTTGTAAACAGCTCAAGAAGTTCGTAAAACAACTGGGCGAAAAATTCTTTTTCTTCGTGACTGTCTTCATGACGCAGGATTTCAAGGGCATAAAGCTTTTCCCTGAATATTTGTGGATTTTTCAGGTTTTCCTCTTTAGCCAGCTCAAAGTAAGGGATATAAAAATCATCTGGAATTTCTTTGATACATCCGAAATCGATGACCAGTAATTGCTGATCTTCAGAAACCAGAAAATTTCCGGGATGCGGATCTGCATGTACTTTTTTCAAAACATGCATCTGATACATATAGAAATCCCACAACGTCTGCCCAATTTTGTTGAGGTCCTGCTGAGCATTGAGCTGACGGGTAAACTCAGACAGATGCAATCCGGACATCCAGTCCATGGTAATAATTTTTTCACAGGAATATTCCGGATAATAGGCTGGAAAAAGGATATTGGGAAGATGGCTGCAACTTTCAGAGAATTGCTGACTTCGTTCAAGTTCCAGATGATAATTGGTTTCTTCGTACAATTTATCTTCTACTTCCTGAAAATAGGATTCTGAACCTTCTTTTCTGATATTGAACATTTTCATGGCAATTGGTTTTACCATTTTCAGATCGCTGGAAATACTCTCACGGACGCCAGGATACTGTATTTTTACGGCAAGGTTTTGGCTGCCTTTTTTTGCTTTATGAACCTGTCCTATGCTTGCTGCATTCACCGACTCTGAAGAAAATTCATCAAAGAGATCTTCAGGATTTTTGCCAAAATATTTTCGGAAGGTTTTCTTCACCAAAGCTCCGGAAAGGGGCGGAACAGAAAACTGCGAAAGAGAAAATTTCTCTACATATTCTACCGGAAGCATATTTTTTTCCATACTCAGCATCTGGGCAACTTTCAGGGCAGAACCCTTAAGTTCTTTCAGAGAATCGTAGATGTCAGAAGCGTTATCCTGATTGAGGATTTTTCGTGCTTGTTCTTCGTCTTTGGTGATTTTATTTCCGTAGTATTTCAGGTAATTGGCACCCACTTTAGCTCCGGCTTTCAGCAGGCTGCCTGTTCTTTCTATCTTCCCTGTAGGTATTTTATCTAATGTTTTCATCCTAGCGTATTTTGAATTTTTCTTTCCACAAAAATTTCCCCAGATCAACCATTTTTCTCAACGGTTCATTGTCGATCAGTTCAAATCCTGTATCTACCGTTTTTTCTATGAAAAGATCTGTTTTTTCAAAATCCGGAGAGGTGTCTTTTTTCCAGAATTCTATACACGAAACCAAGTGAAGCCAAAGCACTTCCTGTCTTGATTTTTCGTTGAAATTCATGATGTTTTCTTTCGCTTTTTCAAAGATCTCCCAGGTGTTGAAATCAAGAGTTTTCATAAACTGGCGATGAGTTTCGCGGAGGTTCTGGAGGACTTTTATGTCTTGTATTTTTTCTTTTCCTAAAAGCATCAAAACCAATGATCTGTTCATCGTAAGGTTTTCAAAAAATATGAAATAGGTATTGAGCAGCCTCTCTTTGGCAGATATTTCTCCCGATTCACTGATTTCAGCGGTGAGATCCAGAGACTTCCTGAAAAGGTGATCCAGCATTTCTTTTTCAATTTGGTCAAAATTTGAAAAATAATGATAAAAGTCTTTTTCATCAAATCCGTTGTCCTTGGCAAAAAGATAGATGTTCTTGGGTCTCTCGCTGTGATTCAGGATATAGTCACCATAAAGCTCCAATATCATTTCGTGGGTAACCGCATTTTCTTCTTTCATGATAGAATTTATTTATGACAAAATTAGTAAATATTTTTACTTTTAATCAAAATAAAGTATAAATTTGTACTATGTAGATCATTTAAATAATAAATTATGTTGAAGATACAAGCACAGTCTCATATACCTACGGATTTTGGAATGTTTACGGTATACGCTTTTTCTGAAAATGAGGAAGACTGGAACCCTCATCTGGTTTGGGTTGCAGAAAATACAGATTTCAGCCGTACAGTTAATGTCCGTTTTCATTCCGAATGTATCACGGGTGAAGTGTTTCACTCCAAAAAATGTGAATGCGGGCAGCAACTTGATGCCGCCATGAAATTTATGTCTGAAAATGGAGGAATCATTATTTATCTCAGACAGGAGGGAAGAAATATTGGAATCATTAATAAGTTAAAAGCCTATGCTCTGCAGGAAGAAGGTTTTGATACTGTAGAAGCGAATTTAAAACTGGGCCTTCCTGCTGATGGCAGAAATTTTGATGTGGCTATAGAAATGCTTAAGATCTTAAAAGTAGATCATGTCAATTTACTCACCAACAATCCGGAAAAGCTGAAATCTCTCGAAAACACAGGAATCGTATTGGGCAAAAGGATTCCTTTGGAGATCGATTCCAATGAGGTGAATGAAGATTACCTGATCACCAAGAAAGACTATTTTGGCCATCTTCTTGAAAAACTGTAACAGGGAGCTTATAAGAAAGTAAAACGGACGGTTGCATAACCCTCATAATAAAGAACTCATGAAAAAAATATTGCTTACAGGAGCTACCGGATATATCGGCAAAAGAATGATAAGCGTTATTGCCGCACAGGGCTATAAAGTGGTCTGTTGTTGCAGGGATGCAAGCCGGTTTTCGAAAAGTCTGGATATCGATGAATCACTCATTGATGTCATTGAAGTAGATTTTCTGAAACCTGAAACACTTGGTACTATTCCTGAAGATATCTCCGGAGCTTATTATCTGATGCATTCCATGAGCAATATGGATGATTATGAGAATTCTGAAAAGATCTGTGCTGAAAATTTTGCACAGATTATAGAAAAAACGCAGTGTGAGCATATTGTGTATCTGTCGGGGCTGGTTAATGAAAAAGAATTATCCAGACACCTCAGTTCCAGATATCAGGTTGAAAAAACACTGATGGAATGTAAAGTTCCCGTTACCGTCCTTCGGGCGGGGATCATTATCGGATCAGGAAGTGCTTCTTTTGAAATCATCAGAGATCTGGTAGAAAAACTGCCTGTGATGGTTGCTCCAAGATGGCTCGATACAAAGTGTCAGCCTATAGGAATCGCCAATGTTCTGGATTTTCTGATATTTGTCTTGTTTAAAGAAGAGTCTTATCATAAAAGTTTTGATATTGGTTGTGATGATGTTCTGACCTACAAACAGATACTTTCCGAATATGCAAAAGTAAGAGGACTGAAAAGATATATTTACACATTACCGGTCATGACTCCCAAGCTTTCATCCTATTGGCTGTACTTTATCACTTCTACCTCATACAATCTTGCTTCAGCACTGGTAGGAAGTATGAAAATTGAAGTGATCTGCAGGCCTGAAAGTCTTTCTGAAATTAAAAGAATTACCGGAATTCAGCCTTTCTCCTATGAAACCGCTTTGCGAAGAACACTGGCTAAAATTCAGGCTAACGAAATTATTTCCAGCTGGAAGGACAGTTTCATCAGCAGCAGAAGAGATGCCAGTCTGAAAGAATTCATGGAAGTGCCTCATTTTGGATGTTTTACCGATCTTCGAAGTATCGCTTATGACGATCGTGAAAAATGTCTTGACAGGGTCTTTAGCCTTGGAGGTAATAATGGCTGGTACGGGCAGGGTTTGTGGAAGATCCGGGGGTTTCTTGATGTACTGGTTGGGGGTCCGGGACTGAGAAGAGGAAGAACACATCCGCAACGGCTTCATGAAGGCGATGCGCTGGATTTCTGGAGGGTGTTGTATGCTGACCGTACGGAAGGTAAATTGATTCTTTTTGCAGAAATGAAATTGCCCGGAGAAGCATGGCTTGTGTTTAAATTGTACAGAGGAAAACTTTGGCAGAAAGCGGTATTCAGACCTCATGGAATATCAGGAAGACTTTACTGGTATTCTGTTTTACCATTTCACGGAATTATATTTAAGGGGATGCTTAAAAAACTGGCTGGAGTACAATCAGGGTTCAGCAGCAATAACCTTAAGCAGGATATTTCGAAATTCAATGGCTAGCATTTTTAAAAAACGGCCGGTCTTATTTTTGATTTTAAAGCCTCAATCATTAACGGTTGAGGCTTTAATCAATTATTTAATGATTATCTTCTGACTGTAAGATTTCAGCTCACCTGATTTTAAAAGAAGGTAGTAAACTCCTGAAGGTATTTCTGAAATATCAATGCTGCTATCGTTGTTGACTGCTGCATTTTCCAATACTCTTCTTCCTTCTTCATTGATTATTTCTGCAGATATTTTTTTGTTGTTTAATCCATCAATAAAGATTTTTCCGGAAGCAGGATTGGGATAGATTCTGATTGGGCTCAACGCAGTATTTTCCTGAGTAGAAAGTGTGGATGTCTTGATTTTATATATTTTTCCGTTATTCACGGCAGCGACATACAATTCTTTCTGACTATCCTGTCCAAAGGTTGAAAAATTATTTCCCGTATAAGCCGGAGTCCAGGTAATGGAATTGTCAGGATTGAGCATACCGATCTGAGTGGAGCAGTAATCAGCGAAAAAGTATTTCCCTTGGAGGGAAGGGTAGAGATTTCCTCTGTAAACGTAGCCTCCCGTAACCGAACATTTACCTCCGGAATGATCATAAACAGAGACCGGAAAAGTCATGGTGCCGGATGCTGCACATCCTCCATTATTATACGTGCTGTTGCCTTCGTAGCAACGCCATCCGTAATTGATTCCTGACTGGGTGATCGGCATTCTGTTAATTTCTTCGATCTGGTTTTGTCCTACATCAGCAATCATCACATTCCCTGTGGTAAGATCAAAAGACCATTTCCATGCATTTCTAAGTCCGTAAGACCATATTTCGTCCGCTCCGGCAACTCCTGCACCGGCAAAAGGGTTTCCGGCAGGAATAGCATAAGGTCCTGTTGAATTCACATCGATCCGGAGCATTTTTCCCAGAAGAGAATTTTTATTTTGAGCATTGTTGTAAGGGTCTCCTCCATATCCTCCGTCACCGGTGACTACCCATAAATTTCCATCAGGGGCAAAATGAATGCTTCCACCGTTATGATTGTCAAATGGTTTGGGGATGTTCAGCAGAATTTTTTCGGTGGTAGGATCAGCAATATTCGGGTCTGAACTTACCGTATATCGGGCAACAATGATATTCCCTGCAGAATTGTTATAGTACACAAAAAAATAGCCGTTTGTTGCATATTGCGGATGGAAAGCCAGTCCCAAAAGTCCCCGTTCTCCTCCGTCAAAAAGAATCTTCGAACTGATGTTCAGGTAATTGGTGGGAACAATACTTCCATTGGGTTGTACAATTTTTATTATTCCATCCTGCTGTACCACAAACAGTCTGCTGTCGTTGGCATTGGTGATTTCAACGGGATTGTTAAATCCGCTTGCAAATTCTTCTAAATTAATACTTTGAGAATTAAAGATTAAAAAAGAAAAAAAACTTGCTGTAAAAAGTAGTTTTTTCATAATATTTTTGATGTTTAATAGCTGAATCTTGGATCATCCTTTGCTCCAATTAAAAAATTAACAAACCTTACAAACTAAAAGAGTCTATCTATCTATCTATCTATCTATCTATCGTCTAACAACTAAAGATCAGGGAATAATTTTTTCCATTTGGTGATTGTGTTTTTGCTCAATTTAAAATGCAGGGCCAGCTGATGATTGGTGTAATTATTTTTACGTTGATATTCTAAAATTTCACAGATCGTACTTTTGTCGTAGGATCGAAGCTGCTGATTGGATTTAAGAGTTTCTCTTCCGGCATTGGTAAATATCAGTGCATTTAACTTGAGAATATCCAGAATGGACAACTCACTTTTCTCCAAAATTTTCTGACAGAGTTCCCTTTTTTCAGGATGGTTTTTATTAATAATATCAGTGTAAATGCGTTTATAATCTGGTGACAAATTGTTCATTCCTTAGCAGTGTATTGGGTGGTTTTATAAGTGCTGTAATGATCTCAACGATGGATAACTATTCTTCTTTTTTATACTTGGTGATCCATTTGTGCAGGGTTGTTTTAGGAATTCTGTATTCCTCAATAACCTGATTTTTCGTTTTTTCGTTATTTTCTATCAATGCTACAATGAAATCTATTATTTCTTTTGTATAAATGTTTTTTCTGAATTGGGGTAAATGGCTAGCTTGTTTCTGAATTTTGCCCTCTGCAGAAGGAGGCGAAAACAAAATAAGGTGTTGAGAATAAATTCTGAAAAAATCATATTCCAGAAGTTTACTCCATCTTAGTACTGTTTTTGTGTCCAGGCTCTCAGATTCATACATTTCTTCAATAGCTTCTTCTGTATTTTCAAAAAAGTTGCAAATACGTTGGATATCAATATGTAGCTCTTCCTTTCTCTTTTTAATTAAATTACCAATATGGATGTGTTCAAAATTTTTCATAACCCTTCTAATTTAAATTTTAGCTCCTTAAAATCTCCAGCCGGAGCAGCAGGTGGATTCATGTAGTATAGGCAGGCTACCGGCTGAAGTACTTTGATCATTGTATTATAATCTGTTTTTAAGGTTTCCAGAAACTCCAGACTTTTCCGTTAAAAACCGCCAGCATTTTTTTCGTGGTATCAAAAACAATCATTCCGGCTGCGGGATTAATGATATTGAGATAAGGATTGGCGACTTTTGGTAAAATCATAGCTTTATTGGAGTCTTCCAATACCAGAATTCCTGGTGTCGGAGATCGTGTGCCGATAGCCACTTTTGCAGTGGTAATTTCAGCGGCTGAATTTTGGATTAAAACTCCATCTGTATTTGTTACAGGATCTACTGTTGAACCTGTGGTATCGATGGACAAGTCTTTCCAGGCAGAAGAATATTTTACCTTTATTTTATGATCAGAGAGATCGTAGACCATCGTTCCGTTCACCGCTCCTGTTACACTTGCTGCCGAACTTACCCACGGAAGGATCATCCCTCTGTTTGCAGTTCCGAATTCCAGAGATACGGAGGTATTGGTTATCGACGTTTTTCCTATGGCTACCTGAGCATTTACATTCCAGAACATAAGCAGGAATAGGATGGATAATAGACTTCTCATAATCATGTACTTTTTTCGTTGATTGTTTATAAAATATCCGGACATGTCTGGTTGTTGAAACACTTCCATCCTGAACCGTCATAGATACTCAGGCAATCCAGTGTGGTATCATATACCATCATTCCTTCTACCGGGATCAATGCATTTTTCTGAACTGTTGTTAATCGGTTGGGAACAAATCCTTTTGTCTTTGCTTCCAGGGCTGTCCATGCCCCTTTTCGGACTGCCGGCCAGTTTTCACTGCCTCTGGCTCTTCCCAGTGAGGTAATTCCCTGAAGGGTATTTAAAACTGTTCCTGAAGTAACTGATGGTTTATAGCAGATGCATGCGTTGATCAATGCATTTTGCGAAGATCCTGATCCTTGCCCCGCATCATTTCCAATATCAGCTATACCTCCTGAATTTACCGTGTTGGGTATTCCCTGAGCATTGACACAGGTACCTGCTGCACATAAATTCTCATTAGCTGCTACTGAACCTGTTCCTGCTGTCACAGATCCGCCGGCAGTTACCAGTAGGGAAGTGGTCACGTTTTCATCACCTTCTATAGCGTCTGCACAGCCATCATTATCGGAATCCAGATCCAGAAAGTCGGGTATACTGTCATTGTCTGTATCTGTTGAAAGGCAGGTGCCGAACTGAAAGTCTTCATAAGCGACCGTGGTGGTGGAAGTATCAGCGCCATAAATGTACACCCGGAATGTGTAGGTGGTATTAGGCAGTAATTTTACCGCGTTGAGCAAAGCTGTTGTTACCTTGTACTCATAACCTGATCCTGTACCGTCTACAACCTGAAAGTCCTGCACCAGTAATGTTCCTGCAGTCGAAAATCCATTGGTTGAGACTTCAACGCCCACTTTATAGTTGCCATTGTCATTCTGATCTCCCCATCCGAATTTTGAAAATTCTCTGTAACCTGTTAGTACAGCTGGTGTTGTAAAGCTGTATTGCGCGTAGTCATTACCTGCTTTTGCACCGGCTAAAGTAAGGGTGTTAACGCCTGTAATAAGCCAGCGGGAAAGAGTTCCTCCATTGGTGGAAGAAGTTAACCCTGTACTGAAGATAAAAGGGTTTGAACTATTGACAACCGCATTATTATGGGCTCCGCCATAGGTAATTGAGGCCGGATTATTAGGGGCTGATGCCCAAAAACCATCTTGGTTCTGAGTGGCAGTTGGAACATTTCCAAACCATCCGGCATCAAATAGAGAATTTGAGCAGTAGCCCTCGCTAACGTCCGGAATTCCGTCATTGTCGTCATCCAGATCTGTGATGTTGGTGATCCCGTCTCCATCACTGTCCTGTGCCCGAGCTTTACTCAATCCGGCAATACACAGTACAATAAAAAATGAAATAATTTTTTTTTTCATATGCTCTAATCATTGTTCATCCTGATACTTTTTTTACTTAAAATGCATCCCAGTCTATCGACAGTAATACGCCAGTATTTTTTAATCATTGAGATCAAAAATCAAGGATATCCGTCAATTGATGTTGGGAACTAAAATTTGGGATGGAATAAAAAAAGGTAGTGGAATAGAATTTTTTTCATCATTTATTCCATAGGTAAATGACCCTTTTCAGTATATGTGTTTTGTGAAATATTTTGTACAAAATAAACGTATCCGAAGAAATTATGAACCAAATATTAAGTTAATAGTTGTTAGCAGAAACAGTTGATTTTAAAACAAATTGTTAGCATTTTAATTGTAAGATATTGTTTTTAAGTGTGTTGTGTTTTATAAGTGTTAAATGTGAATTCATTAAAAATACTTGATTGTCAATTATTTTGTAATAATTGATTTATTTAGAATTTTATGTTGTCTGGTTGAGGTATGTGTGTAAAAAAATTAACTCTATGTGTTTTTATGGTATATAATTTTCTATTTTTGACTGGCTTGATCTTTATGCCATATTTTCAATATATTCGAAAAGCTTACGCCCGAAATTAAAATGAATCATTATGAAGACGCTGTTATCTATCTTTTGCTTCTTATGCATATCAATGTCTCCACGTCCTGAAGTTACGGGTAACGACTATTTTCATGAGTTAACAAAGGAGCTTAAACCTGTTGTTGATTATCCGGCTAAAATTTCTCAACTTCAGCAGCAAGAGCTCGGAAAATATAAAAAAAGTGGAGATGAACAATATCTTATAAGTTCAAAATATGTAGAGTTATTCTTATACCGGAATAATACAAATAAGCAAATTCCGCTTGTGTATGAACTGCTCAAACTGAATAATAACAGGTATGAATATATTTCGATGACCTCTTATTATAATGTATCCATTCAATTGGAAAAGACTTCTCCGGAGCTGGCAATGCATTTCATAGATGAAGCAATTATTTTTAATAAAACCTTAACCGCACTTCATTATAGCGGACATCTTTATCATATGAAAGGGAGGCTTTATTATAATAGTAAATCCTACACTTCTGCGCTGTACTATTTTAATAAAGCGTTAAAAAGCTTCAGGCCGGAAGATTACCTTTATACTGCTTCAATGCATAACAATTTTGGATTGACTTATGCTAAACTCAACAATATCGGGAAAGCGCTTCAGGAAACTCAAAAAGGCATAGATATTTTGGAAAGTAAAAACAACCCGACAAAAGAGGAGTCTGATTTTCTGATGGATATGAAGGGAAGTCTGGGGTTTTACTATTATCAGTTGAAAGATTATACGTCCGCTGAAAATTTGCTTACCGGAGAGTTTGAATATTGCAAAAACAAAAAAGAACTTTTTCCTCAACTGATTATCGCTTCTGAGAGACTTTATGATCTCTATGCTGTCACCGGGCAAAAAGCTGAACAGAGACAAATTGTCGATTACCTTCTCCATACTGAACCTTTGCTCACGGATACTTATCATAAGATTATGGTTAATGAAATTGTTCAGAAATACTATTCTGCAAACAATGATATTCAGCGTCTGAAAGAGGTATCAGGAAAGCTGGTTATGCTGAATCATGAATTTGATGATGAAAACAGCGAGAATATCCAGAAAACTTCAGATCTCTTAAATAAAAATGTTATTAAAAGCATTAATGAACGGTATGATTATGAGATTAAAATCCATCAGAAAAAGCAGTTTTTAACCCTGCTGATGTGTTGTCTGATCGTGATTACCATAGCGCTTATTGCATTAAACATCTGGACTACAAAGAAAAGCGAGAAGAAGGATGCTGAAAAACAAAGAGAAATTTTAGAAGCAAAAAAAAGAGTCCTTGAAAAAGACATCCTCTTTCAAAATGAAAAGATCAAAAACCTGCATCAGAATCTTAATTTAAAAATAGAAACCGAAAAAGCGTTTTTGCAGAACATAAAAAAGATAAAGAAATCTGCCGATGCGGATTCTGAACAAATTCTCCGTGACTTGCATCTGAAAGTGAGTAAACTGATCCAGATCGATAAGAAAAATGATGATTTCGTAAATGAAAGCAGCAATGAAAGTAAGATGTTTTTGGGAAAACTTGAAGTCCTTTATCCGGTTTTAACCAAAAGAGAACTGAAACTCTGTACTTATTTTAGAATGAATCTTTCCTCAAAAGAAATATCAGCTCTTGAAGATACTACGACTGCGACCATCCGAGTGTACAAAACAAGAATAAAAAGCAAGGTCGGACTGGGAAGACAGGATAATTTAGTCACTTTTCTTAACAGCATATAAATTTTTAACGGTGATCCATGTTAAAGTTTAAACCTTGATATGAATATTTTCTGAATAATTTGCATGAGAAAAGCTTATTAAATGATGAATAAAATGATCCTTTCGTTCTCCTAAGGTGAAGTTAATAACTTGTTTTTCAGCGTTTAGGTATTTTTCTTTTATCTGTTTATAAAATCTGCACTCAATTACAATTTAAAATTTAGTTCATTTATAATCTTTATTTTGTTTTAATTAGTATATTTGTGTACTAATTGTTAATAAGATGAATTATTCAGTCGTAAAAGATGTTATCAGATTGCTTGAGGAATTTGATGAAGAGAATAAGATGAATTCTTACCCTTCGGATGTTGAAGGCTTTAAGGCATGGTTAAGCGGAAAGGAGCCTCTGGCGCTAAACAATCAAACAGATGAACCCTATTGGGCTGGTAAAGAGAGTGGTAGGAGTCCTGAAAGCGCCATCAGTACTTCACTGGTTCATTTGAACAGGTATGCCAAATCGTATTCAAAATCAGCTATCATCGATTCAGAATTTGCGACGCAGGAAGACTTTATTTATCTGATTAATTTAAAAACATTCGGCGCCATGACTAAAATGGAGCTTATTAAGAAGAATGTTCACGAAAAGTCTGTGGGAATGTTGATCATCAACAGGCTTATCAATCTGGGCTTGGTAGAACAGTCGGATTCTGATACCGATAAAAGAACTAAAATTATAAAGATCACCAATTCAGGTATCAGATCTTTGGAAAATCAGATGAGAAAGATAAGAACGGCAACAAACATTGTGGCCGGAGATCTTAGTTATTCTGAAAAAATGCAGTTGATCCGTATTCTGGACAAACTTGAAAAATTTCACCAGCCGATATTCAACCGCAATATTGATGCTAAAAACCTTATTGATATCATCAGTAAAGAGTATTCATTCATAAAAAATTGATCATGAACAAAAAAATAGCCGTCATTGGTTCAGGCTTTTCTGGCTTATCTGCAGCTTCCTATTTAGCAAAAGAGGGAAATGAAGTACACGTGTTTGAAAAAAACAGTGGGGTAGGTGGCAGAGCAAGACAGTTTCGTACTGAGGAAGGTTATGTTTTTGATATGGGCCCGAGTTGGTATTGGATGCCGGATATTATTGAGGCATTTTTTGAGGATTTTGGAAAAAAGTCATCTGATTTTTATGAGCTGATTCCGCTGGATCCTCAGTTTGAAATGGTATTTTCAGACGGTGTGATGAATATTCCGGACCGTTATGAGGAAATGAGGGTTTTATTTGAAAGCATGGAAAAGGGAGCCGGAAAAAAGCTTGATGACTTCATGAAAGATGCTCAGATCAAATATGAAATCGGCATGAAAGAGTTTGTGAATAAACCCTGCCACTCATGGTTGGAGTTTGTTTCACCCAAAATGGCAAAGAATGCCCTGAAGTTGGATTTACTTACCAATTTCAGCCAGTTTGTAAGAAAGTATTTCAGTCATCCCAAACTGATTATGCTGATGGAATTTCCCGTGATTTTTCTGGGCGCGGCACCAAAAAATATTCCTGCATTATACAGTCTGATGAATTATGGAGGTTATAAATTGGGAACCTGGTATCCGATGGGTGGTTTTTCAAAAGTGACCGAAGCAATGATGCAGATTGCAGCAGAACAGGGTGCTCATTTTCACTTTAACTCAAATGTTGAAAAAATAACAGTTGAAAACGATAAAGCCAATGCTTTGGTAGTGAATGGAGAAGTCCTGAAGTTTGATTTTGTCATTGCTTCGTCCGATTATCATCATACAGAAAGTCAGCTTCTTCCTGAGCAGTATAGAAACTACAAGCCATCTTATTGGGAGAAAAAAACATTTGCTCCGTCATGTCTTATTTATTATCTTGGAATCAAAGGGAAAGTGCCTCATTTGAAGCATCACACCCTTTTCTTTGAAAATGATCTGGAACTTCATACCCACGAAATTTATGAAGATAAAAAATGGCCTACAAAGCCTTTGTTTTATGCGTGTTGCCCATCGAAAACAGATCAAGGCACCGCTCCCGAAAACTGTGAGAATGTTTTTTTATTGATGCCGGTAGCTCCCGGAATAGAAGATTCTGAGGGAATGAGAGAAAAATATTTTAACGAGATGATCGCAAGATTGGAAAAACATACAGGAACTTCAGATCTTATTTCAAAAATTGAATATAAAAGAAGCTATTGCATTAATGACTTTCAACAAGATTATAATGCCTATAAAGGCAATGCATATGGTCTTGCCAATACCTTATCACAAACGGCCGTTTTAAAGCCTTCCATCCGGAATAAAAAGATAAAGAATCTCTTGTATACAGGCCAGCTTACTGTTCCTGGTCCGGGAGTTCCACCCTCTATTATTTCAGGAAAAATAGCAGCTAACGAAGCCAGTAAAATTTATTAATTATGAAAAAATTGTTTGACGACCTTTCTTACAAAGTGAGCAGAGAAGCAACTAAACAATACAGCACAAGTTTTTCTCTGGGAATAATGGCGCTTTCCCCTAAAATCAGAAATCCGATCTATGCCGTTTACGGGTATGTCCGTCTTGCCGACGAAATTGTAGACAGCTTTCATGATTATGATAAACATAAACTTTTATCAAGATACAAAGCGGAAACTTTCGAAGCGCTGGAAGAAAAAATCTCCCTGAATCCGATTTTGCAGTCGTTTCAGGAAACGGTGCACCGGTACAAAATTGATTACAGTCTGATCCATCAGTTTCTGAAAAGTATGGAAATGGATCTGCAGAAAATTGATTATAATTCAGAATTATATAAAGAATACATTGTAGGGTCTGCTGAAGTGGTGGGTCTGATGTGTCTTCATGTCTTTACAGAAGGAAATACGGAAGAATTTGAGAAGTTGAAACCCTATGCCATGATTCTCGGGTCTGCGTTTCAGAAAGTTAATTTTCTCCGGGATATGAAAGATGACTATCAGGTTTTGGGACGTTGCTATTTTCCGAATGTTGATATTTCCTATTTTGACAATACCGTGAAATCTCATATTGAAAAAGAGATTGAAGAAGAATTTAAAACGGCTTTGGAGGGGATCAAAAAACTTCCCGGTTCCGCGAGGTTCGGAGTCTATCTCGCTTATCGTTATTATGTTTCGTTGTTCCGGAAAATCAAGCGAACTTCTGCCAGCAATATGATTAACCAGAGAATAAGGATATCCAACGGAAAAAAATTATCTTTAATGATGAGCAGTTATGTACAGTATAAAGCATCGCTTCTGTAAGCTCACGAACATCTAAATCTTAGAGAATAGAATGATACATAAAATTTACAGGGAACAGCAGCTGAACTGCGATATCGCAACAGCATGGAAGTTTTTTTCTTCTGCCAATAACCTTTCGGAAATCACACCGAAGGATATGAATTTTATCGTCCTGACCAAAATGACGGATGATGAGATTTTTGAAGGGATGATTATTGATTATTATGTTTCCCCGATATTAGGCATAAAAATGAAATGGAAAACGGAAATCACCCAGGTTGATTTTCAAAAAAGTTTTACAGATTTTCAGAAAAAAGGACCTTATAAACTCTGGAATCATCACCACGAATTTATAGTCAATGAAGAAGGAGTTTTGATGAAGGACACAGTAGATTATGAACTTCCTTTGGGATTTTTGGGTGAAATAGCCCATACAATTTTTGTAAGAAAAAAGCTTGAGCATGTGTTCAGCTACAGGTATAAAGTTTTAGAAGAACGCTTCAATAAAAAAACAAAATAATGAATTTCCTGATTGTAGTAGGTACTTTTTTCATCATGGAAGGAATGACGTGGCTCATTCATAAATATATCATGCATGGTTTTCTATGGATGCTGCACAAGGATCATCATGATCACAGCAATGAAGGGGCTATGGAGAAAAATGATTATTTCTTTCTCATTTTTGCTTTGCCAACCATTCTTCTGATGTATTACGGAACCGTACAGAATTTTAATTTCTGGTTTTATATTGCCGTGGGAATCGCTTTGTATGGAATGGCTTATTTTTTTGTTCACGATATCTTTATCCATCAACGGCTTAAAATACTGCGCAATACAGAAAATCCATATTTACTGGCTATCAGACGGGCCCATAAGCAGCATCATAAGCATACCGGAAAAGAAGAAGGAGAGTGTTTTGGATTTTTGTGGGTTCCCATCAAGTATTTTAAAATGTATTTTAATAAACATAAAGCCTGATCATGCTCCATTACACCTATCTTTTAATTAATTTTTTTACGGTCATCATCTGTTTTGTTTTTTCATTTCATCCTAAAATAAAATTCAACAGGCATTTTTCTGCTTTTTTTAAGGCAGCGTTGATGGTAGCTCTTGTTTTTATTTTTTGGGATATCTGGTTTACCAAAAGGGGAGTGTGGTGGTTCAATGATACCTATCTTTTAGGAATCCGGGTGTACAACCTGCCAATTGAAGAAATCCTGTTTTTCTTCTGTATTCCTTTTTCATGTATTTTCACATACTTCTGTCTGGATCAGTTTTTTAAACTGGACTGGAAACCACTGCCTGAAAAAATATTTGTGATCATCTCCATTGTTTCATCACTGGGAATTGCTTTTTATTTTCATGATAAGATTTATACATTTATTACTTTCTTATCCACAGCGGTAAGTATGTTCACTCTTTATTTTGTATTAAAATCAAGGTGGATCGGCAAAGCTTCATTCATCTATCTGGTGCTGATGCCCGGATTTCTGCTGGTCAACGGGATCCTTACCGGCACAGGCCTTGAATCCCCGATTGTCAACTACAATCCTCAGGATTTTATGGGAATCAGAATGCTGACCATTCCTATAGAAGATACCGTTTACGGATATGAAATGATTCTGTGGAATATTTATTTATTTCAAAAATTGAAGAGAAATGAGCAAAATTAATATTTTCTGGTTCAGAAGAGATCTCAGACTTGAAGACAATGCAGGTTTGTATAATGCGCTTAAGGCCGGACTGAAAGTGATTCCTGTTTTTATTTTTGATTCCGAAATCCTGGAAAAGCTGGAGGATAAATCAGATCAGAGAGTAGACTATATCCACCAGGCGCTTGAGAATATCAATAAAGAACTTGAAAGCCATCAAAGCGGACTCAAAACCTATTACGGAAAACCACTGGATATCTTCAAAAAACTGACTGAAGATTTTGAGGTGGATACCGTATTCTGCAACAGGGATTATGAGCCGCAGGCGATTAAAAGAGATCAGGAAGTGGCTGACTTTCTTGAAAAAAGCGGAGTAGAATTCTCAGACTTCAAAGATCAGGTGATCTTCGAAAAAAATGATATCCTGAAAAGTGATCAGTCTCCCTATACGGTCTATACTCCTTATTCAAAAAGATGGAGAGAAAACTTAGGCAATATTCAAGATTATCCCGTCGATTTCGCCAATTTTGAATCATTAAAAGATCATAAAACAATGTTCAGCCTTGAGGACATTGGTTTTAAAAAGACAGGAATGGAGTTTAACAAACCTTCTCTGGATAAAAAGATAATTAATTCTTATCAGCAATACAGGGATTTCCCATTCATGGATCATACAACTCATCTTGGTATTGCCCTGCGCTTTGGAACTATCTCTGTGAGAAAGTGTGTGAAATTTGCCCTTCAACATAGCGAAACATGGCTTAGTGAACTTATCTGGAGAGAGTTTTTCATGCAGATTCTTTTTCATTTTCCTCATGTCGTCAGCCACTGTTTTAAGAAAAAATATGAAGACATTCCCTGGAGAAACAATGAAGAAGAGTTCAAAGCATGGTGTGAAGGCAAAACAGGATATCCTATTGTAGATGCAGGAATGCGCGAACTGAATGAAACCGGTTTTATGCACAACCGGGTAAGAATGATCACTGCGAGTTTCCTTACCAAACATCTTCTGATCGACTGGAGATGGGGAGAAGCTTATTTTGCTGCAAAGCTTCTGGACTATGATCTTTCGGCTAATAATGGAAACTGGCAGTGGGCTGCAGGTTGTGGTTGTGATGCCGCTCCCTATTTTAGAATTTTCAATCCCGAAGAGCAGACCAAAAAGTTTGATAAAGATTGGAAATACATCAAAAAATGGCTTCCGGGTAAGGAAATACAACAACCGTTGGTTGAGCACAAATTTGCCAGAGCAAGAGCTTTGGAGACGTATAAAAAAGCATTAAATTGAATACACGACAATACCATTTTATAAAATCATTCATCATTAAAATAAAGAACATTGGCTAAAAAAGGAATTTTATTGGTAAATCTTGGGTCACCAAGATCTACAGCGGTAAAGGATGTAAAGGAGTATCTTGACGAATTTTTAATGGATGAACGGGTAATAGATTACCGTTGGATTTTCCGTGCGCTGCTTGTCCGTGGAATTATCTTAAACACAAGACCTGCAAAATCTGCTGAAGCTTACAAAACCATTTGGACGGATAAAGGCTCTCCACTGATTGTTATCACTGAAAAGGTTCAGGAAAAACTTCAAAAAATTGTGGATGTTCCTGTAGAAATAGGCATGAGATATGCACGGCCCAGCATTGAAACAGGAATTCAAAAACTGGTGGATCAGGGGGTTTCTGAAATTGTGCTTTTTCCGCTCTATCCGCAATATGCCATGAGTACAACTGAATCTGTCATTGAAAAAGCAGAAGAGGTGCGAAAAAAGAAATTTCCAAAGGTGAGGATCAATTACATTCAGCCTTTTTACCACAGAGATATTTACATCAATTGTCTGGCAGAAAGCATTAAGGAGAAACTTCCGGAAAATTTTGATGCGCTGCAGTTTTCCTATCATGGAGTTCCCGAAAGACATATTTATAAAACAGATCCTACCAAAACCTGTAATCTTAATGACTGCTGCTCCAGAGAAAGCAATCCAAGCCATCAGTTCTGTTACCGCCACCAGTGTTTTGACACGACTAAAAAAGTGATTGAAAAGCTGAGTTTGCCAAGAGAAAAGACTATTGTTTCTTTCCAGTCCAGGCTTGGAAAAGATAAGTGGATGGAGCCGTATACCGATGAAACTTTAGAAACAATTCCTTCAAAAGGAATTAAAAATCTGGCTATTGTCTGTCCGGCCTTTGTTTCCGACTGTCTTGAAACTCTGGAAGAAATTTCTGTAGAAGGAAAAGAACAGTTCCTGCATGCGGGAGGTGAACATTTTCATTACATTCCCTGCCTGAATGATGAAGACCGCTGGATAGAAGTAGTAAAGACTCTTTGCGAAGAAAAGCTTGATCAGTTTTATTTACTGTAATGATAAGAAAGAAGTGAAATATTTTAGTCACAAAAAAATCATAAAGTCACGATACCGCTCTTTTTAAGAGTGAAAAATGTATTATATTTAGACCGAAAAATAATTTTTTTTCATCATTTGTGTTTTTAAGTCTTCCTCCGGGAAGACTTTTTTTATGGCGGTGAGCATTGAAAAACTCCAACCCGAATCGGGTTAGAGTTTATTTTACAATCGGGCTATTAAGCCATAAGAATATCCATTATGATGATCACTTGATAAACTCCACATTTCCGGTTTCCATGTGATATTCCCCACCAATAATTTTGATTTCTCCCTTTTCCTCCATTTCTTTCAGGATAGGGCTGTTTTTTCTTATATTCGAAATGGTTTCATTGATGTTGGATTGGGTTACCGCTTCCAGATAGTCGGGATTTTTAGAGGTTTTTTCCCCTTTGAAATTTTGTACAGCAGCAATGGCCGGTTTTATTTTAGCCAAAAGAGCGGTAATATTGCCAAGTTCTACATTATTAATCGCAGATTTTATGGCGCCACAATGCTCATGGCCTAAAACCACCACTACTTTTGCGCCGGAAACTTTGCAGGCAAATTCAAGACTTCCTATAATATCTTCATTGCTGATATTTCCGGCAACCCTCGCGACAAACAGGTCACCGATTCCGGAATGAAAAACATCTTCTACCGGAACCCGTGAATCTAAACATGAAAGGATGACAGCTCCGGGATACTGTCCTAAAGAGGCCGTTCTTATTCTTTGTGAAGTATTACGGATGGTAAGTCTTTCATCCACAAATTCCTTATTTCTTTTTTTAAGAATGTCCAGTACAAAATCAGGTGTCAGTTGTGATTGGAATTTTTCAGTTAAAAACTCGGCATCAATCATTTCTTCTTGGTCAAAAGGGATTGGCTGATCCTTCGCTTTCTCGCAAGATGTACTTACGAAAAGAATTAGAATTAAACTCATAATTCTAAAAAAATTACTTTTTGTGTTCATTTTTTATTTTTTTTAATGGGTTGATCACACTAAAATTTTATCTCCATAAAAATGATTACATTCAAGTTTTATTATTGTTAAATTTACGAAATATTTACGTTTAAAATTGAATAATCAATAAAAAAAACACACTTATTTTAATTTTAATTTAATTTTTGTATTCAGTTATTTGTTTTCAGTAATTTTTCCTTTTGGTTTATAGTTTTTCTTAAATTGTGTCATTTTGTGACTTGTTTTTCAGGTGTTTTTTGATGGAAATCAACTAAATCGTTCATCAATGATGGTAAAAATGATTTACTTCGTCCCTAAAATCTGTTTTTTAGACTGGTGAATAGTGTAAGTTCTGTTGCTTCTCAGATTTTTTATAATGGGATGTTTTTAAAAAAACATATCTATAGGAAAGCCTGTTTGAATGAAGAAATATCCAAAATTGGATATGTTGTGTTTTGATGATTTTCAAAAAAAAAAGCCTAACCACAAAATGGTTAGGGCTCATAGTATCATTTAATTGGCTTTTAGTTTAAGTGAGAAACACTTGCGCTTATGTTTCTTACATCTATCATCTTCACGACCGTTTTAAATGGCTGATCATACTGTATTTTAATAGAATCAATAATGCTATGATCTACATTATCATCAAACTTTCTGGCAAAAAGATGATTCCCTTTCTGAAGAAAATCCAAATCGGTTTTTGTGAAAGTCTTGGGACGTAATTTGATATCCCCGTCCGGAATCCAGATAATAGCTCTCTTATCATCATCTACCAGAGTACCTGTAAATGTGGTATTCATCAAAACGGTCTGGAAGAAAGATTCATCAGCAATCAAAGTATTCAGATAATAGTCCTCAAACTTTTTCACTTCCGTACTGTTCGTGATAAATTCACAACAGTCTCTGGTTAAAATCATCCACTGGCCCCCAATATAGGGAACCACATCTTTCATGAAAGTCCTTTTGTGGGTTTTATCTGAAATTTTATCTTCCAGTTCCTCAAAATAATTTTCAATTCTGTTCATGGTTTCAGGTCTTGATTTTTTCTGGTCGGCTATTTTGATATAGCTTTTACCGTTGTTTTTAGATAGAAACTCTTTAATTATTTTCTGTGATTTCAGAGGATAATCCTGTCCGCTTAAATTAATGAAATAGTCCCATTTTGCATCCATGTTGAGAAGATATTGCATCCCGTCCAGTTCAGCCTGCACCATACTGTATCCTCCCCATACTACATTTTCACTGTCAAGGATCTGTACATTTGAATAGGGTTTTAAAAAGTTTCTGACCTCTTCGCCAATTTCCTGACTCGCTTTTTTGTCAATATGAATAAGATAAAAGTTGGTAGATTCGTAAATGGCTGTAAAAAGTTTTTTGAACTGATTTGGGAGGCGATGTACCAGAATTAAGTACGCAATACTCATCGATTTCATCGGTATACTGCCAATTTCATGCCCATCGCTTTCGCCCATGTAAACACTTTTCATTTTATATTATTTTAAAATTATGAATGTTTACAACTCATTTTATAAAGTATTAATAGACATTTTTATAAATATACGATAATTAAACTGTTTTTATTGTAAACAATAAGATTGATAATTTATCTTCGGTGATCTGTTGACAGTATTGCCTTAAAAATAATTTGCGTTTTTTAATCTGTAATTTATTGTAAATCAATATTTATTTAAAATATTATTCATTGGCTGTTTGAAGTATATTGAAAAATGTTCATTTGTAAATTTAATAACGATTTAATCCTTTTTTTGTGTCCTGTTTATTTTGAAATTAGCTTTTTTCATCGTGAAATAAATTATACATACGTCTGATAAGCATAAAAAAAGCAGAGAATCAATTCCGTGCTTTTTCTTTTTTAACTGCCTGATGCATCACGAGGATAATTCCTAAAAGGATGATCGCAATCGCCAGGTACCGCCAGGCCAGTCCGCCCTGTTCTGTAACATTTCCACTGACAGATATGATAAAACTTGTAATAGAAGTGATCACATACACCAGTCCGCCCATTAATCCTCCTGCTGTTCCCGCATTTTTAGGGAAATAAAGCATACTCGTTGTAAAAAATGAAGTAAATAGAATTCCCGAACAAATGTGAATGAAAAAGGCAAATGGAATCATGATAAACAGGCTTTCCGCATAAAAACTGGTGGCAATCAAGCCCACAATCAGTACCAGTTGTAAAATGATAGGCTGTAAAATCCTGTCCTTAAAGTCAAGCTTAAGCCGCTTTTTTCCTATAAAACCTCCGATCATCCATGAAAATCCTAATATCAGGGTACAGTACCCGATGACTACCGGCGTAAAGTGAAACGTGTTTTCAATAATAAAAGGCCCCGTGATATTAAAAAGCATCACAATAGAATAGCTCAGTCCTAAAATAAAGATTCCAAGCATGAAAATCCTGTTTTTAAGCATCATTTTATAAAGACTGATGTTCTCGGAAAGATTAAGTTTCTTTTTCTCCGGTAAACTTTCACCGCTGAAAAACCATTCAAACAGAAACAGAGCTCCTGCATAAAAAGCAAGAAAATAAAAATTCGCGTGCCAGTTAAACAGTTTTTCAAGATATCCACCCAGAAAAGGGGCCAGAATAGGTCCGCACGACCAGACGATGGTGAAATAGCTCAGATAATGTTTCACCTTTTCAGAATCATAAAGATCCACAAAAATAGCCCTGGTAGATACAACAAGGACGGAAACGGCCGCACCCTGAAGAATACGGAGCAGACAGATCAATAGGATGCTGTCCGTCATTGTAATCAGGATACTGCTGATGATCAGGAGAAATAAGGCAATCAATTTAGGCTGGTAACGCCCGATACTATCAAGAATTCCTCCTACAAACAGCTGGGAGATCCCGTAACTTAGTAAGTAAGACGTTAAAGTGATCTGGATTTCTTTTTCGGACACCTTCATTTCATGGGCCATCGAAGGAAATGAGGGCAAATAAATATCAGTGACAAACCCCGAAAGCGGGATCGACACAAAAGCCATAATGGTTATTAATCTGATTCTTTTCTCAGATGCTTCTTTCAACAACATATTCGTTCGTTATTTTACAGTGCAAAAATAAGCCAGGAAAGGTCCGGTTGAATTTTAAAAGACAAAGTAAAAATTACAAAAATCAAAGATTTAATTAGAATTCTTAAATTTTAACGGTGAAACATCAGCATGCTTTTTAAAGAAATTATTGAAATGAGACGGCTGGTCGAATCCAAGCGTATATCCTATTTCAGCAATATCCCAGTTCGTGTATTTTAATAGGTTTTTAGACTCTTCAAACACCCTTTCTTTAATGATCTGGGTCGTAGTAAGCTGCGTTACCGATTTTACTGATGAATTCAAATGGTTGACATGGACATTAAGATGCTCAGCAAAATCAGAAGCCGTTTTCAGAGCCAACGGATAAGCCGGGGAATCCAGTGGAAACTGTTTATTAAGAAGTTCATCAAACAAACGGTATAGACGGATATTGGCCGGAAGCTCATTAGGATTGATGTCATCCACACGATTTTCCAGGGCAAGATGCATCACAGAGGCCAGATGGCTTTTGATGCTGCTGCATCGAAAAGGATATGCCGAATTGTTCAGTTTATACATCTGTTCAAAATACAGCGTCGCCAGCTGCGTTTGCTCATCCGTTAAAAAAACAATGGGTTTACTCCATTCTTTGAACAGGGAAGTCTTTTTAAATAAATTGAATTCAGAATTCCCATTAAAAAACTCCTGATTAAAAAGACAAAAATATCCTTCCTGAAGATCCCCGTCACATTCCCATGAATATGGAATATGGGGCGAAGGGAAAAACAGGGCAGGACGGTCAATATACAGTTCATAAGCACCATACTGAAACGTACCTTTTCCCTGGATAAAGCTTACTTTATAATAATCACGGCGGTTATAAGGACTTTTAAAACTACAGTACTTCCGCATAGAAACATTGAAATGCGACTTTCCGGTTTCGAAATCATCCGAATCAAACATTTTCATCTGGTTCTTCCTGAGGCGTTTGTAATAATCTTCAATGGTTTCCAGCTGATCACTCATAATACAGAAATTATAAAAATCAAAGATACAGAAACCATTGTTAATCCTGATATTTTTCTATGAGGCACTCCTGATCGGTCCAAGAATTTTCTCAATTTCCTTTGAATGGCCTTTGACAATGACACAGGTCTGTAACACTTTAAACTAAAGTGATCTAAAATGTTTAAAAATCTTCTTCATATTTCATGATCTGTGTTATCCGTGAAATCTGCGGGAGATTAAAACATTCACCACAAAAGCCACAAAATTTTTTGAACACTTGAGCTGATTTAAAGTTAAAATTTATTCTGTAAAGAAGTACCCTTAAGCTTTAGTAAAATCGTTGCTTTTCCTGTTTTTTACTGATTTCTAATTGCAGAATATGGGATGGAAGATGGAAAGGTCCTGCTGTAGTGTCAGCTGCTACGGAAAATCCTGACTCTTTTAAAAACTCTAAAAGGGGATCATTCGTCATCATATTGATCCAGATAATATCGGTGAAGCTGGCGGCAGATCTGCTTTTTTTCCAGAGTGATTCCCTGATTTCCGGTGAGTTAAATTCCGGCAGGATTACAAAACTCATCTCTGTAGCTCTTTTCTCTTCAGATAGAGAAGGGTGACTCACGCCGCTTTTAAGAATGCTGTATCCCACAGGTTGATCATCTGAGTATGTAATGATAAGCTGATTGGAAAGGTCATTCAGATCATTGATCATCTTTCTGGGATCAATGTCCTCTTCAATATGTTTTTTGATGTCCTTTTCAGGAACAAGTTCCTGGTGTAATGCATACACTGAAGCATCGATAATCGTTATAAGATCAGAAATTCCCTCCTCAGAACCCACTGTAAATTTTGAAATTATATTCATGAATCTTTTTTATTCAAAATTAGAAGATAATAGCATTCAAAAGAGATACAGTTCCCATTAATTTAATCGGTACAGTTACTTATTTTGTAAATTTGTACGGTACAGTTTGTCCGATTAAAGATGAAATCATACAAATATGAAATTTTCACTTCAGTTATTGAAGAGCAGATCAGAAAGAGAATTCTGAGCAAGGGGCAGCGGTTACCTTCCGTCAGGGTGATTAAAACTCAATATAATTTGAGTACAAGTTCAGTTCAAAGTGGTTTTGATCATCTTATGATAAAAGGATTGGTAGAAAGCCGTCCCAGTTCAGGCTATTTTGTATCCTACACCCCTGAAGACAATAGTTTTCAGACCAGAGTAGAGATGCCTCTTGTGGTAAGAGATCCTGAATTTGCGAAAAATATTATGCTCACCTCAGCCAGAAACAAACCTTCTGAAGTGAGTTCTTTCAATAGCGCAGCGCCGGGAGATCTTGTAATTCCTCAAAAACTTATCCTCAGAACGATGCAGGAAGTCATCCGTGAAAAGGGAGCTGCCTTGTTGAGGTACTATCCTTCCAATGGTTTGCAGGACCTTAGAAAACAAATTTCCAAACAGATGGGATCACATGGGTGCTTAATGAATCCCGATGAACTGATCATTACAGATGGTGCATTGCAGGCTCTCACCATAGCTTTGGGAGCAGTCACTCAACCTGGTGACATCGTAGCTGTTGAAAGTCCGTGTGTCTTTTCCATTCTGGAGGCTGTGGCCAATCTAGGTCTTAAAATAATTGAAATTCCTGTACACTATGAAACAGGTTTTGATACAGAATACTTAAAGAAGGTTTGTGTCTCCAATGAGGTAAAGGCGGTGATATTAACGCCAAATTTTCAAAATCCGACCGGGATTGCTATGAGTGATGACGCTAAAAAAGAACTGTTAGCCGTTGCATCCATTTATCAGATCCCGATTATTGAAAATGAAGTATATGGTGATCTTTATTTTGGTGAAAAAAGGCCAAGTTGTATCAGGAGCTTTGATCATTCCGGCCTGGTAATGACCTATTCTTCGTTTTCAAAAACACTGGCCCCGGGTATCCGTTTAGGCTGGCTGAATACCGGACGTTTTTATTCCCGTTCCGAAAAGGCAAGGTTTGCTATGGGTAGATCTGTTTCTCCGATCTATCAGGAGCTGATGCTGAAACTTCTTCAGGGAAACAGCTATGAGAGGCACCTGCGATCTTTCCGAAAACAACTGAACAGACAAGCCGTTGAGCTGCTTGATGCCTTACGTCATTACTTTCCCGACGATGCCTGTTTTCAAAGTCCTCAGGGAGGTTACAGTATTTGGGGAAAACTACCGGAAAGAACAGATATGAAGGCATTCTTTGATTATTGTGACAAAAACAGAATTCTTTTCACTCCGGGAAATACATTTTCATTAACGGATAAGTACAGCCATCATTTTCGGATTGTTTTTGCAGACCGGATCACACCGGAAAGCCTTACTTTATTAGAAAAAGCAGGATTAAAAGCAAAATCTTACCCATAATTGAATAGCGGCAATCGTTGAAGAAGATTGAAATTGGTTTTAAGTAAAGTCGTCAGTTCATTAAATATTTTTTAATTTCGCAGCATTCAAATTCAATCAGTAAATCTATCTATTGAGAATCACGAAGCATTTTAAAAACTTTTTAACGGCAATATTCATTGCTGTATATGCTTTTGCTGTTTCTCCGGCAGAATATCTTCACCATCATTTTCTTCACAGTCAGAATGCAGGAAACTCTCTTCAGTATTCAAAAGAGAATGGAAAGATCTTTAAAAAAGCTTTTTCATCATGTGATACAAAATGTCCGGTCTGCCACCACAAACTATGGGGTGAAGGAGGAATCGGTAAGATTGATACTGCTGCATTTTCATTAACAAAAATTACGGGAAAAATTTTCTCTTCTCCCGGATTTCTATTTTCTAACACTCTTTTTTCTTTAGCGGACAGAGGTCCTCCGGTGTATGATAATTTTTAAATATCCTTTGCCTGCTTTTGCGGGCTTACCATTTTAATTATTTAATTACATAATACATTTTCATGTCAATATTACAAGCAATTGAGCTTAGTAAGCAGTACAACCATGTCACTGCTCTAAGCGGTCTCAATATATCCGTACAAAAAGGAGAAATTTTCTGTCTGCTCGGGCAAAACGGAGCCGGTAAGACAACCACAATCAATATATTTTTAGGATTCTTAAAACCAACCTCCGGTCAGGCCCTTATCAATGGAATTCCGGTGGAAATGAATGGTGAAACCACTAAAAAGTATATAGCCTATATTCCGGAAGTGGTACAGTTGTATCCCAATCTTACAGGAATTGAAAATTTAGATTTTTTCAGTCAGATGGCTGGGTTTTGCTATTCCAAAGAAGAGCTTGGAGCATTTTTGGAGAATACAAGTCTTCAGAAGGCTGCCCATCACAAAAAACTGTCTGCCTATTCTAAAGGGATGCGTCAGAAAGTAGCCATTGCTATTGCTGTTGCAAAAAATGCGGACCTCATCTTAATGGACGAACCCACTTCAGGACTTGATCCGAAAGCCACCGCCGAATTTACAAGGATCTGTAAAGATCTTGCAGCCAAAGGGAAGAGTATTATGATGGCTACGCATGATATCTTCAATGCGGTGAATGTAGGAACGCGTATCGGTATTATGAAAGAAGGCAGCCTTGTTCATATCCTGCAGGCCAGTTCTGTTACAGCAGATGAACTTCAGAGAATTTATTTGGAAACCATTTAACAACAGAAAAATGAAATACTTGTATATCACCGCTGCACTGGCTATTGCCAGTGTGAAGGTTTGTGCGCAGCAGACATTATCAGGAGAAGTGGTTGGACAAAATCATCAAAGGCTTAAAAACGCAAGAATCACTATTAAAAATAACGAAAACAAATATGAAACCACTTCCCGGGATGGGAATTTCAGTATCCCGGATGTTAAAACCGGTATTTATGAGCTCAGAGTGAATGCTGAATCTTTCGAAACCCATACAGAACAAATTGAGGCGGACAGTACGTCTTTAACAAAAAAATTAGTCATTCATCTTTATAAAGTCGGAACTATTCAGGAAGTGGAAATTTTGGGCAGAACATCAAAAAAGTACCATAGTGACTATTCATTCTCAGCTACAAAAATTGGAGTTCAGAACAAAGATATTCCGTTTTCGATTTCTACCGTCAGCAAGGAACTGATCAACGACAGGCAGGCTTTTCAATTAAGTGACGCTGTGAAAATGGCCAGCAGTGTAACCCCTGTGAGCTATTATAATCAGTTCAGTATCCGTGGAATTGCGCAGAATGAAGAAGGAACCATCATCAATGGAATGCGTACGAGACAGTATTATTTTATGCAGCCCATGACGACCAACCTTGAGAAAATAGAAGTCATCAAAGGTCCGGCCAGCGCTGTTCTTTCCAGCGTAGATCCCGGAGGAAGCATCGTTTTGGTGACGAAGAAACCGCTGAAAACACCTAGTAAGGAAGTCAGTATGAGCGTAGGAAGCTTTAGTACTATAAGAAGCTCACTCGATTTTACCGGACCACTGAATAAGGAGAAAACTCTTTTATACCGATTGAACGCAGGATATGCACAGGCTCAGAGTTTCAGGGATATACAGTCCCAGAAAAGTGTTTTGATTTCCCCTTCGATTTCCTATATACCAAATGACAGGACCGCTATCAACGTAGAAATGATCTACAGCGACCTGAACGGAAAAATAGACAGAGGACAGCCTATTTTCGGAGCGACAGATGGAATGACGGATCTGAGAAGTACACCTGTAAGCTTCAATTTAGGAGCAATTAACGATTATTTTAAATCAAAGGAACTGATCATTATGTCCAATTTTACCCACCGTATGACCGATAAGATCAGCATTAATGCATCGTATATGAAGCAGACATGGAAGGAAGATCTTCAGGAGCACAGAACAACCAATGCTTTTGCTGTAAATGCAGAGAATAAACCTATTCCAATCCTTGCAGGAATGCAGATGGTACAGCGGAATCAGTTCTGGAATACGGATAATCTCAATGCGTATCTGGTATTCAATCTTAACACAGGGCCTGTTCAACATAAAATTCTGGCAGGCTATGATTTGATCAGTACCCATAAATACAAAGGTGGAGCGCAAAACACCGCAAGAGGATATCTTCTGAAGGACGGAAAGACAACTTCTTCCTATAATCCTCAGAATGCAGATGCCTATCAAATGGTAACAATCAACGGGATTACCATGCCGAAACCCAATGTAGAGCACTTTAATCTGGCTAATCCTGTTTACAGCATTAAAAATCCTGAAGAGTATGTATTTTCAAAAACTGCATTGACCCCTGCTTTGATCCGTTCCAATGGAATGTATATTCAGGATCAGATCAATTGGAACCGTTTTAATCTATTTCTAAGCCTGAGACAGGAATGGTTTCAGGATATTACCCGGTATAAAGAGAATAATGAGATCGTTGTAAAAGACAGCAAACTGATCCCAAGACTTGGTCTTACCTATCATGTGAATGAAAATATCAATGTTTATGCCTCGTACACAGAAGGGTTCCAGCCACAGTCGAATACCGCTTCACTGGCTCCGGTAGCCATTCCTGAGGGCAGAGCTTTTGACCCTTTGAAGAGTAAGTCTAAAGAGATCGGGATGAAAGCTGATTTTTTTAATAAAAAGATTCATATTGATTTTGCCATCTACGAAATCCGTCAGCAGAATATCCTGCTGAATGCCAATGATCCTTCAGAACCGGACCGTCTCGTCACAAGAGGGCAGGAACGGAGCCGTGGCTTTGAAATGGACATTATCGGGAATGTATTACCTCAGTGGCAGGTATTCGCATCTTACGGATACAATGATGCAAGAATTGTTGACGACATCAATCCTGCGCTGATAGGAGCCAGAAAGCAGAACACTCCGTTTCACAGCGCCAATATCTGGCAGAAATACAGCTTTGACAGCTTTGGAGAATCTTCTTTTCTAGAAGATATAGCGATAGGAGTGGGCGTTCAGTACAGTGGAAATAAAGTACCGATGTATAACCGCTCATTTTTGGTTCCTGAATATACGCTTTTTGATGCTGCTCTTTATTACACACCTAAGCAGGGACCTGTGAGAATAGCTTTTAATGTCAACAATATTTTTAACAGAACGTACTGGCTCGGTGCACAAAATTACCTCCGTTTATTTCCCGGGGCTCCCAGAAATGCAATGCTCACCGCAGTCTATAAATTTTAAATCTAATAAATATGAGAGTACATATAATACGTCTGATTTCAATACAGCTTTGGAAACAGTCATTACAAAATAAGGCGGTTATTTTTCTTCTGTCTGTCCTGAGTATTCTGTTTGCCTTTGCCGCTTACACCGGAGGACAGGATTATAAAGTGCAGGAAGATATCAGAGTTAAACATCAGGTGGATGTACGTCATCAATGGGAAAGTAAACCGGATAAACATCCTCACAGAATGGCTCATTACGGTTATCTGATCTTCAGGGCAAGACACCCTTTGAGTTTTTTTGATTATGGTTTGGAACGGTACATGGGAAATTCCGTATTTCTGGAAGCGCATAAACAGAATACCGTTAATTTTTCAGAAGCGGGATTTTCATCCGGAATGCTAAGATTTGGAGAAGTGAGTATGGCAATGATTCTGCAAACCCTTATTCCGTTGTTTATATTTTTCCTGGGATTCAGCTGCATCTCTGCAGAACGGGAAAACAATACTCTGAAAGTACTGATCAGCCAGGGAGTACGATGGAAAGAGTTGCTCGCCGGAAAAATACTGGGACTGCTTGGTCTTGTCAGTCTGGTTTTTATTCCTGTCATGATCCTTTCTGCAATCCTGTGGTTTTCGCTGACCGGTTTTAAGAGTACTATTGATGAATTTTTACGTCTTTTTTGGATCGCTGCCGCTTATTTTATCTACTTTTTTATTGTATGCAGTGTGTGCGTGATTGTTTCTGCAGTAAGCCAAACTTCAAAATCTTCTTTAATAAAACTGATCGGTTTATGGCTTCTTTTCATTGTTATTATTCCGAGAACGGCACAGGCCTTCGGGGGCTATCTGTATCCGGCTCCGTCAAAAATAGATTTTGACACCAAAGTGGAAAACGAGCTGGTAAAAACAGGAGACAGCCACAATCCGAATGATGTGTATTACAAAGGAATAAAAGACTCTCTTCTACAGGCTTATCAGGTGAAAACAGTGGAAGAACTGCCCTTTAACTACAGCGGTTATATCATGGCCGAAGGTGAAAAGATAAGTTCAGGAATCTATAATAAACACTGGCAAAAACAGCTTGTTATTTACGAAGAACAAAACAGCATCAACCGCTCGCTCGCCTTTGTTAATCCTTTTCAGGCAATGAAAGACCTTTCGGCAGCTCTTACGGGATCAGATTTTAATTCCTATATCAGCTACCAGGAGCAGGTGGAAGAGTACAGATATCAATTGGCTCAGCTGATGAACAAACTGCAGATGGAAAATATAAGTAATAAAAAGCAACAGGCAAATGATAAACCTTATACCATCAGCAAAGATCACTGGAAAGAGCTTCCTGATTTTCGATACAGATTTATAAGTCAGACGATGTTGTTTCAGAATGAAATCACTTCTGTACTTTCTTTGCTTCTCTGGACATTGGGTCTCGTTGTTATTATTCATTTAATGTCTAAAACACTAAAAATAAATTAATCATGTACCTTTTATTATTTAAGAACTTCATTCGTTCCCAGTCTGCTTATTTGGGAATGCTGTTCCTGCTGTTATCAGGATTAGTCAGTATTTTTGTGGGAAGACAGTTTATCAATAAGCAAAAAGCCACTATTGAACATACAGCTGTATATCAGAGAGAACATATTCAGCGATATACAGGATATATAGAAAAAGACCTTGGTCTTTTGTTATACTATCTGAAATTTGGATTAGTCAACGAAACAGATCATCTGAATGCCCTGTCCATAGGTCAGAGAGATGTAAATCCTTCTATACAGAACCTAACGATAAGAAATCTGGAAGGACAGAAGTATGATACCGATCTTCAAAATCCGGTCAGTCTGCTTCTGGGGAGCTTGGATCTCGGTTTTGTGATCATTTTTCTCTTTCCGCTGGTGATTATTTCCTACTGTTACAATCTGTTGTCAGAAGAAAAAGAAGAAAGTACATGGATTCTTCTTTCTGTACAGTCGCCATCACCTTTCAGAATTTTGTATAAAAAGTTTGTGATCCGTTTTGCAGTTATTGCAGGAGTTTTGCTGTTTCTGATTATTCTGGCTGTTCCACTCCTGAATTTAAGTATCAACAGAGCATTAGCCGGTTTTTTTCTGGTTTCATTCTTTTATATTATCGTATGGTTTGCGATAAGCTTTTGGGTTGTTTCCTGGAATAAAAGCTCAAGAGCAGGCGCTGCAGGACTTTTGTGTTTCTGGATTGTACTCACCGTTATCCTTCCGGCTGTTCTCAATCATTTTATTTTAAGCCAATATCCGCTCCCGGAAGCGTTGGATACAGCGGTTGAGCAGAGAGAAGCGTATCATGAAAAATGGGATACCGATCAAAAGCCGACTTTAGAAAAATTTTACAAACACTATCCACAGTTCAGATCCTATGGTTTTCCGAAAGAAAGTTTCAACTGGCTTTGGTATTATGCCATGCAGCAGATGGGAGACGATGAATCCAAAATTCAGTCGGATCAGCTGAAAGCAAAGCTTTGGAAGCGGGAAGAAATGAGCAGGACGCTTTCTTATTTTGTTCCAGGACTTCATGCACAGCTTCAGTTAAATGATCTTACGGGTTCCGGATTGGCAGACCAGTTGAGGTTCACAAAGGCGGCAGAACATTTTCATGAAAGTAAACGACTCCTTTTTTATCCTAAAATCTTCGCAAACGAACCTACGGGAAGTATCAACTGGAAGCAATTTCAGCTGGAATACTACAATGAAAAGAGTAAAGTCAACTGGTTGGCGATGCTGGGGCCTCTATTGCTGTTCAGTTTGCTGTTTTATTTCATGGGAAGCATCAATTTCAGGAAGCAGGCGGCTTTGTAAGATTGTCCGTTTGAAGCATACTTTTTTGTATTTTAGGAGGTATGAAAATCATTATACTGTTAACTGCTTTATTCCCGGTTTTTATTTTCGGACAGCGATATATTTACGGGGTAGAATGTGTTTTGAGATCACTAAAAACCACCTGTATCAATAATGAAAGATTGATTTCTGAGATTAAATTTCCCAATTCTGATGATGCGTTGGTCATACAAAAACCAGTGGCCCTATACGGAAGATTTGAAGACCTGGAAAGAATCCGGTTGCCCCGGTTTTTTGAAGCCAATACCATTGATTTTAAATGTGGGGAGAAAGTGCAGTTTGAAACAAGCTATGAAGGAAATTTTTATTACGCACAGAAAAAAGAAGATAACAGAAAGCTGTACTTCATTAATGATGGACTGAATACGATATACAGAGGTACGGAAAAGATAGAAAGTTTCTCTCCCGATACGTTCAGTCCGGATATTAGGAATAAGTATCTTTCCTTCTACAGAAGCGACAAAGAAAATGATCCGGACTATGAAGTTCGATATTATTTCAGGGATAAAAACGGTGATCTGGTTTATTCTTTCCACCAGAGAGGAAATGAATTTGATGAATATACCTACGAATACACAGAACACAATTACGATCGGGTACTTTCTTCAGTTTATAAAAACGATATTCTGTTTGAAGAATATGAGTATTTTGAAAATGATGAAAGTTATAAACAGGTGATAAGCCAATACAGTGTTAATGTATCTTACCGTTTGGATAAAAAGCGACATTCGGTTTTAAAATCTTCTTCATTTTCTGACCCCCAAAAGGCCTGCCGTTGCCATGAGGGATCTATGACCGTCATAGAATTTTGGAATAAGAATAAATGTACAAGACAAATAGATGATATAATCCTTGTACAGAGCGACAGGACCTAATAAAAGATGTGAATTTTTAACAGAAACATAAAAAATGACGGTACGGTGGAGGAAAAAAAGAAGAAAATAGCATTTTAGTCTAAAATTTTTTAGCCGGAGCTAGGCTGGAATTACCATAAAACCTATATTTGCACCCTAAATTTTAAAAATAATGAAAGAACTAATTGAAAAAATCAACGCTGAATTCGAAGCGTTTGCAAGTGAGGCTAACCAACAAGCAGAAAAAGGAAACAAAGCTGCAGGTACAAGAGCTCGTAAATCAGCTTTAGAACTTAGCAAATTGTTCAAAGAATTCAGAAAAGTTTCAGTTGACGAAGCTAAAAAATAATTCGTTCCCCAGCCGGCTCATTGAGCCGGCTTTTTTTATATTCTTTTTTTCAGTAATCACCCTTTGAAATTTTCCCCTTTCCAGAAATCTGTAGTTTAAGTTTTGCTGTAGTTTTTTTCATGGAGCCACCACATTCCATTATCAAATCACCAGATTTTCCCTTTTAACGCTCCGTTCTCTTCTTCAATCCCACAAATTCTTTTATCTTTAAGCATTCAATATATGTTATGAAGATAAATAGATTTTTTGCTGTTCCAGCAGTTGTGCTGGCTGCCCAGTTCTCATGGGCGCAGGTGAAGGTAGATCCGAAAGAAAAACTGGACCCTATTGTAAAAAGCTTTGTAGATGAAATCAACAACAGTTCTCAGCTTGAAAATATGGCGTATGAGCTTCTGGATGGTATCGGACCTCGTCTTGTGGGAACTCCGGAAATGTTAGCTGCGAATGAATGGTCTGCTGCTAAACTCCGTTCATGGGGAATAGAATCCAACCTTCAGCAGTTCGGAACATGGAAAGGATGGCAGCGTGGCATTACGCATGTAGATATGACGTATCCGCGTGTAAAATCATTGGCTGCCACACAGCTTGCCTGGAGTCCGGCGACGAAAAAAGCAGTAGAAGCTGAGGTGGTAGTGCTTCCAAAAGTTTCTTCTAAAGCAGAATTTGATGCATGGCTTCCTTCTGCGAAAGGAAAAATAGTGCTTATCGCGCAATACCAGAAAATCGGACGTTCTGATGAGCAGATCAAAGAATTTGCCACTCCGGAACTGTACGAAAAACTGAAAGCAGAAAAAGAACAGGCTTCCAAGGACTTCCGCGATTATGTGAAAAATATCGGCTATGATAATAATACGCTTCCTGAAGCATTGGAAAAAGCAGGAGCAGCCGCAATCGCTATTTCAAACTGGACGGGAATCATGGGCGCAAACAGAATTTTTGGGGCCAAAACCTCAAAAATCCCAATGATCGACATTGATGTTGAGGATTATGGAATGCTTTACAGAATGGCAGAAAATGGAGCTAAGCCTAAAATTAAAGTTGAAGCACAGTCCAGGATTCTTCCCGATGCAAAAAACTTTAATACCATCGGAATCATTAAAGGAAAGGAAAAGCCTGAAGAATATGTGATTCTTTCCGCCCACCTTGATTCGTGGGACGGAGCACAGGGAGCCACAGACAACGGAACGGGTACGCTTACGATGCTTGAGGCAATGAGAATCCTGAAGAAATATTATCCAAACAACAAGAGAACCATCGTTGTAGGACTTTGGGGAAGTGAAGAGCAGGGACTGAATGGCTCAAGAGGCTTTGTAGCAGACAATCCTCAGATTATGAAAGGAACACAGGCCGTGTTCAATCAGGATAATGGAACAGGGCGCGTGATCAATATCAGCGGGCAGGGATTCGTTGATTCTTACCGCTATATTGGAAAATGGCTCAACGGAGTTCCTAAAACAGTTAGAGATCAGATTAAAACAGATTTCCCTGGAATGCCGGGTGGTGGTGGCTCTGACCATGCTTCATTTGTGGCAGCAGGGGTACCAGGATTTTCTCTGAGCTCCCTGAACTGGGGATATTTCGGTTATACATGGCACACCACAAAAGACACCTACGATAAGATCGTTTTTGATGAGGTAAAAAATAATGTGGTTTTAACCGCTGCATTGGCCTATATGGCATCAGAAGATCCTGAATTTACAAGCAGAGAAAGAAGAGTGATGCCTCAGGACGATAAAGGCGCAACGGTGAAATGGCCGGAAGCTAAGGAGCCGAAGAGAGATTCTAAGGAGTATAAATAAAGGGGATAGACGTCAGATATTAGATGTCAGACACCAGACGTAAGATTTCAGACTAAGATTAAGATTAATTTTGGGACTGGGACTGAATAATGATATTACGGCGCACTCGTAATACTGTTTTTGTCACCATCCTTTACAATATAAAAGGCTGTACAGATTATTATTGTACAGCCTTTGTTTTTTTTTGGGTAAAGAAGATTTTTGATCTCCTGCCTTTTATTTTCTTTAACAATGTAGGTTTTGCAGATTTTGTTGTTCAGATTCATACTGAAATGCATCTCAGTAAATTCTTTTTCCCAATTATCATTTGCCAGCGGGATGTAATCTGAAAAGATAGGCCAGAAATTCGCTAGGCACAAAAAGTTTCTTTTTAAAGATAACCAGAGACCCGGATCATTTCCAAAATCATCAATCACTTTTATTTTAAATATACTCTTTCCTAGAGTCGTTCCCCAATACCATTCGCATAGAGTCCCCGAAATAATAGCACAGGGAATGGAATACAGAAAACTGATGATCGCTATTTTTCCAAACAGAAAGAAGAAGATAAGGAAGAAGGGTAGGACGTCAATGAGCTTAGCAAAAAGCCTTTTTCTTTCATTGCCTTTATAAGTAGTCTCATTGGGAAAATCATATTCAAAAGAATTATAAATCCTGTATCCGAATTCATCAAACTGACGGGTTGGCCTGGGGATCATTCTTCTGTTCTTAAGTTCTGATATTCTCATTGGTTCTCTTATGATTCTGTTTATTTCATGGCCTGAATCTTTTTCTTAAGTTTAAAAATGGAGGTTTAAACAAATAATTCCAGATCAGAAAACTTTGAAACAGAAGGTTTGTAATCAGCTGTCCTCAGCTTTCCGAAGCCGTATTCGCAGAAAATAAAAGGTAGGCTGTTTGCTTTTGCAGAATCGTAATCGGTTTGTGTATCACCAATATAAACTGAGTTTTCAATGCTTAAATGATTTCTTTCCATAATCAGATGAATATTCTCTGACTTCGGTTTTTTAGTCCGGCCGTGGGATTCAATGTCTGTAAAAAGATCGTTGAACTGATAGTATTCTAAAAATGCTTCGATGTAGCCGTCCTGACAATTGCTCACAATAAAAAGTTGGTGGTCTTTTGCTAAATTCTTTAAGGTTTCTGCCACTCCGGTATAGAGAATACCACCTTCAAGATGCAGGATTTTATTTTCATGTTGAATGATTTCGGAAAGAACTTCGTGAACCTGCTGATTGGAAATACCGGGAACGATAGCTTTTAGAATAGTATCGGCCAGTAATCCCATGTATTGGTCCATATCTTCAGGCTTCAAATCCTTGTCGATCAATTGGTATTTATTTAAAACCTGATTCCAGATTTTAATGATGGTAGCTCTGGAATCCCAAAGCGTTCCGTCTAAATCGAAAATTAAATTTTTATAGCTCAAAATGTATTGTTACTTGGTTGGTATTATTGAAGATCTTTATAAAGCAGAACTTATAAAATCATACTTAGCTGCACTCTTTTTCTTGCCTCATCTACTTCCGTTACTTTTACGCGCACATGCTGATGAAGTTTGACCACTTCATTCACATCAGAGACAAATCCTTCTTTCAGTTGAGAAATGTGAACCAGCCCGCTTTCCTTGATTCCCATATCTACAAAACATCCGAATGCTGTAATGTTATTGACAATTCCGGGAAGGATCATGCCTGGTTTCAAATCCCGGATGCTTTTTACATTAGGATCAAATTCAAATACTTTGGCCGCTTTTCTGGGGTCTAAGCCTGGTTTTTCAAGCTCTTTTAAAATATCCTTGATCCCTAAAATTCCGATCTCTTCTGTAATATAATTTTCAGGCTTTACTAAAGCTGTTTTTTCCTTACTGCCAATCAGTTCATTGGTTTTAATGCCCAAATCTTTAGCCATTTTTTCTACAATGCCATAAGCTTCCGGATGCACGGCAGAATTGTCCAGAGGATTTTTAGCATTGGTAATTCTTACAAACGCTGCGGCCTGTTGATAAGCCTTTTCACCCAGTCTTGGCACTTTCTTAAGCTGCTTTCTATCTTCAAAAGCACCATTTTCAGTACGGTAGTTAACGATGTTTTCCGCCATTTTTTCTCCGATTCCAGAAACATAGCTCAACAATGATTTACTGGCTGTATTTAAATTGATTCCTACGGAGTTCACACACTTCATCACCGTTGAGTCAAGTTCGTTTTTCAACTGGGTTTGATCTACATCATGCTGATACTGTCCCACACCAATGGATTTGGCATCAATTTTTACCAACTCTGCAAGCGGATCTGCCAGTCTTCTTCCGATAGAAACGGCACCCCGTACCGTCACATCATACGATGGAAACTCGTCTCTTGCGATTTTACTTGCAGAATAGACCGATGCTCCAGCTTCCGAAACTACAAAAACCTGCAATGGTTTATCAAAAGCTATTTTTTTAATGAAAAATTCCGTTTCACGGCTTGCTGTTCCGTTTCCTATGGAGATGGCCTCAATATTATAAGCATTCACCATAGAGCGGATCTTTTTCATTGCCATTCCACTTTCATTCTGAGGAGCGTGAGGGTAGAGGGTTTCATTGTGGAGCAGATCGCCTTTTTCGTCAATACAGACCACTTTACATCCGCTTTTGTATCCTGGATCGATGGCTAAAATTCTTTTTTCTCCTAAAGGCGGAGCAAGAAGCAACTGACTTAGGTTTTCAGAAAATATTTCAATCGCTTTTTTATCCGCTTTTTCTTTGGCTTCCTGTAAAGCCTCATTTGAAATGGCGGGTTCTAAAAGTCTTTTGTAGCTGTCTTTGATCGCCAGCGCGATCTGTTCCGAACTTTCATTGTTGGATTTAATGATGGCTTTCTCTATAAAATCAACGGCTTCATCTTTATCAATACCAATATTTACTTTCACAAAACCTTCCGATTCAGCTCTCAGCATGGCCAAAAGCCTGTGAGAGGGAGTTCTGCTCAAACTTTCTTCCCATTCAAAATACTGCGAGAATTTTTGTGCATTTTCTTCATCTTTTTTAGCCTTGACCGCTTTAGAAGTGATCAATGCTTTACGCTGAAACAGTCGGCGAAGATTTTTACGGACGTACATATTTTCATTGATCCATTCCGCCATGATATCTCTTGCGCCCTGTAGTGCCTCCTCCTCTGAAGAAATGTCATTGTTCACATATTTGGAGGCCAGAAACTGCAGATCATTGCTTTTCTGACTCATAATGATCCTGGCTAAAGGTTCCAGTCCTTTTTCTTTAGCGGTATCTGCTTTCGTTTTTCTGCGTTTTTTGAAGGGCAGGTATAAATCTTCAAGCTCCAGGATATCAAAACTTTCTTCAATCCTTTGTTTCAATTCCGGAGTTAAAGCATTCTGCTCTTCAATTGATTTGAGGATGCTTTCCTTTCGCTTTACAATTTCTTCAAACTGTTTGCTGATTTTGGAGATCTGTTCGATCTGAACTTCATCCAGATTTCCGGTCTTATCTTTTCTGTAACGGGAAATAAAAGGAATAGTGCAGTCTTCTGCTAATAATTGGAGGGTATTGTTGATGCTCTTTTCGGATATGTTGAGCTGTTGTTGTATAAAGGTTACGGTCGTCATTATTTTGTTTTCGGAAGGCTAAAATAAGGCTTTATAATGAAAAAAGGCGAGTTGCCCCGCCTTGAATGTTTTCACAACGGAATAATCCTTATTGTGAATTGCTTTTCAAAATTATTGATACAAATATAAGAGAAAAATTATATAGTTGATTTACGGAAAACCTCATTTTTAATAAATTTTTTCTTTCTATTTTTATGTTGTATCAAAAATTATATTGATGATTAAAAATATACTTGGATTAGACTTGGGGACCAACTCAATTGGTTGGGCGTTAATTAAACAAGATTTTGAAAATAAGCAAGGCGAAATTCTTGGGATGGGAAGTAGGATTATTCCTATGGACGTAGGAGATATGGGGAAGTTTGCTGAAGGAGCAGCAGTTTCCAAAACTGCTGACAGAACAAAGTATAGAAGCGTAAGAAGATTGCGTGAACGGTTTCTTTTGAGGAGAGAAAGGCTTCATCGAGTTTTAAATATTATGAATTTTCTTCCTAAGAATTATGCTTCGCAAATTGATTTTAATAATAGATTTGGGAAATTCAAAGAAGAAACCGAACCGAAATTAGCTTATGATACGGAAGGATTTATTTTTAAAAATTCTTTTGAAGAAATGCTTATTGATTTTAAAAATCATCAACCTCAGCTTTTAGAAAACAATAAGAAAATTCCTTACGACTGGACGATTTATTATCTCCGCAAAAAAGCGCTTTCCAAAAAAATAGAGAAAGAGGAACTGGCTTGGATTCTTTTAAATTTTAATCAAAAACGTGGGTATTATCAATCGCGTGGCGAGGAAGAAGAAGAAAATTCGAATAAATTGGTTGAGTTTTATTCTTTAAAAATTGTAGATGTTTTGGCAGATGAACCTCAAAAAGGGAAATCTGATATTTGGTATTCTTTGGTTTTGGAAAATGGTTGGATTTACAGACGTTCGAGTAAAATGCCTTTGTTTGATTGGAAAGATAAAACAAGAGATTTCATTGTCACAACTGATTTGAATGATGATGGAAGCATTAAAACCGATAAAGACGGAAATGAAAAAAGAAGTTTTAGAGCTCCCGCTGAAACGGATTGGACACTTGTAAAGAAAAAAACCGAACAGGAAATCGATAAATCTCACAAAACTGTCGGAACCTATATTTATGAAACGCTTTTTCAAAATCCGAAACAAAAAATCAAAGGAAAATTGGTCCGGACGATTGAAAGAAAATTTTATAAAGATGAGCTCAAACAAATCTTAGAAAAGCAGAAAGAATTTCATCAGGAGCTAAAAAATGATGATTTGTATAATGATTGCGTTCGTGAATTGTATAGGAATAATGAAGCGCATCAACTGACTTTAAGCAAAAAAGAATTTGTACATCTTCTAATGGAAGATCTAATTTTCTATCAAAGACCTTTGAGAAGTCAGAAATCATCTATCTCAAACTGTACTTTGGAGTTTAGAAAGTACAAAGATGAAAATGGAGTAGAGCACACTCAGTTTTTAAAAGCGATTCCGAAATCGAATCCGTATTATCAGGAATTTCGCATCTGGCAATGGATTTTTAATTTAAATATTTATAAAAGAGACGATGACTCCAATATTACAAATGATTTTTTAAATTCGACAGAAGATTTTGAAAGTTTGTTTGAGTTCTTGAATAACCGAAAGGAAGTTGAACAAAAAGCTTTGCTGAAACATTTTAAGCTAAATGAAAAAACGCATCGCTGGAATTTTGTAGAAGCCAAAAAATATCCCTGTAATGAGACCAAAACGATGATTTCTTCAAGGTTAGATAAAGTCGAAAATATTTCTGATGATTTCCTGACGAGAGAAATTGAGCAGAAGATTTGGCACATCATCTATTCTGTAAATGATAAAATTGAATATGAAAAAGCTTTAAAGTCTTTTGCAGGAAAAAATAATCTGGATGAAAGTTCTTTCTTCGAAGCTTTCAAAAAGTTCCCACCGTTTAAAAGTGAATTTGGTTCTTTTTCAGAGAAAGCGATTAAAAAATTGTTGCCGTTGATGCGATTGGGAAAATTTTGGAATTACGAAAATATCAATGATTATTCAAAAGATAGAATTCAGAAAATTATCACCGGAGAATTTGACGAAAATATCAAAGATAAAGTAAGAGAAAAAGCCATTAATCTTACTACTGAAAGCCATTTTCAAGGTTTGCAATTGTGGCTGGCTCAATACATTGTTTACGGCAGGCACTCTGAAGCATCGATGATTGGAAAATGGAATTCAGCAGATGATTTGGAAGAATTTTTAAAAGAATTCAAACAACATTCGCTTCGTAACCCGATTGTGGAACAGGTGATTACAGAAACACTTCGTGTGGTTAAAGATATTTGGCTGAAATACGGAAATGGTGCTAAAGATTTCTTCAATGAAATTCATATTGAACTCGGGCGTGAAATGAAAAATACAGCCGAAGACCGCAAGCAAATTACCAATATGGTTACGGAAAATGAAAATACGAATCTTCGTATCAAAGCTCTTTTGGCTGAAATGATGAATGACAATTCAGTGGAAAATGTTCGCCCGTATTCTCCGATGCAACAGGAGATTTTGAAAATTTATGAAGATGGAATTTTAAAATCGGATATAGAAATTGAGGATGATATTTTGAAAATCACCAAAACAGCCCAACCTTCGTCATCTGATTTAAAAAGATACAAACTCTGGCTGGAGCAAAAGTATAAATCGCCTTATACAGGACAAATTATTCCTTTAAATAAATTGTTCACGCCAGAATATGAAATTGAACATATCATTCCGCAAAGTCGATATTTTGATGACAGTTTTAGCAATAAAATCATTTGCGAATCGGCAGTTAATAAATTGAAAGATAATTATATAGGACTTGGGTTTATAAAACAATTTGGAGGAACTATTGTTGAGTGTGGTTTTGGAAAAAGTGTGAAGGTTTTTGAAGCAGAAGAATATGAAGATTTCGTCAAAAAACATTACGCCAATAATCGAGGCAAAAAAAACAAACTCCTTTTAGAAGAAATTCCTGAAAAAATGATTGAACGCCAAATGAACGATACACGTCATATCAGCAAGTATATTTCTGGCGTTTTATCCAATATTGTGAGGGTAGAAGATGGTTCGGATGAAGGTGTGAATTCAAAAAATATCGTTCCAGGAAATGGAAAGATTACCACTCAATTAAAACAAGATTGGGGTTTAAATGATGTTTGGAATGAATTGATTTTGCCACGTTTTGAAAGAATGAATCAATTGACCAATTCAACAGATTTTACTGCTTGGAATGAGAATCATCAGAAATTTTTACCAACCGTTCCAATTGAATTTTCCAAAGGATTTTCAAAGAAAAGGATAGACCATCGCCATCACGCTTTGGATGCTTTGGTTATTGCTTGTGCGACGAAAGAGCATGTGAATCTGTTGAACAATCAGTCAGCAAAATCTGATACCAAACGCTACGATTTGAAAAAGAAACTGATGAAGTTTGAAAAGGTTGTTTACAATCATCCGCAAACCGGAGAAAGAATAGAACGAGAAGTTCCGAAACAATTTTTAAAACCTTGGGATAATTTCACAGTTGAAGCAAAAAGTAGTTTAGATAAAATTATTGTAAGCTTTAAACAGAATCTTCGTGTTATCAATAAAGCGACTAATTATTATGAAAAATATGTAGAAAAAGATGGTGTGAAAACCAAAGAAAGAGTAGAACAGACGGGAACGAATTGGGCGATAAGAAAATCATTACACGAAGAAACCGTTTCGGGTAAAATTGATTTACCTTGGGTAGAAAAGAGCAATGGAGAATTTATTACTGCCACAAGAAAATCTTTGGATACAAGCTTCAATTTGGAAAAAATCAAAAAGATTACGGATACTGGAATTCATAAAATCCTCAGAAATTATCTTGAGGCAAGAGATGATAATCCTGAATTGGCTTTTTCACCAGAAGGAATTGAAGACTTGAATAAAAATATTGAAAAGTATAATGATGGTAAATCACATCAGCCAATTATCAAAGTTCGACTATATGAAAAAGGAAAGGGACGATTTGCTTTAGGACAAACGGGAAATAAAATTGATAAATATGTACAAGGTTCTCCAAATTTATTTTTTGCAATATATAAAGATGAGAATGGAAAAAAGAAATTTGAAAGTATTCGTTTAGATATTGTTATTGAAAGATTAAGGCAAGGCTTACAAGCAGTTCCTGAAACTAATGAACATGGAGTTTCTTTATATCAAAACTTATCTCCTTTAGATTTAGTTTATATTCCAACAGAAGACGAGTTGGGATCACCAAATCTCATTGATTTCAGCAAGTTAAATAAGTCGCAATTAGAGAGGATTTATAATGTAAATGACTTTTCAGGATACACAATTTATTTCAGCCAAAATTCATTTGCTAAAAATATTTATCCTAAAGAAATGGATATGGCTTGGAACGAAAAGAAACAAAAAGCTTCAGGTTCATTCGATTCTAAAACAGCTTCTTACAATAAAAGATCTATAAAAGATATTTTTATTAAAGTAAAAATTGATCGTTTAGGTAATATCTTGAATCAGTAAAATATATTATGATCACTCGCTCCATCTATATCGGCAATCCTGCATATCTGAAACTCAAAGACGAGCAGATGAAGATCCTTTGTCCTGAAACCAAGACAGAAAAGGGGAGTGTTCCTGTGGAAGATTTGGGCTTGCTGATGTTGGATCATTTTCAAATAACAATTTCACACAATTTAATTCAAAAAATGATGGGAAATAATGTGGTGGTAATAAGTTGTGATCATCATCATTTGCCCCATGGAATGATGTTGCCACTTTATGGTCATACAGAACATTCTGATAGGGTAAAAGATCAGCTGGAGGCAAGTGAACCTTTGAAAAAACAACTCTGGAAGCAAACCATAGAATGTAAGATTGAAAATCAGAAAAATGTTTTAGTGAAATTAGGAAACTATCACGAACCAATGATTGGGTATCAAAATAATGTAAAGTCCGGTGATATTACCAATATGGAAGGAATTGCAGCGCAGCATTACTGGAAATATCTTATTAGTCTGGATTTTTTAAGGGAACGTTTCGGAGATTCACCCAATCAGTTTTTCAATTTTGGATATTCCGTTTTGAGAAGTATTGTAGCAAGAGCAATAGTTGAAACAGGTTTACTACCCGTTCTCGGAATTTTTCATAAAAGTAAATATAATCCTTACTGCCTCGCTGATGATCTGATGGAACCTTATCGCCCATTTGTTGATCTATTAGTCATGCAATGGCTGCAAACAAATCCTGAAACAGAAGAATTAAATAAAGAATTTAAAGCGCATATTCTTCAAATAGCAACGAAAGATGTGAAGATTGATGACAAAATAAGACCATTATTGGTCGCTATAAAAACAACGGTCACTTCGCTTTATAAATGCTATACCGGAGAAAAACGTCTTATTTCTTATCCTGAACTGATATGAATGCCGAAAGGTTTAATGCTTACCGAATTATGTGGGTTTTAGTATTATATGATTTACCGACCGAGACTAAAGCTAACATGAAGGATGCGAATCGCTTTCGGAAGGCTTTAATCGATGATGGATTTACATTGTTTCAGTTTTCGATGTATGTCCGCCATTGTCCAAGTCGTGAAAATGCTGAGGTTCATATTAAAAGACTAAAATTCATGTTGCCAAAAGCAGGAAAAGTGGCCATTATGTGTATTACGGATAAGCAATTTGGCGATATTGAAATTTTCTTTGCCAGAAATAAAGAAGAGCCACCTCCAACCTTCCAACAGCTTGAATTATTCTAAATTTTAAATCCTAAAAACAAAAACAATCTACTGATTTTCAGTAGATTGTTTTTTGAGGCTGTGACTAATCACGAAGATAATAATTTTTGAAAGCAATTCACAACATAAAGCCCTTTCGGGTGTGTTTCCGGTGTGCTGTGACTAATCACGAAGATAATAATTTTTGAAAGCAATTCACAACCTTCGATAATGATTGAATATCCAACTGATGGCTGTGACTAATCACGAAGATAATAATTTTTGAAAGCAATTCACAACATGTGTTTACTTGGGTTCGGTAACTGGATGGCTGTGACTAATCACGAAGATAATAATTTTTGAAAGCAATTCACAACCATGTGCGAACTGCTGCTTTCCAGTCTTTCGCTGTGACTAATCACGAAGATAATAATTTTTGAAAGCAATTCACAACAAACATTCCACTCAGAATACTTGACTTCATGCTGTGACTAATCACGAAGATAATAATTTTTGAAAGCAATTCACAACAGCTTTTCTATTTTTCTTGTCAGTTCTAATGCTGTGACTAATCACGAAGATAATAATTTTTGAAAGCAATTCACAACTTTTTCTATTTGCTTCAAATACCAGAGAAGGCTGTGACTAATCACGAAGATAATAATTTTTGAAAGCAATTCACAACACCATCAAAGAAAACGCTGATTATAAAAAAGCTGTGACTAATCACGAAGATAATAATTTTTGAAAGCAATTCACAACATCTGAATCAATTGGTTTAATCCAAACACCGCTGTGACTAATCACGAAGATAATAATTTTTGAAAGCAATTCACAACGTATGGTTGCTAAAAATGAGACTCACAACCGCTGTGACTAATCACGAAGATAATAATTTTTGAAAGCAATTCACAACTATTACGGTGTAAAGATATAATCTTTTTTAGCTGTGACTAATCACGAAGATAATAATTTTTGAAAGCAATTCACAACCATGTGTGATAATGCTTGCACAGAACACCGGCTGTGACTAATCACGAAGATAATAATTTTTGAAAGCAATTCACAACTATTACAAAAAAAGCCTTCTTAATTGAGGGGCTGTGACTAATCACGAAGATAATAATTTTTGAAAGCAATTCACAACGACAAGATTATTGTACTCCGAAACCCTAACGCTGTGACTAATCACGAAGATAATAATTTTTGAAAGCAATTCACAACACTTAACGAAATCAGGAGTTACTCCTGGAAGCTGTGACTAATCACGAAGATAATAATTTTTGAAAGCAATTCACAACATGATCAGTATCAAGCCGATGTTTCATTGAGCTGTGACTAATCACGAAGATAATAATTTTTGAAAGCAATTCACAACTAATTCTCTACGTGTATTAATAATTGAAAAGCTGTGACTAATCACGAAGATAATAATTTTTGAAAGCAATTCACAACTGAAATTTCTGGGTTCTAAAATCCAGTCGAGCTGTGACTAATCACGAAGATAATAATTTTTGAAAGCAATTCACAACCTTCAAAATCAATTGGTATATCATCGGAATGCTGTGACTAATCACGAAGATAATAATTTTTGAAAGCAATTCACAACTTAACTCACTCATAAGTTGATTGTAAGAAGGCTGTGACTAATCACGAAGATAATAATTTTTGAAAGCAATTCACAACTTCTTTCTTACAAAAGACAAGACCCATGTTGCTGTGACTAATCACGAAGATAATAATTTTTGAAAGCAATTCACAACGGAACGTATATTCTTAACTCATTTTCAAATGCTGTGACTAATCACGAAGATAATAATTTTTGAAAGCAATTCACAACTTCGGAAAGGATTATAATCCCCACTTTGGAGCTGTGACTAATCACGAAGATAATAATTTTTGAAAGCAATTCACAACCAGAATTGAAGGGTATTAAAAAAGCCTCCCGGCTGTGACTAATCACGAAGATAATAATTTTTGAAAGCAATTCACAACAAACCTCTACCATCTTTTATGGTTTTACCGGCTGTGACTAATCACGAAGATAATAATTTTTGAAAGCAATTCACAACTCGGTTGATTGTTTGTATACTGGAATACACGCTGTGACTAATCACGAAGATAATAATTTTTGAAAGCAATTCACAACAACAAATAAATCATCATCCATATTGGATAAGCTGTGACTAATCACGAAGATAATAATTTTTGAAAGCAATTCACAACTTGGTCAAAGTACAAATGTAGAGAAAAGGTGCTGTGACTAATCACGAAGATAATAATTTTTGAAAGCAATTCACAACGAACAATTAGAAGGTCTTAAGAGTGACCTTGCTGTGACTAATCACGAAGATAATAATTTTTGAAAGCAATTCACAACATACAAATACATATTCTGTTGTCATCTTCCGCTGTGACTAATCACGAAGATAATAATTTTTGAAAGCAATTCACAACCAGCGTGATGCCATAAACCAGAGTCATAGTGCTGTGACTAATCACGAAGATAATAATTTTTGAAAGCAATTCACAACAGTATAAAAGAGTTAAAAAAATCTCTGGAAGCTGTGACTAATCACGAAGATAATAATTTTTGAAAGCAATTCACAACCTGCACCAAAGTTTGGAGTAACAGCATTCAGCTGTGACTAATCACGAAGATAATAATTTTTGAAAGCAATTCACAACTAACATTTATGAGGCACCACATCGAAGAAGGCTGTGACTAATCACGAAGATAATAATTTTTGAAAGCAATTCACAACTGAAAACGCAAATAGTTCATCTTCGCTTTCGCTGTGACTAATCACGAAGATAATAATTTTTGAAAGCAATTCACAACTGACATATAAAATTGATGTGTGCTATAATAGCTGTGACTAATCACGAAGATAATAATTTTTGAAAGCAATTCACAACATACAAATACATATTCTGTTGTCATCTTCCGCTGTGACTAATCACGAAGATAATAATTTTTGAAAGCAATTCACAACGTAAAGTCAGCCTAAAGGCACCATCATATAGCTGTGACTAATCACGAAGATAATAATTTTTGAAAGCAATTCACAACTGAAAAAGATGCCCTTCGATAATAACTTCCGCTGTGACTAATCACGAAGATAATAATTTTTGAAAGCAATTCACAACAATTCCAGTGCACCTTCGCCGAACGCCTTGGCTGTGACTAATCACGAAGATAATAATTTTTGAAAGCAATTCACAACCGTCAACGTGAAACGATGTACTATCTTGACGCTGTGACTAATCACGAAGATAATAATTTTTGAAAGCAATTCACAACAAAACTGCTTTCATTCTGACGAAGGAGGATGCTGTGACTAATCACGAAGATAATAATTTTTGAAAGCAATTCACAACCAATGTCATTCACACGCGTTCCCAGATCACGCTGTGACTAATCACGAAGATAATAATTTTTGAAAGCAATTCACAACAGCAAATGTAAATAGCTGTTTTTCTGGTAAGCTGTGACTAATCACGAAGATAATAATTTTTGAAAGCAATTCACAACAAGGACTTACGAAGCTATGATCTTTCTAATGCTGTGACTAATCACGAAGATAATAATTTTTGAAAGCAATTCACAACAGCTGGTGAAGGGCCTTCATTTTCCCCTTCGCTGTGACTAATCACGAAGATAATAATTTTTGAAAGCAATTCACAACAAGTCTGATTCATTCCCATGTAAACTAATTGCTGTGACTAATCACGAAGATAATAATTTTTGAAAGCAATTCACAACAAGGGTGTCAGGCAGTATGATAGCATCGCAGCTGTGACTAATCACGAAGATAATAATTTTTGAAAGCAATTCACAACGATCGCAATACCCTAACTGTCACGAAAAAGGCTGTGACTAATCACGAAGATAATAATTTTTGAAAGCAATTCACAACTTAACATGTCCTTTAGCTCAGGGTCTCTGTGCTGTGACTAATCACGAAGATAATAATTTTTGAAAGCAATTCACAACGCGTTATCTCGGTAGTCAGTATGAATATAGGCTGTGACTAATCACGAAGATAATAATTTTTGAAAGCAATTCACAACCGATTTTGTCGTTTACTTCGTCAGCAATCTGCTGTGTAAAATAAATCTCCCTCTTACTCTGCGCCTAAATTTATATGGTTATCCATAGAGTTATGATAGATCCAAACAGCTAAAATAGCCAATTTTATGTGGTTTTAAGTACCTTAGAATCTCCTTTTTCGCAGGATTTCATATTTTTGTGATGGGCACGAAATATTAAAAATTCTATTTCTTGATGTATGGTAAGGTGATAAGTGGGTAGGTTTTTATATTTTTGAATCCTGAAATTTAGTATTTTAATTAAATTTTTTAAAACAATAAATAATATGAAAAAACTTAGTGTAATTGCATTAGTAGGAGTAGGATTGCTTGCAGCATCTTGTAATAAAGACAAATCAGCAGGAACTGCATCTACCGCTACGGAGCAGACAGTAGCTGAGAGTAAGGGTGAAGTATTGCCAGTTGATGTTGCTGCTTCTGTAGTAAACTGGAAAGCTTTTCACAAAGGTGGAATGGCTCCTCGTTGGGGAACACTTAACGTAAAATCAGGAGATCTAAGCGTTGAAGGCGGTCAGCTTTCAGCAGGAAACTTTGTGATCGATATGAATTCTATCAAAGTAGATCCGGCTTCAGTAACTGAAAAAGATAAAAAACCGGCAGATTTGGAAGCTCATTTGAAAACTCCTGACTTTTTTGATACCGCAAAGAATCCTACTTCGGATTTCAAAATTACTAGTGTTACAGATTTGAAAGACGCACCAAAGGATGCTGTTGCAGGAGCTAATAAAACAGTAAGTGGAAACCTAACATTGTCAGGAAAAACAATCAATGTCACTTTCCCTGCTAAAGTGGATGTAACAGATACTTCAGCTGCAGTTCAGGCTAAATTTACAGTAAACAGAGCAGATTGGGGAATCAAGTTTGGTACCTCTGAAACAGATCCTGCAGAATGGATGATCAGCAAGGATATAGAGATCGCTGTTGACGTTAAAGCTAAAAAATAATTGTTAGATACAAATACAGAGAGCTGTTTTCTTATGAAAGCAGCTTTTTTTGTGGATATTGGGTACTAGAAACTGTGAGAATAATAAATATTTTTATATTTATAAAAACATAAATACGAAAGAGGAAATTATAGGTTGGATGTATATCTTATTATACGCAGATGGAAGCTATTATACAGGAAGTACCAATGATCTTGAACGTAGAATTATTCAGCACCATTCAGGTGAGGGGGCTAATCATACGAAAAAAAGGTTTCCGAAAGACTTATCTATTTTGAAGAATATGAACGCATTGATTTAGCTTTCTACAGAGATAAACAGGGTCGTAAGCACAAAGAAGATCAGAGGGGATATTCAACTATTGCCTCAACTGGCCGTGGCATATAGAGATTTGTTTTCTGAAGGATAAGGTAGCTTCGAGTACCTCAGCCACCTTTTGAAATCTAGTTGGAGATTGATTTTATGTCAATAATAAGTTGGACAATAGAGGTTGATCTCGGTCACTTTTTGAAAATAACGTTAGAAATAATTGTCCTCGTAGTAACGGAAAAAAAGACAATTTTCTGATCAAAAAAGACCAATATAAGGTGGCTGAGGCACTCGAAGTCACCATACAATTCACTACTTTTACACCCATGATCTACCTTCTGCTCATTATAAATCTGCTCACCATCATTTTTTTTGGGTGGGACAAAAAACTTGCTATTCAACATAAAAGAAGAATCCCGGAAAATACACTTTTAGGATTGACATGCGTGGGAGGAACCGGAGGTGCGATTGTAGGGATGCTTATTTTCAGGCATAAAATATCTAAAAAATCTTTTTTGCTGAAATTTTCGGGAGTGGTTTTGATTCAGGGATTTCTTATCCTTTGCTATTTGAAGTTTTTTAGATTTTTGGTATAAAAAAAAACTCCCTTTCGAGAGTTTTGTAGTATTTATAAAGCATATACTTTGCTTTCAAGAAAAGCCTTTGCTTCAATAGAAGTGTCAAATTTTAATACCTGATAGGCTGATAACTGTAATTCAACCGGAGCGAAGGCAGAAACATCCAGAAAGAATTCTAAGTTTGGATTATTGGGATCTGCAACCGCATAACAGACGACTGTTTGCCATTTATTTTTGACGGTAGGTTTATACTGCATGACCTGATATTGATTCCTGTTCCATAAGAATAATGTAGGATCTCCTGAATTTACTTTTACATCAAAGGTGATCACGTACCAACCACCAGTATTATTATTTGTACTCACGACACTGCTTTGCAGTCCCATGTATTTTATCTCATAATTTGGATCTCCACCCGAAGGAAGTGTAGGGAAAGGGATATTAAACTTATTGGAAGATTCAAAGATTAATGAATCATTTACAAGGCTTCCCTGTATAGGAGGGAAAGATCCCGTTAGTGTTTCTTCAGTTTTCATTGTCACAGATTTTATCTTGTTTTTGATGTCTGTAACTTTGTTAAACCTTGCGGTACTGATAGCAGGTCTTATGAGAGAAGCGCTGGTGTCACTGTTGATATAGAGTTGTCTGTTGTAATCATAACTATCTGCCATGATGACATTGTTTCCTGTAGGAAGGCCAAATATGGTGATTGGACGATAGAGTATCAGATAGCTGTTATTACCAACTGCATTTGACTGCGCAGCCCCTACACCTGAACTGGATTCTGTATAACAGTTGGTGGCTTTCACAATTATATTATCACCGTTGATATAATAATCAGAAACCCATGAATTGTAAACATTGCAGGTAAAGCTTTTTCCTTCAAATATATGAGCATGGGGAGTGACTACTTTTTCACCCTTTGTTGTACCGGACCATGTATCAATAGTTACAGGATTGGAATAGGTTGAACTTCCGGATGCTTCATTCCAGCACGAATCAATAACGATTGGTATGATCGAGTTACTATCATTATAAATATACGTATTGATATAGTTAAATTCAAATATGGCATTATTGAAACTTACCGCGCCAAATCCCTGTGTTGAATTATGAATATAAATACCTACCTCATTGTTAGAAATTTCGCCGCTGTAGAAATATTTATTTCCTGCATGCATAGTTTGGGAATCATTACCAAATTTATTGTCAAGAAAATACATTCCGTATTTATTGTCATGTATTCCTACTGAATAAAAATCCATCCCAATATTTCCAAACAGGCACTGGAGCCCTTTGTTCAGTTTTTTAAAATCTACATTTCTGAAAGTAATATTACTATTATTCTCGTCGTTAGCCTCATATTCTGATTCTACAGCTTTTGCCATGCTGACCCCACATCCCTTTTTATTTTCTCCTAAAAATGTTAGCCCTTCAATTGTGGTTGCATACTGCCAGAATGGTCCCAGGTTTTTGCTGAGGATCATAATTGGTTTATTCTCATCGTAAGGTTTCAAAAAAGTAGCACCGCTGCCAGCACCAAAAATTTTAGCCTTATGTTGTACATTAATATTAATGTGGTAAATGCCCGCAGGAAAATAGATGTTTTTTTTTACTTCACACGCTTTTAGTACCGCCATACTGTCATCTACACTCGCTATTCCTTCTCCTGTTGCACCGAACCACTGAACATTTACAGTATCATCAACCAATACTCTACGATAAAATTTGTTGTTTACTTGCTTGTAAATAATATCATCACAATCACTCGCTGTGATCGGAACTGGTGGAGTGAGCGGATTGATATCGTCATACTTATATACCTCTTCTTGAAAAACAGTCCACTCTCCGGTATACTGATCATTTAATTCAATTGTTGCCATTTTTTTTGTTTTTTGATGTTAATAATTTGTTTCCTGCAGGAAAACTACTGAAGCAAAGATAAATGCGCGTAACGACAGAACTTGACGTATGTTATTTTATCCTGCTTTTTTAAAGGATTTACTTAAATTTCTCATTATGAATTTGTTAATTAATGTATATTCTTGCTTATTATTCATTAGAAATCACTATTTTTGCACCCGTAAAAATCATTCATGCAAAACATTAGAAATATTGCGATTATCGCACACGTTGACCACGGGAAGACGACTTTGGTTGACAAGATTATTCATGCTACAAACATTTTCAGAGAAAATCAGGAAAGTGGAGAATTAATAATGGATAATAACGATCTTGAAAGAGAAAGAGGTATTACCATTCTATCTAAAAATATTTCTGTTACTTATAAAGACGTTAAAATTAACGTAATCGATACTCCTGGTCACGCCGATTTTGGTGGGGAAGTAGAGAGAGTTTTAAAAATGGCGGACGGAGTAATCTTGTTGGTGGATGCCTTTGAAGGGCCGATGCCTCAAACAAGATTTGTACTTCAGAAAGCTTTGGAATTAGGACTTAGACCATTGGTAGTAATCAACAAAGTAGATAAACCAAACTGTCGTCCTGAAGAAGTTCATGATAAAGTATTTGATTTATTCTTTGCCCTTGAAGCAACTGAAGAGCAGTTGGATTTCCCAACATTCTACGGTTCTTCTAAACAAGGTTGGTTCAATACTTCATTAGAACAGACAGAAAATATTTTCCCATTACTAGATGGTATTTTACAGTATGTTCCTGAACCTAAAGTAGAAGAAGGAAGCTTACAGATGCAGATTGTTTCTCTTGACTTTTCTTCTTTCTTGGGAAGAATTGCGATCGGAAAAGTGATCAGAGGAGAAATCAAAGAATCTCAGTGGATCGGTTTAGCTCAGGCAGACGGTAAAATTCTGAAAGGAAAAGTAAAAGAACTGTACGTTTTTGAAGGATTAGGAAAGAAAAAAGTTTCAGAAGTAAAAGCAGGGGATATCTGTGCTGTTGTAGGTTTTGACGCGTTCCAGATCGGTGATTCATTCGTAGATCTTGAAACTCCTGAACCATTGCCAAGAACGGCAATTGATGAGCCTACGCTGAACATGACGTTCTCTATCAACAATTCACCTTTCTTTGGTAAGGATGGTAAATATGTAACTTCAAACCACCTGAAAGAAAGATTAACTAAAGAATTAGAGAAAAACCTTGCATTAAGAGTTGAGCAGACTGATGATGCCAACACTTTCCTTGTATTCGGTAGAGGTATTCTTCACTTGTCAGTTTTGATTGAAACCATGAGAAGAGAAGGATATGAAATGACAATTGGTCAGCCACAGGTTATCCTGAGAGAAATCAATGGAGAAAAATGTGAGCCTTATGAATCTTTGGTAGTAGACGTACCGGATGAGTATGCTTCTAGAGTAATCGACTTAGCGACTCAGAGAAAAGGTGATCTTCATGTTATGGAAACTAAAGGAGAGATGCAGCACATGGAATTCGAAATTCCTTCAAGAGGTTTGATCGGATTGCGTTCTCAAATGTTGACTGCCACTGCTGGTGAAGCTATTATGGCGCACCGTTTCACAGAATATAAGCCTTTCAAAGGGGCTATTCCTGGAAGAAGTAATGGAGTATTGGTGAGTAAGACTCAAGGTCCGGCTACAGAATATTCTATCGCTAAACTACAGGATAGAGGTAAGTTCTATGTAGATCCGGGTGAGGAAATCTACGGAGGTATGATCATCGGTGAGCAAAACAAGCCTGGTGACCTGGTAATCAATATCGTTGAAGCAAAACAATTGAACAACATGCGTGCTTCAGGTAAAGATAAAGATACTGGTGTTGCTCCAAAAATCTTATTCTCTCTTGAAGAATGTATGGAATATATCCAGAGTGATGAAGCGATCGAGGTAACTCCAAACTTTATCCGTATGAGAAAGAAAATCCTTTCTGAAGAAGAAAGAAAAAGAGTAGAAAGATCAGCGAAAGCTTAAGAAATTCTTATATCATAGAAAAGCCTCGAATTTTTCGGGGCTTTTTTTATGAGACTATCTCGTAAAATGTTTATTTTGGCACAATAATCTCTTACAAAAAATAAATCTAAAGTAGTTTGCAAACGATGAGAATGAATATTATAAAACTTACTGTTTTTGCCGGAATTTTTGCATCATGCGCCAGTTGTTCCGTACAAAGCAATACTGTAAAATCAACACCCACAAAAAATACAGCCAAGCCAAACGGCAATACATCAAAAACCAAAGAGACCGTTACTGCACCCAAGCCTGTAACTGCAATACCTCCCGCTGAGGAAAACTTCAGAACCACACTCCCGGAAGTTAAAAGAGAATTCCGCGCAGCCTGGATTGCCAGTGTAGCCAATATCAACTGGCCATCAAGAAATAATTTAACGGTTGACCAGCAGAAAGCAGAAGCCATCAGCATGCTCGATATGCTGAAAGACAATAACTTCAATGCCGCGATCTTCCAGATCAGACCATCTGCAGATGCGCTTTATACAAGCAATATAGAGCCATGGTCGTACTTTCTGACCGGACAAACCGGAACAGCTCCTTATCCGAATTATGATCCCCTTCAGGTTTGGATTGAGGAAGCTCATAAGAGAGGTTTAGAGCTTCATGTCTGGTTAAATCCTTACCGTGCTCATCACTCGAACGGTGGAGCTGTAAACAGCCTGTCTATGGCCAGCAAGCTCTCCGATATTGTGATTAAATTAAAGAACGGAATGTATTGGTTCGATCCTGCCAACCCAAAAACCCAGGGCCATGTTTCCAATGTCGTTAAAGATATTGTGAAAAGATATGATATAGATGCAGTTCATTTTGACGACTATTTCTATCCTTATGCTACTTATAACAGGGGAGCCGATTTTCCTGATAACGCAAGCTGGAATGAATATTTAAGAAACGGAGGAACATTGTCGAGACCCGACTGGAGAAGAGACAACGTCAACCGATTTGTTGAAAGAATTTATAAGGAGATTCACGCAGAGAAAAATTATGTAAAATTCGGGATCAGTCCGTTTGGGATCTGGAAACCAGGATATCCCGCGGGAATCGTGGGATCATCTCAATATGATGAACTGTATGCTGATGCTAAATTATGGCTGAATAAAGGTTGGGTAGATTATTTCTCGCCACAGCTTTATTGGCCTATCGATTCAAAAGGGCAGAGCTTTGAAGCGTTATTGAATTGGTGGAAATCTGAAAATACCATGAACCGTCATTTGTGGCCGGGGCTTAACACCGTTGAGATCAAAGTATCCGACCGTCCGACCGAAATTAAAAATCAGATTGACATTTCAAGACAGATCTTAAAAAACGATGCCGGAGAAATTCATTGGAGTATTGCCGGACTGACGAAAAATCCTAATATGCTTCCTGTTTTGAAAAACGGACCCTACAAAGATAAGGCACTGGTTCCGAAAACACCTTGGATTAAATCAGTTCCATTACAGACGCCTACCATATTTGTTGCTGATAATGGGAACGCTGTAAAAACCAGCTGGAGCATCAAAAATATAGGACAAGTATTCCAGTGGATCCTTTTTACTCAATATAACGGAGCATGGGAAACAGAAATCCTTACGCTGGATACCCTTTCAAGGGATATTCCGAAAAATAAAGACGGTAGAAAATTAAATGCAGTCGCGATAAAAGCTGTTGACCGACTCGGAAACGAAAGTGATTATACCGCCAGAAAAGTAAAATAAAAATATAGAATTTATTTTCATAAAGATAGTTTTTTCATTAGTCAATATTGAATCCTTTCTGTAATAAAGAAATAACAAAACCAGTTCAGAAGAGCTGGTTTTATTTTTGTTTTCCTTTAAGATCGTTAAACGAGAATCATTCTTACAAGTTTAAACAATCCAGATCAGGACATAAAAGTACCTGAACATCCGTAAGATTGAGAAGTCCAGAATCTGCCAGGGTACAGATCAGTTTACACACAGGATCAAGCAATCCATCGCCTGAAATAGCTTTTAGCTCGTTGCGGTCTAATTTTTTGAAATTTTTCATGATCATAGTTTGGATGGTTAATACCATTCTAAAGTATGAATAATTGTCGTCATTTACCTTGTTTTTATTTTAGAATAACTATAAATTATAAGTTTAAATTGATGTATTTCAGTGAATTGTAAAGGTGTTTTAATGTTTTGATTAAAATTAATATTCTTCACGGAACCATTTTTGCATCATTATTCCCATAATCACAAAAATATAGCATTATGAATACCAACAGACTTTCCGCGACTATTGAAAAAGCATTAAGTGATCAGATGAACAAAGAGATTCACGCATCACACATTTTTCTATCGTATGGAATATGGGCAGATGACAAAGGATACCAGGGAATTGCCAATTTCCTTTACAGACATTCGCAGGAAGAAAGAAACCATTCCATTAAATTCATGGAGTACGTATTGAACAGAGGTGGAAAACCAAAAGTAGATGCCATTCCTGCTCCGCCTTCCGATCCTCAATCATTAACCGAATGTTTTGACAATGTTTTTAAACATGAAGTTGACAATACCACAGCGATTTACAAGATTGTAGATATGTCGTTAGAGGAAAAAGACTGGGCGACCTGGAATTTCATGCAGTGGTTTGTTCAGGAGCAGATCGAAGAGGAAACTCTGGCGGCCAACCTGATCGATAAATTGAAGATTGCAGGAGGCGACAGAGCAACCGATGAATCATTATTTACTTTGGATAAAGCACTACAAAATACACCCAATGACGTTCCGCTGGCTCAGGAGGCTACCGGAGAGAATCCATAAAACCGATTGGTGAAGAAAAATTGATTAAAAATCTGTCAGAATACTGACAGATTTTTTTATTATGAATCTCTCTTTAAAATCACTACCTTTGCAGGCTGAAAGTTCAGTGGTCTACAGTTGATAAAGGACAAACTTTAAAGATGAGACCTTGAACCCTGAAACAGTATCATTGAACATTAAACTTTGAATTTTACAATATGAAATGTGGAATTGTAGGCCTTCCGAATGTAGGTAAATCAACTCTTTTTAACTGCTTAAGCAATGCTAAAGCACAATCCGCTAACTATCCTTTCTGTACCATAGAACCGAACTTAGGAACGGTTTCTGTACCGGATCACAGACTTTTTGAGCTGGAAAAATTAGTTAATCCTGAAAGAGTATTGCCGGCTGTAGTTGAAATCGTTGACATTGCAGGTCTTGTAAAAGGTGCCAGCAAAGGAGAAGGACTGGGAAATCAGTTCCTTGCCAATATCCGCGAATGTGAAGCAATCATCCATGTTTTAAGATGTTTTGACAATGGAAATATCATCCACGTTGAAGGTTCAGTAGACCCAATGAGAGATAAGGAAATTATCGACATCGAGCTGCAGTTGAAAGACCTTGAAACTGTAGGAAAAGCAGTGGATAAAGCTAAAAAATTCATCAAATCCGGAAAGAAAGACGATATCCTTGTCTATGAAACCCTTCAAAACCTGGAAAAATTTATTGAAGACGGGAAAAATGCAAGAGAATTTCCGGTTAATGATATGACACAGGCTATCATCGATGATATCCAGCTTTTAACTAAAAAGCCTGTTTTATACGTTTGTAACGTAGACGAGAACTCTATTAAAAACGGAAACGAATGGATAGGAAAGATCGAAGCAATGGCCAAAAATGAAGGCGCTGAAGTAGTGGTATTGGCTGCACAGATCGAGGCAGACATCAATGAACTGGAAACATTTGAAGAAAGAGAAATCTTCCTTGAAGAATTGGGTCTTGAAGAGCCCGGTGTAAACCGTTTGATCAGAAAAGCGTACGACTTATTAAAGCTTCAGACTTACTTTACCGCTGGGGTCAAAGAGGTAAGAGCATGGACCATCGGACAGGGATGGACTGCGCCTCAGGCAGCAGGTGTGATCCACACAGATTTCGAAAAAGGGTTTATCCGTGCAGAAGTAATCAAATTTGATGACTATGTAACGTACGGTTCTGAGGTAAAAATCAAAGAAGCAGGAAAACTTTCTGTGGAAGGTAAAGAATATATCGTTCAGGATGGTGACATCATGCACTTCAGATTCAACGTATAAGAATATATTAAAGTTAGTTATATAATAGAAAAGCGCTTCTACAATACATTGTGGGAGCGCTTTTTGCATTGGTACTGTATTTTAAAATTAAATAGGATCTATGATGATCAACTGGCATCTCAGTTCAGCACATGTTCTTCCATATTTTCTGCATTCTCCTGTAGAATGGTCAACGCACATCTCCTTTCCGCCAACAATTGTTCTTAATTCTCTTTTGTTTAATTTTTTTCCGTTGTTTAAATTTTGATTTTTCATGAGGTTTGATTTTTGGTTTGTTGAATTTAATTCTATGGTTTTATAAATAAAGTTTACTGTTGTGATGTATCGATAATCTGGGGTCTGCAATCTATTTGTGTGCAGTTAATAGAAATTCGCGTGCAGGTACCGGGATAAATCTGTTCACACGGTTCCATGCAAGGATTTGATCTCAGACAGTCCAGTTTACCGCCTGCAATAGTTTTAAGTTCTTTTTTTTGTGAGTTTTTTCGCATGTAAAAATATTGTGTTCATGATTTTTAGTTTTACTTGTTGTTGATCAGTTTTTATATTATTGATGAGAATTATTGTGGTCTGCATTCTATTTCTACGCAGCTGACAGAAATTAACGTACAGGTCGGGGAAGGAGCCTGTTCACAAGGTTCCATGCAAGGGTTGGGTCTCAGGCAGTATAGCTTACCGCCTGCAATAGTTTTAAGTTCTTTCTTGCTTAATCTTTTCGCGCTTTGTAAACTTATATTTTTCATTATTTTGATTTTAATGAATTGGTTGAAAACGAAGATGAGGAAAACATCAGTATAGTATTTGATGAGGAAAAAATACATTAAAATTATATTGGATGATTTAAAAACAAAAGCCATTCATTAACTGAACAGCTTTTATATTTTTTATAAAGGATCTATTGTAGGTCTGCACTGCAATTGTGCACAGCCTATTGATACTTTTCTGCAGCCTCCGGTCATAGGATCAATGCAGTCCATTAATCCTCCAGTGATGCTTCTTAATTGCTTTTTGTTCAGTTTTTTTCCTTTTGGTAATTCTTGATTTTTCATTGTTTTGATTTTTAGTGTATTAGATTTAACTAAAGTAGAAAAAATAATTGATATTATATCACAATATCATGACAAATATTTAAATAAGTAAAGAGAATGGTGATTTAATAGAGGTTTAATCCTGATTAAATTAGGATATTCATAAAAAAACACTCCGGTGAGGAGTGGTATTTTTGCTTCAGGATCTAATCCAATAAAGAGAGACGGCATTGAGGGTCCGCGCAGCCTTTTGAAAAAATCCGGCACTGATTGGTTTTGGGATCAAGGCACATCATTAATCCGCCGGTAATACCTCTCAGTTCTCTCTTGTTTAACTTTTTTCCTTTTTCTAAAATTTAATTTTTCATAATAATATGATGTTGTTGAGTTAACCTAAGGTATAAAAAATAGGTAGATGATCTCATTTTAAAATTTTTATGTTTTTAATTTTCATATCCCATCAACTTTGTATATTTGAATTTTACAAACCGTCAGTTATGGAAAAAATAGCACACGCATCCCTTGAAGATTTTTATAAAGAGATGACCGGCAAGCTGGGAAAAGATCTTGAAAGTGTTTTTCCAAAAGGACTCCATAAAGAGATCGGACACTTTAATGTATTCGACATCAGACAAACTATTGAAAGGGCAAAAGCCACTTCGGAAATGCCCTACAACAGAAGAAAATACTATAAGATCAGTTTAATCAGGGGGCGAAACAGGGCAGAATATGCAGACAAGATTATTGCGATTAAGAAAAATGCTTTATTATTTGCTACTCCGAAAGTTCCCTATCACTGGGTGCCGGAAGATCCTGATCAGTCGGGAAGTTTTTGTGTATTTACAGAAGACTTCTTTATTAAAGCGCAATCTCAGTTCTCCTTGGAAGAATTACCCCTGTTTCAGCCCGGAAATGTTCCGTTATTTGAAATTGAAGATGAAATGGCAGACGAAATAGAATCTCTTTTCACCAAAATAAAAAAGGAAATAGCTTCCGATTATGTTTTCAAATATGATCTCATCCGAAACTATGTTCTGGAACTGATTCACTACGGACAGAAACTGCAGCCTGCCGCCAAACTCTCTTCCTCAAATGATGCTTCATTAAGGGTCGTTACTTTATTCATAGAACTTCTGGAAAGGCAGTTTCCTATTGAATCTTCGGAACATCGACTCCAGTTGAAAACAGCAAAAGACTACGCCGACAGGCTTGCTGTGCATGTAAATTATTTAAATAAAAAAATAAAGGAAAGTACCGGAAAAACAACGACAGAATGTATTGCAGACCGGATGATTCAGGAAGCCAAGATTCTTCTGCGACAAACCAAATGGAATGTATCAGAAATTTCCTATGCATTGGGTTTTGAAGAATTGGCCCACTTTTCCAACTTTTTTAAAAGAAAAACATCTTTTACCCCAATGGAATTTCGTTCATGATTTGAATTGTGCAAATTTCAGATTGATTCAGGCAACCTTGTATTCAGCAAAATTTTCCAACTTTGTACCATTAATTATTGATCATAATAAGATAAAAAGATGAATACAAAAACAAAAATTGCACTCGTAACCGGTGGAAGCCGCGGACTTGGAAAAAATGCAGCTCTTAAAATCGCTCAAAAAGGATTAGATGTTATGATCACCTATAAAAACAGCAGAGAAGAAGCGGATGCTGTAGTGAATGAAATAAAGGCTATCGGTCAGAAAGCAGCAGCATTCCAGCTGGATACCAGAGAGGTAAAAAGCTTTGATGCATTGATAAAAAATATGACCGATCATCTGGAAGCAGAAACTGGAAGTTCAAATATTGATTTTCTTATTAATAATGCAGGAACAGCATTATATTCTCCTATTACGGAAACTACAGAAGAACAATTTGATGATATGGTCAATATCCACCTCAAAGGAGTTTTCTTTCTGACACAGAAAATGATTCCTTTCATCAATGATGGAGGTGGAATCATCAATATCTCATCAGGACTCGCCAGATTTGCCCTGCCGGGATCATCTGTTTACGGTTCTATGAAAGCGGGTGTGGAAATGCTCACAAAATATATGGCAAAAGAATTGGGATCGCGTAAAATTAAAGCCAATGTCATCGCACCGGGAGCTATTGAAACCGATTTCGGAGGGGGAAGAACGCGGGACGACCAAAATGTTAATTCAATGATTTCCAATATTACAGCCTTAGGAAGAGCCGGTCTTCCGGATGATATCGGCGGGGTAGTTGCATTCCTATGTACCGATGATGCAGGCTGGATCAACGGACAGAGAATAGAAGCGTCCGGAGGAATGTTTTTATAGAAAGAGAAATCTTATGTTGTTGCGAAGCAGCAAAGAAATCTTCATTTAATATACAGTTTAAAATGTACCACCAGTTTTGAAATAGCGCTGATGGTACATTTTTTATTATGTAAGCCCCTATTTCTTTTCCTCTTTTTACTTACCTTTAGTATACACAAAGTTCCAAAAGTATGCTTAAAGAATTTTTCGATCAGTTTCCGTACATTCTTCTGGGACTTGAAGGTCTTTATCTGATCGGAATTATTTTTCTGGCAGGAAAAATTATCATGGATACCCGTAATACGAGTAAGACACTTGCGTATCTCATGCTGATTATTTTTCTTCCGGTACTGGGAATAATCATCTATTTTGTTTTTGGCGTTAATTACAGGAAAAATAAATTTTACACCTTTAAAATAGAGAGAAACGAGCAGGTCTACAAGGCTGTAAGCACCTACATCCGCGAAACCCATCACAAAACGCTGGAAAGTCATCAGCAGCAGATGGATCAATTTCTGACCACAGTTAATTTTCTTTATAATGCCGGTCACTCCCCGTTATCTCAGGGGAATTATGCAGAAATTCTGGTAAATGGAGAAGGAAAATTTGAAAAGGTTTTTGAGGTTCTTGAAAAAGCCGTTCATCATATCCATCTTGAATATTATATTTATGATAATGATTCAATAGGCAACAGACTTGCGGATTTACTTATTAAGAAGGCCGGACAAGGCGTAAAAGTCCGTTTTCTATATGATGACATGGGCAGTGGGAAAATTGGAAAGAAACTCTTGCAAAGACTTAAAGACGCGTCAATAGAAGTATCTCCCGTTAATAAAATCACATTCAGGCTTCTGGCCAACAGAGTCAATTACAGGGATCACCGAAAAATTATTATTGTAGACGGAGCTGAAGTTTTTACGGGTGGAATTAATGTCTCGGATAAATATATTAATCCCAATCCTAAACAGTATTGGAGAGATGTTCATCTGTATATGAAAGGAGAAGCTGCTTTTTATTTTCAGTTTTTATTTTTCAGCAACTGGATCTTTGCAACGGAAAAAATCCCTGAGATCTCCCAACTCTATTTTACCAAAAGCCTTGAAGAGGGCAGTTCCCTTATCCAAACGGCAGCCAGCGGACCGGATACCCAACCTTCTATAATGCTGAGTACAACATCTGCCATACTTTCTGCCAAAAAAAGAATCTATATTGTGACGCCTTACTTCATCCCCGTGGAAACCGTATTCAACGCCATTAAACAGGCGGCTCTTTCCGGAGTAGATGTGAGGTTGATGGTTCCCAAATCAGGCGATTCAATCGTGGTGAACGCTGCTGCTTACTCTTATTACGAGGAACTTCTGGAGAATAAAGTGAGGGTTTTCTTTTACAAAAAAGGGTTTATTCATGCTAAAACAATGCTTATTGACGATATATTCTCCTCTGTAGGAACCGCCAATATGGATGTCAGAAGTCAGGAACTGAATTTTGAGGTCAATGCTTTGGTTTTTGATCAAAAGATCAACGGAAAGCTTCAGGACCTGTTTCGTGAAGATATGAATGACTGCGAGGAAATCCATCTTGATTCATGGAAGAAAAGGCCAAAATACAAAGTCTTCTTTGAACATCTGGCCAGATTGCTTTCTCCCCTTATATAGGATTTAGAGTCGGGAAAGATGGTCTATGGCTCTTTCCAGAGTTTCCTGCTTTTTAGCAAAACACAGTCTGATCACATGATCATTTCTTTTATTTTTATAGAACGATGAAAAAGGAACACTAGCGACTTTATGACTGATTGTCAGCTCGGAAGCGAAATCAAAATCGTTTTTATCCGAAATTTTATCATAAGTCAGGGCCTGGAAATACGTTCCTTCACAATCCAGAAGGCCGAAAGATGTCCCTTCAAGCCCTTTTCTCAGAAAGTCTCTCTTTTCCTGAAAAAAAGTATTCAAATGACGATAATGATCATCATTTTTCATGTATTCCGCCAGCGCCAGCTGAATAGGAGTGTTTACACAGAAAACATTGAACTGATGAACTTTTCTGAATTCGTCACTAAGATTTTTAGGCGCTGCACAATAGCCGGTTTTCCAGCCGGTGACATGAAAGAGTTTCCCGAATGAGGCCACAAGAAGGCTTCTTTCTTTAAGTTCAGGATATTGACAGATGCTTACATGCTTTTTTCCATCAAAGACAATATTTTCATATACCTCGTCACTTAAAATCAGGATGGAAGTATTCTTTACAATCTCCACCAATTCCTGCAGGTCTTTTTCCTTTAAAATCTTTCCTGAAGGGTTGTTCGGATTGTTGAGAATAATCATTTTTGTTTTATTACTTACCAGACCTTTTACCGCATTCCAGTCGATTTCGTAGTCCGGCGCTTTCATTTCAAAACGCTTTACAATTCCTCCGAAAAGCTCTACAGTAGGCTCGTAACAGTCGTAAGCAGGTTCAAAAATAATGACTTCGTCATCTTTTTTTACAAACGTGGCAATCGCTGTGAAAATGGCCTGGGTTCCTCCTGCCGTCACCGTTATTTCGGAATCAGGATGATAGATGGCGTGATGACTGTTCTCGATTTTTCTGGCGATCTCTTCCTTCAATGGCATCATTCCTCCCAATGGCGCATACTGATTAAAACCTTTTTTGATGAAATAGTCTACATGATCCAGCAGTTCTGAGTCCGGCATAAAGTCCGGAAATCCCTGTGAAAGATTGATGGCCTCATTTTCATTGGCAAGCTGCGTCATCTGGCTGAAAATGGTAGTTCCTACATTTGAAAGTTTAGACAAAGGAAGTTGTATCATGAAGATCTGTTTTAGGTAACCGAATTTAATTCATTTTTTGCAATCCTGAAACAGGCCCTAATAAAAAAGGCCGTTTCTTTTGAAACGACCCCCTGCTTATTTGTGCTTTATTTAAAAGAGGATCATGGATTCTGATATAGCCAAGAATTCCTCAGAACATAACGGTGGAATTTCCCCGTCCTGCGAGAGAAACCAAATGTTTTTTGAAAAACTTTTTATCATAAAAATGCTCTGCCAAATATTCAGCTCTTACTTTATCAATGTCGATGAGCACTTTTTAGTTTTTAATAGATTTAAGAGATTTTAAAATCTCTCATGATGTGAATTGGTAAGTTTGGTCTATTTTCTAATAAGTTTTATTAAATGGAAGTTAAGTGTAGTATTTCACTATCTGATTGAAACCATATTTCCAATATATTTTAGCGGAAAGCTGAGATTGCTCACTTCTTTTCTGCACAAAGCCACTTACATTTGTCAGAACAAAGACTAAATGACCTTAAAATCAGTACCATGAAGATAAAAAAAACTGAATTTCCCAAAGAATCTGCTCTGTCCAGAGAAAAAGTAATATTCGATTATACAGACAGTTTTATGGGAGAAGTACTTAATGCAGATGGAAACATTACTACCGCAGAGATAGGCAAGGCTTTTTTCTCCAGTACGCCTCAGTGGGGGAAGAAAATGTTCGCCTTCAGAAACAGCATCGTTAAAATGTTTGGATTGAAAACCGGAACAGATCGCAGCAAAATACAGGATCCCGGGGATCTTAAACTTGAAGTGGGGCAACAGGTGGGAATTTTCAAAATATTTGATAAGACAGAAAATGAAATTATCATGGGAGAAAATGATAAGCATCTCGATTTCAGAGTTTCTGTTCTTTATGATAAAGCCAAACGAAATACCGGAAAAAACTCTCTAACGATTTCAACGACTGTAAAATACCATAACTGGATGGGAATATTGTATTTCCTGCCCGTACGTCCTTTCCATCAGTTAATTGTCCCGGTGATGCTTAAAAAGATGATTATAAAACTGGAAGAGAAATAAAAACAGAAGAAGTGAAATTTCTCATCAAAAATTTTATTCTAAATTTTCAGTGCATACTTATGTTTTGGTTTTCATAAGATGGTATATAAAGTTTGATCCGGGTTCGAGGTCTTTGTTCTTTTTCAGTAAGATCATGGATCTCAAGAATGATATGAGTATCAGAAAGCTGTCTGAATGTTTAGCCCTTGTTTATTGTTGAAATACTTGAGTTTCTTTCCATCAAACCGGAAAATTCCATTGTCACTTTCCAATCCAAAGAAATCCACTTCGATCCTGGCTCAGGGAATAGGTATTTGAATTATTCAGATCATCCTCTTCATTATAATTGACCATTCCGGGAATTTGTGCAAAATATAATGATGAGGATAACAAAATGAAATAAAATAAGCATAAAAGAATTATTTTTTTCACGTGATATTGAATAATGCTGTAAATATATAATTTGATTGATAACAGTGCAATGTTTAAGATTAGATGTTGATAAAAATCGAATGGAAAAAATTCGGATATTTTTGTACAATTTCGTACTTTTGTATGTTTGCTGAAATCATATATGTCACAAGAAATAAATCCAATCTACTCCGAAGATAATATCAGAACCCTCGACTGGCAGGAACACATCCGTCTGCGCCCCGGAATGTATATCGGGAAGCTCGGAGACGGCTCCTCTGCGGACGACGGTATTTACATTCTGCTGAAAGAAATTCTGGACAACTCTATTGATGAGTTCAGAATGAGGTCAGGAAAAAGAATTGAAATAAAAGTAGACGACGGTAAAGTCAGTATCCGTGACTTTGGCCGTGGAATCCCGCTGGGAAAGGTTGTAGATGCTGTTTCTAAAATGAATACGGGGGGTAAATATGACAGTAAAGCCTTCAAAAAATCAGTGGGATTGAATGGGGTAGGTACCAAAGCCGTTAACGCACTTTCTGAATATTTCCGCGTAAGATCCTTCCGTGACGGAAAAATGAAGATGGCAGAATTTTCAAGAGGATTGATCACAGAAAACCACGAGGAGAAAGATACCTCAGACCGAAACGGGACTGAAATCTCTTTCGTTCCTGACGGTGATATCTTCCTTCATTTCAAGTATAGAAAAGAATATATAGCCAAGATGCTGCGTAATTACGCCTATCTTAATCCGGGATTGAAAATTTTGTTCAACGGAGAAACCTATTATTCTGAAAATGGTCTTAAAGACCTTCTGGAAGAGGAAATGGAAAATGAAATTCTGTATCCTATCGTTCACCTGAAAGACACCGATATAGAATTAGCGATTACCCATTCTGACAAATCGCAGACTGAAACCTATTTTTCCTTCGTAAACGGCCAGAATACCACGCAGGGAGGAACACACCTTAATGCCTTCCGTGAAGCGTATGTAAAAACAATCCGTGAGTTCTTCAATAAGAATTTTGATGCCTCAGATATCAGAAAATCGATCATTGCGGCGATCTCTATCAACGTAGAAGAACCTGTATTTGAATCCCAGACCAAAACAAAGCTGGGATCTAATGATATGGGCCCCAACGGACCTACTGTAAGAACATTTATCATTGATTTTCTGAAAAGTAAACTTGATAATTTTCTTCATAAAAATCCGGAAATTGCTGAGTCTATCCAAAGGAAGATCCTTATTTCTGAAAGAGAAAGAAAAGAACTTTCAGGAATCCAGAAACTGGCGAGGGAAAGAGCCAAAAAAGTATCTCTGCACAACAAAAAATTGCGTGATTGCAGACAGCATTATAACGATCAGAAAAACGAAAGAAAAGGAGAGACCCAGATCTTTATTACCGAAGGAGATTCTGCATCAGGGTCCATCACAAAATCAAGAGATGTGGAAACTCAGGCTGTATTCTCATTGAAAGGGAAACCGCTGAACTGCTATGGACTGACCAAAAAAGTAGTGTACGAAAATGAAGAGTTCAACCTTCTTCAGGCCGCCTTAAATATCGAAGAAAGCCTTGAAGACTTAAGATACAATCAGGTTATTATCTCTACCGATGCCGATGTGGATGGAATGCACATCCGTCTTTTGATGATTACATTCTTCCTTCAGTTTTTCCCGGATCTGATCAAGAACGGCCACCTGTATATCCTTCAGACGCCATTGTTCAGGGTAAGAAATAAAAAAGAAACAAGATACTGCTACTCTGAAGTGGAAAGAATCAAAGCTCTGAATGAACTTGGAAAAAACCCTGAGATTACACGATTCAAGGGACTTGGAGAGATTTCTCCCGATGAATTCAAACATTTCATCGGAAAAGATATTCGTCTTGAACCTGTTGTGATTGGTAAAGACCAGACGATAGACCAGCTGCTGGAATTCTATATGGGAAAAAATACCCCAGACAGACAGGTGTTTATCCTTGAAAATCTGGTAGTGGAAGATCCGGACATTGATAAGAAAGAGATGCTGGATACAGATGCTGATTAAAAAAATAAACTAATAAACATAAAAACCAGAAATGAGACTTAGCAACCGCAACAAAGCTTCAGTTTATAATTTTATGCATTCGCTGCTGCTGATGTTGGTCGTATTTGGGATTGCTGCATTTTTACTTAATGAATACAGGTTTCAGGCTGTAGGAAAAGAAAGTTATGTACTTCTTATTCTTCCGATCTTACTGCTGGTGGTTTTTCACCTCAACGGCAGACAGATCTTTGAGTATGACAGTGATGGAGAAGCGCTGAACTTTAAGAACAGGAACATTATTCCTTTCATGGATAAACCGCTTCATGATGAATTTCCGAAGTATAAACTGATCAGGTATGAAATGGTAAGTGTGTTTTTTATCAAAAGGTTATATGTTACCATCTCAAGTAAAAACAGCGGTTCTACCATACTCAAGTATGAAATATCCTATTTGAGCCAAAAAGAAGTAAACGATTTAAAAATCTCTCTGAATAAAGTCGTAAAAGCGAATGAGGAGAAAAATGATTAAAAACAGATGACGACAGAAGAAAACTCGCACGAAGGTGAGAGCTTGAAAAAAGTCTCAGGACTTTATAAAGACTGGTTTCTGGACTATGCATCCTATGTAATTCTGGATAGAGCGATTCCTTCCGTCTATGATGGGCTAAAGCCTGTTCAGAGGAGGATCATGCACTCTATGCGGGAACTGGAAGACGGCCGTTACAACAAAGTAGCCAACATCGTAGGAAATACCATGAAGTATCACCCTCACGGTGATGCCTCCATTACCGATGCTATGGTACAGATCGGGCAGAAAGAACTTCTTATAGATACGCAGGGAAACTGGGGGAATATCTATACCGGAGACTCTGCGGCAGCAGCCCGATATATTGAAGCCAGACTGACTCCTTTTGCACTGGAAGTAGTATTTAATCCAAAAACTACCGAATGGGCGAAATCTTACGACGGAAGAAATAATGAACCCATAGATCTTCCCGTTAAATTTCCGCTGCTTCTTGCTCAGGGAGTGGAAGGAATCGGTGTAGGACTTTCTACAAAGATTCTCCCTCATAACTTTAATGAACTGATCAATGCCTCCGTTGCCCATCTGAAAGGAAAGAAATTTGAATTGTTTCCCGACTTTTTGACGGCAGGATATCTTGATGTTTCAGAATATAATGACGGACACAGAGGAGGTAAGGTAAGGGCGAGAGCCAGAATTACCCATACCGACAAGCATATGCTGGTGATCTCCGAACTTCCTTTCTCAAAAACAACAAGCGACCTGATTGATTCTATCCTGAAGGCCAACGAAAAAGGAAAGATCAAGATCAAAAAGATTGAAGATAACACTTCCGACAAAGTAGAAATCCTGATCCATCTTCATAATGATGTCTCACCGGATAAAACCATCGATGCACTCTATGCTTTTACAGACTGTCAGGTTACCATTTCTCCGAATGCATGTGTGATCGTAGGCGACAAGCCGATGTTTATGAACGTTTCCGACATTCTGAAAATGAACACGGAGCACACGGTTTCCCTTCTTAAAAAAGAGTTGGAAATAGAACTTCATGAACTTCAGGAGAGCTGGCATTTTTCTTCACTGGAAAGGATCTTCATAGAAAACAGGATCTATCATGACATTGAAGAGGTAAAGACCTGGGAAGAGGTGATTAAAACCATTGATAAAGGATTAAAGCCCCATACGAAGCACCTTTTAAGAGCCGTAACGGAAGAAGATATTTTAAAACTGACCGAGATCAGAATCAAGAGAATTTCACGATTCGATTTAGATAAATTTAAGGAAAATATAGCAGCCCTTGAAGGCAAAATAGAGCAGGTAAAATACAACCTTGCGAATCTGATTGCTTATGCGATTGATTATTATTTAAATATTCAGAAGAAATACGGTAAAGATAAAGAAAGAAAAACTGAGCTTAGAATTTTTGATACCATTGATGCAACAAAAGTAGCGGTGGCGAATGAGAAATTCTATGCCAACTTTGAAGAAGGCTTTATTGGAACATCCCTGAAAAAAGACCAGTATCTTTTCGACTGTTCGGATATTGATGATATCATTATATTCAGAAAAGACGGAACGATGAAGGTTGTAAAAGTGGACGCCAAAATCTTTGTCGGAAAAGACCTTCTGAGCGTTGCCATATGGAAGAAGAACGACAAAAGGACAGTTTACAATATGATCTACCGCGAAGGCAGGGAAGGACCTTATTATATGAAGCGTTTTTCTGTAACTGCAGTGACCAGAAACACGGACTATCCGCTGGCTTCCGATAAAAAAGGTTCAGAAGTACTCTATTTTTCAGCCAATCCAAACGGAGAAGCAGAAACCGTAACCGTTCTTCTAAAACCCAATCCGAGGATCAGAAAAAATAAAATGGAAATCGATTTCTCTGATCTTGCCATTAAAGGAAGAGATTCTAAAGGAAATCTGGTAACCAAATATTCAGTGAAAAAAGTGGATATGAAGGAAGAAGGTGTTTCTACGCTGGCTCCCAGAAAAATATGGTTCGATGATACGGTGAGGAGACTGAATGCCGATGCCAGAGGAACTCTTTTAGGCAGCTTCAAAGGAGATGATAGAATTCTGACCATTAATACCAACGGTGAAGTGAAGTTGGTTTCTTTCGATCTGGGGAACCGTTTCGATGATGAATATCTGGTTCTGGAAAAGTGGAAACCACAACAGCCTGTGACCTGTATTTATTACGATGGAGAAAAAGAGATGTACTTTATTAAGAGATTCCTTTTGGAAAATACAGTGAATTTGCAGACCTTTATGCCATCGGAACATCCGAAATCATTCATTGAAAACGTGATTGTGGCCAACGGTGCCTCAGCAGAGATTATTTTTGCTAAAGATAAAGGGAAAGACCGTGATGCTGAAATCATACATCTGGATGAATTTATTACTGTAAAAGGAATAAAAGCCATAGGAAATCAGTTTACAAAATTTAAAGTGAAAACAATCAATATCACCATTCCTGAACCTGTGGAAGAGGAACCGGAAGTGTATGAAGAGCCGGAAACCGGAGACGGTATTGTGGATGATGACCGAACAGTAATCGGGGATCTCTTTGAAAGCGATGAACCTGAAAATTAAGAATTTAAATTATGAGTACAATTGTTTTAGTCATTATGGCCGTAACCTGTATTATCAGTTACTTTGGGTTCAATAATACGGCTTTATTCGAGAAATATAAATTTAACGTTGGGGCAATTGCCAATCGTAAAGAATATATAAGACTTATCAGTTCAGCATTCTTGCATGCCGATTTTATGCATTTATTTTTCAATATGCTTTCTTTATACTTCTTCCAGGGAGTTGTGACGTCATTTTTTGGAAATATAGGCTTTGTGATTATTTATTTTGGATCAATGATCCTTGGAAATTTATTCAGTCTTATGATTTATAAAAAACAGCCATGGTACTCTGCTATCGGAGCATCAGGAGCTGTTTCGGGTGTCATTTTTGCTTCTATTGCAATGGCTCCTAATGAGATTAGCGTTAACTTTTTACCGGGATGGTTGTTTGGAACATTGTATTTTGGATATTCTGTTTATATGATGCTGAATCCTAAGCAATGGGATAATCTAGGACATGCCGCTCATTTAGGGGGGGCATTCTTTGGACTTGTCTATTCTATTACACTGCATCCTCAACAAGCTATGAGTAATATTCTTTATTTAGGAGCCATGTCGCTGCCACTGATCTATCTGGGCTACGAAATTTTTGTCAGGAAGAGAATAGGGTAACCACCATCTTTTATCACAAAATCAAAACCAATGAACACATCAGAATTAAACGGTTTCATCGTTGTATTAATCTGGTTTTCATTGGTTTTGCTTTCTCTAATGAAATGATCCAATCCTTTACGGATAAACAGGAAATATAATTTCTGGTTCGGGATCTTTCTTTTATTATCATCTAGCTTCTGGATGGATGGCGTATTTACGTTGGTTAAGGAATTATCGATTGAGATTCATTCTATAATTACAGTTCATATGATCCTGTTTCTCACTCCGGTCATATTTTATTTCAGTGTGTTATTTTGCACCACTCCTTCCTTTAAATTTAAAATTTCAGACCTGAAGTACAGCAATTTTCAGGTTATTATTCTATTGCAACGATTTGGAGGATTTGAAGATCAGACTGTTTTTAATGTTATATTTATTGGCCTAATCCTTTTCCAGGCTTTATCCTGTACTGACCGTTCATACTTTGCCATCAGGAAACACAAAAAAAGAATTCAGCAGTTTTCTGCCAACACTTAAGGGATTAATCTCAGAATTATGATGCTACCATCCATTTATTCTCTCAAACTACGGAGGCCGGAGTGGAAAAATTCTTTTTCGTTAGTACAGCCAATACTTTAGGGAGAAATAAAAGTAATAATTGTGAATCCTGCCTTTAGAGAATTCTTTAATGATTCTGATTCCGGATGCGATGTTGGATATGATGGGAAAGAGCGGATACGCCCTGAGAAGGCTGAAAATAAAGACCAGTCTGAGCTCTGCTCATATGAAAGGTTTAAGAATCCATCATCATTACTTCAAACCGGGAATCAATAAAAGAATTGGGAGTAAGGTATCTGCTTGTTGATAATGCGATTGAAGTGGCCGTTCAGCATTTACTAAAAAAAATAAACATTGATTTTCACTCCGTTAAAATGAAAAAACCAGCTTTTAAAGCTGGTTTTTATCAAATTATCTTGATATTTTCTGAGTAACATTCCTGTTTGAAATAACGCAGGCTTTGCTGCAGTTATTTGCGCTTGAAATATTAACCTGTATCAAAGCTGGCATTGATCTGTATTCTTCTTTATTGTAAGGAGCTTCAGTACCATTGCTTCCGCCGCCTTTAATATCATATTGTATTTGGGCAACTCCTGTAAATCCAATCGCGGGCCTGAAGGAAAGCGCTGCTGTAGTGGATGAATAGGTCCAGGTACCCTGACTGCTGGTATAAACTCCACCTGTTATATTCGGAATCACATTACCATTGATATCTAAAAAACGAAATGAACTAAAATCAAGGTTGTTATAAGAAAGGGTTGGCGGGTTTTGACCACTTGCGGAAGAATAAGCTGCATCATTAAGTAAAGGGAAATACGTAGATTTTATCCCTGGACATCCTTCAAAGAGATCATCTGTTACTTCGGCAGCATAAGGTCTGGTAACTCCTAAGTTTTTCAATAAATGTATATTTTTAGCAGCTCCGGTAGAAGCAGCAAAACCAATTCTGAAAGTAGAAGGGGGTGACGTATCCAGAGTTCTTACCGTACTGGAGGATATTGTACTCTCTGTATATTTCAGAGAAGTAGGATAATAATAATTGTCAATAACTTTTTCTTTCACATCTCCGTGCTGTATTTCCAGGGTTATATTATAACCACCGGAAGGATTGGGTATTAATGTGACAAATGCTTTACGGAATCTTACATCATTTTCATTTAGGGGAATCGTAGTTCCGCCACTCTCAATACTGAATTGCTGAAGATTCGGATTTTTAATGCCAATAAATTTCCCTGTCTGTGTATCCAGATAAATGGATCTATTGTTGCTGGAAGGGGAAACATTGGTAGCCGTACTATACAGTAGTGGGTAACCATTGTATCCCGCAGGTTCAGATGCCGACAGATACTGATTTCCGCGTTTACCTCTTAAAGAAATATTGCTTCGCCCATTAGCTAATGTTACACCAAAAATTCCATTTCTAACTCTTTCACCCTGGTTAAAGGTTGTTTTGAAATTTCCAAATTCATCTAGACCTATTCCCAGATATGCTCCTCTCAGTCCTTCCGTAGACTCACTTCCACGAACAAAACTATATCCTAATCCTCCTCCAAAGTATCCGATATTGAGCTGTTCTTTAGGAATAGATCCGTCTACTAAAAAGATAGAAATACCATCTCCTCCATTAGTATTTCCTCCATAAATTGCAAATTCAAATTCGAATTTAATTCCCTGATCACTTTTGAATATTTTATCAGCAAGGATAATCCCGCCTGAAATATTATTAACACTTCGGGTCATTCGTAATCCTTCGGTGGTAAAAGTAGCGTCATTCTGAACACCGCTGGTAGATACTTTGTAGGCTTCCTGAGGTTGTAATCCCTGAGTAAAGTTAACAAAATACGGATAGCCGGTTCCTTGTTCATTCTGCGCCTGAATATTTTGGAAGAAAATAAACAATGAAAAAATAAGCAAAAATCTTTTGCTTTGTACAATTGAGGTACTTTTTATCATAACTCAATTATTTAACAACAAAAACAATATTAATAAAAGAACAGTCTGTAGCTGCTGCTTTTACATCGTATTTCATTACACCATCATCAGAAATAGAAATATTGCTGAATACATTAGAGTCCGCATCAGTCACGTAATAGTAAAGATCTTTACTTGATGGAAAAAAAGGAATCGCTTCAGGTGCACTGGTACTCTTTGCTTTTGGAGATCCGAACTGAGTTTTATACAATGTATACAAATCTTTAGTTCGGCCAATGGCATTGCTGGAAGTGTCAAATGAAACACTAGGCATGTAAAACATTTTTACAGCACTACCACTTATACATAACCAGTCAGGTTTCGTAGGTGTACCAATATTCTGGCTTAAACATTTTTTATCAGTATCATAAATAAGAAGTGAGGTGGCCGGATTGGAAATAGCGTCTCTTTTTGCAGTGGTAAGCCTTGGTATCAACATACCTCTACTTTGACTATAAATATCCAGCGCAGCGCTTGCATCAGGTGTGGAGGTATTGATACCGATCTGAGCAAATGAAAATGAACTTACGAAAACGATTGATAGAAATAATTTTTTAATCATGATGTACTTAATAATTTTTTATCTGTGTATTTTTTGTTTTTATGTTTTTTTAAAAGGTATTCAAAGACAACCTAATTCTATTAAAGAAATAAGTACCATCAACAATCCATTTAAATAATGAGTTGTTGTATTCAGCAATGGTATAAGGAGACCTTTGTTCCCAAAATCAATAACAGATATAACATGTATGCTTTATAAGAAGAGCATTTTATGTCTTATCTGAAATAGTCGAAAAAGAAAATTGAGTTAAGTCGCTTTGTAAGCTACATAAGTAAGATTCATATTCCTTCGTGTTTTTTGCAAATTTACGAATAAAATGTTTTAAGTACTCAGCTTCAGATGATTAATTTTAATCTATCCGCTGTTTTTAATTTAATTAACGTGTTTTAGTTTAAATTTTTATATGATTAATGAATTATTAATATTATTTTTAATATGTAAGTCATTGTATTTTATTAAAAATCCAAAAATAAACTTTATTGAGGGGGATATTTTGAAAAAATATTTAATTCATCTTCCAATAGTTCTCCAAAATTGATTTGGTCTGTTTACTACTTTCAACAAAATAAAATTCCTTCCAATTTTTTATTTGTTGGAATCATAGAGACTTGATCCTCATAGTATTCTATTGTGTTTTTTTATATATGTTAAATTTAAAGCATAACCCTATTTTGAATAGGATATCTGTGTAATTTTTTAATTAACATAAAATCACTTATTTCTTTACAACGATAAAACGGTCGTTTTCAGATAAATCTTTAATGAGTTGGGCTTCAGAAAAATATTCAGTGTACAAGTCAAGGGTTTCGGGGCCGAGCTTCTGATTAATTTCCAAAAATAAAAGGCCACCATCTTTCAAATACTTTTTAGAATCCTCGGCAATCTTCCGGTAGAAGATCAGCGCATCCTGAACTGGGGAGAAAAGAGCCATTTTAGGCTCAAATTCCTTAACAGAATCGGCAATTTCAATTTCTTCTTCAATACCTATATAAGGAGGATTGGAAATAATAACATCATAGCTTTCGGATAATTCAGAATTAAGATAATCTCCATGAATGAAACTGATCTCCAGCTGATGATGTTCTGCGTTTCGTGTAGCAGTTTCCAAAGCTTTTTCAGAAAAATCAATAGATGAAATGTCAGCGCCGGGAAAATGCTTTTTTAAAACCAATGGAATCACACCACTTCCGGTACCAATGTCCAGGATCTTTAATCCCTCGACATCTATTTCCAGATCGTGAATTTTATGAATGGCGATCTCAAGCAATTCCTCAGTCTCAGGACGTGGAATCAGGACATTCTCGTCAACAAAAAATGACATCCCGTAAAACTCGGTTTCTCCCAGGATCTGCTGATAAGGTCTTCCGGTTTTTAAATCTGAAATCACCTGCAGAAGCTGTTTTTCATCATCCAGAAGAAGTTCCTGACCGGATAATCTTCTTTGATGAAATGAATCGATGCCGATAATCTTTTCTATAAAAACAGCCGCCAAAAAAGCACTTTCCGAATCACTGTAAACTTCAGAAAGTGCTGTTTTGAAATATTTCTTAAATTCTGATATTGTCATTTATCTTGTAAAAACCAGTTTAGTGTCTGTGGATTTTTCTTCATCGATCAGGTAGCCTTCATAGTTGAATGCTTTTACATCATCTAAGGTTTTGGCATTGGTTTCAGCACAGAATCTTACCACCAGACCTCTTGCATGCTTGGTATACACAACGATGGTTTTCAGTTTTCCTTCTTTCAGTTCATAAAAATCAAAATCAATGACTTTATGGTTTAATTTTTTCCTGTCGATCACTTTTCCGTACTCGTTGCTGGCCAGATGAAGAAGAATTTCTCCTTTTTTCATTTCAGAATTAAGCTGATCTGTAATTTTTTCTCTCCAGAATTCATAGAGATTCTTGTATTGATCAAATTCAAAAGGACGTCCCATTTCCAGTCGGTAGAGCATCACTTTATCTGAAGGTTTCAGCAGTCCGTACAATCCGGAAAGTATTCTGTAGTTTTTCTGTAAGTAGTCTACAGCATTTTTATCCAGAGTTTTAGCATCCAGTCCCCTGTACACTTCCCCTGTGAAAGCGAACATGGCCGGAGCTGATTCTTTTGCGGCAGGTTTATCTTTCCATCTCTGGTTTCTTTCCCAGTTTTCATCAGCCAGTTTAGGTGATATTTCCATCAGTTCGGAAAGGTATTTCGGCGATTTATGTTTTAAATAGGACTGTATGAATGCAGATTCTTCGATGAATTTGGGAGTGGTGGATCTCAGTAGGTCTGTTGAATTCTCAACGTTCATCAGTTTCGCTGGAGAAGTTATAATTTTCATAATGTTAGAATGCAGATAAATGTTTAATGTCAATAAAATTCATGATCATCATAGACACGAGGTCGTACGCAAAATGACAGATGATCAGAATCTTAATATTAGAATATTTTTTATAAAATGAAGCAAAAACAGCTCCGATAAAGAAAGGGATCAGGACCTGTCCAATGGTTCCGTAAGTGCTGTGCAAAATTCCGAATAAAGCGGCAGAAACCATGATGCCAACAGACGGGTTATTGTATATTTTTTCAATTCTCGGCTGGATATATCCTCGCATCAGCAGTTCTTCTACAGCTCCTGCCGTAAAGCAGGTAAAGAGAATCAGCCCATAATTATTTCTAAAAACAGAAGAAATCTGAGCGAGTTTTTTGCTCATCCCTTCCTGGGTTAAAAGCTGGACAATAAGGTTGAGGAAAGCTCCGCCAAAAGCGCAAATAAAGTACAGAGCAATAACGGCCTTGATATAGAACAAGGCAGGGTACTTCTTTTCCTTCCAGATCAAAAAATTATTTTTCTCAATAAAAAGGCTGTAAAGAAAGATCAATCCAAGAACAGTCCATAGCGCAATTCTTGTATAGAAGAAATTTACCGGTGTCAATGCCTTTATTCCCGTTAAAAGATAAATAAACGGAAACACATAGAGCATCACTGCGGCCAAAAGGACAAAGGTGCAAAGAATTCCCAATGCATATTTTCCGTTCAAACTCATAATCTAAATAATCAGGTGAAGTTTCTCAACAATTGATCGATCATTAAATAATTCCTTTTCCCTGACGGATAATCTCCGGTTCTCCGGACGTAAGATCCACAATAGTAGATGCTATATTATCTCCGTATCCTGAATCGATGACAATATCTACCAGATGACCATACTTTTCTGCAATCAGTTCCGGATCTGTAGAATATTCAATGATCTCGTCATCATCTTTAATAGAGGTTGAAGCGATCGGGTGACCCAGTTTTTCCACGATAAGCTGTGGGATAGGATGATTAGGAACACGGATACCGATTGTTTTATGATTTTTATAGGCTAAAGGAAGGCTCTTATTGGCATCAAGAATAAAGGTGAACGGCCCCGGAAGATGGCTTTTCAGAAATCTGAAAACAGAAGTATCGATAGGCCTTGTAAAATCTGAAAGATGACTCAGGTCATTACAAATAATTGAGAATTTAGACTTTTCCAGCTTTACTTTTTTTATCTGGGCCAGCTTTTCCATGGCTTTTATATCAAAAATATTACATCCCAGGGCATAGATGGTGTCAGAAGGATAGATAATCAGTCCGCCGTTTTTTAGGGTTTTAATAACCTCATTCACAAGATTTTCCTGAGGGTTGTCAGGGTAAATTTTCAGTATTTTTGCCATAAAACAAAGATACAAATAATAAAATAGTTTTCATAAAAGTCCTTTATTTAAAAGAAAAATTAGGATTTTTAAAAAATAGACGTATCTTTGCAATCCAATAACGCGGGATGGAGCAGTAGGTAGCTCGTCGGGCTCATAACCCGAAGGTCATCGGTTCGAGTCCGGTTCCCGCTACTAAGTTTAGTACTTTCGGTAAGTACTCTAAAAATATACCGCGGGATGGAGCAGTAGGTAGCTCGTCGGGCTCATAACCCGAAGGTCATCGGTTCGAGTCCGGTTCCCGCTACTAAGTTAAGTGTTTTCGGTAAACACTCTAAAGATACACCGCGGGATGGAGCAGTAGGTAGCTCGTCGGGCTCATAACCCGAAGGTCATCGGTTCGAGTCCGGTTCCCGCTACTAAGTTAAGTGCTTTCGGTAAGCACTCTAAAGATACACCGCGGGATGGAGCAGTAGGTAGCTCGTCGGGCTCATAACCCGAAGGTCATCGGTTCGAGTCCGGTTCCCGCTACTAAGTTAAGTGTTTTCGGTAAACACTCTAAAGATACACCGCGGGATGGAGCAGTAGGTAGCTCGTCGGGCTCATAACCCGAAGGTCATCGGTTCGAGTCCGGTTCCCGCTACTAGAACGAAAGAAGCAATAAAATTATTGCTTCTTTTTTTGTTATTTATATTGTCGGACTTAAATCAATTAAATGCTGAGGAATATCGACGCAGAGTTAGATGAAGACTACTCGAAATATTTTGAAGATAAGGATGATTCCGAATAGACATTAAAAAAATAGCTTCTTAATTTAGGAAGCTATTCACATTTGTACTTGATTTTTTTTAGCAATTGTCATAATTAGAATTAACCGCATATGCTAGTTCATCATTAAATCCTGGACTCATATCTGGATTGTCTGATTGAAAAAGGACTGTTGTAGTACTACCACATGCATTTTTAAAAGCGACAGACCACCAACGAAAATACGAAGCTAGAGCTTCTTTTTGTGCTGGGGTAAGTTCTTTGACTTCTGCAGCCTTTTCTGTTTTAACTTCCTGTTTGTTTTCCGATTTAACCTCTTCTTTGGTATTAGCAAAAGTTACTGTAGAAAGAGCCAATGCTCCGATAAATAATAGTTTTTTCATAGTTGGAATTTTTATTGTTTTTAAAAATGTTTTAATCTAAGAATGTATTAATAGCTTTAAGACGATCAGTCATAAATTTGGTTCTATCATTACCATTTGCATCTAAAACCTTAATGTTTCCATTGTACATTGATGGGTTTTCATGGAAATTTTTTCTAGCTTCTAAAAACTGAGCTTTAGTTTTAGCCTTTACCTCGTTGTAATATTTTAAAGGTTCGATTAATTCATCAGATTTCTTAATGTCTGTAGCATAGATCTCAATGGTTCTGCTTTTATTGTAAACTTCCAGGACCAACCCCGATAAACCTTTGAACCTAAAAGGTCCTTCAGGAATAGAAATATCTGTTGTAAACCATGCAAAAAAGGTTTGGCCAGTATCAGTTATTGTTTTTGCCAACTGACTTTTATAGCCTTTTATATCTTTTCTATCATTCAGTATTTCCCATTTCAATTTAGGCTCTTCAAAGGTAAAAGCATATTTTCCTACAGGTAATGAGGCAGTAATAACATCATTGTTTCTATAAATGCTTTCTGTAGTTTTTGGATACTTAGCAATTGGACCAGCTGAAGTAGAAATGGTTTCTGCTGGAGTTCCTTTATAATATAATTTAGCTTCCTTACTACAATATATTGATTGAGTATTATTGAAAACTAAAGCGGTCGAATAAATATTAACTTTATCTCTGTTTAAACTGTCAGAAATTATTTTAGTTTCATAGTTAATCTCCATAATGGCCTTGTTATCCTGAGCAGATAAATTAATACTATATAGGCAAATAATAATACCAAATAATGTCTTTTTCATACCACAATCATACAAAATGTTTTTTTATTCACAATTACGGGAAGCTGTTTTTTTTCAACTTTTTTATTATGTAAAATAGCATCCTAATTATTAGATCTACTTCATGTGAAGCTTTCAATCTTAGAGTACCCACCTCCTTTCTATTTTTTGCTTTGATCTAATTTGGAGGCAGTTGGCTGAATAATATAGTCTAGTTAAAATTTAATCTTCTGAAATATTGATAGAGAAACATCTATTGATTACTTTTCCGTAATTTGTATTCTTCTTTCATGCAGTGCCCGCAGGGACGATATTTATTTTCTAATGCTTCTTTTTCAGAGATAAAGAAAATTTTGTTTTCTCTTTTTATTGTTTTGCCGGAAAAGCAGGTAAGTAATCTGTAGATTTTTAATTTCAGATTTCCTGCAAAAGTAATTTTCTCGCTTCTTATTTTAATTTTTAAGTCATGATCAGTCATCTCAATATGCTTTTCCATAGGATAAGATATGGATTTGCAATCATTTATAAAATCTGAACACGCGGTATTTTCTGATATTGAAAGTCTTTTTAGATGGAACTCAATGTTTTTTGTAGAAAATCGACAGTGGTTTCCAGTTCTTTTTCATCCATTGAAGCAAAGCCAAACCTGAAAGCGTTCAGCTCCTCATCAGCACGTAAAATCTTCAGTTGAGGAAGATTGATCAAATGACTCACCGGATAGTCGGGCAGCAATGTAATCCATAGAGCCATTCCTCCCGGAGGAAGAACATAAGAAATATAAGGATTTAATCTGTCTTTTAGCAAAACGTCCAGGAAGTCTCTTCGCTGATGATAGATCTTTTTTGCTTTTTTTAGATGTCGTTTCAGTTCACCTTCTTTAATCAGAAAGGCTAAGGCATTCTGCATATAGCCGTCACCGCCCACATCAATAATTTTTCTTAAGGCAGTACATTGCTCAATAAAATTTCCGGGGGCCACCATAAAACCAATCCTTAGGGAAGGATCTAAAATCTTGGAGAAAGATCCGGTATAAATTATGTTTCCATTATGGCTGCCGCTTGCCAGAGGTAGATACGGAGAAGAAGTATAATGGTAATCATAGTCATAATCATCTTCAATGATAGCGAAAGAATAAGTATTTGAAAGTTCCAGAAGCTCCATTCTTCTGCCGGCGCTGAGTGTAACGGTTGTGGGGTAATGATGATGAGGAATCACGTAAACAGCATCAATCTTTTTTGTTCTGCAGATCCTTTCAACAGCTTTGATATCCATACCGTTTTCATCTACAGGAACTTCCAGAACAGTTGCTCCCGTTTGTTCAAATGCTGCATTGGCTGCCGGATAATTAGGTATTCCTACAATAATAGTTGATTGAGCGCCAAGAAGAAGCTGTGCGGTAAGATAAATGCTCATCTGGGCACCATGAGTGATCAGAAGGTTTTCTGCTCCGATATTGAGGCCCCTCGTTTCGGAAAGGTATTGCGCAAGTTCTTCTCTTAGTCTTAAAGTGCCCTGTTCTGTTCCCATATTGGCATTTTTAATTGTATGCCTTTTGGAAGTATAAGAACGATAAGTTTTCAGGAGTTCATCGATCGGAGAGATCCTGACATCAGGATGACCATCGTCAATGACAAGCTCAGGGATTATAGATATTCCAGATTTTTCTTTCTTTTCATCGATAGTTCTGAACGGAAGTTTGAAACTGTTTTCATAAGATGGAAGAACACTTGCAGTATTCCATTTTTGAGGTTTTAGAAAAGGAATACGATCAGATACGGCAGTGTATTTTCTGGGAACGATAGTGATCCAGTCCTGTGCATACAATTCATCATAGGCCGCAACTACAGTTTTACGATGTATTCCCAATGTTCTGGATAGCTCCCGTGTTCCCGGAAGATGGGCGCCAGGTTGTAAGACTCCGGTTCTTATAGCGTTAATGATGGAGACGGCAATCTGTCTGTATAGCGGTGTACCGTGCTCTTTATCGATAATAATGACATGTTCAAATGGAAACATACTGGACTACCTGATGTTTAATATGTGGAGTACAAATATAGTCCTATTTAAAAATACTTTTGTCCTGTCAATAAAAAAAATTACAGAAATGAATTACACTATTAAAAAGGCAGGTCTTGAAGATCTTAATGAAACGGCAGAACTTTTCAACTTATACCGTATTTTTTACCGCCAGGAATCTGATCTGGAAAAAGGAAAAGCATTCCTTAAAGAAAGATTCCTGAATCATGAATCAGAGATATTTCTTGCCATTACAGACGGAAAAGCAGTGGGTTTTGTTCAGTTGTATAAATTATTCCATTATACAAAACTACAGAAACAATGGCTTTTGAGCGATTTATTTGTTCATCCGGAGTATAGAGGAAAGGGATTGTCTGTTGGATTGATAGACCGCAGCAAAAAGTGGTGTGAAGAAACAGGCGCTTGCGGCCTGATGCTTGAAACGGAGAAAACCAATGATATTGGAAATACGCTTTATCCGAGATGCGGGTTTGAGCGTGATGATTTACACAATTATTATCACTGGTGGAAGTAAATGGGGAGAATGTACAGTGTGGAAATGAAGGAGTTTTTTATAGAATAGAATGAATTTCACACTTCTTTTTCAGAGGAATTTATGATCTGCTGATTCTATTGTCTCAAAAGTAGTATTACTTCTACAAGGGGCACGATTTAATTCTACACAATTTTTTTCAGCAGTACAGGCCTGAAGCTTACTTTTGTACTGCTCTTATGATCAGGAGACTGGTTGTAGAGTATATTTATGTTTAATGATCTCCGCCTCATTTTCTACTTTTTCCGGAATGTTTTTATGAGTAATTTATAAGAGCTTTCCAGGCGGAGATCGTTTTTCAAATAGCCTTCAGAAAGATTTTTCATCAGGATATAGTGATGAAATACAGGTATATATCCGAACCATAAAGAGAGCTGCATCCGTAGTTCTCTTTTTTGCTTAAAATAAATAACAGAAGATCCGGCCAGGCAAGAGGTTAGTCATTCAGAGAAATAATAAAGATGGCAAATTGTTGACAAAATAAAAATCCCACTTTAAAAAAGCAGGATTGAGTATAGATCGTAAGGTTAATATTATTGAGCTAACTGAGCAAAAGGAGTCAATTTGTTGTCATCAGACATTGTTTGTCCTAAAAAGTCTTTTTTCTGATCCCCTTTCATTCTTCCTGCCGCGTCATTGGCATTGAAATAAGCTTCACTTAGTTTTGTAGTAATATCAATCGGTTTAAAATCGAATTTTGTATCACCTTCTACGCCAAGATATCCGTTCTTTCTCGTAAGATTTGAGATATAGTTACCATAGTTGATGAATGTATTTCTCAGGTATTGCGTATGGTATTCCATACATTTTTTAGCTTTTTTGGAAGAATTGTTCAGAATACAGTTCTTCATATTATTTCTGTACAGGAACCATTCAGATTCAAGAATACCATATTCTTTTCCTAAACCAGCCTTTCCGTTGGCAACGATAGTGTTGTCACCCTCTTTATCAGCGATAGCCTGAAGATGCTTGACCACAAGAGGAACCGTATTTTCAATCTTGGTTTTGGTTTCCTTTAAGATACTGAGATCTGCAGCCGGAGAATTTTTCTTTTGAGCCGTAGTCACGTTAAAAATAAGCAGTAATAGTACAATCAGTAAATTATATCTTTTCATGAGAAATTTTTAAAGCACTAAAATAAATATATTTTCTCACTTTAAACAACTTCATTTTAATTTTATTTAATAAATTTTAACAAATCAATAATGTAATTTGTTCATTATTGTATAAATGATGATGAGAAGGTCTTTATTAATACAATTTTTAAATTAAATTACTTGTTTGCACAAACAGGTCAATGTATTTTTTAAAGTTCCTAATTATACTTTTATTGAACGATTCTTTTACAGAAATTTGTGTGGATGTGAACATTTAAAATCTTCTTTATATTTACATTGTATTACCTATAAATCCCTTTCAGTGAAAAATAAAAGTTTGGAAGATCATCTTCGGGTCCTGTTCAATCTCAAAGAACTTCCTCAGGATGAAGAGTGGAGTAGTCTGATTAAAAATGCCCGTTTGCAGTCCTTCAAAAAGAATGAGGTCATTTTAAAAAGTAATCTCAGATACAGCGATGTGCTTTTTGTAACAGAAGGAATATTGGCCTCAGAATTTACAGCAGGAGAAAAAACAGTGATTGGCAGGTTTTTCCGGCCCGGAAATTTATGTACCAATTTTGACAGTTTACTTCACCAGACCGTATCCCGGTACCAGATTGTAAGTATCACATCCTGTACCGTAATTTCAATGACGGCTTCCGATTTCATGGAATATTATAATAACGGAATCAGCCTCGGAAAAATACTCAGAAACATCGTTCTTGAAATCATTGCCGAAGATATATTGATTACTGATGTGAAGCTCTTGTATGGTAAGAATGAAATGATTGAATTCATCCGGACTCATTATCCTGATATTGCCCAAAAAGTACCTTTTAAATACATTGCTCAGTTTTTAGGCATCACTCCCGAATCCTACAGCAGAATCCTGAAGCAAAGTCATCACAAATCTTAGAAAAGCTTAACAAAGGTTAAGTTTTTTAATCGCGATCTCCAGTTACCTTTGATCAGTAATAATTAATCAAAGGTAATATGAGACTGAATAAAGAAGAACAGCGCAACTTGTTTTGGGATATTGACCATTTGTTATCTCCTAAACCGTTAAGACTTGAAGCCGGCATAAAAAGACTGGAAAACGGAATGCTTCAGGTGTCCATGAGAACGGATTTGCATGGATGTAAAAGTAAAATGCTGGACTGGTGGTTTACTTATTTCGAAACCACAGCACATCTGAAATGGTGGCACCCGCATGATCATATTCTCCATAGTGGCTGGGACCACAAATGGTTGAAAAATGAAAATTATATCGGGGCCACTATCCATGCTACCGAAGCATTGGGTGATATTCCGCCTGTACCTGCTACCATCAAATTTCATGATCCTGCGGAAATATTTAATCCGGCTTTGCTGCAACAGGCTTATGTTGAAGAAAATGTGGGGGCAGTTATTTATGCCAGAATTGGTTTTGGAAAAGATACAGTATTGGATAGCAATGGAGATCCTGAAGATGGTTTTATGTTTCATGTAGCCAGGGATACTCCTTTCGGCTGTACGCTGAGAAGTCATTTTTACCTGGGCGCGCTGTCCGCAGATACCGACACGCCGCTGTCGGAGGATATTGGTTTTGGGTTAATGCAACATTGTTATACCGAGTTTACTTATTTATCCCATTTCCTGTCATCTCTGTATTATGCAGAGAACAAAAATGGAGATAAGGCTCCTTTGCCATGGTAATGATCATTTAGGTTTAACCAATAACAAAGTTGAAGGCTGGAAGAGGGAATTGATGAGTTCAGAAAAAATAGGAACCCATACTTTATGCTAACGTTCAATGTGAGCATTACATAATCACTTCGTATTTCCCTCTTTCAACTTTCATTTTAACATGGCTTTCCTGTTCTCAAATTCTATCCGTTTATGAAATTAAAGCCATTAATGCCTGATAATAGTTTTCCAATAAATTTTGATCACCATTAAGGAATAAATAAGGTTCTATCAGTTCAAGTTCCATCAATTGAAATGAATTATTTACGAGTACACCATCCACCCGGGCATACAATGTCGGTTGTGGCAGACTCTTTAAGTAGGATCTTGCCTGTTCTATGTGGAGAGGATCAGGTACTGGATAACTAATCGTTCCGCCGTGATAGTGTTGTACTCTGAAATCGTCTTTCTTAGGTTTCTTTAATGAACAATGACTGTATTGACCATTGAAGAACAAAAACGACCATTCCCCGTTTTTTATTTCTTCTACAAAAGGCTGTACAATATAATCTTCTGATTTCAAGAGCTGGTCAATTTCTTCTTTCCGTTCTTTCAGGTTGTTTTTATTAACCGTTAAGGTATTTTGAGCACCCGCACTCACACAAGGTTTCACCACCAGTTGATCAGTGTCAAACATCCCAAAATATCGGTCGTCAAAAGAAGAACCTTGATCAAGGTATTGCGACTCAATGACAGGAAGTCCTTTTTTGGCAATATCTCTCAGATATTTTTTATCACTGTTCCATTGAATGATTTCTGCAGGGTTTAACACCTTGATATTTAAATTTTCTAAACGATAAAGCCAGTTCAAAAACTCATTTAAATGATTGTGATAGTCCCAGGGAGATTTAATGATTGCCACATGAAAACTGCTCCAGTCCACCTTCTCATCATTCCAAATTGCCGGAACAACATCCAGTCCTTTTTCTGTTAAAAAATGTAAAAGGTCCGCGTCTTCGTCGTTGGTAACCCCTTGGGCAAACTTGTCCTGTTTTTTGTAACCTACTAATGCAATTTTCATTCTTATGTTTTTTAAGTGTATGTATTGAGTCAGTTGACCTGTTTCCACTCCGAAAAGTCAACATTTGTTCTGACATTGAACTTCAATGTATACAAATTTCAGCAAACTTCATCAATGCTTGCAGATACAGTTTGGATTATTTCAACAGATACAGTTATTGAGTCTGAAAATGAAAAATATGGATGCTTTACCTTTTTTTAGTGCAAATTAATCGCATTGTATGAATAATTTGTATCAATTAAACAGGCATTTGACGGAGATGTTAGAAATTTAACATATTTTAATTAAATTTATTGATCTGATTATCAGTTAATTAGTGATATTTCTTATTTATCACTATAAAATTAGTTGTTTAAGTCAGTTTTATGTCTACATTTGTATAACTAATTTCTTAGTGATATAGGATTTAATTACAAATGGAAAGGATATGAAAATTCAGAATTTGACAAAAGCAGAAGAGCAGGTGATGCAGTATTTATGGAAACTTGAAAAAGGATTTCTGAAAGACGTTCTGGATCTTTTTCCCGAACCTAAACCGCATACCAATACCGTTTCTACAATTCTAAAAGTATTAAAGGATAAAGAATTTGTAGACTACCATGTATATGGAAGACAGCATGAGTATTTCCCATTGGTTACCAAAGAACAATATTCCGGGAAAACAATGAAAAGTCTGGTGAAAAATTATTTTAAAGGCTCCTACAAAAGTGCAGTTTCCTTCCTGGTGGAAAAGAATGAAATGACCGTAGAAGACCTTGAAATGCTTCTGAACGAACTCAAAAAGAAAAATTAACAAACCATGGAAACACTACTTCTGTACTTTGGAAAAGTAATATTAAGCTCCGGTGTAATGTTTTTATACTATCAGTTGTCTTTAAAAGACAAGACATTCCATCACTATAACAGATTTTATCTTTTGGGTGCGATGGTGATATCGCTGCTGCTGCCCCTGATCAGGGTAGATGATTTTACGATAGAAGTGAGTAGTGACCTCTACAGGCTTCTAGATAAGATACAGAATTTTAATACAGAAAAAAACATAGACAATGGCCACATTTATTTTAGAATTATTTTTTCAGCTCTGGGACTGGTTTCTCTCTATTTTCTAGGGAAGCTGATGGTAGGGATCTTTAAGATCCAAAAGCTTAAAAAACAGTTTCAGAAAGAAAGTTTTGACGGGATCAATTTTTACCGTACAAACCTGACCGAAGCGCCGTTTTCATACTTTAAAAATCTTTTCTGGAAAAATACCATCACCTTGAATTCTGAGGTAGGAGAACAGATTTTAAAACATGAAATGGTTCACATTCAGCAGAAGCATTCTTTCGATAAGATATTGATTGAGATCATTACCTCTATTTTCTGGTTCAATCCATTTTTTCATATCATAAAAAAAGAGATCAGTCTGATCCACGAATACCTGGCGGATAAAAAAGCCGTTAAACAATCGGACACCAAAGCATTTGCGCAGATGCTTTTAGCAAGCCACTTTTCCGGAACACAGTTGCCTGCCACCAGTCCGTTTTTAAGTTCAAATCTAAAAAAACGACTCAAAATGTTACAAAAACCACAAACCAAATTCGGATATGCGCGAAGAATTTTTGCATTACCGGTTTTATTTTCAGTAGCCTTTGCCTATATGGTCAATGCGAAGAACAAAGAAATTAAAGAAACGAATATAGCGATTGAGGAAGCCGTTTCCCAAATCAAAAAAGACACGATACGAAGCGAGAAAATAGAGCAAAAGGAAGTTGCAGAACCCCAATTTTTAAAAGGATCTTCCAGTGAAAAGAAAATGACAGAACTTGGAAAGAAAATTGAAGAAAAAAGTAAAGTTTTGAAAACCCTGAAACCTGAAAGTAAAGAATTTCAGAGGAATCTTGAAGAGATCAGCGAACTTTCGGGAGAATTGTCAAAAGCAGCCAATTCGGATGATTTTAAAATGGCTTTCAGTTATACCACAGTAGATACGAAAAAGATGAATGACTTTTTCAAATCTGATGAATGGAAAAACAAAACTAAGACTTTAGAAAACCTGGGGATAGAAATTCCGGATTTATCCAATCTGAGTATTCATTTCCCGGACGCTCCAGCTACACCGCCTAACGCTCATGGAGTAAGAGTCCTGCAATTTAATGGTTCAGGGTACCAAAACTGGAGTCCCAAGACAGAAAAAGAAGCCCGAAAAGCTAGAAAAAAAGCTGAAAAAGCCAGAATGGAGGCCATGAAATTAGGCGAAAAAGCCAGAGCCATGGGGGAGGAAGCCAGAATTGCCGGTGAAAAAGCCCGTCTTGAGGGAATGAAAGCTGGTGAAATCGGAAGACTGCAGGGTGAAGTAGCCAGAGTAGCCGGAGAAAAAGCCAGAATAGTAGGAGAGAAAGCCAGAATAGTAGGGGAAAAAGCCCGTATTGAAGGAGAAAAAGCAAGAATAGAAGGCGAAAAAATAAGATTGGAAGTAGCTAGAAAACTTTCTCTGAATGGTGGATCCAACATCTACTTGTATAAAAACACCAATTCAGACAGATCCGGAGGCAAGCCACAAATGATGGAGCTGGAAGCTGATTATATCAAAAGAGATGCTAACGGAACTCTTTCATTAAACGGGGTGAAAAAGCTTAAAATGAATGGGTGGGATGATACTCAGGTCTTTATAGACGGAAAGGAAGTAAGCAAAGGTGAATTTGAGGCCTTAAAACCTGAAAATATTTCAAGCATTACCATTAATAAAGATAATGGATTGAATACCAGGCGAAGTGAAATGAGAATTCAGACAAAGAAATAAGTACCATTAAGCTTTGTCAGTTATCCATTGGCAAAGCTTTTTTTATCATTAATATCAGATTATGAAAATTAAAATTTTGTTCTTTTTACTTCTGGGAATAGCAGCCGGAGCCCAGACCAACAGATTTTTTTATGAATACAAATTCATTCCGGATTCCAATAATAAAGAAGAGGTGAAAAAGGAAATGATGCTTTTGGATATTAACAAAAAAGGGTCTGCTTATTACAGCCACGACAAATTTGTTGCCGATTCCACCTCAAAAGCCGAGCTGGAAAAACAAATCAATTCCGGTAGCGGAAACATCAGTGTCAACAGGAGGGACAGACTAGGACAGGTATCTTATAAAGTTACTAAAGATTATCCTGATTTTAAAACTTATTTTTTTACAACCGTCAGCACAGATAAGTACAAGATAAAAGAAGATAAAAAACCGGAATGGAAAATTCTGCCGGACCAACAGAAGATCGGGGAATACAATGCCCAAAAGGCAGTAACAAGCTATGGAGGAAGAGAATGGACTGCATGGTTCTCAGCAGATCTTCCTTTTCAGGACGGACCCTATAAATTCTATGGTCTTCCCGGGCTGATAGTAAAGATAGAAGATTCAACAGGATCACATATCATGACTTTAGTTGGAAATAAAACGATCCCGAGTCCATCAGAAGAAAAAGAAACCCGGCTTCCGGACAATGTGAGCATATTGGGAATGGGTGGAAAAGAGCTGGAGATCAGCAAAGACCAGTACAAAAAAGTATGGAAAGCCTACGTGAATGATCCCACCAAAAATATGAGAGAAATGATGATGAGAAGCGGAGGAGATTCAAATACCAAAGTCTCATTTAAAATGAAAACTTCAGATGGGAAAGAACTTTCAGATCCTAATCAGGTATTTAAAGAAATGGAGAAGAAAACGAAGGAAGCTCTCCTGAAAAACAACAACCCGATCGAACCGGATATGACGAAGTAGTTTACATAAATTTTTAATAGAGAACAGGATGGTTATTAATGACTATCCTGTTTTTCTTTTTATTGTCTTAATTTTAGAGCTTTAATTTTAATTAGGATGACAGAAAAAGAAAAATGTGCAGCAGGACTTTTATACGATGCCAACTATGACCAAGAGCTGATCAATGAACGTATAGCCTGTAAAGACCTCTGCCTGGAGTACAATCAGCTTAAAAATTCTGATCTTGAAAACAGAAATGCGCTGATTAAAAAGATCATCGGAAAAACAAAAGAAAACATCTGTATTGAACCTTCCTTCTGGTGTGATTACGGATATAATATTGAAACCGGTGAGAATTTTTATGCTAATCATAATCTTACCATTTTAGACTGTGCAAAAGTGAAGTTCGGGGATAATGTTTTTATCGGACCCAATTGCAGTTTTTATACCGCAGGACACCCGCTGGATGCGAAGCAGAGAAACGAAGGTTTGGAATACGCCCATCCCATCACCGTTGGAGATAATGTATGGCTGGGAGGAAATGTCGTGGTTTTGCCCGGAGTTTCCATTGGAAGCAATGCTGTGATAGGAGCTGGAAGTGTGGTTACCAAAGATATTCCTGAGAACAGCGTTGCGGTGGGAAATCCCTGCAAGGTTATTAAAAATATTGATTAGAGACTAACAGACTATTCTCTGAAGGATATAGGGTACAGGATAGCCGTATCCAAAACTGAAAAATCCTTTCAGAAAAAGAAAAAGTGGGGAATTTTGTTTCCCAAAAAGCGACCTGTAACTTTGCCGGCAGAAAATGGAACGCCTGGTTGACAACAGAACTTCCGATTTAGCATGCATCTTTTAAAGTAAAAAAAATCCCGAAACGAAAATTTCGGGATTGTATATCTTAAATAGCCGTTGATGATTAAGCTAATTTCTGAGAATCTGAAATAAACTGAGCCAATCCGCTGTCCGTTAATGGGTGCTTCAATAAACTCAAGATCGGAGGAAGTGGAGACGTAATGACATCTGCTCCGATTTTAGCACAGTCGATGATGTGCATAGAATGACGGATAGAAGCCGCTAAGATCTCAGTATCATACATATAATTGTCGAAAACTAATCTGATCTCCTCGATCAGGTGAAGTCCGTCTGTAGAAATGTCATCTAATCTTCCCAGGAAAGGAGACACATACGTAGCACCAGCTTTAGCGGCTAAAAGAGCCTGTCCCACAGAGAAAATCAAGGTGCAGTTCGTTCTGATCCCTTTATCAGAGAAATATTTTAATGCTTTGATCCCGTCTTTAATCATAGGAATTTTAACCACGATATTAGGATGGATCGCCGCTAATTCTTCACCTTCTTTGATCATTTCTTCGTAAGTCGTAGAAAGCACTTCAGCAGAAATATCTCCGTCTACAAGCTCACAAATCGTTTTATAATGGTTCTTGATCGCCTCACTCCCCTGAATTCCTTCTTTTGCCATTAATGAAGGGTTGGTTGTTACACCATCTAAAATTCCAAGGTCTTTTGCTTCTTTAATTTGCTCTAAATTAGCTGTGTCAATAAAAAATTTCATTTGTTTGATAGATTTATTACTGCAAAGATAACGATTCCCTTTGTGAGTGGAAAATTTTAATTTTGGGATAGAGGATAGAGGATAGAGGATAGATGATAGATGATAGATGATAGATGATAGATGATAGAGGGTAGATAATAGATGAGAGATGAGAGATGAGAGATAAGAGATGAGATAGGTGTGCAGAAAATAGTTCGTAATATCCAGTTTCAAAGTGGAATTCTGCAATCTGCCTCTTTTTCAGCGTAAAATGGTAACTTTGTTATTCATGAAAGACAACAGTTTTACAGCCGTACTGGAAATAATAGGCATTAATCCTTTTGTTTTCGTTCCTGATGAAATCCTGGAAGATATTTTCAAAGCTGCAGGCAAAAACAAAAGTCCTGTATCTGTAAAAGGAACCGTCAATGGAAAGGAATTTAAACAGAACCTGATGAAGTATTTAGGGGAATGGAGATTGTATGTCAACTTGTTGATGCTGAAAAATTCACCCAAAAGAATAGGAGAGACCATTGAGGTTTCTATAGAATATGATGATTCAGATCGAAGCATTTCCATTCATCCGAAACTGGATGAGGCAATTAAATCCAGTCCTGTCGCAGTGAAGAATTTTGAAAACCTTACGCCATCAAGAAAACATGAACTGATCCGCTACATCAATAATCTGAAAACAGAGGCAAGCATAGACAGGAATGTTGAGAAAATCCTCCGTCATCTGCACGGTGAAACAGATTTTTTTGGGAAAAAGATCGATGGAAAATAAATCATTTAATATCAAATTTTCTCAACTTTTAGTCTAAATAAAATATGAAGGCCTCGGAGAGCAGGGAAAAAAAATATCTCTTATCCAGTTAAGCTCAATGATCATGAATAAAGATGAATTAATACAATTGGCAAAAGATATACTGAATGCTATTGGGAAAAACGAGGAAGAAAATGAGGCAATGTTGCAGAGATTTTTAGATAACGTACCAGATCCCAATGCCAGTAACTTATTTTTTTCTCTGGAATACGAAGATCTTGAAGCAGAAGATATCGTTGAAAAAGCATTTTCTTATAAGCCAATTTAAAGTCCCCCTGTGGCATTCTATTTAAAAAACAAATAAAAACAATCCTCTGAACATATTTCGAAGACTTCAGATTTCGAAAATCGGAGGATCTTACTATAACGAAAAAATCCCAATTTAAAGTTAGTATTTTATCTTTTTAAATGCAGTTTTTACTGATTCCTCAAGATCAGAGTAGTATTTCTCTTTTTGTTTGGTTAATTTCTTTTCAAGATTAAAACACTCCTTAATGACAAATAAGACCTCATTCAATGACTGTAATTTAAACAGTGAATAAAAGTCAATTTCTAATGCTTGACTAACCTTAATTAGAAGTTCCCAATTAGAACTGTTTTTATATCTTTCAATTCTTCCAATTGTAGTGCTATTAGAACCTATGAGTAATCCAAGATCTTCTTGAGAGAGTTTTTTCTTGAGTCGTTCAACTCTGATTATACAACCAATCTGTAGACCTAAAGCATAAATTTCTTCATTACTATATTCTTTCATATAGTAAAAATTGAAATATTAAATTATATTATTCGATACAAATTTGTATCGAATAATTGTTTTTTTCATATCTTTGTAAAATAAGCTACAAGAAAGTAGCTTTGTGATACTTCAAAGAAATGTAGAAGCTATTGCTTAGAGTCTCTCCACTGGGAACAGGTAATTTTTAAGGAAACAAGAGGATAAGTAAACAGTTCACGACCTAGGCGTGCGCGCTCTTATCTTTTCTCAGATCTACCAGTACTTCAGTTTAGATAATGTAGAATCCTATGCCGTTTTTATTATCAGGCGGTCCTGCTTTTCTATCATTCTATTTTTCTAAGCTTGCTCACAACCTACAGTATCATGATATAGTACAATAGAGTGTACAATCTATTGCGGCTTTAAAGCTTTCACGGGAACACTAATTTTATACCCATTTATCATTTAAATAAGATTCAGCGGACACTGGTAAGCTGGAAGTTACAGCTATGCTCCATCCAATACAACCAATGAATGATGAAGCGAAACAATCCACATTACAGAATTATTTATTAAAAAAATACAAACGCATGAAAAACAATAGAACAGATTTTGAAACAAGATTTTGGCCGGTTCGCAGAAGGCACTCCGGACTCCGGCTGATGGACACCTTTTTTCAGTTGTATGACCTGGCTGCCTCAAAAAAGAGATTAACCAACATTATGCATTACGCGGTAAAGAGAAATAGTTGGATAAAGGAAGATCCGGCAGTCATTTTTCACTTTCGCCAGTCGATGCAGTCGTTTATTCGTGCAGGCTATCTCTTTACGCTGAAGGAAAAGAAATGGATGGCTACTACTCAGATGGAAAATACCTCTCAATTCGCTCTTGGTTTACTTTCTGAGAAAGAATACCAAAATCCCCTGTTGGTCTTTAAAAAAGCATTCAGAGAATACAGCGTACAGGAATTTGACTATTTTTTGTCTGGGATGGTGTACTTTTCACTGGGCATTTATGATAATGTACCGGAAAGAAATATCGTTAGCCCCTACATTCATCTCACTAAAATGCTTGATGCCGCACACCTCATTCTTGAAAGGAAGGTGAAAAATAAACACAAATCCATTGTATAATTGAAACAATACTTTTAAATAAAACTGCCCCAAAAAGGGTCTGGCTTTTTGGGGCAGTTAAAATTTTTAGACTTTATTTTAAGAGTTTAAAGTTTTGCTAAGTTTTACAGCGTCCTGATTGGTAGGGTCATACTGTATAGATTTGGCAATATGTTCTTTCGCTTTGGCAGGATCACTTTGCTGTTCTGCGAAGGCAACATAGAAATAGGCATAGGCCAGGTTTTTCTTATTTTGCTCAACCTCTTCAGGTTTTACGGTGGCAATATACTTTTCATAAGAAAGTTTTGCATTCGCATCATCTTTAGCCGATTGGTAGGCATATGCCTGGCTGTAATATGATGGAGCCCAGTCCGGTAATAATGCAGATATTTTTTTCCATGTATCAATGGCATTGGTCCAGTCTGAAGCATCCTGATAAGCTGCTGCCAGTTTTGCTAATGCTTCCGTATCCTTTGGATTGGCTTCTATTTGCTTTTTAAGGCCATCTATGGTTGAATTACTTCCTGCCTGAGCAGTTGTAACTGTTGTATTTGCGCTATCTGTCTGAGTAGTCTGTGCGTTGGCAAAACCTGCACTTCCTACAAGTATTAATCCTACAAAAAGATTTTTGATATTAATTTTAGTCATTTTCATAATCTTACATTTTTAAAATTCTATAGTCTAAAGTTCAATTATAATTCCATAAAGACTCAAATTTTAGAAGCTTTAAGCTTTTTTAGAAAATATTAACGGATATCTGTTTTTTTTTAGCTTAATTTTTGATTCGTTGATGTTTGACTTTATCTTTGTCATTCAATTTTTTTTAAATCAATATAATTTTCCTGTATGAATATCATATTAGCATCTACTTCCACGCTTTTTGGCGGGGAATATCTGGAATACTTAAGAGAAGAATTAATACAATTATATAACGGAATTGATGAAATCATTTTCGTGCCTTTCGCCAGACCTGGGGGAATTTCTCATGACGACTATACCGCAAAAGCCCGTTCCTTTTTTGAAGCAATCAATATCAAAGTAAAAGGGCTTCATGAATTTGAAGATAAAGTGGAAGCTTTAAATAATGCCAAAGGATACTTTACTGGAGGTGGAAATACATTTTTATTGGTTAAAACTTTACATGAGGAAGGCTTGATGTCTGTACTCAAAGAAAATGTTGAAACCGGAAAAGCCTATTTGGGATGCAGCGCAGGAAGCAATATCGCGGGTCAGAATATGAAGACTACGAACGATATGCCTATTGTGTATCCGCCAAGTTTCGAATGTATGGGGCTTGTTCCGTTCAATCTTAATCCGCATTATCTTGATCCCAATCCGGATTTGAAACACAACGGCGAAACCAGAGAAACCAGAATCAGAGAATTTCTGACTCAGAATGATATGAAAGTAGTTGGCCTTCGGGAAGGAAACTGGATCAGAAGAATTGGAAATACCATTACTGTAGAAGGCAGCGAGCTGACAAGAATCTTTGAAAAAGATAAGGAACCTTATGAAATAGAGGCGGGAAGTACCCTTTAGTTAACGAAAACAAGCCTTTATTTTTATTATATTTGATCAGGAATTGACATTGGTACACTTCCCGTTTATATCCAATATACTGACTCATCCACATTCTGAATTGGAAACGGTCATGCTGAGTAAAGGCGAAGTGTATTAATGAATTTTAGATCTATAAAAACATGTCAATGAAAAAAACACTTGCAGTTTTTGTACTGTCGGTTCAGATACTGTCTGCCCAGAATATGGCGCAGAAACTGGATAAAGCCACCAAAGATCTTATGGATTCTTCGGGGGCTGTTTCATCAGGTTTATCATTTTATGTTACCGATGAAAACGGCACATTTATTTACGAATATCAGGGAAACAAAGGCCTTTCGACAGCCTCTACGCAGAAGATTTTCACGGCTGGAGCAGCGCTTGAAACTCTGGGAAAAGATTATACTTTTAAAACAACAGCCGGCTATTCCGGAAATCTGTCTTCAGGAATTCTGAACGGAGATCTCATCATCACCTCAAACGGAGATCCCACATTGGGAAGCTGGCGTTATGACGCCTATAAACCCGAAAGTTTCAGGAAGAAGTTCATTGAAGCTCTCAAAAACTCAGGAATTACAAAGATTTCAGGGAATCTGGTGGTCGACGATTCTTATTTTGACCATCAGACTATTCCCGGAGGATGGCCATGGGATGATCTGGGGAATTATTACGGAGCGGGAGTCTGGGGAATCAACTGGAGGGAAAATCAGTTTGATATCAATATTAATGGAACAGAGTTTAAAGGCTTTTCTTATCCTGTTGAAAATCTAAAATGGCTGAACGAGCTCAAAACAGGAGGTAATTCTGATCAAAGCCTTATTTTCACGGCTCCACATTCTGAGGTAGCCTTAATCAACGGAACGCTTCCGGCAGGAAAAACAGTAACGGTTTCCGGTGCTTTGCCCAATCCACCGTTGCAGTTGGGAACTGAAGCTCAGCAATGGCTTAAAGAATCCGGGATTGAAATCTCAGGAAAAGCAGTCACCAGTTCACAGCTTGAATTAGAAGGTAAGCAGGTGCGCGCAACTCCAAAAACTGTAATTCTTACGTACCAGTCGCCGACTCTGGATAAAATTGTCTACTGGTTTCTGAGGAAAAGTGTCAATCTGTACGGAGAGACCTTAATCAAGACCTTAGGAAAAGAAAAGAAAGGGAACTCCAGCTTTAAAAGTGGTGTTTCGTATCTGAAAGATTTCTGGAAATCAAAAGGTATCAACCCGAATATGATCAATTTTGCTGATGGAAGCGGACTTTCTCCTCAAAATTATGTAGCGGCCAAAGCAGAAGTTCAGGCTTTATTGTATGCAAAAAAACAAAGTTGGTTTGATGCCTATTATGATGGTTTTCCTGTTCAGGATAACGGCATGAAGATGAAAAGCGGAACTATGAGAGATACCAAATCTTTTGCAGGATACCACACTGCGAAAGATGGAAAAAAATATGTATTTTCAATCATTATTAATAACTATCAGGGAAGCGGAAGTACAGAACTGCAGAAAATTCTGAATGTCTTAAAATAAATAAACTGAATGAAGAATCGCCCTTTTCTGTCAAGAATAAATAACTGGTTTGTTTTTACCCTGCTTACCGTCATTGTGATAGCACTCATTGTCTCGTCCAATATTCTGATTAAAAGTTTAAGGGAAAAAGAGGCGGAAAGAATTAAAGTATTTGCTACCGCACTGAAAATTTTACAGGACAATCAGCAGAAAAGTTCAGAAACTCAGGAACTGCTTTTTGCCATTCTTACCGAAAATGACCAGATTCCATCGATCTTAACGGATGAAAACAGAAATCCGTTTATTTTTGACGGAAGCTCCAGAAATATTCCCAAAGAAATACTGGATAGTCCTGAAGAACTCAAAAAGCTGATTTCAAAAATGGAAAATAATTATGATCCATTTGAAATTGAAATCTCCAAAGGGGCTAAACAGCTTGTTTTTTATGACAATTCAAAACTGCTGAATAATTTACGTTATTATCCCTATTTTTTAGGACTGTTTATCCTTTCTTATCTCCTTTTTATATTTTGGTTTCTAAGAACCATCAAGAAAACAGATGAAGGTTATCTTTGGGCCGGATTAGCTAAAGAAACGGCTCACCAGATCGGTACCCCGTTATCTTCCATGATTGGTTGGATGGAGATCATGAAACTGGAAACCCCTGAATCTGAAGGCGTCTACGAAATTGAAAAAGACATCGAAAGATTGAGAACGATTTCCGAACGTTTTTCAAAAATAGGATCTGTCCCTGAGCTCAACGATCTGAATTTCAATGAGACGATTGTCCAGAATTATGATTATCTGAAGACCAGGATCTCAAAGAAAATAGATTTCAGTCTTCATCTTCCAACTTACACCGTTTTAGTGCCTCACAATAAAATTCTGATGAGCTGGGTGATAGAAAACTTAGTGAAAAATGCCGTGGATGCTATGAAAGGGATCGGAACCCTGCAAATGTCTGTTTTTGAAAGGAATAAAAATCTTCTGATAGAAGTAAAAGACTCAGGAAGCGGAATGACAAAGCAACAGGCAAGAAACGCCTTTAAACCAGGCTATTCTACCAAAAAAAGAGGTTGGGGATTAGGACTTTCCCTGGCGAGAAGAGTAATTCACGAATACCACAACGGAGATATTAAAATTTCCCAGACAGAAGTTGGAAAGGGAACCACCTTCAGAATAACGATTAAAAAAGCATGAAGATTTCTTTATTCATTGCGGAAAGAGCGAAGCAATCTCACGATTTATAACCTGTACTTTATGTGATTTTAATTCATTATAAAATCAAAAAAGCGGAGAAATTTCTCCGCTTTCGTATTATCTATTAGTTTTCACTATTCACTATTTCTTCCCAGTCAGCCACTGATCCTGCAGTTTTTGTTCTGCCGGGGTTGGATTCGTTTTATATTGCAGACTTTCAATCGTCATTTTATCTAAAACAGCTTTTCCCTTAAGATCTATTTTATCTGTTTTGTCACCATTTTTTCTAAGAATGGTAACCGTAACGTTTTGACCTTCCTTGATTGATTTAGCATAGCTGATAAACTCCTGCATATTCTGAACATTGATTGTTTTTCCGTCCAGAGCAACAATTTCGTCAGTGATTTTAAATCCTATACTTTTTGCAAAAGGGGATAAGGCAGAGCTTTCATCAAATACAAAAGTATTATTCTTATCGTTATAACCGGTTTGATTTGGATCTTTGATGAACCAGAAAAGAGGAGGTGTATCCTTCTTCTTCGCTTCTACGCCTACCATATTCAGGTATTCGGCATAAGGGGTCGGTTGGTTTCCTGCAATATATTTGTTATAGAAATCTTTTACCTGAGGATATCCCGTCACTGTTACCAGTTCGTCAATCAATTTGTCATCTTTGAAAGGTTTATTTTCTCCGAATCTCTGAGACAGTTTTCTGATCATATCACGGTATCCCATTTCCCCATTAGACAGCTTTCTCAGCTCAATATCCAGACACATCGCCAGCAATGTTCCTTTTTCATAAACGTTTCTGTACTGATCTTTGTACTCGTCTTTCAGGATATTTTTGCTCATCACCGTAAACGGCATGGTATCATCATAATTCTTTGAATTGGTGATCTTCTCATTGATTCTTTGAAGGAATTCATCCTTATTGATCAGGCCTTCCTGAATCTGGAAAAGATTGGCAAAATACTCCGTTCCGCCCTCATACATCCAAAGATGCTGAGACATTTTAGGATCTGCATAATCAAAATAGTGGATCTCTTCAGAATGTGTTTTCAAAGGATTCACGGTGTGGAAAAATTCGTGAGAAACCACATCAGTAATGGTTTTGTCAATAGCTTCTTTAGGCATCATTTCAGGAAGTACCACACTGGTTGACTCATGGTGTTCCAAAGCTCCGAAACCTTTAATTTGCGGTCCGTCACCTCCCGAAAGATACAGCATGATCGCATATTTTTTATTGGTATTCATGTCACCAAGAAATTTCTTCTGGGCCAATACCATTTTTTCAAGATTGTCTTTAAAATCGGCAGCTTTGTACTTTCCGGTCGGAGAATAAACGCCTAATACCAGATCCATTCCTCCAGCATTGAAAGTGATATAATCCGGTTTCGTGTACATCAGTGGAGAATCGGTTACCTTAGCATAATTAGCCAGGGTAAAAGTATCGGTAGCATCAGATTTATCCTGATCTACCAAAGCCGTTGTGCCATAAAAGCCAGCAGGTTTCTGAATGATCAGCTGATAAGGAACGTCCTGCATATTGTCAATGTATCCAACGAAACCGTGGGTATTGACCATATAAACTTTCCCTTCCTCAATATCAGTTCCAGACGGAGAAAACACTGCTTTATGCTTTGAATTATCCATTTCATCATCAAAACTGTCATTCACCAGATACGTGATCCTGGTTAAATCTTTAGCATTTTTTAATGAATAGGTATTGTCGTTAACTTTTGTATACGTTAGCTCCCTTCCTTTATTGTCGAAAAATTTGATTCCTTCCACAAATCTTCCGTAGTCATCTACAGAATAGGTCCCCGGAACCGTTTTAGGAAAATGAAATTTAATGTCTCCGGATTTCATTTTCGGAAACTCCATCGTAACGGCTACCTTGTCGTCTTTTACATTCACAAGATCTATTGTAGTCTTTATAGATTGGGCATTGGCCAAAAAAGCGGCGAAAAGACCCAGGGTGATTGCTGTTTTTCTCATTAGGTTTAAATATTATACTTAAATAGTAGTTTTTTTGAACAATTTGTTACGGAAGGGAGTATTAAACTTTTCTTAAAATTTGGAAGATAAAATGATTGATTTAATGATTTTCCAATATAAGAGCGATTCTTTTCAGCTCGCGAAGGGAAATAAAAAAGGCAAATCCGCGGGTAACGAATTTGCCTTTTAGCTTTACTGAACCTTTTTATAATTGATATAATAGTTCTTATTCAACTCCACCGGAGTATTTTTCTTAAGTTTCACGGTCTGCCAGCTTTCCGTAGGATTGATGGTTTGATCGCCATTTATAATGAGAGGAAGTTTCAGATCTTTAATACCATCCGTGTATCGGAATTTTAAAGAATCTCCGTTTTGAGAATATTCAAGGGTAGGAATCTTTACCGTTCTTAAGTACTGATTGAAAATACTTGATAAATCAATTCCTGATTTTGAGGACATATATTCTTCAATCTGTTGGGTGGTAACCGTCTGATGATAAAAATCCTTGTTCAGACCTCTTAAGATCTGTCTGAACTTTTCATCATTGTTAATTACCTGTCTTATCGTGTGAAGCATGCTGGCTCCTTTCGGATACATATCACCGCTGCCTTCGTTTCTTACCCCGTATGTTCCAATGATAGGAATGTCATTCTGAATATTTCCGCGGATTCCCATGGCATAAAGGTCAGCAGACTTTTTATCCATGTATTTTTCTGTAAAAAGCACTTCGGAATACATCGTGAAACTCTCATGAATCCACATATCAGCCTGATCTTTTGCGGTAATATTATTGGCAAACCATTCGTGTCCGCTTTCGTGAATAATGATATAATCCCAATGAAGACCTACACCCGTTCCCGAAAGGTCTGAGCCACGGTAACCATTCGTGTAGCCATTTCCGTACGCAACATTACTTTGGTGCTCCATTCCCAGATACGGAGAATCCACCAGTTTGTAAGAATCTTCATAGAAAGGATAAGGTCCGAACCAGTACTCAAAGGCAGAAAGCATTGGTTTTACCTGTTGAAACTGTTTTTTTGCTTTTTCAAGGTTGTAATCCAGCACCCAGTAATCAAGGTCAAGTTTTCCCTTTTCCCCGTTAAATGTATCTTTAAAATTCACATACTTACCAATATTGGGAATGATGGAGTAGGCGTTAATCGCATTTTTTACCTCCCATGTGTACGTGGTTTTTCCACCTTCCGTTTTTTTATCAGTCAGTCTTCCGTTTCCTACGCCTACAAGGTCGTTCGGAGTAATGATCTTCATCATGATCCCGTTTTCAGGTTCATCGCTCCATATATCTTTTGTAGGTAACCAGATGGAGGCTCCGATTCCTTCATCGGCAACGCTCATCCATGGATTTCCTTTTTCATCTTTAGTGAAGACCCAGCCTCCGTCCCAGGGTGCATTTTTAGCAATAACGGGTGTTCCCGAATAGGTTACATTGATCGTATATTTTTCTCCTTTTTTGAATTTCTTTTTTGCTGTTACGAAGATGAAATCACCATCCTGCTTATAGTTGGCAATCGGAAAATCACCTTCTACTTTATCAGCCTTCATCGGCTTTTGCAGGTCAATTTGGAAAACAGGATCTGCAATGTCTTTCGTAATTTCAAAGCTGATCTTATTATATCCTTTAATACTTTTCTGTTTAAAATCAGGTTCTACAGAAAGGTCATATTTTTTAACATCCCAAAAATTTCTGAAGGAGGTGTTGGAACCTTTCAAAGTATCCTGTTTAGTAAAAACCTTGTCTTTTTCAAAGAACTGTCCGAAGACCAGCCCTGAAGCAAATAAAAGTGTATAGGTCAGCTTTTTCATTTAAAAATCAAATTAAATTCTTTCAAAAATAGAAAAATTAATGGCACAATGCAGCGTTCACTGAAAAAAATATAAAATAGGCGCATGAATGCTACAAGAGAACTCATTATTAGACTATAGCAACAAAAAAGCCCGGTTACAACCGGGCTCAGATAGTATAAAAATAATTGGCTTATTTCTTAATGAATTTCAGTTTTGAAACGTTTCCTTTATCTTCAATCGTAATGACAAATACTCCCGGAGTCAGTTTTGATACTGGGATTTTCTGATTGACAACAGTACCGTTCATTACAGCCTGTCCTGCCATATTGAAAATACTGAACTGTGCTTTAGAAGAAATATTAGTCACATTCAGAACGTCATAAGCTGGATTAGGGTAAATCTGAACTCCGTCATTGTCTTTAACCACATCGCTGGTACCTAAAGCCTGAGGAAGAATTTTTACTGCATAATCTTCAATTTCCCCATATTGGAAATTAGAGCATCCGCTGGTTGGCTGATCTTCATAGGATAATACCACTCTCATTGTTGTATTTGAAGTCCCTGAATAAGCATTTGCCGGTACAGAGAATGTTCCTGAAACAGGGGTGATAGCACTTGGTACGCTGGTATACACTATTTCAGAATCGGAGAAGTTTCCGTCTCTGTTAAAGTCGATCCATGCTGTAACTCCTTCGTTGTACGTACCAGCTGTCCATCCTTTAGTAATGCTTAATGTATTACCGGAAGCTCCCTGAGTAAGGGTGATTAATTTTGCAGGATCTGCAGCATAACTTGTATACGCTGAACCTGCACTTGTATTGGACATCGCAGTTCCTCCTGAAGGAGTTACCGTTACATTTGATATAAATTCATCCGCTGGATTGGCGGTATTGTTGGTACATAGGGTATAGCCTAATGTTGTAAAATTACTTACAGGAGAGAAGGTCCCTGTTGTAGATCCGCAAATATTAGCGATCTGATATTCATACTGTGTACTGTTTTCAAGTCCTGATACAAAAGAAGAGTTGGCGTTCAGTGTTGCAGAAGTCCATGCAGTAGCACCTGCCTTTCTGTATCTCAGCGTGTACTGTCCTCCCTGAAGTGCAGCCCAGTTAATGTTTGCGGAAGACATTGTGATTCCTGAAACCGCTATTCCTGTAGGTTCTGCAATAGAGCAAGCTCCGGCACTGGCACTTACCGAAGCACTTCCTATGGCATAGAATACATTATCGATGGCGCTTACTCTGATCTTCACGGTAGAACCGGTGGCAAGAGAGGAGAATGTAAATGGCTCAGCTCCGTCATTCGGAGTAGAAGGAGTTACTACAGTCCATGTTGCTCCGTTGTCTGTTGTATAATCAATTTTAACATTCTGTACATTATAAGTACTGTTGTTGGTGTTCACAACATCCCAGGTAATAGCTCCGGCCGTATTATTATAAACAGTGGTTGAAGTAACTTTGAATGGTCCGTCATTTCCTATTTCCAGGTTTATTCTTTCACTCTGAGTCTGTTGTTTGGTAATATCAGGATTGTTATCTCTTACCGTTACTTTGAATCTCATTCCTCTTGGAACTGTAGAAACCGTTTCCCATCCTGCAACATTGGAAACAGAACCGTTCAGAACTGTAGTAAGAAGAGGGAAATATCTGGTAGGAGATACCGTAGGCATCAGAGATCTGAAGTTGGCTCCGTTTTTACGGGTTGCACTTACAGGTCCGAAAGTAGTGGTAGCAAGATCATATTGTTCCCAGGTATACGTCATCGGATCATTTTGCGCGTCAGCAGCAGAAGCGGTTAATGCAAATGCAGTTCCTTTTGGTACTGCTTTGTTAGCAAGTGGCTGAATAGTAGGAGGGGTATTATTAGTAATAGTTGTAATGGTTCCACACTCTTTAGAATTCACATACGCCTGTACTTCCTCAATATTTTTGGTATGGAAATAAGCGTCAGAATTCATCTGAACATTGGCATTGGTAATACCGGCATATCCCATAATCGTAGATCCTGATCCAGGTTCCATGTGTGCTCCATGCAAAGCAAGAGACATGGTGTGGGCACCTCCAAACTGATGTCCGATCTCATGGGCTACAAAATCGATATCATAAGTATCTCCAAATGGCTGATCTACAATAAGAGGAGAGGTAATTCCTGCTCCTTTTGAAGTTGCATCATTATTACTTGCAGGGTTGATACAAACATTTCCGACACGGCCTGCGCTTCCTCCTCCTCCTCTGTGGCCGAAGAAATGGCCGATATCATAACCCGCATTTCCTATAGCTGCAGTGATGGTCTGCTGTACCTGAAGATTCCATGCTCCCGGAGCACTGTAGCTGCCATTTGTATTTTGAATTACATTAGAATAAGGATCGGTTGCAGGGTCTGTGAAGATAAGTTGCGGAAGATCCAGAACATTCATGTGGATACCGAAATCTTTTTCGAATACCCCATTTACCCTTGCCATTGTAGCGTTAATACGGACTGCTGCGCCTGCAACACCTCCTGCTAACTGTGTATATTCGGCATTGACAGAGATCGCTAATCTGTAAGTTCTGTATTTTTGATCATTGCTTTTATGAGTATTTCCTGAGTTTAAAACATTTTTAGACTGAAGAAGCTTACTCATTTCCTTTTTCGATTGCTCAGGCTCGAATGTGCTGCATTCAAAAGGATTTCCGCCTTGGGGTTTATTGGATTTTAAAAATACACCATATACATCCTTTTCTTTATTGATAGGCTCAATAAATTCATATTTCCCGGTTACTGCGTCAAATATCATCGACTGGAAATCATTAGGAGCTGTACTGAATCTGATTTGTTTGTGTGGATTATCTACACCAACCCCTGAATAAGCTCCCAGTTCATATCGGTCTGCCATAGATTTCTCTACAACAGGTGAACTGTAAACGTAAAATCTTTCAACTTTTCCATTGGTTGTAGGTAAAGAAATAACCACTGGGCTGCCGCCTTGTCCTGCTTCAGGAGCGTCTTTCAAAAGACCTCTCAAAGCATTCAGGTCTACCTTGTAAGCATACAATACATTCACTTCTTTCCTTATCGGAGCCACTTTTTGGGATACGGGTTCCCATTTCTGTGCCTGAAGGCCAATAAAGCTTGAAGCCAAAGCGCACACAAGAATAATTCTCTTTTTCATAATATAATTTATTTCGTAAAAGCAAATATAAAATAAATTAATATTAATACAATCCTCATTTTGTTATTAAATAGAAAATTATATTATATTTTTTGATGAAAAAGAGAGGTGTTTAGGTGTTTTATAGTGGTTTTTTAGTATTTTTTATTGATTGCGTTTTTGTAAGTGAAATTCTTATTATATAAGATGATGTTTTTACAGAATTAGGATCCATGAGTTTTCCCAAAGATTAATGGAATGCGATTCAAAAATAGAATATTTATCTGCCAAGCTCATAGAATTACCGCGTCAAACAGATTTTTACTTGACTTCAAACCAATCTTTATCCATAAGTATTAAAGAAAGATCACACAATAGAAAGGTATTAACAGAGAGAAATATCGTAAAAACGGAAGTGAATTTTACGGATAAGCATAGTGAGTTATTTCCCTTTTTGTTCTTTTAATTCTGAACTTCCGGAAGATTGGCAGCATTTCTCTGTAGTTTTTTGTAAGTGAAAGAGCACATGATGATGCTGAATTCATACAGAATAAGCAGTGGAAAAGCAGCCATGATCATACTTAAAACATCGGCAGGCGTAATGATAGCAGCCACAACCATAATCAGAACAATCGCATGACGACGATAAGTCTTCATAAACATGGGCGTAAGAATTCCTATACTGGTAAGGAAATAGATAAGAATGGGGAACAGGAAAATAATTCCCATACCTAAAATAACCTGTAAAAAGAGCGTTGTATAATCGCTTAAGTCATAAAGCGGGATGATAATATCTGAAATTTTGAAAATAACACCGAAGTTAACGGCAAAAGGAAGAATTAAGAAATAACCGCATAAAACTCCGGTCATAAAAAGAATCCATACCGCATTGATAATAAAGATAGAGTTTTTTCTCTCCTTCGGATGAAGAGCCGGACCAATAAATCTCCATAACTCCCACACGATATAAGGAAAAGCACCTACGATTCCTCCGAAAACGGAAACAGCCATCATCACATTGAACTGCTGATAAAGCCTCTGTACACGAACCGGAAACTCTTTGGGAAGATGAATACTGTCTTCGCCTAAAAGTAATCTCGAAAAATGATTGACAACCCTGAAAGTTGGAAAATCATTTCTTGTAGGTCCAAAAAAGATATGGTCCATGATCCAGTTGATATTGAATCCTACGGCAAAAGCAACCACGATAATTGCAATAATTGAGCGAACAAGATGTCCTCTTAATTCTCCAATATGTCCTAAGAAGGACATTTCTTTTTTTTCGTCCATATACTACAGTCTATCTAAAATAGTAAACTCGTCAGAGTGAAGCGGTTTAAGATTGCGAAATTATGAAATAATAATCAGTATTCAGAATTATTGGAAAGGATTTTATCCAAGTTTATAAGGGAAATACCTTTATGTTTGATTTTCAGAAAAAAACAGGCAGTATTTTGATGAATACCGCCTGATGATTGATGATGATCAGTGAAAATAATGTTGAACCGATTTAATTGATTCCTTCATCCAGTAACGTATGGAGATCTATGATTCCGGAATATTTTCCGTTTTCTGTAACAATCAGCTGACCAATATTGTTTTCTTTAAGTATTTTCATAGCCTCTTTCGCAAGAGTATGACTTTCAATGGTTTTTGGATTGGCAGACATAATGTCTTTAGCCTGAACCTTAGTGATATCATCTCCCTTCATCAGCATTCTTCTCAAATCTCCGTCTGTAATCACTCCTATGATCTTATCTTCATCAGTCACCACGGTAATCCCGTGACTTGAAGCACTGATAGAGATAATAACGTCTCTTACCGGTGCATTTTCATCCACCTGAGGTTTCTGCGGAGACAGGAACTGATCTACTTTTGAAACAAGATTCTTTCCTAAACTTCCACCGGGATGGAATTTGGCAAAATCTTTCTCTCTGAAATCATTAAGCTCCATTAAAGCAACAGCCAGGGCATCTCCAAGGGCCATTTGGATCGTAGTAGAACTTGTAGGAGCCAGTTTATTCGGGCAGGCTTCAACATCTACGTGCGTATCCAGAACAACTTCGGAAAATTCGGCAAGTTTACTGTTTTTATTTCCGGTCATTCCTATAAGAGCAGAAGAATAATCTTTTAAATAAGGAACAAGATTCGCAATTTCAGGTGAGTTTCCGGAATTGGAGATGCATAAAACGACATCCTGTTTCTGAATGACTCCAAGATCTCCATGAATGGCTTCCGAAGCATGCAGAAACTGTGACGGTGTACCTGTGGAGTTTAAAGTGGCCACAATTTTGTTGCCTACATGAGCAGATTTCCCGATTCCTACGACAATTAATTTTCCCTTTGCCGAATGAACGATCTCTACTGCTTTGGCAAAATCCTCACCGATTCTGTTCTTTAATTTTTCAAGTTCTGCAATTTCTATCGCTAAAGTGCTTTTGGCAATTGAAATAATGTCGGTTCTTTCCATTTAATTAAGTATAAGGTATACAAAAAATCCATTGAAAAACGTTATATTTAAAAAAGAATATTTAATATAAGTTTTATTTTTTATAAATTCGTTCGCTTTTATTTTAAGCAGAATTTTTATAACTTTGGGTTGGATGCAAATTTAGCAATAGAAAATTAGATGAGCGCAAAAAAAGCCAATTTATCAGGCGAATTGAAAAAGTATTTCGGGTTTTCTACATTTAAAGGCCAGCAGGAACAAATCATTGAAAACCTACTCAGTGGGAAGGATATATTTGTATTAATGCCAACAGGAGGAGGTAAGTCATTATGTTACCAGCTTCCGGCACTTATTTCAGAAGGTACGGCAATAGTAGTTTCGCCCTTAATAGCGTTAATGAAGAATCAGGTAGATGCCGTGAATGGCCTATCATCTGATGACGGGGTGGCACACGTTTTAAATTCATCATTAAACAAGACACAGACAAAACAGGTCTTTGACGACATCAAAGGTGGCAAGACCAAACTTTTGTACGTAGCTCCGGAATCATTGATTAAAGATGATTATCTGGATTTCCTGAAAGAAGTGAAAATTTCTTTCGTGGCTATTGACGAAGCGCACTGTATTTCAGAATGGGGACATGATTTCAGACCGGAGTACCGGAACCTGAAGTCTATTATTGACAGGATTGCCGATGTTCCGGTGATCGCTTTGACAGCTACTGCAACACCAAAAGTTCAGGATGATATCCAGAAAACTTTGGGAATGACCGATGCGCTGGTTTTTAAAGAAAGTTTCAACCGCCCCAATCTCTATTACGAGGTACGCCCAAAAGTCAATATAGACAAAGAAATTGTGAGATTTATCAATCATCACAAAGGGAAATCGGGGATTATCTACTGTCTGAGCAGGAGAAAAGTGGAAGAGTTTGCCCAGCTGTTGCAGGTCAACGGAATTAATGCACTACCTTATCACGCAGGTCTCGACCAGAAAGTAAGAGTGGCCAATCAGGATAAATTTCTGATGGAAGAGGTGGACGTTATTGTAGCGACCATTGCATTTGGAATGGGAATCGATAAGCCTGATGTACGTTTTGTTATTCATTATGATTTTCCCAAATCTCTGGAAAGCTATTACCAGGAAACAGGAAGAGCGGGAAGAGATGGCGGTGAAGGATATTGCCTTGCATTTTACGATCCTAAGGATATTGAAAAGCTGGAAAAATTCCTTGCCCAGAAACCTGTTTCGGAAAGAGAAATCGGATTACAGCTCCTTAATGAAGTAGTAGGTTATGCCGAAACTTCAATGAGCAGAAGACAATACATTCTTTGTTATTTTGGGGAAAATTTCGATCCGGTGAAAGGAGATGGAGCCGATATGTGCGACAATTCTTCTGATCCCCCAAAACTGAAAGATGCTACAGCAGACCTTACAAGAACGCTTGAATTGATTAGAGATACTGGAGAAAAATTTAAATCTAAAGATCTGATCTCTGTCATCGTCGGGAAAGAAAATGCAGTCACAAAATCATATAAACTTGAACAGACTTCCTACTTTGGTTTTGGAAAGGCAGAAAAAGACAATTACTGGAAAACCATTTTGAGACAGGCTACAGTTCAGGGATTTCTCCAAAAAGATATTGAAACCTACGGAGTGTTGAAAATGTCTGAGAAGGCAAGGAATTTTTTAAATTCTGAGGCTAAAGAAACTTTCTTAATTGCCGAAGACAGAGAGTTTGATCTCAGTCAGACCAAAGCAGAGAGTGAGCAGGTACAAATGCAGGGCAGCAGTGGTCTGGATCAGAATCTGTTCAGCCAGCTAAAAGATTTAAGAAAAAAAGTGGCTAAAAAGCACGGCATTCCTCCATACACGGTTTTCATGGATCCAAGTTTGGAAGACATGACGGTCCAGTATCCGGTTTCGTTGGATGAAATTGCTAAAATCTACGGAGTAGGAGAAGGGAAAGCTAAAAAATACGGCAAAGAATTCGCAGACTTCATCAAAACTTACGTTGAAGAAAACAATATAGAACGTACTCAGGATATGGTACTGAAGCAGGTGGCGAACAAATCCAGCCACAAGGTTTTCATTATCCAGAGCACGGACAAAAAGATTGATCTTGAAGATATTGCAAGGGCTAAAAACCTTTCCATGACCGAGCTGCTGAAAGAAATGGAAAGTATTGTTTATCAGGGGACAAAACTGAATATCGATTATTATATTGAAGATAATTTCGATGAAGATATTGTAGACGGTTTTATGGAATTCATGACCGAATCTGAAAGTGACAGCATGAAAGTGCTTCTTGATGAATTTGGAGATGAGCTTTCTGATGAAGAAGTGAGAATGCTGAGAATAAAATTCATCAGTGATGTTGCTAACTAAGAAATAGAATTAACGAAATAGTTTCATATGACTCTTCCATAGAAATATGGAGGAGTTTTTTTTTACATAATATTTCCCTGTCCAAATAATATTCTATAGTGGTTTCTATAATTTAGTTTTATACAATTCATGTAGAAATGCGTTAATTTGTTAAATAATTTTAACAGATTAACGCATTTATTGTTAAGTTTGTGTTAAACTAAAACTTAATGCCATGGAAAAAATCTTTGTTTATGATGAAGTATCATTTGAAGCTAAGGATGATACACAAATCAACTTTACTGTTGAATTTATATCAGATGGTGATATAGCGGTCACGACCGTACATGCACCCAAAAAGTCTACCAAAACCTTTATAGACAGTGAAACAAAATATATAGGGCTGGCTAAAGACCTACGCTCCTCCAGTTTAATTGTGACGACAAAATGCAAAAATCCTTTAGATCACGAAGATACAATTAGTATTAACTACAAAATAAATGATCAGCTAATTAAGAAACATACTAATCCTAAATCAGATGCTGATGAAATACTTATCGTGATGTATGTTTCAATTATAGAATAAGTATGAATGTTTTTATTGTTTTATTAATATTAAATTGAGATTTATTATGAGAATCATTGTTTTATTTATAATAGCTCTTCTTTCCAACCCATTATATATAAAGGCTCAGGAAAGTCAGAAGATAGCAGATTTAAAAGTACCCTCTTCTCCGGCTGCCAGTATTTTGGAAATTGTACCGGGGACTATATTGCAGCCCAAGTCATATCAGGCTTTAGAAGCAGCCATATATTCAAATTTCGCAACAGATAATAAGCTTAAGCTTCCGGATAATTTTTCTTTAGAATTCACGCCCTACTGGTTTAAAGATCATGGTTTAAGTTTAAAAGATTATTTAGGAAAACCCACATTTACGGATCAATTAAAAAGAAACTCTTCTTTTTCTTTAGCTTCTACCCAAAGCTATTTTCTTTCAGACAGTACCAAGACAAGTAGTCTGGCAATTGGTTATAGAACTTCTTTCTTTCTGGGAAGTAAAAAAGATGACGAAAAAGTAGCAGCACTATTGGAAAGTGTATATTTAGGAGAAAAAATTGTTACTCAAATTTTACCTCTGGCGATAGTCACTTTACGATCGAACCCTAGTACTGGCAAAGATTTTATGGATCAACTTGAACCTGATATAGAAGAATCTCTTTTAGGTTTAAAAATCAGTAAAGAGGTAATAAAAGAGTTTTCCAAAGCTTTACGTAATGAAATTGAAAAGACAAAAATACAGGAATTTAATACCGAAAAATTGGCAGGTGTAATTAATTCGGTGTCAAAGAACTTTTTTAAAATGGAAAGCGATTATAAAGAGCTAAAAGAGTATATCAATAATAGATATGGATTTTACTTGGATATGGCTTATGCTAATTTTATCAATTTTCCAACGAATAACTTTGAGTTTTCTATTGTGCCTAAGCAGTCTGTTTGGCTTACACCGTCCTATCGTTTTGCTGATGATCTTAAAAATTTTAAGTTGATTGGAGTAATCCGCTATCAATGGAATAATACAGATTATTTTGGGAAATATTTTCCTGATAACAAATTATATAAGAACAATTTTGACTACGGGATTGCTGTAAATGGTAAGTTCGATAAATTTTCAGCTCATATGGAGGTGATAGGACGCCAGTCAAATACTGAGATTATTGTCGGTAAAGACAGTGATAATAATATTTTATATCGAAAAAATAAAGAATCGGATGTACAATATTTAGGAACACTTAGCTATCGCCTGACAGATCAGGTTGTTCTTTCATATTCTTTAGGGAAAAATTTTGAAATAGTAAGTACCAACGAAAACAATCTGATTTCATTATTGGCCTTAAACTTTGGTTTTGGTGCGCCAACAGCACTAAAATAATTAAACCAGTAAAAAATGAATAATTAAACCAGGGCAGAAGCGTTTTTGCCCTGGTTTTTTATGATTAAAAGAAATAAGATTTCACTCATTGTATATTTCAGCAAATATGTCTCCTTATTTTATGGGGAACAATTTTGTACTTTTGCATCAATAAAGGAATGGATTTCATAATGTAATGGTCCAGTTAAAATTTCAATATTTGAAACTTAATAAAACTTTTTACTAACTTTAACTGATGAAAAAAATTTCTGTCATATTTATTCTGCCGGATCTGGAAACCGGTGGTGCAGAAAGGATTGTTACCACCATTGCCAATCATCTTTCCAGAGACCGTTTTGAGCCAAAAATCCTGCTTCTCCGCAAACAGGGCGGATACCTCAATTTTCTGAAAAAAGACGTTGAAATTATTGATATCAATACGGAAAGAATCCGACATTCCCTAAAACCAATTTTAGGTGAAATTTACCGCAGAAAACCCGATGTCGTATTCTCTGGTTTTGGCGAAGTAAATGCATATCTGGCTATGTTTATTAAACTTTTTCCCCGAACAAAGTTTATCGCCCGCGAAACCAATGTAGTATCTCAGCATGTGACCAGAAAAGAGATTAAATTCTTCTATAATTTTTACAATAATTATCAGAAAATCATTGCGCAAAGCGACGATATGATGCATGATCTGATTGATAATTTTAATATTAAGAAAAAGAAAATCGTTAAAATAAACAATCCGGTAGACTTTGATTTTATCAATGAAAAACTGGAAGGTGCTGTGAAACCGGAATGTTTTAAATACAATTATAAAAATGTGGTAGCCATTGGGAATCTGTCAGCCAGAAAAGGTTTTGATAACCTGTTGAAAGTTTTTTCAAGGCTTAAAAACGAAAATATCCTGCTCCATATTCTGGGAGATGGTAAAGATAAAGATGTACTGATTCAGATGAAGGATTTTTTGGGATTAAAAAATGTCATCTTTCATGGCAGGCAGGATAACCCTTACCAGTTTCTTAAATTTGCCGATCTTTTTATCCTTTCCTCAAGGTATGAAGGTTTTCCGAATGTTCTTCTGGAAGCCGGAGCCTGCGGGACCTATTCTCTCGCCAACAACTGTCCCGGAGGAATCAATGAGATCATTCAGCATCAGGTGAATGGGGAAGTTGCAGATATTGAAGATTATGACAATTTTTCCCAGAGACTAATCAATGTGCTGCAGGATAATCATAATCGGGATGGCATAAAAAACTCGATCAGATCCAGATTTTCAAAGAATATCATTCTCGATAAATATGAGAAGGTTTTGATTGATCTGGTGAAGAAATAATGGGCGGATTTGCGTTATAGCTTCATATTTTTTACATTTGGCCCTCATTAATTTTATTTAAAATCAATATTCCTCAATGAATAAAATCCCCAAAATTGGATGTGCTTGTGAAAAACCTACTTCGGACTATACTGAATACAGAAGTTCTGAGTTGGGAATAGACCATACCAACGGAAGATATGCAGAAGTAACCATTCAACAGTGCAAACTTTGTCAAAGAATATGGATTCGTTATTTTGTTGAATTCGAGCATTTATCCAAATCGGGAAGATGGTACAAGGGAATCGTTTCAAAAAAAGACCGCTTACAAATAACCCCTGAAAATGCAGTTGACTATCTGGAAAGTCTTGAATGGTATGTATATGGCGGCTCGTTTTTTGAAACTACCGGAATATTGGGAAGTGGAAAAATGAATGTAGATGCATAAGTTCTGTTATCAAGTAAAGAATAGATCAGAATATTGGTTATATTTATTCTTTCAGGATTAATTTTTTGCAGTTGTATAAACATAAAATAGAGCAAATGCTATAGTTCTTTTGTTAGGAATAGTATTGATGACTTTAGGAGAGGTTAAAATTGAAGTTCCTTTGATTTGTTTTACTGTAATTATATATATAGATCGATGCCAATAGATAATCACTATTTTTTTTAAATCCTCAATTCATCCCTAAACTTGACAAAACTCACTTGGGGGTGTGGCAATTAATCAGTAAATTTGTGAGAACTAAGTAAGATAATAACAAACAAATTCATATAATAACATGAGTCAATTCGATGTTACCGTAATCGGTTCTGGTCCTGGAGGTTATGTAGCTGCTATCCGTGCAGCTCAGTTAGGTTTCAAAACAGCAATTATTGAAAAATATTCAACTTTAGGCGGAACTTGTCTTAACGTTGGATGTATTCCGTCAAAAGCGCTTTTAGACAGCTCTGAGCATTTCGAAAACGCGAAACACAATTTCGCAGGTCACGGAATTATCATCAATGAGCCACAGGCTGATATCGCAAGAATGGTTGAGCGTAAAAACGAAGTCGTAGAGCAGACCACCAAGGGGATCAATTTTTTGATGGACAAAAATAAAATTACTGTTTTTGAAGGTCTTGGAAGTTTTGAATCTGCTACTCAGATCAAAGTAACAAAAAAAGACGGTTCTTCTGAAACGATCGAATCAAAATATACAATTATCGCAACAGGTTCTAAGCCATCTTCACTTCCTTTCATCTCACTGGATAAAGAAAGAGTGATTACGTCTACAGAAGCCTTAAACCTTAAAGAAATCCCTAAGCATCTGGTGGTAATCGGAGGAGGAGTTATCGGTCTTGAATTAGGTTCTGTATACTTAAGATTAGGATCTCAGGTAACTGTTGTTGAATTCATGGATAAAATTATTCCTGGAATGGACGGAGCTTTAAGTAAGGAGCTGACTAAAGTTCTTAAAAAGCAGGGAATGAAGTTTATGCTTTCTACTGCGGTTTCTGCGGTTGAAAGAAACGGAGATACCGTAAAGATCACAGCTAAAGATAAGAAAGGAGAAGAAGTAACGGTAGAAGGAGATTACTGTTTAGTTTCTGTAGGAAGAAAACCTTACACAGACGGTCTTGCGCTTGAAAAAGCAGGAGTAGAACTTGACGAAAGAGGAAGAGTAAAAACAAACGATCATCTACAGACGAATGTTGCCAACATCTACGCGATCGGTGATGTTATCAAAGGAGCAATGCTTGCTCATAAAGCTGAAGAAGAGGGGGTGTTGGTTGCAGAGCAATTAGCAGGTCAAAAACCTCATATCAATTACAACCTGATTCCTGGTGTTGTTTACACCTGGCCTGAAGTTGCTGGAGTAGGTAAAACTGAAGAGCAGCTGAAAGAAGAAGGAATCGCTTACAAAGTGGGTTCTTTCCCGATGAGAGCGTTAGGTAGAAGCCGTGCAAGTGGTGATATCGATGGTCTTGTGAAGATCATTGCAGATGAAAAGACTGATGAAGTTTTAGGAATGCACATCATCGGAGCAAGAGCTGCTGACCTTATTGCAGAAGGCGTTATTGCTATGGAATTCCGTGCAAGTGCTGAAGATATTGCAAGAAGTTCTCACGCTCACCCAACCTATGCTGAAGCGATTAAAGAAGCAGCATTGGATGCAACAGGTAAGAGATCGATCCATATGTAATTTTTTGATTGAAAGATTTAAAAATTCAAATATTTAAGATTAAAGAGAAGCATTTTGCTTCTCTTTTTTTGTGAAGAAAGGAAATGATTGATGGGTCGATATAATTCTCTCTTTTAAGCTATTCTCAAACATGAATAATCCCGATATTTGTAAAAAAATACATTTAAAAGGTCATCATTATGGACAACCAGGAATTGAAATTATATCTTAAACGGATTGGTGCTGCAAATACAGACGTTAATGAAGGGAAATTAAAACTACTGAAAACACTTCATCAACTTCATCCTAAACATATCACATTTGAAAATATAGATCCCTTTACAGGAAAAACTCCGTCATTACAGTCGGATATTATTTTCAACAAATTAGTACAGCTTCAGCGTGGAGGATATTGCTATGAACAAAATTCACTGTTTAAAAATGTTTTGGAAAGTTTAGGGTTTACCATTAAAATGCACCTTGCAAGGGTAGTATGGGGCAGTAAAGACGGAACCGGAACCGCCCGCTCTCATATGATGCTCAGTACAGATATAGAAGGGGTAAAGTATCTGGTAGATGTTGGTTTTGGTTCTATGACCCTTACTTCACCGATGGTATTGGAAACAGGTATTGAACAGGAAACTCCGAACGGTTTATTTCGCCTGGTGGATACAGAAGGTTTCTACAGACTGGAGGTTTTAAAAGATGAGTGGCTGCCTATTTACAAATTTTCTCTCGAAGAAGTAGAATTCTCAGATCTGGAAATGGCCAACTGGTATATTGCGACCGGTCCAAATTCTGTGTTTAATCAATTTCTGATGATTACAAGAGTAGATGAAGAGGCGAGATATGCTCTTTTTAACAGTACACTGACGGTCCGATGGAATGATGGAAGAAAAGAAAGCTCTGAAATGACAAATCAGGATCAATTAACTCTTTTATTGAAAAATCACTTTAACCTTGATCATCTTTCTAACGATTTATTAGGAAAGATAGATTCGAAATTAAAAGGTATTCAGGCTCATTTCAACGTTGCTCAATAAGAGTGATGTATACGGAATATAAAAAACAGGAAGATGCTTTTTTTAGTAATTTTTGATCAAATGTACAGGTTTTATCTGCGGTTTTAAGACAGAAGAATGCGATGATTTGGAGTAAAATGGGATATGTAGTTTTAGAATCTTCAATTTTCCGTACCTTTGTGGCTAATTTTATATTCAATGCAACTCGGAAAAACCCAGACTTTAAAAATTTCAGAAAAAAATCATTCAGGATGGATCCTGGTGGATGAATCAGGTGAAAAAGCTTTTTTACCTAAGGTTTTCACCAGTGATGACAAAGAAATTGATGATGATGTTGAAGTTTTTGTCTATCAGGATGACGGAAAATTAAAGGCCACCACTGAAATACCATTGGCTGAAGTAGGAGAGTATGCCGTAATGGGCTGTGTACAAAGTCTTCCGAGCGGTGCATTTATGGACTGGGGAATTATCAAAGACCTTTTTATCCCCTACAAACAGCAGAAATCAAAAATTATTGAAGGAAAAAGATATTTGGTTTATCTTTATGTAGATGATGCTCTGGGACTGATCACAGGAACTACAAAATTCAAAAGAAATCCACAGTATCAGGATCTTCCTTTTGAAAAAGGTGAAAAAGTGGACCTGATTATCATGAATGAAAGTGAATTAGGCTGGAATGTAGTCATCAATAAAAAATACATCGGGCTTGTGTACACCTCGGATGTTTTCAAAAAACTATACCCATTGTCAGAAGAAGGCGGATACATCAAGGCCATCCGTGAAGATGGTAAGATCGATATCTCTTTGCAGCCTGAAGGTTTTGAGAATGTAGATGAATTCAAGCAAAAAATTCTTGACAAACTGGAAGAGAACTACGGACTTCTTTTTCTGTCAGACAAATCTACGCCTGAAGAGATCAAAGATGAGCTTCAGATGAGCAAAAAGAATTTTAAAAAGGCCCTCGGCGGACTGTACAAAGATAAGATCGTTGAAATTATGGACGATAAAATAAAATTAGTATAAAAAATAAAAATGATTGGTTTTACTATATTATGTGGTAGAACCAATCATTTTTAAGATTATGAAATCTCATGTTGCTCTTCATGTCCTTTATTATCTACAGTAATTTTCCCCCCAGTATTACACATACAAAAAGAGTCCTCAGTAAGAATTTTGTAATTGTTGATTGTATCTCTTTCGGTTGTCTTTTGCCAAGCTGTTGGAGCAGGAATACATGGTAAATAACCTCCCGAAGTAGGTTTTAATTTACATTGTCCGAGAGGCTTTATATTGGTATTTGCCTGTTTATCCTGCTCCGTAGCAATATGTTTCCCCTCGGCTGTAGAGAAATTCTGGCTTGTAACAATAAGCTTACTCGGTGCTGTACCCTGATTACAGGATAATTGGGCGGTATCTGTGATCTTTTGTGGCATTTCATCGTTATTTCTGAGTAAATATATATTCTCTTTTTTTCTTTTGCCAATCTTCTTTGTAGCCTATCAATTGGTTATTTTTAATTCGTAAATCTAGGTTTTTTATGAATGATGATTGATTATTTGACGGAATTTGAATATCAATCTTATTTTTTACAATACGCCAAATAAAATTGTTCTTATGTAATATTTGCTCTTCATTACATTTTAAACGTTTTTCAATAACATCAACATTTTTATTTTTGAATTTTAAAACTAAATAATCTGTCGAACCAGAGCATTTAACAGGTTCGGGTGTTTCTTCATAAATACTTCCTATCTTGGTGGTGTATTCTTTTCCGATGATATTTTTTTGAGCAAAACTAATAGATGCTAAAAAAATCAGGAATAGTAAAAGATATTTTTTCATAGCATCAGTTATTAATGAATGGAACTGTCTTTCTTGTAATTTCTTTGCCATTTTTACCATCCAAAATTATTTCTTGAATTTGATCTGCTGTAATTTGGTGTGAAATCTGCCATGCATTTCTACTTTCATAGTCTAGTTTCAATACTTTTGTCTGGTATCCAGAATCTTTATATCCTTTTGAAAGATTAATTTTATTTAATTCACAATATGTAATAATATTCTGGTAAGTAAATTCATAATTTTCGTCTGTATTTTCTTCTTTTGTTAGTTTTCCTGATTGATCAAAATAATACCATATACCAATAGGTGCTCCTTCATTAAAGGCAACTCCTTTATTTTGAATGTTTTTTGATGGATAAAAATTCTTTATAACTGAAAAATAAGAATCTTCATTGTATTTTACTTCTCCAAAACCAATTTTTGCTGAAGTGTATATAATATGATTTTTACCATTTATTTCATCCTTTCTGCCATCATCTATTTTTTTTGTTATGGTTTCAAATTCTTTGTCTATTGTTGGTATCATAATTTTACTGTTTTTTTGAGAATGACATTGTGTGAATATACTAAACAAGGTCAAGATTAATATTTTTTTCATACTATTATTTTTTAATGTATAGAAGAATTTGCTTGTTTCCATTGCCAATGCCATAGTGCACATCTTTTATTGTTGTTGTCAGGATGATGGGAGTAGTCCAAAAGATTATCAGTCATTTTATATTCATAAGTAAAACTACCACTATTGTCAAATGCATGAGGTAAGTTGAATGAATGAAGAAACTCGTGAGCTGCAGTTTGATTATTTTTACTCTTGAAAACTACAACATAATCTGCATGGAATTGCGAGTATCCAGAAATATGTCCACCACCAGAGCTATATCCATCTTCTTCAAAATAAAATGCTTTGAAATGACTGCCGTATTTACTCGGAAAATCTCTTTCTAGTTTAATTTTAAGATAATCATGTAATTGATTAGTTCCACTAGTTTTACTTGGATCTACTTCATTACTAGTTACAAAATTTATGAAGTCAGTTTCGGCAGTTAGATCAAGTTCGACAATATCCGAAGTATCAGATAAATTAATATAGGCTTGTAGTAAATACTTATTGATTCTATCTTTTTCGTCATTAACAACCGGTACTTTTATAGCAGATGTGGGAGACAACTTGGTTTTAATTTTTACAAATACAACATTTTTATTTTTGCGTTTTGAACTGTCGTTTGCCCATACTTTTAGTTTTCCAGCTGTAAGTTTTTCTTCAACTCCGGCGGTATTCTTTTTTATTGAATTAATAACAAGAGTTTGGTCAGCGGAAAATTCTTTTAAACATTCAATCGTAACATGATCTGCAAAAGCATGCTTTCCTTTTCCTTTCCCCTTTACATCTATTTCTTTTGGAGTAATTGAAAAATATTCATTATCCTCAAATCGTAAAATATCAGGCTCTTCTTCAATATCTATAATCAAGCTCAATGTAGCAATAGTGTTAGGCACAAAAGGAGGTGGAGTTTCTGAACCTGGTATAGACGGATCAATTGATGGTAAAGCAGGAGCATTTGGATAAAGTGCAAGCCATGAACAAAAATATTCATCTGGAATTATTTTGCCTGCTGTATCTTTTAAGTCAGCACCAGAAGAATCTTTTTTAGCTTTCCATGGAATAATATGAACATTATACTCTGATTTAAGAGCTGAATATTTTGAAGAATCTTTTTTAAATGAACCTTTATAATAATTATCATCAGTAACTAATGTGGTAAATGTGGCATCAGTATATTGTTTAGAAATAATTGTTTCATAATCAATATCTCCAAAATCGGCAGTTCCTCCATTAATAAGATTAGTATCTCCTCTTCTCATATAATCAAAACCGTAACCTAAACCTTTCCAATCTTTTTTTGGTCTGAAATGAACAATACATTTTGCCGTTATCTCGAAAGGAGCTATTTCGTAATTAAGTGGATTATTAGTTTGATTATTACCTTGTTTACCATGCATATCAACAATACCTTTACTATTTACAATAGTACTTTCATCAGAATGCATAAATAATTTCTTTGTTCCAGACACATTGGTTTCTGGTGCTTCTATTTTTATCTCATTCTCTGAGTTAATTAATGCTTTTCCTGCCTGTGTATGGAATAATTCAGTGATCATCTGTAGCATTACAGGACTATTAATAAGCATTTTCTGTAATACATTCATTAAAGTTGTGTTCCCAACTGTGAATGTCAGGTTATTACCGACATTAATATCCATATTACTCCCTGCGGTAAAACTTATATTTTGAGGAGCGGTAACATTAATGTTTCCATGTCCGTCCATAAAATAAATATTGCCACTCGGGTCTTCAATGGTTACACTTCTTTGGTTATCATTCATTAAAACTTTGATTCCGCTACGGGTCTGTATGGATTTAAGATGATTATCAGCACCTCCACCTAAACCAACCTTACCATGAAACATTCCACCCATTGCAAAAGGAAAATCCGGGTTGTGGTATTCAAAGCCTACCATTACCTGATCCCCGATTTCAGGAATAGCCACAAATCCTCTGTTTTGGCTTATAGCATCAGTACCTCCTGCATCAGGACTCATCATTCTTATAAAGTGAGTGGTATCATTTAACTGCCAGTCAAACTGAACCTGTATTCTTCCCTGATTCAACGGATCAACATTAGAAATAACAGTTGCAACCTGCGGTTCTGCTTTGGGCATTATAAAATCAGGTTTAGGCATAAAACCTGTTCCCTCTGCTATCGCTTCAAAGCTTCCTGTATAATATCCCCTTGCATCTACCTCGTGGGTGGCTTCTGTAATCATCAGAGTTGTAAAATGTGAAGTCTGGTTGCTATCTGGCTTTCTCATGGCTAAATCTGCCACACAACCTATATATAAGAAAGGGACAGAAGTATTTCCTGATACTGTAAAAACTTCTACAGAAGCACTTCCTCTTGCACTTTTCTGGGAATCATCCACATCCAGAAACATATTGGCATTGATAGGTGTAGGGATTAGTGATCGTGTTTTAAAAATGCCGTCATTCAATTCATAAGACTTTGCTGATAAATCTCCTAAATGCTTGATGCTATTATCCGAGCCTAACATTTTAGAATGACTACTGCTGTTATATCCAAAATATTCAGGTCTGGTATGAACTGCTTTTAATTCAATTGCTATATCACCCACATTACTGCCATCAATAAGCTGAATAGGCTTTTCGTGAGACGGAAGTTTTCCAAAGTGTAGTATGTAACCATCATAATAGAACTGCTCTCCATATGCTTCTGCAATTCTTGTAAGGTAGTTGTAATGGGTTTCACAGTACTGCGCACTGTAATTAATGTAGCTTTTATTCTGTGTGTCTATTCTGAAATCAAACTTATTTGTTCCTAATGTCTCCTTAATAATGCTGTCAGCAATAATGGATGTGTTCACAGTCTGACTGCCCCCAAAACTCTGGGTATGAGGTGCAGAATCCATCAAGATTGTCGGACTATGTCCTTTCAATACGATATTTCCAAGGCTCATTTTTTCCTGACTGAATGTCACTTTTGTAACCACACCGACAAATGTACGTTCGGGGCTTTCATTTTCAGCATCTTTATATTTAAAAGTAACTGTCAGGCGTTTTCCTAGAAATTGTCTGGCTTCTTCAAGATTGTGATTCTGTGATTCTCCTAAAGAATCATGTGCTAAAGTAAGTTCAAAGTAATGATGTCTTCTTGCACTCTGCTGTAGGCGGAAGTGCTTAAAGTGGCTTACAGGTTTGCCGTTAATCACAATATCGAGCTTCACCACACGTTTGATGCCCGAAATATGATTCTCCGAAATACGATCAGAATTTGAGATATTTTTCTTCATTGTGTGTTTTTGATCTTATATCACTAAATATAGATAAAAATAGGATGACAAATATAGAATTTTTAATAAATCTTTTAAATTGTAGTAATACTACGATTGATGTAAAAAACTATTGGTTTTGGATTAATTATAGATAAGCGAATAGTATTATAATTTACATTAATTTCCATTGAGTATATAATACAAATCTTAATATATCCATATCGCATTAATTATATTTTAATCAAAAAACATGATGCAAATCATAACAATTATGTTTAATTATTTTGTTTAACAATTTTGTCAAAAACAGAATTTGATTTACATTTGCACAAAATTGTTTAACAATAATGTCAAATCAAGCGAAAAAAGACCAAACACAGGAATTGATCAAGGAGACAGCGAAGAATTTATTCTTTGTGAAGGGGAAGTTTGATGCTACTACCCAGGAGATTGCCGATGAAGCCGGAGTGAACAGAACATTGATCAACTATTATTTCCGTTCCAGAGATAATCTGATTCAGATCATTTTCGACGAAGCTCAGAGAGTGGAACAGGAAAAATCCAAGATCATTCAGAATGCAGATCTTCCTTTCAAAGTAAAGATCAGCAAATTTGTAGAAGGCAGTCTTTCCACAAGCCTTCAGTATCCTTATCTGGAAACTTATATTGTTTCACAGATCAATAAAGGAAATTGTCATCAGAGAGAAATCGAAGAAGATGTCCTCGAAACTCTTTATAAAGATATTGAAAAAGAGATGGAACTCGGAAATATTGAAAAAATGGCTCCGGTTCAGTTTATTCTGAATATGGTCTCTCTGCTCGTATTCCCAAGTGCCATCAGGCATTTGTTTATGGAGAATCTGATGATCAGCGATGAGGAATATGACAAGATTATTTCAGAAAGAAAGGAGATCATTATCAATATGCTTTTTAAAAATTAAAAAATGTTAAAGTATTTTATGAAATGATACGTCCTTTAGAAACAAAAACATTGACGAGAAAAATTACATTAAAAAAATAAACGAAGTATATTATTATGAAAAGAAAACGTATAACTGCTACAAAGCTAAAAATTGGGATAGCTGCAGCATTTATGATTTTCGGTTTTTCATCCGTATCTGCCCAGCAGCAGGTTTCTTTACAGGAAGCCATCAAGCAGGCACTGCAGAATAAAGCAGAAGCCAAAAAGGCGGCGTTACAGATCAAAAAAGCTGAATATAAAATTGATGAGGCCAGAGCGGGAGCTTTACCTCAGATCAGTGCGACGGCAGGTTTAACCTATAATCCGGTTATTCAGGAATCTTTGCTTGAGTTTGGGGGAGAAAGAATCAGAGCTCAGTTGGGACAACCCTGGAGTTCTACTGCTTCCGTACAACTTCAGCAGGCTTTGTTTGACCAGAGAGTGTTTACAGGTCTTAAAGCTGCAAAATCTACAAGAGAATTCTACGTTTTGAATGCTCAGCTGACGAATGAACAGATCATTGAAAATGTAGCAACCGCTTATTATCAGGTATTTGTACAGGTAGAAAATCTGAAGACGGTAGAAGCAAGCTATACGAATACCGAAAAAGTAAGAAACGTTATTAAAAGCCTGGTGGATAATGGTCTGGCAAAAGCGATTGACCTTGACCGTACCAACGTTCAGTTAACCAATATCGGTTCAAGCAAGCAGCAATTAATCAATTCTGTTGAGCTTTCAAAAAATGCCCTTAAGTTTTATATGGGCGTTCCTATCGGTACCGAAATTGAGCTTGAAGAAAAAACAATTGAGCCAAAACCGGAGTTGATTGCAAGTACTTTAAATCTTGATAACCGTACGGAAATCAAAGTTTTGAATAAGAACAGAGAGCTTCTTCAGTTTAACAAAAAAGCTACCGAAGCTTATCTTTATCCTACTGTGAGCCTTACCGCAAACTATGGCTGGGCTGGTATGGGGAAAAAATTTCCTTTAACGAACGGTCTTAATAACGGAGTTCTTTGGAGCGACTATTCTGCCATAGGTTTGAACATCAATGTTCCTATTTTCACAGGAGGTGCTACAAAAGCTAAAATTCAGCAGGCGGAAATTGATATCCAGGACCTTGATCAGGATATCCAGAATACACAGCTGACTTTGGATCTGGATCATAAAAATGCCATTGCCAATATGGAAAATGCCATTATCAATATTCAGAGCATGAAAGATAATGTTGATCTTGCGGAAAGAGTTCAGAAAAATACACAGTCCAACTACCAGTACGGTTTAGCAACATTGACTGAGGTGCTGGATTCTGAAAATGCTTTAACACAGGCAAAACAGAACTATTCAAACGCATTGCTGGATTACAAACAGGCCGAGATCAAATTAATAAAAGCTAAAGGAGAACTGAACACACTACAAAACTTATAATAAACTAAAATGAAAAAAACTTTAATATATATCATCGTAGCAGCGGTCTTAGTCGGTTTAGCGGCTTACAAGATTGCAGATAATAAGGAGAAACAGACCAAAGAAGTAAAAGAAGTAGCCAAGCAGGTTGATAAGATCAACGTGAATGTGGTAACGGTTGCAAGAGAAAATATCGATACTGATTACTCAGCGAACGGAACTTTCATTCCCAAGCAGGAAATGAACCAGTCTTCTGAAATCGCAGGACGTATTGTAAATGTTCTGGTAAAAGAAGGATCAAGAGTTTCTGCCGGACAGACTCTGGCCACCATTAAAAAAGATGCTATTGAAGTAGATGTGGCGCAGGCTCAAAATAACCTGCAGAATGCCATTATTGACAATCAGCGTTATGAAAATGCCTTTAAAACAGGAGGTGTTACCAAGCAGCAGGTTGACAATTCAAGATTGCAGTTGAAAAATGCACAGGCAGCGGTGAGAGCACAGGGAGTACGGGTAAATGATGCAAGTATCCGTGCCGGAATCAGTGGAACAATCAACAAAAAAATGGTTGAGCCGGGAACGGTAGTTTCCATCGGAACTTCGATGTTTGAAATCGTTAATATCAACAGCCTTAAATTATCTGTACTGGTAGACGAAAGCCAGGTGGGAAGAATTGCATTAGGTCAGGAAGTTCCCATTACTGTTAATGTTTTACCTGAAGATTCGTTCAGCGGTAGAATTACATTTATTGCTCCTAAAAGTGATGCCTCTTTAAATTTCCCTGTTGAAATTGAAGTTCAGAATAAAGGAAACTTAAAAGCGGGTATGTATGCAACGGCTTTATTCAAAACCAATCACGGTGCTGAAACTCAAAATATGCTGACTGTTCCTGCGGAAGCTTTCGTGAATGGAGTAAGTTCAGGACAATTGTTTATCGTAAGCAACGGAACAGCTAAACTGATCAAAGTACAAACCGGAAAAGTATACGGTGATAAAGTTCAGATCCTAAGCGGACTGAATGGCGGTGAACAGGTAATTACCAGCGGACAGATCAACCTTGATAACGGTTCGAAAATCAATATCGTAAAGTAAGATAACATGAAGTTAGCAGAAATATCCATTAAAAGGCCATCCCTGGTTATCGTATTGTTTACGATACTTACGTTGGGTGGTTTATTAAGTTACTCCATGATGGGGTACGAGTTGATTCCGAAGTTTGAAACCAATATGGTAACTATTTCTACGGTATATCCGGGAGCTTCACCTGCTGAGGTGGAAACTTCGGTCACCCGGAAGATTGAAGATGCCGTAGGTTCACTGGAAAACGTAAAAAAAGTAGAATCTTCATCTTACGAAAGTTTATCGGTTATTATGGTTCAGCTGAATACCGGTGCCGATGTAAACTATGCGTTGAATGATGCTCAGAGAAAAGTAAATGCTATTCTGGCAGATCTTCCGGACGACGCAGATCCGCCTTCACTGCAAAAATTCTCACTGGATGATTTACCGATCATGACGTTGAGTATTTCCAGTGATAAGCTTAATAATAAAGATCTTTATGACCTTTTAGATAAAAAGATTGAACCTATTTTTTCCCGTGTCAACGGGGTAGCTCAGGTGGATCTTGTAGGAGGACAGGAGAGAGAAATTCAGGTAAGTTTAGATGAAAAGAAAATGCAGGGGTACGGTCTGGCTATTGCAGATGTACAGCAGGCCATTCTTTCTTCCAACTTGGATTTCCCTACGGGAGCTTTGAAAACGAGAACATCAAGGTCTACGATCAGACTTTCCGGAAAGTACAGAAGCGTACAGGAAATGAACAATCTTGTAGTTTCCAATAAAGATGGAGCTCAGGTTCGTTTATCTGATATTGCAACGGTTTTCGATACCCAAAAAGATGTTGAAAAAGTAGCAAGATACAACCAGAATTCAACGATTTTACTTCAGGTTAAGAAACAGTCTGATGCCAATGCAGTATCGGTTTCAGAAGCGATTCAGAAAACAATTGCCAATGTTCAGGACAATTATAAAACCCAGGGCATTAAGATCAATATTGTAGATGATACCACAGACTTTACGCTTGAAGCGGCAGACCACGTGATCTTCGATTTATTCTTGGCGATTATCCTTGTAGCAGTAGTCATGTTATTGTTCCTTCACAACATCAGAAACGCATTTATCGTAATGGTTTCTATTCCGATGTCATTGATTGCAACGGTAATCGGAATGTATCTGATGGGATATACCTTGAACCTGATGAGTTTACTTGGACTTTCATTGGTAGTGGGTATCCTTGTGGATGATGCGATTGTTGTTTTGGAGAACGTTTATCGTCACATGGAGATGGGGAAAAGCAGAATCCGTGCGGCTTACGATGGTGCTTCGGAGATTGGATTTACGGTAACGGCTATTACCCTGGTAATTGTGGTGGTATTCTTACCGATTGCGATGAGTTCCGGTTTGGTATCTGATATCCTGGCGCAGTTCTGTGTCACGGTAGTTATTGCGACATTATTCTCGTTATTAGCTTCATTTACCATCATTCCTTGGTTATCTTCAAGATATGGTAAACTGGTGCATTTGACAGGTAAAAATCCTTTTGAGAAATTTATTCTTTGGTTTGAAAAGCAATTGGAAAAATTCACGCACTGGATCACAGGAATTCTGGAGTGGGCATTGAAATCTACATTAAGAAGAGTGATGACCGTTATCGTAACGTTCATTATCCTGATTTCTTCATTCATGTTGGTGGCTTTCGGATTTATTGGAGGTGAATTCTTCCCTAAAATGGACAGAGGACAGTTCCTTGTTCAGATGGAATTACCAAAAGATGCTTCCGTAGAAAAAACCAATCAGGTGACCTTAGCGGTTGAAAAATACCTTAGAAATGATAAAGATGTAGTGGATATGATCACCACGGTCGGTCAGCAGTCATCAGGTTTTGGTGGGGCACAGGCTACCTTGTACCAATCCGAGATCCAGGTGATCTTGGTTGATAAATCTGAGCGTAATGAAAGTACAGATATCAAATCTGCAAAAATCAAAAGAGCCTTAGAAGAAAAATTCACAGGAGTTGAATTTAAAACAGCACCGATCGGATTAATGGGAGCAGATAATGCACCGATTGAAATGGTGGTGACGGCTCAGGATAACGAAACGGCCAATAAAGAAGCGAACAGAATTCTTGAATTGCTTAAAAAAGTACCGGGATCTGTAGATGCAGAATTATCAACGGACTCTGGAAACCCGGAAGTTCAGGTGAATATCGACAGAGATAAAATGGCGTCTTTAGGCTTAAATCTTTCCAGTGTAGGACAAACGATGCAGACTGCATTCAGTGGAAATACAGACGGAAAATTCAGAGCCGGAGAATACGAATATGATATCAACATCCGTTTTGGCGATGCGAACAGACAGTCTATTGATGATGTAAGAAATCTTATGTTTACCAACCCTAAGGGAGAACAGGTAAGACTAAGCCAGTTTGCTGATGTAAAAATGGGTTCCGGACCAAGTTTATTGGAACGTAGAGATAAATCGCCTTCTGTAAAGGTAAAATCTAAAGTAGTAGGTCGTCCTGTAGGAGATGTTGCCAACGAATGGGCAGCTCAGTTCATGGATAACGCAAAGACTAAACCGGCAGGAGTAAGCTATATCTGGAGTGGTGATATGGAAAACCAGACTGAAGGTTTCGGTACGTTAGGAATTGCATTGATGGCTGCTATTGTATTGGTTTACCTGGTAATGGTTTCACTGTACGATTCATTTGTCTATCCGTTTGTGGTATTGTTCTCCATACCTCTGGCATTGATCGGGGTAATGGTTATTCTGGCCATCACCGGAAATTCATTAAACATCTTTACGATGCTGGGGATGATCATGTTGATTGGTCTGGTGGCAAAGAACGCGATTATGATTGTCGACTTTGCGAATATGAGAAAAGAAGCCGGTGCCAATACGCATGACGCTTTGATTCAGGCTAACCACGCACGTCTTCGTCCGATCCTGATGACAACGATTGCCATGATCTTCGGTATGATCCCGATTGCGATTGCAAAAGGAGCAGGAGCGGAGATGAACAACGGATTGGCTTGGGTAATCATTGGTGGTTTGACTTCATCATTATTCCTGACGTTGATCATTGTACCAGTAGTGTATTCATTATTTGATTCAATTCTGAGAAGAATGGGCAAAGGTGAAAAAGTAGACTACGATGCTGAAATGAAAGCTGAATATGACCATAAAGAACTAAGTGAAGACGGATATACTCCGAAACACATAGACTAAAATATTTAACCTTAATTAACCGAAAAACCGTATCATTTTTTTGATACGGTTTTTTATTTTAAGGGAAGTAAAGAATAACAGCTACGCGGTTGACTAAACTATTGAATTAGGCATAAGCATAAAAGTCTTGTTGTAGACTGTTTTATTTCTTTGTTTTGGTTTTCTTTGCTTTTTCTCCCCAGTTATTTAGTTGCTTTAAAATCGGCTGCAAAGATGAACCTAGTTCTGTCAGGGCATATTCAACTCTTGGTGGCATTTCAGGGTAAATTGTCCTTGTAATAAGTCCGTCTGTTTCTAATTCTCTCAAATGTTGTGTGAGCATTTTTTCGCTTATTTGAGGAATAGCTCTTTTCATTTGGCCAAAACGATAGATTCCTTCGGTCATTTTCCAAAGTATGGCAGGTTTCCAACGTTTACCCATTAATGATAGCGCAAAAATAAAAGGGCAGTCTGTTTCTAATGCCAGTTCATTTTCTAAATTAACTGAATTTTCTTTTCTTGATGTCATGTACTTACTTTTTGGTAACTACCATACAATTTGGTAACTACTTTCAAAAGTAACTATACATTCTGATATTTGCAACTCAATTTAAATAGTAAATTATGAATATTAGTTTCATCGGTGCTGGAAACGTAGCATCAAGTCTTGGGTCCTTATTTACGAATGCTGGTCATACCGTAAAATATGGAACACAAAATCCGAATGATAGTCAACTGCCTGTTGTGGATGCTATTTCCTTTGGGGAAGTAGTGTGTTTTGCTATTCCTTTTTCTGCAATGCACGATGTTTTGACGGCAAATAAGGAAGCTTTAAAAGGTAAAATTGTAGTGGATATTACGAATGCGATCAACAATTCTGATTGGTCTCCTTTGTTTTTAGGTGAAGACAGTGGTGGCGAACAAACGGCTCGTCTATTACCCGAAAGTAAAGTAGTAAAGGCATTCAATACCATTTTTGCTGATGTGATGAAAGAAGATAAACAGCTGTTTGATGGTCAGAAATTAACGGCTTTTATTGCGTCTGATGATACAGAAGCGTCTGCAACAATAAAAAAATTAGCTGATGATGCTGGTTTTAATGGGTTTATTGTTGGTGGAATTAAAAATTCCCGTAATCTGGAAGCCATTGCACAATTGAATATTGCTATTGCTTTTGGGGGTGGTGGAACAGATGCAGGTTTTACCTATTTTCAACGAAAAAATTAAAAGATGCCGAAACCTACAATGAAAGTCTGGACTGATGCCTGGCGTAGTGCAGATGCTGAAACTTTCAAAAATGTGTATTCAGAAACTGCTTTAATTTTTCCCCCTGTCAAACCAGCTATTAAAGGAAATGAAAGTATTCTTGAATTTATGAAAGGCGGCTTGGGTAGAGTTGATGTGATTTTTGAAGCAGAAAATCTTATGGTCAGCGAAAATTTAGCATTTGAGTTTGGTATTTTCAAAGATATTGAGCTGTTAAGTAAGAAAGTTATTGGTGAAGGTAAATATTCCGTTACCTGGGTTTTAGAAAATTCAGTTTGGAAGGTTCAATGTCATATCTGGTCTATGCCTGTAAAATTGTAAATTTGTCGCCGATAAACGATAAATATAAATCACTTGTCTGTAAAATGTCAAGTGTTTTTTTTTGATCATAAAAAAAGGCTTTCAGAATGAACTGAAAGCCTATATTATATGGTAGTTGGAGAATTAATCTGCCATCGCCTCACCGGCTTTTCTGTAGATAAAACTTCCGTAAATGTGTCTTCTTGCAAAACGGCTTGGAGAATCAGAATTCACCATTTTGATATACGTATTTCTTGGAACACCAATATATTCATACATATTTCCGTTCAGATGCTGAACCTTCAACACTGCTTTCTCAAGATAAAAATCCTGAATATTAGATTTTGTGATCGTTTCCGTGTATTCTTCTTTGTATTTTTCCTGCGTTTCCTCGTTGATGCTTACCAAAAAGTGGTAGGCTTCAATCACGGCCTTGCTTTTTTCTTCTGCTTCCAGCTTTCCGGCTTCGTCATTGGCAAATTTATCAGGATGCGAATCTTTCATCGTATTTCTGTAAATTGTTTTTAATTCCTTTAAAGTGACAGTTTTATCAACTCCAAGAAGCTTTCTGTGTTCACCAACTCTTTTCATATGTATGATCCTTTATTTCGGGGTGCAAAATTAAGCTTTTTAATTTGAAAATCGTAAGTTATTCAGTATTAATTTATTTCATGTTTAAGAAATAAATAAAATCCACTGTGTTTTTTGTTTTTTACCAAAGGGATAAGCTCGTTAGCCTTGTCAAGGTTTTAAACCTTGACAAGGCTTCCTCCTGAAATCATCTCTTCAAAGGAATTTATTTAGGTAAAAAAACAATAAAAGTGTCCTTCAGTTCTTTCTTCTCCTCCAGACTCAGCATCCTTAAAATACAAATGATAGATGATTTATTCGTCCTTATTTTTTTTATATTTGTAAAAAAGCAAATATGCAAAAAGAAAAATTACGTACAGTACGAAAGAGAAAAGGATATACTCAGCAGCAGATTGCTGATATTCTTGCGACCGATGTATCTAATTATAGCAGAAAGGAAAGTGGTGATGTGAGGATTATACAAAGGGAATGGGACAAAATTGCTGCTTTTCTGGAGGTTCCGCTAGAGGAAATTTACGAAGAAGAGGAAGCTACAACGATCATTAACAATAATAACTCAACATTTAATGGCGCTGGCTCCTCGGGAGGTGGAAATATTAATACATTCAATAATGAGCTCAGCATTTCTTTAATCAAGAATTTGCAGGAGTATATTAGCTTGCTCAAAGAAGAAATCAGCAGGCTTAATGAGAAGCAGAATAAATCGGGGAAATAATTCTCAGAATAATATAATATAAAAGCACATCAGAATTCTGGTGTGCTTTTTACATTGGATTTCAATTCTTTAAAAGATGAATATTTTGTAATTTCCTTCATTATTGAAATAGAGCTTATAAGAGCTTGAATTTACTTCGTCTCAATGTCAATAACTTTCCTGCCGTAATTTCCCAGATATTCTGTTAAAAGCTTCTCATAGACTTTATAGCCATCATCCACATTAGTGAAAATCACAATCCCGTCTTTCGTCTTAGGGATGATAACGAACAGGGTCTGTACTCCTTTGTCTGCTCCGCTGTGTGACAATGCGATATTTCCATCGCCCAAATCGTAGATTTCAAAGCCCAGACCAAATGATTTCCCTTGTTTAGTAGTCACCTGACTGGTTTTCATATCTTTAAAAACTTTTTTAGAAAGTCCGTCACCATTCATCACACTGATTAAAAACCGGCTGTAATCTGATACAGTGGTCATAAGATCATCTGCTGCATTGGATGTTTCTGTTTTTACAGTTTCGTACATTTTACCGTCTTTATCATAGCCTTCTGAAAATCGTATCACATCTTTTTTTTCATTCCAGATATAAGAGGTGTCATTCATCTTTAAAGGGCGAAAAATAAGTTCCTCAGCAAGTTGATTAAGTGTTTTGTTGAATTTCTTTTCCAAAGCTCTTCTCAAATATTCAAAACCTTCTCCTGAATACTGATATTTTGTTCCTGGATCAAACTGAAAATTCAGTTTTCCGTCAGCATTCATCGAACGCCAGTTAGGAAATCCTGTTTGGTGGCTTAAGATGATTCTGGTTGTCAGTTTTTTATTTCTGGGGTCCTGCGCAATATCAGGATCCGTCCAGTACTTGTCCAGAGACTCATCAAGATTCCATTTTCCTGCACTGACCAATTTTAAGACCACGATGGCTGTCATTGGTTTAGTGAGGGAAGCTACATTGAATAATGTATTTTCAGGTGCTGCATTTCCTTTCATCAATGTTCCATAGACTTTTATCTTTTCAATTTTTCCGTTTCTAATAATGCCAAGTCCAACATTTGGAACTTTATTTTCCTTTATCCACTGTTCAAAATCTTTGTCATTATCCTTTTTAACGCTCTGATCCGATTGTTGATCCGGTTTCAGATCAATATTTTTTTCGGTCTGTGCAAATAAATTAGATGTGATGATGCACAGGCTTGCAGTGATGATGGTTTTCTTCATTAGGGATAATCGTTTGATGATGGATTTGGTATCAAAACTACGGTAATTTTTTATGTTGAAAAAAATATTTTGAGATTAATTTGGCTAACATTATTTCTTAAAAAATCCAACAGGAACGGGCTTAAGACCACTTGTCATTTAATTTGCATAACAAGGTCTTTAGCCAAAACATAAAAAAGCAGAAGTAAAAACTCCTGCTTACAAATTATAATGATTGTATCTTTAGCTTTCCTGTAGTACATAAGCTGCGGCTGCTTCCCTGGAGGCTTCCACCATTGCAATCAACGCCTTTTCCGTTTCATCCCAATGTCTGGTTTTCAATCCACAGTCTGGATTTACCCAAAGTTGCTGTGCAGGAATGACGGCCTGGGCTTTTTGCAGAAGATGAATCATTTCTTCTTTAGACGGAACTCTTGGTGAGTGAATATCATACACTCCCGGACCGATCTCATTCGGATATTTGAAATCAGCAAAAGCCTGCAGCAATTCCATCTGGCTTCTGGAACATTCGATGGTAATGACATCAGCATCCATATCCGCAATATTCTGAATAATATCGTTGAATTCAGAATAGCACATGTGCGTATGAATCTGTGTTGTATCTTCTACCCCCGAAGCTGAAATTCTGAAAGCTTCTACAGCCCATTCCAGGTACTGCTGCCATTCGGATTTTCTGAGTGGAAGTCCTTCTCTGATGGCTGGTTCGTCTATCTGGATAATTCGGATGCCTGCTTTTTCCAAATCGTTTACCTCATCGCGGATCGCCAAAGCAATCTGTTGACAAGTCAATGAACGAGGTTGGTCATCACGCACAAAAGACCATTGAAGAATGGTTACAGGCCCCGTCAACATTCCTTTTACCCATTTTTGAGTGAGAGACTGAGCATACTGAGACCAGTAAACCGTCATCGGATGGGGTCTGTGTACGTCACCATAGATAACCGGAGGTTTCACGCAGCGGCTTCCGTAACTTTGGACCCAACCGTTTTGAGTAAAAGCAAATCCTTCGAGCTGTTCGCCAAAATATTCCACCATATCATTTCGCTCAAACTCCCCATGTACCAATACATCGATGCCGATTTCTTCCTGCCAGCGGATCGTTCTTTCCGTTTCCTTTTTTAGCAGATCATCATATTGTGCGGCAGTCAGTTCCCCTTTTTTGAATTTTGATCTCCAGGTTCTTACTTCTTTAGTTTGAGGAAAAGACCCGATGGTGGTCGTTGGAAACATAGGAAGTTGCAGAACTTTTTGTTGCTCTTCTTTCCTTGTACTGAACGGGTTGTTTCTTTTTGCATCATCTTCAGTAGTTACCTCTACACGATCTTTTACCTGCTGATTATGGATCAGCGTTGACGTTTTACGGGCATCAATGGCTTTTTTGTTCTCGGCATATTGCTGTAATGCCTGGTAATCTGCTTTTCCGGAAGCCAGTTTTTTTAGTGCTACTATTTCATAGACTTTTTGTTTGGCAAAAGCCAGCCACTGTTTGATCTCAGGCGATAGAATATCTTCATTTTTTTCTGAATCAAGATCGAAGGGGGAGTGGAGAAGTGAGCAGGATGGAGCGATGAAAACCCTTTCTGAGCCGATGGCATGGATTGCTTTTTCTATAAATTGTAATGATGTTTCAAAATCATTTTTCCAGATGTTTCTTCCGTCTACAATCCCTAAAGAAAGGCTCAGTGTCTGAGGAATAGTATTTAAGACCTCATCCAACTGTTCAGGAGCGCGAACCAGATCAATGTGTAAAACATCAACGGGAAGTGAAGCTGCCAGTGAAAGATTATCTTTTAAACCATCAAAATACGTGGCCAAAATGAACTTTAAATTCGGAAATTGTTTCCTGATTTCCGTATAAATCAATTGATAGGTTTCCTTTGCTTTTTCATTTAAATCCAATGCTAGGAAAGGCTCATCAAACTGAATATATTCTGCACCGTGATTTTCCAGTTCTTTTAAAATCTGAATATACACCGGAAGTAAGTTTTGAGCTAAATCCAGCTTATCGAAACCTTCTTCTTTTTCTTTTCCTAATAATAAATAAGTCAGCAAACCGATAATGACAGGTTTTGCATTGATTCCGGCTTGTTTTGCGCTGATGAATTCCTGGATGATTTTATTGGAGAATAATCTGAATTCCTGATTTTTTTGAAATTCAGGGACTATATAGTGATAATTGGTGTCAAACCACTTCGTCATTTCCATTGCGGTGATATCCAAACCTTCTTTCTGAAAGCCTCTTGCCATCGCAAAATAGAGATCAGGTTCAGATTTTTTGAAAGCAATTTCCTGATAACGTTCCGGAATGGCTCCCACGGTTAAGGTCATGTCTAAAACCTGGTCGTAGTAGGAAAAATCGTTACATGGAATAAGATCTATTCCGGCTTCCTTTTGCAGGTTCCAGTTGCTGTGTACGATGGTTTTGCCAACTTCAAGTAATTCGTCTAAAACGATTTTGCCCGACCAATAATTTTCGCAGGCTTTTTTCAATTCTCTGTTGCTACCAATACGCGGATAGCCAAGTAGGTGTGTTTGCATTTTCTTTTCAACTTTTTAATTAAATAATAATGGTAAAGTTCTTTTAGAATGCTTCGCAATGCCGACGATGAGAGGTTTTCAGAAATAGAATAGATACAGTGAGGGCGTAATTTGAGAATAGGCTTAAAGTTTTTAACGCAAAGTTTTAATGTAAATTCCTTTATAGGTTAAGAAAGCAAAAGGGAATCAATAAATTGATTTTATGAAGCTAACGTTTTATCTATAAGCTTCATCAGCGATTAATCACATCTCTTTGCAACCTAAAATAAGGCATTAGTATAAAAAATATTTGCGTTTAAAATCAAAACTATTCAAAATTAAACGTTCAAAAAGTATCATCTGTATGACTTAAAAAGCTTCAAACCGCGAAAGCATTGTCCATTCAGAATAGGCAGGTCTCCTGGCTTGTAACAGTTTTTATCATCCTTCCCGCTTGTGCAGTGGATATCCATGGACAAAAACCTTTGGTGCGTTACTTACAGTTGCGCGACAGCTCGTGATTCTCACACGATTCCCTATTAATCTACGTTAAGTAAAACCTCTTCTGTTTGATGAAGAATGTTAAAGAACAAAATCTGGAGTAAAGGTATTGATTAAAGTGAATTGATTGGCTTAATGATTTAAATTAAGAATAATATTCTTTCTTGATTTTATTTTAAAGTTAAATATTCTGTACATTTGAAAAAAATAACTCTAAAAAGAATATTATTCTGTGGAAAGACTTGACGAAAAGGATCTTCAGCTGCTTAGAATCCTTCAAAAGAATGCGAAACTGACGGTAAAGGAGCTTGCTAAAGAAATTAATCTTTCACCATCACCTGTTTTCGAACGGGTGAAAAGGCTGGAGCAGGAGGGATACATTAAACATTATGCAGCGGTTCTGGAAGCAGAAAAACTGAATCGTGGTTTTACGGTTTTTTGTCAGATCAAACTTAAGATCCATGATCGTTCCGTGGGAAATCAATTTGTGGAAGAAATTGTACAGATTGACGAGGTTGCCGAATGTTACAATATTTCCGGGGATTTTGATTTTCTGCTCAAAGTTCAGGTAAGGGATATGAAGCATTACCAGGATTTTGTATTCAATAAACTGGGTTCAGTAGATTCCATCGGTAGCGCGCACAGTACTTTTGTGATGGCTGAAGTGAAAAACATTCATGGAGTGAATATTTAAAAAAATAAAAACAGTATCCCAACGAATACTGCTCCTATAATTTTTTAATCATTCAATTTTTCAATCTTTAAATCAAAATCACGGCTCATCACAATCTGTCTTCAGTTTTGTAAAGACCTTATCAAATTTTTCATAGAGCGTTCCTTCATCATTCGGGTCGGGTCTGAAACTACCATTGGCACAGTTGTAAAAGCCGAAACCAATCAGTTGAATCAGGGCATAATCATCTTTCCTTGGATCGTTGAATTGGGCCTTGAATTTATCCATTACTAATTGTGGATTAGAATTTTCTTTGCTTTTGGCTTCGGCAAAGTTTTTCCAGACGGTGTACATTTTTTGTTTGTCGGGAGAGGAAACTGCATCAATATATTCTTTGCAGGTACTGTAATATTTGCTGTTTTTCAACGAGGCAGGATCAGAATAGGCGATAAGATCTTCTTTTTTCAGCTGATATTCGTTTTCAAAAGTCTGAATAGTTTCCTGGTGAAGTTTTTTCCACTCCGGAAGATTGATGACCTGTATACCGTACAGCTCTTTTTTCTTTTCCTGGTATTGTTTTTCCAGTTGCTGCAGATAGATGTTTTTATTTTTTCTTACATCGTCCAGATCAGAAAGTTTAAAGACAGTATGATTGTCAAACAGTCCACTGCTGAATTGATACAAAAGCTTATTAACCCCGTCTATTTCCTCTTTTTTATATTTTCCGGGATCAAAATACCCTGTATTGTCACAGTTAAAGGTTTGGTACGTGTACAATACCAGAGTATTGGTCTTAGTGGTTTTTTTCTGCCCCGAGACTGTTACAGAAAGAGCCAATGAAAGGGGAATTAGTAATTTTTTCATAGATCCGGATAGGCGATGTTTTTTTGAAATGTCTTTTATAATGCAGCTGTAAAATTACTATTTTAGATTTGAAAGAGAAAGAAATCTTGTTTGATCTTAATAGGCTCAAATAGGTTTAGTGTAATGAGTAATTACTTACTTCGATCAGGTTCATATCCGGATCGCGGAAATACAAAGATTTCATTTTTCCCAGAGCACCGGTTCTTTCGACAATTCCCTCGATAATTTCGATATTTTTCTGTTTAAGCTCTTCCATCACCTTTTGAATATCCGTTTTTGCAATAAAACAAAGGTCTGCGGAGCCGCAGGTGGGATTTTCCGCTTTCGGTTCAAATTCATGACCTTTCTGATGCAGATTGATCTTTTGATTTCCGAATGTAAGCGCTTTTCTTCCTTCCCCGAAAGTGATTGCCTGGAAGCCCAGAATAGAAGTGTAAAACTCTACAGTTTGATCAATACTGGCAACCGTGAGAACGATGTGGTCTATGTTTTCTATTTCCATTTTCTTTTTTTACACAAATTACACGAATGTTTTTCACAAACAGTACCAATTTTTCGTGAAAATCTGTGTTCGAAATTGGTGCTATTCGTGTTTCTGCCAAATTAAATTTATTAATAGTAATGGTTTTATTTTAGCTGCTTAAAACATCTTTGATCTGTGTTTCCATATCCTGGATATTTTCAAACTTTACCAGATTGATGGTTTTACCTGTTCTTTTAAGCTCTTCTATAATATCCAACACAAGTTCCAAAGGTTCTGCTTCAAAACCGAATAAATTACTGTCAAAATTGGTTCCTGCAACCAGACCGTCATTATTCATCCCGAGACACCAGTTTTCTATAAACTCGTTCAGGGGAATAGATGAAATTTTATAATGGCTCCATTCGTCGTTAATACAAGATTTTGCTCTTGCCTCATCAGACCAAAAGCAGATGATCTGTACAGGTTCACCATCTTCATATTCAAGCTCGTTGGAGTAGGAGACGGCAAATCCGTTGTCATCCTGTAATGCATAGATGATTTCCGTTTCGGTGACTTTTTTAATGAAATCTTTATGGCGGTTTTCTATCGTAATATGATCCTGTATCATTGTCAGTTTATCTTTTTATCTGGTTTTCAAAATGGTCTGTAAGCTTCAGCGGCTATCGATGTAATTTTAATGAGTGATGGTCATAAACATATTGTACATGATTGTTTTTGATGATGATATCTTTATTTCCAGGTTTCAACAGTAATGAATCTGTATCAAATGTAAAAGTGATCCCATCATTTCATTCTTTTATTTTTAAGACATCTGTTAATTTCTTTTCTTCATTTTTGGGTTCGATATCTAAATTTCCAAGATACTTTATTTTTCCTTTTTCCAATAAAACGCATCACCTCCAAAAACAAGGAGTAACTTTCTCATCGTATTTTTATAGAATACCTTTAATCCGTAAATGCTGCAACAGCATAATGGTTTTGGCATCCATGATTTCTCCTGTAGCTACCATAGAAAGTGCCTGCTCAAAAGGAAGTTCCAAAACTTCAATATTTTCACCTTCTTCTTCCAGTCCGCCGCCGTCTGCGATTTTCATTTCAGCTGAATATTCAGCGGTAAAAAAATGAAGAATCTCTGTTACAGAGCCGGGTGACATATAGGCTTCAAATATTTTTTCCACTTTTGAAATTTTGTATCCTGTTTCCTCCTCAGTTTCTCTTTTGATGCATTCCTCGGGATGATCATTATCCAGTAAACCTGCGCAGGCTTCTATAAGCATTCCTGTTGTATTTCCATTGATGAAAGTCGGCAGTCTGAACTGTCTGGTAAGGATCACCTTTCCTGTTAATTTGTTATAAAGCAGGATTACGGCTCCGTTTCCTCTGTCATAAGCTTCTCTGCTCTGGGTTTCCTTGGTGCCGTCTTTCTTTTCTATGCTGTAAGTGACTTTATTGAGGGTGTACCAGTTGTCTGATAAAATTTCTGTTGTAAGAATAGTAATGTTAGGATTCTGCATAGTTGTATCGATAAAATCTTTTGAATGATTTTTATTTTGTTTGATGATGAATTAATAAATTTTCCAATGCCTTTTTCAGATCGGGAAACTGAAACTGAAATCCCGTCTCTGTAATTTTTTGCGCAGAAGCCCGGGAACCTTCCAGCAAAGCATCTGAAAGTTCTCCAAAGAGCAGTTTCAGAACAAATGATGGTACATTGGGCATAAATAAAGGTTTCTTCAGAACTTCCGCGATCTTTTTCGTCAAATTTTCATTGGTAGTGTGTTGTGGAGAAACCGCATTGTAAGCGCCGTCCATATGGGTGTTTTTCAAAGCTGACTCATAGATAGAACAGATGTCTTCAATGTGAATCCATGGCATATACTGTTTCCCGCTTCCTAAAGGAGATCCTATTCCGTATTGTATGGTTGGAAGCATTTTCTTTAGGGCACCATCTTCTTTAGAGAGTACCACGGCTGTCCTTACTTTTACCACTCTTTCGGCAAGATTCTGCTCTTTGAAATCATCTGCTGCTTTTTCCCATACCACCACCACTTCACTCAGAAAATCATTTCCCGGTGGATCTTGTTCCGTATAGATTTTATCGGTAGTTACGGTTCCATAATAATTGATTCCAGAGGCGGAAATGAAGGATTTAAGTTTAATATTCTTCTTTCTCAAAGTTTTCAAAAGAAGTCCTGCAGAATCTACCCGGCTGGAGATTAATTCTTTTTTTCGCTCATCTGTCCAGCGTTTTTCAGAAATATTGGCTCCTGCAAGGTGGATGATGTGGGAAACATGATCCAGCGCAGATTCATCCATCGTTCCCTTTTTCAGGTCCCATTCAAAATCATTTTCATGTTTCTTCTTTCGGGTAAGGAATCTTACGGTATAATCTTTTTCTATTTTTTTAGACAACTTACGGGCGATCATACCGCCGCCGCCGGTTATCAGAACAATTTCTTTCATAATACTTTATTTTTGAATGGTGTAAAATTAAGCCTGATTTCTTACAATCAGAACAAAGTCTTCTTCTAAAAATTTATAACCGTAATCATAAATAAACCTGTATTCAGAGCCGTTTTTATAAACTTTCAGATTGGTGAAGTAATCGAAATCAAAACCCAAGCCATCCATTCGGGATTTTGCTATTTTTGCTTTACCATCCGTATTCAGTTCCATCAGGATACGGTAGTTTTTGCGAAGTTTGTTGTTTACATTCCGCATCAGATTGGTGGAATCTTTGTTCTGCTTATTATTGTAGGCATTCCGGCAGGCATCATTGCAGAATTTTTTATCAGACCTTCCTATAATTTTTTCGCCACATTCAAGACATTCCATGTTTATTATTTTTTCATTTTGTGTGTATGCTCATGTTTTTTTCGCAGCAGTCTTTTGAACCTGCTGTGGGTAGGGTAGCTTCTGTTCGCGGTCATATTGTTGAACAGTAAAGCTGTAAGGAGAAGAATAATACACCCTGACAGGACCGGAGAAAGAACATACCAGTATCCCAGTTCGGGAATCTTTCCTACAGAACTCACAGCGATAAGGGCAGTAGCTCCTCCGGGCGGATGAAGTGTTTTGGTATATTGCATCAACACAATGGAAAAGGCTACGGCGAGCGGCGCGGAGAGCCAGATAATGTCAGGAACAATTTTATAGACGGTAACACCCACTATGGCTGAAATAACGTGTCCGCCCACCAGGTTTCTTGGCTGAGCCAGAGGGCTCTGAATGGCTCCATAAATCAAAACACTGGATGCCCCGAAAGACCCGATCAGGAATATATTTTCCGTAGCGGATACGGAATGGGACTGAATAAAAGCAATCATACCAATTCCTACAAACGCTCCCAGAAATGACCAGAAATGCTCTTTATAGTCAACAAGCGTTTCCTTATAGATCACGTATTTTGAAACTCTGAATGTTCTTTTGATTGTCTTCTTCATTAATCTTCTTTATTTTTTATTATTTGAATTAAATTCTTTACAAACGTTTGGGTATAGGTTCCGGTGTCATCATTATCAGGATCCAGAACCGTGATCTCTATTCCGAAACATAGGGGAGAATGGACCAGCGGTTTCAGAATTTCCCTTAAATCTGCATAGTCGATTCCGTCTTCCCTTCTGTTGTCTACGGCGGGCATCAGCTCATCACTCAGAACATCCACATCAAGATGAATGAAAAATCCATCCAGCGCTTTGCTGCTGATCATTTTTAGAAAATCCTCTGCCGTTTTCCCGAACCCTTTTTTTCTAAGCTCGTAAAGATCAAAGTAATGAATGTCAGAATTGATGATCTGCTGTACATATTCTTCATCATCTGTTTCATCATTTCCTGCACAGTAAATATTTTCTTCTAAAAAATAAGGCTTCAGCCCTCGAATATCGGTTAATTTTTCGTGACCTGTTCCGGTAATAATGGCGAGGTCCATTCCTGCGGCGGCGGAAGTTTCTGAAAGATGAGCGGGAATAAAGTCAGTATGCCCATCCAGATAAAATAATCCAAAATTTCCAAGCTTCTTCAAGGCCAGAGCAGTTCCAATCAGAATGCTGCAGTCACCTCCAAGCATAATACTGAACGTATTTTTCTGATGGTTTTCCAAGATGAAATCGGCCTGTTCTTTGGCATATTCGACAATGCCTTCAGCATTTAAAACACCCGATTCGTGATCATATTCCATGGAATAGTCGGGTGCTTCCAGTCTGAAAATATGGGCTGGATTGATTTCTTTATGAAAATCAAATTTTCTGAGCCAATCCGGGAGTTTTTTCACACCGGGCTCCGTTTCATGATTCTTTTTCTTAAGCCCGAGATGGAGAGGGAATTCAAAAATATCGATATTCCTTTTCATAGATGATATTTGCTCAAAGGTACGGAATTATCCGTTTGAAAACGGGTAGTTTTGAGTAAGAATCAATCTGTTTTTTTTATTCTTACTCTAAAAAATGTAAGCAAAAAAAGTGTTGACACCAGCTTGATTTTTAATGTCTTTTGAGCAGTAATGAAATTTATGTTGTAGGGTGGTTTTCTTTGATGATATTTTTAATTGAAAAGTGAATAAACGTTTCGTTTTCTTAGTGAAAATTCTTTGTTAATTTTGTTTTTAAATATTTGGTATTTAAATATTTAACATAATAAAATAATTCTTTTTTATTTCATTTGTTTTAATACTTTTAGAATGATTTTTGAACCACTTTTTAATCATTAAAAACTAAACAACGATGAAAAAAAATTACTTTCCCCTTTTATTGAAATTCCCTCTCATGAATGGATAATATAATAATTCCTCTTTTGTAAGATATCCATCCATTTTTCGTCTAATTCTAATTCTATACTTTAATTCATTATGAGTAAAGCATATACCCTCATCGTTATATTCTGCTGTTCTTTTCTATTCTCTCAAACCACTATTTTTGGCGGCGTTTCAGGGCTCTCTTTCAGAAAAAACAATGTAAGAGACAGTATTTTACCTACAGATACCCTCACGGATAAACTGATGAATTTTCATTTAGTTCATGATCCTATATCTGGAAGTTTTTTTAAAAAATTGGAAACAGGATTGAATCAGCCCTCTTTATTTATCGTGAGTAATAAATTTGGAGGAAGCGAAAAGAAGGTCTACGGTAAAATAGGAAGCTCAATCATCAGTACTATTGGAATTGATGACTTTACTGATTCCCTGAGAATTAACAGCCCCCGGATTGGGTCCAAAATAGTAGCTTTTACCAAGAATGATCATAACCATAAAATCAATCCTATTGTTTTTCTCAATAAACGAACGGATAAAAAACTACTAATCCCAGAGATTCTTGTTTTTGACACCAATTTATCTACAACAGATAAGCAAAAGGTTGAGACCTATCTTTCAATAAAATATGGAATTACCATTAATGATATTTCTGAGAAAAATTATATTTCTTCAGGAAATGAAATTGTCTGGGATTCCAAGAAAAATAAAAATTACAATTTCAGGATTACCGGAATAGGTAGAGATGAATTATTTGGACTCTATCAAAAGCAATCACAAAATTCAGAAGATGACCATCTTGTGATTTCTTTAGGACAGGTAAAAGCCACCAATAAACAGAATAATTCTACTTTAAATCACAGTAGTTACCTGTTGTGGGGAGATAATAATCAGACGTTGTCCTTCAAAGAAGCAGACCTTATTTCTGCACATCCTAAACGGGATATGAAGAGAATGTGGAAGGTTCAGGTCAAAAATACAGGCAATATTCCGTTGAAAACTCATCTGTATCTTAGCCTCACAGGTTTGACGCCAAATGATAAGATAAAACTTAGGGTTTTTTCCAATGAAAGCAACTATCAGAACGATATTTCAACAGATATTTCAGGTGAAAGACTGAATGATTCATTGTATGTTTTCAAAGATGCTGCCTGGGATACTGATGATGACGGAAATGATTATTTCACTTTCAATTTACAGGATCTGCAAAGTGATGTACCCGTACAGCTTACAAGCACTTGTACTGAATTGGGGAATGGCATAGTAAAAATATCCGTCCCTGATAATATTTTTCCATTTACCTACTCTTTAAAAAGTATAACCACGAATCAAACGGTCGTAAATACTACTTACGGGAGCTCTAATCCTATTTTGTTCAACAGTCTTGCTCCGGATAATTATCAACTCAGTATTCAGAGACAGGGACAGGCAGATATTATAAGAACTTTTGATCTTGAAGGGATTATCAATCAGAATATAGACAGTCAATATCTTTGGCATGGGACACCTATAGAATTGGATCTTAATACGTCAGCGTACCAGTATACTCTTACCGCTCCTTCAGGAACAGTAAGCCATGCTGCGCCCTATTTTCTTAACGGGCAGGGTGCCTATCAGCTGCTGATCAAAAATAAGCTTGGATGTGAAATTACAAAAACACTTTCTGTCCTCAGCCAGTCTGAATATGACGCTTTGCAAAGTACCTCTTTATTTAAAAAAATTACTGTATCTCCCAACCCTTCTTATGATGGTAATCTGACGATAAAAGTAGAACTGAAAGCTGCTAAACCATTGACCATTAAAATATTTAACGGTTTAGGAGTACTTGTTAAACAAGGACAGTATAATTCGGCATCTGATTTTACCATTCCGATGAGTATTCCTGCGGTTGTAGGATATTATAACATTAAAATATTTATTCCTGAAGAAGGAAAAGGAGTGAACTTCCTTATCAACTAATAAAACACGACATCCAACCTATGAAAAGAAGCTCATTCTTCAGCATTAAGAACATTGAACTGTTACCTGTTCTTATCCCTATCATGCTCTCTCTAAGCAGCTGGACATTCTATAAAGTCACCCATAAGGATCAGAATATTCTAAGAACGGTAAAAAGTTCACCTCAACATTTTAATCCTTTTAAAATTAATTGCGATTTTCTAAAGCTCGTTAAAAATGATAAGAGCATTGATAGAACATCATCAGATCTTTCCTCTCGTTCTTTAGTAAATAGGGTAGCGGATTCTGCTTCCCTGATGAATAATAAAACGTTTAAATATTCATCCAATTTGGGATCAAACGAAATCCATTCATCATCAGATGGTTTCAGTTCCAGGCTGATCAACTCAGGATATATAGGAGAAATCGGGAATAAAGATCCACAAAGAGAAGATGGAAATGCTTCCGATAATATATTTGATGTTCATCTTTCGGCTGTAGATCCTGATAAAACCTATGTTCTTACTTATGAAGTAGACGGTTATTCGGATGTGAATTCTGTGACGCGTAGTGTTAATGGTAGTTTTGCAATGGGAGGCTATGTCAAACACAAGAAAAAGGGTTGGACTTCAGTCTCTGAACCCCTTAGTCCTGCACTCCTGAAAACGGGAGATAATAAAATCTTATTCAACGCCCTGAGTAAGGGAGATTATTATACAATTAAGAATGTTCGCATTATAGAACAAAAAAGTAATTCCTCTGTACCTTATACTGTAATTTCGAAAATATACAATGATAAAGTTGCCTACATCCGTGGTTTCACAGATCCTAAATCAGGAATCAAATCGTTTGAAATTGGCGGTAAAAAAATAGACTTGAAAGGAAACGAATTTGAATATATCTCCTATGAAAATTTAGATAAAAAGTCCTTAACGGTTACATTCAATGGTGGACAAAATACACCAGAAATGATTCTTGAAAAGAGCACAGAAGATTCTTTTTTATCGGATATGGGCCAATATGAAACCAAAGGCCATACTATTGTTTCAGAAGATGTATCAGGAACGGTAAAAGGATTAAGGTTGATTGATATGCCTCCGGTAGATCTCTCGACAATTAATGTGAGCCGTAATTATTCGGGGTTTCGGTTCAGTAACAGCACGGTAAAAGAAATACAGGTTCGCTTGCCTTATGATCAAGATCAACTTCCCAAGGGATATCAGGAAAAAGATATTACTGCATTTACGTTTGACTATACCAAAAAAGAATGGTCACCTATCAATATCGATAGTATCAATACCGTAAAAAAATATATTGTCCTTCATACTTCATTAAGCAACGTTGATTTTATGGCGGGTGTTGTGAAGCAACCTGAAAGTCCTGAAACGGGAGCAAATGCTCAAACAGCTTTCAATGATATGCCCGTTGCCAATCCGGCATCTAAAATTAATTTGATTGCGCCACCCACTCCCAATCAGCAAGGGACCACCAATGTAAAATATCCTATTGAAGTACCCGCAGGAATTGGAGGTTTTCAGCCTAATGTGTCTATTGTTTATAACAGTGACAATAAATTCGGATGGGCTGGAACAGGCTGGGATATTCCTGTAGAGACCATCGATATCGATACACGATGGGGAGTGCCCTCATTTGGTAGTCAGGAAACTGAAATTTATTTAATGGCCGGTGAACAGCTTGTTTTCAGGGATGATTACTTGCCCAATAAACTTCCTTATTCTGAGGCAAGAACTTCCAACAGACAATTTTATTACCGAAATGGGATTAAAGAAGGCTATGTAATAACAAGGAAAGGATCTTCCCCTTCAGATTATACGTGGGTGATTCTGGATGGAAGCGGAACAAAAAAAGAGTATCTGGATGTATTGACCAATAATCCTTCAAGTAATTCTTCAGGTAATGTTGTAAAATGGTTTTTGTCTAAAGTGACTGATCGTTTCGGAAATACCATCACCTATACCTATTCAGACTCATTCGATGGAGGAGGTAAAAATAAGTACCTGTCAAGGATTACTTACAGCAATAATACCGTTATTGAATTCGAGAATGAAGCGGGAGTCAGGGGAGATATGACTTTTAACTATAAGCTGGGAGTTAAATTGGCAGACGCAAAAATATTAAACAAGATTAGAGTTAAACGGGCCAGTACCAACATCCGTGAATATGAGTTAAAAAATACCTCTGTAGGACTTTTTTCCAAGAGACTTTTAACAGAGATTATACAGAAAGATGGGAATGGAAATATATTTAATAAGCATCTTTTAGCTTATGATAAAAGTGTGGAAATCTTTGGAAAAACGGTTACGAAAGTATATAACACACCAAAGGATAATGGGGATGTAGGTTCCTTTTCCGGTGGGAATACGAGTTTTATTTCAGGGACCTACAGTAAAAATAAAAATATCCGCGGAGCTGTAAGTTTTGGCGGGGGGGCGTGCTTTTTTGTAGGAATCGACAAAAAAGGAACAGTGGGTATCACAGGAAGTTATGATGACAACAATGCCTATGGTAAAAATCAACTTTTAGATATGGATGGAGACGGATTGTTAGATAAGACATTCTATTCATCAAATGGTAATATCAATTTCAGAAAAAACATCATAACAGGATTTAGCGGCGTATATTCTTCTTCGGGACTTCCGGGAGAAACTCCTATATATACTCATAACAGCTATAATACCACTCTTGGTTTAGAATATTCTTTCGCCAGAGGAGTCGTGGGTGCTAATTATTCTTTTGGTAACAGCAATTCCCCGATCTATTTTTCGGACGTTAATGGGGATGGACTTGTGGATATGATTCGTTATGGAGATGTTTTTTTTAATAAAATAAGAAACGGCGCCCCTCAGTTCATGACCCAGTCTGCCAGCGGAAATATGAACGTTACAGAAGAAACGCCTAATGCTATTTTGGCGGGAAGCTCAGCAGTTCAGGATACGACAGTAACGACCACTCAGTTTTCTTCTTCACTGGCCAATATTGTGAGAATGTGGGAAGCTCCTGTGTCAGGAGATATTCGTATCAGCAATGAAATAACATTACTTCAAAATTCACAGGACGGTGTGGATGTCTGGATTGAGAAAGGAGAAATGACAAAAATAAATGAAGATATTTCCGGATATAATCCTGCTAATTCCTCCCAGATTTCTTCAACCGTTACCTTAAATACCCAGGGGCAATTTCAGGCTCAGAGTGCTACCACTCACGTTGAAAAGGGTCAAAGAATATTTGTGATTGCTTCTTCTAAAACCGATCAGAATGGAGACCGCGTTAAACTATACACCAATATAAGATACAGCTCTGTTTCAGGAGGCCCTGATGTAGACTTGCTGGATGCTAATAACAATTCTTATTTTAAATTTGATGCAAGAACTCATTATTTAGCATCGAGTCAGAAACAAAATGTGGTGGGAGAGAAAAGTAAAGTTAACATTTCCTGGAGCTCATTAAATAATGAAAAATTTACGGATGATATTGACTTTAAAATCTTTAAAAGCGTACATTCCATATCCAATAGTACAGGAGCGATACCACCGCCGGTTACTACGTTGATATATCATCACAGATTACCAAAAGACAGTGATTTAAGTACGGTCACTGTAGCCGCCAATGAGATTCCCAATTCGGATATTTCCAATCTATTGGTTAATCAAAACCCTTCAGATTCTACAATGACCCTCATCCACTTTGATGTTTCTTCTGATACCAATGTCTCATGGGAAAAAATCAAATGGAAGCCTGCTCTTACCATAACGTCGGCTACTGATACTACTGCAATAAAAGCTTTGGTACAGTACAATCCTTATTCTGAAAGGTTGATTAATACTTTACCCAGAGATTTTAGAAAATACGTAGGTCAACCTTTTTGTAGCGTTAAAGGGGATTGTCCACGCTGCCCTCCGGCAGGTTTCGGATATATATTCCCGGATTTTAATGGCAATAGTACCCTAAACAATTATACGATAAACTTAAACCCATCACATACCACCACCGTTACTTTTTCCTTAAAAATAAAGGATAACAATGGGAAAGTCTATACGGCGAAAAATACAGTGAACGTCATCAATAATGTGATGCCGATACCGAAGATCGATATATGTGCATTTTTTGCAACGATTCCAATTCGTTACGAAGAACTTTGTATGCTTCCATTTTATTTTGAGATCAGTTCGCCGGACTATGTGGTTACAAAAAAATTAGCTTCAGAAAACCCTTTTATTATTAATTCTGCATTCATAGGAGATCCTCTTATGGCCAATACTGAAAATAAGGCTGATTATTTTGCGTACCGCTCCAACAATACCCACTATAATATGAATACAGGCCTGGTATATCAGGGCTGGGGTGGTTTCAGTTACAATGGTTCCAAGTTTGTCAACCAGGCAATTCGTGAAAATGAATTTACAAGCAATCCTCTGGGAAATATTCCGGCTCCAGGCGGGGCTTCTCCTTGTAATCCTTCTGCTCCGGATTATTTTACCTGTATGACGAATTATATCATGCAGCAGAATAATAACCGATATTTTACTCCACTGCAGTTAGACGCTGAGAAAGATGCCTATGTATCTCCTCTGGAACCGGCAGAATTGTCTGAATATGATCTGCAGCCTTTTGTGCTGGGAGTATCATCCACTACTTCTACTGTCATCACAACGCCCGTTTTTTCAGTACCTAATCCACGAGGAATCATCCTTCGTTCTCAATCCGATGCTTTTCATGCCTATGTAGCAGGATCAATAATCCCATGGCTTGGTATCAGCGGACACGCTGGATTTTCTAATGAAAAAACTTCTGATTACTTTCAGGATTTTAACGGAGACCATTATCCTGATATTATTTCAGGAAGTTATCACCAGAAAACCAATGTTTTGGGCCAGTTGGATGCCGTATCTTCTATAAGTAAAAAAGAAATTACAAATAAAGGTCTGGTATTGGGGGCAGGACTTTCAGCTTCCGCTTCCGTAGCCAAATTTAGCAATACTTCGAACTCATTCTTTGCGATAGCAGGAGAAAAGGATTTGCATACAGGATCTTCGTCTTTCGCATTGGGAATAGGGCTTAATGTTACCATTGGAAAAGCATGGGCTCAGGGTACAGGAGTGTGGGCAGACATCAATGGAGATGGTCTCACCGATTATATTTCTGATGGAAATTCCTATGTCAATACAGGAAATGGGTTTGCGGTAGAGCCTTACGGATGGGATGTTTCGGAGGTGTCGAAGGGAGATTCTTTTGCCGTTTCGGGAGGTGGAGGTTTCAGTTTTGCCAATGGAAGCTGGGCGGGTGGTGTAGGACTTTCAAAATCCAAATCTACAGCAAAAACAGGATTGATAGATTTAAACGGAGATGGTCTTGCCGATAAAATTGTTAAAAACGGAAATACCTACGATTTTCTGATCAACAGCGGAACATCTTTTGTTTCCACTGATGGAGCTCATAAGAATTTCAGTTTGGATAACAAACAAAATTCATCAGGCTTTAATCTGTACGGGACTTTATGTGCTTGCTTTGGATTAAAGATTTGTGTTTCTGCAGGTGGAGGAACAGACAAATCTGTAAGTAAGCAGGAAGTAGATCTGAGGGATTTTGACGGGGATGGTTACCCAGACTTACTTGTATCAGAAAATGATACCGAATTAACGTATTATCATAATAACTATCCAAAAGCCAATTTACTGCTTACCATTGAAAATCCTCTTCAGGGCATCATTATGATGGAATATGATAACGTCAACCAACAGGATAATCTTGAGACTCTTGTAGGCGGAACCTATCAGATGCCTTTTTCGAAGACCTTGCTATCCAGAATGGCTGTATGGAATTTCAAACCTATCGATACTACTCTTCCTTTTCTTGGTCAGGTTTTCGATCCACAGAGGATAAAGACTTCTCAATATTTCAGGTTTGAATATGAAAAAGGAATACAGGACCGAAGAGAAAGAGAATTTTTAGGTTTTGGAATCGTAAAGACAAAAGTTTTTAATGAGTATATCCTGCATCAAACTTATGTTACCCAGTATGAAACTGATTATACCGGCAGTGAAAATAATTTTTATGTTAATTATAATGACACAAAAGTAAGGCAGTATTTTTATAAGAAAGGAATCGTACGTTCCTCTTATATGCTGGACAGCCAGAATAGAAAACGAAGCGAAACGAAATATACTTACCGGTATTTTGATCAGCCTTCTTCTTCAGATTATCAGCTGACAGAATCTCAACCTGAGCCGCAGTATAAAGATATGGGAAGAATTATCCCGCTTTTATATAAAACAGAATCTACCTTTACCGAGTTTTCAGGGTCAGGAAGCCATAGTAAAACGACAATCTTTACTAATGATACCTATGACAAATATGGAAATATTACCCGCTCTACCGACAGAGGTTCATCATTAACCTACACTCAGGATGATTTAAAAACCCAGATTTCCTATCATGCTCCGGGAGCTAAAAATATAGTGGGAATTCCTTCAGAGAAAATGGTTATAACAGCATATAATAATGAGATCATGCGAAAAAGCACGACCATTCTGGATGCTGCACAAAATATTAAACAAATCAAAAATGACATTTTAGGAACCGGGAGTAACGGCTCTTCCGGGACTGCAGATTTTGATATGGAGTATGATGCATATGGAAATTTAACCAAAGTGACACAGCCCGTTTCTGCCAGTGGACAACGTATGTTTTACAATTATGTTTATGATCCGGTCTATCATACCTATCTGATCGCTACTACTGATGCCTACGGGTATACAAGCACGACTCAGTATGATGATAATTATCTTTTGGGAGTTCCTGTTATTGTAAAAGACATTAACGGTGCAAAGGCTCAATATACCTATGATTCATTCGGGAGGATTACCCAGTATCTTGCCCCGTCGGATACCGATTGGACGATAAAGATGTATTACTATCCTTCACAAACGATACCAGTAGCCATTACGGAAAGAAAAGAAGCCGGTTCTAGTGAGTTTCAGGGCATTAATTATTTCACCAGTTTATTTACCGATGCATGGGGAGAAGGCATAATGTCAAAGAAACTGTTTAAAAAAGAAAATCAAACCTACTATTTTGCCAATAATATTTATCAGATTAAAGATCACCTGGGAAGGCCTGTAAAAACAATTCTCAGAGATAAAGTGACAACAGGGACCGATATCATGACTTCTCTTAAAAAGTTTGATGACTACACGACTACAGAGAATCAGGACGCAAAAATCTATTCAACAACTGTGTATGATGACTTAGACCGGCCTGTGAGCACGACACAGTTTAATGTCACAACTAATAATGGCCTGCAAAATCTTACCACTAACATGTTCTATGAATTTGGAGCGGACAGATACGGGACTACACAGTTTTCAACAAGAGTAGTGAGTCCTTTGGGAAATACCAGTATTTCGTATACCGATGAATTTGGCAGAACAACCTCGAGTAAGCAAACCGATGGTAATAATGATCTATGGGTGAGCTACAAATATAATCGCCTTAATCAGATGACGGCTATGCAGGATGCCGGAAACCATATTACAGAGTATCTCTACGACAAATTCGGAAGAAATATCAGAAAGACAGAACCTGATGCAGGAGAATCGGGGTTTGAATATGATATGACCGGGAAACTGATTAAATCCTATAATCCTGTTCTGCAATCGATCGGAAAAAAAATACAGTATACCTATAATTTTGATCAGTTAACGGAAGTAAACTATCCGGATCACTCGGTACATTTTGAATATGGCCAGCAAACAGGTATTGAAGAAGAGAAAGGAAGGCTGGTAAAACAAACAGACAGAACAGGCACACAAACTTTTAAGTATGACCTGGCAGGTAATGTAAGAGAAAATATGCGCGTTGTGGTAGCCCCCAACAATATACCCAAAATGTTTAAAACCTCTTTTGCATATGATGTCTATGGCAGAATCAATAAGCTTTTTTATCCCGATACCGAAGAGGTTACTTACAGCTATAATATGGCGGGACTTCTGGACAGAATCGTTAGCAAGCTTCCGGGAAAGAGCAAGCCGATGAATATTGCCTATTCTATGACCTACGACAACAGAGATCAGATGACTTCTTACCTTGCAGGAAACGAAACCAAAACACAGTATACTTATGATGCGTGGGGCAAGGTGAATGAGCTTTCATTGTTGTACATCACCGGCAACAGCAGTATCCGCAAAAACCAGTATACTTTTGATGGAAACGAAAATCTGGTGAAGATCAAAGGAATAACTCCTATGACCGGAAATTATCCATCGACGAATATGGGAATAGCAACCAACAAAACATTCGCCTATGATCCTTTCGGAAGATTGAGCTCTGCCCGGATTACAGCTACCGGAAAGAAAACTACCAGGTATTATGAACTGAATATGGGGTATAATGCAGTAGGAAACATGGCGATAAAAGACTCTAAACTTAAAACCTATAAGAATGGAGTTTGCCAGTATCCGAATAATGAAGGAGATGCAGGGACCTATGAATATAACGACGGTGCTCATCCTAATGCCGTAACTGCTATAAACTATACGAAGTTTGCCAATTTCAATGCTCCTCTGGATTGTGGTCCTGCTCCCGTTAACCAGGCGATCAATGTAAGAGAATCATTTCGATATGATCCAAACGGAAATCTTATAACGATTGAGGAAGAGCAACAGCAGTCTGGCAATGTTTCTGCCGGATACAGAGAATTGTTTTGGGATCATCAAAACCGCCTGAAAGCAGTGATAACGCAAAGGGAGAATTTCAATTATTATGTATATGATGCAGCCGGAGAGAGAATTCTGAAAAATGATGCGGTTTCTAAAAATCTGTATGTGAATGGCAATGATCCAAGCAACACAACGCAGATGGGATCTTTTATTTATTATCCCAACGGATATCTGGTGCTGAATGACAAAACCATGAGCAAGCACTATTATATGGGAAGTCAGAAAATTGCAACACGGGTAAGTGAGATCCCTACCCATAGATTTAAAATAAACCTTTCCGGAGAATATGACGAATTGGCCTCCTCATTGGTAAAAGAAGTGCAAAATATCATCAAAGATGCAGGGCTTCCTCCTGAAGTATGGGTAAAGAATGAAGATTCTCAGGGAACATATGCTCCGCCCACCTCTTCAACGCAGGATGAAACGCTCTGTCCTTTTCTTATGGAGCAGCAGATCTACACTTTTCAGCAGGATCATAATGAAAATTGCTATAAAAAACTTGTAGAAATATATGAACTTGCCTTAAGTGATGGAAAATTTTGTGGAAAGTGGTCTGAGTTTTTATCAGACGAATGCATGAGCAATTACACCCCACCGGAAATTCTGGGCTCTGAAATGTACTGGATACATCCTGATCACCTGAGCGGATCTTCTGTATTGGTGAATAGTCTTGGAAAAATTACCAACTGGTACGAGTACATGCCGTATGGCGAAATGCTGATGGAAAATACAAACATGAATTACGATAACCCCTACAAGTTCAATGGCAAAGAACTTGATATGGCAACAGGGTACTACTATTACGGAGCAAGGTATTATGACCCGAAACGTAGTTTCTGGTTAAGTGTTGACCCGTTATCAGAAATTACAAACTCTCCGTATGCTTATGTTTGGAACGATCCTGTTAACTTTGCAGATCCTACAGGGATGATGGGGGAAAGAGTGGGAGGCAGTGATCCATGTGATCCACCAAGGAAGAGAAGTTTTGTAAGAAGAGCGTTTGACTGGTTATTTGGACGTAAATCTCATGGTAATATTACAGTTGGAGCAATAGAAAATATCCCAACATTCTCACCAGCACCAGACGATAGAATTCCAAGTACTATTGGTGGGGCTATACAAGATTACAGGGATTCTGGACCTACACCAATTTATGGAGCTATGGGAGTAAGTATCTTAACAAAAGGGATTACAGATGGAGCACTTGATTTTGGAAATTTCTTAAGAAATAGCTTTTTTAATAAATCTGATTATTCTGGATTAGGCCCCAGAATGACTAAATGGGATGGCAATACCATGGGAGGAGAAGAAAGCCAAAATGCTAAATTTAATGCTATTCTATTTGCTGATGGATTAATGACGGCTGGAGTAGGATCTGCTGCAGGTACAACAGCATCTGTTTATAGGGCCACGAATAATTCTTTGGAAAATCAAATTGCTGAAGAAACAGGATATATAATGAGCGATGCTGCAAGAAATGCTTATATAGAAGCAAGTTATTCAGGAATGAGTCAGAAATCAGCAATAAATTATGCATTAAAGGTATCGCAACAAGCACATGCTGATAATATTGCTCATTTCGGTTCCCTAAAAAACTATATGGACGCCCATACATTACTAGGTACTGAAATAAATGGAGCTGCTCCACGGTCAATGATTTCATTTTCTAAAGATAAATCGATAATATCTAATTTTGGAAAAACTTCATATAAAATAAATACTAATAATTTTAAAAAACAGACAATAGGTGGTGAATCAGAAGTTTTTATTTTCCACATGATTAAAGCAAAAAAATAATTAAAATGATTAAATTAATTAAGGCAGAAAAAACAGAATTTATATATTGGGATAATTTTGAGTATAAGATTAATGATAATATATTGGTTTCAGAGGACGCTACAAGATATATCTCTTCTAATGAATTATTAAACGTATGTCGCCCGATTTTTACTAAGTATTATAAAAAGAATGTCTTTATGTTAGACTACTTATTTTGGATTGATAATATTGATATTCAATGTATAGACTTTAAAGTGGAAAATAATACATTTCGTGATATAGATTTTGAAAGATCAATTAAAACTTATTTTTTAAATAATTTAAAATGTTTTAACTGTGGAAAAACATATAAAGGTGCTTTATCTGTTGATCCGGTATTGGTATATCCTAATAATTTCGAACTAAAAGAAAAAAAAATAAAAATGATTAATGACGAAAACAAAATAGTTACATGTCAAAAATGTGGAAATAGTTTTACAAGCAAGGTTTTATATATTTTTCCGGACTTAGTAATTGATTAGATTTCAGATAATAACTATTAAAAAATCTCTCAAAAGGATATGATGACGTCTTACTTAAAATAACTATTGAGAGAAGCGCATTTGACTTACTAAAATAGGAGTTAAAGATTAATCATTTACTCATCCATTACTGATATACCATTAGTTGAAAAAGATAGGAAAAAGGCAATACCTTCTTTAAGATTGAAGGTAATCAATTAAGTATTGGATTAGGGAGAGGCAAGGTATTTAATACATTTAATTCGGGAATTAAAAAATATCAAATAATACCAAGAAGTAATCTTTAATTAATATAAAATTAAAATGAAAAATTTCATAAGATCAATAATTAGTAACCTTTATAAAAATGAAATTAGCAGGGAATCTTTTATTAAAAAGTATGAAAAGGAAAAAAAAAAGAGTATAAATGAAACGTATATAAAAGAGTTAATAAAAGAGCAATGAAAAACAATGACGCTAATGATATAGAAAAAGCAGTAGTTCTGATATATTCATGTGACCTTAACAATTATGAGTATAGAAAAGAGTTATGCAGCGTTATTTTAGAATCTTGGCATTTTAAGCATGAAGATATTGTACAAATATTGCATAAATTAAAAGACCCATCAACTGTACATTTTCTCTATAAAGTATCAGAAATGCATTTTGATTATGATGATACTTATCAATTAGCCAGGAAAAGTATAAAAGCACTGTAATCTTCCCCAAAAACCGGAACATTTAAAAATATAGTTTTTAAATTTGGAAAACTATGAAAAACAGTAAATTTTCAGAAGTTCAGATCATTAAGATATTATCTCAACAAAATCAAGGTAAAACAGTGAATGAAATATGCCGGGAACACGGCATCAGTGAGCCGACATTTTACAACTGGAAGAGCAAATATGGTGGTTTGGATGTGCAACAACTCTCAAAAATGAAAGAACTGGAAAAGGAACTTTCGCAGTACAAAAAAATCGTAGCGGAACTTACCCTGGAAAATGTCGTGATGAAAGATGTAATCGCAAAAAAGCTTTAACACCTTTCGAGAATCGGGAACTGGTGGTTTATTCCGGATCAGAATACGGAATAAGCACTCGGAATGCGTGTAGACTTTTTATCATGAACAGTTCGGTATTTTATTACAAGAAGAAGAAAAACAATGAAGATGATAAGATTCGGGAGGAGCTGGTTTTGCTCGCAGAACAGCATCAGACTTGGGGATTCTGGACAATGCACCACCGTTTGAGAAATTTGGGTTTCGGGTGGAATCACAAGCGGGTTTACAGGATTTACAAATCGATGAAACTGAATCTGAGAAACAAACGAAAGAAACGGCTTCCGGCAAGGGTGAAAGAGCCCTTGCTTCGACCTATTTATCCCAATGTAACGTGGAGTATGGATTTTATGCATGATACTTTGGAGAATGGTAAAAGCGTTAGAAGCCTTAATATTATTGATGATTTTAACAGAGAAATTTTGAATATTACCATCGATACCAGTTTGCCATCAGCAAGAGTAGTTTCACAACTGGAACAACTAATCGACTGGCGTGGGAAACCGGAAAAGATAAGAGTTGACAACGGTCCGGAGTTTATTGCTGAAAAACTAAAAGACTGGTGCGGTAAGAATGAAATTGCCCTTCATTATATTCAGCCCGGAAAACCTACGCAAAACTCTCTGGTAGAAAGATTCAACAGGACTTTTCGGACAGAATTTTTAGATGTTTATCTTTTTGAGAACATCAGGCAGATGAGGCATTATTCGGAAATTTGGATGTGGATGTATAATAATGAGCGTCCTCACAAATCATTGCAATACCTCACGCCAAGGGATTTTTTGTTGAAATATGGAAAACTTGCCCAAGCTAACGCCAACGAGTTTCCCACATTCCAACAAAATTTTAACAACGACAACAGTAAATTATTAACCAAAAACTCTACTTTTGAGTGTGCCTAAAGTGGGTGAGATTACAGTAGAATTTGTGTTCCTTGCGGGCTTGCCGCTGATTTGGTTACATTTGCAGCAGAACAGCGAACTCCAATTACTGGATCAGTACCTACGTTAAATGAAACATCTTTTGTTAATGCTTATGCAGGTGGAGGAGCAAATGTAGAGAATACTCCTTTAATACAAAGGGAGCAAATTCAAAGAGCGGCAAATAAATGGAATGTTGAAATTGTAGTTATAGGCATTATAGCCAGAGGATCAGCTGGTTATGGTTCTGATTGGGATTGTATTGTCAATGAAATAAAACCGAAAATGCTACATGATATGAGATTTAGACTTCCTAAAAGTGAATTGTCCAGAGGGGACCTAGGAAGAGCTAGACTTGAAATATGGAAAGGCACTATTAAGAAAGATGAAGCACATATCACTTTTAAACCTTTTAGAAATTAATAATGGAGAATATTGATTATTACGCAAATGCTTTTGCACAAGATAAAGTAAGCTTGGAAGAAATAATAAATTTTTATGAAATTTTTACTAAAAATGATGATGTATGTGAGATTTTAAATAGAATAGCTTTTCTGATGATGCAATCTGCACCTCAACCTCTAATAGTTAATGATTGTATAGAATCCTTGCCGAGATTCTTAAAAAAATCTAGTGCTGCTTCAATTTTAAAAAATAATGATATAAACAATGCTATCAGAAAGATATTAAACTTGCCAATGAATGAATATAAAAAGTCTTTTATGGTAATGTTATATGTTTTTAAAGCAAGTGATACGTGGAGAAGAGAAAATATTTGTAAAAATAACTGTAATCACGAATGGCATAATATTATATGGTAAATGAAATATTAGATATTATAAAACATATCAGACTTAGACCAAAAATGTATTTTTGGTATGATAATACTTTTTATAGTTACATTGTATACTTTGAAGGCTTTATTTATAGTATAAATCTTTTCTATAAACTAGACTTGGAAAGAGAGATTTCAAGATGGTATCAACAACGGGTAATTTTTAAAGTTCCTAATATGGTTTGGTTTGCGCAGTTTGAACACATTAATAAAGATTTATCTGAAACCGAAAAAATAGAAAAATTTTTAGGTATTTTAGAAGAATTTTTTGAAAGTTATGATTTTAAAAATTATGTATTAATTTAAATTTAAAACATTAGACAGTAGTATTAAAACTACTCCTTTCCTTATTTTTTTAAGTCCATCATTTTGAGGTACAAGACAAGTATAATTATTATGTTTCTGAGAAAAGAATTTTGGTGGATAAAGATTGTTTACATTGGCTAAGTAAAAAGTTTAAATTTCATCCAGAATGGTTGTGAAGTTGTAGCAGACAGAGCTGTAAAATCTTTAGGGCAAGGAGCACCCCGCTGGCGCGAGTATCTTGCTCGTGTCGATAGATGTATTGCTATTACGTCGCAAAATATTACGATTCTAAAGAATCTCATAACTGACAAAAGTTTTCAGATACGCCCCCGATAGATGAGGTGCTTTGATCTGTTTTTTAACATAAAATCCCACGATTCTAAACCAAGTTTCCAGCTGAGTGTAGATTCTTTATCAGAAATAGCAAACTCTCCATATACTTATGTTTGGAACGATCCTGTTAACTTTTCAAGGTTTGGTTTTGGTAAGGGGATGGGATAAGGAAACATATGAAGGCCTTCATTTATAATAAGGTTATCAAAAATTTAAAACTAAATCATGAAGGCGTACAATATGGTGCTGTTCAGGCCATAAGGGAAGCCGAGAATAACTGGGGAGTTTTAGGAATGGCCGGAGAAGCGGCAGCTATGGTTGCTGCTGAAGGGCTTTTTCCGGTGAATGCAGGGAAAGGACCAAGAAAACCATATTCATCTTCTGCGCATTATCAAGAAATTTTAGATCTTAATGGCGAAGTTGAAGTTATGGGAGATCATGCTATGTTTTCTTTTAAAGGATATAAAGATAATGGCACTCCAGATATGATAGTAGCTGGGAAACTAGAACCAGATGGAACTCATTTGGATTTTCAAGTTGATATTCTTCCAAAGGATTTTTGGGCCGGAAAAATTGGCTTAAAAGAGGCATATTCTATGTATAAAAATAATGTGGGGATTGGTCAATATAGGAGTTATATTGAAAAATGGGCTAAGGGTAAAGGGTTTAAGACTATACGCTACTATAACAAGAGAGCAACAGGTTCAGCAACAGGGAGAACACAGAGTTCAAAAACATATAAACTCTAATAAATTAATAGTATGGAAAATTTAGAGTTTATTTCAGATATTAAAAAAAATAATGATATTAGTTTAGAAGATATTGTAAATATTTTTATTGAAAAAAAAATTGCAAAATACAAAGCTTTTGTTTTAATAAAAGAAAATTTTAATTACAAAGAATTAAAAATTATGTATTATATCAGTTTATTATACAAGGATGAAGATCCAAATCCGTTCAATGAAGACTTCATTAATTTTTTGGATAAGACATAAATTTCGAATCTCCTTAGAAAATATTTTCTAATTTTGTTTTACATCAGGAAAAAAGTAGAAATTTTGTCCAATTCCCTGTGTGTAATCTTCACGTCGTCACTTTCCTTCCAGCTATAATTAGATACATCGGTCGCAAGAATATCAGCGATCTGTTGTTGTGTATACCCTTTTCTCTTCCTTACTGTACGTAACTTTTCTTTTTGCATATCAGACATTTTTACAAATTTGCAAAAAAAATTAACTTTTACAGAAAAAAAATCGCCTGCAACAATTAGATTTTTAATGTCTTTTGAGCAGTAATAAAATTTATGTTGTAAGGTGGTTTTCCTTGATGATATTTTCAATCTAAAAATGGATAAAAGTTTCTTAAGTAAATAAAATGTAATAAAACGAGTATTTTAAAAATTTCACTATCCATTTACAAACGACTACAAGCGAATTTAAATAGTTTATAACCGATTAAGATCCTTCAACATGACAATCTTTGCAACAGAGATTTGAGAAACACAGTGAACGTCTCTTATCTGAATTATTAATCTTAAAAATTTTAAAGCTATGTCACTAAAAAACAAAGTAACATTAATTGGTTATACAGGAAAAGAAGTTGAAACCGTAAACTTCGAAAGCGGAAACGTAAAAGCCAGTGTGTCTCTGGCAACCAGCGATCATTACACCAATGCCAAAGGTGAAAAAGTAGAAGAAACACAATGGCACAACCTGATTGCTTTTGGAAAAGTAGCTGAGATCCTTCAAAAATTTGTACCTAAAGGAAAAGAAATTGCTATTGAAGGAAAGCTTACGTACAGATCGTATGATGATAAAGATGGCGTGAAGCGATATATTACAGAGATCAGAGTTGATGAAATTCTTCTTTTGGGAGGTAAATAATACTAAAAACACAAATGATGAAAGTAAAAGTTTTTAAAATCAGACTTCCCGAAGAATTTCTCTACAAAGATCAGAAAATGCTTGATCAATTTCTGGAAGTGAACGAAATTATAAAAGTGGAAACCGCTTTTGTAAATGATGAATCTTATTGGTCTGTTGTCCTGTATTTTGAAAAGCCCAAAGCGGCTAAAAGTATAGTGAAAGAACCAAAGGCAGTAAAGTACTCTGCAGATAATGACGTTTTAAACTCCGATGAGGAAAAAATTTTAGATGCCCTGAAATACTGGAGATCAGAGAAGGCGAAAGAACAGAATCTCCCCACATATTTTATCGCGAGCAATAAAGAACTCATGTCTGTAGCCAAATACAAGCCCGTGAAAAAAGAAGAGCTGCTTGACATCAAAGGTTTCGGAAAACATAAGATTGAAAATTATGGTGAAGAGATCCTGGAAATCCTGGAAAGCGTCTGATTTCCCAGACCAATACTGATAATGCATCGAAAGCCGGGGAAGATTGGCAGTGTCTCACTAACTGTGTAAGTTGAAAAGTTATTCTGGAAAATTTTGAGCCCTTAGAGCTCAAAAAATTTTACGGAAATAACTTTTTATTA
>NZ_FRCD01000039.1 GCF_900142785.1 Chryseobacterium carnipullorum | reverse complement strand
AAAAGCGTAATCATTTAGTCAGTCTATTTAAATTTCAAATATTAATAGATTTTATCCTTAACGTACAAAATTTTACTTTTCGTCGACTGACCCCAATATAAAATAGCATGTTCGGAATTTATAAATCATATTTTTTAGTAATTTACGGTATCCCGCAATTTTTAGTAGATTACATTAATTATCTTTGATTAATTGAGATTATTTTAAAAGATCATTTAAATAAAAAGAATATTTATTTTTTAAAGCTTAAAGAGCAATATATTTATCGGATGTGTAAATAAATTACACCTTTTCAAAATAACGACAATACATAGCAGAATACAATGGCAGATAGAACCGCAGTAGATACAATTAGAGGTTACTTTTATCAATTTGACTATTCAATAGTTTCTTTATTAAAATTAGCAAATGACACAGAGTCAATTTTAATCGAAGGAGTTGAAGATATTGATATTACAACTGCATCAGAAATAACCGCAATTCAATGTAAATATTACGAGAAGACTGAATATAATCATTCTGTAATTGCAGAGCCAATTAGACTTATGTTGAATCATTTTAAAGATGTAAAATTGGGAAATGCGACTGAAATAAAGTATAAATTAAGAGGTTATTACAAATCAGGACATTCAAAATTGATTCTGCCTATAAATATTCAAAACTTAAAAGACAACTTCTTAACATATACTAGGACTGAAAAAATAAGCAATATCAATACTAAAGTTAAACACTTTCACCATATTGAACTTGGACTTACTGATTCAGAATTAAATGAATTCATTGGATTGCTTGAAATTGACATAAATGCTATAGAATTTGAAAAGCAATTTAATGAAATTATCAGCTTATTTAAGACAATATTTAGTTGTAGCGACTTTTCATCTGAATTTTATTTTTACAATAGCGCATTAAGAGTAGTAAGGGACATATCTAAAGATTCAAATCAGTCAAATAGAAATATTACAAAAGCTGAATTTTTAACACGGGTAAATAATTCAAGCATATTATTTAATGAATGGTATGTTCTAATAAAAGGGGAAAAAGCACATTATGCTAATTTAAGAAAAGAATATTTTAGCAACGTAAATATTTTATTTAAAGAGCGGTTTTTTCTGATTCAAATTGATCCAAAGGCTTATTCAAGAAGTGATGTCAAGACTCTCTTAAACTTAATTGTTAAGAATTACGCAAAAATTATAAATCAACCTACGCCATTTTGTCCCTATATATATATTCATGGAATAGATAATTTAGAATTAATTGAATTAAAAAAGGATTTAGTTGAAGATGAAATTGTAATTTCAGATGGTTTTGATTTTGAAGGAGCTGAATACAATCCCAAGTCTATAATAAAAAAGCCTGCTCTTTCACATCAAATCAAGCTTAAATTTCTAAATAGGTTGGAATATTTAAATGATACCCTCAGTTTGACTGGTAGACGGGCTGAAATATATCAGTTTTATCTAAACGACATATTTTTTGATTACAATTCAACTTCTATAAAAGAAGTAAAAATCCAAGTTGATAACCTAAGTAAAATTAAAAACATAATTTAGATGGACTCAAATGAATCAACGGAGCAGAATGCTCAAGTTATTGCTGTATTTCCTGATAAAGTAAAAATATCAGTTAAAGATTTGGAAATATTTAAAAATGTTGATGAAACATTGAAAGTAGGTTCATACTTGAAAATTGAGGATAGTGAGAACGCCAGTTTAATCACAATAATTGAAAATTTTCAGATTTCAATTAGAGACGTTAAGGATGAAAAAGGCGAAACAAAACATGTTAGAGAACATATAATTGAAGCATTTCCTCTTGGGGTTTTAAGAGGTGGTAAATTTGAAAGAGGAGGTGACTCACTTGCTATACCACCTAAAAATGTGATACCTGCAACTGTTGATGAGATTAAGAAAATCTATGAAGAATCAATAGAAGAAAAAGAAAGTTTTACTTTCTCAACTTTAGCTGCTAACCCATCTGTAAAAGTGCCTGTTAATGGAAATAAGTTTTTTAATAAGCATATAGCAATTGTTGGTTCAACAGGTTCTGGAAAGTCACATACTTTATCATCAATAATTCAGAAAGCAGTTTCTACGAAGGAGGGTGATTTTTCATTGAACAATTCCCATGTTATTATTTTTGATATCCATTCAGAATACAAATCAGCATTTCCCAATGCGAATTATATCGATATTTCGAACCTTGCGTTACCATATTGGCTACTAAATAGTGAAGAACTGGAAGAAATTCTTCTAGATACTGGAGAAAGAGATAATTACAATCAATCTTCGGTATTTAGAAAATTGGTTACAGAGAATAAAAAGAAACATAACTCAGGTCTTACTAAAGTTTTCTATGACACACCTTTATTTTTTGATATTATCGAAGTTCAAAACGCCTTGTACAACTTAAAAAACGAGACGAAAAATTCAAAAGCTTCTAGCCGATATATGATTGTTGATGATTCATATACTTGCACAGACAGTAGCACATCGGTTGATACAGGTTTACTTTTTAGTGAAGAAGAAAAAATCTCAAAATATTTTGAAAGCGAATTTCAATTTCATCCAACAAAAAATCAAAATGTAACGAAAGGAGATTATGCGGAGGGAACTCTCGACAAGTTTTTTGTTAGATTTCAAGAGAAAATTAATCAAGATCGTCTTTCTTTTTTATTCGGTTCCGAAGCAAAGACTATTTCATTCGAAAAAACTTTGGAGAATCTTTTAGGCTATAAAACTGGCTATAAGTCAAACATTACTGTAATTGATTTAAGTGGTGTTCCTTTTGAAGTACTAAGTATTACAGTTTCATTAATTTCAAGATTAATTTTTGAACATGGATATTTTTATAAAAGATTAAGGTGCACAACTGATCCATCTGAAAAAATTAACAATGATGTCCCTATTTTACTTGTATATGAAGAGGCGCATAAGTACGTGCCAAACAGTGAGTTAGTTAAATATCGTTCGTCAAAAAAATCAATTGAACGGATTGCCAAAGAAGGAAGAAAGTATGGTGTTACTTTACTTTTAGCTAGCCAAAGACCTTCTGAAATCTCTGAAACAATATTTTCGCAATGCAATAATTTTATTGCAATGAGACTAACGAATCCTGTGGATCAAAGCTATGTTAAAAAATTATTACCAGATTCTTTAGGTTCATTAGTTGACAAGATGACTTCATTGAAACAAGGTGAAGCAATTCTAGTGGGCGAATCTATAATTTTACCTTCAATAGTTAAAATTGATAGATGTGAGCCTCAACCTTCATCAAATGATATCCCATATTGGGAACTTTGGAAAACTGAATGGAAGGGTTTGAATTTTGAAGAATTGAAAAATGAATGGTATAAGTAAAAAAAACACGAGTATAACATACGATTGGCAAAGTACAGCTTCGGTGCATAGTTATAGTTTGATGATTCGTACCACGTTGGCAGACAGTTTTCGTTTTCGAAATCTGCTTCTTCTCCAGATGCTAAAACTATACAATAAATGAAATTAATCTCAAAAAGCGATGCTAAATATTAATGCTAAAATCAACATCGAAATAATTTTTAGTAAATGATAGAAATCAATACAGAGGAATTACAAAATAAATATTGGACAACGTTTTGGTCAGAAAATATTGACGATTTAATTGAAATGTCAAAAAAAATTGGTGACATTATTCCATCAAGAAAAAACTCTACGGCATTATATGATAGTTTAACTGTAAAAACTAAGGAAGAAACTAATCAAAAATCTCTATCAGCTAAATATGGTGAAAAAGATTTTCCTTACCATACAGACGGAGCGTATTTGCACACACCACCAAAATTTGTAATATTAAGAAGTCCTAAATCTATTGAAAATTGCCCTACAAAGTTATGTATACCACATTTTTCAGAAATTGAAATTAAAAAAATGATGAAAGATGTACTATTGGTTAACGGAGGTCGGGGGCGATTTTACTCAACATTAATTGAAAAAATAAATAAAGATTTTAGGATTAGATTTGATGTAGATTGTATGCGACCAGCCTTGAATGAATTTGATACATCTATAAAATTAATGAATACATTAATTAAAGAAGCTGTTATAGAAGAAATAAACTGGGAAGAAAACCAGTGTATAATTTTTAACAATTGGAAGTTAGTTCATTCAAGAGCTAATGCTACAAATAAATTTGATAGAGTCTTAGAAAGAATTTGGATAAAATAAAATATTATGGATTGGACACATGACTTATTATGGAATAAATCAAAAATAAATGCTTTTACAGCGCATAATCAAGATAAAACAACATATCTGTTTCCTCTTTGGTGTTCAATTGCATTAGAAACACTTTCTAGATCAACTTTAGCTTATGTTCATCCTGCTTTATTAGCAGATCCGACAAAAGGAAGTAATATACTTTACGTTTTTGGCTACTATAATGAGAAAGAACCAGCTAAATCCGTTCCAATGAAAACAGTTTTTGAAAGATTAACAAAAATTATAGAGTCTTTCACAAATAAGGAATATGAGATATGTATGAATTTTATGGAAAGAAGAAACCGAGAATTGCATTCTGGTGGATCAGCATTTGAGGACTTCCCTACGAAAATTTGGTTAGCTGATTTTTACAAAATATGTAATATGCTTATTACTTTCCAAGAAAAGGAAATGAATGATTGGATTTCTGATGAGGACACTATGATAGCATTGGAAATGATAAAGAACGATCATAATAAAATTAAAGTTTTAGTAAAAAAACTTATTAAAGACCATAAAGATAATTTCTACAGAAAACCAAAGGATTTACAAAAAGAATTAAGAGAATCTGCTGATAAATCAAGAATATTTGGCATCTATCCTACAAAAGTTTATTCATCGCATATAAATTGCCCCGCTTGTAAATCAAAAGCTATAGTTAGTGGGCAAATTGCAAAAACAAATGAGCCTACATTAGACGGTGAAGAAATAATAAGACAGGTTTCAATATTACCAACGGAATTCGTATGTAAGGCCTGTGAACTAAAGCTTTCTGGATATGATTATTTGCAATCTGCGGAATTAGGAGGTTACATTATTCAAGAAGAAAGATTTGACGCCATGGAATATTATGACTTTGATCCTGCTGATTATTTTGAACCTGATTATGGCAATGATTAATTATAAATTTGCACAACTTTAAAAAATCTCAAAAAACGATCAATTTTATTGTTAGAGAAATCATAGTAAAATTACATGAAAAATCACAGCAACTATTCAATGGAAATATGACTTTTATTTATATATGAGGAATAATGTTCCACACGTAAAATACTACATAGTCTCTCCTTAAACCACCTATAATTTACTGATTATTAGTATTTTGGGTTTAAAATAGCTTGTTTTTTATTGCAAGAATTTGTATCTTAGAGCT
>NZ_FRCD01000038.1 GCF_900142785.1 Chryseobacterium carnipullorum | reverse complement strand
CCTCAAAACTATAGGGAAACAACTCCAACTGATTCTGATTATAATACTTGAAATTCATAAACAAATATCTGATTATCAAATATAAAAATATAAAATAATAACCAAAAAAACCGCCTCAGTTGTGAGACGGCCTCTTTTATTGGCCTTAGAATAGATTAATCGGGATGAGGAAAAATTATGATATAATATTAATGAGTTCCTGATTAAAAATAGGATCAATTTCCGGAAGAAGTCTCTTAAAGAAAATATACTTCTGATATGGAAAATTCACTCTGGTTAAGTAGAAGTTATTCATAAAAAAATGACTGTTTCACCAGAAAACAGCCATTTTAATTTATCTTTTTAAGTTTAGTAACCGTACCAACGTCCACATTCATTATGGCAGTTAGGAAAATCATCTTGATTATTTAAAGCTGCCTGAATACAAGCTGCCTCAGTTTTATAATATGGCTTACCTGAACCCCACCATACTGCACATTCTTGTGTAATTCCTCCTTTAACAGCTTTTAAGTTCTCTCTTGAAATTTTTTTTAAATTTTTCATAGTAGTTTTGGATTATTTTTTTTATTATTTTATCCGGTTTCGGATACTTTTTTTATGAAACTAATATAAAAAAAATATAATACTGCGAATATAAAAATTCACGTTCACGTGTGTTTTTTTTGAAATTAAATTTAGATACTCCTTAAACTACGCTTTTAGAGGAACTGAACATTAAATTTAGAAGATTTTTATTGGTAAATTCTTCTTTACTATAACAATACCCTGACAGTTTGTTTGAGATAAGTTCTTTAAACGAATGCCTTTTCTTTTAACTGAAATTTCAGATGCTTCTAGCTTTTTACGAAATAAGTACATCTAGTTTAATACACGACACGTTCTGTCGCTACGCTATAGTAGATTTGTAGTACTAAAGATTTAAAATACATAATAATCTTTTGTGTGTGATAAAATTCATATTAAATCTCATTAGTAGGATCTAAATCATTATTGAAAAATGTTAAATTGCAAATTAAACTTAAGTTAAATTAATAAATACATAAAAATAGATGAGAAAACTCTACATGAGTGCATTTTCTATATGCACAATCTTGAGCAATGCTCAGGAAGTGGTTTGGCAAAAAGACATTAAATCCGGTACACAGGATTTTTTAAGCCAGGTAACCACAACAATCGATCAGCAGTATTTGATCACGGGAAGCTCAATTCAGAGCAATAAACCTCTCTCAGAAGGCAATAAACAAAACAATGGTTACGACCTACATTTGATCAAATTAAACCAACAGGGTCAGGAGGTTTGGGAAAAATATTTTTCTGGATACAATCATGATTATTTATCCGCAACCATTTCTACACAAGACGGAGGTTTTTTGATTTCTGGCACGACTTATTCAGCAAAGGGACTGGATAAAAAAGAAGATTCAAAAGGTGGATCAGACATCTGGTTGATTAGATTAAATGAATTCGGAGACGAGCTCTGGCAAAAAACATTGGGATCAGCATCTGATGAAGAAGCAAGATCAGTCATTCAGACGACAGACTTAGGATTTTTTGTGGCTGGAAATGTCCAAAATTCGGCTAAAGGTTACGGATCAAAAGATGTTTTGATTATAAAGCTCGATAAGAACGGAAAAGAACTCTCTCAGTCTATTTTAGGAGGAAAAGGATTGGATGAAGTAGAGAAAATGATTCCCACTAGAGACGGTGGTGCATTGTTAGGGATCTATTCCAGAAGCAACTTGGGTGGTTCAAAGAAAACTGAAAACCATGGTGAAGGTGATTATTGGATAATCAAACTTAACAAGGATGGAAAAGTAGAATGGGAAAAGAACTTTGGTGGAAAAGCAGATGACCATTTGAAAACTCTTGCTTTGATTTCGACTGGCTATATCATTGGTGGCGAAAGTCGTTCAGAAAGATCAGGAAATAAAACCGTTGGTATTGAAGAAGGAACAGATCTATGGCTAATATCGCTTAACGAAAGAGGAGAAGAGATCTGGCAAAAGTCTTACAATTTCAAAAACCGTGATATTTTGATGGGAATGAGTGTCATTCATTCAGCAGATAATAAATCTTCTAAAGGAATCCTTTTAGGTGGTTATACACAGGCAGAAGGAAGAATAGAAACAGATGACGAAACCTTCTGGACGCTTTATTTAGATGCAGATGGAAATGAACAGTGGCGCAAACATGTGAAAGGTGAATCCAGAAAACGAGAAGAAAGATTATCTGATATAAAGCTGAACAGAGACGGTTCGATCATTCTGGCAGGAACGAGTGCAGAAGAACTCGGAAAAGAAAACTGGAAGATCGTAAAGCTTGGAGATAAACAGCTTGACCAGTTGATCGAAAAACAGGATATCAAGATTTATCCGAATCCAGTATCAGATTATGCTTATGTGGAAATAGGCTATGACTTTAAAGAAGCTGATATTATCCTTTATGATATGGGAGGAAGACAGTTGCAGACTGTGAAAACGAAGAATAAAGTAACCAAGATCAATGCGCAGAATTTAATTCAGGGAGCTTATCTGGTTACCATAAAAACGGATACGAATAAAACTGCGAATGCTAAATTGATTAAAAAATAAACAGATGAGAAAAGTTTTTATACTATTATTTATTTATATTTTTTCCACTGGATACAGTCAGTCTGGATTAGGGGCTAACAGTGACTTTCAAAGTAAAAATGTTTTTCCTGTGCCTTCTACAGCAGAAGCTTATAGCTTTTCGAAAGTAGGAAAGCTTCCAATGGATCTTTTCAGAGGAAAAGCTAATATTTCTATACCATTTTACTCCATCAAGGTTGATGGCCTAGATCTTCCCATATCTTTATCATACAATACAGGAGGCGTAAAGCTTAATGAAGTAGCCAGTAGTGTCGGCTTGGGATGGTCACTAAACATTCCGGGGACTATTAATAAAAGTATTATTGGAAAGGATGATAATAAGATTGCTTTTTTTAGCAAGGATATTAATACTTATGGTTCTTATAATGGGTATGTTTCCCATCTGATTTATGATGAACAGAGAAGAAATAACTTGCAAAGCATCTATGAAGGAAATTATGATCTGAAACCTGATATGTATAGCTATAGCCTACCCGGTGTATCAGGGAATTTTATCATGGATGGTAATAATCTGGGACAGACTATTCCATTTGAAAATGTTAAAATAGAGCAGATGCCCTATCAGTATAATCAACAGGGAAATTTTAAGGTGACAGATACATCAGGAAACATTTTTTGGTTCTCTCCTAAAAGTAATTCGTCTTCTTATGACCCTACCAATCCTTTGGGAGGAGATAATATTTCTTCTTATTTATCAAGAATCGATAGTATTAGGACATCATCCAATAAAGTAGTGAAATTTGTTTATGGAAAGACTTTTGTCTATACAGAGAAAAATATTGTGGAAAGGATTTATACAAAAACAGCAATAGACTATGATCCTGGAAGGAGTTATTTCAATCTCTTACCACCTCCATATGAAAGATGGGATACAGAAACGGGAAATACAGAAAATCTTATTTCTAAAATTGAATTTCCCGAAGGAACAGTAGAATTTAAATATTCTAATGATGAAAACGGAACATTAGCTTTAGAAAACGGGGCATTATTCAGAAAAGATTTAAATACAACTAATGGATTAGCCTTAAGAAAAGTAACAGTAAGAGATAAATTTAATCATGTAGTTTCAGATCAAAGGCTAAATTATGAGTATTTCAGCAGCAACAATCCTATTAAAACTTATGGAGATTACAGGCTTAAGCTCGTGAATGTTTATGATGCCTTATCGCAGTCTTACCATAAGTTTACGTATAACGAGGACTATCCGATGCCTGCCCGTAATTCTCATAATGATGATTATTGGGGGTATATTAACAGTTTGAGCAATAGTTCACTGACTTCTAATCTTCCCATCAGAATTTATACAGAAGGTATTGAGATTATGGAAAGTAGAATGCCAACTATTGCAAGACGGGACCGATCCCCAAATCCGGTTTATTCTCAGATAGGAATTCTAAAGTCTGTAGAGTACCCTACTAAAGGCAAAAAAAATCTTTATTATGAAAATCCTTCTACAGAGCAAATAAATACCAACTCCTTTACGGTTTCTGAGGGAACAGGCCAGAGCATTTCTACCCATGGAATTTTTAATGATCTCTCTACCTATAACGGAGGAGATTCTAAAACATTTATTTTAAATGCCAACGATATTCCTGATTATGCTATTAATCCCAGGTTTTCGTATAATTTTGATAGCGGATGTTTAAGTGCTGAAACGGAGGGTCCAGGATCAACATTTCCTGAGCATCCTGAGAATGGAGCCTATACAGAATGCTTTGGGGATATAAAAATTACTTCGATTAATTCTCCAAGTGAGACCAGACATTTTGGCTCTAACGGACAACCTTTTGCGGGTGAAATGATTATTACTATCCCATTTCCTATTAAGGTTGAGATGACATTGAGCAGAATGGGATACTGTAATTGTGGTTTAAGTGCCGGATTAAATTGGAAAAAAGAGATTACTGAAACAACGATCACGCCGAGCTATCTATCCGGCTTAAGAATAAAAAAAATAGAAGATGTAGATCAAAATACTATCTCAAATATTTTTGAATATAAATACGGAAAATTTAATCCTACTAAGAATAGGTTTGAAAATATTTCTGTTTTAAAAAAACCTTTCAATTTTACAAGAATTGATAAAAAGTTTTATCGTAAGTTTGATGATCAAGGTGTAGAGCTGCAACCAAGCGCTATTCAGGAATTTTTCACTGTTTCAAATTCTGACCAATCTTCAAACAGTTACGGTTCCTCGGATATTGTCACATATCCTTATGTTATAGAAGAAAATGGATTAGGGAAAGTTTTTTATGAATTTTCAGATAAAGATTACCAGTTCCAGAGTATATTATCATCAGGTATAGAAAACTATAATGACTGGAAGTATGGCTTACTTCTGAAACAAAAATATGAGAATAAAGTTGGACAGACTGTAAAAACAGTCGATTACGAGTATAATTTTAATACTCTGAAAAATAGTCTTTCCGGTTTTAATACGAATGATTTATCTAAAATTGGATTTGCAGTTGATATGTTGGTTATTCCTTCTAAAATACAATTGTCTCCTGGGCAAGGAATCGAAGGTGATATTTTTTACGTAGAGAATAAAATAAATTTTATAGAATCTGCCAAGATTGAAAATATAAAGACTGTTGAGAAAGACTTCTTATCAAGTAATAGTATAGAGAAAAGTACATTAAATACCTACACAGATACAGATATCACCAAACCCATCAACCTAAAAAATACCACAAATGTTTTTCCGTCAGGAGAAAAATTACAGACTTCTTATGAGTACGCTCATGAAAAAGGCAACCAGTTGATGATCAGTAAGAATATGATTGGTATTCCTTTGGAAACTTCTACCACTCAAACCATAGGAAATACTACAAAAACACTATCAAGGACAGAAACACTTTATCCAAAGACTACTACCGAGATCACCAACAATAATTCTTCTCTGGTTCTTCCGTTGTCTGTACTTTCCTATGAGGTTCAGAACAATACGCCGTCTACTGAAGTTACGTACGATAAATATGACAACAAGGGAAATCTGCAGCAGTATACCACCAGAAACGGCATTTCAGCAACAATCATCTGGGGCTACAACCAAACCCAGCCCATTGCCAAAATAGAAGGAGCCAAGCTTTCAGATATACCTCAGGCACTCATCGATAATATCGTCAATGCATCTGTTAATGATGGTCAGCTCAGTACAGAGGCGTCAGAGCAATCATTGATCTCTGCTTTAGATGTATTTAGAAATAATGTTGCATTATCAGCGTATCAAATCAGTACGTACAGCTATGATCCGTTAATTGGTGTTAAAAGCATCACGCCTCCATCCGGCATCAGAGAGTTTTATTTTTATGATACCGCCAACCGACTGAAAGAGGTAAGGGAAAACAGCCCGACGGGTAAGATCTTGAAGGAATATAAATA
>NZ_FRCD01000037.1 GCF_900142785.1 Chryseobacterium carnipullorum | reverse complement strand
CGGGAGTCTTTCCAGCCTGTGATTCAAACAAATCAACAACTGTCATGTCCTTAGGATAGTCTATCGTTGTAGTATTGAATTCCTCTAATAATTGATGGGCTTCTTCTTTCGTTAGAATTGACAGTTCCTCAACTGTTGTTTGCGATGGCTTATCCATATTTGAAAGCAATGCTTTCAATGCTTCTTCTATATATAATACCATAGCAGAAGGATCAATTCCTACAGATGAGATATTGAAGATTAAACCAAAGTCATGACCATAATCATCAACATCCAAAGAAAACGGATAATTGTCTCGGGTAAAGCTTGATATCAATTCTCCATCAAAGCCAGGAACCTGATCCAGATGGCCTGATCCAGAATGTCTGTAGTTCAATAAGGCACTGAACATTGGGACATCATTAGGAATACCGCTCCAATCGTGAACACTTGATAAAGAAGTCTGTTCATGATCCAAAAGCTTTTGCAAATGCTTATTCGTCTGGGAGATGTATGAAGGGATATCACCTTTGAGATCCAATAATACAGGAAGGGTATTCATAAACAGCCCCAATGAAGATTCCGAGCCTTTAGCTCCCTGTAACCTTCCCAAAAGAACTGAACCAAACAGAGCATAATCTGTACCGCTGCATCTTCCCAAAACAAGACCAAAAGCCGCATGGAATAATACAGCAGGACTGATCTGAAGATCTGCCGACAGCTTTCGGATACCATCGCGCAATTCAGCAGATACCATCACCTTTGATGAGATGATTGTAGTATTTCCATCAATCTTGGTATCTATTAAATTAAAAGGATAAGTAGGTGATTCAATCTGTCCGAATAGCTCACTAAAATACTTTTTGCTCTCATCTAATTTATTCTTATTCAAGGTATGACCTATGAAATCTCTGTATAAAGCCGGAGTAGGAAGCAGACCTGTCTGCCCTGATAAATAAAGCCCAACCTCTTCTATTATTTTTAAGGTTCCAATGTGATCCATCATCATATGATGGTGATCCAACACCAAATAATACTTTCCATTGGCCACATCACTAGCTACTTTCACTCGTACTGCCGGTGCTTGGGTCAAGTCCATGTACAAGTTGCTTGTTTGCTCTTGCTCAACCTGAGATAAAATATCAAGCCTTTCATCTATTGATAACTCCTCTACTTTCAGGTCTACTTCTCTCAGTACGACCTGAACGGTCTGAGTAAACCCTTCATTCAGCACACACGTGCGAAGCACATCATGGCGGTTGATGACAAACCTCAAGGCATCTATAAATCCTGAACGCTTATCCGGTGATGAAAAAGATAATAGAACAGGTAATACATAAGGATCACCAGTATTTCTATCACTCATCAGGTGGTGAAAATAAATACCTTCCTGTAAAGGAGCCAATGGATAGATATCCTGGATATTGGCCGCACCTCCCGGAACATGGTCCATGATGGTATCCAGTTCATTCTGGCTCAAATCCACCAAAGTCACCATGGAAGGAGTGATATACTCACATCCCTCTACGATACCATTCTCAGGGATCTTATATTCTTCTTCGGTAGAAATTAACTTCGTACTCAATTGAGCAATAGTTGGGCTTGAAAAAATATCTCGAATAGGGATGCTATATCCTATTTCTTGAACCTTGGAAATCAACCGGACTGCCAATAAACTTTGGCCTCCCAGTTCAAAGAAATTGTCATGGACACCTACTTTTTCTACTCCCAAAAGATCCTGCCAGATCTCGGCTAATCCTTCTTCCATCTCTGTCCTTGGTGCAACATACTCTTTCGTGGACAAGGCAGATGGGTCCAGTTCCGGCAATGCCTTCCTATCTAACTTTCCGCTTGATGTCAGGGGCATCTCGTCTACTTGTACCCATAACCTGGGAACCATATATTCCGGTAAAATTTTCTGTAATTGTGATTGTAATGCCTCCTTGTCCAGATTTTCCTCCATAACCACATAGGCGACCAGCCGCTTGCTCTCTTTAATGTCGTGTTTGGCCACAACACATGATTGGCTCACACCCGGTAACCGGGACAATATATTCTCGATTTCACCTAGCTCTATCCGGTAACCGTTGATTTTTACCTGATCATCTTTCCTGCCTAAAAACTCGATGGTACCATCAGAAAGCCATCTGGCCAAGTCACCAGTCTTGTACATCCGTTCTCCATCTTTGAAAGGATTAGATACGAATTTTTCATTGGTCAACTCCTCATTGTTCAAATAACCAACGGCTACATTGTCTCCTCCTATGCACAATTCTCCTACAACGCCTATCGGACTTATATAGTCTGATGAATCTAAAATATAGATACTTGTATTAGAAACAGGATACCCTATGTAAATCTTTTCCAAAGAACTTATATCTTCTGGTACAGACCAACCACTTGCGTGTACAGATGCCTCAGTAGGACCGTATAAATTATCAAACCGTACTTTAGGGAATTGCGCCCTAAATGAACGAACCTGCTCCACAGTCAACGCTTCCCCACTACATAAAACCTTAGATAAAGAAGGACAATCACCGATAGCTATTTCTGCTAAAAAGACCTCTAGCATCGAAGGGACAAAATGAATGGTGGTCACTTTTTCCGTTTCTATCAAATCTTTTAGATAGGTAACATCTCCCTGTAATCCTGGACGTACAAAAATAAGTTTTGATCCATTGATCAGGGGCCATATCAACTCCCATATCGATACATCAAAACTAAAGCTCGTTTTTTGCAGGAGCACATCTTCTGATGTCAACCCGAAAGTATCCTGAGCCCACAGAAGACTATTTAACATCCCTTTGTGAGAGTTCATAACTCCTTTCGGCTTTCCTGTACTTCCAGAGGTGTATATAATATAGGCCAGGTTGGATGGAGAAGCCACCCTTTTTATTTTATCTCTGGATACTTTATCTAAAGTATCCCAGTCATTATTCAATAAAATAACGTCTATATCATCTTTAGCCTGAAGAGTAATTGCACTATCACTATTAGTAAGTAATATCTTAATCCCCGAATCCTCTACCATATATTCCTTACGGGATTGTGGATAATCAGGATCTATAGGAACATAGGCTGCGCCTGACTTCAGAATTCCAAGGATACCAGTGATCATCTCCAGGCAACGATCCATGCAGATGCCTATCAGATCTTCTGAGGAGACTCCTTTATTGATCAGGTAATGAGCCAGCTGATTGGAACGTTCGTCCAATTCCCTGTATGTAAGACTCTCACCTTCATAAACCACTGCTATAGCGTCAGGAGTTTTTACTGCCTGCGCTTCAAAAAGGTCAACAACGGTCTTGTCTTTCGGGTAGTCTACGGCGGTATCGTTGAACACCTCTAGTAACTGATGTCTTTCTTCTCCGGTAAGCATTGCCAGATCACTTACCTGAGTGGATGGAGATGCAACAATGGATTGTAAGAGTTCCTGATAATGGAAGAACATTCTTTGGATCGTTTCTTCTTTAAACAGATCCGTACAGTAGTTCATGTTCACAGAAAAACCGGCCTCACTCTCCTCTATGGTTATTGTTATGTCAAATTTTGCAGTGACCTGCCCTTGTGATTCATAATTGCTCAAAGTAAGCCCATCCATCTCTATCTGCACTGCATCCGGTGTATTCTGTAAAGCAAACATCACCTGGAACAGAGGAGTTGTACTCATATCCCGTGTCCTTATAACACGCTCTACCACCTTCTCAAAGGGAACCTGCTGGTGGTCGTAAGCATTCAAAGTCGTTTGCTTAATTTCCTGTAAAAACTCACGGAAAGATGCATCCCCTTTGATCTGGGAACGAAGAGCCAAAGTATTGACAAAGAAACCGATCATCCCTTCCAGTTCCTTTTGGGTACGGTTGGCGACAGGAGTACCCACACAAATATCCTCCTGGGCGCTATATCTGCCCAACAAAACTTTAAATGCAGCCAAAAGGGTCATGAAAACGGTAACGCCCTCCTGTTGGCTTAAAGCATTAATTCCTGTACTCAAGCTCTTGTCCAGTGCAAAGGAAAGGCTCGCTCCCGAAAAACGCTGTAAGGCAGGACGCCTATAATCGGTGGGTAATTCTAAAACATTTACTCCTTGCAATTGATTTTCCCAGTAGGATAATTGATTGTCGATAATAGTACCTTCCAAATGCTTTCGCTGCCACAGCGCATAATCAACATACTGCAAATACAATGATGGTAAACCGACTTCCTTGCCAGATACATAAGAACGATAAAGTTGAATGAACTCACCAATTAATATATTTTGGGACCAACCGTCACTGGCAATATGATGGAACACTCCCGCAAGGACGTATTCATTATTCCCCAAGTCATACAGGCACGAACGGAACATATAATCTGAATCCAGATCAAAAGGAGCTGATAAAAACACTCTTAAGTCTTCCGTTAGTGTAGAAGCGTTAGTTGTTATATCTTTAAAAGAAAGTTCCCATTCATCCGGTGAAAGGACTTTCTGATATCCCACCCCTTCTTCTGAATAGATAATTGTGCGAAGTACTTCATGACGGGTAACGATTTCTTTAAGACTCAGGAAAAGAGCCTTCTTATCCAAATCACCCGAAAGTTTCAGCGCAAAAGGGATATGGTATTCCACACTCCCCTGCAATCGGTCTAAAAACCATAAACGTTCCTGACCAAAGGATAAGGGTATTTTTTTGATAAGTTTTCTATCAAAAGGATTTATCTCTTCTTTATCAAGTCGTCTATAGGTGGTTTCGGTTGCATCAAATTTATTGAAATGTTCAATAATAAGTTCCTTATTAAGCTTTATCTCAACAAGCAAGGCATCATCGATATTTTCATTTTCTGAATTTAAAACCAGGGAGCCTTCCTCTAATTCTAATTTAATACCTTTATCATGAGCCTTTTTAATAATATTTAAAGCCTTATTCATTATATTGTAATTTTCTTTTTGTAAAACACATCTGAACTTTCTTTTTCCTTTATTTTCTTATGTTCTATATAAGTAGCCAGTTCACCTATATTGACAAAATTGAAAATATCTTTAATCAAAATTTCAGTTTCAAATTCTTTAATAATAGTTGAAACCAAACGAGTGGCTAATAAACTGTGCCCTCCCAGTTCGAAGAAGTTATCATGGATTCCTACCTTTTCAATTCCCAAAAGCTCCTGCCAGATCTTAGCTAATCTTTCTTCTGTCTCTGTCCTTGGCGCAACGTAGGCTTTCGTGGAAAAAGCAGAGGAGTCTATGTCCGGCAATGCCTTCCGATCCAGTTTTCCATTGGAGGTCAGCGGCATCTCGTCGAGTTCTACCCATAATCTCGGAACCATATATTCCGGCAGAGTTTCCTGCAATTGGGATTGCAAGGCTTCCTTGTCCAGGCCTCCTTCCATCACTACATAAGCGATCAGTCTTTTGTTACCCTGTTCATCTGCACTGGCTAAAACACAAGATTGAACGATTCCAGGTAATCCTGACAATGCGTTCTCGATCTCACCCAGTTCAATGCGGTAACCTCGTATCTTTACCTGATCATCCTTCCTGCCTGTAAACTCAATATTCCCGTCAGGAAGCCATTTGGCTAAATCACCGGTCTTATACAAACGATCTCCTGCTTTGAAAGGATTGGCTACGAACTTCTCATTGGTCAGCTCCTTATTATTCAAATACCCTCTCGCTACTCCTGACCCTCCGACAACCAGTTCACCGACAACCCCTATAGGAGCTGGATTCATGTGTTTATCCAATATATAGGCATAACTGTCTTTGATCGGTTTACCAATTGGAAGCGTATGGCCTGTGACTTCAATAAGATATGATGTTGAAAAGGTGGTATTCTCGGTAGGTCCGTATACAATGATGACTGTAAGGTCCGGGTATAATTTTTTTACTTTATCGGTGTACTTGTATAAAACAGTATCTCCGCCCACCAATAAATACTTCAACGATTGGAAAACACTTACATCTTCCTCTACGACTTGATGGAACCAAGAAGTGGTCATAAATAAAGTCGTGATCTTATTCTCTAAGATCAATGTTTTGAAAAGTATTATGTTCAATAGAGTATCAGTCGTTGTTAATACCAATTTCCCTCCGTTTAATAAGGTTCCCCAGTATTCTATGGTCGTTGCATCAAAGGATATCGACCCTGTGGACAGCCAGACTGTTTGATCAGTTAAACTGATATAATCACAAGTCGTAGATAAACTGACGATACTTTTATGTTCAACCTGAACCCCTTTGGGACTACCCGTACTTCCGGAGGTATAGATCACATACGCCAGATTATCAGGAGAAATGGTTCTTTCTATTTTATCCCTGGAAACTTTACTGAAAATATCCCA
>NZ_FRCD01000012.1 GCF_900142785.1 Chryseobacterium carnipullorum | reverse complement strand
ATTGTTTGGATTCTGATAATAGCCTGCCAATAGCCTGTTGGTGCTGTCGTACGCATATCCATATCTCTTGGGGGTCAGAGATGGGTTTACGCCTACTGTTTCTATCGCTCTCCAGTCTATTTCCGTAATACTGCCGTTATATTTCGGACTTACATTTTTCCCTGGAAACTGAACAGTATCGGGATTATCAATACCCTCTTTTTGGCTGTACCTGATTCTGTACGCAAATAATTTCCCTCCAAGATCAGCAAGCCCCATCTGGTTTTTATTAATATCCGTCGTCCAGCCCCTGATATTGTAGGCATAGTCTATACTTTGAAGATTGTTTCCTACCTTCTTATTGATAAGCTGTGAAAGCTCGTTGTAGGTATTTTCCGTCAGCAGGACTTCCGGTTTATCATCCACCTGGTGATAATGCTGTTTTAGTCTTTTTTGAGCATCGTATACAAAACGTTCTTTAATGGTAACTCCCGGTTCATTCGCTTTTCTGGCGTGGTAAACATAGGTTTTTTGTGTTGTTCCTGAAAAATCAAGCTCAGCCTCCGTTTTAGTATATCCACCCAAATGATTTTTACCATACGTTCCAATCACTCTTCCCAGTGTATCATACCAGATAAAAGCAGATGTCCAGCTGTCATTTTCAATATTTTTGGTATAGCTTGCTGTTGGAAGTGTTTTTGTACTTCTTACAGACGATAGTCCATTGGAAACAATCGTTGTCGGTACAGATACAAGTGTTGTCTGATTTTGTATCTGTGATGGCTGCGAAGGAGACCCCGTAGGATATTCATCATAATAATTAACACTTAACAGGGTCATGCTTCCTGTCGGGAAAGCGGTTTTTGTATAGTACACATCAATTCCGTTGAGGGTAAATGGTGCTGTACTTGGAGTTTCATTATTATTGGCATTGGCAGACATATTGTTGAGTGCGGTCTGCATTGCCGCTCTTTCTGCTGTATTGGCAAAAAATCCAGTATAAACAACTCTTCCAAATTTGTCGTATTTGGTAAACAACCATCCTCTTTTTGTAAAGTTGTTGGTTGTAGTTCTCAGGTTGGCATCTTGTGAAAGTACAGCGCGGCCCTGCTTATCATATACCAGATATTCCCATCCTTTTCCGGGAATTTTCTTTTCTGCAACTCTGTTGTATTTATCGTATTTATACTGATAACAAAGCTGGTCTAATACAGTAGAGGTTAAAGTGGAAACGGAGGCTTTAGGAGGGATTACATAAGCAATATCATTAAATTCATTATAGACATAATAAGTATCCAGATTTTCGGTGGCTCCGTTTGTTTTTTTATTGATTTTACGAACTAAGAGAGTCTGTTTTTTAGAGTTGATAAAGGTGTGGATTTCATTGTTATCTTCATCTTTTGTAACCATCTTGTACAATGTATTGGCATTGTAATAGCCATTCGTTGTATACGCATCACCTGGTGCCGGAGCAATGGAAATATCATTGATCTGCGAGGAAGAATTCCATGTTGTGGTGACCTTATATCTTTTGACTTCACCCGCTTCATTAGAAAGGTATTCCATCTTTTGGGTATGGCTGCCGCTCATCTGCCAGTCTGATCCGGGAGCTGCCGATTTCTCAATCCTGCCCAAAGGCGATTTTTCGTAAAGAGTCTCCGAATAGGCATTAGCAGTCCCATAATACGTATTGACAGAGCTTTCTCCAATACCAGGAATAAAGGCTCCGTTTTGCGAGTCTACAGGTTGTGGAAGATAATCTTTCGTTTTTCTTCCTGATTGGTCATACACTACAGGAACAGCCAAATCTTTACCATTGGGCGATGCCTTTATAGCAATACTTTGGGTAGCCCTTCCCAGTCCGTCAAGATATTGAACTCCCTGAATCTGGGCTGCATTGGGCTGCTCTGAGGTAACAGGCTCCAGATAGGTCCTGCTGTATATATAATTTTCTGTTGGTGTTAAACTCTGTGCATGAAACAAAGCCACAACAAGAAAGGGTATGATAAATATAATTTTTTTCATAACTGATTGATTTTAATAAAAACTATGATTATAGCTGTGGTTTTGTATTGTACTTATAATCCTTAATGATATTTCCGTTAACATCAACTACTGCACTCAACTTTCCGTTTTTATCGTATTTGTATATTTCTCTTAGTCCGGTTGGATGTGTTACGGTTGTTGCACCCACCAAAGGATCATAGGTATATGTAGTAATCACAGCATTCTTCAATGCAGAATTGGTTCTGAACATATCTAATGCACCAATAAGAGCAGTTTCTGTCGAAGCATCTACATCTGCATTAGATTTTAGAATAATATCGTCTGCCAGATTTCCAATATCTGAAAGTTTCATCCCTTCAATCTTTGCTATCGGAAGGCTTTGATTATACCCCCAGATTATTACCGTTGGAATTCCGCCTCCCGTTGCAGCATCATAATTGGATGTAAATTGTCTGATATTTCCTTTGGAATCATAATCATCATACTTTACAGCTGTCTTCATACTATTATCATTAGGATTAACAGAAATTACCGTAGAAGGATACAAATTGTTAGAATTTTCATATTTGACCTTCGTTGCAGAAACCAATTTTCCATTATTCTTTATCTCTGTTTTTACAGGAACACCATTCATATTGGCAGTCTCTAAATTTTGATAGCCAGATAAACCTGTAGAGTAGGTAACTGTTCTTTCAGAAACATTTCCGTCTGATGAGGTTTCCTTAACAGAAGCTACTTTGAAGTTGACAGGATTAAATTCTGTCTCCACCTTACTTTCTACAAACCGGTTAGTTCCTGTATAATCCTTAGTAGTAACTTTTGTACTTTTCATAAAGGCCTTTTTGGTAACTCCACCCTCAACAGGTACTTCCGGCATTTGGTTTAATGTTTCAAAAGTGAAGTCATAATGAACGGCAGACACCAATTGATTTTGTGCGTTAAAAACCTCTTTTTTATCCATTACCCCGGTTTTGGTCAAATTATAATAAGGCCAGAAGTTTGTGCTACTGCCGTTATAAGTGTAAGGCGTTTTTGGATAATCATCAGGGTTTTTGAAATAATAATTAACGTATCCGTTGTCACTGTCATTGGTAACTTTTACATTTTTATAAAGTACTGTTGGGGAATATGAGACTGATAAACTTTCCATTTCTGGATAAAAACGATAGCCACTTACGCTGTTGGGATCACCAAATACATTATAATCATAGGCGACAGTTTTCTTAGCCACATAGTCTGCCTCAGAGTTGTAATATTTAACATTCTTAATACGGATTCCCAGTTTTTTATCGTTGCTTACCGCATTTTTATAAGGAAGTGGCTGGCTTCCTATATCTGATAGAGTAATCATCCCATGTCCTCCTGTTCCCGATATTTTAATGGTGTGGGTTCCGGGCATCAGGGATAATGTTTTAAATGACCATGTTCTGCCTTCCAATGCCTCATCATTATAGCTGTAGCACGTATTGGCAAGGTAAGGATCGTTATCTATTGTGTAATCAACGAAAGATTGAGGGTCCACAGTTGCAAAAGAAGGATAGTATTTATCTGCGTCGAAATCTACATATATTTTCTTGAGTTTATTAGGTTCTCCCGTCACCTGAAAAGTATAGGTTTGAGAAACATGGGTATCAAAAGGTACTCCTGCAAAAGTTTGGATAAACTGAACTTCCGGATCTGAAAAATATTCAGGCGTTACATAATCAGGCGTATTTTTATTGACATAATATTGGTTCGCTTCAAAATTATATTCAACCATTCCTCCTGTTAGCAGAATAACTTTGTGTAATGTTCCGACAGAACTTACTGTTGAATTTTGAGGATCAGCAGAACAAGCCCTGTCTCCCGAGCCATTACTGAAATAGTAATCTGTGTATAATAATTTGGTAGTTTCCAACGGACTTCCTGTAGGGTTTGATAAATTAATCTTATTAATTTTAATCAACTTTCTTGTATATCCCTGATTTATACCGTCAGAGTAGATCAACCCGTATTGTGAAATGACCCCGGCGTTATTATTTTTAAGTGAAACTTTTGTAATGCTGTAAGGGTCATTCATAGTGCCTTCCAACGTGGCGTCATAGTGATAATCAATACCGATGGAACCTGTTTCCGGAGATACAATGGTCTTTAATTTACAGGATTGATATAATATCTCGCTTGTATTAGGCTTGTTTTTATTTTCTTTTTGGTACGTAAAACTTAAAAGTTCTACATTATTTGCATTTTTAATTTGTGTCAGATAAAATGCAGATTTAAACAATGTCCCTGAAGTAAGGGGATGAGTGTAATTTCTAGCCTGGCTATAATCGTTAAAAATATATTTATAACCATTATCATCTGTTATCGTAAAAGAATTGGCAATCAGGGTGGCAGTATTACTGTCTCTTGTGTACTCAATTTTGATATTATTGGGGGTAAGATTTACAACTTGAAAGGTATTGGCATCTGTATTTCTTTCAATTTTGAATTTTCCGGATATGCCGGGTAAATTGTAATAATAGATGTCATCAAATTTATTTTTTTTGTAACCGATAAATCCCGCATCATCATATCTTTCATCCAATTCATCAACAACTTCTCGTGATATGATACCTCCTGCAAATATGGACCAGCCTATTCCTACTTCACTTCCGGCTTCTGTTTCATTCATATTTAACGGATGATACTGTAGTGATAGATTAGCGGCAATATTTTTATCATGGCTTGACAATCCAAATAAAGGAAATTTAATGTCAGGAACACCTGTTGCAAGAGATACCGGAGCCTCGGTGTACGTGGCTAAAGAGGAAACGGAAGGTACGGGTCTTGGTAAATCTCCAAAATTAATATCTGAGACGGGTTGCTGCTGTGCCAAAACAGGTATAGGCGCAATCCCTGCTATTATGCTTAATAGCGTAATAAGTTTTTTCATTTGTGTTTATTTTTTAATCAGTTTTGCATTGGCAGTTTTACCTGCATCAGTTTTCACAACGACCAGATAAGCCCCTTGAATCAAATTCTGAGTATTGATCTTGGTTACTTTGTTCTTCGTTTTCACAGTCTGCAACTGTCTTCCTCCCATATCATAAAGAATAATATCAGCTTCTTTAAAATCATACCCTATTTCCACATAAGCATAATCTGATACTGGGTTCGGATAGATTTTAATATCTTGCTTTTCAATCAACTGATCTAGTTGTTTATCTCCAAGCTTCACAATTTTCCAGTTCTCTTTTCCAAGCTCTTCAGCACTGGTTCCTGCCAGAATAATGGAGCCATCCCTGTTCAGTTTTATATCTGAAAGTCTCTCTTCTCTCTTTCTGGATTCACCTTTCACATGTTTGCGCCACTGTTCATTTCCGTCCTGATTCAAATACAGCATCCAGAACGTTTCGTCATCGGCTTCAATTCTTCCTTCGGCCTGCGTATAACCGCCCAACAAAATTCCTTTTGAAGATTTATCATCTGCTGAATGAAGTACGCTCATCCCCATAAGGATATCCCTATTTTTGAAATTGAAGGATTTCTGCCATAGCTCATCCCCTCTTTCATTTAAAGAGATCAACCATAGATCTGTTCCTTCTTCAATACCCACGGTTTTATTTCCTGATCTTTCTGAACGACTTTCGCCACCAATGATATAGCCAGTCGAAATCAAAGCAAGAGTTTTCAAATGGTCATCTGCTTTTCCACCAAAGTTCTTTTCCCATTCCACTTTTCCAGATTTGTCCAGCTTGATGATCCAATAGTCTCCTTCGCCAAAGTTTTCGGTTTTCTTTGAACCGCCCAAGTTGCTTCTGGAATAGATCCCTAACAAGGCACCTCCATCTTTAGTAGGAATCAGCTTTTCTACTTCATCAAGCCCCTTTCCTCCTAAAACAGACTGAGAGAGTTCTTTTCCGTCTTTGTCCAGTTTTACAATCAGAACATCTTTGGAACCGTAACCTTTAGCTGAATTCTGAACATTTCCAGCTACAAAAAAACCAAGGTCTGTTGTCTGAATAACAGATCTTGCTTCTTCATCAGAAGAGGTACCCAAGGTTTTCTGCCAAAGTTCATCTCCAAATTCGTTGATTCTGATCAGCCAGATATCCGATCCGCCTTTGGAATCCTCTTTTTTATCAAGACCTTTTCCGGAGTAGGTGGTGCCTGCAAGTAAATTCCCTCCGTCCTGCGTAGCAACGGTTGCAGAGAGATAATCATGATTTTGTCCTGAGAAATATTTTTCCCAGACCTGTTCGCCCTGCTGATTGAGTTTAATTAAGTGAAAATCATAACCATTATTTTGCTTATTGCCTCCAGCCTGAAGCTTAATGCTTTGAATACTGCTTCCCGTAATCAGATATTGCTGATCAATGGTTGTAGTCACCTGGCTTAGGAAATCCTGAGTAGAAGATTGGATATCTTTCTGCCACAATACTTCCTGGGCAGACAGCCCCAGAATAGTGCATAAGGTATACGCACCAGAGTAGAATTTCTTTATCTATTTGTGTATTTAAGTTAATGTTAGTTTTTATATAATTACAGAGCAAAATTAACAATTATTAACACATCTGCAAGTCGCGGATATAAGGTTTAATATGAATTTTATCACCTTATTGTGTATAAAGGTTTCCATTACTTTCTTACCGCAAATATAAATCCGCACAGCGACAGAAGATGTCGTATTATATTCCACCTGTAACTTTTTTATTGAGGTCAAAAATATAATGATTTACGATATTATCATTACGGAATACCATAACTACTTTAAATACAAACTGAGGTAACAGAAACTGATCTAAAAATTCAAAAAAAATACCCCCAAATAATTGGAGGTAAGGTATTGAAACGATGCATCTTTTTTACATCACATTTTTTTAAGTAATCTTTTCTGGCTCTGGTATTTTTCATTCAGGGCCTTGAGCTGATCTCTCTTCATTTTTTTAGTGGCAAGCGGATGATTCATAATTAGTCTTTTTTCTGTGTTGTATCTTTTATCCAGCTCACGCGACTTCATATTAATCATTTCAGTTTTAGACGGAGGTGCAGGCGGTCTCTTTTGCGCTTGAACACTCATTGATAAGCCTATTAGCAGTACTGTTGATATAAAAAAGGTTCTCATAACATTTACTTTTTTTGAATAATTATAAAAGATCAATATTGATCATCCAATTCATTTAGATTTAAAGCAAATATTACATATATCATACCATAATTTCAATTATCCTTTCATTTAATTGATATTGAAATCTTTAAATATTTCTTTTTATACGCTGGGGAAACATGACAACTGACTAATACGGTGATCCGTAAAAAATCATTCAACCTCAATATTCTGCTTTAACGTCAAATTTTTCGAAGAATTTCCAATCATAATCCTGTACATTCCTTTTTCTACGGTCCAATTCATGTTCTCATCTAAAAACTGAAGCTCTCTTACCGGAACTTCAAGGGTAACATATTTTGATTCCCCGGGATTTACATCCACTTTTTTAAAACCTTTCAGTTCGATGATCGGTCTTGATACGGAGGCCAGAAGATCTTTTACATACAATTGCACAACCTCGCTTCCTGCTGTTGATCCTGTATTTCGGACAAGAACCTTCGCGGTGATTGTTTCATTTTCTGAATACTTTGTTTTATTTAACTGCAGATCTTCGATCTCAAAAGTAGTATAACTGAGTCCAAAACCAAAAGGATACAGAGGCTCTCCACTCAGATCATAGTAATCATTTCCTCTTCCTGTCGGATGATGGTTATAGGTTAAAGGCAACTGTCCTTCTTCAGCCGGAAAAGTGACGGGAAGTTTACCGGATGGATTTTCTGTCCCAAACAGTACTTTTGCTACGGCATTTCCACCTTCTTCTCCAGGATACCAGATCTCTAAAATAGCACCTACCTGATCTTTCCAGGGAGTGGTTTTGATAGCAGATCCACCCACCAGTACTACGGTAACCGGCTTATTTAATTTTGAAACTTCCTGAATGAATTTCTCCTGATTACCGGGAAGACTCAGTGAAGAACGGTCCTGAAACTCTCCTTCATGGATTCCTGCCGCAATGATGATATGATCTGCCTTTTCTGCCATTTTCAGAGCATCGTCAAAATCTTTCTGGTGATGATCTATACCATAATTCCAGATCAGTTCGATATTGGCTTCTCCCCTGTTTTCACGGAACTCAATAGCAATATCATATTCCTGATCTTTCACAAAATCTACTGCTGTTGTTTTTGTTGAATATCCCAGTTTTTCCCATTGATCAATCATCAGTTTTCCATTTAAAAACAGCCTGAAACCGTCATTTCCCCGCAGCCCCAACTGATATTTTCCATGATCAGGACCTTTCAGTTTTCCTGTCCAGCGGATACTGTAATTATCGGATGGCAGTTTTTCAGGATCTGGCGAATACAGCGTCCACTTGAAATTCACTTCTTCATCCTGTCTTTCAAAAGCGGGACTGCCATTTAAGGTGCTGTTGGAAAAATAATGTCCTTGTAATCCTTTTTTATTTTCAAAAGATAAAAGGTTGGCAGAAACTGTTTTAAACTCTTTGATATCCCACGTAATGCCTTTTGCATAAAGGATTTCAATATTTTTATCCTTGGCGAAGTTTTTCATGCCCTGCAAAATACTCACCTTATTATTACCCGGTCCGGAATAACCTCCCAGTCTTGCATCAGCGGCATCGGTTCCAATCACTACTATTTTTTTTGCCGTGGAAGCTATGGGCAATGTCTTGTTATTATTCTGTAAAAGAACAAAAGACTCCACCGCAGATTTTTCTGCCAATGGCTTGTGACTGATCTTTTTTAATTCGCGGATATCTTTGTCAGAAACATAAGGGTTTTCAAACAATCCCAGTTCAAATTTTGCTCTGAGCACTCTTGTCACGGCATCATCTATCCTTTCCTTTGAAATTCTTCCGTCTAAAAACGGAGGGATAAACAAGGTATAGTGTTTGTATTCTGTCTGAAATATAACATCCAGTCCGGCATTGATGGCCTGTGCAGAAGCATCATCATAATTTTTAGCCGTAAAATGCAGCACATTGGCTCCTCCTACAGCACTGGCATCACTGATCACAAATCCTTTGAAGTTCCATTCCTTTTTTAATTTTTCTGTAAGTAGCCAATGATTGGCAGTTGAAGGTCTTCCGTCAAGCAAATTATAGGAAGTCATCACCGATCTGCTTTTTCCTGCTGTAAAAGCTTTTTGAAAAGGAATGAGGTGTGTTTCTTCGAGGTATCTTTTGCTCCAATGGATGGGATAGGAATCTCTTCCGCCCTCTCCTACATTCGCTAAAAAGTGTTTCGGAGTGGTAATGATTCCCTGATCTTCGAAAGAACTCACGAAATTAACGCCCATCACGGAGGTTAAAAAAGGGTCTTCCCCATAGGTTTCCTCTGTTCGTCCCCATCTGACATCACTGGCAAGATTCACCACGGGGGTCAGGATCTGCCTGATTCCTCTGAGTCTGGATTCTTTTGCAATGGCTGAAGATACATCTTTCATCAGATCCGGATTGAATGAGGCTGCTAATCCGATAGCCTGCGGAAAGGCGGTAGCGCCCTCGCGCATTAATCCGTGCAAAGCTTCATCAAAAGGGATGATGGGAATTCCCAATCTGGATTCTTCTATGAAATATTTCTGGATGGCATTGATCTTTTTTACCAGTCTTTCAGCGTCTTCGCCAGCATTATATTTCAACATCTGCCCTGCTGCACCTCCGCCCTGATTTCCGGCACTCACCTGTAATCCGAAAATCCCATGTCCGTACTGGTCTTTGGGAACGTTATCCAAATCTCCCGGAATCATAAAACACTGCCAGAATTTTTCTTCAGGAGTCATCCTCTTCAACAGGTCCTGAACCCTGACTTCAATAGGTTGCTTTGGGTCTTTATATAAAGGTTTTTGTGCTTGCGCAGGTATAAATCCTGAACTTAATGACGCTATGATGACCGTGATTTTAATACAGTTCAGTTTCATGATCTGGTCATTTGAATTACAGTGGCATACTTCAGTTTTGTTCTTTCCTCAGGAAGCTTTATTTCTATTGTTTTTCCAATCTGTTTCCACTTTACTTTTGAGGATAACCCAGGAATTCTCATCGATTTCGTTTTGAAATGATCAGGAATTGTGAACCTTAGGACCGATGGAGCCGTATAGTCTGTCTGGCCATCAATATGAAAAACATTCAGCGTTTTACCGTCTTTGGCCTGCGTATAATAAAAATTTCCGTCGTGATAAGGGCCTGCACTTCTCGTTGCAAAGACCGCCGATTGATTTTTTTCCATCCAACCTGAAATTTCTTTTAATCTTTCATAAACCACCGGATCATAGTCACCATTCGGCCCCGGGGCAATATTCATGAGGTAGTTTCCGCCTCTTGAAATAATTTTGATAAGTGTTTCAATGATCTTTTGGGAAGATTTGTAGTTGTCATTGGGAACGTAGGAAAAGGAATCTCCCATGGTGATGCAGCTTTCCCACGGAATCGACAGAGTGTGTTCCGGAACCGCCTGTTCGGGAGTTACATAATTCTCCCATTTCCCGGGCACCGTACGGTCTACCACAATGATTCCAGGCTGATTTTTTCTGGCCATGGTTCCTATTTTATCCATCTCAATATCCTGCTCTACTTTGATGGTTCTCTGCCATTCTACAGAAGGATCGATGGTTTTGAAAGGACGTACCCAGCCTCCATCCAGCCACAGAATATCAATTTTCCCATAATTGGAAGTGATCTCGTTCAGCTGATTAAATGTGAATTTTTTAAAGTTTTCCCATCTTTCCGGATATTTTTTCGGATCGTAATTAACGTTTCTGTCTTTGGGTGGAAAGTAGGGCCACCAGTAATTTTCAGAATGCCAGTCAGGTTTTGAAAAGTAGGCCCCGATCTTAAATCCTTCTTTTCTGAAGGTATTGAAAATTTCTTTCGTAACATCAGCTTTAGGATTTTTTGAAAAAGGTGTTTTGGGAGAGGTAATTTTATAGTCAGATTCTTTAGTGTCAAACATCGTAAAACCATCATGATGCTTTGTGGTAAACACTACGTACTTCATACCTGCCTTTTTTGCAGCATCTGCCCATTTTTGGGGATTAAAATCTACAGGATTGAAACTGGTCTGAAGGTTTTCATAATTCTTCACATACTCATCGTAAGATTTTCCATGTTCCGGTTTTCTTTGGGTCCAGGATTCATCTTCCGGACAAAGGCTCCAGCTTTCTACAATTCCCCACTGGCTGTAGGTTCCCCAATGCATAAACAGTCCGAATTTCAGATCCTGCCACTGTTCCAGATTCTGAACGACCTGTGGATCATCGGGCTTTTGATAACCTGCGGACACCTTATGCGCCTGCGAAAAAAAGGCTGAGGAAATGAAAAAGGAGGACAGGAAAAGGGTTTTTGTTTTCTGTTTAATGAGCATAGAAGGTTAGTTTTGGCTAATTTACTCATCCTTTCTTTAATCAGCAAACCTTAATTTTTCAGCAAAGCACTCAATGCGTTATCCAGATCAGAGTACAAAAACCGGAACCCGTTTTTGATGAGTTTTCCGGGATATACATTTCTGCTTTTAAGTAGAAGTTCAGTTTCTGTATTCAGAAATAATGAAGCTATTTCCAGCTGCCAGACCGGAGCGTTTAATCCAAAAGGAACCTTCAGTTGTTTTCTCATTTTTTTCATGAGATCTTCGTTTGAAACTGGATTTGGAGCCGTTATATTGACCGGTCCTGACATCTTTTCATTGTTGATGATCCATTCAATGGCTTTGCAGAAATCATCAATATGAATCCAGCTTACTTTTTGCTGCCCTTGACCTTGTTTTCCACCTAACCCTAATTTTGTGATCGTTCGGAGTTTCGGAAAAGCACCGCCGTTATTTCCCAAAACGATAGACGTTCTTAAGGCTACTTTTCTGACTTTTTCATTTTTGATCTTAAAAAATTCATTTTCCCAGCTTTTGCAGATATTCATTGAAAAATCGTCGCCAATAATTCCTGATTCTTCCGTATTCAGCTGTGTTTCTGAATGAACATAAATAGTTGCTGAAGCCGCATTCAGCCAGACTTTGGGTTTGACAGAACATTGATCAACCGCCTGCTGAAGAACTTTTGTACTGTCGATTCTTGAAGTATAAATTTCTTTTTTATTGGTTTCATTGTATCTGCAGTCTACAGATTTTCCTGTGAGATTGATCAGAGCATCACATCCTTCAATGGCACTTTTCCATTCTCCCAAGGTACGGGCATCCCAATATATATCATGATCCCGCTTGGGTTTTCTTGTTAAAATGTAAACCTGCGCGTCTTTTTGCTTAAAATATTGTTCCAGGCTTTCCCCCAGAAACCCGGTTCCTCCGGCGATTATTATTTTCATTGCGTTGTACGTTTTGAGTGATGATATTGATTGAGATGATACGGATGAGTCAAAAAACTTTTACATCTTATGTGGTTTCAGAAAAATTACAGAATATATTTTTTGGTTTTCACTTCAATTTCGGAGCCTTCTGCCAGCATTACTGAGACAGGACTTTGCTCATTCAGGAAGGCAAATTCTTTTCCGTAGAGCGCACTGAATTCTATATCCAGCTGATAATGTTTAACCGGATAATACTCCCATTTGGGATGACAGACTTCATATTCTGACGTTTTGTTTTCTCTTTTGGTAAACCCAAAATAATGTTCGGTAATAAATTCAAATTCTGAATCCGTTTCCATTGGCAAAGCAGCAGTATCAGCCGTGATTTGAATCGAATGCCAGCTTTTATCTTTCCATGAATATTTTACGGTCAGTTCGTCATCATTAACATCTATCTGATTATTCATCGGCATTGTTTTATAATTCTCTTTATAAAAGGAGTTGGCGACGAAGCTGAGTGCATATTTTGGAACGATCTCTTTGATGAAAACCACGCCTCTTTTCCATCCATATTTTTCTTTCTTTTTAACGTAAAATCTCAGGTTTACTTCTTCAAAATTCCGGTGAAAAGGAATAGAAACGCCCAATAACCGGGTATTTAAGAACATAAATCCAACGAGGCTTACGTAACACTTTCCCAGGTAAAAATCAAGTTCAGTGCCTTCCGGAAGATATTTTTCCAGAATATGAGGATCTATTTCATAATTGATAATCGCCAGTTTTCGCCATTCGGCTTTCAGGAAGTTCATTTTTGTTGGGTTTTAGGGTCATTTTCCGGGTTCGTGATGCAGAGTTTGGGTTTATTCCACTTTAATTATGAGCTTCTGCAGTTTCCTTAATTAATTCGTTTCGTTCTAATAAAAACCTTCTCATATAGGATTTAAGAAAAATATGATTAAAAAATCTTCCGAGTATTCCAAGAGGAGATTCAAATTCAAAAATATCAATCATCACGGTGCTGTTATTTTTCTTTTCAAAAATATGCTGATGTTTCATGGTCTTAAAAGCTCCTTTAAGCATGATATCGGTGAATTGAGATGGTTTTTCCATGCTTATGATTTTTGTGGTCAGGGTCTGTTCAACGCCTAAATGTCTGGCTCTCCAGGTGACCGTTTCATTTTTCTCAATAAGGCCCGATGTCCTTCCTGCCACTGCTTTTTCATTCGTTTTCCTTGTTGATTTCTGATGCAGATTGATATCTCTTGCCAGGTCAAAAACTTTGTGGATATCTGCGTTGATGTGGGTTTCTAAATAAATTGTAGCCATTGTTTGTTGTTTCTTGGTTCGGATATGGGATGAAGAGTTCAGGCGTTTGAAATACGAAGATTTGTTCAGTCCATTCCAGTCTATGATCTGATGTATTTTCTCTTGTCTCTTGTCTCTTTTATCTTTACTCTTTACTTTCTACTCCAAAATCTCCACAAAAACCATCAGTGCGACTCCTGTTTTCAGTTTTTTAAAAACTAAGCCAAATAATAAATGCCAAAGCGGTTATTCTGAAAAGGGTCCATGATAGGGTAGGAAGATAGTTCAATTTTAGGAGTTTACAACGTCTTATATGTTCCAGAAACATAATCAGCACTACCATTCCGAAATAGATGATATAAAAAACGGGAGTAAAATTCGTTAATAAAGCAGGAATCAGAAGTATTGTTCCGATCAGAGAGACCGTCATCATATTTCCAAGATAGTTCCAGATCTTGTCTTTTAAATAAGCTTTTAGAAATACAACCTGCCAAATAATCTGGCCAATGCATACTGCAAATTCTCTCCAAAAATTATAACTTCCATTAACTCCTAGTTTCCCGGAAAAAACACTTAGCACATAGGCTGATAAAATGACTACCCATGCTATATAAGTGATCCTGTATCTGAGATTAAAATCCGGCACACAAGCTTCTTCCCGATGATCATTTCCTGAAGGAATAATTTGTTTTCTGTTGTAGGAAATAAATGAATAAAGCTTCTTAAAAAACCAGTATAAAGGTTGTATTCTGGCTATTTTTTCCAGGAAAGGAAAGGAATTTCCAATGATAAGAAGAAGGCTGTCTAATCCGTACACCACTTTATTTCTGCGATGATCGATCAACGCAATTTCATTCTTTGCACGGGTAGAATCGATGATGGATTTATGGGCTGCAGATATTTCTGTAAAGGCTTCTCTTCCATTGTCATCAAGCATTCCGCATCGGGTAAAAGCTTTTGAATAGATCGTGCACATCGGACATTCATTGTCGTAGATCAGGGTGTGATTTTTCAGGGTTTTCATTTGTAGTTTGTATTAGATTTAACTTTTGATAATCGTTATAGCAGATGATATAATATGAGATGGCAAGAACCGGCGTTCCAAATAACCCAAAGCATAAAATACCGTATCCGAAATTGATACTATAATCATTTTTGAGAGGCAATGCGGAAAGAAGAAACAACGACAGCAAACTCAACATAAAAATCATACTGATCCAGTAGTAGACCGTAAACCAGATGGTTTTAATGTACTGTTTTGAAAAAAATCTTTTATTTGAGCTGATGATATGATTGAGAGCGATTAAAAAATAGATAACGGCTGATATAAAAGATCCAAAAACCCAAATGTCAAGGACTAAAAAAATAAAGAATAAGGAAAATAATATAGACTGAAGGTTATAATCTGTTTTGATAAAGTTTTTCATAGCGATCTGTTTTAAAGGTTCAGAAAGTCTCCTCTTGTTCTTTTATTCTGATAAAATTTGAATGTAAAGTACATCCAGATTTTAAAGATGATTGTTTTCATTTTCGATGAGTTTTTCTTTATTCATTGCATGTTTACGACCTTTCAGGAAAAGCAGTAAGTTAAAAAGCATCATAATTCCGAGGTAAATGGAAAAGCCGCCGATTTTTTTGCTAAGCGCAACCACCAGTCTCTCTATGGTTTCAATCTGGAAAAATTCAATAATGCACAAAGCGAATCCGATATTCAGGAGATAAAAACCAATCTTAAATAGAGAATTCGTTGCCAACGCAATATCTTTTTTCTGATGAAAGATATCAATCATGAACGTTTTTGAATTTTTGAACAGAAACTGGGATACCAGCACGGTCATAGCAATGACAATAGGTAAATAAATCATGTACGCTGAAAAATTGTACGTCGTGGTGAGAACTGTTGTGGTCATAGCGGTATTATTTTAATGTTAATTTGTTCCTTAAAACATAAAGGGTGAAAATGTTCATATAATGCAGTACACAGAGAATCAAAGCGATATATCCGATGCGGACCACAGTAACTGCAATGATTTCCTCCATAGAACTGACGCGGTCCCAAAATGCGAGGTTTACCGCAATATATCCCAGGTTCAGCAGATAGTAGCATCCGAGAAGAATCCTGTTGATGGTAAGACACATCTCCTGGTCATGAAGAAGATACTCCAGATAAGACTTTCCGGCCTGAAAGCATCTTCTTCCCACATCGATGGTAATGTAAGAGCTAACGGTAAGAAAAATGATGTATGAAACTATATTAAACATCTTGTAAATATTATATTTTCAGTAATTTTTGAAAATTAAATTCAAATAAAAAAGGAATTGAATCCTCTTTTATTTAAGCAGGTTGGTAATCTTTCCTACCAGCCAGTGATCATCGCTCTTAATGGCCAGATCCATAATATTATTGATTTTCCCGGTCACTGAACTGAAATCCTGCATCAGTTTAATGAACTCTTTGGCTTCCTCCGAATCATGATCTTCAATATTTTTCAGTTCTTCCAGAAAAGCAATGACAGGTTCTATTTCTCTTTTTCTTCGTTCTTTTGTGATCTGCTTAAAGAGATACCAGACATCTTTTTCGGCAATGAAATATTCTTTTCTATCGCCTTTTATAAATTCTTTTTTTACAATGCCCCAATCGATCAGGGCCCGTATATTCATATTGGCATTTCCTCTGGAAATTTCCAGCTGTTCCATCACCTCATCCGTAGAAAGCGGTTTACCACTCGCCAGAAGCAGTGCATGAACCTGCGCCATTGTACGGTTGATTCCCCAGTTGGTAGCGAATGTCCCCCATGTCTGGATGTACTTTTCTTTTGCTTCTGAAAGTTTCATTGATTACTCTTTTTTATTTCTGTAACAAATGTAATTATATTTTTTGAATTTTCAATAATTTTTGAAAGTTTATTTTAAATGATATTGATTAGTCTTTTCATGATCTTTCTTTCCTATCGTAAAAACGCTTTTTACTTCCGGTCTTCTGATTATGATATTTTTTAAATTTTCCCTCATTGACGAAAAATAAAATATCCTTTTTTTGTTGTTTATTAAACTCTTTTTACTTTCATAATGAAGCCATCCTTTAATATTATTTATACAAAAGAATTAATAACTGTATTTGCTGTAATCTCTAAAAATCAGGAAACGAAAACCGATACAATTATGGCATAAAAAATGATGGATTTATCCCCAATACAATTATTGAAAAAAATGGACGCACAATTAGAACAGCACATTATAGAAGTGTTTCAAAATCAGAAAAAATTCTTTGCAACACATCAAACAAAATCAATTGATTTCAGGATCAAACAACTGGAAAATTTCAAAAAAGTATTTGTTGCCCATACAGATGATCTTTGTGAGGCTTTATTTACGGATTTAGGAAAAAGCAGACAGGAAGCGGAATATGCCGAAATAAAGTTGGTAGTAGATGAATTGGACTACTGTTTATCCCATCTTGAAGATTGGGCAAAACCTGTAGAATTGCCTCCCGTTAAGCATTCTTCCGGAAGTGACATGATCAGTAAAATTACATTTCAACCCTATGGTGTTAATTACATCGTAGGTCCTTTCAATTATCCGGTCCAATTGACGTTCAGCCCTCTTGTGGGAGCCCTGATCGCTGGAAACACAGCGATCATCAAGCCATCGGAAAATACACCTAATGTAGCCCAGGTGATCGAAAAAATTGTACAGGAGGCCTTTCAGCAGGAGTATGTAAACGTTATCCAGGGAGCGATTGAAGAAAACACCCTTTTACTAAGTCTGGATTTAGATTATATTTTCTTCACAGGAAGCCCTAATGTAGGAAAGATTGTGATGAAAGCTGCCGCCGAAAAGCTGATTCCTCTTACCCTGGAATTGGGAGGCAAATCCCCTACGATTGTCCATAAAGATGCAGACCTGGATAAAACAGTACAAAGAATTGCCAGAGGAAAATGGATGAACTGCGGACAGACCTGTGTAGCTCCGGATTATATTTATGTACATGAGTCTGTCAAAGATGAGTTGATTCTACGGTTTAAAGCTTATCTGGATAAGACCTATCCGGATTCTTCGCTGGGCAAGATCGGAAAAATTGTATCTCAGCAGCAGGTTAAACATTTGGCAGGCTATTTAAGTGCTGCGGAAGATAAAGTAGTCTACGGAGGAAAATACGATGTGGAAAGCCGTCATTTTGAAGCAACCTTAATGGATCATGTGAACTGGGATGACGCGGTGATGCAGCAGGAAATATTTGGCCCGATTCTTCCTTTTTTGACCTATACAGATATTAATGTTGTTTTGGATGAAATTAATTCGAGACCCAAACCATTAGCTTTATATATATTCTCAGAAGACAGCCGTTTCGCTGAAGATGTATTGAACAGGACGACCAGTGGTGATGCTGAAATCAACAGTACCCTGATTCATGTCGGTGCTCATTTCCTTCCTTTTGGAGGTGTAGGAACATCGGGTATGGGAAAATACCATGGGAAATTCAGTTTTGAAACATTCAGCCATACGAGATCTGTACTGGAATTAAAATAAAAAAGAAATCACTTTAAGAGATACCCCATTCAAATTCTGTCAACAGACAGATCTATTTGAATGGGGTATCTATTTTATAATTAAGAGTAAGCTTTAGTCATTAATTCGGTAGTTTTGGCGGTACAGGTCTCGTTGTTCTTGTACTTAATGTACCCAGAAAAGCTTCCAGCTGTGCAATTTCCTCTTTGGTAAGATCCAGAAGTTTCAGCATTTCTGATTTTTGAGAATGCAGGGTAATACCTTCATGAACGGTGGATCTTTTCTTAGGAGGTTCCGGGTTTCCACTGTTGTAGAAAGTGAGTATATCAGTCAACGTACTAAAGGCTCCATTATGCATCCATGGCCCGGTTCTGGTAATCTCTCTTAAGGACGGAACTCTGAATTTCCCTGCATCTGCCGGATCTTTTGTGACCAGATATCTTCCCAAGTCTTCCTGTTTTGATCCTAATAAAGCGGTTCCGTCATTTTCAAACTGATTGTTTGAAAAATATCCGGAATTATGACAATTCATACATTGGGCCTTTGTGCGGAAAAGGTGAAGTCCCATCACTTCATTATCTGTAAAAAGGTCTTTTTGTCCATCGATAAATTTGTCGAATCTGCTGGGTGGACTTACTACTGTTCTCTCAAAAGTGGAGATGGCTTTTGCGATTCTCTCTTTCGTTACCCTGCTGTCACCGAAAGCTTTTTCAAAAAGGATTTCGTAGCCTTTTATTTTTGCAATTTTATCTGTGGCAATATCAATATGCTCGTGCATTTCTTTCTGGTCTTCTATGGGCATTCTCGACTGTTCTTCCAGTGATTCTGCTCTGCCGTCCCAAAATAAAGATTGGGCGTAGGCGATATTCAAGATCGTCATTGCGTTTCTGGATCCCAGCTGGCGATCATGTCCGAACGAAAAAGTTTTATTATCTGTCCATCCCAGCTCAGGGTCATGGCATGACGCACAAGCAATCTGGCTGGAGCCTGACAATCTTGGATCATAAAAAAGGGTTCTGCCAAGCGCTGATTTATCCTCAGAATAAGGATTGTCTGCAGGAAACTCCACTTTTGGCAAATGCCCGATTTCAGTAAAAACAGGTTTTGAAGGATCCAGGACAGGTTTAGGCCAGGATGAAGCATCACCAGATGAATACAGTTGTCTGAGCTGGTCAACAAAAGACTGCTTTTTACTGATCTCCTGGTACGTTTTGCGTTCAAGGCAGTTATTTAATAATGAAATGGTTAAAAATAAAACCAAAACCCAGCTTACCGCATTCTTCATTTTCTTGATAATTTTCGGCAAAAATAACCATTCTGAAATGAGATATGGCTGCCCTATTGACTAATTTTGTTTATTCTACTTTAAAACAAAGAAACTTAAAGAGAAACCTGTTATCGTCCAGATCAGGATTTCTCTCTTGAACACATGGACTGCTTTGACATGCCCACTCTTTTATTTTATTTACAACCGGTGAAGCTCAAATTTAGTATCCTTCATTTTGCTGCATACCGGTATTCACATTAATGGTTGCCTGTGGAATAGGAACCACAAACTTATTGTTCGGATAAGTGGGACTGCAACTGGTGGAGATACATCCGTTATTTCTTACAATATTTTTATGATTTCGCATCAGGTCAAAGAAGTACTGGTTTTCAAATGGAAACTCTTTTCTTTTCTCTTCCAGCAAAACATCAAGCGTGATGGCAGATAACGAACCTAATCCTGCTCTGTTTCTTATGGTATTCACATCACTTAAAGCCTGAGCAGAATTTCCCAAATGAAGAGCCGCTTCCGCCCTGATGAAATAAAGAAGGCTTAAACGATAGATTAAACTGGTCGTGGTGCCTTTGTACTTTTTGGTAAAGCGATAGGGAAGATTAGATGAGCCTGTAGTAAGATTGGTCTTTATATTTTGTGTTTCAAAAAGGCTTCTCCGGTTATCGCTGGCAGCATACAAATTATAGAGATCATCTGTTGCTACGTAATTCGATCTTTGTGCGTCACTCTTATAACTGTATACAGCATACGCCGGAAATTCATTGGTACTGGTATTCTCTATTTCAAAAATAGACTCAGAAAATGCCCAGTTGCCCGCCACTTCACCGGCAGAAGTAAGGCTAAGTCCTGAACCGTTAATAGCGTCGGTACTATAGTCGTATGCTTTTTGCCAGTCGTTTTTCCATAAGGATATTTCGGCAGCCAATGTTTTTGCAGCTGTTGCATTCATAAAGTTTTTCTTTACTCCGGCAGGAATCGCATGGTTAGGCTGAAAATAAGCAATGGCCTCAGCAATATCATTTTCAAGTAACGCAAAGGTTTCTGCAGACGTTTTCCGGACGGGATAGTCGATGCCTACTTTGAGAGGTGCTGTATTGTAAGCAATTCCTAAATGGGAAGCATCGGAAGTATAGGTATAATTTTGCGCATAATATTTATACAGCTGAAAATGCACAAAAGCCCTTAAGGATAATGCCTCCGCCTTGATTTCACTGATCTCTGAAGCGGTTGCATCAGGAAGCTGATCTGCATACTGAAGAATCAGATTAACATTATTGATGATCTGATAACTGTCGGAGTAAAAAGATTCAAGATCACTGCTCGTTTTCAGATCATCAAAATGATAAATTCCGTCTACCGAAGTTGCAACAGTCACTGCTCCCGATGTTCTTGGTGAAAATTTTAAATTTCCGGATAAAAGATCGCCGTAGGTAAAAACGGCTTCCTTAAAGTAATTTGAACGCAACTGATAATAGGCTCCGTTCAGAGATTCAAGAATCCCTTGCTTATTACTTAGCTGATCTTTGATAGAAATAGCTTCTACAGGCTCCTGTACCAGAAAATCACTGCAAGACATTGTAGAAAGTAAATAAATTGATAGCAATACTATTTTTTTCATGAGGGTGAAGATTAAAAATTAGCCTTAAATCCAAAACTGAAGGTTCTCATTTCAGGATACATATACCTGAATTCCCGTATTCCGTTTCTGCCTTCAGGCGATTTTTGTTTATACCAGTACAGCACATTGGTACAGTCGATAAAAATACTTGCATTTTTAATGAATCTGTTTCTGATTGTGCTTAATGGCAACTGATAATTCAGGTTAATGTTCTGAAGTTTTACGTACGTATTATCGTAAATAAATTTTGTGCTGTTGGGGATCACCCTGTTATTACTCTTAGGAATATGGTTCACCGCATTGGTGTCTCCGGGGCCCGTCCAGTAGTCAAGGGCATTGACACTCATATTTCGGTTCAGAAGAATTCTATGCTGATCAATGATCTCATCTTCTACGAGAATATCTCCCCCAATTTCAAAATTGATCAGAAATGATAAACTTATATTTTTATAAGTCATCGTATTGCTGAAACCTCCCGTAAGATCCGGCTGAGAATTGCCTATAATGGAATAAGTATCAGCACTTGCCGTAAACTGATTGGCATCTGTAGGCTTTCCGTTTACCATAAAGATATCCTGTCCATTGGCCGGATTAATTCCCAGCCACTCATACCCCCAGATCGCGGAGGTTGAAACGCCCACTTTCTGAGCTCTGGCAATGGAAGCAACAGAGAAATCGTCTCCAAAACCCTGTATTTCAGTTACACGGTTTTTTACACTTGAAATGTTAAATGAAGTCGTCCACCGGAAGTTTTTCCTGTTGAACCAGTTTCCACGCATGGAAAATTCAATCCCCTGATTGTACATGGAAGAACCGTTGATCTCTGCTGAAGAATAGCCTGTTTCCAGAGGTACTTCCCTGCTCGTAATCATATCAGATATATTGTTTCTGAAAACTTCTACTGTAAAGTCGATTTTTTTTTTAAAGCTGAAATCCAGTCCCAGATTCCATTTTTCGTTTTTTTCCCAGGATAATCTTGCATTCGGAGGTGCAGAATTATTTGGGTATGAATAATCGAAATCATATATAAAACCGGATTGATAGACATTATAAAGCCCCGAAGAGCGGTAGCTTCCTATTCTGGAATTTCCGGTAACACCCCATGAAGAACGAAGTCTCAGGAAGCTTAACCATGAACTATCTGTTAGTAAATTTTCTTTTGAGATCAGCCATGAAGCGCCGATTCCTCCATTTAATGAAGCATTGGTGTCAGGCCCGAAAGTAGAGCTTTCATCTCTTCTGATGCTGGCAGACAAAAAGTATTTCTTGTTGTAGTCGTAGTTAAACTGCCCAAAAATACTTCTCCCGCTATTGATCTGGGTAAGTGTTTTATAAGTATAGCTTCCAATACTGTTCCATGGATATTGATAATTGGTATAATTGTAAAAATTGCTGCTGTTATGTACTTCTTTAAAGTCTTTATTATGTCTTAGCTCTATACCTAACAGAAAATCAGTATGATGTTTAGGTGTAAAATCTTTTTCATACAGCGCCTGCATACTCCAGTTCCACTTTAAGGCATCAGATTTATTCAATCTGCTTCTTCCGTTAATATTATTTCCAATACCGCTTTGATTCACTCCGGATTTCCAATCTATATTTTCTTTTTCTGAAAAATCCATTCCGAATAATGTACTTACTTTTAGTCCCTTTGCCAGTTCGTAGCTCGCATTGAGACTTGAAAGCAGTGAATTATTATCAACATTGATCATATTCTGATTGGCCGCAGCTAAAGGATTAGGAATACCGTTGTTTCCTGATAAGGCATAATCACCGTTTGGACCATAAATAGCTCTGTCCGGAGCCAGTATAAAGTTAAAATAAGTATTAGGCTGCTGTTTATAGAAGTTGTTGTAGGCAGTATACAGACTGATATTCAATTTTTTATAATTAAATCCAATGGTTGCATCAATTCCCTTTTTTTCAAGAGAATTCATTACTTTTGATTCATTATTCTTAGAATAATCCAGTCCAACGCGGTAGGTTAAATATTTCCCCCCTCCACTCACGGTAAAGTTAGTTCTGAAGAAATCACCATTTGAATTCATGACATCAAACCAGTTTACATCCGTCCCGTTCCATGCATATCCAGGACTGGTAGCACTGTTATTTTTCAAATAGTCGTTATACAGCTTGGCATACTGCTGGCCATTCAGATATTTTATTTTATTAATGCTTTGGGATACTCCGAACTGAGAACTGATGCTATAACTGGGCTTTCCTTTTCGTCCTTTTTTAGTGGTAATCAGGATCACGCCATTCGCTGACTCAGCACCATAAAGCGATACTGCCGCGGCGTCTTTTAGAATATTAATACTCTCAATATTATCCGAATTAAATCTTGCCAGGGGGTTGATGTTCATCTCCGCATTGTTTCCTCCATCAAAAAAAGCATCCTGAAAAGGATTATCCTCTCTCATGATGATCCCATCAACCACAATGAGAGGCTGTGTAGAAGTCCCTAAAAAGCCACTGATAGGCACCATAGATCCAAGTCCACGAATGTTAATGCTTACAGGCTTCCCCAATTCCGGATTATTCACAATCTGTACTCCGGGAGTAAGCCCAATAATCATCTTATCAATACTTTCATAAGGCTGACTGGTGACGATATCCTTTTCTGTTAGGGTAACAATAGATCCTACCACTTCCTCTTTAAGCTTGTGGGTTCCGTAAGACGAAGTAATAATGACTTCTTCAATCATCTTTGAGTTCAAAGAATCCTGATCTTTCTTTTTTACAATTTGGGCTTTTACAGCAGTTACTCCACAAATAAGCAGTACGCTGGCAACAATTTTCTTCATTTTAACACTAGAAATGTAATCGATTAACCCATGCCTGGTGATCTGTATCAATAGAAAACAGGATTACCATTGGATTCTAAAACAAGCTGCCCATCATCATTTAGCTTATTTTGAATATCCAATCTCTACTCTCGTGTATCACGGCACAGTCAATGGCTGTTTTTAAATTATTTTATTTAGAATTAATAAAATTAAGGCGCAAAAGTAAGTAATTATTATTAAAAGAAACTAGTGCTTCATTCTGAATCAATATGATGTATGTCATGAATTAAGGGGTGATAAGATGAGGAATCAAAATCACATCAATTCTACGACATCACTCCTGCATCTATTTTAATTTCAGGTATTACAGAATGGATTTCATTATTTCACCCCCCAAGCTTTCCATTTATATATACTGTGTTTTCGGCAATGATCTACTCTGATCATCGTTATTTTTGTGAATAATACTGAGTAACCTGGAAGCTGCAATGATTCCCATCTGATAGCCATCATTGATCTCATATTCATAAGATTCATCAAGATATTTCGGAAGCTTTCCTTCGCTGATGGCCACGACTTTGATATTGGTATTATTGAGATTTCGCTTAATAAGACAGCTGTGAAGTCCGGCCAGAGTTTCATCACTCATCGCAAAAAAACCGTCAAAACTTTCCTGTTCCAAAATAACCTCCAATTGTTCTTTCACAATTTCCGGCGATTCACAAAATATCGTCTTATATTGAATTTCAGGGGAAGTATTTATTTTTTTTAAGAAAGATGTTTTTCTGGTCTGTGTAATTTCAAGGCTTTCATCTCCAAAAATGGCCAGTATTTTTTGACAACCCTGCTGAATAAGTTTCTCAGCAGATAATTCAGCATTTTTTTCATTGTCAAACACCACGGAATCATAAATATCCTGAGGAATGATTTTATCAAAAATGACCACGGGGATTTCCATTTCATCAATTTTCTGAAAATGCTTAAAATCCTTGGTTTCCTTAGTTAAAGAAATAAGAATTCCGTCCACCCTAGAATTGATACAGGTCTGAATATTTTCCAGTTCCTCTTCATAGGAATCCTCAGAAGATAAAATGAAAAAGTGATATCCTTCTTTATTGAGTACCGAAGAAATCCCTTTGATAATAGACGGGATAAAAAACATGGAGATGGCCGGAACAATGAGTCCGATCACTTTAGAAGATTTCTTTCTGAAATTGATCGCAAAATCATTGGGAACATAATTAAATGTCTCCGCGGCTTCCTTCACCCTGAGTTTTACAGAACTGCTGATATCGGGATGATCTTTCAAAGCTCTTGAAACAGTTGAAGCACTTATATGAAGCATTTCAGCGAGGTCTTTTATGGTCGTTCGTTTCATTTTGGCAAGTGACATAAATTATTGGGAGAAATTATGAATATTTTTGCGTTATTTTTTTATTAAAGAACGTTAAATAAAAACGGTAAAAAAGTTAACAAAATGTTAAATTTAAAATAACTTACTAACCGCAAACGTTTGCACAATCGTTTGCCATTCACAATCTGTTCACATGCTTATTAAAATCACTTTTTGATAGGGTAAAAAAAATACTTTTAGGCCATAAACAAAAACTCAAAAAATTATGGAAGCAAATGTGATTAAAAAATTGCTCGTTTTCGGAACGATGAATATCGCAGCCTTTATGTTCTCTCAAAGTACCACAACAGATTCTACTTCTGTGAAAGACAAAATGATCGATGAAGTAGTGATTACAGGTAACTCTAATCCAAAAGCTTCCATTAAAACGAGTACTTCTATTTCTACTTTAAAGCCTGCAGATATTATCAATGCCGCTCCAAGGACTACCGCTGAGATTTTCAGAACCATTCCGGGCATCCGTGCAGAATCTTCCGGCGGAGAAGGCAATTCTAATATTACGGTAAGAGGAGTTCCTGTGTCTGCAGGGGGATCAAGATACTTACTGATACAGGAAGACGGGCTTCCGGTGATGCAATTCGGAGATATTGCTTTCGGTACACAGGATCAGTTTACCAGATTTGACTCTTTTGTTTCGAGAATTGAAGCACTAAGAGGAGGTTCAGCATCTGTTTTTGCTTCTAACTCACCGGCAGGGATTATCAACTTTATTACCAAAACCGGAGAAAAACAAGGAGGAAGTATTACCCAGCAGGTAGGTCTTAATTATAAAAACTTCAGAACTGATGTTGATTACGGAACTCCTCTTGGAAATAATTATTTCATAGGAGTCGGTGGATTCTACAGAGGTGGAGACGGGCCAAGAAAAACAGGATATATATCCAATAACGGAGGTCAGTTCCGACTGTCTCTACTCAAAAAGTTCGAAAAAGGAAGCATCAGAATTTATGGTAAATATCTGGATGACCGTACTGCGGCCTACATGCCAATGCCCATCGCTGTTTCCGGTTCGGATTCTAACCCTGACTACTCTTCTCTGAGCAATTATAATATTTTAACCGGGGCGCTACAGTCTTCGAATTTTAGAAATGATCTTACCATCGGTGGAAACGGACAGGTCTTAAAAAGTGACATCCGCGACGGAATGCATTCTGTATCTAAAACTGTTGGTCTGGAGTTTAATTATGACCTGGGCTCCGGATGGAAACTTGAAGAAAAAGCAAGATATGCTGCGAATGACGGACAGTTTTTGGCTCCGTTTCCAGCTTCAGTAGGAAGTAAAGCTGAAATTCTGGAATCCATTGCAGGGTATGGAAGTGCCGTATATGCAGGAACCAACACCGCAGTAGACAGCAATGCAAAATATATGAAAACGGTTTTGTTCAATACCCAACTGAATAACCTTAACAATTTTTTCAGTGACCTGAATATCTCCAAAAAATGGGATAAGGCAAAACTGAATGCGGGAGTCTATAACAGCAGTCAGAACATCAATCTTTCGTGGAACTGGAATACGTATCTCATGGAAGTCTCTGACAACAACGCCAGATTGGTCGATGTGATCAGCCCTACAGGAACGAAAATTACTGATAGCGGACTGCTTCATTACGGAGTGCCGGATTGGGGAGGTGTAAACAGGAACTACGACACCAAATATTCAGTCATTGCTCCTCACGCGCAGGTAGAAATCAATGTTGTTAAAAATCTTACCCTGGATTTAGGGGCAAGGTATGATTTCGGAAAAGTATCCGGAAGTTTCTCGGGCACGCAAAACACGATGCGCACGATAGATGTCAACCAAAACGGAACGATTGAAACTCCTGAACAGTCAGTTGCTGTAGTGGACGGAACTGTACCTGTAAATTACCGGTACGGAATTTTTGGATACTCTTTTGGAGCCAATTATACCATCAACTCTCATAACGCATTTTTTGCAAGAGTCAGTCAGGGAGGAAGCGCTTCTGCAGACAGGATTTTGTTTGCAGGATATAACTACACGAACAATGATGATCCTGCTCTGGATGCTGTAAAAGTAAACAAGGTCAACCAGATTGAAGGGGGATACAAATTAAGATCAGCGAATTATTTCCTGAATACTACTCTTTTCTATGCTAAAACCATTGAAGCCAACTATGAAGCTACTACTCAGATAAGAACTGAAAACAGATACCAGTCCATGGGGGTAGAATTTGATGGATTTTACAAAATCAACAAATACTTTGATATCAAAGCCGGTCTTACGTATACTCATGCTGAAATTAAAGATGCCATTGATAAAACGATCGTAGGAAATACGCCCAGAAGAACGCCAAAATTCATGTACTCTATTAATCCTAATGTGAATATTGATAAGCTTAGCCTTGGTTTCTTTGTGGTAGGATCTACAAAAGCCTATACTCAGGACGTTAACAAACTGGTGATGCCGGGCTATGCTTTAGTAAATCCATACATCGCCTACCGACTCTTGAAAAATCTGACGCTAAATGTAAATGCCAATAATATTTTTAATTCACTGGCTATTACTGAAGCGGAAGAAGGTTCCATGGTGGGAACTAACGGAATTATCAGAGCAAGAACTTTACCGGGAAGAACTTTTGCGGCAAGTGTAAAATTCGATTTTTAAATAAGTAATTTCATTATCGATTTAAAGAAATTTTATTCATGATAATTTGATCTTTCATCAGAATTAACAGAAAGACTCCACTTTATAAAAATGATATGTTAAAGCAACAAGCCTTAGAAGTTATATACCAATCGATCTCTGAACAAGGGATCTTAGCATCATCCGAACAGCGGGACAATTATGCTAGAGTCTGGTCAAGAGATTCTATGATGACCGGAATTGCAGGCATACTGATTCAAAACCAAATCATCATTGATGGTTTAGAAAAGTCTATTCTGACCCTGGCCAAACATCAGGCTGAAAACGGACAGATTCCGTCGAATGTTTATGGTGAAAAAGCAAGTTATGGAACGCTTGTAGGAAGAACAGATGCTACAATCTGGTGGATTATCGGGGCTTGTGAATATATTGAGCATTGTAAAAACGATTCATTAAAAAACACAATACAACATAACATTTACAATGCTCTTTCATGTCTCAAAACCTGGGAGTTTAACCAAAGAGGACTTTTGTACAGCCCATTGGGGGGGAACTGGGCGGATGAATACGTCACTTCCGGATATGTTCTTTATGATAACGTCCTTCGATACTGGGCGCTGAAGAACGCCGCAAAAGTGTATGATGACTCTGATCTGGCCATGCAGGCTGCCGCAACAAAGAAACTCATTGAAAACAATTTCCGGAAAAACAGTTCTCATGAAACAAAACATCATGAGACTGCTTATCAGAAAGCAACGGAAAAGCCTTATTTATGGGCTTCTCTTAATGCAAACGGTTATGATGAACGTTTCGATCTTGCTGGAAATGCCCTTGCGGTTCTCCTTGGTTTTGAGCTTGATATGGATGCTTTTACTCATTTCTTAGAACAATTAAATTCAGAGTTTAAGCACTGGATGCTTCCTGTTTTTTATCCTGTCATTTTTCCTGGAGATTCAGACTGGAAATTATTAGAAAACAATTACAGTTATCAATTTAAAAATGAACCCTACCATTTTCATAATGGTGGATCCTGGCCCATTTATCTTGGCTGGCTTTGTCTTGGTTTGAAAAAAAGAGGATTTGACGAAATTCCCAATAAAATTTTAAGCCAATATGAACAGCTTCTTGAAGAAAAAGGAACCCGTTTTAAAGAGTATTACTCTACGGATCAATTACTGCCTTTAGGGACTGATCAATTATGTTTTTCAGCATCTGGGTACTTACTGATGACGGTTTAAAACACTTCATCACCCCTAATGTTGTCAAAATACCACAAAGAATTAAATTAATGACTAAACGAAAATAAAGATGATTGGAGATGTTATAGAACTGCAGGAAAAGCATTTGCATACAGCGGAAAATATTTATAAAATTATAAAGCAAACACTTGCTTTAAATGATGACTATAAATGGGCTGTCGGGATTTGTGGTGAAAGCGGGAGCGGAAAATCTGTCACTGCTTTTGCGCTGCAGAAGGTAATGGAACAAAGTGGAGTCAGCAGTCTGGTACTCCAGATGGATGATTACTTTACACTTCCTCCAAAAAACAATCATGAAAATCGTCAGAAGAGTTTAGACAATGTAGGAACCCAGGAGGTTCAGCTGCACCGTATCCAGGAAAATCTGAGGCAGTTTAAGGCCGGAAAAATTAGTATTGAAAAACCTTTGGTTGATTATCAGGCTAATTCTATTGCTACAGAAACTATAAAGACAGATGCTATTCAGGTCCTGATCATTGAAGGAACATATATACTGGATATCGATGATTTTGACTTCAGTATCTTTATTGACCGTAATTATAAAGACACCTATGAAAACAGAATGAAGAGAAACCGTGATGAACAAAGTGATTTCATAGAAAAGGTACTTGATATTGAACATCATATTATCAGCAAATTCAAGGATAAGGCGAACTTAATCCTTGACAAAAACTATCAAATTACAATGCCCTAAACCATGACAAAAAGAATAATTCCCCAACTTAGTTTCTGGCAGATTTGGAATATGAATGTCGGTTTTTTCGGCATTCAGTATAGTTTCGGACTGCAGCAGACTGCTGTAAATCCATTGTATTCTTTTCTGGGAGCCCACGCAGAGCAGTTGCCGATTCTTAATCTGGCAGGACCGGTGACCGGTTTGCTTATTCAGCCTCTGATCGGGGCTATCAGTGATAAGACATGGAGCCCAAAATGGGGACGCAGAAAACCGTTCTTCTTACTGGGAGCTGTATTTTGCAGTCTGGCACTTTTCATTTTTCCTTTCAGCTCTACGATATGGATGGCGGTAGGATTGCTATGGATTTTGGATGCAGCCAACAATACAGCGATGGAACCTTACAGGGCATTTATCGGGGACAAACTTCCTGAAGAACAGCAGACGTATGGTTTTCAGATGCAGAGTCTTTTTGTAGGAGCAGGCATTACGCTGGCGAATTTATCGTTATTCGTTTTTCAGAAGTATTTAGGGGGTACTTCAGAATCGGGAGGAATTCCGAAATGGGTATATTATTCCTTCTTTCTGGGATCTTTCTGCTCTATCGCTTCCGTGGTTTGGTCGGTGTATAAAACACCTGAAATTCCGCCCACAGATGAAGAACTTGCTCAACTGAAAGCAGAGCGGGAAAACAGCACCGTGTTCACTCCCTTCATCGATATTTTCAAAGCGATTGTGAATATGCCCAAAATACTCTGGCAGCTGGCTTTGGTTTATCTATTTCAATGGTATGCACTCTTCTGTTACTGGCAGTTTGTGACTCCTATGATCAAACAGACGCTTTATGGAGTTTCAGAAAATGATGAAGAAAAGGCGAGCCATATTCTGGAACTCTCAAAAAACGGATCAGCGATTGTGAACAGCGACCTGTCGTGGGCCAAAAATATTGTTCACCTGGCTGAAACAGCGGTAGGACAGACGGGTCTGATGAATGGTTTTTATAACTTCATTACGATGATTTCAGCGCTTATTCTGATTCCATTTGCAGTCAAATTTTCATCAAAAAAAGTATATGCTTTTTGTCTTTTTGCCACCGGATTATCATTGCTGGTATTACCTTTTATCAAAAATGAATTTTTAATATTACTCCCTATGGTCCTGTTTGGAATCGGATGGGCATCTATGATGGGACTGCCCTATTCGATGGTTTCCCCTTCTATCCCTTCGGAGAAAAGAGGTGTTTATATGGGCGTTATCAATATGATGATCGTTGTTCCGATGCTGATACAGACCATTTCGTTTGGTTTTATCTATAAAAATATTCTTCATAACAATCCTTCTTATGCTATTCTTACAGCAGGGATACTATTCTTATTGGCAGCTATATCCGTAACCTACATCAAGATGAAAAAATAGCTGGGTAATTATATACTTCACGGGTAAAAAAATAAATGAATGAACGCTTAGAATTATTTAAATTCAGTGTTATCATTTCATCTGACCTTTGAAGTATATAATTCCTATCCTCCCGGTAGCGTTTAATTATCTTGATCTCAATTGACAATACTACTGAAAAACTAATTTATTCCTCAATTTTTGCAGATATTCCCTGATTCCAGAATTTGGTTTCCGGCATATAATACAAGTACACATTGCTTGATTTCCCTGTATATTCTCCAGCAAATTCTACTTTGAGGTCAAGATTGATGATTTTCTTCTCTCCGGCATCAAAGTGTTCCCAGTACAGCACGAGATAGTTGTCGAAAATTTCATAATAAGAAACCTGTTTTTTATCGATGAGATCTTTCAGCAAAGCATTCTGCAAAGTCAATCCGGCAGGAATTCCGATTTTTGCAGTGACCATCGGCAGCGGCCCATTGATTTTGTTTTTTACAGTAATGATCATTCGATTGGTCTCCCCTACTTTTGAAATTGCCGATTTCAATTGGGTATCCAATGTCACAGAGAGGTCTTTTCTTTCCGGAGCCTGCAGAGTATAATACTCATATTCCAGTTTATAGGGCAAGCCATTTTTATCAGGATATTTCACATCTATTTTGTTCTCTCCCGACTGAAAAGCAGATCCAGCACTATTACCAGGTTTGATTTCTGCTCCGTTGATCCTTATGGCCGGTTTTTCCTTACCAAATAATTTCTCATTTTTAGAAAAGAAACCAGATAAACTTTCTATGGCGAGACTCGTTGCCTGCGTAGAGCCAAATCCATAATATCCGTTGTAATCCATCAGTTGATCTGCAGTCTCCGCTATTTTCATCTGATTTAATTTTTCATCTTTCTGAAGTGCCATCATGTAAAGAGACATTGTTTCTGCATCTGCGGATCTTCCCCACGCACCTGTAAAAGTGGCTTTGGACTGTATCCTTTTACTTTCATACTGACTGTTCAGAAGGTCCATGATCTGGTGGTATTCTTTATCTTTTCCAAGATGAGCGGATGCATTGCCCAATAATGCCAGCTGATAGGAATCTTTTGAGGCCAAAACTCTTTTAAGCATAACCTGATAGGAATCTTCCAGTTCATTTTTAAAACCTGTTTTAGACAGCGCATAAAGGACGTACATATTTCTTGACCATGAATACTCTGAGTAGGCTTCATTCATTTCGTATGTTTTTCTTACTTCAAAAAGTCCATTTCTGTTTTTCTTCGATAAAATAAATGACGATAATCCCTGAATCAGTTTAGGATCTATGTTTACATATTTTTTCAGATATGAAAACTCTAATAAGGCAAACGCAGAAAGAGATACATCAGATTCCGAACCGTTGCTGAAATATCCGAAACCTCCGTCCTTATTTTTATAGCTCAGCAGTTTTTGGAAACCTTTCTTCATATTTCTGATGACAAGCTCCTGATTCTCACTGTTGATCTTTCCAGCAGATTTCATGTAATCCAGTATAAAAATATTAGGATAGATGGTTGAAGACAGCTGTTCAAAGCAGCTGTAAGGTTCTTTTTTCAGTCTTTCCAGATCTTCAAATAATTGGAATGTCGAATTCTCGAAAACATAATAAGAGGAATAGAAACTTCCGTTGATATAATCCGGAATGTTGACGGTCTTAGTCCCTGTGCTATTATCGATAATGGAATGGTAGTGAGGAAATCCTTTTTCTTCTACTTTAAAAGGAAGAATCATCGTTTCGCGGAAATCTCCTGATCTTACCGTAAACTGAATATTGGAGTTGATGGTATTGTTTGTTTTTATACGGACCCATAATCTTCCGGATTCTAGAGGTTTTAAAGTAATTACACTGTCGGATTGCATTAATGTAACATGGTTAGGAACGATAACATCCATTACCATTTTTCTAGTTTCCGAAGAATTATTTTTAATCACAACCGGAATCGTAATTTGATCCGTTCTGGTCAGGTATTGCGGAATTTTAGCATCAATCGAGATCAGGCTTTGTGCTGCATACGTAGTTTCATCTCTTCCTAAAAGTCCTGATGAGGAAACCCCTTCCGTCATAATTCTGAATGCTGAACTGGCATCGGAATTATAAAATTCTACTTTTGCCTTTCCGTTTTTATCAGTTTCTACCACCGGATTCCAATACAATGCTTCCCGGTAATCGAAGCGGTATGAGGTAGCTGTTGAGGGATATACCGGATAGGAAAATTGTCTGCTTGGTCTGTACTCTGTAAGACTGTCTGGCGGAACTGATGTTATACCAAAATAAGACTTTGGAGTGATGTCAAACTTCGTTTTTGAATTATTGTCTTTAAATGAATTAATGATCACTACACCGTCTGCAGCCCTGCTTCCATAAACTGCCGTTGCAGCTGCATCCTTAAGGACTGTAATGCTGTTGATATCATTGGTATTGACTAATGTATTAAAATTGTCAACCGGAACACCGTCTACAATGAACAGGGGCGTTTTATTTGTGGAAGAGGATGCTCCTCTTATCCGGACATTTCCCTGATTAGGCATTCTGTCCGCTCCTACAATCTGCAATCCGGCAACTTTTCCGCTCAAAAGAGAGGGCATATTGGGGTTTAGAATTTCTACAGTGGTAGTGGTCGTTCGTGATGCTGCCTCCAGATTGTTTTTTATATTAAATGCCCCAACCATAACCACTTCCTCTATGGAAGAAGTTCTGATGGTATCTGATCTATTGCCTGCTGGTCTATTGACACGAGGTGGCGTAATTTCTTTGGCTTCTTTCGATTTTTCTTTGATCTCGGCATCTTTGATGATCTCTTCTACATCAATGTTACTTAATTTCTGATTGATCAGTGGATTAACATCCAGTCTGTAAGATAAAATTCTGGCTTTAACAGTCTGTTTAGGCAGAAAGGATCTGGCAATAATTTTATAAGAAAGATTTCTGTCCAGATCTGAAAAATAAAATTTTCCGTTTTCTGCTGTAGTCTGCTTCAGAATTTTGCTCTCTTTAGAATTTTGCTCTACCAGAAAAACGTCTGCTTTTACAGGGGTTTTATGTTCATCTTCTACGACTCCATAAATGGTATTCTTCTTTTCCGGCAGGTATTTATACTTCCCGGTTTTCACCACTTCAGGAATTATTTCAAAATAGCGATAACCGTTGGTAAGCATCACAAGGTCAAGGCTTTTTTGAGCTTTTTCTTCTTTTTGGTCAAAGTAAAACTGAGGGTTTTCAATTTTTCCTCTTAACTCGGAATCCATCAGCAGCCATGAAATGATATGATTTTGTTTGTCATCGGCATAAGTCCAGAGTTTATCATCTACCACACTCAGCGCTAAGTTGGCAGGAACCGGGCTTCCCTGATTATTGGTGGTTTCAATATCTAAAACAACTTTTTCTCTGGGAAGGTAGTGCTGTTTTACGGGCTGTATTTTCACATTCATTAGTCTGTTCTCATTGGTGAAAATAATACGTTCAGCCAATGGTAGGTCGTTTTCTGAAACTGTAAATCTGCAAATCCCCGATGGCAGCTCCGTTTCTGACACCTGGAGCTCATTCAATCCGCTTTTCAGTTGAATCGCTCTGGTATATATTTCCTTTTCACGAAAAGATCCTTTGAACGTTATATTTTTCTCATTTAAAGAAAAAAGTTTGAACAACAATTTTCCATTTTCTTTATTGATGTTAAAAACCAGACCCTCATCTTTTGCGATGGGCAGATCAAAAGTCTGTACAATATTTTCAGGCTTCATCACTTTTGCATAGTACGTTTCCTCTTTCTTTGGGGTGAAAAAGAAACTTCCCATCCCAAAATTATAGGCGGATACTTCTTTTATCTTTTGATGGTGCTGATTGTAAATTCCCAGTACAGCATCTACAGGTTTTTCAAATTCATCCAGGATCTTGAATGCTATATTCTGCTCTATTCCATTGACCAATGTTCCTCCTTCAGGCATGAATCTTACATCAAGATTATTTAAAACAACAGGAATATTTCGTGAAATTGATTCTGTAAAACCATCAAAATTCACTTTAATATTCAAGACGGCATCTGAGGATTTTAAAACAGCAGGAAGTCTGAACTTCAGCAGGTTTTTCCCTTCTTTATCGGTATCAAGCTTACCTTCTGAAACTTTTTCACCGTTGTGCATCACTGTATAATCCGCTTCATAAAACGGAATCGGAAGGTTACTGAGACTTCTCATTGAAAAATCTGCGGTCACCTCATCGCCTGCACTATATCCTTTTTTAGGGAAATCGAGCTTCATCAGGATTCTTGGTGAAACTATTTTCTGCAGGGTAATTTCTTTTTCAAATCCATTTTTTCCGGCCTCATTCTGCATCCAGTTGGTAGATGTTCTGATTTTATGGATTCCTCCTTTCATATCATCTGCAAAATAAACGGAACCTTCTGCATACCCGTTCCTGATCTCATATTTCGATTTCAAAAATACGCTACCGCTTGGCTCAATCAGCTCAAAATTGACCACTTTACTATCTTCAGATGGGAGATTATTTTCTCCTTTTACTACGTAGATTTTAAAGTACATCATGTCTCCGGGTTTATAAAATACATGATTGGTCTGTATATAGGTTTTCTCTTTTTCGAAATCATGAAATGCCTTTTGTGCCTTAACAAAGACTATTGAGCACAAAAAGAGAATTGAAATGATAGATGATGTCAACTTGTAATTCATAGGTTAAAATTTGAATGAAACCATGCATCCGAATGTTTTAAAAGAAGGGAGATTGAAGAAATCCAGTCCCCGCCCGTTATCCATATCGTAAAAATTCTGAGCCGGGTCTACGCCTTTATTGGCCTGCCAGAGCAGAATGTTATTGACGTAAAAAGTCAGAGTCAACACACGCTGGGTCTGATTAATCGGAAAATTGGCGGATAATGAGATATTATTGATTCTGATAAAATCTGCTTTTTGTACATAATCTTCGGCAACGCCTGCATAACCGTACCTCGACCATCTGTTTTCCTTTACATTGTTTTGAGGATTATAAAAATCAACAGGTACCTGATTGACACTTCCCGCCGCATTAACACCCTGAAAGATATAATTTTTGACATTCCTTTCTTCACCGGAGATAGAGGAACGTCCGTAATAATCAAGTACCGCCTGGGTTCCGTTCCAAAGCTGACCGCCGTTTTTCCATTCCCAATTGAGGTCTAATGTGTATCTTTTATAATTAAAACTATGATTGAACTTCATCACAAAATCCGGGGTAGGATCGGCAATTATTTTTCTTCCGGCAGCTTTTTTAGGAAATCCTGATTCATCAATGATCACCTGTCCGTCCGCACTTCTTTCATAATAACTTCCGACAATCGCTCCTAAAACCTGACCTTGTTTCAGGGTTTTGTAGATATCTTTAAATCCGGAAAGTGCCAGATCATTATAGACGGGAGCTGTTTTATCTACGATATCCGTATATCTGAAGAATGAAACTTTATTCGTTGTATAAAAATAATTCGACAAGGGCAGCCGGTCATACGAAAAATTGAATTCATACCCGCTGTAGGTATGATCTGCAGCATTTTTTAATAACAATTGATTATTTTCAAAAACGGGAAAAACATCATCTTTAATTTTTCTGCTGAAATATTCTCCTTCAAAACTTAGCCTGTAGCTTATATTGATTTTCGCTCCTGCTTTCCATTCTCTGGAATTAATATTGGACAATCCCTTAAAACTTTCAGCTTCCATGACAGGAAAGTATTGGTCATACTGATCCGCATTCAGGAGTACGGAAGCGTATGAAGCATATGATCTGGTCATCTCAGGTTCGGAACTTAATTGGGTATAAGCGCCTACAATTTTAAAATTAAAATTATTCCAGTTAAAAACATCATTAAACTTTAGTGAGGCATTGACTTTAGGCAGCCAATAATTATTTTTTTGTGACGTATTTGATATGTAGAATGAGTTTCCAAGATTAAATCCTGCTTCAAAATCATCATCTCTGATTTCCATATTGTAATTAAAAATATGATCCTGAGAAGTTCGCTGATAGATATTTCTCTTCACATTCAAACTGTTGTACACATCAGATTGGATATCATTGAGGATAAAATTAAGGCTGAACATATTCTTAAAATCATACCCTCCCAAAGTATAGGTTCCTAAAATATTGGAATGATAAAGCTTGTCATGCTGCGATCTTTCATTGTAAATTCCATTCGCAAATCCTGTAGTGGAGGGACTGTACCGGTCCAGATTCAGGAAACTGTCATTTTCATAGGACTGATTGATGTTCAGTTTAAAATTGCCCCAACTTTTGGAAGCTTCCAGACTGAATTGCCTGCGCTGGCTGCGGTAACTGTATCTTTTATCCTGATCAAAAAGAAATTGAGGATTATCAGCATTACTGCTATAACTTCTTTGTGAGCCGTCATTCAAAAACAGTTGCTGAGCATTTGAAAATGATACAGGTGTTAACAGTGAATTCAGATATACCCTGTTGAACAGTCCTGTTCTATTGGTATTTGTGACTTTATTGTCGTTATAATTAAAGGTGAAATTGAAAATATAACCGTTAAATAAGGTATTTAGCTTTGTTTTAATGGAATTGGCTATGCTAAACTGATCTGTAAAATACATCTGGTCCTTTTGATTTCCAAGTTCCACTGAAAGCCGGATTTTTTCCGCGTAGCCTTCTTTTATAAAAGCATTCAGCTTAAGTTGATTATTATATCCAACCGTAGTCTTAAAAACGTTATTATCATAGACTTTAGCAGGAAAATGACCGTCTGAAAGAGGCACCAACCTTCCGTTAAAATCATAATCATAAGGCAGTCCGTCAAAGGCTAATGAAGCGATATCCGGTCCGAAACTGAACATTTCATCTGTTTCTGGACCTTTCCATACAGGATTTCCGTTTTCAGATCTTCCCTGTACATAGGTTCTTTGGGTCTTAGGAACTGCATTCCGAGTTTTGACATCAAATGAAGTGGTAAAACTGCCGTTAAAGATCAAATTATTATGATTTAATCTTTTCAGCTTGTAAGTGCTGTCGGTTTTCTGTTTCAGTTTTCTTATTTCGTAAAAAGAGGCATCGGAATTTTTAGTCAGAACGGTTGGAGCATTATCAATACTGAAACGGTCTTCGTTTTTTCTGAAGATCAGACTGTCATAATCTTTAGTATAAATAGGAGTGACTGTTTCATTTTTTATTTCTCCTTCTACAATGGATTTAAGTTCTCTCAGATGATAAGACTGTACTACCAGATTATTTTTGCCGTTGTTCCAAACCAAGGTGTCATAAGGCTTGGCCGCAATAATGGCAGATCCTTTCTCATTGGTCATTTCATAAATACCACTGCTTTTATTATAAATTTTTAAAAAGTTCTGAGCCTTATCCCTGGGCGTTAAGAAGGTTCCGGAATAATACAGCTGTGAATTCTGTGCGCGCAAAAAGGTGACGGCAAACGGCAGCAGCAGATAAATTTTCTTCATCGTTATTAATATCTTTAAAAATAGAGAAAAAAAAGAAATTTCCGGGGAAATTTCTTTTCTTAAAAATACTACTTAGAAATAACTTTATAGCTTTCTACAAGTCTTATAAACTCAGATCTGTAGCCTTCCATATCATTTACTTTTCCCTGTCTGGCAAGGTCTTCAATATCAGAAAGATCTTTTTTTAGGATCAGATCAGATTTTCTGGTAACCAAACCGAACCATGCAACGGATGATGCAAATTTAAAATCAGGACTTGCTGAAGATATCTTCCCGGAAGAGTTTCCAATGATCTGGCTGATCTCTTTACTGGTATTTTCGTCAGGCTTTTTATACCTGAATTTAACTGTCGCGAGTTCACTTCCAAAATCTCCGGAAGATTCTGTACGTGTATATTTCAAACTACTGCCTTCAGGAATAAATTCTGATTGGGTACCTGCCGGAATAATCTCATACAAAGCCGTTACTGTATGACCGCTTCCCAGTTCTCCGGCATCAATTTTATCATTGCTGAAATCTTCATTTCTCAATTTCCTGTTTTCATATCCTATCAAGCGGTAAGAACTTACGTATTTAGGATTAAATTCAATCTGAATCTTGACATCTTTTGCTATCGCATACATGCTTCCTGCAAATTCTTTACCCAGAAATTTATTAGCTTCCCGAAGATTATCAATGTAAGCGTAATTCCCATTTCCTTTATCTGCAAGTGTTTCAAGCATATTATCTTTATAATTCCCCATACCAAAACCTAAACAGGTAAGAAAAACACCAGATTTTCTTTTTTCCTCAATAAGGGTCTGTACATTGGAAGTAGAAGAAGCACCGACATTAAAATCTCCATCTGTTGCAATAACCACACGATTGTTGCCGTTTTTGATAAAATTTTCCTGAGCCAGTTTATAAGCAAGCTCAATACCTGCTCCACCTGCCGTACTTCCTCCCGCCTGAAGATTATCCAGGGCAAGAATTATTTTGTCCTTTTCATTAGCCGAAGTTGGTGGCAAAACCATCCCTGCGCTTCCCGCATACACAACAATGCCAACTTTATCCTGTGGTCTGAGCTGATCCAGCAACACTTTGAAAGATGATTTCAGGAGGGGAAGTTTATCCGGTGAGTCCATAGATCCGGAAACATCGATCAGGAATACCAGATTAGATGCTGGGAGATTGTCCATGGGCACCTTCTTTCCCTGAAGTCCAATTTTTAAAAGTTTATGACCAGGATTCCAGGGCGCATCACTATATTCTGTATTGATTGAGAATGGCTCATTATTTTTAGGTTGAGGATAGGTGTATTTAAAATAATTAATCATTTCCTCAATCCTTACTGCATTTTTATCTATGATCTGCCCATTATTGATCATTCTCCTGATATTGGAATAGGCAGCGTTATCTACATCAATTGAAAAAGTTGACTGGGGTTGATTTTTTGTCAGTTCAAAAGGATTTTCTACAAATGCATCATACCCTTCATCATCGGAAACTTGATTTTGTTTATATTGATTGATGGTTTGCTGCATCTTTTCCATTCTTCTTTTTTCCCTTCTCGAAAGTCTTGCGGTCTTCACTACAATCACTCCATTCGCGCCCTGGCTTCCATACAAAGCAGATGCTGCCGCTCCTTTTACCACTTCTACACTTTCAATCTTTTGGGGATTTAATGCTCTGAAGTAAACTTCCTTCACAACTTTACCGTTGACAACAAATAATGGTTCATTTGTACTTTTTAAAGTGGATAAGCCTCTTATGGCAATTTGACTATTATTTAAATAGCCATTATTCGCTGTATTGACTGTATTTTTAATTTTATCACCCTTTCTACGCATAATTCCAGATGACTGTACCTGAATGCCTGCTACGCTTCCCTGAAGTGCCTGCCCAGTATTATTTGATGCGATATAATTTAATGGTGCACTACTCACAATCGTACTTGATGAAGTTGTTGTTGATATTGTTTTTTTGTAAGTCAAAGGTGCATAAAGAACTACTTCTTCAATATTTTGTGTTTTATTAATATCTTTCTTTTTAATGAAATATTCATCTGTTGAGTAATCCCCACTTCTTGAAGCAAAGATCTCGTTATTTCTGTTAACAACTGTAGCTTTTCCTACCTTATCTGGAATTTGAATGTTCTCATAGGCTAAAGCAGGCGGTTCCTGTGGTGACTTTGAAACTTCAATTTCTTTTTCAATATTAGATTTAACCGTGCTGTCTATGGTTTGGATCTGGTTTCTCTGAAGATGATCTTTTGGCTTTTCTGCAATAACAGGATTCCCGGGAGCTGTTGTTTCTTTTTTATCTAAAAAATAAAGTACTCCCAATCCAAGGATCAGACTTGCCGCAATCCCATAAGGAAACCACACCGGCAGTATTCTCTTTTTCTCTTCTTTTTGATCTAATTTTTCTTCAACTTTTCCCCAGACTTTTTCAAAGCCCGGAAAAACAGCCGGCTCTTCTGAAAGCTTAGAAGCTTCATTGAATCTTTTATCTATGTCTTGATTATTTTCCATTGCTCTAAAATTTAAATGTTCTGATTCACCAAAAGTTCCTGTAGTTTTTTCCTTGCAAAATTGAGCTGCGATTTGGAGGTTCCTTCACTTATTGAAAGCATAGAGGCAATTTCTTTATGAGGATAGCCTTCAATCGCAAATAGATTGAATATCGCCCTGCAACCTTCGGGAAGAAAGTTGAGGAGACTCAGAATATCTTTCTCAAACGAAATGCTTTCGGATAAGGTTCCTGATGTTTCTACAAAATCATCGTCCATGGAAACGAACTGCGCTTTCGTGGCTCTGAGTTTCTGAAGGCATTCATTGACGGCAATTTTTTTAGCCCACCCTTCAAAAGTATCCAGATTCTGGAGTTGGTTGATCTTTGTGAATATTTTGTAAAAAGTATCGGCCAATACTTCTTCAATATCTTCATCATTTTTCAGATAGCGTCTGCAGACTGAGTACAGCTTGCCGGCCATTTTCTCGTAAACCTTCCGCTGCGCACTGCGGTTGCTACGTTGGCATTCTATTAGTAATTCTCTTTCCATAGTCAGGCTTTATACTGTTATAGATGCATAAACTTCAGGATGGGTTGGAAACATTTTATTTTTTTTAAAGAAAAATCAAAATAATGGATCAACTGATCAATAAATAAACCTATTAATTTTCAGGCAGTTCTCCGTTTTATTCAACTTTTTTCCGTTTCAAATTTAACTTTTCCCTTTGTAACAAATCTTTACTATGAACGACTATTCGTATAAATAATCTTTTTATAGTAATGAAAAATACCAAAATTGCCTCATTACTTTTTGTTTTGTCTGCAGGAAGTATGATGTTTGCCCAAGATGACTTGATCAACAAATTAAAAAACAATCAATCTCAAAATGCTAATTTTCAGTTCACAGCGTTAAAAGACGTAGGAGCTACTTCGGTAAAAAACCAGGGTTCATCGGGAACTTGCTGGAGCTACTCAGGAAATTCTTTCCTTGAATCTGAAATGCAGAGAATGGGTAAAAAAACTGTAGATCTTGCTGAAATTTTTACAGCAAGAAATTCTTACCACGATAAAGCGAAGTTATATGTACTGAACAGCGGAGCGATCAGCTGGGGTGACGGCGGCGAATTGCACGACGTTGTGAATATGTACAAAAAATACGGTGCGGTACCTCAGGATGTGTATACAGGACTGAAATCTGGACAGAGCCTTAACAACTTTAAGGAAATGCAGGGGAAATTAAAGCCCGTACTGGACAGCCTTGTACAGGCAGGTTCAAAAGGAAAACTTACGGATAACTGGATGGATTCAGTAGATTCTATTCTGGATGAATATCTTGGAAAAGTTCCGGCTAATTTTACCTATGAAGGAAAAAATTATACTCCAAAAACATTCGCGAAGGAAGTAGTGGGAATTAATCCTGAAGATTATATCGAAATCTCTTCGTACAAAGATTATCCATACTATCAGAAATTTGTAGTTCCAATTCCTGATAACTGGAGTCATGATTCTGACTGGAATGTCCCTATGAAGGATTTGACAGCCATTATTGATAATGCTGTAACCAAAGGATATTCTGTGGGATGGGCAACAGACGTTTCTGAGCCTTATTTCTCTTATAAGAACGGAGTAGCCTATGTTCCGGATATGGATCTTAACCAGATCACTGCTGAAAACAAGCAGACTTTATTCACAGAGCCTAAGAAAGATAAAACCATCACTGAAGATATGCGTCAGAAAGCGCTTAACAACCTTTCTACAACGGATGATCACGGGATGCACATCGTAGGACTGGCAAAAGACCAAACGGGTAAAGAATATTATATGGTTAAAAACTCATGGGGTGTAACCAATGATTTCGAAGGGTATCTGTATGTAACAAGACCTTATGTTGAGTATAAATCAACGGCTATTCTTGTTCACAAAAATGCAGTTCCAAAAAGCATTCTTAAGCAATTGAAACCGACTAAAAACATTGGCTTATAATCAAAAATCACTATTACCATCACTACGGTAATTTTAGATATTTAAATCTGTTAAAACCGCGCTCCAAAAATTTTGGAGCGCGGTTGTTTTTATTACTTTTGACATTTTTCACCCATAATATTTCGCTATTTAGTGAAAATACTATACTTTTAATCAACAACAAATTATAACATATGAAAAATTTAAAAAAATTAGCAAAAGCAGATTTAAAGAAATTGAATGGCGGAAACGCACCGGATTGTCCTGCGGGAACAACACCATGTCATCACCGTCGTAAAGATGGTTTTCCAAGCTACTGGACTTGCGAATCCAATGGTACGGTATGTCAGGACTAAAAAACAGATCCACTTCATTTTTAGGAGTGTATTTGTCTTTTAATTTGTAGATCACCGAAAATATTAACCCAAAGATTATTACGCATGAAAAATTTAAAGAAATTAATAAGAGCCGATTTAAAGAAACTGAATGGTGGAAATGCACCGCAATGTCCGGAAGGAACAACAGCCTGCTATATCCCGCCTAAAAACGGCTTCCCTTCCCGTTGGAGATGTATTTTGAATACTTTGGAATGTCCGGATTAAAAACCAATAAAACCCGCTTCAGGAAAATTCCTGAAGCGGGTTTCTTTAAAAAAATAATTAGGTAGAAAATTAAATATAAATAAGTGAACTGTCAATTCATTTACAATGCCGGTTATCCGGCATCAAAGTGCATCTGCAATTCATAATGGTCTTTTAATAAAGTACGGCTAAACTTTCAGCTGAAAAGTTTAAAAGCTCATCGGTATTCCCTTCTTTTACTTTTTTTACCCATTCAGGGTCTTGTAACAGGGCTCTTCCTACCGCAACAAGATCGAAATCTCCTCTTTCCAGTCTTCTGATCAATTCAGATAAGTCTGCTTTTTCAGTTCCCTGTCCTGCAAATGCAGCCATGAAATCACCTTCAAGACCTACAGAACCTACCGTAATAGTCGGTTGTCCGGTAATTTTCTTTGCCCATCCTGCAAAATTCAGATCAGAGCCTTCAAATTCCGGTTCCCAGAAACGACGTTGTGAACAGTGGAAAATATCAACTCCTGCTTCTTTTAAAGGTAACAACCACTCTTCCATTTCGGAAGGTGTAGCCGCTAATCTGGATTTATAATCCTGTTGCTTCCACTGAGAAAGACGGATAATAATGGTGAAATCCTCACCAACGGCAGCTCTGATCGCTTTTACGATATCAACAGCAAATCTGCTTCTTTCTTTCAATGTTTTCCCTCCATACTCATCGGTTCTGGTATTGGTGATTTCCCAGAAAAACTGGTCGATCAGGTATCCATGGGCTCCGTGAATTTCAACAACATCAAAACCTAAGTCTTTTGCTGATTTCGCAGAAGCTGCAAACTGAGCAATGGTATCCTGAATATCCTCCAGAGTCATGGTAGAAGCTTTCTCCATTTCAACTAATGGATAGTCTTCAGAACTTCTGGTATCCCCAACGTGCCAGATCTGAGGTCCCATTTTCCCGCCATTTTCATGAACGGCATCGATTACATTTTTCCAGCCGTTTAATGCTTCTGTTCCATAAAAGTCAGGAATGTTTTGAATGTTTTTTGAAGCGGGTCTGTTGATCACTGTTCCTTCGGAAAGGATCAAACCTACTTCTGAAGCCGCTCTTCTTGCGTAATAATCTACGATTTGCTGAGTGGGTACTCCGTTATCAGATTGAGCTCTCGTCATCGGAGCCATCACCACTCTATTTTTAAGTTGAAGATTTTTATAACTAAATGGACTAAATAATGCGTCTATACTCATTTTGCAATTATTTTATATTTAACATTTTTAAATTGTTACACAAAGTAACTAATAATAGTTCGTATTTGTATCTTATAAAGAAAAAAAGTGGTAACTTCGCAGTAACTTACATTAGTAACTTAAAAGTAACGCATGGTAAAGAATGAATTGATGAAATACAGCTGCCCTTTAGGGAAGGCAATGTCTGCCCTGGGAAGCAAATGGAAACCGATCATTGTATTGGTGATCAAAGACCGTAAACTTCGTTTCGGAGAGCTTGCCGTACGAATTAATGTGATCTCCAGAAAAGTACTGACCGATCAGTTAAGAGAAATGCAAACCGACGGACTGATCATCAGAGAAGAGTTTAAAGAACTTCCTCCAAGAGTTGAATATTCGTTGACAGAAAAAGGATTGGCTTTGCTGCCGATTTTGTATTTGCTGGAAGAATGGGAGGCGAAGTTTGCTACGGAAGATTATGGCTCTGAAAAAAGCTGTGGTTTGCTGGATAAGAAAGTGACAAAGGATGTCAAAGTCTGATTATTCTTTATTTCAGTTATTTTAGAATTAACATATTGGCAAAAGGAGTAATTTTTTGATTAGAAATTATTCGCAAATCTGCACTGGAAATGGCTTTCTTCCATTGCTTCTGACTCAGAAAATGAAATGCTCCGATATTAAAGAAAACAAAATTGGTTGTATCTCTAAATTGCTCCGAAACAATTATTACCCCATCATTTTTCAATATTCTTTTCGCTTCTTTAAAAAACAGAACTCTCTGTTCATGATCTAAAATTTCATGCAGTGATGTCAGTGCAAGAATGACATCCTGGGATTTATCCTCAAAAGGTAATTTCTCCGGAGAAATTTTTATTTCTTTTGGGTTAGGTGGAAATATTTGTTTTGAAGTTTCAATTCCTTTTTCATGTTCGTGTCTGTTTCCATAAATATCACAAACTGTTAAATTTAAGTTTGGATATTTTTCTTCTAATCTTTTGGACAAAGGATCAAAACTGGCATGAACCAGAATTGCACTTTTCGTCTTTCCAAAATCTACAGTTCCTTTTAAGCTTTTTAGTTCATATAGATCAGAATTATCATAAAGAATATAAGACGCAACAAGTGAAGCCATAATATTTAAAATAATAAGAGCTCCTAAAATTCTCAATGCTAAAACAAACATACCTGAGTTGATATAAAATGATAATCCGAAAAGAAGAGCTGAAACAATTAGTCCCAATAGTATTTTTTGATAATTGAAGAGAATGACAAGTTTGGTGATTTTCATGTTTATTGATTTTTCATATTTAGCTTATGATCCAAATTTATAAATTTTACAATGAAAAAACCGCTTCCCAAAGAAAGCGGTTTCAAATTTATCTAAAAGCCCCAATTAAAATATCGCTGGATATTTCTGAGGATTTGTTTCATTGAACATCGCGTAGATTTTTTCAACCATATCATCTGAAGATGGCTTGCTGAAGTAATCTCCGTCACTTGCATACGCAGGTCTGTGGTCGTTGGCAGCGATCGTTAACGGATCTGAATCCAGATATCTGAATGCTTTCTGCTTCTCAAGGATCTGTTGTAAAATGAACGCTGAAGTTCCACCTTCCACATCTTCGTCGATTACTACCAATCTGTTGGTTCTCTTCACGCTTTCAGCAATTTCATTCGTTAGATCGAAAGGAATTAAAGACTGAACATCTATAACTTCTGCAGAAATTCCTAATTTTTCCAATTCATCGGCTGCATCCATTACGACTCTCCAGGTTGAACCGTACGTTACCAAGGTAACATCTTTCCCTTCTTTAGTGACTTCAATCTGACCAACAGGAACAGTGAACTCCCCTAAGTTATCCGGTTGTTTTTCTTTTAATCTGTATCCGTTCAGACATTCAACAATCACAGCTGGATCATCACTCTGAAGCATCGTATTATAAAATCCGGCCGCTTTCGTTAAGTTTCTTGGGACCAATACCAGAATTCCTTTTGAAAGATTCAGAATCCCCGCCATTGGAGAACCTGAATGCCAAACTCCTTCCAGTCTGTGCCCTCTTGTTCTGATGATCACGGGAGCTTTCTGACCGCCTTTGGTTCTGTACTGAACCGTCGCCAGATCATCACTCATTCCCTGTAAACAGTATAAAATATAATCCAGGTACTGGATTTCAGCGATTGGTCTCAAACCTCTCATGGCCATCCCGATCCCTTGACCAAGAATGGTCGCTTCACGGATTCCGGTATCTGCTACACGTACTTCGCCATATTTTTCCTGCATTCCTTCCAATCCCTGGTTAACGTCACCGATATTTCCGGCATCCTCACCAAAGACTAAAGTTTCAGGATATTTTTCAAAAATTTTATCAAAGTTATTTCTTACCACTACTCTTCCGTCAACATCTTCAGAACTGTCAGAATAAACTGGTTTTACTTCCTTCACATTTTCAGCTTTCCACTGAGACTGAGAATATAAGTGAGAAGAATAGTTGTCTTTTTCTATTTCAAAAACTTCATTGTACTTCTGCATCAACTGCGTTCTTTCCGCAGAAGAGGTTCCTCTTGTTGCCAGTAAAGCTTTTCTTGTTAAATGGAAAATGTCTTTTTTAGCTTTAGAAACCAATTTATTGAACTGGCCAATATAGCCTTCAATTTCAGAATTCTGTCCTTTCAGGTTCTCCACCAATGGAAGAACAGACTTAATTAAATCTGTAATCGTCTTCTGATAGTTTTCCCAGGCATTTTTCTGACCTGCTTTTACTATTTTCTTTGCTTCATCATCTATGGCATCCAATTCTTCAACAGAAGCGATGATTTCTTCTTTTCCTTCAATCTCGATGGAATAATTTAAAACCCATTCTCTGAATTTCACCAATCCGTCAAATTGAGATTCCCATGAAAGGCGCTCTTCATTTTTATATCTTTCGTGAGATCCGGAAGTTGAGTGACCTTGTGGCTGAGTGACCTCAATCACATGAACCACTACAGGAACACTTTCTACTCTTGCAAACTGCTCTGCTCTTGCATAAGCGTCCAATAATGCAGGATAATCCCAGGCTTTTACCTGAATAATCTCGCATCCCTGGTTTTCCCCTTCTTTTCTTTGGAAACCGCTTAACATTTCTGCAATGTCAGCCTTTGCTCTCTGATTTTTTGTAGGAACTGAAATTCCGTACCCGTCATCCCAGATAGAAACAATCATAGGAACCTGAAGCGCACAAGCAGCATTCAATGTTTCCCAGAAATGTCCTTCTGCAGTAGAAGCATCGCCAATGGTTCCGAAAGCAATCTCGTTTCCTTCGTTTGAGAACTTTTCAGAACCTTCAAATTTTACACTTTTATAAATTTTAGAAGCCTGAGCCAATCCTAACAGTCTTGGCATCTGACCTGCCGTAGGAGAAATATCTGAAGAGATATTTTTCTGTGCGGTAAGATCTTTCCAGCTTCCGTCTTCATTTAAACTTCTGGTCGCAAAGTGACCGTTCATTTGTCTCCCTGCGGATGCCGGTTCTCTTTCAACACTTGTATCTGCATAAAGCTGTGCGAAAAAGCTTTCAACCGTTAAAGCATCTACCGCTAATGCAAAAGTCTGATCCCTGTAATATCCTGAACGGAAATCTCCATTTCTGAAAACTTTCGCCATGGCCAGCTGAGGAAGCTCTTTACCATCCCCAAAAATTCCGAATTTAGCTTTTCCTGTAAGCACTTCTCTTCTTCCAAGATAAGACATCTCGCGCGATATCCTTCCTAACCTGTAATCTTCAAGTATCTGGTTTTTAAAATCCTGGAAAGAAATTTGCTGTGTTTCAATATAGGTTGTCTGCATAGCTAGATATAAAAGTTTTTTTATTCTTCAAGTATGGCGCTAATATACAATTTTTAAATTAATTTTAATTTTCAATAATCTTTTTTAAAAATTTGATAATAAAAAAATTGTGCTTTATATTGTAAAAAATTGTAAATGATGGAAAAAAAGTCACCTCACATCCTTAATGCCTCCAGCAATCTTTTAGGTTTTTCTTTAATTATCATCACTTCACTGAAAATTACTAAAATGAGTGAGCATACTCATTTGGATGAGTTTGCGGGTGTTGCGTGTATTCTTTTTGCGTGCAGCTGTTTTTTTTCTTTTCTGGCGATCAGGACCGAAAATGAAAAGCGGGAAACCAGATATGAGACTATTGCGGATTATTTATTTTTAATCGCTTTATTTTGCGTCGTCTTAGCGGTTATTATTGTAACCATAAAGGTATTGTAGTGCAATTTTTTATGTATTAATGCTTGTCTTGGTTAAAATGAAAAACAAATCTCTATCATAAAACAACTTGCCAACTTGGCATCATTCAGGATAAAATGTAAACTTATTTAAATGAAAAGGATGACTGCTTCCGGCCATCATCCCTATTCTATTTCTTTTAAAATTTTCTTTCAATCACGTAATCCAGCATACTGTTCAAAGATTTTTTTGCTTCAGAATCCGGAAATTCGTTGAGAATATCTTTCGCTTTCTGTTGGAAATCTTTCATGACCTTAATGGCGTAATCCATGCCTCCGGAGTTCTTGACAAAGTCTATAAGCTCTTTCACGCGTTTGGGATCGTTATTGTAGCGTTTGATCGTATTGAAAAAATATTTACGATCTTTTTCTGCGGCTGTTTTTAAAGTATGAATCAGGGGAAGCGTCATTTTCTGCTCCTTAATATCGATTCCTACCGGTTTTCCGATAACATTTGAGCTTAAATAGTCAAATAGGTCATCCTTAATCTGAAAAGCCATTCCGGTGTAGGTTCCGAAGTCCATCATTTTTTTGGCAAGTACTTCATCTGCATTGTTGGACAGGACCCCTATTTCACAACATGCAGCAATTAAAGTCGCTGTTTTCTGACGAATAATCTCATAGTATACCTCTTCAGTGATATCCAGCTTTCTGGCTTTTTCAAGCTGCAAAAGCTCACCTTCGGACATTTCACGAATTGTCCTTGAAATGACAGCCAGCAGGTCGTAATCTTTATGATCAGTAGATAATAAAACTGATTTTGATAAAAGATAATCCCCTACCAAAACTGCAATTTTATTCTTCCACAACGCATTAATAGAGAAAAAATTACGTCTTTTAAAACTTTCATCTACCACATCATCATGAACCAGGGTTGCCGTATGAATCAGTTCGATCATTGAAGCTCCACGGTATGTTTTTTCGTTGACCTCCCCGATTAACTTTGCACAAAGAAATACAAACATAGGACGCATTTGTTTTCCTTTAGTAGTAACGATAAACCGGGTTACCTTATCTAATAAAGGGACTTTACTCTGCATAGACTCATAAAACTTCTGCTCGAAAAGTTTCATTTCCTCGTTGATCGGTTGTTTGATTTCTTCTACGATGTTTGCCAAAATCTGTGGATGATTGGTATATAATTATTAATTATCACAAAGATAATTTTTTTCACGCAATTTTAAGATAAAATTAATCTTTGAGTTGTTCTTTGGGAATAAAATACAGGGAGGGCTGCGCCGTTCCCAATCTCGATTTGAACTTTTCCCCCGAAATATAGATTCCGGTTTCATTCACGGCAATCCCTTCGATCTGGCTTATTGCAAGGGCACTTCCTAAATAATAATGTTTCGGGGTCTCTTTAAAAAAAATTCCCGGTTCTGTTTCGGTAAAGATATTCAGAAAGACCTCTGTTTTCTTGGTATAGCCTACCAGATATAATTTTTTATCAAAATAGGCAGCATCAGTGACCACAAAATTGGTTTTGTAAGATTCTACTTTTTCAGCCTTCTGCTTTTCAGAGGTTGTGGGATCAATAATGTAATGCGAGGTTGATTTTGATTTCCATTCTTTAGTAAAAAGGTGCAACTTTCCGTTGAGATAGATCATTGCTTCAGCATCAAAATCATTATTGGTATATTGGGGAATGAATTCTGTCTGCTCAGGATAATAGAACGAAATTTTCGTAATTGAATCGTTCTTGGGTTCGTTGTTGTGAAAAGGAAGTTTATAAATTTCAAGATCTCTTCTCGTTCCTCCGTTATTTCCAAAGTCTCCGATATAGAAATTCTTTCCATCGTTAGTCAAGGCTTCCCAGTCTTTATTTTTTGCATTAATGGCCAATGTATTTTTGATGCTGCCCAAAGTTTCATCCAACTCAAAAAGTTCCGGAGCATTACCACTGTCATTGAAAGTGTACAGTTTTCCATTCAGAATACTTAACCCTGACGTTTCCTGAATTTTATCATCCAGGTAAGCAACCCTGAATTTTCTTATTTTCAGGAAATCGGTCTGCTGTGAAAATGAGAATTGAAAAATGATTAGAGCAGCAAGAAAGAAAAGTTTTTTCATGAAGCAAAAATAAGGGTTTAGGGGGAATGAGGAAAAGATTGGAGATATTTTGTTTTTTTGGAACCACCCCGTCAAAAATTCTTTGAATTTTCGCCACCCCTCCACAGGATGGGAATTGTCAATCATTCAATGGTCATTATCATGAAAATATTTTTCACCGGAGATTGCAAAGATTTTACCAATATTTCAATGTAAAAAGCTTTTATCTTTTGTGGTTCAATAAAAAACAGAATGATAAATACATCAGATCAGGCAGATTTCATTTTTTGCTTTTGCTCCTGTCTTTTGTCCTGTTTCTTTAAATAGTCTTTCTGGTATTGCCTTACTGTTTTACCGGTTCCATCATGCCTCCATCCCGGAGAATTAAAAATATAGTTAATCCTGTCTGAAATTTTCAGTCCCGGCTGTCTGATATCTTTCCAGATTTTTCTCCATTCATAAAGAAGAACAGTATCTGGTTTGTTGTCCGGCATTTTTGGATATATTCCATACTTGATAGGCACATTGGGGTCTTCTTTTTCGAAGGTCCCGAAAATTTTGTCCCAGATAATCAGACACATCCCCATGTTTCTGTCCAGATATTTAATATTGCAGGCGTGGTGCACTCTGTGATGCGATGGGGTTACCAGAATATATTCTAAAACACCCATACTTTTCACGGTCTGTGTATGCACCCAGGTTCCATACACCTGCCCAATGGCATAAACAACCATGATATGCCATGGATTAAAGCCTAAGAAGGCCAGTGGAGAAAAGTAAAGATATCTGTAAAGAGGCTGCAGTACAGGACTTCTGAAACCCGTAGTCAGGTTGAAATATTCTGAATTGTGATGGGTAATATGAACTGCCCAGAATGCTCTGGAATGATGATCTACATAATGCAGTACATAATAAGCAAAGTCTGTAATGATAAAGCAGATCAGCCAATACCAGACGGTAAAATCCCAGGTGAAAAGCTGATGATTGTAAAAGAAAAACATGACTCCCATGGCAAAAGCCTTCATGACAAGATCCAGTCCGAAGTTCATCAATGCAAGGTAGATGCTCGTTGCCACATCCTTTCCATTATACAGCTTAGCCTCAGAAATATGGCTGTAGATCATTTCTGCTAAAATTACGGTAGCATGAAGCGGAATTGACCATGCATAGACATTTTCAAGCCCATCTTCGCCTGTAAAGAAATCCAACATCCCTTATTAGTTTATGTAAAGGTAGGATTTTAGGAAATTTTTAAGAAAAGTTTTTAATCTTTTAAGGAAATTTTAATCCGTTGTTTTGTTGGCAAGCTGTCCACAGGCTGCATCGATGTCGCCACCGCGGCTTTTTCTGATCATCACTGTGATTCCTGCATTTTCCAGTTGGCGTACATAGTTGTCTTCTGCCTGTTTATTACACTGGTCATATTTTCCGTCACCAATAGGATTATACTGGATCAGATTCACTTTGGAGGGTACCTGTCTGCAATATCTGATAAGTGCTTTGATGTCTTCATCTCCGTCATTGATTCCTTTCCATACACAGTATTCAAAGGTAATAACAGAACCTGTTTTCTGATACCAGTACTGAAGCGCATCCATGATATCGGTTAGTGGAAATTTATCAGAGAAAGGCATGATTTCATTACGCTTGACCTCTATAGCAGAGTGAAGGGAAAGTGCCAGTTTTACGCGAAGCTCATCATCTGCAAGCATTTTGATCATCTTCGGAATTCCGGATGTAGAAACGGTAATTCTTCTTGGAGACATGCCCAAACCTTCAGGCTGGGTAATTTTTTTGATGGCCTCTACAACGTTTTTATAATTCATCATTGGCTCTCCCATTCCCATAAAAACGATATTGGAAAGCGGTCTGTTAAAGTACATTTTGCTTTGGCTGTCGATCAGGGCAACCTGGTCTACGATTTCAGCGACTTCAAGGTTTCTCATTCTTTTCAGCCTTGCCGTTGCACAAAATTCGCAATTCAGTGAACATCCTACCTGTGAGGAAACACAAGCTGTAGTTCTTGTTTCCGTAGGAATAAGAACAGATTCCACCAGCAGTCCGTCGTGAAGCTTCACCCCGTTTTTGATGGTTCCGTCTGAACTTCTCTGCAGTTGGTCTACAGAAACCGGATTGATGGTATACTCTTCGGAAATTCTTTCACGAAGCGTTTTCGAAAGATTCGTCATTTCATCAATCGAATGGAGATTTTTACTCCATAACCAGTCGTAAACCTGTTTCGCACGAAACGGTTTTTCCCCTAAAGTCAAAAAATAGTCTTTAAGCTGGTCTAGTGATAAAACTCGGATATCTTTCATTATTGTAAAAAGTGTGATGTATGATGTACAATGTACAAAGTAATAATCTTATGTATTATCTTAAGTTTTAAACCCCTAAAAAACACATTATACTTTGTACATTATACATTAATACATAATTTATAGGATTAACATTGCGTCACCGTAAGAATAGAATTTATACTTTTCTTTTACGGCTTCTTCATAAGCATGCATAATAAAATCTTTTCCTGCAAACGCAGCAATCATCATCAATAATGTTGATTTCGGTGTGTGGAAATTGGTGATCATTGAATTCGCTACCCCAAAATCGTGAGGCGGGTAAATGAATTTGTTCGTCCAACCGTTGAATGCAGAGATTTTTTTGTTTGAAGAAACAGAAGTTTCCAATGCTCTCATCGTTGTAGTCCCTACTGCACAAACTCTTCTGTGAGCATCTACCGCTTTATTGATGATGTCAGCATTTTTCTCATCGATGATGATTTCTTCAGACTCCATTTTGTGCTTGGAAAGATCTTCCACCTCAATAGGGTTGAAAGTTCCTAAACCTACGTGAAGTGTCACCTCAGCAAAATCGATTCCTTTGATCTCTAATTTCTTCATCAGATGCTTAGAGAAGTGAAGACCTGCTGTAGGTGCAGCCACCGCTCCTTCAATTTTTGCATAGATCGTCTGATATCTTTCTGCATCTTCCGGCTCTACTGCTCTTTTGATATATTTTGGAAGTGGAGTTTCTCCCAATTCCTTCAGTTTTGTTCTGAATTCGTCATAAGATCCATCGAAAAGGAATCTTAAAGTTCTTCCTCTAGAAGTGGTATTGTCAATCACTTCTGCTACTAAAGATTCATCTTCAGTAAAGAACAGTTTGTTACCAATTCTGATCTTTCTTGCAGGATCTACAAGAACGTCCCATACTCTGGTTTCTTTGTCAAGTTCTCTTAAAAGGAAAACTTCAATTTTAGCGCCTGTTTTTTCTTTATTTCCATAAAGACGTGCAGGGAAAACTTTAGTATTGTTGAAAATGAAAAGATCTTTCTCATCGAAATAATCTACAACATCTTTAAACAACTTATGTTCAATAGTTTGAGTTTTTCTATTAAGAACCATTAGTTTGGCTTCATCTCTGTGTTCAGATGGGTGTTCTGCCAATAATTCTTCAGGAAGATCAAAATTAAAATCTGATGTTTTCATTTTTTTAAATTACGGTTTAAAAATTATTCAAATTACAAGTGTAATTTTCGGTGTGCAAATATACGACATTGAATACCCCTTTGTCAAGTAATATTTAAAATCAAATATAAAACCGTGATTCTACGGTGATTCATGAAGGAAAAAAAGGTTATTTTTGGAAATATTTAAAACTTTTAACCTTTATGAGCAAATATTCATTAGAAGCTTTTGTCAACGAGACTAAAGAAAATCCACAGCAAAGAGACTATTTTGAGCTTGAAACGCCCCACCTTTTAGAAATCAACCTAAATAATCAGGCGGTATGGACCAAAAGAGGAAGCATGGTAGGCTATGTGGGAGGCATCAATTTCGAAAGACAGGGAATGCTGGCCGGAGGTATTGGTAATCTTTTAAAGAAAGCGATCAGTGGTGAAGGAACAAAACTGATGAAAGCAGAAGGGAACGGTAAGTTGTATGTCGCAGATTCTGGTAAGAAAGTCCGTATCCTTTATTTGAATAATGAATCCGTATGTGTCAATGGAAATGATGTTCTGGCCCATGAGCAAAGTGTAAAAAGCGATATTACCATGCTTAAAAGTGTGGCTGGTATGATGGCTGGTGGTCTTTTTCAGGTAAAGCTTTCCGGAACCGGACATATTGCCATAACTACCCACGGTGAACCCTTGACATTGATGGTTACTCCTGACAATCCTGTTTTCACAGATCCTAATGCTACGGTAGCATGGTCCGGAAACTTAAGTCCTGATCTGAAAACAAATGTTTCTTTCAAAAGCCTTATCGGAAGAGGAAGCGGCGAAGAATTTCAGATGAAGTTCTCAGGAAACGGATGGGTACTGATCCAACCTTATGAAGAAGTATATTTCACGGAGAAATAATATATTAAAAATTGATGATTCTAAAAGTGGCTGTTCCTTCAAACCGGGCAGCCGTTTTTAGTTTTCAACAACACCATTCTCATCCCGAACCCAGACTCTACTTAACCCGAATCTCGCAACTTGTAACCCGCAACTTATAACCCGCATCCCACAACTTTTTAATATATTTAGAAAAAAATTTTGATGGACAACACCTCTTCACGCAGAACCTTCATTAAGACTGCAGCCCTGGCTAGCTTTGGCGCTTTGGTTTTACCCAATTCTTTATTTGCCTACTCCAATGATTTTAAAACAGATAAAAAAGTCCGTGTCGGATTTATCGGCGTGGGACTTCGCGGACAGGAACATGTAAAACTGCTGGCGAAACGCGATGACGTGGAGATTGTGGCTTTTGCTGATCCGGATAAAAGAATGCTTGCCGCATCTCAGAAAATACTGAAAGACCATCATAAATCTGCCGCCCAGGAATTTTCAAACGGCGAATATGATTACCGGAATCTTTTGAAATTAAAAACGATCGACGCTGTAGTGATTGCCACTCCGTGGGAATGGCATCTTCCGCAGGGTACAGAAGCCATGCGCGCCAGAAAAATTGTAGGGATGGAGGTGTCCGGAGCTATAAAGCTTCAGGACTGCTGGGAATTTGTGAAAGTCTATGAGGAAACTAAGGTGCCTATTTTCATGATGGAAAATGTATGTTACCGCAGGGATATCATGGCCATTATGAATATGGTTCGAAAAGGAATGTTTGGAGAATTGGTTCATGGAAGAGGCGGCTACCAGCATGATTTGAGAGGCGTTCTTTTCAATGATGGAGTGACTCCTTACAATTCGGGTGCTGAATTTGGTGAAAAAGGGTTCAGTGAAGCGCATTGGAGAACGGAGCATTATGTAAAACGCAACGGAGAGCTTTATCCTACACATGGATTGGGTCCTGTGGCAGTGATGATGGATATCAACCGAGGAAACCGTCTGACCAGACTTTCGTCATTCTCTTCAAAGTCTGTGGGACTCCATAAATACATTGTGGAACATCCAAAAGGCGGAGAAAATCATCCTAATGCCAAAGCAAAATTCAATCAGGGAGATATCGTGACCACACAAATTGCCTGCGCGAATGGCGAGACGATTCTTTTAACCCATGACACCAGCTTACAGAGACCTTATGATCTGGGATTCAGAGTTCAGGGAACAGAAGGTTTGTGGCAGGATTTCGGATGGGGAGATTTCGATCAGGGACATCTTTATTTTGAAAAAACAATGAATCACAGCCACCGATGGGAAAATACGGAAAAATGGATGAAGGAATTTGACCATCCTATCTGGAAAAAATTCGAAAGTACGGCTGCAGGTGCAGGCCATGGAGGAATGGACTTTTTTGTAATGAATACTTTTATAGAATGTATCAAGCGAAATATAGAATTCCCGATGGATGTGTATGATCTTGCTTTATGGTATTCAATCACCCCGTTGAGCGAAGAGTCCATTGCTAAAGGAGGTCAGGCGGTAGATATTCCTGATTTTACCAACGGAAAATGGAAAACCCGTCAACCTGTATTTGGAATGACCGATGACTTCTAGAAAAGCATTACTCATCCTGGCCGGAGGTTTAGGAAGCCGCTACAAGGGTTTGAAACAGGTCGATGGAATTCTTGAAAATGGTTCTCCTATCCTTGAATATTCCATTTATGATGCGCTGGAAGCAGGTTTTAGTATAGTGGTCATTATTGTGAACAGGCTGATTCCTCAAAGTTATATTGATAGATTAAATACAATATCCAAAGTCAAAAACTTTGAACTTCACTGGATCTGCCAGGAAAAAGAAAGTTTTCTTCCTAAAGGTTTTAACTTAACAAAAAGAGAAAAGCCCTGGGGAACCGGCCATGCTGTTCTTTGTGCAAAAAATGCGGTACAGGAAACTTTTGTGATGATCAACGCTGATGATTTTTATGGTAAAGAAGCCTATCAGCTGGCTTCTGAAGAAATTGATTTTCACATCTCAGGATCACAGTTTGGAATGGCAGCCTATCCCGTAGGGTCTACTTTGAGTGGAAACGGATCTGTAGCAAGAGGAATATGTACCTTAGATGAGGAGGATAATCTGGTAAAAATAGAGGAGCAGACTTCGATCCGCAGAAATGGAGATTCAATTGTGTATACTGAGAATGGAAATGATATTGAACTCACATCCGATGCGCTGGTCTCTATGAATTTTTTCATTTTTCATCCGGATATTTTTAATGCTCTTGACATGTATTTTAATGATTTTATACAATCAGATCCTGAGCCATCGCAAGAGTTTTACATCCCCTCTGCCGTACAGAGAATGATTGATGAGAAAAAAGCGAAAGTACGGGTGAAGGCTTCTCCTTCGCAATGGATGGGAGTTACCTATGCCGATGATAAAAGCAGTATTAAAGATTTTCTGAGATCAGAAATCGAAAAAAACAGATATCCAGAAGATTTATGGAATTAAAACAGATTGTTACCGGATTTACCGGAACTGAAAATTGTACCATCACTCCTATTACAAACGGACTGATCAACACAACGTATTTGGTGGAAGATCATGATTCTGACGAAAAATGGATCCTTCAAAAGATCAATACTCAGGTTTTTCCCTTTCCTGAAATCATCAGCCAAAATCATCTCCTGATCAACGGGATGCTGGAAGAGGGAAATTATCCGCTGGAAATCGTCAAACCAAAAGCAAGTTTATCAGGACATTTCATTCTGAATGATGACAACGGAGGATCATGGAGAGTGCTCAGTTTTCTTGAAGATACCCGAACCTTTTTTAAAATTCCGGATCTAAAAACAGCCTATGAATCGGCAAAAGCAGTGGGATGTTTTTTAAATACAATAAATCCTGAACACCTTCCTGACCTTAAAGTTCCGATTCCTGATTTTATTAATTTTGAAAAAAGGATGCAGGATTACCAAACGTCGTTACAAAATGCAAGCGAAGATCTGTTAGAAAATGCTGCTCCGGAAATCGAAATGATGAATGAGCTGCTGTCTCTTCCTCAAAAATGGATCGAAATGGAAAGGGATCATCTTCTTCCCAAAAGAATTATCCATGGTGATCCTAATGTGAGAAATATTCTTTTTGATTCAACATCAAAACCTCTGGCGGTTATTGATCTGGACACGGTAACCGTTTCCACCATCCTGTATGACTTTGGTGATATGGCAAGATCATATACCAATACTTTGGATGAGGATCTCAAAACTGCTGAAAACAACTTCAATCCGCATATGTACAGAACCGTAAAAGATGGATTTTTACTGTATTTAAAGAAAAAACTGAGTTTTGATGAACTTGAAAACCTGGATTATGCTGCACAAACTGTGATCTATATTCAGGCGATCCGTTTTCTGACTGATTATTTGAACGGAAGCACGTACTACTCTACTAAGTATGCTGAACACAATCTTGACAGAACGAGAAATCAGTTGCAGCTGCTGAAAGGTTTGAGAAAATACCTGCGTGTTGATTAGATTTTATCCCACGGATCTCGAAGAAAGTCGGAGATCTTTTCGTTGGTGCAATTTTAACTTTAAATCTTAGGTTAAAACAAACTACTCTGTTGAAATTCTAAAATTCTTTCAGGAGATTGCTTCGCCCTGCTCGCAATGACTGAGGAAAGTTTTCGGAGCGGGAAGCTTTGCTTCCCGCTCCGAAAACTACATTTAAGCTGTCAAAAATCTCTGATTTTCTAATGACTTAAACTTATAATTTTTAAGGTAATAAACTTTTCAAATTTAATGAAGTTAAAAAAGTTTAAGCTAAGAACTCAAGGATTTTCCTCCACTCTTGCAATTTACTATCAAAAGACACGGTATGAAGTGGGCTCGTAGAAGGAAGCTGAATAATAGGTAACTTATAATTTTTGCCTAAAAGTTTCTGCAGATTTTTATACGATTTACCTCCGTTGCAGAAAATTGCTTTGATATGGGCATGTTCTTCCAAAAGTTCATCAATCCGGTTGGCTTCTTCATTTTTAATCTCAGAATCGAGGCTTCCTTTTCTTTCGCAGGAATCGATAACATCCCAGACTGCGAGGTGATGTTTCTTTAGGATTTTTTTTCTCTTGTTATAATCTTCAGTAAATTCTTCGTTGAACAGGTGAAAAATAATGGTCCAGAATTTATTTTGCGGATGACCGTAGTATTGCTGCTTTTCCAGTGACTTGACACCAGGAATTGAACCTAAAATTAAGATTTCAGACTGATCATCAATAAGCGGTGGAAAAGAGGAAATTCTGTTTTGCATATTCAAATATATAAAATCTGGTTAAAGGCGTTTCATTATCCCATAAAAAAAACGGGCCAAAGCCCGTTTCTATTGATATTTTCAGGAATAATTAAAAGCCATTCGATTCACTTTCAGTTATTCGTTTTTCATTATAAAGTTTCCTTCAGCCAGTCGAAGAATTCTCTCTGCCATACCAATCCGTTTTGCGGATGAAGTACCCAGTGATTTTCATTAGGGAAATAAACCAATTTAGATTTCAATCCTCTTAATTGAGCTGCCTGGAAAGCTTCCTGTCCCTGCTCGTAAGGTACACGGAAATCAATTCCTCCCTGGAAGATCATAATCGGCTTGTTCCATTTTTCAACAAAATTGCTTGGGTTGAATTCTGTATAGGCTTTTGGAAGTGGTTTTTCCCAAGGAGAACCAAGGTCCCAGTTGGCAAACCAAAGTTCTTCTGTAGTAAGATACCAGGATTTCATATCGAATAATCCATCGTGTGCGATGAATGTTTTGAATCTGTTTTCATGGATTCCGGCCAGCATAAATACGCTGTATCCTCCGTAGCTTGCTCCTACTGCTGCTACTCTTTCACCATCTACATATGGTAATGTTTTCGCGTAATCTGTTGCTGCCAGATAATCTCTCATCGGCTGTCCGCCCCAGTCTTTAGAAATTTCTTCATTCCATTGTGTTCCCCAGCCCGGCATTCCTCTTCTGTTTGGTGCTACTACGATGTATCCGTTGGCAGCCATGAGTGCGAAGTTCCATCTTGTACTGAAGAATTGCGTCAGTGCAGACTGCGGACCTCCCTGGCAATAAACCAGTGTAGGGTATTTTTTATTCGGATCAAAATTCGGTGGGTAGTGGAACCATACACCCATTTCTTTTCCATCTGTTGTTTTTACCATCTTCAGTTCAGATTTCCCCTGTGCCAGTTTAGCATACGCTTCTTTATTGGCTTCGGTCACCTGCTTCATTTCACCGTTTTTCACGTTCACAGAGAATAATTCCGTGGCATGATTAACGTCTGTTCTTCCTACTAAAAGTGAAGTTTTATTATCAGTAAAGATTTCGTTAACGTCAAAATCACCTTTAGTGATCTGCTGTACTTTTGCGGCTTTAGGATCCAGAGAGAACAACTGTTTTGTTCCTTTGAATGCAGCTGTAAAATAGATTATTTTGGAATCACCGCTCCAGAATACATCTCCGGAAACGCTTTCATCCCAACCCGCAGTAAGATTGCTCGTTTTTCCAGACTTCCAGTCCATGATTTTCACATCATTTTTGTCTGCTTCATATCCGTCTCTCGCCATACTCTGCCAGATCAGAGATTTTCCGTCCGGGCTGAATTTTGGATTTACATCATATCCTTTATTGGATTCTGTAATATTTTTCGTAATTCCTGAAGCAAGGTCGTAAGCAAAAATGTCTGTATTGGTACTTGTAGAATATTCTTTACCGCTTTTAGGTTTTGTAACGTATAAAAGCTGTGAAGAATCCGGGCTCCAGATAAAATCTTCAGCTCCCCCGAAAGGTCTCTGAGGAGAATCCCATGTTTTCCCTTCTAAAAGATCTTTTGCAGATTCTGCTTTATCTGTGGTATTGACAACAAATACATGGTTGTATTTCCCTTCATTGAAATAATCCCAGTGTCTGTGGTTTAAGTCTGTATATACCTGAGCTGTCGTTTTAGGGGTGTCGCTGTATTTGTCTTTCCCCATCAGCTTTTCTACCAGAACCTGTTTGCTGAATGCAATTTTTTTACCGTCCGGAGAAATCACAATATTATCGACTTCACCAATGGTATAAAATTCCGACCAGGTTTTTCCATTATCTTTTGACAGATAAATCTTGTCTCCTTCCTGTGCATAAATTCCGTTTTTATCCCACTGGATAAGGTTTTTTTTACCGAAATCTATTTTGGAAGACTGGCTATTGAGAACATTGAGAAAGTAGTTTTCATTTTTTGTTTTTTCTGTTTTCAGATCTACCTGTCCTATTTTATAAATCAGGGAAGCCTGATCCGGCGAAACGGCCTGCACTCCTACTTTTTTCAAAGTCCAAAGAATTTCAGGCGTCATGAGTTGTTGTGCATTCATTAAAAGCGGAGCTGCCAGAGCCAGCAGACTGTACTTAAGTTTCATATGTTGGTATTGATTTTTTAACGGATATGTGAAACCGGCATGATTTCACACATTCCTTTTATTTAATTCAAAGAAGGCCAAAGTTAATATTTAAAATAAAAATGAGCGAAAGAATTAACATTTAAGTTTTGATTTATTCTGCATTCACCATAAATATTTTTGAAAATGACACTCATCATTATAAAACATTTTTACCTAACACCTATTTTCAGCTTAGATCTATTCTTTAATATAGCGTAAGCAACAAAAAAGTCTGCCGTAAGAACAGCAGACTTTAGGATATGGATTTATATCGGATGAATTAATCTCCATCTGAAAACATGGAATTGGCCAGTGAAGTCACAAAGGACAGCAACACACTAAAGATCAGTGCCCACCAGAAGCCGTCTACGACCATACTGTCTATAAAATAATCTGCAATCAGAATGATCAGAGCATTGATCACCAGGGCAAATAATCCCAATGTAATAATCGTTAATGGTAATCCAAAAAGTCCCAGAATAGGTTTTACAAAAATATTTAATACCCCCAGTACGATGGCAAATATAATTGCCGAAGAAAATCCTTCGAAATTTACCCCCGGTAGTACCTTGGTCAAAAGATACGCAACGATGGCTGTAATGAACAGCCTGATAATTAAGTTCATATTATATTTTTTAATGTTTATGGTCTTTATTGAGCAAAACCTGTTCCATTTGCATTGAAAAAACACAGTGAGACTCTTTGTTTACGTAATATTTTAATTTGGGTGTCCTTTACTTTATCCTCATCATAGTCACCAGTGAAGTAGCCACATGACTTTCGGATCCGGTATTTTCATCAAGAACATAAATTTCAGTTCTTACGACAATGATCTTTGCTCCGCCTTTGATAACGTAAGACCGCGATATCAGGGCATCTCCCAATGCGGGACGAAGATAATTGACCTTCAGTTCAACGGTGACCACATAACAATCGTCTTTGTAGTGACTTACCGAGGCATATCCTGAGGAAACATCCACCAGGGAAGCGATCATCGCCCCATTGAACATTCCGGCTTTCCGGGTCATCATTTCCATTTTAGGAATTTTAATGGAGACGAAATCGGTGTCTACTTCCAGTAATTCTGCATTGTAGAATTTCAATGTTTCTGAGCGGTCAAAGCTGTCCGTGATGAGTTTCTTTTTTTCTGGAGTCATGAATATCTATTTAATCTGAATGTAAACACAAAGTTCACCAATGTTTTTCAGAAAACCCAGAAAATTGAAAACAAGTTTACTTCTTAATGCTGAAATTCTAAATAGTTCAACAAGCTTTTACCACAAAAGATGCAAAAGCTTTTTAACACTTAAGCTAAATCGATAACGCACAAGAAGTACACTTAAGTTTTCCCAAAAATCTAAGATTTTTATTTATCATGATAAAAAAATCGGTGTCATCTGAGAAATCTTCGGGAGATTAAAAAATATACATTAGGTACAAAAGTTTTTTAAGCACTTAAGTTTTTTTGAAAATCATAATTTTAATGATGACTACTGTTGAATAATGAGTATTCCTCTCATCCGGAGGGATGGTGAAAATTCAAAGAATTTTTGACGGGGCGGTTTATAGAACGGTTACAAAAAGTATTAGCTTTGCTACAAACAGTCATCCGTATGAACACCACAAAGATATTCACCGTTTTAAGCCTCCTGATCTGCTGTCTTTTTCAGGCTCAGACCTTACACCTGTATGGCGGTTCCAATCAGGATCAATATCTGGGATGTTTAAACTGTGATACTTTTGATAAAAATTCAGTTTGGAATACGTATGGGGATTATGGAAATGTTTACAGTTCAAAATCCATCTGGAACAGTTACGGAAACTATGGAAGTTCATACAGTACGTATTCTCCGTGGAACAGTTATGCTTCGTATCCTCCGGCTATTGTTGATCAGGACGGTAATTTTTTTGGTTATCTGACTTTAAACACTTATAAATCTGAAAGATCGGAACTTGAATTGGCTCAGGTCTTATGTAAATATTATGATGATATAAAAAAAGATATCGGAGGATGGTATGGTAAGTTGTTTAGGTGAGGGAGCTCGGCTTTGTGAGTGGGTGGCTTATGTTGTGAAATATTGGAACCACCCCGTCAAATCTTTGATTTGCCACCCCTCCGGAGGAGGGGAATTCTTTGTCATTCCATTGTTATTTTTGTTGGGATTTTGATTTTCAGGAATTTTTATCCTGGGTTTGAGGCTGAGTGAGATTAAAATTTTTATGGGTATAAATTTTTAATTAGGGCTGATTCCGCTGGTTTTTAGAATTTAAAATTCTCACGCAAGCTGGACCTGGAAATCTTCTCCAATGGTTAGAACGCCTTCTGTCAAGCTTTCAGAATGGGTGCTGAAACCTTTCAGTTTTGATGTTTTTCCTTTTAAAACGAGATCTAAAAGCTGTTTATCCGAAAGTTTCTTTCCGAAAATATCAAAGGTGATTTTAAAACCACAGTTTTTGAAATCGGAACATCCCACCGCTGCTTTTCCTTTGATCAAATGGTGTTCTTTACATTTTGGACATTGGGTTTCTTCCCAGGATTGAAGTTCTTTTTTGACGGCAGGTTCGCGTTTTTTCTTTTCTTTGACTTCTTCTTTTTCTTCGTATAATGTGATTACTTTTCCTTTTCCATACACGACTTTTTCGGTCAGTTCCGTGACCATCTGAATCAATTCTTCTTTAAACTGGTTGGCTTCATATTCACCGTTTTCAATTTTACGAAGTTTAGATTCCCATTCTCCGGTTAATTCGGGGCTTTTCAGCAGTTCGTCTTCAATGGTATCGATCAGCTGCATTCCGGTTGGAGTAGCAATGAGGTTTTTTCTTTTCTTTTCTATATATTTTCTTTTGAAAAGGGTTTCAATGATGTTGGCACGGGTAGACGGTCTTCCAATTCCGTTATTTTTCAAAAGTTCACGCAGTTCTTCATCATCCACCTGTTTTCCGGCTGTTTCCATTGCTCTCAGCAACGTTGCTTCGGTGTAGGGTTTCGGTGGTGTGGTTTTTCCCTGATGGATCATCGGATCGTGGGGTCCGGTTTCTCCAACGATAAATTCCGGAATGGTCTGTTCTTCTTCCTTCTCTTTTTCTTTATCTGCAGATTCTTCTTTGGGCTCTTTGGCATAAACAGCTCTCCATCCCGGTTCCAGAACCTGTCTTCCACTTGTTTTGAAGGGAATCGTTCCTACTTTTCCTTCCACCAAAGTATTTGAAATCTTACATTCGGGATAAAACACTGAAATAAAACGTTTGGCAATAAGGTCATAAATCAACTTCTCTTCTCTGCTCAGATTTTGGGAAGGCGGAACTTCAGTTGGGATAATCGCATGGTGATCGGTCACTTTCGTATCATCAAAAACTGCTTTTGACTTGGGAATAGGTGCCTCCAGCAATGGGGAAATCAGATCCTGATAAAAATGCATTTTCCGAAGGATGCCTTCTATTTTCGGATACAGGCTTTCGGATAGATAAGTGGTATCCACACGTGGATAGGTCACGTGCTTTTTTTCGTACAGACTTTGGATATAATTTAACGTGTTTTCTGCGGAGTAGCCATATTTTTTATTGGCTTCTACCTGAAGTCCTGTCAAATCAAAAAGTCTGAGATTTTTTTCTTTTCCTTCTTTAATTTCAAAAGAGACAATTTCAAAAGGATTTAATTTAAGGTATTCAAGTCCTTTTTCAGCACGGTCTAAAGTTTTCAGACGATCAATGGCTGCATTGAAAATAACGTCGCGGTATTTGGTTTTAAGTTCCCAATATTCTTCGGTATTGAACGCATCAATTTCTTTCTGACGCTGAACCAACATGGCCAACGTAGGCGTCTGCACTCTTCCAATAGAAAGGACGGCTTTGTTTCCGCCAAACTTTTTAGTAAATAATCTTGTAGCATTGATTCCCAACAGCCAGTCGCCAATCGCTCTTGCATTTCCCGCCAGATACAGATTTTTGTAATCTTCCGCAGGTTTTAAATTCGCAAATCCTTCTTTGATCGCTTCTTCGGTAAGGGACGAGATCCATAACCGCTGAACAGGTTTGGTACATTTTGCTTTCTGCAAAACCCAACGCTGAATGAGTTCTCCCTCCTGCCCGGCATCACCACAGTTGATGACCTCATCACATTCTTCCACCAATCTTTCAATTACTTTAAACTGGTTTTCAACACCTTTATTGGGAATTAATTTGATCCCAAAACTGCTTGGAATAATGGGCAATAAAAACAAATTCCAGGATTTGTACTGAGGACCATAGTCGTGAGGTTCCTTTAAAGTACAAAGATGTCCGAAGGTCCATGTCACGCAGTATCCGTTGCCCTCCATATAGCCTTGTTTAGGCATGGTAGCACCTAATACTTTGGCGATATCTCTGGCAACACTTGGCTTTTCGGCAATACAAAGTTTCATGAATTTCGGAATTATTGAAGGGGGACAAAAGTCGGGATTTTTTTTGGATTTTGCTAATTTAGTTCGGAGTGGATTCTTTTAAATACTATGGTGCTGTGTTCAGATTACATCGTCATGGGAACATCCATTAATAGAATCTCCGTGTTTTCTGCGGTTGCTTTAATATTTAGCTCTGAAATATCCCAAACTCCGAAACCGTCTCTTTCTTCCAATGATTGACCTTCGATCTCTGCTGTTCCTTTTAATAGGAAAACATAGACCCCATTTCCTTTTTTTCTGATCTGATAATTGCTTTCCATCCCTTGATCAAAACGTCCTAAGTGAAACCAGGCATCCTGATGAATCCATACACCGTCATCATCTGCATTGGGAGAGAGAATCTGCTGAAATGTATTGTGGCTTTTTGTTTTGTCTAAAGTAATCTGATCATATCTCGGACTTACATTTCTCTTATTAGGATATACCCAGATCTGAAGGAATTTGACCGGCTGATCGGTGTTCTTGTTAAATTCGCTGTGCATAATGCCCGTTCCAGCACTCATTACCTGTATATCTCCACTTTTGATCACCGTGGTATTCCCCATATTGTCTTTGTGCTCAAGATCTCCTTCCAGTGGAATACTGATGATCTCCATATTGTCATGAGGATGGGTTCCAAAGCCTCTGCCCGCCTCTACTTTGTCATCATTTAAAACCCTGAGCACTCCAAAATGCATTCTTTCAGGATTATGATAATTCGCAAAACTGAAGGTATGGTTACTTACCAACCATCCATGATCTGCTTTTCCTCTGGAATCTGCTTTATGAATGATGGAGTTATCTTTAATTTTTGACTCCGGATTTGGTAAATGATTGTATCCGATAGGCTCCAGAGGCTCAATCTCGTCGATTTCATTTTTCATCGTATTTCCCAGAGAAGCAGAGGCTACAAACATGCCTGTTCCCAATAAACCTTTCTTTAAAAAATCTTTTCTGTCCATATCTTTAGTTATTTTTTTGATTTTGATTATAAAAATTTACAGTGATGTAAAATCCTGTGTATTTAACTGGTTTGTTTTCAGTGAGACTTATACATTGACTGATACTATTTTCAAACATTGACTCAGTTTATGGCTGCAAATCAGGGAAAAGGCTGTAAACTTCGTTCTTTAAAAGTCCGCTTCCGCCACCGTAATGATCGATCACTTTAACCTCTTGATCTAATTCTTCACAAAAGACTTTTATATCTTTTTCAAACTGATCTTCCAACCCTGAACTTAAGAGTACAATATCCACCTGATTGTCTTTAATGTAATCATAGCATACCGATTCATTGCTTTGGATCTGAGCTTTCCAGCCTTCATTGTTTTCGATGATTCTTTTTAAAGTTTCAAGAATTTCCTGATTTTTTCCAATGACTAAAAATTGTAGTGTTTTCATTTTTATCTTGTTTTTAAAAGGGAAGAATGTGAAATTTTAAAATTATAAATGCTTATTTCCTGTAATTTTTAATTCATTTAAATCCAGTTGCGATTCTGCTTTTCGGATCTCATCGTCGCTGAAAAGCTTTTCTCTTTTCAATCTGAACAGTTCTTTTCGTTGTAAAGCAAATATATCCAGCATAATCTGATGGTATTCCTGAAGATCATTCTGCCTGTTGGAGCATGTTTCAAGAGAACTCAAATGACTCTGATGCAGTTGGATGTCATTTTGAAGACTATCCTTTAAATTTTCAACCAAACTATTGCCTGTTAAATTTTTTTCATATTTTTCATTCAATCGGTCAACTGCCAGTTGATCCAGACGTATCTGAATTCCTGCCTGCTGCTCGTGAGAGGGTAAAATAGGATCAATTTCTCCAATTTTGGTTAATTTAATAATCAAAGGAAGCGTCAGTCCCTGGAAAACAAGGGTCACAAAAATGACGACAAACGTAATGAAGATGATTAAATTTCTTAGTGGAAATTCTGCCTGATCGTTCATCATCACCGGAATTGACAGTGCTGTGGCCAGCGAAACTACCCCACGCATTCCTGCCCAACCAATGATCAAGGGATTTTTCCAGCCCGGACTGGGATCCTGACGTACTTTTTTGCTCAGCCATCTCGGAATATGAGCTACGGGATAAATCCATAGGAGACGAACGAGAATGACAATCAAACTGATGATCAATCCATATTTTATGCCTTCCATCAAGGATGTTTCACCCAAACCATCGATGATATCGGGAAGCTCCAATCCGATCAATACAAAGACTAGCGCATTCATCACAAAAATGAGGGTATTCCAGACGCCTGTCATATTGATTCTGGTGGTTCCCGTTTTAAAAATCTCATGCGAACGGAAAGACATAAACAACCCGCCACTTACGACGGCCATCACTCCTGAAAAATGAAAGTGTTCCGCCCCCAGAAATAAAATATAGGGAGTCATGACGGTAAGTGCGGCATCTATCGCCGGAGTTGTGGGTAAAAACCGGTGGATCGCGTAGAAAATATGAGCCCCAACAATTCCTACTACGATTCCCATTCCAGCGACAAGAAAAAACTGCCCTGTTGCTTCCTGCATGGAAAATACACCCGTCATCACCGCTGCTAAAGCAAACCTGAAAACAATCAGCGACGAGGCATCATTGATCAGACTTTCGCCTTCAAGCATCGCAATGGTTCTTTTCGGAACCTTTAATCCTTTTAAAACAGTGGTGGCCGCGACAGCATCCGGTGGTGAAACAATTCCTCCCAGTAAAAATCCTAAAGCCAGCGTAAACCCCGGAATTAAAGACTGAGCAGCAAAAGCAACCACTATAGACGTTAAAAACACCAAACCAAAAGCCATCAGCGAAATCGTTCTTTTCCATTTCCAGAAATCATTCCAGGAAGTGTACCATGCCGCTTCATATAAAAGTGGGGGTAAAAAAATCAGGAAAATAATTTCGGGATCCAATTTTAAAACAGGAACTCCGGGAATAAAGCTGATTCCCAATCCCGCCAATACTAAAAATATCGGATAGGCGATTTTAATGCGCTGTGCCAGCATCACCAGCAGCATGACGACGAGCAAGAGTGCGAGGATTAGCAGGAGATGTTCGTGCATTTTTTGTTTAGAAATTAGAGGTTAGTGACGGTTGGCGTCTGAGATTTTTATTTTTTGGAGAGAGGCTTCTTATCATAGGATTTATTTACTGGCAAACCATGATGGAGTACAAATAAAATCAACCATTTTAAAATTGATTAATTTTCTTTCAGCCAAACATCGTTGTATTCATCGGGATGACGTTTGAACTGTAAGTGAACGTACGGACATAGCGGTACAATTTTAAGATCATTTTCCCTTGCATAGGAAACCAGTCTTTCCAGTAATATTTTTGCAAAACCTTTTCCTTCATGTTCAGGATCAACTTCTGTATGATAAACCGTTAATTTTTTCCCGATTACTGAAATGTCCATTTTCCCAGCTTTATGGTCTTCTGAGAAAAGTTGAATTTCTCCTTTCACATTTCCTAAAACGATTTCTGTTCTTTCCATTTTTTTAAGCTTTTAATTAATAATTCAAAATTATGATCTTTATTAAAGCTGAGTAATGATGTATGATAACTTCGGTATCAGCACTACGCTTTTATGATAGATTATTTTAATTGGTTGAGGAGTCTTTCGAATAAACTCATCTGCTATAACGATACTATTCAAACTGCAGAATTTACTTTTTTCGATGCATCTTATCGCGAAATCCATACAACTGAACTTATTTCGACTTTGATTAAAAAAAATAATTATCTGATAACCATATAATTAAATACTTCAAGAATGAAAAATTCCAAAAAGTCTATTATTTTAGTGGACTAATAAAAATATATGTTCTATATTTGCAACCGTATTCAGGAAAAGAAAACAAAATGAAACAAGGATTTAAACTTCAATCACTTAAGAAACAAAACATCAAAACTATGATGATGTGCAACTGTATGCCTATGCATCAGAAATCCCGTGGCTGACCTTACTTTTATATCACATATTTCTAAAGGCCTTACCACGTTGTAGGGCCTTTTTATTTTAATACACATCCTATAAAAACATACATCATGAGCAGTTCTAAAAACAGCTGGCTGGTGCCGGTGGCATTTATCAACATTTACGTGATTTGGGGAATTACATTCTTAGCCATTTCATTTGGTCTGAAGGGATTTCCCCCGTTTATTCTTTCCGGATTCCGCTTTTTAGCGGCAGGATTGATGATGATCGGTTGGTTGCTGGCTAAGGGTGAGAAAGCCAATTCTCTCATTAGCTGGAAAAAAAATGCCATCACGGGAATACTTATTCTTACCGGTGGAACAGGGCTTGTCGCCTGGGGGGAGCAGTATGTATCCGCCTCTGAAGCAGCGATTGCTATTGCCACTGGGCCGTTCTGGTTTATTGCGATTGATAAGAAAAACTGGAAGTATTATTTCTCAGACAAATTTATTCCGATAGGACTGATTATAGGTTTTGCAGGACTGATTTTATTCCTGAACGGAAGTGTTTCCAGCGCCCATCATACAGCCGTGGACGGCAACCTCCGGATCACAGCATTCATTGTTCTGGCCTTAAGCTCAGTGGCCTGGGTTCTGGGATCTCTGTATTCAAAGAAAAACCCGGCGTCGCAGTCTACGTTCATGAATATTGCACAGCAACTTATCATCGCTGGGGTTGCTTCCTTTATTATAGCTTCTTTCAGACAAGAATGGCACGGTTTTTCATTCTCCAATGTTCCGGCATCGGCATGGGCGGGTGTACTGTTCCTGGTATTCTTCGGATCTATTGTAGCTTATTTATCTTATATATGGTTGCTTTCTGTAAAGCCGGCAGCTTTGGTAAGTACCCATACTTATATTAACCCTATTGTTACGGTACTGGCTGGCTGGATCGTAGCCGGACAAACGATTAACGGAAGCCAGCTGTACGGATTGTCCGTTATATTATTGGGGGTACTGCTTACCAATGTGACCAAATATTTCAGACTTTCAAAACGCTCGAAAGTGAAAATAAGAAGACTGAAGAGACTGGTTAATAAAAGTGTACGACCGTATCAGCCCATTTAAAAATTAAAACTATACATTAAAAAATGATAGAAATAAAGAACATTTCAAAGACTTTTCATCAGAAAAAGCAGTCTTTCAAAGCACTGGATAAGGTAAGCCTCAGTGTTGAGAAAGGAGATATTGTTGGGATCATAGGATTTTCCGGAGCAGGAAAAAGCACTCTGATCCGTACCGTCAATCTTCTGGAAAGACCAGATGAGGGCCAGATTATCATCAACGGAAGAGATTTCACCCAATTGAGCTCAAAACAGCTTGCAGGTGAACGTAAAAAAATCGGAATGATCTTCCAGCATTTTAACCTGCTTTCGTCAAGAACTGTTTTTGACAATGTAGCGCTTTCACTGGAATTGGACCATGTGAGTAAAGAGGAGATCAACAGAAAAGTCAATGAACTGCTGAAGATTGTAGGATTGGAAGAAAAAGCTAAGGACTATCCCAAAAGCCTTTCCGGAGGCCAAAAACAGAGAGTCGCCATTGCAAGGGCCTTAGCGAATGACCCTTATCTCCTTCTCTGTGACGAAGCCACTAGCGCTCTGGATCCGGCAACCACACAGTCTATCCTGCAGCTTTTGAGGGATATTAATCAAAGGCTTGGCATTACCATTCTTCTGATCACCCACGAAATGGAAGTCATCAAGGCAGTCTGCAATCATGTAGCTGTGATCGACAAAGGCAAATTATTAGCAAAAGGAACATTAAGCGAGATTATTTCGGACAAAGAAAATCCGGTAATCCGTCAATTTATAAATTCAGACATCATGACGATTCCTCAGGAACTCAATAAAAGACTGCAGCAAGAACCACAGGATGGTTTATTTCCGCTGGTTGAAATAGAACTCAATGAACATATCAGTGTTGAAAAACTGCTTTCAACGCTTTACGATCAATATAAAATACCGTACCGACTTCTGAAAGCCGATGTAGAATATCTTGGCGATTCCAATTTCGGAAAACTACTGCTTCAGCTTCAGGGGGAAACCGAAGAAAATCAGAAAGCCATCTATTATTTTAATCAGAATAAAATTCAAAATACAGTAAAAGGATATGCTTAGTGATTCGGTAATTGCTCTTTTGGGAAAGGGACTTTGGGAAACAATTTATATGACATTTGTTTCGGGATTTTTTGGATTTGTTTTGGGACTTCCGGTGGGGATCCTCCTGTTTTTAACAAGGAAAGGACAACTGTTGGAAAATGCAGCTTACTACAGAATAACCTCTATTCTGGTTAATATTTTCCGGTCTATTCCATTTATTATTTTAATTGTCTGGATGATCCCTTTTACAAGAGTCATCATAGGAACTTCAATAGGAATGAACGCAGCATTGGTTCCTCTAAGTGTAGGAGCTGCTCCGTTTATCGCAAGACTGGTTGAAAACAGTCTTCTTGAGGTTCCGCATGGTTTGATAGAAACAGCAAGAGCACTGGGTGCATCTCCTTTACAGATCATCCAGAAAGTATTGCTTCCTGAAGCACTTCCTTCCCTGATCAACAATGCAGCGATTACCCTGATCACTCTGGTAGGTTATTCTGCAATGGGTGGCGCACTGGGAGCTGGCGGACTGGGACAGATCGGGTATCAATACGGCTACATTGGTTATGACGCGGTGATCATGAATGTTGTTCTGATCCTGTTGGTCGCATTGGTGTTTATCATTCAGTTTGCGGGAGACAGATTGGCGAAAAAATTTGATCACAGGTAAATCAAAAACCTGGAAAGTTAATATATAAACCTAATAAAAAAGGTGGCTTCTACTCCCTCAGCCACCTTTTAATCATAAAAAATTTTAATGAAAAAGATAAAAACAATAGCCTTGTTAACGGCCGGACTTCTCGTATTCAATGCATGTTCCAAAAAGAAAGATGACCCTAATCATATCGTGGTGGGAATAACGTATGGTCCGGAACTGGAAATTGCCGAAGCTGCTAAAAAAGTAGCCAGGGAAAAATACAATCTTGATGTGGAGCTGATTCCTTTCAATGATTATGTGGTCCCGAATGAGGCTCTGAACAACGGAGATATTGAAGCCAATGCTTTCCAGCATGTTCCGTATCTGAACGAACAGTCGAAGCAGAGAGGCTACAAGCTGGCTGTGGTAGGAAATACCTTTGTTTATCCTATCGTAGCCTATTCAAAGAAGATCAGAACAATCAGCCAACTTCAGAACGGAAGTACAGTGGTGATTCCCAATGATCCTACCAACGAAGGACGTTCTCTCCTTCTCCTTCAAAAAAACGGACTTTTAAAATTAAAAGAAGGAACCGGACTTCTTCCGAAAGTCACAGACATTGTTGAGAATCCAAAACAGTTAAAGATCCTTGAAATTGAAGCTCCGCAGCTTCCAAGAGTTCTGGATGATCAAGAAGTGGTTATCGCCATCATCAATAATAATTTTGCAGCTCAGGCAGGATTAGATGCCAGTAAACAAGGTGTTTTCAGCGAAGATAAGGATTCACCCTATGTGAATGTAGTGGTTTCAAGACATGACAATGAAAATTCCGATAAAGTCAAAAATTTTGTAAAAGCTTATCAGTCCGACGAAGTCGCCAGGAAAGCTGAGGAGATTTTTAAAGGCGGAGCGGTGAAAGGATGGTAGTGCGGTGAGGAGGTGGATTTTGAAATAATGAGTAAAGATAAAAGACATGAGATATCAGATGTCAGATATTTGATATTAGATGATAAATTTTAGACAATAGATATAGACCGTGATTTTCAAAGATTCTTACCTGTTAAAAAACTCAAACTCTTTATCTCATCATCATGAAAACCCGAATTTTGCATCCGCATCATAAACCCCGAAACCTGAAACCAAAAAAAACCGATCCCGCAATACTTATTCGATAAAATTCATTTTCTCAATTTGAGATAATAAAAATTTTACTTACTTTTGTTGTTAATCAATAAAAAGGCATTTTATGTTCAAGAAAACCGCCATCGTAAGTTTATTCACTTTTATTGCTGCTTCATATATGGCTCAGACTCATACTCAACCCGTTTATTTAGATGAATCGAAACCTGTAGAGCAACGTATTCAGGATGCTCTTTCCCGAATGACTGTGGAAGAAAAAGTGGCTATGCTGCATGCACAGTCCAAGTTCAGTTCTCCTGGCGTTCCCAGACTGGGAATTCCTGAATTCTGGACTACAGACGGACCTCACGGGGTACGTCCGGAAGTGATGTGGGACGAATGGGACCAGGCCGGATGGACGAATGACTCAATCATTGCCTACCCTGCCCTTACGGCACTTTCTGCCACATGGAACAAGAAAATGTCCTGGAATTACGGGAAAGCTCTGGGCGAAGAAGCCCGATACAGAAAAAAAGACATTCTTCTCGGACCTGGTGTTAATATCTACAGAACACCTCTGAACGGAAGAAACTTTGAATATATGGGGGAAGACCCTTACTTAACTTCAAAAATGGTGGTTCCTTATATTCAGGGAGTACAATCCAATGGTGTGGCAACTTCTGTGAAGCATTTTGCTTTAAACAATCAGGAAATGTTCCGTCATACGAGCAATGTCAATATTGATGACAGAACGCTTTATGAGATCTATCTTCCACCTTTCAAAGCAGCGGTAACTGAAGGAGATTCATGGACGATCATGGGCGCTTATGATATGTACAAAAACCAATATGCCAGCCAGAATCAATACCTTTTAAATGACATTCTGAAAAAAGAATGGGGCTACAAGGGAGTTGTCGTTTCCGACTGGGGAGCGGTCAACAATACAGAACAGGCGATCCACAACGGATTGGATCTTGAATTCGGGAGCTGGACGAACGGACTTTCTGCCGGGACGAAAAATGCTTACGACAATTATTATCTGGCAAAACCTTATTTAGACCTCATCAAAGCAGGAAAAGTGGGTACACAGGAACTTGACGATAAAGTAACCCGACTCCTTCGTTTAGCGTACAAAACAACGATGAACAGAAACAAACCTTTCGGGAATATTGCTTCTGAAGAACATAAAGCTGTGGCAAAAGAGATCGGGGAAGAAGGAATTGTATTGCTGAAAAATCAAGGCAATGTACTTCCTATTGACATCAATAAAGCTAAAAAAATTGCAGTGATTGGTGAAAATGCCATCAAAATCATGACCGTGGGTGGTGGATCTTCTTCTTTAAAGGTAAAATATGAAACGCTTCCATTGGACGGAATCAAATCCAGATTTGGAAAACAAGCCGATGTACAATATGCAAGAGGTTATGTAGGAGATATTGGAGGAGAATATAACGGGGTAAAATCCGGACAGAACTTAAAAGATGACCGTTCTCCAGCCGAATTATTGAATGAAGCTGTGGAATTGGCAAAAAAATCAGACTACGTTATTTTCGTAGGTGGACTGAATAAAGCTGATTTCCAGGATAGTGAAGGTAACGACAGAAAAAGCTACGGACTTCCTTACAACCAAGACAATGTGATTTCTGCGTTAGCGAAAGCCAATAAAAACTTAGCGGTAGTCTTAGTTTCCGGAAACGCGGTAGCGATGCCGTGGATCAAAGATGTTCCTTCTGTTCTGCAGTCGTGGTATTTGGGTTCTGAGGCTGGAAATTCTATCGCTTCTGTTTTGGCAGGTGATGCCAACCCTTCAGGAAAACTTCCGTTTACTTTCCCTGTGAAGCTGGAAGATAATTCAGCCCATCAGTTGGGAGAATATCCGGGACAAAAAGACGAACTGGCAGCCGGAAAAGGAAAAGATCAGAAAAACCCAATCAATATTACGTATAATGAAGGTGTTTTCGTAGGCTACCGTTGGCACGACACGAAAAAGATCAAATCTTTATTCAGTTTCGGACATGGACTGAGCTATACCACATTTGAGTTTGGAAAGGCTTCTGCTGATAAAACAATGATGTCTCAGGATGATAAGATCACATTCACCGTGACTGTAAAAAATACAGGAAAAAAAGCAGGTGCTGAAGTAGCACAGTTATACATCAGTGATACCAAAGCTTCTGTACCACGCCCTGCCAAAGAACTGAAAGGTTTTGAAAAGGTATATTTAAATCCTGGTGAGCAGAAAGAAGTGACGTTCACGATTGATAAAACAGCATTGAGCTATTTTGATGCAGATAAGCATGAATGGACGGCTGAGCCTGGAGATTTTGAGGCGCAGATTGGGAATTCTTCTGATGCGATTAAGACGAAAGTGAAGTTTACGTTGAAGTAGTAATTATTTATCTATTTAAATATCAAAGCAGGTTCTACGGGATCTGCTTTTTTTTGTATTATGTAATTTGTTCTTTTGCCTTGAAGCAAAATGAACCAAAAATTCAAGACTAGACCCTTCCGCTAAAAATGAAATCTGTTCTCTAAAAACTCTAAAACTCGTGCGGTAACACTCTATGTTAAGAATCAGGATTTGTCCCGAACTCAGACAAAAGAGTTTTCTTTACGTTCACAGAATTCATTTTCTTTACGCTCCAGTTTCTTAGGTCAAGGATTGGTCGGTAGTACAGGTTGAAGGAGCTCCTTATAAAATTCACTTTTTCTAGTTTCTTTTTTGTACTCAATTCCTTCGTCAATATTCTAGATACAGACCACCTTAACCTATGAACTGATACTCAGTCAATCGCTGTTTTCCATATTTCTCTAAAATCTTCTGTTCTGTGGCCCATTTTAAATCCCTGCTGGCCGTGGGTGCGGAAATGTTTTTGAAATGTTGCAGATAATCTTTTCTGCTGAATCTTTCGATCTTCATCTTTTCTTTAAAAATCAGGATCCTTTCTTTCGTATTCAGGTTTGTATTCTGAGACTGCAAAACCTGTTGAAGCGCTTCTAAAATAATTCCCATCATAAATTCAACAAAGGGAGTAGAATTTCCTTTTTTATCGGATTCTGAAAGCTTGCTGTAATATTCCTTCTGATTCTTTTTAATAAGACTTTCTACCGGAAGATATTCAAATACCGGGTATTGTTGCATCAGAATCAACGTCTGCCACAATCTTCCCATTCTTCCATTACCATCTAAAAAGGGATGGATAAACTCAAATTCATAGTGAAATACACAACTTTTTATTAAGACAAGTTCGGGATCAATTTTCAGATATTGGAAAAGATCATTCATCAGCCCTTTTACCATTGTTCCGGACGGAGCAATGTGCTCTACTTTAGAACCTTTGACTATTCCTACATTTGAAGTCCTTAATTTTCCAGCTTTATCTATCAGATCTTTCATTAAAATAGCATGGGCCTTCTCCAGGTCTTTAAGACTGTTTGGATTAAATTGTTTTAAGCGTTCATATACTTCAATAGCATTGTGTACTTCCTGAATATCTTTTAATGGGGCAATGATGCGCTTATTTTCCAGTAATGCCGTGATCTGTTCTTCAGTGAGCGTATTTCCTTCAATTTCCAATGAAGACTGAATGGTTTTGATACGGTTCTTCTTGCGTAGCTCTGTTGCTGGTTTATAAAGATGATGGGCATTAATTTCTCCAATCTTTTCAGATATAGAAGCAACTAATGATAAGATTTTATCGGTAATGGTATAGGGTGGCTTCAAAACTTGATAGTATCATTTGATAGTATCAAAGATAGGAAATCATTTTTTAATTTATGTCATAATATGACATAAATTAAAAATGCCCGGATCTCACCCGGGCATCACATAGCCAATTGACAAGGATTAAAAAATAAATAGGCTAGTTGACACTTTCAAAATAATGAATCATCCCTCCTTCCGGAAGATGATATTTCTGTGTATTGATTTCTGAATCACTGTTTCCACTGTTTTCTAAAAAAGAATGGCTGAAAAGAGCATAAGACGGCTGTTGGGCAAATTCATTCTTCAGCATCTGATGAGCCTCCACAACCGTTTTGCCATAGAGCTTTTTAAAACTTCCTATCGTATACTGTGAAAACTTTCCATAGTGTACAATGAACTTCAGTGACATATCTATGGACATACTCAACTCCTTGCTCAATTCTTTAATCTTCAGGTTAAAAGCATTCCGCATTTTCCAGAGCATCGTTGAAATCTTCTGATAGGAAGGTTTGTCATCATATCTGTAAAATAAAATGGCATCGCCCTCGATCTCTGAAATTTCAAAATACTGATCATTCATATCGATCAGTGTAGATAGTAGTTGTCTTACAATATATTCTCCTGTATAAAGTTTTGTATTGAACACAAATTCAGTAAACCCGCTGAAATCAGGAATAAGAATAATACCCTCATGTATATTTGTATTCTTCATAATGATTATAGTTTAAAAACCTGCTGCATCCTCATAGACGAAGCAGGTTTCATTTTACTTTACTGCCAACCGCCGCCAACTGCTCTGTACAGAGAAGTGATGGCATTTAAGCGTTGGGCTTTCAGGGAAGCCAGATCCAGTTCTGCCTGAAGCTTATTGCTTTGCGCGATGATCACCTCCAGATAAGTCGCGGAATTGTATTTAAATAAAATATCAGCTTTCTTCACGGCTTCACCGGATTTCGTAGCCAGTCCTTCTGCAATTTTCTGCTGTTCCTCAAGCTTCTGGATTTGCACCAGCGCATCCGAAACTTCTCCTACCGCTTTTAGTACAGACTGCTTAAAATTAATTTCAGCCTGATCTGCCAGCACTTTAGACTGTTCATATTGCGTTTTCAGCTGCTTTCCATTCAGGATAGGCTGCGCAATCATTCCTGCCGCCATTCCGAAAAGGGAACCGGGAACACTGAACCAGTGACTGGCCTGGAAAGCATTCAATCCGCCCTGAGCAGTGATATTCAAAGAAGGATACATGCTCATTTTGGCTACATGAATAGCCGCTGCACTTTTTCTGACTTCGAGTTCTGCGGTTTTAATATCCGGTCTGTAGCTTAACAGTTCTGATGGAATTCCTGCTGCAATCCTGTCCGGAGACTGTACATTGTTCAGACTCGCACTTCTTTCAATCTTATCAGGCATTGAGCCTGTCAAAAGACTTAATGCATTTTCCTGAATCGCAATAGAACTTTCAATGGCAGGAACCGTTTTTAAGATCTGATCTTTTACAATTTCCTGTTGCTGTACGGCAAGAGCGGTGGTTAAGCCCAATTCCTGCTGCTTGGTTAAGAACTTCAAGGTGGTATCAGAATATTCAAGATTGGATTTTGTGATCTGCAGTTGAGTATCCAGCATCAGCAAATTATAATACCCTTGTACTACTGAAGCTACTAACTGTGTTTTCACCGCCTTTGCCGCCTCCTGGGTTTTAAGATATTCTGTCAGAGCCTGCTCTTTTCTTCCTTTGATCTTTCCCCAGATGTCAGCTTCCCATGAAATATTCACAGATGTGGTATAATCTTCTGTATATTTTCTTCCCATGAACTGTCCGGCCATTATTCCGTTCATACTGTTGTCTGATGGTCTGCTGATACTTGCGTTTCCAACGGTTGCACTGATGGTGGGAACATTCCCCCACTTGCTCTGGTTATAAGCAAGGGAGGCATATTCTATCTGTTTTAAAGCAACAAGAAAATCATTATTCTGTGCAATGGCTTTATCAATAAGACTGACCAGAACCGGATCTTTAAAGAAATCCCGGTAACTTGTCTTTGCTATATTTTCCTGAGTTTCCACAACGATGCTGTCACTTCTGAACGCTTCAGGCATTTTCACTTCAGGCTGTTCATATTTCTGAACTTTGCATGAAACGGCAACTCCTGAGATCAATGCGATATATGCTATATTTTTAATTGAATTCATTTTAATAATCATTTGGATTAATATTCCCAGTCGGCTTCCGTTATTACTTTTCCGCTCATTCTTTCATGTAAGGCCTGGAAGACTACAAAAAGCACCGGAACCACGAAGATTCCTAACACAGTTCCGAAGATCATCCCGGAAACAGCGGCATACCCGATAGAATGGTTTCCTAAAGCTGATGGCCCTATGACAAATAGTAATGGAAGAAGTCCCGCAATAAATGCTAAAGAAGTCATCAGAATCGGACGCAGACGGGCTTTGGCTCCTTCTACTGCAGAAGCAATAAGGCTTTTTCCTGCTCTTCTACGCTGTATGGCAAATTCGACAATCAGAATTCCGTTCTTCGCCAAGAGACCAATCAGCATGACCAAAGCAATCTGCACATAAATATTATTGGAAAGATCCGCCATGGTAATTCCTACAAATACTCCTGATAAACCTACAGGAATCGCAATCAGTACCGCAAACGGAAGCACATAACTTTCATACTGGGCTGATAAAAGGAAAAATACAAACACAATACACAATCCGAAGATCATCACCGACTGTGAGCCTGCACTTACTTCTTCACGGCTCATTCCTTTGTAATCGTATGTATATCCCGGAGGAAGCACCTGCTTGCTTACCTCATCAATAGCAGCCATCGCCTGCCCTGTACTGAATCCCGGAGCCGGCATCACCGTTAAGTTAGAAGAGTTGAACAGATTAAAACGGTCTACCACTTCTGCTCCTGTCACCTGCTTCAGACTTACTAATGTATTGATAGGAACCATTTCGCCTGAATTATTTTTCACGAAAATACCGTTCAGTGATTCTTTATCTTCTCTCGTTTCCGGAGTAGACTGAACCAATACTCTGTAATATTTCCCGAATCTGTTGAAATCCGAAGACTGAATACTTCCGTAATAGCCCTGCATTACGCCCAATACATCGGAAACATTCACGCCAAGCTGGGCTGCTTTTACTTCATCTACCAAAACTTCAAACTGCGGATAGGTTACGTCAAACGTTGTAAATGCCACTGCCACTTCGGGTCTCTGCATCAAAGCTCCCATCATTCCGTACGAGATATTTCCAAGATTCTGAAGTTCGCCGTTCGTACGGTCCTGAAGCACAAGCTCCATCCCGCTGGTATTTCCGAAACCGTCTACTGTAGGCGTATTGATCACAAGGAAATTCGCTCTTTTATCCTGGGAAAGTGTTCCCTGAACCTGACCGATAATGTCATTGATATTCCTTACATTTCCTCTTTGCTCTGTCTTTTTAAGTTTAACGAAAATAGAAGCCGCTGAAGATGACATCGATCCACTGAATAAGTTCAGCCCGTCCACTGAAATCACTTTTTCCACTGCCGGATTTTTCATTAACAGATCTTCTGTATCAGAAACCACTTTGGTGGTTCTGTCTTTGGAAGCTCCAGGTGCAAGATTGGCCGTTACGATGATAAAACTCTGGTCTTCATCAGGAATAAATCCTTTCGGTGTCGTCATAGACATCCATACAAACAGTCCTCCGAATGCAACAATAATGATCCCTGCCACCCATTTTCTCTTTAATAAGAACAGAATGGCTTTTCCATAACGGAAGGTCAGTTTATTAAAACTAGCATTAAAACCGGCAAAGAAACGGTCTTTGAAGTTCATTTTCTCATGCGTTTCCGGATGATGCTGTTTTAAAAATATAGCACATAAGGCCGGACTCAAAGTCAATGCATTAACAGCTGAAATCACAATAGCAATCGCTAATGTCAAGGCAAACTGCTGATAGAACAACCCCGTAGAACCACTCATAAAGGCTACCGGAACGAATACCGCAGACATGATCAAAGTAATGGAAACAATAGCTCCCGTGATCTCACTCATCGCCGACATGGTCGCAGCCCTTGGATTAAGCTTTTTATGTTCCATCTTAGCATGGACCGCTTCCACGACGACAATGGCGTCATCTACCACAATACCAATGGCCAGTACCAGGGCAAATAACGTCAGGATATTAATAGAAAACCCAAATAAATTCATAAAGAAAAATGTTCCCACAATTGACACCGGAACCGCAATAGCCGGGATCAGTGTTGAACGGAAATCCTGCAGGAAGATATATACCACGATGAATACCAGGATAAATGCCTCGATCAAAGTATGAATCACCTGATCAATAGACTGATCCAGTGCTTCTTTTGTCGCATAGGGAATTTCATAGGCCATTCCTTCCGGGAAGGATTTTTCAAGCTCCTTCATTCTTTCCTGAAGGGCAATCTGTACTTCATTGGCATTAGATCCAGCCATCTGGAAAATCGCCATCGTTACCGAAGCTTTTTTGTTAAAATTGGAAGAAACCGTATAACTGTACGCTCCAAATTCAACTTTGGCAACGTCTTTTAATTTCAAAACAGAACCATCGCTCAGGGCTTTGATGGTGATATTTTCATACTGTTCAGGTTCTGTGAATTTTCCTTTATACCGAAGCACGTATTCCATTGCTTCTTTACTTCTCTCCCCGAATCTTCCGGGTGCTGCTTCAAGGTTCTGTGTCTGGATTGCCCTTGAAATATCAGACGGGGTAAGTTTGTATGAGGTCAGTTTATTGGGATCAAGCCAAACTCTCATGGAGTAATCTTTGTTTCCGTACACCATGGCGTCTCCTACTCCTTTTACCCTTTTCAGGTCAGGAACGATGTTGATTTTAGCATAGTTTTCAAGGAAAAGATCATCCATTTTACCATCCTTGCTGGTTAATGAAACCATTGCGATCATACTGTTCTGTCTCTTCACCGTTGTAATTCCGGCCTGAATTACTTCTGCCGGAAGCTGGTTCGTTACCTGCGCTACCCTGTTCTGCACGTTAATCGCAGCCTGATCGGGATCTGTACCCAGTTTAAAGATAACTGTGATACTTAACGTACCGTCGTTACTGGCTGTGGAGGTAATATAGTCCATATTTTCCACGCCGTTGATGGCATTTTCCAAAGGCGGTGCCACGGATCTCGCGATTGTTTCCGCGTTGGCTCCCGGATAGGCAGCAGTGACCATCACCGTAGGCGGAGCGATATCAGGAAATTTGGTAATCGGCAGGCTGACCATACCGACGATACCCAGAATAACAAGCAATACGGAGATCACCGTTGCCAGTACGGGCCTTTTTATAATTGTCTTTAACATGATTTTTTCTTACGATTTTTTGGGTTGACCATTCTTTTTCTGAGCGACTACCGGCGTTCCCGGCTGCAATCTGTCGAAACCTGTTACAATGTACTCATCACCGGCTTTTAACCCTTTTGATACGATGAAATTATCACCTGCTTTTCCTGTTATTTCAACTGGAAGCATCGCTGCTTTTCCCCCTTTGATCGTGAACACGAAGATCTTATCCTGAATGGTTCTTGTAGAAGCTATCGGAAGAAGAATGACATTGCTGTAAAACTGCTCCATCACAATCTTTCCGGTATTTCCGCTTCTCAAAAGACTATCAGGATTGTTGAATTTTGCTCTTAAAGTAATAGAACCTGTGGTTTTGTTAAACTGTCCTTCTACTGCATCTATTTTTCCGGTCTGTGCATATTTTTCCCCTCCTGAAAGCAATAGGGAAACGGCAGGAGTATTTTTGATGATCTCGTTGATATTACTTCCTGGCTGTTGCTTCTGGAAATTATTGAAATCATTTTCACTCATGCTGAAATAAGTATAAACCTCATGAATGTCTGATAAAAGCGTAATCGGTTCCTGATTAGAAGGGGTCATTAAACTTCCAAGACGGTAGTTGAATCTTCCGATAAATCCGCTTACCGGAGCTTTGATTGTAGAAAAATTAAGATTGATCTTTGCTGATTCGATGGTAGACAAGGATTGACTTACGGCACCTCTTGCTGCATTGTAAGCTGCTTCCGCTTCTTTTACCTGAATATCGGAAACCATTTTGTTTCGTAATAATTCCTTCTTTCTGTCAAGGTCAATTTTAGACGTGGAAAGATTCGCCTGTGCTGTGATCAGAGCTGCCTGAGCACTTTTCATCTGCTCACGGAAAATCTGGTCTTCTATTTTGAAAAGCGGCTGCCCTGCTCTTACGTAATCCCCTTCATCTACAAAGATCCTGCTTAAATATCCTGTCACCTGCGGTCTGATCTCTACATTGGAAATTCCCTCTACTGATGCTGCATATTCTCTGGAAACAGAAACGTCTCCCTGCTTCACTTTTTCTATTGGAAGTTCGGGAGCCTGCTGTTGATAAACCTGGTTTTGATTGCTTTTCCTACATCCCGCCAAGACCATCAGCGAGAGGAAAAGTATAGTTGATTTTTGAATAAAAAATCTCTGCATAACAATATTCCTTTTAAATTTACGGGACAAAATTCGCCCTAAAAAAATTCAACCGAAATATTCAAAAAACTCCTTGTTTTGTCAGAAAGACTCCTAATTCTTTAAAACATGAGAAATATCATTTAATCCCTTTAATAGAATACATAAATAAGATAATTCTATTTTTTCCATTAAAAATCAGTACTACTTTAGCAAAAAGACATCAATTGCCAATATCAAAAAAAAACAAATAAGTAGCTGATTATCAATATAAATCATCTTTTTTATATTCTAACGGAGACTTTCCCACATGTTTTTTAAAGAACTTACTGAAAGATGCCTGATCTGAAAATTTAAGCTGTACCGCTACATTATTGACATTAAGATTGGGATTTCTGAGCAAAAGCCTGGCTTCTACGGCCAATACCTGATGGATAATATCGCGGGGTGATTTAAACATGGTTTTATTGATCACTTTGGTCAGATATTTACGGCTGATGCAAAGTTTGTCTGCATAGAACTGTACATTATGTTCCTCCTTGAAATGTTTCCGTACCAGAGTGAAAAAACTCGTCGTTAGTTCATCTTCACGGTGAGTTACCTGATGTGGTTTTTCAATTTTCTTAAAATAATTGTCGATTTCATAGATCACCAGTGAAAAGTGATGCCAGATCATTTCATTGAAATAATAATCTTCTTTTTCTGCATTGTTGAGAGCCTTCAGCTCATCAAGATGGAAATTCATCCTTCTGTAAAGATCGGGCTCGTTCCTTATAATGTGTGCGGGATCTGATGACAGGCTTTTCAGTACATCATTTGATTTATAATTAAATCCGGCATCAGCAATAAAGTCTAATGAAAAAAAGATGTACTTTGCTTTATAGTCCTCAGAGATACGATCTATCCAAAATATTTCTGAAAAGGGACAGAAAATAATATCCCCTTTCTCAACATCATACCCTTTGTCATCAAGCCTGAAACGAATACTCCCCTCCTGCATCATAAAAATGCAGAAATAATCTGACCGGTAAGGTGTATTGAGTTTTATGACATAATTAGCCTTATCAATTTCCATGACGACAAATTCTTTTATCCTGAGATCAAATTCTACCTCCCGAAGAAGTTCTTCAAAAGTAAACAGGGATACAAATTCTGTGGGGTCTGCAGTGGATTTTTTAGCCATGAAGGATAAATTAGGGTATTTGAGTGAGAGAGGCAAAAGAGTTTAGTACGCAAGCTGGATGATAGTTATTATCATTAAAAGAACAAATTTCAATTGTTATTTTAATTTTTTCAAGACTGTTTTATCAATTTACGGGAATCCGTAAAAATCAGATTTTTAATGTTTTTAATTTTGAATCATTAATAAAAGTCACTGAAAAGACATAAGATTAAAAAAAAATTAAACGATATAACCTTACTTATGAATACGATGATTCAAGACTCTATTTCCAATACCGATGAAATTCTGGAAAGAATTAAATCGGAACTGCGAAATGCAAAATCAGAAATACTTATTGCAATGGCCTGGTTTACGAATCCTGATTTGTATACCATTATTCGTGATAAACTACATGAAAATGTAAAAGTATCCCTTATCCTTTCGGATCAACCGGACAATGAAAAGCTGGATTTTGATATTCTTGTCAGCCATGGTTTAAACTTTACAAAAATAAAAAATATAGGCTATGGAATGATGAATCTCAAGTTTTGCGTGATTGATCGGTCTATAGCCATTTCAGGTTCATACAACTGGTCCAACAATGCTAAAAACAATCATGAACAGGTATTGGTGACTAATTTTCCAAAAACGGTACACGAACTCATCGGAAGTTTTTCCCGGATTAAAAACAGGATTGAAAAACTGAACAGCGGGCTTAGTATGGAAGACATTGAAAGGGAGGAAAAAGCATTTTCAGAAGCTTCTGTGAATATGATGAAAACTGAAATAAAATCAACACCCCTGAACTTCCAGGAACAGTCATTGAAGGAATTCAAAGACGTTCTGGATAATATTATCGCTACGGAAGTAGGCTCCTTTGATAAAAGTCTCCTGAAGGAAAACGCTTATCAGAGAGCTTTTGAAAATCAGGGTGATCATCAGGTACTTCCTCAGGCAATGGATAGCTTGTATTCGAACTTCATCAATGAAATAGAAGTGATCACTGAAAAGAAAACCAGATTGAAAAACAGAATTGAAGAGCAGCTTAAAGTGAGCATCAGCAATGTAGAAATGAAGACTCAGAATGAAACCGATACCCTGCACTACAATCTCACTTCTGAAACCCAGAATATTGGAGACAACATGCGGGAAACGGAGAAAAACATTGAAGATAAAAAACATAGCATTGAATCCAACATTACCATTAAGATTCCTTTTATTCAGGATAAAATCAATGTTCTGACCCAAAAAATAAACGAATTAAAAGTTGACTTTGTAAAACCTCCTGTGAACTGGCCGCTTACGTTATTATTAAGCTTTATTACGCTGATGCTCGTCTTGTATATTTTTATTTTCTATTCATCAGTCGCTTATATTTTTATCTTTTCAAAAGAGGACATTATCGCTGAACTCAGAAAAGGTTTTGTCACGGAAATGCCGGAAGTATTTAATGCTCATGCCATAACAAAAATATGGAACAAAGGTGCCGGGGGAATATTGTTTCTTTTTCTTTTTGTGATTATACCTCTTGCTCTAGGAATGTTGAAATTAATCAAGCCTGAGAATACGGATATTACAGATTCCGACACCGGAGAACAAAAAAGGAAATCAAAAATTTCACTATTTATAGATCAAAACAGAGGTTTATTGCTCATCTTTCTTGTAGACTGTTTTATCGCCTATAAAGTAGCCAAAAACATCAATGATATTGAATATCTTATTAATCAGACAGATCAGAAAGCGACATTCTCAGAGATCGTTTTTTCACAGAACTTTTTATTGGTTTTCACCCTGGGAACATTAAGTGTTTATCTTTTCGGAATAGTGATTGATAAGCTGTATCATTCTTATCACAAAAGAACCAGAACCCATCATCAGGAAAAGACAGAATTCATTGTAGGCAAATTGGAAGAAGAAAAAGAAGAGCATCAAATACAGGTAAATAGTTTAAAGGAGGAAAACAACAAACTGAACAGCGACATTCAGGGTCTGGAGAGAAATAAAGTGACCATGAATAAACAGCTTCAGGATCTTCCCTTATTGACCAATACCAAAATAAACAATCTGAAACAACTCTTGCTTACTTTCAGGGAAAAGGTAGAGAATCTTGCCCAAATTTACAAAAGCCAGGTTGATAATGACAGGCTTCCCATCTCAAAACCCGAGATGGAAAACAGGGTGAATATCTTCATGGAAGGCTGGAGCAAATATCTGTATGAAATCTATTCCGTGAATAAAGCAGAGATCAAAACCACAGAAGCCATCAGAGAATGTGAAAACTGGCTGAATGTCATCGCATTTCACGAAAATTTCGTTTCAGAAATATCCCAAAACTAATCCAAACCATCAGATGAAAACAATGACAAAATCAATATCCGGAATTCTGAAAGTATTGTGTATATTATTCATTACCTCATGTTGCACAAAAGAAACCCCTTCAGAAATTCCAGATGACAACTTACCTAAAATCTATGATTATAATGTTTTAATTGTTCCGGATCTTTCGAACAGAATTAATCCTGAAATACACCCAAAACCACTGAACGACACTTTATTAATCAATACAATTGCTGATCATATAGACAATTTACTGAAAATAAAAAGCAGGCAAATGAACCAGCTGGACATTTATAAATTTGACTTTATCAACAGAGGAATACTCAATCAGCATATTGCGAACACGGAGGATCTGGAAATCAATTTCAGAAAATTCAAAGATCAGGCACAGGAAGCATCCCATTACAAAAGACATGATCTGAAGCCAGACATTGCATCATTTAAAAATAATATTTCGAAGGTCTACGATTATTCACTTGCCCACTCTGCAGGATCGGATGTATGGAATTATTTTAATCAGAATATTAAAAATTCGATGATCAATGAACCTGATAAAAAAGTTGAAATTGCAAAAGATGAATTTGTCATTACAGGTACCAGAAATATTGCCGTTCTATTTACGGACGGCTATATTGAGAGTGCTAACAATAGTTCCGGGCTTAGATTAGATCAGGATCTTATCAAAAAAATCAGGAAAGAATTCGTCAGCAGCGGATCTGTTGATCTTGAAAAATTCATTCTATCAAAACCGGAATACCTCATCAGGAAAACCTCAGACCTCAATCAGCTCAATGTTATTGTATTCGAAATGGTAGATCGTTCACTGGATAAAAACGGAGTCACAACTGTACAACCTACAGATTTTGAGATCATGAAAATCATCTGGAAAAAATGGCTGAAAGATTCCGGTGCCGCACAAGTGGAAATCTATCCGGCATTGACCAATAAAACAGAAGCTTATGAGGCTCTAAAAAAGTTTATGGAAGAAATCAAATAACCATTATATTTCAATAATCAGCTCTTTTTCATAACCATTGTATTTTTCATCAATATAACCATGCGGATTACAGATCACCTCGGTTTTCCCAATAGCATATCTGCATGGGGTATGGATATGTCCGTGAATCCAGTAAAGCGGCTGATGTTCTTGAATGAAATCTTCCATATCGGAAGCATAAGCAGCAGTCAAAGGATCTTCTTTATACTGTTCCGGGACACACCGTAAACTTGGTGCATGATGGGTAACAACGATATTTTTTAAGCCTGTTGAATTTTCGAGACTTTCTTTTAACCAAAGCCTTGAAAACTGATGAATTTTAAATGTATCAATGGTCCTCATTTTTGAATAGGAAGGATCCCGTCTGATCATTTTATAATCATTCATTTTGGGCTGACAGATCATTCCGTACTGAACAGGATTTCCAAAAACAGAAAAATCCGTCCAGAGCGTGGCTCCGTGAAAGCGAACACCCTCAATATCCGCGGCTTTATCTTCAAGAACAAAGACATTTGAGCCTTCAGCAGAGTGTTTTATTTTGTTTAAGGTTTTAGGATAGGAGCCTTTATAATATTCATGATTTCCCAGAACATAAATGACAGGTTTGTCCTTTATTTTCGACTTAATCCATTCAACTCCTTTGGTACCCAAATTAATATCTCCAGCCAATACGACCACATCTGCATGATCAAAAAATAAATCAGTCGATCCGAATTCCTGGTGAAGATCACTGATGATCTGTATTTTCATGCTGCTAAAATAAAAAGAACCGACAAAATAATGCCGGTCCTCTTTCATATAGTTTTGTATATTTTTAATAGAAACTTATCTATCAGTACCTATTGATATGAGTAAATAACTATTATGAGTTTATATGTTCTTTTGCCTTGAAACAAAATGAACCAAAAATTCAAGACTGGAATCTTTCGCTGAAAATTAAAACTTGCTTCTAAAATTTCCAAACTCGTGCGGATTCATCGTTACTCCTACGATTCAATATACTTCCCGCAATCAAACAGCGGAATTTTTTTAATCAGCGGCACATTCATCTTTTTTACTCTCCTCAAACAGACAGGAATAATAATTTATTTGCGTTAAAATTATGGGGTTATAAATATTTTTATCTATGAAACCGCTATTTCCGCCTGTCTGGTTTTTAAGCTTTTAACAATAAAATACAGCAGCATCGCAAGGGCCAGTAAAGCATATCCAACCAGAATAATCAAACTGAGATCTCCCACTGCATACTGAGAGGGAAAGATCTGGCTCATCAACGTCATAAATGACAATCCTATTCCGGCTCCCAGGAAATAACTGGTGGAACTTAAACTGGAGGCTACTCCGTAATGTGAAGGCTCCACATCCTGAATTCCCAGCACTGAAAGTGCGGTAAAACAAAATGTCATCCCTATTCCTGAAATACAGGCAGCTCCAAGTAATACTACCGCCAATGGATGGCCTGTATACACCGAAATCAGTAAGGATAAAGCACCTGCCAGCATGAAACTCCATCCGAAAACACCCATTTGTGAAGAACTTAATCTTTTAGAAATATGGGGAAGTGCAAATTTTGAAGCCAATGCAGACATGATACTGAAAGGTACAAGCATCAGTCCCGCAGAAGCCGCACTGTGTCCCATATCTTTCTGAAGCATTAATGAAATAAGAAATAAAAATCCTATAAAAAATGCCCCTAGCGTGAAAAACACCATATTAGAAACCAGCAGTGATCTGTGTTTAAGCAATTGTAAATCGATTAAGGGCTGGGATACAGACTTTAATCTGACAAACACAGCGACTAAAAGTAAAACCGCAAGCACAAGAGAACCGACAATCATTAAAGGATTTTCTTTGATATGAACCAGTTCATGGGTTCCGTATGTAAGACTTAAAAGTCCCAAAACAAGCAGCATTCCGGAGATAAGATCCGTTTTCTGACCGCTCTGTCTTTTTTCGTCTGCCGGAAGATATTGGTAAGCAAAAACTAACGTAAGCAACAAAATGGGAACATTGATGAGGAACACCCAATGCCAGCTCAGATAAGTACTGATGATACCACCGACAGACAAACCGCTTCCGGAACCTATCGCTGCAAATGAACTGAAAATTCCAATTGCGTAATTACGTTCCTGCTCTTCTCTGAATGTATTGGTCACAATAGATAAGGCAGAAGGCATAATGAATGCTGCTCCCAATCCCTGAAGAGCACGGAATATGGCTAAAACTTCAAAGCTCTGCGAAAGTCCTGCTCCCAATGAGGTCAGCATAAAAATCAAAGCTCCGATCAGGAAAATTTTCTTACGACCCAGCTGGTCTGAAAGTTTACCCCCGATGATCAGAAATCCCCCGAAAAACAGCACATAAAGCGTTTGCAGCCACTGCACGGTCTCTGCTCCGATGTGGAACTGCTCCTGAATAGAAGGAATCGTTAAATTAATAATGGCAATATCCAAAGCCTCTACAAAAGTTCCTACCGATGCTAATATTAATATTAAATTTTTCCTTGTACTCATAGATTCAAATTTCCTGCAAAATTAAAATTAAAAGAACATATGTAAAAATTATATAGTAAATTTGGAACGAATCAGCTATACAAGCTATTAAAAAAGAACAAATACACTTCAACCCCTCATAACAAGCCTAAAAACAGAACAAATGACTACAGAACATTATACTCCGGATGAGAAAGATCTTTCTATCCTTCGTTTATTACAGAAGGATGCCAAAATGAGTATTCGTGATATTTCGGCAAGGATCAATTTAAGTCCTACTCCCACTCATGAACGGATCAAGCGGATGGAAAAACAGGGAATTATTAAAGAATACACCGCTGTTGTAGACCGAAAAAAGGTGAACAAAGGCATGATGGTGATTTGCATGATTGCCCTGAATGTCCACAATAAAAAGACAGCCGGAAAATTTATTGAAGAGGTGGGAAAACTGAAAGAAGTGGTAGAGTTTTATAACATCAGTGGAGACTTTGATTTTATGCTTAAGATCCTGGCTCCGAATATGGATGATTTCCATGAATTTTTCGTCAATAAACTTTCTGAAATTGAGGGAATCGGACAGACGAAAAGTATTTTTGTGATGAACAGCATTAAGGAGAGTGCCCAGATTTTGTAGGAGTTTGAAGAGGGAAGCGAGAAGATGGGCGCGGGAAGTTACTTTCAGTCTGTAAATGGATTTCTGGTCATTTTAAGATCCTTGTCAAGGTTTTGAACCTTGACAAGGATTTTCACCGAATTCAGATTAACTTGATGAAACTGTAAATTCAATGAAAACAGGATTCATTGTTCTTTCTTCTTTGAGTAACTCCTATCCTCCCACTTCCTTTCTTTTAAGAATCTTTTACTATTTTATTTTCGTCATTCTGTTTAGGATTAAGTAAATTGAAGTCCATTTAAAATTACAGACTATGCCCTGGAATCCTGACGTTTATAATCAATTTAAAAATATCCGTTTTAAGCCCTTTTATGATCTTGCAGAGCTGATCACTGATGAAAGAAATATGAAGGCAGTAGATCTTGGTTGCGGAACAGGCGAACAAACCGCCATTCTTACTGAAAAATTTCAAGATGCTGTTTTTACAGGAATCGATTCTTCTCCGGAAATGCTTGAAAAATCCAGGTCACTTGAAAATGAGCGGCTCCATTTCAAAATGGCAACAACGGAAGCCATGTTGGATGAAGATGAAAACTGGGATCTTATTTTCAGCAATGCAGCACTGCAGTGGTCTGATGATCATCAGCATCTGTTTCCGAAACTTATTTCCAAACTGAATACCGGAGGACAACTGGCGGTACAGATGCCTTATCAGCCGGGCAATACCCTGAATAAAATCCTTTTTGAACTGGCCAATGAGGAACCTTTCCGAAATGACCTTAACGGCTGGAACCTACCTTCTGCGGTGTTGACAATCGATGAGTATGCTCAAATTTTATTTGACAGCGGCCTTGAGGATCTGAATTTATCCCAGAAAGTTTATCCCATCATTGCGGAAGACCACGAAACTTTATTCAATTTTATCTCCGGATCAGCTCTGATTCCTTATCTGGAAAAACTTACTGAAGAACAGCAGAAATCTTTTACAACTGAATTTAAACAACGTATTGCAAAGGATTTTGCTAAGCTTCCTGCTATTTATTCTTTTAAAAGAATTTTACTTTATGGAAGAATAAAATAAGTAAAAGAAGAATTTTGAATTATTAAAGTGGAGAAAATACGGGTATTAAAAAGACTTTCCAAATAATTAGATTTTACAAATAAATAATATAGATATTAATCATAATACAAACTATTCCTTTTATCATTGAATTTAAATCAATATACCTCAATTTAAAATCACTTTATTGTGACAAATAAGTGTTTTCAATGATAATATTTCATACTTTAGTGATAACTAAAAACCATCAAAATTCAAAATTTATGAAAACATCACTATTATCCATGAAAAATGGCCTGACCACCGCTATGGTACTGTTAACTGGAATCGCCAGCGCTCAACAGTGGCAAGTTACAGGAAATGCGGGAATCACTCCCGCTAATTACGCGGGTACTGTAGATCCAAGGCCTTTTTATCTGAGAACCAATGGCGCTTCTTCCAACCCAGGACAAGCTATTCTCAATGAGGCAGGTTCATTTATCGTAGACGCAGTCAACAATTCCAATGTGGCAAAAGTAAAAGGAAGTATCGTTAACGGTATTTCCAATATTCTTGGTGCGCAGGCCAGCAGTTCTCTTGTCAGCGGCTGGGAAAATGATCTGAGCAATGGCGGAGGCGCGAATATTATTGGCGGACAGGCTAATGTAGTTTTGAATAATGCCGGAAAATCTGTGGCATTAGGCTGGAAAAATACCATCCGAAACTCTAATCAGTTTGCCCTAGGGGTAGGAATTGACCTTAAAGATGTGTATTCCGGAGGATTCGGAATTGATCTGGCTGCGACGGGAAACCGTTCTTTTGTAATCGGATCAGGAACAGGAGGAGCAAAACTGACGAATAATATTCCATTATCGATCATGTTTGGTCTGTCTCCTACCTCAACGATGCTGATCAAGGATAAAAGTGTGGGAATCCTTACGCTCTCTCCTACTGCCAATTTCCATACGGTGGGAACGGTACGGTTTGAAAATTTACCTTCAGGAAGCGGAAACGCGCTGGTCGTTGATGCAAGTGGAAATGTCATGGTATCCACCACGCCACTCAGCAGAACGGCTACTGCTTCAGATGCAACGGTACAGCAACTGGAAGACCGCATTAAAAATCTTGAAAACACAGTAGAGGAACTTAAGCAATTGTTGCTGAACAAAGGGACTTCAACTTCACTTACAAGTTCTTCAGATATCGCTCAGCTTTCTCAAAATGTTCCCAACCCTACCCAAAACGGAACGAGCATCGGTTATTATCTGCCACACAATGCAAAATCAGCTTCGATCGAAGTTTATAATATTTCCGGCCAGCTGGTAAGAACGCTTCCCCTTCGCGATAAAGGCAACGGATCGATCAATGTCTCCAGTTCAGACCTTCCATCCGGTACCTATGTTTATAAAATGACCACAGACGGAAAAGTAACGGGCGCCAAAAAGATGGTGATCCGGGATTAGATTCTTGATATATTATTTTCAAAAGAATGGCTGAAGGATTTCTCTTTCAGCCGTTTTTTTTATCTATTCAGATCCATCAAAATTATAGTAGATCCTTTTTTCTTATATTTTGGTTCTTCTCTTATAATTAAACAAAATATAAATTAAAAAACCAATGAGCCAAGCTCCGAATACAACGCCAATAAAGATCATGCGAATAGACGGATGAAGGTAATTGGGTTGATAAAATAGGCGCTCCAATGTCTTGAATCTTTCGGACAGTGCCTTTCTGTCAAAATAATTTTTGATCCCACCATTCAACAATTCATGATTGTGCTCTTTATAATAGAAAACATTTTTGGCCAGCTCTTCAGGAATGATTTGAGTTTCGATCTTATATTTTTTCAATAAGGTATTCAACTTCTGGAAATTGGAAACCAAGGAATCCTGCTTGTATTTGTAAAGCAATTCGTATCGTTTTACTGCGGCATCAAACTGTTGTTTTTCTTTCGGAATTCCTTTAACAGGCTTATACAAGGTATTATTTTCAATAAATATGCAAATATCTTCATCATATCCGGGATTGACCTCCTGCCCTTTATACATAATCTGGGTACTGTCTTTTATAACATTCTTCTTAATGATTCGCTGCAGGAGTTCTTCTTTACCAAAACCAATACGGTCCAAAACTGAACTCGTAGCAGTAGAAATTTTATCTAAATCAGCAGTCAGCATTTTTAAAGTATCAATGCTGTAATATTTCGATTCTACACTATAATATTGATCAGAAATCAAAGTACTGTCTACGACCTCCATCACCGGATAAGGTTTTGGATAAAGAATATTGACCGGATTGAATAGCTTATCCGAACTGTAAGAAGTGTCATTGTATAAAAACGGATTTAAAACATTCAACAGGGTTTTATCTTTATTGAATTTTGACTCAGACAGCTCCGATTTTAATTTTGCATTGAGGCCAAAACTATAACTTACAAAAAAAGTAAAACTGAAAAAGGAAATCAGGAGCAATACCCCTCCAATTTTAAGCAAATCAGGACGAGAATAATTTTGTTTCGAATGATTTTTCAGTAAAAATATCAGGAAGAAAAGTAAAAACAATCCACTTATAAAAACGTGAGAAATGGATACATCATCATAAAACTTAAACCTGTAGAATTCAGTATAGATGTTGATATTCCCTATTCCTTCAAACTTAAAATACCCATATACAAAATAGCCCAGATGAATGAACAGGAGTACTCCAAAAGATTTTGCAAAGAATTGCTTTAATTTTTTATCCATATTTTATTTTGAGAAGTGATTCTCAAATATAAATAAACCGTTATAATGAACAATATAAATGACAATTATAAATTAAGATAATTTAAAACAGAAAATGACATCACATCATTACCACTCTATTTTTACTGCAACTTCCTTCAAAATAAAATAAATTTTGCCAGATTTAGGCTCATTTTCTCACATCAATCTATGCTTCATTTATGGCATAATTATACAAAAGTTCAGCAATATCTTTATCTGTAAAATCCAGATGATCTGACTTTTTGATTTCTTCAAGCACATTGATAAAATAAGGAAAACCAAATAAGCTGTAATATCTTATCCCGTCTTTAACAAATTCAAGGCTGCCTTCTGTGGTTTCAATTTCAAAAAATGCTAAGGTATTGTTTAACTCTAAAGGCTGCTCCATATAGATTTCAACAGCTTCAGACTCTTGATCTAATAACTGATCCTGGCAAAAATCTTTATAAGAACCTCCGCTTCGGAAGTAATTGATTAATTCTGATAAATTCATATTGTTTTGTACGGCCTTGAAAATTGATTCATTTTATTCATCACCTTATGGGTATATGAATACGAAAAGCAGCCGTGATTGCAAATTTACCGAAAATTAGAGATGAAAATAAGCTGGTTAAAAAAAAATACAGCTTCAATGAAGCTTTACTTATATAGTAGAAGAAATGACGTTATCATTTTTAGTTATTAACTTACAAATAGCAACCGAACAAAAAAAGCAAGTTCGTGGAATGGAGTCATTTTTTAATTAATTTTAATTCAATATAATCTGCCGAAAAACCTCCATTGCGGCTACCAGATAATCATTATACAAATATAACGGATTCCGTTTTTATTCTTTATCCCATTTTTCGGATCAGATCATTTCAGCTGATCGTTTTCATTAAAGTTCAAACAGTTAATTAATCATAAGATTACCATTAATTACAATGCTGGTCATAGTATTTTATTACTTTTGTATTCCCGAATGGGGGATTTTTTACTTTTTTCAAAATAACCAGACAAAAACTATGAACCAGATAACTCCATGCAGCCTGCCTACGATACAAGAAAAAAGACGGAAAGGGGAGATCAGTATGATTTCAAAAATACCTTATCTTTTTCAAACTTTCGCCAATGGATCTTTCGATCCGGATATTGATAAGAAAATATTCTGCTGTCAGAGCTCTGATATCCCATTTTTTTTCACGCAAACCGTAATATCCGGGGGATTTTTACGTTTGACAGTAAACTAAGAATCATTTTACCTAACATTGAAAGTTTGACCCGTCTAATTTCACTGTTCTGCAGGATCAGCTTACCATCAATCCATTAAAATAGACTATTTGACAGATATCTACTCCATTAAAAATGTAAACTCAATGCAAAAATTGTTTTTTAAGACTGCCGTCACGGCCGCTGCCCTCTGTTTCAGCTCCATGGCCCTGGCGCAGCAGAAATACTCCGTAAGCGGTACAGTGAAAGACCATAAGAATGGCGAACTGCTGATCGGGGTTACTGTAAAAGTGAATGAAGATCCTTCGATTTCTGTAGTGGCCAACGAATATGGATTTTACTCGCTTTCCCTTCCTGAAGGAAACTACACCCTGATTGTTTCTTATCCGGGCTACCGTGATTATGAACAGGCTATAAAAGTTGAACAAAACACAAAAGTAGACCTTCCTCTTGACCAGGAAGATCAAAAAATAGGAAAGATTGACGAGGTTGTTATTTCCGGAGTTAAAAAGAATAAAAATCTTACCACCGCTCAGATGGGAACAGAGACTCTGAGCATTAAGAATATCGAAAAACTGCCGGTTTTATTCGGGGAAAAAGATGTTATGAAAACGATACAGCTTTTACCGGGAATAAAAAGCAATGGTGAAGGAAGCAGTGGATTCAGTGTAAGAGGGGGCGCTACAGACCAGAACCTGATCTTACTGGACGAAGCACCTGTCTATAATGCTTCGCACTTACTTGGCTTTTTCAGTACGTTCAACAGTGATGCGCTGAAAGATGCAAGCATTATCAAAGGAAACAGCCCTGCGCAGTATGGAGGCCGTCTTTCTTCGGTAATGGATGTTAAAATGAAAGATGGAAACAATAAGGATTATAATGTGAATGGTGGAATTGGCCTGATCAGCAGCAGACTGAGCGTGGAAGGTCCTATCCAGAAGGAAAAATCTTCATTTATCGTTTCCGGGAGAAGAACGTATGCCGATCTTTTCCTTAAGACCTCCGATGATTATAAGGATAGTAAACTGTACTTCTACGATCTGAATTTGAAAGCAAATTACCAGATCAACGACAACAACCGTCTTTATTTATCCGGATATTTTGGAAGGGATGTTTTGGGATTGGGCGATACGTTCTCTACAGACTGGGGAAATACAACCGCTACCCTTCGATGGAACAGCATCATCAACAGTAAATTGTTTTCGAATACTTCATTCATTTACAGCAATTACAATTATAAAATCAGTCTTAAAAGCAATGATAATACTTTTGGTTTAGATTCTCAGATTGAGGACTGGAACCTTAAGCAGGATTTTACCTGGTTTGCGGGCAATAAACATTCCGTACGTTTCGGGTTTCAGTCTATTTACCATACGATTACCCCAAGCAGTGCTTCGGGAACAAGTGTGAGCAGTTTTCCAAGAAATCCGAGAAAATCATGGGAAAATGCGGTGTACATTAATGATGATTTCAAAGCTTCTGACAAATTCACGGTGAACTACGGTTTGAGACTTTCTATGTTCAGTGTTTTAGGGGGTGACACGTATAATACGTATGAAAACGGAGTCGTTACAGACAGTCGATTTCTGGAAAAAGGGAAATTCGGAAAAACGTATGTTAATCTTGAACCGAGAATTACAGCGAACTACCGTATTAATGAGGTCAGCAGTGTGAAAGCAGGATATTCCCGCAATACGCAGAACCTTCATCTTCTGAGCAACAGCAGCAGCGGAAACCCTACAGATCAGTGGATCGGAAGCAGCTACAGTGTAAAACCTGAAATCGCAGACCAGATCAGTGCAGGATACAGCAGAAATTTCAATAACAATAATTATGAACTGAATGCGGAGATCTATTATAAATCTATGCAGAACCAGATCGACTTTAAAAACGGTGCGCAGATCTCATTTGATACGGCAGCTGATGTAGAAAGTGAATTGCTGTTCGGTAAAGGAAGAGCGTATGGTCTGGAACTTATTGCGAAAAAGAAAAGCGGAAGACTAACCGGATGGATTTCTTATACGCTATCTAAAACGGAGCGAAAAATCGATGGAATTAACGATAATGAATGGTATAATGCGAGAATGGACAAAACACATGACCTTTCTATCGTTGCCACTTATGAACTGAATAAAAAATGGTCGTTATCAGGATTATTCCTTTACAGTACAGGTAACGCAGTTACTTTCCCTACCGCAAAATATGAACTGAACGGACAGACTATCTTTCAATACAGCAGCAGAAATGCGGACCGTATGCCTTCCTATCACAGAATGGACCTGAGCGCGACCTATGAACCGGAATCTACGAAACGCTTCAAAGGATCATGGTCTTTTGGTATTTATAATATCTACGGCCGTGAAAATGCCTACACCATTACCTTTGAAGATAACCCGAATAACCCTGGAACTACCCGCGCTATGCAGACTTCATTATTCCGTTGGGTACCCAATGTCACGTATAATTTCAAATTTTAGATCATGAAGAATATTATTTTTATCATATTAACCCTGTTTTTATTCTCTTCCTGTGAAAAGGAGATCGACCTGGATCTGGACGACAAAAGCGGAAACATTGTCATCGAAGGTAATGTAACCAATCAGCCGGGACCTTATTTTGTAAGAATAACCAAATCGGTAGCCTTTAGCCAAAATAATCAGTATCCTGCGGTGACCGGCGCTCAGGTTGTTTTAAGTGACAACACGGGGCAGACAGAAACCTTACAGTATGTAGGGGACGGGAAATATAAAACCACCAATTTTACAGGCGTTACCGGACGTACCTATACCCTGAAAATACAGGCTGAAGGAAAACAATATACCGCCCAAAGCTCTATGCCTGAAGTGGTGAATTTTGATGGACTTACACAGGATTCTTTTACTTTCGGAGGAGAGACTACTTATACCCTTCTTCCTGTTTTTACGGATCCGATAGCTTTAGGAAACCGTTATCTTTTCAATTTTACGGTGAATAACATGACTAAAAAAACGTTTGAAGTATTTTCAGATAATGTGAATAACGGATTGGTGAACCAAAGACCACTACTCCTTCCGAATGAGGACGATGACAAAGATCCGACTGATCATAAGGTGGTGCCTGGAGATACGATCTATGTTGAAATGCAGTCTATTGATCACAACATATTCACCTATTATTCTGCTCTTCTGCAGATTTCAGGGGATGGAGGCCCGGGTGCAGGGGTTACTCCTTCCAATCCTCCGAGCAATATTGATAATGGTGCTTTAGGATATTTCTCAGCCCATACCTCACAGAAAAAAAGTATTGTGATTCAGTAGATCAGGATCGCGATTGTATAGATAAAGGCTATCCCAACAAAGGAATAGCCTTTTTTGTGAACCACCCCGTCAAAAATTCTTTGAATTTTCGCCACCCCTCCACGGGAGGGGAATTGTTCTTATCATTTCAATAGGATGATCAGGAGGGATTTTTTGGTTTTTAACCGCACATATGAACAACTGTTTATTCAGTATTACACCCTCGATAGAATAAGACTTAACTTAAAAGCGAAAAGTATTGTACAATAAGTTTTCCCCATAATAAGATTGTTTAATTTTGTGTAAACTTTTGGATGCAGTCCGATAAAAAGCCAATGTCATGTTTTTTAAGTGATGAGATGATTAATTTTAAAAAAAATATTCTCAGTGAACATATACGCAGCAATGATGATTGATTTTCTACCATAAAAGTCGTGGGATCCCTTTAATTTGATTAAATTTACGTCTTATCAAAAAACAGTTTATAAACGACGTATGAATAAAAAAAATGCCACGATATACGACATTTCAAAGAAGCTCAATGTAAGTGTAGCTACTGTTTCCCGGGCATTGAATGACAACCCAAGAATAAGCGAAGCCACAAAAGATCTGGTCCGGAAAACGGCCAAGGAAATGAACTATAAGCAAAACAATCTGGCTAAAGCCTTGAAAAGCGGGGAAACAAAAAACGTAGGCATTATCGTTCCTTATATCAATACCAATTTCTTTTCATCGGTGATCCGTGGCATTGAGGAAGAACTGTCTCCTCATGGTTATCATGTCATCATTTGCCAGAGTCATGAAGATGTCACTATTGAAAAAAGACAGCTGAGTACATTGCTGAATGCTCAGGTAGATGGGATTTTCATGTCGGTTTCCAAAACGACTGTTGATACAGAACATATTAAAAACATTTTAGAGACAAGCAATACACCGATTATCTTTTTTGACCGTAAAAAGGACATTCCGGGAATCAGTACGGTAACGATCGATGACTACCGCGCCGGGTATATGGCAACAGAGCACCTGATCAAAGAAGGTTATAAAAACATCTGTCATTTTGCGGGCGATCTTAACCTTGAGATCTATCAGAATCGTCTTAACGGTTATAAGCAAGCTTTAGTGGATCACAATTTTCAGGTAAAAGAGGAAAACATAACCTTTACAGGCAGTTCCATTGAATCCGGAATTGAAGCGATCAAAAAACTCTGGGATAAAAAATCAGTTCCGGATGCCATCTTTTCTGCCAGTGACTTTGCTGCTCTTGGAGCCTGCCAGGAACTGAAAAAACGTGGGGTAAAAATTCCGCAGGAAGTGGCTGTGATTGGTTTTTCTAATGAACCTTTTACGCAATTCATGGAACTTCCGATCAGTTCTGTAGATCAGACTCCGGTGATCATGGGAAATATGGCGGGACGGGTTTTTATTGAAAGTGTAAAGGAAAATGGTTCCGGGGTTTCTATTGAGAAAAAAGTGGTGTTAGCACCGCAGATCTATATCAGGAAATCTTCTAAGAGGAAATAGATTTCTTTTGTCCTGAAAAAAGATTCGCCGAGACAAATACGTGATAAAACTCTATTTATCATCCCTGAAAGAGTCTAAACTCTGATCTTTTTATTTTGTTTTGGGTTAAAGTCAATGGTGAATTTATCTTTTACTAAAGGAACTAAAGTCCATTCCTAAAGGTATAAGCTTCGTGTTTATTCGTGAAAACATTCGTGCTATTGGTGTTTAAAAATAAAAGAAAATGCCTCCTACCAACGTAGAAAGCATTTTCAACCCTAATTATTTAATAGAAATTATAAAGATACGCCCCGTCTCCAGGGAATAAAATCATTCTGATTTAAAATGGCCGCTTTTGTTTTTATGTTTCCGCTGGCCACTTCGATAATAAACTCTAACAGTTCTTCCGCTTTTTCATCAATTGTTTTTTCTCCGGTAATAACGTCACCTGTATTGAAATCGATGATATCGGGCATTCTCTCTGCCAGAATGGTATTGGATGATATTTTCACCACAGGAACTACCGGGTTTCCGGTTGGCGTTCCCAAACCTGTCGTAAATAAAACAATGTTGGAACCTGAACCCACCAAAGCTGTCGTGCATTCTACGTCATTTCCGGGCGTACACAGGAGATTCAAACCTGGTTCTTTGATGTATTCTGTAAAATCAAGAACATCATTAATGGGTGACGAACCTCCTTTTTTAGCTGCTCCGGCAGATTTCATCGCATCGGTGATCAGTCCGTCTTTAATATTTCCCGGTGAGGGATTCATATCAAAGCCTGATCCCGCTGCCACAACTGATTTTTCAAAATCTTTCATGAGCTGTAAAAATCTTTCGGCATCAGCTTCATTCACACAACGATTGACCAGTTCCTGCTCTACTCCACATAATTCCGGAAATTCTGAGAGAATGGTTGCTCCTCCGATTCCAGCCATCAAATCTGACAATTGTCCTAGAACCGGATTGGCAGAAATTCCTGAAAAACCGTCTGAACCGCCACACTCCAATCCTAACACCAGTTTTGAAACAGAGGCAGGTTTTCTTTCGATTTCATTAGCTTGTTTAATGGCTTCATAAGAATCTTTGATAATTCCGTTCAGCATTTCATCTACTGTCCCGGACTTTTGCTGCTCGTAAACGATGATGGGCTTTTTATTGTTTGGACTGATTTTTTCTAACGCATCTGTAAAAATCTGAACCTGCAAATTCTGACAACCCAAGCTCAAAACCGTTGCACCAGCTACATTCGGATTATTAACATATCCTGCCAACAATCTGCCCAATGCTTCTGCATCCTGACGAATTCCGCCACAACCGCCCTGATGGGTAATAAATTTTACATCAATATTTTTAAAAACCCGGGAATTCTGATCTTCTTCAACAACTGTTTCTGTTTCAGAATTATTGATGAGTGATCTTAATAATAGCTGATGTTTTGTTACTTTTTCAAAGAGCAGTTCTTTTTCAAAAACATCTTTTAAAATCTCAACATTTCTGTTTTCACAAAAAACCAAAGGAAAAAAGAGCCAGACATTTTCTGTTCCCACCTGTCCGTCCTCACGGTGATATCCCATGAACGTTTTGTCTTTCCATTGGTCCACATTCGGAGCGGTCCAGGAAGTTGTTTCTGTTTTTCCTTCTACTTTTGCACTTTGGTGCTTAACATTTTCTGTGGTGATCACCTCTCCTTTTTGGATCGGCTGACTTGCTTTTCCAACTAAAACGCCGTACATGATGATGGAATCACCAACAGCAAGGTCTTCAGTCACGAATTTATGTTTTGCCTTCGTGTCTTTTATAATATCATAAGTAAGATCACCTAAAGTAACCGTTTCCCCCTGCATCAGATCTACCAATGCTACTGCTACATTATCTTTGGGATTTACTTTCAGTACTTTCTTTTGCATGATTTCTTAAGAATTGAATTGGATAAAATTTTGATAGGCTGTTTCCATATCATGGTGATCAATTTCCCACAGTGCTTTTGCCACTGCAGAGGTCAAACCATCGACCTGAGTAAGGTCGGTGTCCCAGAAAGCCGTTTCGCGTAAAGCCAATGCTGCCACTTGCTCATGATCTTCGTTTTCCCAGATCTCTCTGAATCTGTTGACAACGGACTCTTCATCATTTAAGGGTAACGGTTTTTCACCCAAACTTCCCTGATAGAATCTGATTAAACTTGCCAATGAGAAGGTTAAATTAAGCGGGAGTTTTTGATTAATATCAACATACCCAAGCAAGCTTGGAAGAATTCTTACTTTAAATTTAGAAACAAAATATAAAGCAATACTTGCCTGATAATGTTTGATAAAAGGATTTCTGAACCGGTCGAAAACCTCATCTGCAAAGTCTTTTAGTTCGCTTTCGTCTAAACCTAATGTAGGATTGACCTCATTGAAAATCGTATCCCTTAAAAACTGACCGATAAACGGGTCATCAACAGATTCTTTGACGGTTTCTTTTCCTGATAAAATAGCCGGAGCCAGCATCAATGTGTGACCTCCGTTCAGAATTCTCACTTTTCTCAATCGGTAAGGCTGAATGTCATCCACTACTAAAATCTGTTCATTGATCTGATCAAATGGAATTCTTGCTTTTAAATTCCCGGCCTCCTGAATTACCCAAAGCAGGAAAACTTCAGAAACAACCATCATCCGGTCCTCGTAATCCAGTTGGTCTTCGTAGGTTTCTGCCTCATCTTTCGGATACCCCGGAACGATCCTGTCTACCAGAGTATTGTGAAAGTAATTATTCTGTTCTATCCATTGTACAAAACCCTCTTCCAGATTCCAAAGCTTTGCATATTTTAAAATGATTTCTTTTAAAGCCAGCGCATTATCTTCGATCAGTTCACAAGGAATAATTCTCAAGCCCTTATCTTCTGCTCCCTTGAAATGTTTAAATCTTTCATGGAGTAAAACGGCAACTTTCGCAGGGAAGTTTTTGTGTGGACCAGCATAATTATTTTCTGATTCATCGTAAGCAATCCCGGTTTCTGTTGTATTGGAGAAGATAAATTCCAGTTCCTCTTCTTTTGCCAACGCCAGGAATTCATCATAATGGGTATAAGGATTAACAGATTTCTGAATGGCTGAAATCACCTGTTTGGTATCAATGATTTCTCCTTTCTTAATGCCTCTTGAGAAAAGCGTGTATAAATTATCCTGCTCTTCAAGCTTATGAACCGAACCGCCCTGAGTAGGCTGAACATTGACAATTCCTGCATTAAATCCTGCTTTTTTATTTAATTGATCAATCACATAATCTGTGAATCCTCTCATGAAATTCCCCCCTCCAAACTGTACGATTTTAATGGGAAGTTTTTCCTGAGAACCGTTTTGCTTACGGCTTAATTGATGTTTTATCTGATTTTCCATTCTTCTAATTTGAATATGCTTTTTTGTTTTAAACACCAGTTTTGCTAAGGTTTTAAATAGTTTTCTGTTCTATTTTACCTTCACAAGGGCGTTTGATTTCGTCGAATCTTCGATTTCACTCAGCAATGGGAGTATAGAATCTATTCTTATTTACTGATCACTTTATATTGGGGAACCAATGCTTTCATGACGCTCCATGCAATGAGGTAAGCAACAGCACACACTGAAAAAATGATCATATATCCTTTATCGATTCCGTCTGAAACTACAGCTCCGGACTTCTCCAGCTGTTCGAAAAAACCTTCCGGTAATCGTTCGTTGACGTATTGCGGATATTTTTCCAGTAAAGGAATTCCGTCAACGGTGCTCCATGCTTTATGCGCATGATCGAATAATACTCCTGAAGATTTGTTGATTAAAAACGATCCGATTCCTCCTGCCATACCGCCGATTCCAGTGATGGTAGCAATGGCTTTTTTAGGAAACATATCGCCTACAGTGGAGAAAATATTGGCCGACCAGGCCTGATGGGCAGCTCCGGCAATTCCGATGATCAGAACGGGAATCCAGTAAGTGATGGAACCTAAAGGCTGTGCCAGCAATGCCAGCAACGGGAAAAAGGCAAAGATCAACATGGCTTTCATTCTTCCGGTATAAGCATTCATTCCTCTTTTTTCAACGAAATATTTTGGAAGCCAGCCGCCGATAATAGACAGTAAAGTGATCATGTAAAGGACAAACAAAGGCAGTGCACTTTGAGTGGAATCCATTTTATAAACGGAACTTAAATAGGCGGGTGTCCAGAACAAAAAGAACCACCAGATTCCGTCTGTCATGAATTTCCCGAAAGCGAAAGCCCAGGTTTGTCTGTAGCTAAAGCATTCTCTGAAAGAAAATTTCTTTTCGGGAACACTTGCATCTGTATTGGGCAGATCATCCTGATCTTGCTGAATATACGTTAGTTCATGCTCATTTACCTTATGATGTACGTGTGGTTTTTTGTAATAAAATACCCAAAGTCCCATCCATACAAACCCTAAGGCTCCGATGATGATAAATGCCCATTCCCAGCCCATTGATCTGGCAATAAAAGGAATGGTAATCGGTGCTGCCAAAGCGCCTACAGTAGCTCCGGCATTGAAAATACTCGTTGCTAAGGCTCTGTCTTTTTTAGGAAAATATTCGGCGGTTGTTTTGATGGCTGCAGGAAAGTTTCCAGCTTCACCCACAGCCAGTACGAAACGGGCAAAGATAAACAGGGTTACACTTGTGCTGATAATGGCGCCTACATGATCTACTCTTCCTATTATTTCTTTAGACTCTGCAAAGCCTACCATCCAGTTTCCGGTTAAAACGCCAGAAGTGGCAATTCCGCAAAAGGCGTGTAATACGGCTCCTACAGACCAAATAGCAATAGCCCAAAGGAAACCTTTTTTGGTGTCCATCCAATCGACAAATTTCCCTGCGAAAAGCATACTTACCGCATAGAATATAGAAAATAATGCGGTGATATTTCCGTAATCATTATTGTTCCAGTGGAATTCCGGCGCAATGAAATCTTTCCATGTCAGGGACAAAACCTGTCGATCCATATAATTGATCGTCGTTGCAATGAACAGCAGAAAGCATATCGTCCATCTGAATGTACTCGGTTTCGGGAATATTTCTTTTTTCATATCAATCTTTAATAGTATTGATTTTTATTGATTCTTGAAACAAATGAGAGCAAAAACGCTCCTTTCCATGCTGTTTTCAGCAAGGACTTATTAATTGTGAAAATCGTTTTTATTTAAAACTAAACCATTTCTGAAACGTTAAGTTGTTAAGAATAGTCGGGTTACCTTTGCTTTAGAAATCCAATTGATTTTCTTGATACCTCTTGACTCATTCAAAGATCTTAGTGGTTTAATACGTTTATTTTAAACTGATAATCTTAATTCTTTAATAATTTGAATTGAATTAGCTACAGTCTCTGTAATTTTTTCGTAATCATATTCCCCGTTTTCATTTTTCACAAACAACTGCGACCCCAATCCTACGCAATAAGCTCCTGCCGAAATCCATTCTGAGAGATTTTCTTTTGTTGGCAATACTCCACCTGTAGGCATGATATTGGACCAGGGCATCGGACCTTTTACAGCTTTGATGAATTCCGGTCCTCCCACTTGTGTTGCCGGGAAAATCTTAACAATTTCAGCACCCAACTCTTCTGCGTAAGAAATTTCAGAAACCGAACCGCAACCGGGCATCCATGAGATTTTTCTTCTGTTGCAAACTTTCGCCACCTCAGGATTTAATACCGGAGCAACGATGAAATTGGTTCCATTCTGAATATATAAAGAAGCTGTTCCTGCATCCACTACAGAACCTACTCCCAGGATCATTTCAGGAAGTTCCTGTGCTGAATATTTCACCAGCTCTGCAAAAACTTCGTGCGCAAAATCGCCTCTGTTCGTAAATTCAAAAACACGGGTACCGCCGTCATAGCAAGCCTTTAAAATGTTCTTGCCAATCTCTGCATCAGCGTGATAAAATACAGGAACAATCCCTGTTTCTTTTACTTTTAATGCCACTTCTATTCGGGTAAATCTTGCCATAATTATCTTTTTATTCTTCCTCCTGAACTTCCGTTCATCACTTCCAAAATGTCTTCTGCACTGCAGTAGTTGATGTCTCCGGGAATTGTATGTTTGATCGCGCAGGCTGCGTTGGCGAATTTCAGTGCTTTTTCGTCATCGAAATTCATTAAACCATAAATCAAACCTGCGGCAAAAGCATCACCGGTACCAATTCTGTCGATCACGGGATTTACTTCCAGAAGCTCAGTCTCAAAATACTGGTCCTGAACCCAAGCTCTTCCCTGGGTTTGCTGAGAACTTGCAGTGATCCCGATTCTGATTTTATCGAACACTTTCCGGATGGAAGGTATTTGATGTTTTAATTCCTGACAGGCTTCAATGAAACCTTGTTGATCTGATGAAAACTGAGTTCCTAAAATTTCGTTGATCTCATTAACCCCGCCAATAAACAGCGTTGAGTAGGAAACCAGCTCTTTTAAAATGTCATTTCCATTTTTTCCGTATTTCCACAGATTGGAACGGTATGCGGGATCTGTCGTGATATGAATTCCCATTTCCTGAGCTGTTTTCAACCCTTCTTTCAACGTCTCGTATGCTGCTTCGGAAATTCCGGGGCTGATCCCTGTCCAGTGAAAATATTTACAGCCGTCGAGCGCTTTTTTCCAGTCTATCTGGTCCGATTGAATGTTGGCAAAAGAGCCGTTCAATCTGTTGTAAGCGATTCTGCTTGCCCGAACTGATGAACCTGCTTCAAGGAAATATAAACCTAAAGGATGTTCGTTTTTGGTCATGAAACGGGTGTCGATTCCAAAACTTTTAATGAAAGAAACAGCCGATTCACCTACGAAGTCATCGGAAACACTGCTGATATGTCTTACATTACAGCCCATGGTAGCCAATGAAGAAGCAACATTAAGTTCCGTTCCGCCGAAGAAGAATTCCATTTCGTGGCTTTGTTTCATGACTCTGTTTCCCGGAGGTGAAAGCCTCATGATGACTTCACCGAATGTGACTATTGTATTGCCCATCCTGTTTATTTAAAAATCAAAATAATGTTTAGCATTGTGATAGCAGATATCAGAGATTGTTTTTCCAATCAGGTCGATATCGTCAGGTAATTCACCGTTTTTCATTTCTTCTCCAAACAGGTTACACAATACTCTTCTGAAATACTCATGTCTCGGGTACGAAAGGAAACTTCTTGAATCCGTCAGCATTCCTACAAAACAACTGATCAGTCCCATATTGGAAAGGGCGTTCATTTGTTTGATCATTCCGTCTTTCTGATCCAGGAACCACCATCCGGACCCGAACTGTACTTTTCCTTTGATGCTGCCATCGTTGAAATTCCCGATCATGGTCGCAAAAATCTCGTTATCGGCAGGATTTAAGTTATATAAAATGGTCTTTGTTAATTGGTTTTTTCCGTCTAATGTATTTAACAATCTGGACAGGGTTTCAGCCTGAACGAAGTCACCAATGGAATCCCAACCTGTATCCGGACCGAGGATCCGGTGCATTCTTTCATTATTATTTCTCAGTGCTCCCAGGTGGAACTGCTGAACCCAGCCGAATTTGTGGTAGGTTTCGCCTAAGAATAATAAAATGGCAGTTTTGAACTGATTAACCTGCTTTTCAGCAATCACTTTTCCTGATAATTTATCATTGAAAATGATGTTTACTTCAGCATCAGTTGCTTCCTCGAAAGAAATATTATTCAGTCCGTGGTCGCAAAGCCTGCATCCGTTTTCGTGGAAATATTCAATTCTTTTAAGCAACGCATCACATAAAGTCTGATAAGAATTAATCTCAATACCAGCGGACTCGCCTAATTTTGAAATATAATCTGCAAAATTGTGATTTTCAATCAAAATTGCCTTATCCGGACGGAAAGCTGTGCTTACTTTGATACTGAAGTCGCTTTTCGCCAAATCCTGATGATAATTCAACAGATCGGTAGGATCTTCCGTGGTACAGAGAGATTCTACGTTCATCATTTTTAATAATCCTCTTGTTGATTTTTCAGGCGTCTGAAGCTGAGCGGTGATGTTCTCGTAAATTTCCGATGCATTGTCTGCATTCAGCAATTCATCAATTCCGAAATATCTTTTTAATTCTAAATGCGTCCAGTGATACAATGGGTTTCTCAAGGTATATGGGACTGTTTTCGCCCAGGCTTCAAATTTTTCTTTATCTGAAGAATCTCCGGTAATGAATTTTTCGCTGACACCCAGGGTACGCATCGCTCTCCATTTGTAATGGTCGCCTGCAATCCATACTTTTGAGATATTTTCAAAAACCGTGTCTTCTGCAATATCTTTAGGAATCAAATGATTATGATAATCAATGATCGGTTGTTTTTCTGCGAATCTGAAGTACAGTTCTTCAGCTTGTTTATTGTGTAGTAAAAAGTTATCTGTAATAAAAGGTTTCATTCTAGTCTAATTCTGTTGTTACTCATGAGCAGGTTTCCCGATGGTGGCCAAAATTCCTCCATCTACGTAAATAATCTGTCCGTTGATGAATCTGCTTGCGTCAGAGGCTAAGAAAATAGCCGTTCCTGCAAGATCTTCGGGATTGCCCCATCTTCCTTCCGGAGTTCTGCTGATGATAAAATCATTGAAAGGATGTCCATCCACTCGGATAGGTTCTGTCTGAGAAGTCGCAAAATATCCGGGACCGATACCGTTCACCTGAATATTGTGTTTTGCCCATTCCGTCGCCAGATTTTTGGTGAGCATTTTAAGTCCGCCTTTTGCAGAAGCGTATGCTACTACATTATCACGGCCCAGCTCACTCATCATCGAGCAGATGTTGATGATCTTTCCGGCTTTTCTTTTGATCATGTGTTTGCCGATTAACTTCGACATGATAAAAGGTCCTGTAAGATCTACATCGATTACTTTTCTAAAGTCTTCCACTTTCATCTCAATTGCCGGAACACGTTTGATGATTCCTGCGTTATTGACAAGGATGTCTATTTTTCCGTGGGTAGCCTCCATGAGAGCTACTTTCTGAGCGGCTTCCAGTTCGTCTGTAACATCAAAAAGATAACCTGTTGCTTTGTATCCCTTTTCGTGATAATACGCTAAAGCAGCCTCTAATTTTGATGGTGTTGTACTTGTAATAGCCAGTTCAGCACCTGCCGCAGCAAGACCTTCAGCCATTGCCATTCCCAATCCGTGAGTACCGCCCGTAACGACCACTACTTTACCGGATAAATCAAATAAATTCATTAGAAAAATTACTTTAGTTCGTTAGTTTTGATCCCGTCCATATCGCCGTAGTCCATATTTTCTCCGGCCATACCCCAGATAAAAGTATAGTTGGAAGTTCCCACTCCTGAATGAATAGACCATTCCGGAGACAACACCGCTTCATGATTTTTCATAAAAATATGACGCGTTTCATGAGGCTGCCCCATCAGGTGGTTTATCGTCTGCCCTTCTTCCAGATCAAAATAGAAATAGGCTTCCATTCTTCTGGCATGAACATGCGCAGGCATCGTATTCCATACACTTCCGGGTTGAAGTTCTGTCATTCCCATTTGAAGCTGACAGGTTTCAAGAACACTGTTAACAATCAGTTTATTGATGGTACGTTTGTTAGCATATTTTTCTTCACCCAGCTCTACAATTTCAGCTTCATTCTTCGTGATCTTTTTTGTTGGATAGGTATGGTGTGCGGGAGCTGAATTGATATAAAAGTAAGGCTGTTCAGCCCCATCTTTTTCAAAAACCACTTCTTTTGTTCCTTTTCCAATGTACAGGGCTTCTTTATTTCCGAGCTCATATACTTCGCCATCCACTGTTACTTTTCCTGAACCTCCCACGTTGATGATTCCCAGCTCTCTCCTGTCAAGAAAATGTCCTGCTTTCAGATCGTCTGTGGGTTCCAGTTTCAAGGCTGTTGATACGGGCATTACCCCTCCTACAATAAGCCTGTCATACATAGAATAGACCAGTTTTATTTTATCTTCATTAAATAAATCATCGATTAGAAACTCCCTCCTGAGGTCTTCTGTTGAATATTTTTTCACATCTTCAGGATGGTGGGCGTAACGAAATTCTGATTGTGTCATACTACTTGATTTTTATCCTTTTCACTTTGCGGTTTTATCAAACCTGTTAAACATTGCGTAATCGATTGCATAAATTACACTAAAATTGAGCAGAAATACTTGTGGGATAAATATATAATTATTCTTTAATTAGTTCACAAAAAATTAATTTTAATTCATAAATTACTGATTTACAATTAAATAAAATGATATTATAAAAGAAAAACAGAGAATTTTTGAAGAAAATATGAGATTTATATTAACCAAAATTAATGCTCAACATAAGGTCAAATATAAAATCATGCCAAATAAAACAGTACAATTTAAAATACTAAATCAGTATAAATAATGAAAAATTCATCTATATACTCTATATAATAAGACTAAACGTTATCAACTAGAAAATACAGTCTCCAATTTCAGGTGTAAAAGATGACAAAAATCAGGAAATGAGTGAAAATTTTCTTCTTAAGGACGAATTTTGGAGATTTTTGGGGCATCAATCAGGCTAAATTTTAAGCAGTTTTTAAGTTTTAAAATGTTAAACAGTAAAAAAATATAAAAAATCAAAAAGAATTAACAGAAGACATGCAACATCAACAAAATACTGATAAACAATATTTTATATAAATGTAACTAACCCATATTTTATCAAAATGAATGAATTAAACATTCAAATTAATGAAAAAATAATATTTTTTTCTTTGCATATTGGAAAATAATATTAGTTTAGGAGCCAGAATAAAAGAATATGAAAATTTACGCAATCGATTGCACAATAAAGGCGTAAAATTTTTTAACAAGATCTACCACTAGAATAAGCAGAATACTTCATAATCCAAAAACAAAAAACGATTGAAAAAAAACTTTCAACCAGGAATTAAAACTATAAGGATACAAAATGGATAAAAAAGTACAATCAATAAAGTGGTTATATTTAACTGTCTTTCTACTTCCTGTCCTTGCCATGGCTCAAGAAAAAGATAAGGAAACCAAACTGGACGATGTGGTTTTGGTAGGATATACAAAAGTTTCTAAGAAAGACGTTACAAACGCTGTTTCTTCAGTGAAAGGCGAAGCTCTTAAAGATATGCCTTCCACGAATGCGGCAGAAGCAATTCAGGGAAGACTTGCAGGAGTACAGGTATCACTCAGTGAGGGATCTCCCGGAGCTGATGTGGATATTGTAGTCCGTGGAGGAAACTCCATTACGCAAAGCAACGCACCGCTCTATATCGTAGACGGTATTCAGATGGACAATGCGCTGAGTATTTTATCTCCAAAGGAAATAGAATCAATAGAAGTCCTGAAAGACGCCTCATCCACCTCGATTTTCGGTTCCAGAGGAGCGAACGGAGTGGTATTGATTACAACAAAAGGAGGTCGTAAAAAAGCAAAGACTACCATCAATTATAACGGATTTGTAGGGGTAAGAAAAATTCAGAATAAAATTGATGTTCTCGATCCTTATCAGTACGTCCTTTACCAGTACGAGCAATATTATAAAAATGGCTTAGAAGCTGATATTACTACATTTAATACACGCTACGGAACCTTCGATCAGCTGGGTAAATATAAGTCCATGAAAAAGACGGACTGGCAGGATAAGGTCTTTGGGAGAGAAGCATTCAACTTTACCCATAACGTTTCTATATCAGGGGGATCTGAAAATTCTGCCTTCGCATTGACATTGAATAATGTTCAGGAAGACGGGGTGATGATTGGTTCTGCCTTTAAGCGTAGTATGGCGAACTTCAAATATGATTATGATGTTTCGAAGAAGTTAAGCATTGGTCTTAATGCACGATACAGCAGACAGATGATTTATGGAGCAGGAACTTCTGCTTCCGGTTCACAGAGTACGAACAGATTAAGAAACGCCATACGATATCAGCCTTTTGAAGGCGGGTCATCTGTAGATGTGGATGAGTTTGATCCTTTATTTGCAGATCAGACGAATCTTGTAAATCCTGTTTTATTAGCCAATGATGAAGTTAAAGAAAGCGGAAGAAATGATTTATTGCTTAACGCAACTATTGATTATAAACTAAGCAAGGACTTTACTTTCCGTAGTGTGATCGGATATGTACAGAGAGATCAGCTCGTTAATCAGTTTTCTGGTCCTGTGACTACACTGGCAAGACAAAATAATGACCAGCCGGTTGTATTTTTAAGTAACAGTCAGTCCAGAAGAGTCACCAATACCAATACCCTGAACTACAGAAAAACCTTTGGAAACCATAAACTGGATTTATTAGCAGGTCAGGAAACGGTAAGAACGGATGGTGAATCGATGTCTATCAACATCAAATGGTTCCCAAAATCTTCTTCAGCCCAGGAAGCATTTGCGAATGTACAACTGGCTTCCCCTCCATCAGGAATGGTTCAGGATGCGCCTAAAACAATGGGAGATATAGACCGCCTTGCTTCATTTTTTGGAAGAGCAAACTACATCTACAAAAACAAATATATTGCAACGGTATCCATGAGAGCGGACGGCTCAAGTGTTTTCAAACCAGGCTCGAATCAATGGGGATATTTTCCGGCAGCTTCATTGGCATGGAAAATCAAAGAAGAAAATTTCTTAAAAGAAAACAATTCAATTAACGAATTAAAACTCCGTTTAGGATTCGGAAAATCCGGAAACAACAGAATCGGAGCCTTCTTATATGATACATTTTTTACTTCTTCATCAGATTACGGGTATGCTTTCGGAACCAGCGTTACTCCAGGGGCTACCACCGGGAATATCATGGCCAACCCGAATGTAAAATGGGAAACCGCCAGTTCTTATAATGCAGGTTTAGACTTCGGTTTATTTAAAGGCAGACTATACGGTACTCTTGATGTGTATAAAACCGATACAAAAGATCTTTTGTTATTGGCTAAAATTCCTCAAACTTCCGGCTATGAATATCAATATCAAAACTCCGGAAGCAGCGAAAATAAAGGGATCGAATTATCAATGGGTGGTGCGATTATCAACAAAGAAAATTTTTCATGGAAGATCGATGCCAATATTTCTTCTAACAGAAATACAATTAAAAGCTTAGGAAATAATGCATCCGCAAGTGCCAATTATTACTACTACCCTTCCGGATGGCAAAACAACCTGTTTGATTTCTTAGTACAGGTAGGCAAGCCGGTAGGTACTTACTGGGGATATGTGACTGCCGGAAGATATGAAGTGAGTGAGTTCAATTATGATGCAGCAACTCAGGCGTATTCTCTAAAGGCAGGGGTAGCCAGTTCAGCAGCCGTAGCCAATGGAGCAAAACCAATCCAGCCGGGAGATCTTAAGCTGAAAGACATTAACGGTGACGGGGTGATTGACAGTAAAGATATGACTGACTTAGGAAGTGCACAACCCAAATTCTATGGGGGGTTCACTCAGACTTTCAGATATAAAAACTGGGATATGAGTTTGCTTTTCAACTTCTCAATCGGAAATAAGGTCTACAATGCCAATAAGATAGAATACAGTACACAATATCTTTACAAAGACAATAATATGCTGGCAGAAGTTGCCGACCGATGGAGATGGTTTGATGATGCGGGAGTAAAGGTGACAGACCCTACTGCTCTTGCAGCTCTTAATGCCAATACAACAATGTGGACTCCGCCTGCAGGAGCCTATTTCCTGCATTCCTACGCCATTGAAGACGGATCTTTTTTGAGACTAAACAATGTTACCGTTGGATTCAGTTTGCCAAAAGGTTCTCTGGAAGCTATTGGTGTTAAAAACCTGAGACTATATGCTACGGTAAACAATTTATTTACCATTACAGGATATTCAGGATTTGATCCTGAGGCTAATACCAGAAGAAACCCTCTTACGCCTGGAGTAGATTATTCTGCTTATCCGCGAAGCAGATTTATTTTATCAGGAATTGATATCACTTTCTAAAACTAACCCTATGAACAAAAATAAATTCTTAGCCATTTTCTTTTCTCTTGTCGGTATGGCTTCTGTTTATTCATGCAGCGACTATTTAGAAGTAGAAAACTTATCCAATACAGCAGAAAAACAACAATTCGACTCTGCCTCAGATACTTTTGCAGCGTTGGTTGGAGTTTATAACAGCGCTATGGGCGACAATACCTATGGGCAGAGAATGAACCTTATTCTTAGCCAGTCCGGTGACGATTTCAGGACATCGGGAGATTACAATGCCAATGACCGAAGAGGAATCAGCTGTTTTGGAGCAGTGCCTACCAACACTGAACTGTTAAGACCTTTCTTAGATACGTATGCAGGAATCGAAAGAGCGAATCTTGTTATTAAAAATATCCCCATCTCACCTGTGTATCAGACGGGATCCGCAGCAGACAAAAAGCTGATGGACAGATACCTGGGCGAAGCACTTACTTTAAGGGCTCTGTTTTATTATGATCTGATCAAAAACTGGGGTGATATTCCTTTTCAGGAGGTTCCTTCAGCAGATCTTGCCACAGTATATTTACCTAAAACAGACCGTGATGTTATTTATGATAAAATCTTAGATGACCTTGCTAAAGCCGCAACATTGGTTCCATGGAAATCTGAAGCGGGAACCACTGCCCAAAGAATCTCTAAGGCCGCAGTTAAAGGTTTGAGAGCAAGAATTGCACTGGCAAGAGCCGGATATTCTCTACGCAGAAGCCCGCAAGCGATGGTACAGGGTTCCAATCCTCAAAAGTATTATCAGATCGCCTACGACGAATGCAAAGATATTATCAATTCCGGAGAACATAAACTTAATCCTAGTTATGAAGGTCTTTTCAGATCATTGCACACCAATTCTCAGGATGCAACGAATGAAGTGATCTTTGCAGTAGGCGCTTTCGGAGGAAACTCAAGAACAGATTCCAAGATCGGATACTACAACGGATTAAGACATGATGATACAGACTGGAAATCAGCAGGAGGAATCAGTGCCATCCCAACGTATTTCTATGAATTCAGCAAATTTGACCTGAGAAGGGATGTGAATATTGCCATCTTCAGAGTAAGCACAACCAAGCAGGAAGATCTTCAGACTTCTATCAACTGGAATGATGCTAAATTCAGAAAATCATGGACCAACATTACCGGAACATCACAAAATTTAGGGATTGACTGGCCACTGTTAAGGTATGCTGATGTTTTACTGATGTTTGCCGAAGCTGACAACGAATTACACAATGGGGCTTCACCAGAAGCTGTTAGTGCCGTACTTTCTGTAAAGCAGAGAGCATTTGCCGGAAATTTAGGACAGGTTGGAACGATACCAACGGGTAAAAATGACTTCTTTAACTTCATTGTGAAAGAAAGATTATTGGAATTCGGAGGAGAAGGATTAAGAAAATATGATCTGATCCGCTGGAACCTATTGGAAACAAAAATCAATGAAACCAAGCAGAAACTTGTTGCTTTCATGAACGGAACGGGAGCCTATGCCAATGTTCCTGAATACATTTTCTATAAAAAGCCCGCCTCTACCGTGGTGAATTATGTTCCAACGAAGACGGCTCAGCAAAATGTACTGGACATGGATCTTTATGTGAACGGAATCGCGAAAGCAGATGTGTTCTACAGTCCGAATCAAAGTGTTGCAACTCCTACAGGATACACCAAAGTGAACTGGAGACTGGCTATGACACAACCTTACATCAGTGGAGATCCTATAAAAAGTTATGCGCACTATTTCGAGCCTAACAAAAAAGAACTTCTCCCGATCGCCCTGGATGTCATCAATTCAAATTACAATCTTACCCAGGATTACGGTTATTAGACAAATAGTTTCACATTCATATTAAGTAGATACAGACTTTCTCTTCACAGAGAAGTCTGTATTTTAAACAAAACCATTCAATGAGAATTTCCGCTCTTCTTAAAGATTTTAAAGTGTTGACCGTTTTTTCGATCGTGCTGATCGGTCTTCTTTCTTTCAAAACCAGCGATAAAACCATCGTGGTTTCGAAAGACGGAAAAGGCAATTTTACAACAGTACAACAGGCTATCGATGCTGTCGAAAATGGTTCTGCTTCAGAAACAAAAATCATTATTAAAGCCGGAGTTTACAAAGAAAAAATCACCATTCCTGAAACCAGGGGAGCCATTTTTATGGAAGGAGAAAATCCTGAAAATACGGTCATCACGTACGATGATTTTGCTTCCAAAAAGAATCAGGAAGGAAAAGAGATCGGAACAACAGGTTCTTCCACTATTTTTATCTATTCAAACGATTTTACTGCAAAGAATATCACATTTGAAAACAGTTCAGGAAAGGTAGGACAAGCTGTTGCTGTTCTGACCACCGGTGACAGAATCGTTTTTGACAATTGCAGGTTTCTGGGAAATCAGGACACTTTATATCTGAAAGGAGCACAGGATTTTGCAGACAAAAGCAAACCTTCAAGAAATTATTTTAAAGACTGCTATATCGAAGGAACTACAGACTATATTTTCGGAGCGGGAACAGCTGTTTTTGAAAACTGCACTATTTATTCCAAAGAAGGTGCATCTTATGTGACCGCCGCTTCTACTCCACAGGGCCAGGCTTTCGGATTTGTTTTTATTCATTCTAAAATTATTGGAAATGCTACCCAAAACTCAGTGTACCTGGGAAGACCCTGGAGACCTTTCGCCAAAACAGTCTACATCAACTGCGAAATGAATGCTACTATCAGACCTGAAGGATGGCACAACTGGAGCAAACCGGATGCTGAAAAAACAACGTTCTATGGAGAATTCAATTCAAAAGGAACCGGAGCTAATGCATCAAAAAGAGTTTCATGGTCGCATCAGTTAACACGGGAAGAACAAAAAAAATATACCGCAGACTCTATTCTCAAAGGAAGCGACCGCTGGAATATTAGAAAAATTCTGCAATAAACCTCAATATCAACGGTTTTCATCATGAAAAAACAATGGACCAAGCTATTCACGATAGGCGTTTTATGCGGTACAGGTGTGTCCGCTGAAGCTCAGAACGTATTGAGTTTCCCCGGTGCAGAAGGTTTCGGGAGGTATACATCCGGTGGACGCGGCGGAAAGATTTATTTGGTAACAAAAACTTCGGATGACGGTTCAGAAGGAACCCTCAGATATGCCCTCAACCAAAAAGGTCCAAGATATATTATCTTTAAAACAGGAGGGACCATCTATCTTCAATCCCCGTTAAAAATACATGAAGGCAACGTAACGATTGCCGGGCAGACTGCCCCGGGAGACGGAATTACGATTGCCAATTACGAAACTTTTGTAGCTGCAGACAATGTAATCATCCGGTACATGAGATTCAGAATGGGGGATCAGAAAAAATTTGAAGGCGACGCCCTTGGCGCAAGATTCATTAAAAACCTGATCGTGGATCATTGTTCGATGAGCTGGTCTACCGATGAGACCGTTTCTATTTATAACAATGAAAATACGACGCTTCAATGGTGTATCATTGCAGAAAGTTTAAGAAATTCTGTTCATCAGAAAGGACCGCACGGATACGGAGGAATTGCCGGAGGAAAACAGGCTTCATTTCATCATAATCTGTACGCGCATCATGACAGCAGAAATCCAAGATTGGGTGAGTACGCAGGAAGTAAGTTTGCTTTAACCGATCTTACAGATTTCAGAAATAATGTGATTTATAATTGGGGCCACAACAATACCTATGGAGGAGAAGCAATGAACGTGAATATCATTAATAATTATTACAAACCCGGCCCTGCAACGATGACGAAAAAAAGAATTGTTGCGATTGATAAAAATGAAAAACCGGAAACTGAAGTCTACAATATCTGGGGGAAATATTACATCAACGGAAATGTGGCAGAAGGAAGTTCTGAAGTTACCAAAGACAACTGGACGGAAGGCGTCTTCAGCCAGATGAAATCTTCTTACCATCTGACAGATCAGGACAAAAACGCTATTAAAATGAGTAAGCCACATGATATTCAGAATGGTGTAGAAACACATTCTGCACAGGAGGCTTATGAGAAAATTATACAGTTGGCAGGGGCCAGTCTGGTGAGAGATGCTGTGGATCTGCATGTCTTAAAAGATGTCAAAAACCGAAGTTTCACCTACCAGGGTTCAAAAGGAAGCACCAACGGAATCATCGACTCTCAAAAGGATGTTGGCGGATATCCCAATCTGAAAGAAGGAAAACCACTCCCCGACTCTGATAACGACGGGATGCCCGATGACTGGGAAATCAAACACAGTTTGAACCCAAAACTCTCCAACGCCAACGGAAGAGATTTAGAGAAGGACTACGACAATATAGAAGTGTACATCAATGATATTGTCCATAAAATAACCGGGGGACAAAAAAACTAATAACCATGAAAACTTTTTGTTAAACCCGGTTATATAATAAAAACGATTATGTCAAAATTGAAATTCAGTATATTCAAAATAGCAGCAGCAGGAGTATTCATGGGTTCTGTAGTATTACATGCTCAAACTTCTGTGATTGAAAAAATCCGTAAAAATCCCAAAGCTCCTTTTTCCTATGCAGAGCTTTCTGTAAAAGAAGGCGGAAAATGGGAAGGAGACCAATACACTGGCGGTACTTTCAAAAATATTCAGGAACTCACAATTCCCGCGGAACATACGGATCATTCGACTTACATCCGGTATGAAGGCATCGGACTGGAAAACAACCAGATTGGCTACAGGCTCTATCTGGACTGGAGAAATGCCACTGATATTTTCGGTAAAAAAGTAAACACCCTGGTTTTACCGGAGGTTGGCCAGGACGGTTTTGAGTCTTATCATCACGATGCCCCGTGGGGACAGGATGTTTTAAAATCCGGCCGCACCATTGGCGTAGGTTCTTATGGAAGATATGACGAGCAGAATGACTATGTGGAAACTTTCAAAATAGTAAAAAATACAACGGCCAAAGTCAGCAATGAAAAAGACAGATCCTTCGCTACCATCGATTATAAAGGATGGAAAACCTGGGGCAGCGCGGTAGACCTTCAGTCAAAACTGACCATTTTTCCCAAAGACCGTTTTGTAAAAGTAGATTTATCTTTGAGCAATACCCTGTCCGGGTTGTGTACAGGAATTGTGTCTATTAAAAACATTCCCGTAAAACAGGGAATCAGTCAAAATAAAAAATGGGCCTACATCGCCACGTACGGAAACCAGACTGAAACCAAAAAAGATGACAATCTGGGAATGGCTGTCTTCTACCCTGTCGAAAGTTTTGATAAATATGTGAAAACAAAATCCACTCACACGGTGGTTTTCAAAAAAACAAAAAACGTTTCCTATTACTTTCTAGGAGCGTGGTCCCTGGAACCCAACGGTTTGACCACAGAAGAATCATTTTACCAGGATCTGGATAAAAAACTGGATCTGCTAGATAAAAATAATCAACTTTAAAGTTTGAAATAAAATGAATTTGATTAATCATCAACTTAAAATATACGCACTGGCGGTCATGGGTTCAGGAATCTTCATGGCCTGTGCTCAAACCCGAAAGGTCACCCATTCAAAAACGAATGCTGCACAGTCAAAATCAGGAAAAATAATTCCATCCCAGTTAAAATGGTCAGAAAGAATGCTCCTTTCCGAGATCAACAGATTCCCGGAAGCCTGGATGCTTGATTATAATAAAAATCCTAAATGGAGTTATCCTACAGCCATTGTGCTGGAAGGTGCGGAAAGGCTATACCAAAAGACAGGTAATAAAGAATATTACAACTACATCACCCAATTTGGAGATACGATGGTAAAAGAAGACGGAACCATTGTTTCATACGACCTTACCAAATATAATATTGATATGCTGAACTGCGGAAATGTTTTGATTTACCTTTATCAGCAGGAGAAAAGAGAAAAATATTTAAAAGCATTACAAACCCTTCGTTCACAGATCGACGGACAACCAAGAACCTCCGAAGGTGGCTTCTGGCACAAGAAAATCTATCCTAATCAAATGTGGCTAGATGGCTTGTACATGGGTGAACCCTTTTATGCCAACTACACCCACGAATTTTCAAAAGGAGCCGATGCTGAAAAAGCCTACGATGATATCATCAATCAATTTGCCTTAATTCAAAAACATCTTTTGGATAAAAAAACAGGTCTGCTGTATCACGCCTGGGACGAAAGCAGAGAACAGGCCTGGGCCGATAAAGAAACCGGACTTTCACCCAATTTCTGGTCCAGAGCGATGGGTTGGTACGGAATGGCCATGGTCGATGTGCTGGATTATTTACCTCAAAATCATCCGGGAAGAGCCCAATTGATTTCTTATTTAAAATCCTACACCGATGCGGTTATCAAAGTTCAGGACAAAGAAACGGGACTTTGGTATCAGGTTTTAGATAAAGGGGGAGAAAAAGGAAATTATCTGGAAGCAACGGGTTCATCCATGTTTGTCTATACCATCATCAAGTCAGTTAACAAAGGTTATCTCCCGAAATCCTATAAAGCGTATGCTAAAAAAGGCTACGACGGAATCATTAATAATCTTATCACAGTTGACGAAAACGGACTGGTGAGCCTAAATAAATGCTGCGCAGTGGCAGGTTTGGGTGGAACGCCTTACAGAAGCGGTTCTTATGAATACTATATCAATGAAGAAATCCGTTCCAATGATCCAAAAGGAACAGGCCCCTTTATTCTGGCAAGTTTAGAATTTGAAAAATAACGGAAGGAAAAACATTCACATTTTGCTGAGTAGAATACCCTATTGAGTCCAAATATCATATTGATTATAAAAAAGTATTTGACCTGGTGTTAAAATTAAAACAGATAAAAAATCTGATTTTACGATGATAAAGAACATTTTAAACAGAACAGCAATTACCGTATTTTCAATTGCTTCAACATATCTTATCGCGCAGGAAAAACCTTCCATCTCTGAGGTATGGACAGCAGATCAGGGGAAAAACTTCAGAAATCCGATTCTTTACGCAGATTATTCTGATCCCGATGTCATTCGTGTCGGTGACGATTATTATATGACCGCTTCCAGTTTCAATGAAGCTCCCGGGCTGCCGATCCTTCATTCTAAAGATATGGTGAACTGGAAATTGGTGAATTATGCACTTCCTGATATTCTTCCGCGTGAACATTTCTCGACCCCAAAAAGAGGCGACGGTGTTTGGGCACCCAGCATCAGATTTCATCAAGGTGAATTTTACATTTACTGGGGCGATCCCGATTTCGGAATCTATAGGGTGAAAACCAAAGATCCTCTTGGGGCCTGGGAAAAACCGGTTTTGGTAATGGAAGGAAAAGGTCTGATTGACTCATGCCCGTTTTGGGATGAGGATGGAAGTGCCTACTTGGTTCATGGCTGGGCGGGAAGCCGTGCAGGGGTTAAAAGTTTGTTGTCAATCAATAAAATGAATTCCGAAGGAACAAAAGTACTGGACAAAGGTGTTCATGTTTTTGATGGCCACGACGCTCATCCCACCGTTGAAGGTCCAAAACTGTATAAAAGAAACGGCTATTACTATATTTTTGCTCCGGCAGGTGGTGTGGCCACAGGATGGCAATTGGTCCTGAGATCCAAAAACATTTATGGTCCCTATGAAGAAAAAATAGTTTTGGAACAGGGCTCAACAAAGATCAATGGACCGCATCAGGGAGCCTGGGTAGATACGCCTTCCGGTGAAGATTGGTTTTATCATTTTCAGGATGTGGATACGTACGGAAGAATCGTCCATCTGCAGCCGATGAAATGGGAAAAAGACTGGCCCGTCATGGGAATTGATACAGATAAAAACGGCATTGGAGAACCCGTTTCAAGCTATAAAAAGCCCAACGTTGGTAAGTCCTGCCCTGTCGTTACTCCTCCTGAAACCGATGAATTTGACGGTGAAAAATTAGGCCTTCAATGGCAATGGAGTGCCAATGAAAATATCGTTTGGTCATCTCAACTTCCTGGACAAAAATTTTTAAGACTATTCTCCATGAAAGTTCCTGACGGTGAAAAAAACCTTTGGAACGTCCCCAATTTATTAACCCAAAAATTCCCGGCTCCGAATTTTACAGCATCAACGAAAGTTAAATTAACACCGGAAGATGCCAAAGAAGGGAAAACGGCAGGATTACTGATCATGGGATTAGATCATGAATCCCTGGTGATTACCAATAAGCCTGACGGATATTATGTACAGTTAAGAAGAGCTGAAAAAGCAGATAAAGGAGGTGAGGAAAAAATCTTATTTGAAACAAAATTAAAAGGAAACGAAGTTTATTTAAAAGTAAATATAAACGAGCCCAATGGATTGTGCCAGTTCAGCTATAGTGAAAATGGGAAAAGCTTCATCAAAGCCGGCGACGTTTTTCAGGCAAAACCCGGGAAATGGATTGGAGCTAAAGTCGGGCTTTATAGCATAAGTACAGCAAAAGCACCCCGTGGCGGATATGCTGACTTTGATTGGTTTAGAATTACAAAAAATTAGATTAAAAAAATGATGGTAGCCATCACATATTTAAAAAGCTTTCTGCCTTTGCGATGACCAACAAATATATAAGTCATGAAAAAAAGAACATTTACAATAGTTTCATTTTTATTCAGCGTTTTGCTGTTATCTGCCTGCCAGTCACAAAGCAATGTGCAAAAGACGACAGCGAAACAGAATAAGAAAGTTACTCATATTTATCTTATCGGAGATTCTACCATGGCAGATTACACCGGAGATTATGATCCCGGAAAAGAGTATATGAAAGTCCGTTACCCGATCACAGGTTGGGGCCAGGTTTTTCAGCCATTTTTTGTAAAAGACAGTCTGGCTTCTCTGAAACCTGCGATGGCCAAAGATTCTGTAGCTGTCATCGACAGAGCCCACGGCGGAAGAAGTACGCGAACATTTTTTCAGGAAGGAAGATGGAGATCTGTGTACGATCATTTACAACCCAAAGATTATGTCATCATGCAGTTTGGCCACAATGACGGTTCGGAAAAACATCCTGAACGGTATATCAACATTCAGGGGTATAAAGAATTTTTAAGGTTATTTGTATCGCAGACAAGACAAAAAGGAGGAAATCCAGTTATTGTGACTCCTGTTGCCCGAAATTACCCATGGAAAGATGGAAAACTGGAAAATGTACATGGAGAATATGCGCAGGCCCCGATTGACATTGCTAAAGAAATGAATGTTCCTTACATTGATTTAAACAAATTATCAATGGAGTATTTTACCCAAAAGGGACAGGATTTCACTACGAATCATTATTTCATGAATCTTCCTGAAAACGTTTATGAAGCCTATCCTAAAGGGCAGAAAGACAACACCCATTTTCAGCCGGAAGGAGCGAAAGCGGTAGCCGCGATGGTTTATAAAGAATTTAAAAATGTAATTAAAACTCAAAAAAAATAAAATGAAGAAGTCTCTTACAATTATCGGTTGGGCAGCAGCCTTGATCTTTTCAGGGCAAATCCAAGCTCAGAATCTGGATATTTACAAAAATATTGAGTTTAAAATGCCTCAGGTCGCAGAAACTTCTTTTGCCGCCAATACGGTTTTTATCACCCAATATGGTGGAATTGCAGGAGGAAATGTGAAAAACACGGAGGCCTTTAGAAAAGCCATTGAAGACCTTAGCAAAAAAGGCGGCGGAAAACTGGTAGTTCCCCGCGGAATGTGGCTGACCGGTCCTATCGAATTGAAAAGCAACATCAATCTTCATGTAGAAGAAGGAGCATTCATTATATTCAGCAAAGACAAAGAAGATTATCCTCTGGTGGATGTGAGTTTTGAAGGCTTAAATACCATTCGCTGCCAGTCTCCGATTTCTGCAAAAAATGCAAGCAATATTGCGATTACAGGAAAAGGGGTGATAGACGGAAGCGGCGATGCGTGGAGAGCGATTAAAAAGAGTAAGGTGGCAGAATCAGAATGGAAAGGAATTGTTTCTTCAGGCGGAATATTATCTTCTGACGGAAAAACATGGTATCCTTCTGAAAGTTACAAAAAAGGATTTGAAAGCAGTTCCAGCTTCAATGTTCCTGATAAAATCTCTAAAGACGATCTGAAAACCGTTAAAGATTTCCTTCGTCCCGTTATGGTAAGTCTGGTAGGCTGCGACAAAGTTCTGCTGGATGGCCCTACTTTCCAGAATTCACCAGCATGGAATCTTCATCCGCTGATGTGTACGAATGTCATCTTGAGAAATCTTACAGTAAGAAATCCCTGGTTCTCTCAAAACGGGGATGGTGTTGACCTGGAATCGTGTAAAAATGTTCTGATCTACGATAATACTTTTGATGTGGGTGACGATGCAATTTGTATTAAATCAGGAAAAAATGAAGACGGAAGAAAAAGAAATAGGCCTACGGAAAATGTAATCATTAAAAACAATGTTGTCTATCACGGTCACGGAGGTTTTGTGGTAGGAAGTGAAATGTCGGGAGGAGCCAGAAATATCCATGTTTCCGACTGTACTTTCATCGGAACAGACATCGGTCTTCGTTTTAAAACAACCCGCGGAAGAGGCGGAATTGTTGAAAATATTTACATCAAAAATATCAATATGATTAATATTCCAACGCAGACGATTGGTTTCAATATGTTCTACGAAGGAGCATCGCCTGTTTTGGAGGAGGGACAGAAAAAAGAAGGCAATCAGGCTCCGGAAAAGGTATATCCTGTGACCGAAGAAACGCCTATTTTCAGAAATATTTACTTTAAAAACATCAATGCTGTTAATTCTTATGAGGCGATCACTTTATTTGGATTGGCTGAAATGAATCTTAAAAACATCGTCATCGAAGATTCGCAGTTTGACACCAAAAAAGCCTTAACCATCGTTGATGCAGACGGTATTCAACTGAAAAATGCAAAGTTGAAATATTCTGAAGGAACGGGAGCGACCGTCTATAACAGCAAAAACATCAATCTTTCGACCGTAAAATTTGAATCTCAAAATAAGCCTGTTGTAAAAGTACTGGGAAATAAAACCGGATCCGTACTCTTACCAAAAGAAATAAGCAATAATAAAACGGCAGTTTCCATTGGAACAGAAGTCAATAAAAATTCAGTGAAATAGTTGGCGATCCCAAAGAGGTAAAAATAACACTTTGCGATTCCAAAACGAATATCATTAGTCTTAAAAAAATTGTATAAAAAAATTCCCACAAGCGAATGATTTTTAACAAAACACCTACTTATATTTCTATTTTTTTAATGGGAGGAATGGTAGCATTCGGTCAGGTTCAACGGCCGAATGCTTCTCCCTATACCAACGAATCGACCTTCGAAAAACTCAAAAAAAAGCATCCTTTCATTACGCCCCTGGAAAGACCTGTTCCAGCCAATATCGGGATTGATCAGAATGTAGAATATGCCAATATCAATGGACTTTCTTTAAAAGCTGATGTCTACTACCCTCTTGATACATCCAAAAAACATCCGGGAGTTGTAATGGTTCACGGTGGCGGCTGGATTTCAGGAAGCAAGGAAAATGAAAAGTACATGGCTCAGGAACTGGCAGCCAAAGGTTATGTTGCCATTGCCGTCGGTTATCGTCTGGCTGACGTAACAAAATATCCCGGTGGCGTTGAAGATATTGAGCAAGCCCTTCAATGGTTAAAGAAAAATCATAAAAAATACAGTTTAAATCAGAAAAAAATAGCCGTTTTGGGAGAGTCGGCAGGAGCCCAGATCGCCACTTTGGTTGGGGTAAGATCAAAGAATAAAATAAAAGCAATAATCAATATTGACGGAATTGTTTCCTTCATTCATCCTGAAGCTGAAGAGAGCACCTATGCTTCTTATTGGTTAGGAGGTGATAGAAACGTTAATTTAAAAAACTGGACAGAAGCTTCTCCTTTAGAGTCCGTTAATAAAAATACACCACCCACCCTATTCATCAATAGCTCCCAACCCAGATTCCATGCGGGAAGAGACGATATGATGAAAAAGCTGAAAAGCTATCACATCCTGACAGAATTTCACGAAATCAGAGATACACCACACTCCTTTTGGTCGGCAGAACCATGGTTCACGGAAACATTGAATTATACAATTGATTTTTTAGATAAAGTTTTAAAGCAGTATTAACTATCATTCTAAACGCAAAGATTTATCAATAATAATATTAACCTTAAGGAACAAAGAATGCGACAAGTCGCTGATGAAGATTTACTCACTAAAAATAAACATGAAGAAAATCAAATCTTTACGTTAAAAATAACAACCCTGTTTATGAAAAAGTTATTCTTAATTCTATTCATTTCTATTGCTAATTTTCTTCTGGCAGGCAATGATCCTTACCTTAAAATTACTGTAGCAAAAGACGGAAGCGGGGACTTTACCTCTATCCAGAAAGCAATCAACTCAATAAGAGACTTAGGTCCTGCAGAAGCATTGATTTTCATTAAATCAGGCATTTATCATGAGAAAGTAGTGATTCCTTCTTCAAAACATAAAATCATTTTAGAAGGTGAAAATAAGGACAGCACTGTGATCATCAACAATGATTTTTCAGGAAAACAGGATGCCTTAAATGAAAAAATGACCACCTTCAATTCTTATACTTTATTGGTGATGGCGGACGATATTAAGATCAGTAATCTGACCATTCAAAACAGTTCGTGTAACGAAGGTCAGGCCGTTTCTCTTCATGTGGAAGGTGACCGTTTTGTGATCAGAAACTCCAACATTCTCGGTTGTCAGGATACCGTTTATGCGGCGACCAATCACAGCAGACAGTTTTTTGAAAACTGCTCTATTGAGGGAACGACTGATTTTATTTTCGGACAGGCAACAGTAGTGTTTAAAAACTGCACCATTAAAAGCATGGCCGATTCATACATCACTGCTGCTGCAACAGAAGCAGATAGAAAGTATGGATTCGTTTTTATTGACTGCCGGTTAACAGCCAAAGAGGGCATCACAAAAGTATATCTTGGAAGACCCTGGAGACCGTATGCCAAAACAGTTTTTATCAACACAGATATGGGAAAACATATTCTTCCGGAAGGCTGGAACCCATGGAAAGGCGACAAAATGTTTCCTGATAAAGAAAAAACAGCCTACTACGCTGAATTCGGAAGCAAAGGCGAAAGTGGTACAACAGCAAAGCGGGTGAAATGGTCCCGTCAATTGACTCAAAAAGATTTGAAAAACTATACTTTGGACATGATTTTTGATGGGTGGAATCCCAATCAATAATTGAAATGTCTGGACTTTCGCTCAGCATGACAACGCTACAAATAAAACGCTAAACGATCAGAGCTATAATAATGACTTCCCATTGAATTGTATAAGCAAAACCCACCATTTATATTGAATAAAATCAATCATGTTTAATTAAAAGTACAATGAAAAAACTTCTTCTGACATTTTATATTTTCTTCGCTGCGCTCTTATTTGCACAACAAAAACCAACCTTATTTTTAATTGGTGATTCCACCATGGCCAATAAGGAAAATCCTGATAAAAATCCTGAACACGGTTGGGGACAGATGCTTCCCCTGTTAATGACCTCAGGAATTGAAATCCAGAATCATGCAACGAACGGGAGAAGCTCCAAAAGTTTCAGGACAGAAGGCAGATGGGATAAAGTGATGAAACAGCTTAAAAAAGGAGATTTTATCATTATCCAATTCGGACACAATGATCAGAAAATAAACGATTCCGCGCGTTTTACCAATCCTTATACGCAATACAGAGCGAACCTGGAAAGGTACGTGAATGAAACCAGAGCAAAAGGAGCCTATCCTATTCTGATGACTTCCATTGTAAGAAGAAATTTCAATGAAAATGGCGTTTTGGTGGATACTCATAAGGAATATCCACTGGTGGTAAGGATGGTGGCCAATGATCTGAAAGTTCCCATGGTAGACTTACAGTTATTGACAGAACAAATGGAAATTTCATACGGCCCGGAAAGGTCAAAAAAGCTGCATCTTCATTATAAAAAAGGGGAAGTTGATTATTATCCTGAAGGAAAAGATGATGATACGCATTTATCAAAATTAGGAGCAGAATCTATCGCAAAACGGGCTACCGTTTCTTTGAAGAATATGAAAACAGGTTTGGAGAATTTTATTAAATAATTTAAGATCTACTTCCCCACCGATTACACAGATCTTATGCAATTATCTGCGAAATTCGTGAGATCTGAGGGAAATTATTTTACAACGTACTTTTACTTTAATTCATAAACCTTTTGATAATTAACAAAAAAATCAACTAAATGAAATTTAAAAAAGAAAAATTCTTTGACGGTCATTCTGAATGGGAAGATCTTGGAGCAGGTGTTTCCAGACAATTTGTAGGATATAATGCTCAGGTGATGATGGTGATCGTGAAATTTGAAAAGGATGCCATCGGTACCTTGCATCAGCATTTCCATTCGCAGATTACGTATGTAGCATCCGGTATATTTGAGGTGACCGTGGATGGCGAGACCAAAATTTTACAAAAAGGAGATGGCTTTTTCGCTCAGCCCAATATTTTTCATGGCGTCAAATGTCTGGAAGAAGGACAATTGATTGATGCTTTTACTCCATTCAGGGAGGATTTTCTTAATCCTTAAAAAAAAGTCAATCACAGTATCTCATTTTATTCAGAAAATTTGTTGTTGTAATTAAAAATCACTCAATAAAGCTGAAAAATAACCTTAAAAACACTTTGACTTTGCTCAGTGTAACATTGCTAATACTATAGCGTTGGTGGAGTATTGTCAGTCTGAGTGAAGTCGAATACTTGTTTTGTAAAACATTTGTAATCAACAACTTAAATTATATCCGTCAAAGAAAAAATGGGTTTATCCCATAATTTTTCTCATCGTAGCTTATAAAAAGTAAATACTGGTCCCACAGATCTCATGGATTTCACAGAAAATAACCTGTATAATCTGTAAGATTTGTGGGTATTTTATTTGTGGTAAGCTTATTTTAGTTATATTTTACAAATAATATAAAATGTAACCGATTGAACAATTATAATAAATAACATTATAATTATATAAATATGAATACATTAAAATATAAAATTATTTGATATCATATTAATAATTTTACATCAGTTAAATTACAATATATAAAAACTATGAAAAAAACCTTAAAAGCAATCCTGCTGACGGCAGCATTAAGTTCAGCTTTTGTATTGACCGGTTGTGGTCAGGAAGACCTTAAAACACAATTGTCAGAAAACCCCAATGATTTAAACCTGAAAAACTCCCTGGATGCAAAGGCGATTATACCATTGGCCAGTTGTGTTGCTCCAGGCTGGGCTTCTCAAAATGGTGGAACTACCGGGGGTGGAACTGCTGCTGAAACTACAGTAACCAACTATGCTCAGCTGAAAGCTGCTATTGAAAATACTGCAGTAAAAGTGGTGAAGGTGACAGGAACCATTACGATCACGACACGTTTATCACTACAGGATCAGACCGGAAAAACCATTTATGGAACCAGCGGTGCAAAATTGGTTTCTACGGATCAGACAAAGGATGGTTCAGGAATCATCAATGTTAAAAGATGTAATAATATCATTATCAGAAACCTGATCTTTGAAGGACCGGGAGCTTATGATACAGATGGCTGGGATAATGCCATTCTGGATGACTGCCGAAATGTATGGATCGATCATTGTGAATTCAGAGACGGTGTTGACGGGAACTTCGATATTAAAAACAAATCTGACTTTGTTACTGTATCGTATACTAAATTTCATTATTTAAAAGCTCCAAAACCAGGCGGTTCAGGAGGAACAGATGACCACAGATTCTCTAATCTTATCGGTTCAAGCGATGGCGCCACTGCTGATGCAGGAAAACTAAACGTCACCTTCGTTCGTTGCTGGTGGGCTCCGGGATGCAGAGAGCGGATGCCGAGAGTAAGATTTGGAAAAATTCATATCTTAAACAGTTACTTCAACAGCTCTGTAAGCAATAAATGTATTGCTGCAGGGGTACAGGCGAATATTCTTGTGGAACGCAATGTTTTTGAAAATGTAAAAGAACCTATCAACCTGATGGGTGGATTTACGGCTGTGACACAAACAGGAAGCATATTTACCAATGTAACAGGAAATACGGCAGGAAGCGGAACCGCATTTACACCTGCCTATTCCATCAATAAATTAGCAGCCTCAGATGTAAAAGCAGATGTAACCGCTAAAGCAGGTGCTACCTTAACAGGAAATATCTGTGATTCATTTTAATTAAAAAAGGAATTTAAACACAATCTAAGAAAAACGACTGAGAAATGCTCAGTCGTTTTTTGCTTATTATGTAAAGATAAGATGTAAGATTTTAGATTTCAGATGTCAGACTTCAGATTGTAGATTTACAACTGTTTTACTAATATTGCATTGAGCTATTATTGGCTGTCCATCAGATCTATTCCAACCCATTCATTCTAAAGCTCTCAAACCCTTAAACTACTCTACATCCCTCGTACTCAAAAGAAAGCATATCAACCTCCAATTGTATTCTTCAATTTCCATTTTGGATATTCTTTGTCTATGAGTTTTTGTGGACTGTCACCAAACCAGCTGTAGCCGTTTCTTCTTTCTTCTGATATGTCGTTATAATTATATTTTACACTTCCGTCACGGTCGCCAAAAAGGGGTTTGTTGGTATGTAGATCGTAGAATCTTGCCCAGATCACAGAGTTTTTATCTTCTGCTAAAATTCTTACTGTTTTACCATTTTGTTGACCAACATGATAACTGTATCCTTCCATTTTATTGCTTTTAAACCATTCTATAGCTGCGTTGATAGACTTCTGAATTTCAGGAGTTGCAGGCTGCATCATTAAAAATCTGATGATTCCTACAGACTCTCCGGTTGCCAGAGAAATAGGCTCAAAAGCTCTGGCTTTGTCGGGCTGCAAAGTAATTTCATTGTATTGATCTGCCCATATAGACGGACTTCCTTTTTGCAAAACCTGGGTTTTTAAGATACATTCGATGCCTTTCTGAAGGGCGGCTTTTGATTTTTCTCTGAGTTTTGAATCCACAGCATCAAAATCATTTTTACCTTCTGCCACATTGTAAAGCACCGTCAAAGCATTGATCATGGCGTTGTCATTGTAGGTGACCTGCTTCCTGTACAGTCCCGTATTCGGATAGTATTGAGGAAAACCTCCATTGTCATACTGCATTAAAAGAAGGTAATGGATTCCTTTTTCTGCAGATTTAAGGTATTCGGGATTTTTTGTGGCTGCATAGGCTTTTATTAGTATATTAATTTCTCTGGACGTGGCATTGTTATCAATGGTTGCGTGATCATCCCCTGTTGCCTTTATTTTTCTTAAGAGATTTTTGTCAACCGGCATATTATAATTCACGACCGACTTATCATTCAGCTGCTTTCCCCAACCTCCCACCGGAAGCTGATAAAGCACTATTTTTTCCGCCAGCGTGTCTTTCATCTGCGCAGAAACAACCGTCGTAAAGCAAAGGACTGCTATTGAAATTCCCGATTTTATCATGGTATAATTCTTATTTGATTTTAATAATGAGTGGATTCGATATCATTTCCGCTTTTTGCTGCAACATCAGTTCCCAGTCTTTTCTTGTTTTGATCTGCCCGCTTTTCTGCCATGCAAATCCGGCATAATAGATCCGTTTTTTTTGAGGTCTGGTCACAACCAGCAGATTGCTCTGATCCGGAGTTTCAGATTTAAAAGCTATTGATTTTTCAACGACTTCAGGATGTATTACGATTCCTTCCCCTACAAAGGCATCATCAATTTTTTCCCAGTGAAGATAGTACCCTTCTTTATCACTGAGTACAGTTTCTCCTTCATTTTTATGCAAACTGATTCCGATGGTATAATTGGGAACTGGCTTTTCAGCCTCAAAATAGGATTCAAATTTCGAGAAATTAGAGCCCAGATCTAAAGAAATACGTTTGGTTTCTTTGACTCCGTATTCACTCCAGGGATTGTAGGTTAGCTCAAAAACGGTTCTTAAGGGACCTTCGGCTATGGTTTTAGCAGTAACAAAATTTTGGGAAACCTGAAGGCTGTCTTTCGTCCATATCCCGATTCCGCCTGTGCCGCGACTGTTTCCTACGTGATAGGGATCATATCCTTCTTCTCTTGTATCTCTGTGGTAAAACATGGGATCGGTAAGATACCCTTTGTACCATTTATTGATAACCGGCAGATCAGTCCGCTTCAGCCAGATATCCACTCCACTGGAAAGGGTACTGCTTTTAATTCCCTGTAAGGCTTCCTGCTGACCTTTCGGACCATAGACCCTGAAAGCAATTTTATCATTTTCCCAGGCATAGTCATCTACACGCTCCGGGACAAGTCTTGAATAGGTAGAAATCCTGCTTTCGTGAACCGGAACACTTCCGTCAACAGAAATGCTGTATAGGTTGATCTTTTTTGCCCCGATAACAGCCTGAAAAAGCAATTCATCGTCTTTCCCGTCGGAATCATTATCAATCCACTGAACCGGAAGTACTTTATGATTGCTGTCTTTTATTCTGATCTCATTTTTTCTGTTTTCTTTCATCAACGCCTTCAGCTGATGTACAGGAATGGCAACGACTTCATTCCTAGAGAAATTCAATGTATTCTTTACTTCAATCCGGGTTTGGGAAGTTAAAGAATGAGCATTCGCTATGCAATCGATTGCGCAAATAAATCCAATAATACATTTTTTCATAGAGATTGCGGTTGTTTCCTCAAAAATAGAAAATATTTTTAAGTAAAAGATGCTACCTATTCAACATTTTAAAATATTTGTAGACTTGTGTAAGAATGCTTTGAGTTGGGCGAGAATAATTGCTTTTTTGTTTTAAATAAAGAATTATAGTAGACTCCAGATAAGTAAAGATAATATGTCTATCAAAAATTTATTCAAGATTTTTTTTTGAACATCTCATCAAATATTTCTTGTTATCTAATAACTTTTCCTGAACATCATCAAAACTATTTTTCTTCAAAGAAAACCTGATGTTTTTCGGTATTTTATATTGACATCTTTCTGTCATCAATCTCTCACTTAAAGGATTGGTTCTGGAACTTAAAATGTCAGTTAAAAACCAATCTCTTTTTACTGTATTATAGCTAAAAGTCAATAAATCAAAGTCAAGGTATTTTGGTGCGTAAGTAAATTTAATATTGATGATATTCTTTATTATTTTTACATTTAAACCTCCTGCTTCCGCATGATAGTTTGAGAAAAAAAATATTGAATCTTTTTTGTTTACAATTGGTTTACCATACTCAAAAATCAACTTATTGGTAATGGAATCTTTATAAATAATATCCTGACTTTTATCTAAATTCAAATCCTGTTTAGCGATCATCTGATATTGGGCGTTGCTAAAGAGAGGAATTAGCACAAGCCAAATTATGTTACTTTTTTTTAGAGATACACAATTCATCATATTTAAAAAATAATTTTAGATTTTTGGTAAATTCTTTTCTTTCTTTTAATCCATATGGATTTTTTACTTTTCCATTTATACATTGTGAAACCTTTAAAACATCATCTTTATCTGCAACAAGATTAATATTTTCTCCTGTTGGTACAGTTTTGCCAAGATTCTCCCAGTACCATCCTGCTGAATCAAAAGCAAAATGTAAATTACTTGCAATAAGCGAAGCTGAGTCTACATCTACGATTTCGATAACTTTTTCTTTAATTGGTTTTCCTTTTGTATTTAAGACCTTCTTGCCTTTATCATCAACTTTATCCTTGTAATAAATATATTTTTCTTTGTACAATGGTTTCCGATCAAATAGTTCATCAATTTTCTTGGTATTTAATAGTCCAGGCTCTTTTTCCAAAACATATGAAAAGTATTTTTTTTGTGTTTTCCTCCAAGTTAGCTGAATTATTCCTCTCCCTTTATATCTTGGCCCATCTCCTTCAACAGTATGTTCCATTGCCTTTGCGTCACTATGATTTCCAGGATTATATTTCTTTCCAGAAGAATATTCTAATGTAGTGCCATATCTTGATGATTCATGATAAGACTGTGCTAAAAAATGAATTTTCCTAATACAAGTATTAATATTATGCTTTTTCATCATACTGTTAAGCTCTTCACATAATCTTTTATAAGTTTTATCAGATTCGGATAATGTACAATTCTCATCATAAAACAGAGAAGTTGTCTTTATTTTCTCTGTTTCTCTAAGCTTCTTAATAATTGCTTTTATATCATCCTCTGTAAAATCTCTGTCACAATAACATTTTTCATCATCTTTCTGCTCCGGTACTGGTGCCCCCTTCGCAGCAACACTTTCAGGTTCGTTGACCTGTCCTGATGTTATAAACTCTATCTTTCCGGTTTCAGGGGGTATATTACCCGGCATTTTGCCTGTCCCTGGTAATGTTGATTTTTTTAATAAGACATAATTCTCCTGTACTTTAGCGGTCCCGAAATCCTGCCATTCTGTGAGGGATATCATCTGAAAGCCATCATAAAATTTAAAATTGGGAATCTGCTTTTCTACAATTGTTCCGGTAAGTTTCCCTTGTGTGGTAGGTACATCAGTTAAAACTTTAAATTCACCTAAATGAGCATTGAATTTAATCTTTGCTCCATGTATTGCCAACAGCAATCCATCTTCAACTTTATCCTTTTCCTCATTTTTCGCCCGTTTCTCCTCCATTTTCTGGCTGTTCGCAGCCTTAATATGATCGCTGTCCTGTGCTGTCCCCTGAGTTTGAGTTTCCGGAACGGCACCTTCTGTATCTTTATCTAGCCTATCCATAGTAATGAATGTTTTAAATGGGTACTATTTTTTTTGATTTCTATAAAACCTTCCTCATAATGATCTCCTTTGAATACAAATAATCCTCTGAAGTGATCAATTTCTGTTGGGTCAAGATTTTCAGGAGTAAGGGTTAATGTTATTTTTTCTTCTTCTTTTACAGGGGTCATGATTTCTGTAAATCCATCTGAAGATTCTCTCTTTCGCCTGGTATCAAATGACTGCAACAGGCCATTGAAAAGCAATCCAAACATATGGTAACCGCCTAAAAAATCGATGAGCCTGCTTTCATCCTCAAGGACACCGCTGATCTGACTGAAATAGTTATCTATGACTTCACCCCTGTGGGTTTCTGAAAGTCTGGCCGCTATTTTCATCCATCGTAAACGAAGAAAATTAAGGTTATTCACTTCAACAATATTTCCTTCCTGATCAACAGTTAATTCCAACTCATCAAACAAATAACTGATTTGTTTTAAAAATTTCCCCATGGCATTATCATCGTCTGAAAAAATGAAATCAACGACTAAAACATGATATTTAAAATGGTCTTTTTCATTTCCTAAATGATAAACCTCAGCTATTCTCACATAATTTTTTTCTTTACAGTAAGAAGTATCAGGATTAGAAATAACAAGCGTTTCCAATCTATAGGTTTTGCTAGAATTTTTTAGAGGATGTTTCAATATCAATTTGTTTATCGTTTAAAACTCCATTCTTTTTCGGTCATCAGTGGGTGAATAGGCAAGACTATCCATTAATGTATTAATTTTCGCAGATCGGTGTAGATATCTATTCTTCAGTTTTCTAAGAAGATAATCAGACTTATAGGCTGTAACCACTACTTCTTCGAGTTGTTTTGCAGGAACTGCCTGATCAGCAGCTGTTGCTACAGGGGCCTCTATATTGCTTTCTTTTTCAATTTCCGATTCTTCTTGATGCTTAAAATTTCCTTTAAGCGTCCAGCTTTCATTCTTTTCTATAATATGATCTTTCATGTATGCTTTTACCTCATCTAAGAAAGTATCATTCAAAGCATAATCTGCCATAACTTTTGGATAGAACAGGAAATTATCATCTTCATTAAGATAAGGCAAAGCGTAATCACACATAAAATGAAGTGGAATAAAACTGTATCCTCTATACAGATAACGGTTTCCTGTAAGGGTGTATTTCCAGTGTGCTTCAATAGCCAACTGATCTCTTTTAAACCAGCCGTGCTCTATTAATTCATCTCTAAAAGCGTCTAATGATCCTGAAAAATAAGCTTTTTCAAGCCAAACGTATTCTTTTTCAGTAACCCCTTCTATGGGATCGGGTTGGTAACCGCTTGCACTGATTTCCGCTACAGACAATACATCATGATTGTAGCTTCCCCCCACATCACTGTGTACACCTGGAAAATTTCTTTCAATACCTGATTTAAGGTCTACCGCAAGGAATCTTGTCAGGGAAAAATTTTCCCGATGCTCATCAGCAGCTGTAAAATGTACAGCCTTTCTCGGGGAACCTAGCTCATGCAAATGGAGTTCGTTCACTTTCTTCTGAAAGCTAGGAATGAGAAGACATGTAGGATCATACGAGGCTACTGTATCATAAACCCCTATAAATCTAACATTAATGGTCATGGAATCTACCAGTTCACGAGCTAATCCTGCTTTTAAAAGTGCCGTGCCAAGGTGTCCAAATTTAGGAAGTACTCCATCTTTCACCCATGATTTTTCGATGGACATGAATTCACTTGTCTCGTGGTCTACATCAATTCTTCCTGCTCCCTGTACTGGCGGATAATAAGCTTTTGGTGCATACGTTCCCATCTGTAAGTTATAGGCAAAGTTTCTTGCTGCTGCTGCACCACGGCTAAATCCGAAAATATCAACAGTTAAAATAATTTCATCAATATCATCTTTAGACTTATCTTTTCTATCTTTCACATTTTCGGCCAGGGTTTTACATCCATTTCTTACCTTTCCTACCACACCCGTTTTCCCACGACCATATTTAAAACCGCCTCCTTCATCATCTGCTTTGTCGATGGTAGCAATACCTTCTACATAAAATGAATAGATATCTCTTTTCGTACACATATACTTCCTTGCAATGTTGGTAAAATCATTACCAAAACTATTATCATCCTTAGCATACTTTTCAAAAATTCGTCTTTCTTCTTCCGTCGCAGAAACATTACTGAATTCTCCTTTCCTCTGAACCTTCTTGCGTATTTCGGTGTTTTTTAGATTATTTCTGGTTCCATCGAAGAATATTCCACAGGTAATCTTTAAAGTTCCCGGTGGATCTGGCAACGGATTGCCCGTATTATAAACAAAGGTTTTACTCATGGCTAATCTTTGTATTTAGTTTTACGTACCATTATTTTACTATTTTTCAACCAAACCTGTTTCTCTCCGCTTACTAACTTTACAGAAGCAGAGGTTTTAGGAATATTAACGGTAATCTGTAATTCAATTTTAGCATTAGGATCATCAGAAGAAATTTCCTTAAAGGCAGGAAAAATTTCCTTTTCATCAAATTCTATATTACTGACATATCGATATCCGTCAGCACCGTCTATCCACAAAATTTTAATATCATTTGCAACAGCTCTTTTCTTAAGGGTATTCCATTTCAGTTGATTGGAAATAATACGATTATATTTTTCTGCCAGAATTTCGCCAAAGGTTATTTCCATTTCACCATTGTAATGAAAATAAGTAACTTCTTTTGTTTTTCCATTATCTGGTAGTTCAACCTGTACATTCCAATTATATTCTTCTCTATAGCTGTCCCACAATCCGTATGGAATCGGCTTGCCTTCGTTTGCCTTAACCACTTCCGCCGGAACAATTCCAAATTCATGTATAATTTTACGTTGGTATTCAGGATCAAACATATTTTTCTGAGGTCCCGGGCTTAAAGCATCTATTTCAGACTGCGGTATGACTATTTTCTTGCTCTGATACCTTCCTATTTCCACCTGTCTTCCCGGTCCGGAAAGCCAAAGCACAACCAAACCACCCGGCGCAAAGCCTACAATAATCTTGTCGTAATTTTCTTTCCTTGGATTTGGATTATCTCCATTGGAAGGGGTATAATAGCCGTTTTTAAAAAGATCAGTCATTTTCCCGTTATCCAGATCGGTGTCGATTTCATAAAATATTTTTTCAGCATAGGAAACCCAAATGACATGCAGATGATTGGGGACATTTTTTTCTCCATTATTCATCCCTCTGTTTGCTTCCCCCCATGATCCACCAGTTGTTCCACTATACAAACTAGTAAATTCCCCGTTTGCGGATTCCAATCCCCCGCGATAAACATCAACGGGATAACCTAAAGGGGCTGAGGTAGCATCTAGCCATTCATATTTTGTCATTGCTTTTGTTTTTTGAAGGTCTTTCTTTTCCTGACACGAGATCTGAATAAAGAATAATAAGCTTAATAAATATTGTACTAATTTTTTCATTGTTTAAAAAAAATATTCTTGAGATGCAGTTCATCTATAGGAGGAACAGCATTACCTGTATTATACACTAATGTTTTTCCCATAATTCTCGTTTTAGAAAACTTCTACTTTATCTGCTTTTATAAAAGCTACTTTACCATTCTCGCCTCTTAGTTGTATCGTAAAATGGCTGTTTGCTTCATTTACTTTAATCACAATATCAGCTTTAGTTGAGGTAGGATTTTCTCCAAATACAGCTTTAAATGCTTCGAAGCTGGATTTTTCATTGAGATCACCATTCGCTCCATACTCCTTGTGATCACTGCCAATAAAATCAAAAACTATTCTTGTTGGCATTGCTCTTTCTGCATTTTGAGCCACAGAAATTTTTGCAGCGTCCAGTTGTTCTTTCTCTCCATTGATCATGTCGATTCCAACATCGGTTAAAGGGTTGAGCGCTGCTTTTTCCGGAAGTTGAAAAACAGGCTTCCAGCTGTACTGTATTCTATAGATATCCCAAATCCCAAATGGAATGGGTTTTCCTTTATTTTCTTCTCTTATTTTTTCAGGAATCACTTTGCCATTGTTAAAGACCTCATCAAGATAATCTTTTCTACAAAAACGGTTTTCATGGCTATCCAGTTTTGCAATTTCCGATTCCGGAATCGTTACTTTTTTTCCCTGATAGCGCCCTACTTCTTTCTGAACACCTACACCAGCGACCCAAACCACCACTACTCCACCAGGGGCCATTCCAACGCCAATTTTATCATAATTTAAATGTTCCGTTTCTCCACTTCCGTTGGTGACCTTTACTTCATATCCTTTGCTGAAGTATGCTTTTAGTTTTGCAGTATCAATAGGAGTGTCTATCATATAAAACTGGTTTTCCATGTAAGACATCCAGATAAAATCCAGACGGGTAGGAAGGCTTTTAAAACCATTCCCCATTCCATGATTGATAGCTCCCCAGATATTTCCGCCGGGAATAATCCCAAAATCTAACCCAACCCACTCTCCGCCTTCGCATTCCATTCCTCCTTTATATACTTCCATCGGATATCCGGAGGAAGCAGAAGTCCCCTCGGTCCATTCATATTTTGTCATGGCTTTTGTTTTTTGATGCTCTTTCTTTTCCTGACACGAGATCTGAATGAAGAATAATAAGCTTAATAAATATTTTACTGATTTGTTCATTGTTTAGGAAAATTATTCTTTACTACCTTACTATTACTGGGCTTCTTTTCTAATTTATTTTTTTCTTTTTTATAAGTCCTAAATTTCTGATTGTTTATCCTGTTTTGTAATTAGATTCGCCGCAATTAATTACTGATAAAAATACCTAAGCATAGCATATACCTCATTTGCAGCGAATGTTGATATTAAACTCTGAATTATATAAGTTTTCAGCCTTTATTCACCTTGGCATCTATTTTCCCAAGCATTTTGGCAACACCGGAACTCTGTAATAAAATATCACCATTCTTGGCGTTATGGGTGGTTGTAGAAGTGGTCTCTTTCAAATCCCCCGTTATATTGATGGTTTTATTTTCATTGACGGTCTGTTTATAATTCTTTGAAGTGAACTGATGATTGTTTATAATATTAATGGCATTATCATTTCCAACACTTGTTTTCATATCTTTTCCTACATTAATACTAAGATTCTCACCTGCGTTGAAGGTCATATTTTTGGGAGCAGTAACGACGATATTCCCAGCTCCGTCCATGAAGTAATTGTTGCCGCTCGGATCGATAATATTGACACTTCCTTCTGCATCATTCATTAAAATTCTGATTCCGCTTCTGGTTTGTATTGATTTTAAATGATTATCAACCCCGCCTCCTAAAGCGGTCCCTCCATGAAACATTCCTCCCATCACGAAAGGCCTGTCCGGATGGTTGTGTACAAAACCTACCATTACCTGATCGCCTACTTCGGGTATGGCTACATATCCTCTGTTCTGGCTGATCTGATCTGTACCTCCTGCATCCGGAGCCATCATCCGGATAAAATTGGTAGTATCATTCATCTGCCAGTCGAATCTCACCGTTACCCTGCCCTGTCCCAGAGGATCAGTATTGGATATTACGGTGGCAATTTGTGGCTGTGCAATGGGTACAACAAAATCGGGTTTTGGGATATATCCTGTATCTGAAGCTATTGCTTCGAATTTCCCGGTATAGTTTCCTAAGGTATCCACTTCATGGGTAACTTCGGTCATCATCAGTTTTGTAAAATAGGCCGTCTGGCTGCTATCAGTTTTCCGCATTTTAATATCAGCGATACATCCCGGGTATAAAAAAGGCAGCGTTGTTCCTCCCGATACCGTAAAGACTTCTACAGCCCTGCTTCCTGATGTGGAGGTCTGGGAAATGACCACATCCATATCGGTGGCCGCTTTTATCGGGGCAACCTGCAAAGATGGTGTTTTGAATATCCCTTCATTGTTCTGATAGGCGGTTTTTGCTAAATTCCCCACATGCTGGATAGGGGTTTCCCCGGAACTGAGCTTAGTATTGGAACTGCTGTTATAGCCATAAAAACTTGGTTTGATATGGACGGCTTTCAGTTCAACACTCACGTCGGAAACACTGCTTCCATAGATCAGCTCTAAAGCTTTATTTTGGGGAGGCATATTTCCGAAGTGCAGAATTTCACCATCGTAATAAAACTGCTCTCCATAAGCTTCTGCCATTCTGCAAAGATAATTGTAGTGTGTTTCTTCATACTGGGCACTGTAGAGGATTTGGGAAGAGGCTTTTGCATTGATTTTTACATCAAACCTGCTGCTTTCGATTCCCTGCTTGATGATATCCGTTGCGATGATGCCCATATTTACGGGTTGCGCTCCCCCAAAACTTTGGGTATGAGGAGCAGCGTCCAGTAAGATGGTGGGGCTGTAACCTTTCAATACGATGTTTCCAAGACTATGATTTTCCTGGCTAAACGCTACTTTTGTAATAACCCCGACAAAAGTTCTTTCAGGACTATTTTCAACGTCTTTATAGGTAATGGTTACAGTTAATCTTCCTCCTAAAAATTTGTTAGCTTCTTCAAGCTCATGATTTTGTTTCTCAGACAGGGTATCATTGGCAAGGATAAGTTCAAATTCATGATGCTTTCTTACACTCTGCTGCATCCGGAAATGTTTAAAATGCCTGATGATCTTACCATCAATCACAATATCCAGTTTCACCACACGGTTGATTCCAGGAATATTATTCTCTGTAATCTTGTCAGAATTTGGAATATTTTTATCCATAGTATTTAATGTGTTTTGGGGTTCTTAATTTTTTAAAAAAATTAATAAAATATACAGATACTCTATAAAGTCAAAAGTTTTACTGGTACAAAATCATATAATTGGACCTACTTTTAAATTATTAATAGAAATATGAAAGATCCTACTAATTAATATCAAAGCAGCCATCTTTATCATAGACAAAAAAGGCAGAACGGCACTCCTACCGCCGGATACACCATTCTGCCTGATATTTTTTTAAAATTTAAAAAAAATATGCTCTACGAAGTAGGCCATTCTGCCTTGTAAGAAGAATTACCCAGGTCGATAAGCTCTGCACTTACAATGAAACTTACGTACATACTGTTTTCATCTACTGCATCGAAATCTACTTCGTGCTGAATCACATATCCGTTTTCCCACTTCAAGGTAGTGAGCGTTCCTTCTTCATGAGATTTGTTGAATGTTACTTCTCCTGTTGTAGGTTTGTATTTTCCGTTAAGAAGACTTTCCAGAATGTCTGACTTTTCTGTAGCTTCTACTGTAATTTTGATGAGTGCATTCGATGGATCTGATGCTACTCTTCCGGATACGTCTGTGGAACGGGACACGCTATAATTAAGTCTTAGTAATTTCTGCCCTTCGCCACCGTTGAATTTAAGAATTCCTCTTGAATTTTTGTCTGCCATAATTGGTCAATTTTAAATATTAATATTCTGTGATTTGATGTTCCTTATTTCACCAAATATAGAATATTAAACTTACAAAAAGGACGTTTATCGATAAATATGAAAAAGTGTAGTAGTACTACTACTAACAATCGTTAGGCTTTATTAATATTGTAAATCAGATATTTACATTAAAAAAAAAGAAAATCATACTATGGATCGTAGGTAATGTATTTACTTAACCTCAAAATATTTTTTAAGGTCCGATATACTTTTTACTCTGAGTTCTTCAGCCTGTTTTCTGCGCATCATCAGGGCATAGGAATTATTAAACCCAAGCGGTTTTAACCATTGAATGCCGTACTGTTGTTGGAATTCGGAATTGACATACTGATAGGTTTTATCGGCACTTTGAGTCACGGTCTTAAGGGTTTGTTCTGTGGGTTTTAAAAGGACCAAAAGTCCTGTTCCGGTATATTCCGGATAGAAATCTATGCCGTCATTCATCAAAGCATCAAAACATATTTTGGTTCCGCCCAGCCCTGTTTTGGTTTCTACTTTGTAATCGGTGTAGCCTTCAATCAGCATTTTATACATTTCGGTGAGAATGTATTGTTCACCAAAGATCTTTGAACCGATTTTTACGGTTCCTGAGCTGCCATTTCTTGAGTTTTGGTATAATTGATTCTTAACTAAAAAATCTCTGGCTATTTTTTCCGGTGTCTGATTGAGGTAATCCGATTTGTAATTCAGATCGGTCATGATAGAGTCATTGAATTTACCGGCAAGAAGATTCAGTGTTTTTTCAAGGTCCGGAAATTTCTTCAGCGTTTTTGTCTTTATAATGGGTGCCGCAAAATAAGGTGGAAATATTTTCTTATCATCATCCAGAACGTACAGATCAAAAGCTTTAATTCTGCCATCTGTAGAATAGCCGCTGATGAGATCAAGTTCCTTTTCGTAGGCTGCTTTGTACATAATAGCATCATTGACCACAACGGGATTTACATTCAGTCCGTACACCGACCGTAATCCCAGATCACCATCCTGTCTTCCCATAAACTCAGGGGTAAAACCTGCTTTAATCGTATTGCCTGAAACTGAAGTGAACAAATAAGCTGCTCCCAAAATGATAAGGAAGGCCGGAACCACATACTTTAGTTTTTGAAACAAGCGGTATCCTGATTTCTGTACCACCGCAATTGTCTGATCAAGCAAAATAGCCAGTAATGCCGCGGGAATGGCTCCTGCAAGAATCATATTGGTATTATTCAGAGAAATTCCGCCAAATATAAATTCTCCCAAACCACCTGCTGCAACGAATGACGCTAATGTAGCAACTCCCACATTGATTACCGCTGCCGTTCGTATTCCTGCTATAATGACGGGCATTGCCAAAGGAAGTTCAACTTTAAAGAGAAGCTGACTTTTATTCATTCCCATCGCTTTTGCCGCTTCAACGACGGTTGAGTTGACGCCTGTAATTCCGGTATAGGTATTTCGGATAATGGGTAGAAGGGCATAAATGAGCAGAGCAACGATAGCGGGTTTAGCCCCGATTCCAAAAGCGGGAATCATGAACCCTAACAGGGCAATACTGGGAATCGTTTGTAAAATACCGGCAACCCCCAGCACCGGACTTGAAAGTTTTCTTTTTCTGGCAATAAGGATCCCCAAAGGTACCCCAACGATGATCGCCAGAATTAATGACAGAAAGGTAAGTCCTAGATGCTGTACCACCTGAGTGAGTAATTTTTCCTGCTGTTCTATGATAAACTGCCAAAGACTTTGCTGCTTCATACGATCTGTAATTTTCTGTACTCATTGAATGCCTTGATGAGGTTTTCGTAATATCCTGTATTTCTATGATCCGAACTCAGTTTCTGCAAAGCATTCCAAACACTGGTTTTTTCGGTAAAGCCAAATGTTCTGTGTGTATTTTCTGAATTTAAAAATGCGCCCATCTCTTTCAGTGTGGCAATTTTATATTCCAGTAAAAGTCGGTTTTCAGTAAAAAAGTCGCTGACAAAGTTGTTCTGCGGGCGATAAAGCATTTCTTTTGGAGTTCCTGTCTGAATAATTTTCCCTTTATCCATTAAACAGATCCGGTGTCCCAATTCGAAGGCTTCCTGTACGTCATGCGTCACAAGTATAATCGTCTTATTTTTAAGTTCTTCCAGTGATTTAAATTCTGAATGAATATCTGCTTTTGTAATATTATCCAAGGCTCCAAAAGGCTCATCCATCAGCAAAACGGGTGTGTTGGCGATCAAAGCTCTGGCAATCCCTACTCTTTGCTGCTGCCCGCCACTCAGTTCATTCGGAAACCTTGAAAGTACATCGTCGGAAAGATGAAGTTTATGCAGAAGTTCTTCTGTTCTGCTTTCTGTTTTTTTCTTATCCCATTTCAGTAATTCCGGAACCACTGCAATGTTTTGTTTGATGGTATAGTGAGGAAATAAACCGGAATGCTGCATCACAAACCCGATTCCCATGCGCAGTTCTTCTGCTTTTTGATCTAGTATATTTTTACCATCGATTAAAATAGCTCCGGAATCTGATTCTATGAGCCGGTTGATCATTTTCAGGGTGGTTGTTTTGCCACAACCGCTGGTTCCCAGAAGCACCAGGATCTCCTGATCATGGGCCTGAAAAGAAATGTGGTCAACGGCTGGTTTTCCGTTAAATTTTTTCGAAACTGATTCAACTGTAATCATAGGCAACAATTATTGGGCAAGTCTGATCCCTGTCAACTGCCATTTCAGGCTGGTCTGGAAAAAATTACGATATGTATTTCTGCTGTGTCCCGGAGGCGTTGCATCGGAAGCTCCACGCAAAACCGTTTGATTGACCATAAATTTTCCGTTGTACTCTCCCACTGCTCCCGCTTCTTTTTTAAAACCAGGATACGGTAAATAAGCCGAATTCGTCCATTCCCAGCGATTCCCCCACTCGAAATGTACGGATGCAACTTCCCATTCTGCTTCAGTGGGTAATCGCATTTCTTTCCAGGAGGCAAAAGCTGAGGCTTCGTAGAAATTGATATGACAAACAGCTTCATCCGGATCTACTTCCTGTAAGCCATTTAAAGTATAATGCATCCATTTCCCATCTATATGATGCCAATACAAAGGAGATTGTGCATTATTCTGCTTTACCCAGTCCCAGCCTTCAGCGTGCCAGTGCTTAAAATCTGAATAACCGCCAGCTTCCATAAACTGAAGATATTCTCTGTTGGTGACCAACTGGTCTGCTATTTCAAAATCATTGAGAAAAACTTTATGCCTTCCCAGTTCATTGTCAAAACAGAAGCCTTCTCCATCAAAACCTATTTCATAAACGCCTTCGGAAAAACGGATCATGTGGGGATGTTCAATCTTTTTATTTTTAGAAATGCTTTCTTTTTTATAGGCCGGAAAAAGTGGATTGTGCCCTAAAATATATTTGATATCTGTGATCAGTAACTCCTGATGTTGCTGCTCGTGATTAAGTCCCAATTCCAGCAGTGATTCAACGTCTTCTGTCAGGAACTTACTTTCAAGAAAGGCCTTCATATGATCGTCTACATAGTTCCGGTATTTGTAGATGTCTGAAACGGAAGGGCGGCTGAGATTTCCCCGGTCGGTACGGATGACTCTTGCGCCGATAGTCTCGTAATAGCTGTTAAAAACAAAATTATATTGTGGATCAAAAACTTTATAATCAGGGAAATTGGGTTCTAAAATGAACGTTTCAAAAAACCAGGTGGTATGCCCAAGATGCCACTTGGGAGGACTTACATCTACGATAGGCTGTACCACATAATCCTCAATCTCCAGAGGAGCACATATTTCTTCGGAATACTTTCGGATACTGGTATATCTTTTTACTAGATCTGATGTCGTTATTTCTGGGGTCATGTTCTTTAGTTTTAATAAGTTAATTGGATCAGATAACAAATTTGATTGACGGAACTATGGTTTTTTAACTGAAGATCACTAACAGATAAACATCTGTATGATGGATCTACGGATGATTTTGCTTTTTTTTGTTAACGCAAAATTTTAGTTAAATAAAATTCAGTTTTGAGGTAAGCAAAGATGGCAACGGTGTCGCTGATAAAGCTTAATGGCTAATCATTTATTTTCTTTGTTTATGCAATATATCCTTTGTGTTAAAAATATATTTTCGTTTTATGATCTGTGAAATCTGATGAATTTTTTGGAAATTTACTTTACCGTTATTTTACCTCCCAGGCAACATCTACGAACCATCTTTTGGAGTCTTTGATCTCACCTGCTGACAAAAATCCGGATTTTTCTCTTAGTTCTTCTATTTTCTCCGGTGAAAACTTCTGGGAAATCTCCATGTCAATCAGTTCATTTTCAATGAATGAAATACAGTGATCATCTATGGTGACTTTCTGATCTTTAAGACTCACCAGATAACTCTTACAGGCTCCGCTCACGGGATCATAGGTCTGATAATGCTGAAACTGATCTGTATCAAAATCAGCATCGAGTTCTGTATTGATCCGGGTGAGAAGATTAAGATTGAATGCCGCTGTAATTCCTGCTTTATCATTGTAGGCATTTAAAATGGTATGAGGATTTTTCTTCAGATCAAAACCTATCAATACTTTATCTCCGGAAGTTAAATTTTGGTTTAAATCGGAGCAGAATTGATCGGCTTCTCCGATATCCATATTCCCGATATTGCTTCCTAAAAATAAAATCACCTTCCTTCTGTCGGACAATGCTGCTGCTTTCTGAAGCATCTGGAAATATTCGCCTTCAAGAGCAACTATTGGTAAATCCGGAATTTCATGACTTAATTTTTCATTTAATATGGAAAGAATATTACCTGAAATATCAATAGGCATATAAGTGAAATTGATTCCCTGTTCAACAAGATATTGAAGTAGAAAGGTTGATTTCATCGCATCTCCGGCACCCAGCTCAATCAAATCGAATGGCTCATTGTCAGAAATAATTAACTGGGCAAGCGCTGCGGTTTTATTTTGGAAGATATCAAGTTCACATTTCGTGAGATAGTATTCAGGCATTGCCATGATTTCCTGGAACAGACGGTCTCCGTTTTTATCGTAAAAATATTTTGAAGATAACCTTTTCGGATTGCTTTTCAAGCCTTCCAAAACATCCGAACGAAAACCGTCAATAGGAGTATTTTCAACCTTGGAATATGGGTTTAGCTTTAGATTCATATGTTTTAATTTGTGTGGGTTTGTAGTTACCTACAACTATCTTGCCGCTCCAACATTGAATTCTATAAAAGTATTCCCTCTGTGATTTCATTAATTTAAATATACGGTAAATTTCTATACGCTACTGATCAAAGGATACCACATTTTTGAGTTTAATCAGATTTCCGGAACCATTGAGTATGGATTATATTTGAAGTCAGCTCACAGCAACCAACTCTGTACTCGTAAAAGGTAATTCAGGGAGCCAGGGTGGTAAAAAGATAGAGAAGAAAGATAGACAGCAGAACAAAACCCTGCATAATATTCGTCTTTCCTGTGGCCAGTGAAATCGTGATAATAAATAAGGACAGTCCCAAAAGAACGGTTGATTTTATATTAATTCCCAGCGTCATTCTAAAATCTGCCATTACCGAAGCTACTGCTACGACCGGAATACTGAGCCCAATACTTGCTAATGCAGATCCGAATGCAAGATTAAGGCTGGTCTGCAGTCTGTTATTGTACGCTGCTCTGATGGCCGCAATGCCTTCCGGTAAAAGAACAATACCGGCAATAATAATTCCGACGATAGATTTCGGAGCACCTGCTCCTACAACGAGGGCATCAACATCTTTTGAAAGGTATTTGGCCAATACCACGACAATTCCCAGGCACAAAACCAAAAGCACAATACTAAGCATCGTTACTTTCAGAGAAGGTTTTTCAGGAAGGATTTCCTGGTCCTCTGTTTCAAGATCATCTTTAGGTTTGGGGGCAACAAAATAAGCTCGGTGCCTGATGGTCTGTACCATAGTAAAACCTATGTATAATGCCAGACAGGTGATTGAAATGAAAATAAGCTGAAAGGAAGTGTACTCGCCATTATCATGACTGATGGTATAGTTGGGAAGAATGAATAAAAATGCTATGATGGCAACTAAGGTGATCATCGCTGTACTTACCCCCTGCAAAGTAAATACCTGGACCTTATACCTGATGGATCCTACAATAATGCAAATTCCAATAATTCCTGTAAGAATAATCATGACCGCCGCAAAAACGGTGTCTCTTGCCAGGCTTATGGTTTCCAAACCTTTTGCACTCAGCATGATGGAAATAATAAGAGAAACTTCGATCACAGTAATGGCAAACGCCAGTAATAAAGTTCCGTAAGGCTCTCCTACCCGGTAAGCAATGGTCTCCGAATGATATACTGCTGCTAAAACAGACCCTATTAGGAAAAAACTAAGGAGTATAGAATACAGATGACCTGTCATCGTGTAATGTGCAAAATAAGCAAGCCAGGCAAGTACCGGAATCAGTATTGTCCATCCTACGAGGTAAATCTTTTTTTTCATAAATTTTAAACATTTGACCACGACTGAAGTACGATCTTCCAGGCTTTATTTATTGTGATAAAGTCAGTTCCGGAATCTTCTCAAACGCACAGAACTGCATTCTTACAGATATAGATTGAGCAAAACTGCATCTGATTGATGAGAATGAATGATCGTGCGAATTTTTTTGTTATCCCTATCATAAAAAAGAACAGATACCCGGAAAGGTTCCTGTCCTCTTTTAGCTAAAACCTTAAAAACATATTTACTATTTTTCGGGGTATTAAGCTCTATATTTTGCCTTATTCAATATCGGATCTGAAGGTTTTAACCGAAAAAAACAGCTTTCTTTTCTTCCTGTATTGATGAGGATTGATCGATGTCAATGAAGGATAATTGTGGATTTATTCTGATCCAAAGATCGTTTTTTTAAAACATAATATCCTACACTCTTCCGGAACAAACTTACATCTATCCCACTTTTTTAAAGATTAAAAAAATGACGAGTGTTTGTTTTTCAATGGTTTAGAGAATAAGGGAGAAATTCAGCAGAGAAAATTTATGTTATAGCAATTCCAAGTCTGTATTTTTCAAATTCCGGAGGAAACATCATTTGACGGCTAAGATTTTATCTTGATGTTCTGAAAGCTTCATCATCCTTATCAAATTGAAAAATCCTTTACTCCATAAGGCGGCTATTTTTTTAAATCAGGATAGGCAATTGTGAATATCTATGATTTATGTAACAAATGACCAGACTCTTGCAAGCTGTTCCATTTTTAATCCGTGACCTTTACATTCAATCAAAATTGTATACAATGGCAAAAGAGAAAGACGGAAAAAAGAAGACAGACAAAACAGCTCCCTTAAAAACCGCAAAAGAAAAACGGGAAGACAAGGCTACCAAGAGAAAGGATAAAGAGAGTGAAAGCAGAAATGCCACCAGTTAAATAATACTGGATTGAAAGAATAAGATGAAGTCAGATGTGGAGGACAAAGCAAGCAGGTCTGTCCTTCCCGCTCCCAAAATATTAAGAACAAGACAGACAACCATAATTTAGCCAACGGACCTTGATCAGACGGTGAAATTCATAATACCGCTTGTTTTCAGAGAATATCATCCTCGCCAACAGCGGTAACAAAATAATGGTCAATCGTTTCGTCTGCGTCTTCGCACATCTTCAGCAGATCATCCTGTGAACGATCTTCCAAATTACAATCATCTTGGGTTTCAATGATAAACTCGGTTACTTTTTCGGTATCCATTAAATCATATTTCATTAAATCATTTAAAGTTTCCAATCCGTAGCTTTCCTTGAAAAAAGGAATTTTAAGGGAAATGGTATCTTTAAACTTAAAGAGATGGATTGTTTTCATTATTTAAAATATTGTAGTGTTCGTCTATACTGTTTCAACCGGCACAACCTATAAAAAGAGATAGAGACCTTTAAGCTTCTATCCCTTCTTCAAAACTCTCTTTGAAAGAGGAGTTGTGAAATATTAATTTCCTATTTAGTTGTGATGATTTCTTACTGCTTTTTAGTTTTGGCTTTATCTTATCCTCGTCAAGTTTCATGTTTTGTGATGGTCTCCGTTACGAGGATTATTTGATGAAGTTTAGCAATGACTGTACAAAATTGGGATTTCCTTTCCTGATGATGTTACAGATGAGTAGATTAATCTTACATCTATCACACCTTTAAAGGTCTTCCAGATTATTTTTACGTTTAAGTCCCAGCTGTTTGTAGAAAGACGGAGAAAGTCCTGTGATTTTTTTGAACTGGTTGGAGAGATGGGCGGCACTGCTGTAATTCAACTTATAAGAGATCTCCGTAAGATTAAGTTCGTCATACAGTAAGAGTTCCTTTACTTTTTCAATTTTATTGATGATGATATAATGCTGTATCGTGATGCCTTTCACTTCAGAAAATATATTCGCCAGATAGGTATAGTCGTAGCCAAGTTTTTCACTGATATAGTCTGAGAAGTTTTCTTTGGGTAGCTCTTCAGAATAGTGAATCATTTCGGTAATTACATTTTTAATTTTTTCGATCAGAATACTTTTTTTATCGTCTAATAATTCAAGACCTGATTTCAACAATTCCCTTTTTAAAATCTCCCGCTGCTCATGGGTAATGTCTTCCAGCAACTCAACCATGCCAAGATCCACCACAGCATGCTTAATACCCAGATTATTAAGCTCTTCATGCACCATCATTTTGCACCTGAGGCTAACCATATATTTTATGTACAACTTCATTTCATTCAAAGTTACGCATTAAAATTTTGAGGATCAGAATATAAAGACCCGGTATTCTTTAATGAGCAAAGAGAAAATAGAAAAAGTAGTGACCCTATCTCCTTTATTTTTATTTTGTATATTTGAAATGCAGTAAAGAAGCCGATGCATTTTGTATCATGTATTGATCACACTTAGCGGATATTTTATAAGCTTCAAATACAGAGTATCAGTGTTGTCAGTCTGAGCGAAATTAAAAATCCCTTTTTTAATATTAATATTCAATTATTGATACTCCTGATACACAGACTCATTTAAAAAGTAAACCCATGCCATTTGATCCCTCTCTATTCACTGAAAAATTACGTCACCGGGACTACGATTTCCTGATCTCAAAGAAAAATATTTCTGAAATCATTTATAATGGAGATGAGATTATCCTTGTAATGATTAAAGTACAAAAAAGTGAGATCCCTGATTTTACTTCCTTTATCATTTCAGCGATGGGAACTTCGGGATTAGATGAATGGGAAATACAAAACTGCAGCATCATGGCGACCGATGAAAAATTAATGCTGCAAAAAACAGACGATTTTCAGATCTACTGGAAGCTTGATTTAACCATTGAAACTTATCTGGAAGGAGACCTTCAGTATCTTTATGAAGTGGATACTGATCCCAGTAAAAAAGGGCATGGCAGTGAAATGTGCTACGCCATTGAAACCACAACTTCCTTTATCTATTTTTATACGAGCCATTTTTACTACTAGTAATGGCAGGTGATGTTTAAAAATAGTTATGATCTTTGATTTCAACACTGAGAACGCCTGTCACTGTTTCATTAAAGCATTTCACCATACTTCATTTTATTCATCAGTGGATTTGCGTACATCATCAGGAAAAATTCTTTTGAAACGGCATCAGAAGGATCAATTCTCATTTCAAGTCTTCGGACAAACAGCTGTTTTTCCTGTTCTGTATATTCTGAGGCATAAGTATCCGTATTGTGAAGGAGGTCGTAAGCGATAAACTTGGTCGGCCACAGCTTATAGTTTTGTATGATCGAATCGTCAATGATCTGGGCAATTGCCTGTAACTGCTTATTTTTGTTTTCAAAGTTCACGGCAATATCATCCAGTTCTGTATCCAGTACATTTCCTGCATGCAGATGAATGCGTTTCTTTTGACCCAATACTCCACTCAGCATGGTCATAAAATCTTCATCCTTCCCTTTGATGTATTCCTCGTCTCTGTGTTTAGCCAGAAGCTGAGGCATTTTTAAAGAATCGGTAGGATCATATTCATAAGAGATCGATATCGGAACGATCTTCAATGTTTTAAAATAGTCAGTGAGTGAAAGATCTCCGGCCGCCATCGCAAGCATTTTTAAAACGCCCTGCTGGGTAGCATCATTTCCGTCTTTGGTACGGCCTTCACGCTGAGCGATCCAAACGGAACGTTTTTCAACATGCAGAAGCTGCTCAATATATTCGGACATGATCTGGGAACTTTTCAATTGTTCACGAATCGGCAAACCTCTCTGAACTAAAAAGTTGCGGTTCAGTTTCGCCAGTACATGCAAAAAAGTCTTTTGCACAAGGTTGTCTCCTATCGCAGAAGACGTCATGATCAATTTCTTGTCAAGCAAAACCAGATTCAGCAGTGAAGTATCCAAAACAATATCTCTGTGGTTGGAAACAAAAAGATAGGGTGTATTTTTATCCAGCTGATCAAATCCTGATGTGGTTAATCCCTCAGAACTCTTCGCCAGAATCTGACGAATGGTATGGGCAATAAAATTGTGCTGAAAATCACTTATCGAATGAATACTCTTAAACTGTTCCCTCCAGACCTGCTTATCAACATCAGGAAAAGTGAAACTCATCAGTGCGGTCATCATAGGATCACGGGCTATTCCCCGTAACGCTTCATTCACTTCATGATCATAAAAAGGCCTGATTTCATCGAACTTCGACATGTAATTATTTAAAATTAATACTATTTTGCAAAAGAACAAAAATTTATTGAGGGGACCTTACAATGTTTGTTAAAGTATACCCTTTACCCGTATAACAATCTATATGTTCTACATATCATTGAAATTTTTACTGTAAAAATAAAGAGACAGACTATTTTGATGGGTTTACCTAAATCCTGAGCCTATCATTTTAAAAATATCATCCCGTTTCCTGAAATAAATCTTTATTTTACTTTCTCCAAAAGATACAATTTAGCCCCTGAAAATGCCAGTTTAGGCATCAGGTTTCCCTCCAGTACCATGGTCTTATTGTTGACATCGATCACTGAAATATAATTGTTGGAGTTGTATTCTATATAGTTTTCTTTTTCTTTGGTGACCGGATTTTTCCCGAATTCCATAGAATATTTTACCCAGTCTTCTTTTTCGGAACTGCAGTGTAAAGGTTTGAATTTCGATTTTTTAGCTTTGAAAATGATCTGATCAAAACCTTCCGTACAGTCTGAAGTAAACGAACTTTCCGGATTCTGGTCATTGGTAAAGTCTTCAAAAGAACCTTTATATGCGCCCACTACTTTCCAGGTCCCGTCTACACGATCTTCATCTATTTTCCCTTTGGCTTTGCTTACCGCCCAGCTGATCCCATTCACCGTTCCTTTTACGGCTTTGTAACTGACGTTGACGGCACCTTTAACGACTTTGGCTGCGGTGGAAACCACGCAAGAGTTTAACACAAGAACGGCTGAGGCGAGGAATATTATTTTTTTCATGTTGTGAGTCTTTTTTAAAAACCGAAGATAGTATTTTTCAAAATGATCAGAAAGCTTTTGAGATGATGAATATTTATTTTCAGATTAAAATGACTGACCGTAAAACTACTACTCAAAATATGGGGTTTTCCCCATAACATGAATGACAAACTAATTCTAAATTCACACAAAATATCAAATGCCTATGAAAAAAACTTACTTAAGTGTACTTATGTTGTGCGCAGTATCGACAATTTATGGCCAGCAAGTGCTCTGGCAGAGAGACATTAAGTCCAGTACTCAGGACTTTTTAAGTCAGATAAATACCACTATAGATCAGCAGTATCTAATTACGGGAAGCAGTATTCAAAGCGATAAGCTTCAGGCTGGAGACAATAAGCAAAACAACGGCTACGATTTTCATTTAATCAAACTCAATCAGCAGGGCGAACAGGTTTGGGAAAAATATTTTTCCGGCAATAACCATGATTATCTGTCATCTTCCGTGACCACTCAGGATGGTGGGAGTCTTGTTTCAGGAACTTCTTATTCAGGAAAAGGCTTAGATAAAAAAAACGACTCCAAAGGAGGTTCAGACATCTGGTTACTACGTCTTAACGAATTTGGAGATGAAATTTGGCAAAAAACTTTAGGATCATCCTCAGATGAAGAAGCAAGAGCCGTTGTTCAAACTACCGATCTGGGATTTTTTGTAACAGGAAATGTCCAGAATTATTCTAAAGGCTACGGCTCGAAAGATGTCCTGCTTATCAGATTAGATAAGTACGGAAATGAACTTTCTCAGTCAATTTTAGGAGGGAAAGGTCTTGATGAAGTTGAAAAAATGATTCCAACAAAAGACGGTGGTGTACTGCTAGGGATCTACTCAAGAAGCAACCCGGGCGGTTCTAAAAAAACCGAAAATTATGGAGAAGGAGATTATTGGGTCATTAAACTTGATAAAACCGGAAAAGTAGAATGGGAAAAGAATTTTGGAGGAAAGGGTGATGATCATCTTAGAACACTGGCTTTGACTTCAACTGGTTATGTTATCGGTGGAGAATCAAGATCCGAAAGATCAGGAAACAAAACAGTAGGTATTGAAGAGGGAACGGATCTATGGCTTATTTCCTTAAACGACAGAGGTGAAGAGCTATGGCAGAAATCGTTTAATTTCAAAAACCGTGACATCCTCATGGGAATGAACGTGCTTCATTCAGCAGATGGTCAATCATCAAAAGGAATTCTTTTAGGCGGTTATACGCAGACTCAAGGAAGAATCGAAGCAGAGGATGAGACCTTCTGGATGCTCTACTTAAATCAGGACGGAAATGAGCAATGGAGAAAACACGTCAAAGGTGAATCCAGAAAAAGAGAAGAAAGGTTGTCTGATTTGAAACTGAATAGGGATGGCTCCATCATTCTTGCTGGCACCAGTGCCGAAGAATTAGGAAAAGAAAACTGGAAGATTGTGAAGCTTGGAGATAAAAAAATTGATCAATTGATTGAAAAACAGGACATTAAAATCTACCCCAATCCGGTATCTGATTATACTTACGTAGAAATCGGCGTTGACTTTAAAGAAGCAGATATCATGCTGTATGATATGGGCGGCAGACAGCTTCAGACATTGAAAACCAAAAACAAGGTAACCAAAATTAATACCCAGAATTTAATTCAGGGAGCTTATCTGGTGACAATAAAAACGGATACCAATACAACAGCGAGTGCTAAACTGATAAAAAAATAAAACACAAATGAAAAGATCTTTAATATTGGCTGGAGTTATTCTTTCAGCCTTATTGTATAGTCAAAGTAATAATCAGGATTATACCAAAAATACGAATGATGCAGGAAAACACATTCCTAAAATTGCACCAACAACTCCCCAATCATTCAAATTCAGCCAATATGGGAATATTCCCATTGGACTTTTTACAGGGGCACCTAATATAACTATCCCCATTACAGAATTAAGCGTGGATGGAACAGGTATTCCTATCTCTTTAAGTTATTCTTCAAATGGTATTAATGTCGATGAAATGAATGGTTCTGTTGGTTTGGGCTGGACTTTTATTTCAGGAGGGGTAATCACAAGGACAATAAGGGATAAACCTGATGAAGAGAGTAATTATAATAGCGGCGATGTTCCTCCATTAGAGAACTCAGCCGCACAGATGATTGAATATCTAAAATTTTGTGAAGTAGATAACTTTGATTCTGAGCGAGATCTATACACTGCCAATTTTGCTGGAAACAATGTTAAATTTCTGATTAACAAAAGTGGAAATATCTTTATGATTGATCAGAAAGATTACAAAATAAAAAGGAATGATAGTGGAAACTTATTTTCAATTATTCTGGATAATGGAGTGAGATATAATTTTAATGCTGTAGAAAATGTACTTAACAGAACTCTGAATGTAGGAGGACACCAACCTCCCTTACAATATCCACAGTCCTGGTATCTTACCTCAGTAGTTACAACCAACGGCCAAACACTCACCCTTGAATATCAGGATGTGAGCTATAACAATACTCTGTCACAATCTCAAAGTATGACTTATACGACTGGGGGACAGCAGAAATATGGAGACGTAGGATCAGGTCCTAATGGTGGAAACTACTGTGAAGTGGTCAATTTTATTTTACCATCAAATAATATAGGACTTATAGCAGATTCCCAGCAGGAAGTATACGGTAAACAAATCAAAAAGATATATGACTCTAATAATAATTCCATTGAATTTACCTATTCAAATCAAAGTGAAGATTATTCAAAGCTGACGAATATAAAGAAATACAATAACGGCAGAATTGTAGATGATATTAGTTTAAACTATTTAACAACTGCTGCTTCTAGATTATTTTTAACAGAGATCCGCAATAATAAAAGCAGTTCTTCTCATAAGTTTACCTACCATAATCCTGAAAACTTTCCGGTAAGACTTAGTTTTTCCCGTGATATGTGGGGGTACTATAACGCCGCAAGCAACAGTACTCTTGTACCTCAGATTTTTCGGATTGATGACCCACAGGCACCTCAATATAACGGAGCTAATCAGTCAGTCACACCACAGGTTGGGTATTATGGCTTATTAAAAGCAGTTACCTATCCTACAGGAGGAAATACCTTGCTAAATTATGAAAACCATAAGAAGAAAGATAATGTATTTGTACCAGCACCAAAAATTAATGTAGGAATTTCAAAATTCAATCCTTTAGGAACTAATACATCAACTAATGAAATAACTATCATTCCTCAAAAAACGGGGCCTGTAGAAGTCAGGCTTTCCAACTATCTGTATTCCTCTGGCACCTGCCAGAACAGCCCTGCTCTACAAACAGGCAAACAAAAGGGTTACATAGAAGTATTCGACCAGGCAGGAAATAATATCGGAAATTCAGATTCATCTTTAAACAATAGCAGTACGATTTCTGTGAATGCTATAAAAAACCAACCTGTTAAGGTAGTTCTTACAGCCATGTTTGCCTGTTCTGATGCACGTGCTCAGATCTATTATTTCAATGAGGATGATAAATATGTTTTACAGGATGTTTTATTAGGCGGATACAGAATTAAATCAACTGTTGATACGCCAACGGACGGACTTCCCATTACCAGAAAGTATAACTATATCAAAGATAATGGAGATTATTCTACCCATGTAACACGTGATCCTTTATTTAATGAAACAAGAACTATAGGTTCTGTATGCTTGGGAGGTGGTACTTCAGGGACAACACCAATATTTTCAAGCATCATAGCTATTACTTCCTCTAATATTGGAAGATTATTTTCTTTTAATCCCAATATATTTTATGATACCGTTGAAGAAGAAATTGAAGGAAATGGAAAAATCATTCATTATTTCAATTCCAATAAAGATTATTGGGGAAATCCAATTAAAGGAAACTCAATTATATCAGCTCCTTGGACGAATTCAGGATGGGATAATGGGAAAGAGATATTGACCATTTATAAAGATAATGCCAACACAATTCAAAAAAAGGTTGAGTATAATTTTACGGAAGATACCTCCAGAACATCTTACCTAGGGGCTATTAGTCGTCGCAAACGTTTTGAGCCTATTTTAAATGACGGGACATGGAATGGCTTTGAAAACCTGGATGCAGTATATTATAAAAACATAAGCCGTTTTACGTATTTAAAAAATCAAAAAATAACTGATTATCGCAATGGACTACCTGTAAAAACCGAAACGGAATATTTCTATACAAACCCTTCGCATTATCAGCTTAAAAAACAAAAAACAACTTTGCCTGACGGAATTATTAATGAAAAAAGCTATGATTATGCCCACGAAAAAAATAACCAGTTAATGATTGGTAAAAACATGGTAGGTATTCCTCTGGAAACATCTGTTACCCAAGCCCAAGGAAACACCTCTACCATGCTTTCAAAAGAAGAAACTGTTTATCCACAGTCTCTTCCTAATGCTTCAACCGGGGATTTTGTGCTGCCTGTATCGGTAAAATATTTTGATGTACTCAATACAACTGCATCCAGTACTGATATTACGTATGACAAATATGACAATAAGGGAAACGTGTTACAGTATACTACGAAGGATGGTGTTCCGGTGAGCATACTATGGGGATATAATCAGACCTGGCCTATTGCAAAAGTAGAAGGTATCGCCTATAGCGCAATCGAAAATACCCTGCCATGGATGTCAGCTTCCTCAGATGCAGATGCAGCAGATCCTTCCCAGGAAGCAAATCTTCTTGATACTTATGAAAGATTTAGAAAATTGCCTATACTGTCAGATAAGCTGGTAACCACTTTCACTTATGATCCACTAATCGGGGTAACATGCATTACTCCGCCATCGGGAATCAGAGAACTTTATGTTTACGATATAGCAAATAGGCTTAAAGAGATCAAAATAAGAGAGAAAGACAGTAGTGGAAACTACGTTTACAAAACGGTAAAAGAGTTCAGCTATAATTTCAAACCATAAAACAACAATCATGAAAAAACAATTAATTTTAAATATACTCTCAGTACTCTTTCTGCTCTCAATGGCAGTAGTGAGGGCACAGACGTCCACGGAAAACTATGTTCAGTCCAAAACCTGCCTAAGCGGGGATTGTACTAAAAGATCCGAATCCATCACCTATTTTGATGGTTTAGGAAGGCCAAAACAGATCATTGATGTAAAAGTTTCCCCTTCAGGAAAAGACTTGGTTACTCCGGTTGTTTATGATGGGTTCGGAAGGCAACCGAAAGATATTCTTGCGGTTCCGGCATCTACATTGAATGCTACTTACCATTCGGGAATTACGAATGAAAACACGGCCAACAGCTATTATGGCTCATCCAATGCCTTTGCAGAAAAGGAAATTGAAAGCTCTCCTCTGGACAGAGTACTCCAACAAAGCCAGGCAGGTGATGCATGGAAATTAGCAAATGGGCATACAAAAAAATATAAGTATGAAACCAATGCAGTAAACGAGGTCAAAAAGTTTGTGGTTACTACTTCCATTATTACCGCCAATAACGTTTCAGGAACCAGTTCTTCACTGAAAGTATCTTCCGAGAATTCAGGGTATTATCCAGCTGGAGTCTTGTATAAAAATACAGTAACAGATGAAGACGGCATCCCTGTTGTCCAGTTCGAGAATGGGCTTGGACAGGCTGTTCTCGTTAGACGTATCGATGGAACTCAAAATATTGACACCTATTACGTTTACAATGAATACAATCAGATGGCATTTGTTATTCCACCTAAAGCGGTGCAGCAGATTGAGCAGGCAGGTAATGTGGTAACTACAGTGATCTTGGAAGATTTATGCTATCAATATAATTATGACGGGCAGAACAGAGAAGTTGAGAAAAAATTGCCTGGAAAAGACTGGGAGATGACAGTATATGATAAGCAGGACAGGCCCGTACTTTCTCAGGATGGTATTCTGAGAACCGTAAATAATAATTTCGGAAGTAAAGGCTGGATCTTTACAAAGTATGATGAATTAGGCAGAGTCGTCTATACAGGCTTTTTTTCCAATACTGCAAACAGAAGGGTTATGCAGAATGCAGTAAACAGCATGTCTGCCAATGCCTATAACAATGAAAAAAGAAGTGCCAGTCCTTTTAACCAACAGGGGATCAATGTCTATTATGATAAACAGGCTTTTCCTACCGGAAGTATGACTCTTCTGTCGATAAACTATTATGACAAGTATCCACCTGAAGCACCACTTGTACCGCAGACAGTTCAGGGACAATATACATTGTCACAAACATTAGGAACAGGTGATGATGCTTCTACAAAAAGCTTACTAACCGCTTCATATGTGAAAAACATAGAAGATAATAACTGGACAAAAACATATAAATATTATGATTCCAAAGGCAGGCTCGTGAGTGTAAAAACAGACAATCACCTGGGCGGATATACCAACAAGGAATTGAAACTTGATTTCACAGGGCAGACGGAAGAAAGTTATACTTCTCACAAAAGAAGCTCTGCTGACGCAGAAGTTCTGGTAAAAGAAAGATTTGTCTATGACGGACAAAACAGGCTGCTAAAGCAATACCACCAAGTGGACACCAATCCCGAAGAGCTGCTTGCCGACAATACCTACAATGAAATTGGCCAGCTGACCAATAAGAAAACCGGGAATACTTACGGAACTCCGTTGCAGTCTGTAGATTATGCTTACAATATCAGGGGATGGGTTACAAAAGTGAATAATCCCGCTGATCTGGGTGGAAAATTATTTGCCTATGAACTGAAATATGATAATCCAACCGACGCTTCCGCAGCTCCTGCAAAATACAATGGTAATATTTCAGAATTTGACTGGAGAACCAGCAGTAATGACTTTCTGAGAAGATATGCCTACCGATATGACAGATTAAACAGACTAAAAGACGCTTCATACCGCGAGCCTGCTGCCACTGCTCCTGTAAATGACGGCTATAGTGAGAATCTCACGTATGATTTGAATGGAAATATCCAGACCCTGAAAAGATACCAGCCTTTAGCCAATACACCCATACTTATAGATGATCTTAAATATCAGGTATATGAAGGCAACAGGCTGAAAAAAGTAATAGATGAGAATACCAATCCATCCGGCTATCCAACGGGTGGGAACACCATTGGCTATGATGTGAATGGAAATATGACCGATCATTTGGATAAGGATATAACTTCTATCTCGTATAATTTTTTAAATTTGCCTAAAGAGGTAAAGTTTGCTCAGGACAATAATAGCCTTCAGTTTCTGTACAGGGCGGATGGTATTAAACTAAAGAAGGCATTTGCATATTTATCCTATAAAAGTGGCCTGATGATCACCAATAATACTGACTACCTTGATGGCTTTCAGTATGAACAGGAAGGTGGCGGACCTATATCTCTTCTGTTTTTCCCTACAAGTGAAGGTTATTATGACTTCCAAAAGAAACGGTATGTTTATAATTATGAAGATCATGTAGGAAATGTAAGGCTTGCTTATTATAAAGGAAGCAATAATGTCGCAATAGTTGATAGAGAAACCAATTACTATCCTTTTGGGATGGAGTATGAAGGGTTTCAGGGAGCAAATACCCAGCTGCCAAGCTACAAATACGGTTTTCAGGGGCAGGAAAAGCAGACCGAAACAGGATGGAGTTCTTTTAAATGGCGAAACAGTATACCGGAACTGGGGAGATTCTTCAATGTTGATCCGTTAAGCGAAGATTATGCATACCAGTCGCACTATAATTTTTCGGAGAACAGAGTTGTTGATAACGTTGAGCTTGAAGGTTTAGAAGGTGAAGATTTCCGTTTCCGTATGGCTATGAAGCAGAACGGAGGGGTCCAAGCAAGAGCAGAAAAGTTTAACCAAGATGCAAACAGTGCTGCATTTATGGCTGTTATTAAAATAGCCACTCCTATTGAGGAACTTTATACGCTTGCTAGTGGAAGGAACTTTGAGGGAAATAATGCCAATAGAAAGGATGCGGCAACACTTTTAGCACTTAATCTTGTTCCTCAAGTTAAAATTGAAGCAAAAGTTGCTACTGTTGTTGTTGAGGCCGAAGTAAAAGCTGCTGCAAAAACGGAGGCGAAGACTGTAGCGAAAAAGGCTTACAGCAAAAGTAGACCTTCCTATGCAAAAGATCAAGTTGAAACTGTTTGGAATTCGGCAAAACAGAAAGATGGTAAAGTGTATGACCCAAACACAGGTGAAGAGTTAACGTGGGATAAAGCAATAAAACCTAGATCTTGGGATATGGGACACAAGCCTGGACAGGAATATAAAAAATTACATGAAAAATATATGAATGGTAAGATAACAAAGGAAAAGTTTTTAGAAAAATATAAAAATCCTAAAAATTATCAACCAGAATCAAAATCAGCAAACAGAAGTCATAAATATGAAAAAAAATAATATTAGCGATGTTTTCGAAATGATCGAATTTAATGATTTAGAAGACTTGGAAAAAATTGTAAACGAAAATAATGTAAATTTTTTTGTTAATGAATTTGGACAAAATCTTTTACATGAGGCCATCACGCAAGACAAACCAGAGATATTCAATTATCTTTTATATTGTAATATTGATAACAACAAATTAGATAGAGAAGGTAAAACTCCATTACATTACAGCACAGCCCATAATAATTATAATCTTACAAAGTTACTGTTAGAGTCTAATGGTATTGAAAAAGGTATAAAAGATCAACATGGCAATAACCCGATGTGGGTTGCGGTTTTTAATTCCCGCGGCCACTACGATATTGTTAAACTACTAATGGAACATGGAATCGATGCACAATCTAAAAATACAAGTGGCAGATCTGCCCTTGATTTTGCTAGACAAATCAAAGACGAAGAACTTGTGCAAATTTTATTAGGTTAGAGTTTTATAACTTAAATACAGATTAGCGCAACAAAATGATGCGCTAATCTTTAAAATATAAATAAAATGAATCAGAAAGAAATTGAAAGCGTTATTGCTTTGCAACCCTTGGAGTGATACAAAAATTTCATTAATAAGGTGGCTGATTGGGAATTTTTTTTCACTCTTGTTAACGATAAAGGAGATTATGCATTATCTCAATTAGATGGAAAAAAAATGTTTACTGTTTGGAGTGCAGAAGAATACGCAGAACTATGTAAAGTAGATGGTTGGGAAGTTTGTTCGATAAAAAAATTGGATTTGGATGATTTGGAAAATGAAATCATTGATTTTATAGTTGATGAGGATTGTTTGATTAACGTTTTTCCTATTTATGACAAAACAGGCTTCGTTGTAAGTCTTAAAGAATTTTCTTCGGATTTAAGTGAAGAACTAAGCAATTATAGCTAAAGTATTCATAACAAACTAGAGCATTGAAATTCAATGCTCTAGTATTTAACATTAGACAGAATTTTATTTTAACATGGAAAATTTTGCGGTTAGGGGATGCTGAACTAGAAAAAATAAAAAACCGCCAGTATAAAATCCAAATCCTTCAACTGGTGATTATAAACCTAAACCTATTAAAATATTTCCGGACTCAGATTCTTCAACTGACAAATCCAAATCCAAATCCAAATTAGATGGAGGATTAAAATCAATAGAGGATAAAAAAAGAGAGCAAACACCATTAATAAATAGATCAGGAACCCCCAAAATTAATTAATTATGAGACAATTTTTTTTTATAATACTTACAACTTTACTTATTTGTTGTCAGAACGGAAAATTAAGCAAGAATGAAGATATTAACTCAGACTCGAGTGTAGCAATTTCTCTAGCAGAAGAAAAATGGATTGAGATTTATGGCAAATCGGTAAATGAGCAAAAGCCATTCATTGCAGAAAAGAAAAATGATAGTGTTTGGATTGTTCAAGGAACTTTGCCCAAAAACAGATTAGGGGGTGTTGCCTATGCAGAAGTAAATGTAAAGGCAAAGAAAGTAGTTAAATACACTCACGGAAAGTAATCTTAGACATTATAATATCTTTAATTAATAATTTTTATTAAGAAACTAAAAAAATGAAAAAAATTACATTAATTCCAATACTCATTTTAAGTTCACTTCTTTATGCTCAACAAAAAACTGAGGTTAAAATAAAGAAAATAATTGAGTTTGAAAAATCTTATGTTTTTAAATTTAAAAATATGAAGACAAGAAAGATAGATTACTTTTTCTCCTATAAAAAGGACACCTGTGACAATGGATTGAAAATTTACAATGGTAAAAAGTACACTCTTATAATTTCTGAATTCACTATTCCTCATCAAAATGATGGAAATACTTACATGATGGGTGTAGATGATTTTATTCTTCCGTCAGGTCACAAATTTTATTTCTCTGAATATGTCAGAGGTTTGTATGTTTGTCAATAATGAGATATGATAGGTGGTAATCAGGGTAATGTTCCAAAGTTAGTGATAGAATCATTTTAATTGTTAACTTGTTGGAAATCAATATACATTAAATTTTAAAATTAAAATAGCGAGGGTAGGTTATCCTACTCTTGCTTATTTTAGCCGATAAAAATGATCTTAAATGATTGAAGATCCTTCCTCATGTATCAAAGTTAGCGATGCTTGATTTTTAAATTGATTTTCAGAAGAAAAGGTACGTCTACAATTATGAAGATCATGTAGGAAATATCAGGCGGGCCTACTATTGGAATACCGCAACCCAAGATGTTGCCATAGACCGTGAAACCAATTATTATCCTTTTGGGTTAGAGTATGAAGGTTCCAGCACAACCCAGCTGCCAAGCTACAAATACGGTTTTCAGGGCAGGAAAAGCAGACCGAAACCGGATGGAGTTCTTTTAAATGGCGAAACAGCATCCCGGAACTGGGAAGATTCTTTAATGTAGATCCGTTAGCTGAAGATTATAACACATGGTCTACCTATGCATTTAGTGGGAACAGGGTTGTAGATGCAAGAGAGCTTGAAGGCTTAGAGCCTGTAAGCACAAAAAGAGAGCAAGATCTACCCGGCACTGAAGCTGAATTTGCCGAATTCATTGGTGGTGGAATTAACAGTGTAAGAGCTGCTGCTTCTAATTTATTTATGAGAGGCTACAATAGTGTAGCTAAAAATGAAATAAATAATGCATATGAAGTAGGAAGTGATGGAAGGCTGGCCTTAACGATTGGTGTTCCGAAGGAAACGACTAAGGAAAAAATAGTAAATAGTGCTTTTGACCTTGCAACAATAGGCATGGCTGCCTTTGGAGGTGTCGAAGGAGCGTTAACTGTTCAAGGCGGAAAGGTTCCAGCATTAAGAGCTTTTGAATCAGTAAGGCAATTTCAGAAACTAGAGGCGAGAGCCGCAAAATTGAGTCAAAGACCACGACCTAACATGCCTTTTACAAAAGCTGGTAAAAAAGTTGTAATAGACCTAAATACCCTTAAAAATGCTGGTAAAACCATATGTAAGAAGTGTAAAGTTGAAACTGTTCCTGCCCAACAATCCAAGAAGGGAGTTGTACCGGATAAGAGGGAAACACAAGTTGATCATATAGAAGCAGAATCACTTGGTGGTAGTGGTACACCAAATAATGGACAGGTATTATGTAGAGATTGTAATATAAAAAAGAGTAACAAAAGAGAATAATATATGGAAAATAGAACTAAAGTTTTTTTTGTGCAAGAAACTGCCGAAAAAGAGTACCAAACTGAATCATTATGGTGTAAATCAGATGGGGATAATTTTATTGTAGACAATATTCCTTTTATTGCAGAAAGGATTTCTCTTGGTGATACTATTGAAGTCGAATATGATGAAGATGATAAGCAGTATTATTTTGAAGATTTTGTTGAGAGTTCTGGAAATACAACTGTCCGGATCTTCGTCTACAAAGATTATGAAAATAAAATAGAAGAAACCAGACAATGGTTTAAAGAAAATGGTTGTGATTCGGAAGTTTTCTTGGATAGAAACATAATTGCAGTCAATGTGCCAGCTAATATCTCTTATAGGCCGATTAAGCAATATTTAGACGAGGGGGAAGGAAACGTTTGGTCATATGAAGAATCTTGTTTAGAACATGAATATTAGATCTATGAATCAAAAAGAAATTGAAATAAAAATAAATAATATTTATGTTGAGACTAAAGGACTATATCTTTATTTAGATAAAGAAATTAGAGTTGCTATTGGTAATAATCAACCAGAAAACTATATAGAGGTTATAAAATATATTATAGATTATATTGTAGGTAGTAAACCTATTATTTCTGAAAACCAAAATATTGGCTATTATTCATGTCTTTTACAATTTAGGCTGGATGAGGATAACTGCTATGACTTGTATGAAGCAAACGCTGACGGCAGTGGCTATAATAAAGGTTGTGATATGGCAATTTCAGTTGTTAGAGAACAAGGGGAAATATGTTGGCAACAAAATCTTATTCCTCATTTTCCAACCTTCAATCAGTCGATTGTTATATCAGATGGTGTTTTCGAAGGAAAAGATATCGAAGGAATTAGATATGATTCACCTCAGGACGAAAGTGGTTGGTATCTTATCACAGATGATTATAATGACGATATTAAGTCATTAAAAATGGTGCACTTTTATCATGTCGCTTTTGCTCGTCCTGATATTTTGAAATATTTAGCATTGCCTTTCGGATATAGATTTTTAATGGGAAATGGAAATGTAGCCATATGCAAAGATTAGGAGTAACAAAATTTGCTAACCATTCTAAATATTTAAAAAATTATTTAGAACACTGTTTTCAATGCTCTAAATTTTAAAATCAATGTAAAAAGCGTCCTTTGGAACAATCTTAGAATTAAATGATTTTTAACACAATAGAAATGAACTACAAAGAATTCTGTCAGGAAAAGCTGGATCACCTCATTGAAATTCAAAATTTGTTCAAACAACAATTTGATATAGATTCCTACGAAAATTGGTTTTATGATAGTGAGTTTGAGCTTTTACGACTTTACAACTCGGACGAAGATGAAGTATACTTTACCTATATCCCGGTAGGAACCTATTCAAAAGAAAAGCAAACGTGGATGTGGAGCTGGTTCAATGACAGTTCCATTGAAAAGAATAAAAAAAAATTACTCGTTGTCAAAGAGTTTGGAATAAAAAATCAATACGAAAAATTACAGGAAGGAACCTTTCCAAGTGATGAATTGGATGGTTGGGAATTGACATCAGTGTGCCTGGATTTTCTGAATGGTATTGGAGCATATAAAGTCAATTCTGACCATTTGGATTTTTACATGGTTCTTACGGCTGTTGAAGATAAAAATTCTAAAAGTGTTCAACAATCTAAACAAAAAATAGTAGAATGTACTCAGCATGGTTTTGCGCGTCCAGGATTTGTGTGTCAGCACTTAGACTGTAAAACGGTAAGCGGTTTTCATGAAGCCTTCGACACTTACAAAGGAATGGAGTTGGAAGAAGAAGATGACTTCCAGGCATGGTGTGATGAATGTGAAAAAGTAAGAGCTGAGTATGGTGAATGGAACGAAGAATCTGAGAATTTTGCACAAATTAGATTAGTTTGTGAAAACTGCTATTTTGAGCTAAAAAAATTCAACCAAAATTTTTAACACCTAAAATTATAAGGTTAATCATGTCCAATAAATGTAATCCATCTATTATCTTTGGAGAATAAATCAGTCATCTTATTCATAATAACTCACAAAGTAGTAATGGAATGTTAAATGAATAAGATCAATATAAATTAAAAACAACAAATGATTTTTCCAAAAGCAAAAAAAATAGCCAAAGAACTTGGCTGGTATAAAACAAAGGACAGTGTATTCGGACTCTACAAAGGATACTTTTTCAACGTTTCAGATGCAAGTTTAGTCACCACACCGCAATTCAAATTGGTAACGGCGACCACCGGAAGCTTAACAGAAGAACAAAAGCTACACATCAAAACTGAACTCAACACCAACAAAAAGAAATTAAAGTTTACCCACTTTGAAATTAGCGATCATGCGATTTTTTTTAAATTCGTTGAAAATGTAACGCTTACTCAACTTAAGACGGTTTATGCTTTGTTCGATTTTCTGGTTGATCTGTTCAAAAAACTAAATCTGCCAGAGCAAAACCATTGTCACAGCTGTGGACAAGATCAAAGAATCAACTATTATGATCTCAACGACAACGGTATTATACTTTGTGATCGCTGTTTCAGCCAGGAGGATCGTAGATTTTACGAAATTGAAAAAGAAAGAATTTCAAAAGAAAAAAATTATTTAACAGGATTTTTAGGGGCCCTACTCTTTTCGGTTCCGGGAATTATACTTTGGGTTTTATGTGCTGTCTATTTTGAAAGACTGGCCTCCGGAATGGCATTCGTCATCGCAATTCTCGGAATTTTAGGCTATGATTATTTCAAAGGACTGCATGGAAAACTGACAAAATATATTATTGTTCTTACAAACATCATCAGCATCATTATCGCCAACGTTACGACAGTCATTACTTTACTGGTAAAACAGGGCTTAACAGTCAATCAGGCTATACAGGAGTTTCAAGCCAACGACGCAGCAAAAGACTTCTTTTATCAGAGTATTGTTATTTCTTTTATTTTGGCATTTCTTGTTTGGATCTGGCTCCTATTTTTCAACAAAGACAACAAATTAATGATACAACCTGCAGAGAAATTTTAGATTTTAAATAGTATCCAACTCCGTATGGACAACAAAAAATCAACTTTAAAAGTTGGTTTTTATTTTTTCAGGAGTACTTGAATAAACTGGTTTTATTTTTCTGTACAATGTGAGATCTGATTCTGGTTTTTAATTACTCATTCTCTTCTACAGTTAATACCACTCCCCTCCTCCACATCCACCTCCTCAACCTCCACACCGGCACATACACAAAAATAACAGAAAGGATTCCTGCCAGCACCCCAACCAGCACCGCCATGGCAGTGGCGTCCAGTTTATAATATTTTGATAAACTGAATTGTGCGATCATCAATACAGACAAGACCAATAATCCTGTAATGACACCGTGTACAATACTTAGTTTCGTCATCAGTTTCTTTTTATTGAGCTGATCATCTACGGTAAATTCAATCGCTCCCTGTTCGGAAGCAATGATCACCCTGTTGATAATATCGATGGTAAGGACTACAGGCAGGAATATAGCCATAGGAAGCGTCAGCCGGGCCAGATTTTGGGTTCCTGAAAAAAAGTGGGTATATCCTAATTCCTGAAAACTGGCATAGGCAATAATGAAATTGAAAAACACATTCGGAAGCACATAATAGATCGTCCGCTTGATTAAAAAGCGTTTCAGCGTGGTTTTCTTGAGGAGCTTAGGCGGCGCAGGCTTGAATTTTAATTTCATAAAGACGAGGTCAGGAGTTCAATGGCTTTGTTTTTAATTTTTATGGCTTCTGCCTTCGGAAGGAAATGCTCGTTGGACATAAAGGTAAAATCCATTTGCTGATTGTAGGTGGTGGTCACCAGCGTATTCGAATTCAGCCATGGAAATGCAACCGTCGGGCTGATGATGGTTTCCAGTGTAAAATGCTTATAATCATTGGGAATATCAATTCTACCCATATTCGAAAGCGTGATATCATGTCCGCCTTTACTGGATTTCAGCATCGTGATCATACGGTCCACAAGCGGGTGCATTTGCTCTCCCATCCATAGAAGTTTTCTCGCTTCAATCTTATCTATTTTCTGAAGAAGTTCCTTTTTGATCTCCCGGGCATTGTCCATGACATCCAGGCTGCCTTTTTTCAACGGAAGTTCAACGGTAGGAGCAAAAGCAAACAGGTGATCTTTTTTAATCTCCGGAATAAAATGACGTACATCTACAGGACTGATTACTTTTCCTTTCGCCTGCTTCCCTTGTATTTCTTTAAAAGCCTGCATATAGGCTGCACACAACAAAGCATGTACGGAAATACCTTGAGCTTTGCATTTTTCAGTGATTTGAGTCGTTATAGAAGGATCTTCCTTCCAGTGAATGAGATAGTTTTTTCCAAGATTACTAGTTTTACTTTTCCGCTGCATCATAAAAAAGAACCGGGCCATCAGCATATAAAACCGGGCTTTGCGTTTCTCTTTTTTCGAATTGAAATCCAGAGGCAGGAAATCATTAACAGAATTGAATAGATGATAAGGACTCATCTCAAAAGAGGGATCATCCAAAAGGCCCAGAAGTTCCCGCATCAGCGTGACAGCAGAAGTTCCGTCACAGATACAGTGAGGCATTACCCAAAGCAGTTCCGAAACATCATCTCCTTTAATCCATACCAATTGGGCAAGCGGTTTTTTCTCATCTTTAAACAGCCTGAACCATTCCTTTTCAGATTCCTGCAGCCAATCGTTGTCCGTTTTCCGTTCAACAACACGGAGCGGAATGGGTTCGATCTCCTTATCTTCAGTAAAAAAAGGATATTTCTCACTGCGGATATCGATAGCCGATCTCAGCAAAGGATGTTTCTGCTGAATTTTTGCCAAAGCAGCCTTAACGTTTTCTTCTGGAATTTTCCCTTTGATTTTTGCGGTAAATACTAAGTTTATCGGTGTATCCGGATCCACATACATGATCCTTTCCACCATCATCAATTTTCTTCTGATCATAATACGGATATAGGATCTAATTGTTCTTTTACAGTCTGAATTACCTCATCACGGATTGCTAACGCTTCAGAATACGGTAAATAACCCTCGCTTCCTACAAAAGAGAAATCCATTTCCCCATTGAATGTTGACGTCACCATCGTTGTGGTATTTCCCAAAGGACCAATCACAGAGGGACTGAAAATGGTTTCCAGGGTAAATGCTTTATACTGATGGGGGATCTGAATGCGTCCCAGATTGGAAAACATACAGTCATTGGAGGATTTCCCATGCTTGAGCAGTTTGGTGAAACTTTTCAGGGCATCATGAGCAGACTCCATCACCATCATGGTAATATAGGGATTCAGTTTAGAGGTTTTCCGTTCTACGGATTCCTGCATCAGCCTTAAATTCTCCGAAAAGCTTATTTTATGATTCGCTGAGACCACGATCATCAGTCCGAAAGCAAAAATATGATCTTCTTTGATCTGGTTCGCAAAACGCCTGATATCTACCGGACATGAAACCTTATTGAAAGCAGCAGCTCCTTTTACCTTTTTAAATGCCTGGAGTACCACTGCACATAAAAACGTGTTCACCGTGACTTCCATGGATTTGCAGTAGGAAATTAATTCCTTACTTATTTCTTTGTCAAATTTCCAGTGAATCATGTAATCATTCTGACGCTCCACTGCTTTTTTACCAACGGGAATACACTTGATGGCCGTTGCCGCTACCCTGCCGATCAATTTTGCTTTCAGCTTTTGTGTACGGTTCGTCAAGATGGATTCCGGAACCACATCATGAATTCCCAGAATAGGATTTTCTACTCCAATTTCCGCTGACGGATGATCCAATATCGTTAAAAACTCATATAAGAAAGCCAGCGCAGAACCTCCATCGCATAAACAATGGTGAAAAGAAAAAAGCATATCCGAAACCTCTTCTCCTCTGATCCATATGAACCGGAGAAGGGGCTGCTCGCCATATTTAAATAAGGTCTCCCACTCTCTTCTGGATTCTTCCTGCCAATCGTCGTCCCCTCTCCTGGAAACAATCCGAATGGGTATGGGCACATTTTTTTCCAACACTTCAAACCATGGCACCTTATTTTCGTCATGGTGAATGAGTGCTCTCAACCAGGGATGTTTGCCCTGAAGCCGACTCAGGGCATGCTGAATTTCTTCTTTTTTAAAAGTGCCCCGCAAACGGAACGCAATAACCACATTAAAAGGCTCTGTTCCGTCTCCCAGAAGTATGCGCTCTCCAAATAACAATTTTCTTTTCATAGGCTTATCCTAAAACTAATGATGTTTGTTCCTGTTGTACAAAACCTTCCAGCAGCTCTACCGCCAGGTCGTTACCGCCTGCATTGAGCAAACTCGACTGAACTTCTTTCGCTGCGTTTCTATAGACCGGATTTTCCAGCAATTCAAAAACGGTTTCACGAAGGGCTTCCACCCGTAATCGCTTGTATCGGATGCTGATTCCACACCCTGCTTTTTCAATTAATTTCGCAATATGGAAATGATCGTAGGCAATAGGCGTAATCAACATCGGTAATCCATTGGTGAACGTATCATTAACGGTATTGAAACCGCCGTGGCAGATCACCATATCCATATAAGGCATGAGGGCAGATTGAGGAACAAAACCGCTTACAATAAAATTAGATGGCCATTCATCAAATATGTCCGGCGGAGTGGCTGCGATCACCGTTACAGGCTGATCTGCAAAAGCAGCAATGATCTTTTCAAAAAATGCTTTCCGGATATCTACCAGCAAAGTGCCCAGCGATACAAATATTTTAGGGGTCGTAGAGGCTTCCAGTTTTTCCCAGTCAAAAGGAGCAGGGTTCGGACGTCCTTTTACCGGACCTACAAACTTCATATGCGCCGGAACGGTTTCAAAATCTGCAAACGTCTGTGAGGTGAAGACCAGATTCAACTGATTGGAATGAATAAAAATGCCTTCATCCTCAATTCCCACTTCTTTCTGAAGGTCTTTGATCAGGTTTTGCTGCCATTCGAATATTTTGGGTGCGCTGTTCGCGGTATCACCCATTACATCGGGAGGAACAGGCGTAGTTGTTACACATGGAATCTTATGTTTGTGAGCAAATAATGCACCTCCGAAAGTGATACAGTCATTCACGAGAACATCAGGTTTCCACGTATCAGTAAGACGTTCTAATCCGGGCATCATCATTTTGGCAAAGGGAACATAGGTTTCCTCCAATGCCAGTTTCATGACTTCAGGGCCCGAACATGCAGGTCCGTCATCCTGTCTCTTTAAAATACGCTGAATATCTTCCTGAAACGGACTCAGATCTTCTTCAGGATAAAAATAACTTCCTCCTTCCGGAATATGTTTAGGGTCTAATGGGGTAATTCCAAACCATTTTACTTCGTGTCCACGGGCAATCAGACTGGCACCAACACTCAAGGTCGGGCTGATGTGTCCGAAAAACGGCGGAATCACAAATAAAAACTTAGATCCGGTCTTTATCTTTTCTGAAACAGGAAGCAATGCTTTTTCTAACAGATCAGCAGCGGTTGGGGTACCTCCCGCTTCAACGAAAGATTCACGAACCTTTTCAGCAGCTTCTTTATATTCCGGTTGGTATAAAATCTTCTGAACCGCCTCGTTCAAATGATGAGATTTAAAACGGTTAAAATTAAGACGTTCTCCTGATCCGGTACGCACCACACGTCCAGCCACATGCGACTGATCATATGCAATAGGGATCACCACCAACGGAAGACCGTTGGAAAGGGCTTCAGAGACGGTATTGTGACCGCCATGGCAAACCACTCCATCCAGATAAGGCAGCAGATCCAGTTGAGGAACCTGCTGATACACCATAAAGTTCTCCGGCCAGCTGTCAAAAAGCTGAGGATCAGAAACTAGTACAACGGTTACCTCTTCATCTTTAAAGGCATCAATTACTTTCTGGAAAAAAGCTTTTTTATGATCATGATCGAAGGTCGTTCCGATACTTACTAAGATCTTTTTGTTGGCAGCATTTTTCAACCGGTCCCAATCAAATTCACAGGAGATGCGGCGTTCCATAAGAACAGGTCCCGTGAACTGATAATTCTCCGGCAGATCCATTTCACCAAAGAAATATTTCGAGGTTAAAACAAGAGTCAGCAGATCGGAAGAAGCCAGTGAACGGTTTTCCGTCACACCCAATTCTTTCTGCAGTTCAATGATCTTGTTGACTTCCCATTCGTGTACTTTAGGCAGCTCCTCCATCATTTTAATAGCAGCCGGAGCGGTAACGGAGGTGCTGTAAGGAAGGTTCAGTTTTTTTGCAGCAATAGCGGCGGCAAATAACTGATGATCTCCAATCACCATATCGGGCTGATAGGTTTCCAGCAAGGCAACAATACCGTTATAACAATGTCTGTTTAAGGGAATCAGGACCTCATCGTACAGAAACTTAATGCTGTCGATTCCGTAGACTATTTTTTTAGAAATGATATCAAGATAGTTCTCACTTTCTTTTTTTTCTTCGTCGGTTTGATCATATTGAATGAGTAACAATTCTCCTCCGACAGGAAGTTTTGTACTTAAGTTTTTATCAAGACTGATCCAGGCCACTTCATGTCCTCTTTGCAGTAATGCTGCGCCGATGCTTAAGGTTGGATTGATATGGCCTGTCAATGGGGGAACAACAAATACAAATTTAGCCATGATTTTGTGTTAATGTGTTAGATAATGATTGAGATAAAAAATGAACAATGGTTTCTGCGATCTGAACAGGTTCCTGTATCGGGACATTGTGATCACCGGGAATCAGTTCCAGTTCAGATGAAATGATCTGGGTTTTCAGCCATTCACCTGTAGGTCTACAATTGGATTCAGATCCGTATTGTAATAATGTGGGAATATGCAGTCCTGAGAAATTGGCTTCACTCAGAAAATGTTTTTCCCTGATCATATCTGCTTTGATGCTGGTCTTTTCAAACAGGAACTCATACATGCGGTGGTTTTTCTCCATCTGCCTTTTACCCATCTGCACCTTGGTGGTATCTGTAAAATTGGCAACATAATGTTCGAGAAACTCTTTGCTGTATTCATCGATGATATTTCTTGCTTTTTCGTCCTGAGGATCCGGGGCTTCTATCACCACCAAGTGACTGACACGGTCCGGAGCTTTCAATACCGTTTTCAAGGCAATCAATCCTCCGAAACTGTATCCGGCCAGATGTACTTTTTTAAGGTTTAAAACATCTATCAAAGCCAAAAGATCGGATGACATGCTTTCCAGATCATAGCCATCTGTAAAACGTTCACTCATGCCATGGCTTTTCAGATCGTACATCACGACATGAAAATGTTTCGCCAGGATCGGGGCAATATTGAAATAATAAATGGACAGGTTGCTGAACATCCCGTGGATAAGCACCACCGTGTGTTCAGCCCCTTTGTTGAGTTCCTGAATATGAACTTGTTTATGGTTTACATTGATTATTGGCATTCGTAGATATAATTGATGATCATACTCAGGTCAAGGTCGATCAGTTCGTCTAAGTCCATAGAAGACAGCCATCCCGTGAAGTCAATCTGATCGCCGAAATGCGCTTTGATCTTTTCAGAAAAAGAAACAATTTCTATACTGTCCATTTCCAGGTCTTTGGTGAATGAACTTTCCGGAGTGATGTCCATTTCCTCTACAAATTCAGCGCCTATCACTTCCGTAATAAAACCTTTTAAAAGAGTGAACAATTCCTCGTGATTCAATTGTAATGTGTGGTTTATAGTGTCCATCCGATAATATAATTTTTATGTTTAATAGTTTTTATTTCAGTTTGGTTGATCCATAAGTAATCTCCCTCAATATGTTTGATTTCAAATGCCTTTGGGTTTCCTTTCAATCCGGTTCCCAGAAATTTCCCGTAGGCTTCTTTGGCTACCCAGAACCTGGTGGTCCATTCTGCCTGATCCTTGTCTTTTAATAAAGCTAATTCGTGATCGGTAAATACCAGATCATAAAATCCGGAGCTGCGTTCTTCCATGATCTCCATGTCAATGCCCACCGGACCACCATGACGTGCAATACCCACCGCATCTTTTCCTTTGTGAGCCAGAGAAATATGGATACCTTCGGTAACATCGCCGATCAGATAAGGCTTTCCAACTTCATCCTTCCCTATTTCAAAAGTGATTGGAAAGCAAGGATGATTTTTCTGTTCGCGGAGAAGGTTTCGAACGGCATCTTTCACCGCCACACGGCTCACCATCCATTCTTTTCTCTTGTTGGGAAACAATTGCTGGTGATATTGTTTTTCCGTCTGGTTGAAATATCTTTTGAGAATAAAATCCCATGAAGCCACTCTGGTATACGCCTGATGAAAGAAAAATACTTCAGGAGCTATTTCCTCCGAAAGACGGTTGTGCAAAGGCGACATGGAAACATTCCACAGCGGTTCATCGATTTCCAGTCGGCGGTTTTGCCATCCTGTAATCGCGCACCATACTTTTCCGTCTCTTTTCAGGATGATATCGGCAATGGCAAATTCTTCATTGAGTTCTGTAAGGATACAGGTACATTCAAAAAGGCCGTCCTGATCTTCCATATCTCCAAAGAATTCAATATCTCTGATTTTTACCGGGAAAGCAATACGGTCTTTGGTCAGGGTAAGCTGCAGCCACAATCCGAATAGCTGTCCGGCATTATCAAGCAAAGAACCTTTTCCACCGTTTCCTTTGATTTTTCCTACAATTCCTTTCGTTCCTACTGCTGAAACTTCTGCAATTCCCTGATAGCGTTCTCCATGGAACATATGTTTGTCATAAATCTCTTCTGGCGTTCTTTCGATTGGCAGAAGATCTCCGATCGATAAGTTAAAGACAGGAACTGCAGGCGCAGATGAAGCCAGTAGGACTTCTGCATTCGCAAAGTTCTCTATATCAAGATAAGCGTGGTTATTTGAACGCCATTCTCCTTTGACTGTTTTTTCAAAAGGTTTGGCGACATTCATCCATTGAAACACACTTACATTCATAATTTTATGAACCCGTGTACCCTGAATTTCTGCCTGTGCGATTTCTGCTAACTGCTCAAAAATCATCGTCATCGGAATTACGGGTTCCATATCAGCCAGTTCATGCCATCCTTTGGGTTGTCTTAATAAACTGTGATCGATAAGGTAAGGATGACTTTCTAAAGTAACCTGTAAAAGTTTCGAGAAATTCTTATTGACCGGTACTTTAGGCATCACGGGTTTTGCCACTTTAATTTCAGAACGGTTCTGAAACAGCGTCAATACTTCTTCCTGCATGCGGATCATATCAGAAATATTGTCCTGGAAGGCCTGAACAAGCGGATGTCCGGTTTTAGCTACCGTGGCAGTAATGGTATTTTGCTTTGGCATTTCAAAAGACTGAGCCAGATTTTGAATTTCTTTAAAATCGCGGATAATCGGTGAACCTAACTGTAATTTGATTCCCTTTCCTGTTGATTTTTTGGATTGATTTTGTATTTCTAAAAAGTCCAATGCCACTGTTTTACCTTCCACGAATAACGCAGCTACCACACGCTGAATCTGAGCCAGTGCAGATCGTGTGGCTACGCTGGAAGCAATGGTACTGAATGCTTTTCCTTTTAAGGTATCATCGATAAATCCGATCAATCCTCCGGTGCCTATCTGAATAAAGAATTTTGCGCCTTCTTCATACAGTTTATCCGTCAGTTCACGGAAACGGACAGGCTGCACCAAATGCTCTGCGCTTAGTTTTCTGATCGCATCCTGATCGGCAGGATACGGTTCCAAAGTCGTTGCAGACCACAATGGGATTTTCGTCTGTTGAAACTGTGCTTTTTCCATTCCTGCTAAGATAACCTCCAGTTGATCAGCGATAAAAGGCGAGTGAAAACCGGACTGGAACGGCAGAATCTGATGGAAGATCTGTTTTGATTTTAATAATGGAACCAATTCATCCAAGGCTTCATTACTGCCGCAAAGGATTACCTGATTAGGGCAGTTATCATTGGAAACATAGAGGTTGGAAATGGTATCGATAAAAGGCTTGACCGCATCAATTCCCGCTCCGATCGCAATAAATCTGGAATCTTTTAATTCAAAGGTTTCCGGATTAAGGACATCGATCAAAGCTTTTACAGAATTCACTTCTGCCAGTTCGGAGGAATATCCTGCCAGCCATTCTCCCAGGCTGTGTCCGGCATTCATATCAGGAACAATTCCCAGTTTTTTCAGGGCGTTGTCAAGAATACTGCATTTGTTGAAAATACCCAGTGCGTCCGTTAATAAACCTTCTCCTTCTGTTTCGATAGGTTCGGTCAATCCGAAATAACGGCTGACACTGTCTACTTCGCCTTTCGCAAGGCCGTCCAGCCCCGGAAATACGAAGGCAATTTTACCACCATCTTTCAGTAAAGGCGTGTTGGTGTACCAGATATCCTGTTTATTGCGCCATGGATTATCTTTAGCTACAATTTTAATCGCTTTTTCTATTCTTTCAGGGGTTGGGTCGAATAAAGCAATCCGGTAATCCCCTTCACCTACTCTGTTTTCTTTATTTTTTAAAGCTGAAAGCAGTTCTTCATGAGTGGGCCTTGCCAATACCAAAACACGGTCTTTTTTCGGCATATCATAGCCTTCCAAAACAACGTGTGCATTGATCCCTCCAAATCCGAAGGCATTGACTGCCGCTACTTTCGGCAAGCCTGTTTTTGACCAGCTTTTCGGTTCCTGTACCGGAGCAAAACGGGTCTGCTCCATATCTGCAATTGGATTTTCACAATATAATGTAGGGGGTAAAGTATCATGATGAAGCGCCAGGCAGGTCTTGATTAAACCTGCGATCCCGGCAGCCGGCATAGCATGCCCGATATTGGATTTAACAGATCCAATTCCTGCAGCCTGGGTTGTTTCTTCTTTAGTGAAAAACTGCGCTAAGGTCTGAAGCTCTGTTTTATCTCCAAGTGGTGTTCCTGTGCCGTGAGCTTCAAGATATCCAATCTGTTTTTCATCCAGATCTGCATTAATCCAGGCTTGTTGCAACGCTTTAAGCTGACCTTTAACGGATGGACTCATGACGCTGATTCCGTTACCATCGCTGCTTACGCCAACGCCTTTGATCACGGCGTAGATTTTATCCTGATCACGGACTGCGTCTTCCATTCGTTTTAACACGACGAAACCACAGCCTTCACCAATTAATAATCCGTCTGCATCCATACTGAACGGCTTGATCTGCTGTTGATGAGACAAAGCTCCCAACTGGGCAAAAATACTCCAGAAAGCAGCATTCTGTCCGGTATGCACACCTCCCGCGATAACCATATCACAACGGCCACGGTTCAGTTCCTGAACGGCATGATCTACTGCAATCAGGGCACTGGCACAGGCGGCATCTACTGTAAAAGCAGCACCTCCCAGATTGAAACGGTTGGCAACTAAAGAGGCAACCAGATTGGGAATCAGTCCCATGGCTGTATCTGCTGCGAAACGTCCTTTCCGTTCCTGGAAAGCATGCTTCACCTTTTCGATATCTGCTGAAGATACCTGGGGTAACAATTCCTGCAATAACGAAGAAATCTGTTCTCCGGTTCGCACAATTTCGATAGCACGGGTCGCTCCGGGACCGGTATAGTTTCCTTTACCAATGATGATTCCTGTTTTTTCAAGGGATGTTCCCTTTTGAAATACACCGGCATCTTCCAGGGCTTTTTGTACCAGATCAAGGGTTAGCAAATGATCCGGTTCTGTCCCTTCAACGGCTAAGGGTAAAATCCCAAAAGCGGTTGGATCAAATTCATAATCTGAAATAAATCCACCACGTTTACAGTAAAATCTGTCAACAGGACTGGTAGCATCACTGAAGTGTACAGGATCAATCCTATCCGCCGGAGCCGATTGGGTAGAATCTACTTTATTGACAATATTCTGCCAAAAAGTGCTGGCATCCTGTGCCCCGGGAAAGACACAGGATAAGCCAATGACAGCAACATCTGTTTTTTTCATAGTTATCGTATACAGAGGGTTACCAGTTGCTTCCTGACATGATCAATACCTGACTTTCGGTTCCGTATTTGATCTCATTAAGAAAAATTTCTTTTCCCTGGTCCAATGGAATTAAAGAGATTCCACGACGTTCGTATTCTGTTTCCAGCGTTGATGAAACCATTCCGGCTCCTTTCCATGGACCCCAGTTGATGGAAATTACTTTTCCTTTTAATTTTTTGTTTAAAGCTTTCGCATAATCATCCAGTACAGAGTTGGCCGCAGCATAATCTGTCTGACCTTTATTTCCATATACCGAAGCGATACTTGAGAAGAGCACTACAAACTGACAGTCAGCTCGAAGTTGTTCTGCCAATACACGAAGCGGTTTTACTTTTGTATCGAATACACGCTCAAATGAGCTGGATGTCTTCTGTCTGAACAGTTTGTCTTCCAAAAGACCTGCTCCATGAATGACTCCGTCTAAACGGGCGTACTTATCGTAAATATTTTTGATCAAATCTGATAATCCTTCTTCGTCACAAAGGTCTAAAGATTGGTATACTACCTTACTTCCCAGTTGTTCCATATCACGGATCGTACGGAGGATCTGATTGTTTTTGAAAATTCTTACGGTCTCTTTTTCTATTTCAGCAGGAGAAGTGAATGTTCCGGTTTTAATAAGATAACTTCTTATTTCTTCCTTGGTTTTCATCGCTTCCACTTCTTTAAGGTCTGCTATGACATCTCTCGGATCTGCTGATCTTCCCACCAAAATATAGGTGCATGGATAGGCTCCGGACATATGCTTCACCAATTCAGCAGTGATTCCCTGCCCGCCACCAAGTACCAGGACTACAGATTCCTGATCCAGCTGGATATGTGCTTCTTCAAGGCTCGTTGACAATGGAGAAGGGATCATATCTATTTTATGTCTTTGGTCGTGTTTGTAAACGACTTCGGAAGGTTTATCTGTGGTTAATATTTCTTTTAAAGCAATCTCCGTAATCTGATCAACTTCCTGTGGCGTACTCAGACTGATCAGTCTGCAAGAGGTTTGTTCAAATTCTCTCGCTAAACTTTTGAAAAGTCCGGGATAACCTTTGTAATGACGTAAAAGACGGGTATCAGTCAGTTCCTGAATATGAGCAGGAATGTCTGAAATCAGATACACCCATTTGGCTTTATCAAGATCCAGTTTCTTGATCTGATCTACGTGATCAATGATGCTGTGTTTTACGGTTGAGGAGAACAGATCCAGAATGATCAGTCCATCAAAATCCTTTAGATCTTTCTCTGTATCTACCAATTCTGCGATGGCACCATATTTTTCAAGAGCAGTTTTGATTGCCCGCGTTTGCGAACTGTTGTCCTGTGTAATCGCGAAACGTTTTCCCTTTATGATTTCAGTATTCTGTTCCGTAGAAACATCAGTGGGAGTCAAACCAAAACGAAGACGCGACAGTCCATTTTGTACGGGCTCAGCATCGTTGTTTCCGCTCATTTCGCTGATCCATGAGGCCAATCCTTTTAGTGTTTTTATAGCAGCCAGCTTCTCCATCAGGTCGTCCGCCTGATCCATATCTTCTCCAAAACCGATTTTGGTTTTAAGATCTCCGATAATCTCCATACGCTTGATGGAATCAATACTTAAATCTGCTTCCAGATCGAGATCCAATCCAAGCATTTCCTTTGGATAACCCGTTTTTTCACTGACAATATCCAGAATGACATGCTGAAGTTCTTCAAGAGAGAATGCAGATTTACTTTTTACTTCTGATGCAGATGTTACCGCAGATCCGTTTTTTTCAGGAGCAGCTATTGGAGTTCCTGTAAATTCTGTCAACCAGGAAACCAAACCATTTAAAGTTTTGATCGAGGCTAATTTTTCCATGATTGTATCTTCATTGGCATGATCTGATGTAAGCGCTCCCAGTTCACTGCGAAGCGTTCCTATGATTTCTACCCTTTTGATAGAGTCGATGCTCAAATCTGCTTCCAGATCCATTTCCATCCCGAGCATTTCGTGTGGATATCCTGTTTTATCGCTGACCACCTGTAGCAACAAGGTTTTAATATCTTTTACCGGAGCCTGTTTTACCGCAACAGCAGCAGGCTTTTCTACATTAACCGGCTGTGCAGGAATTGTCACCAAACGATCGTTCATTGGTGAGTGTACCGGCGCAGCATAAACAGGTGCAGAGCTGACTTGTGGATTCTGTCCCAGGAAGGAAAGCATCACATCACGCTGTGCCTGGATCAGCTGATTCATGGTATTTAAATATTCGTGCAGCATACGTTCAGCGGCAGGCTGATGTTCGGCTACAGGAGTTTGATGGGTATTAGTGAAATTGTTCATGGGAATAGGTTTTAGTATCGGTAACGCACCATTAGATGGCAAGTTACCTGTGGTTGGATGGGCCGTCTGTCCGTTCACACGCCAGATGGCTGGATTTTTCTTATACAGTTCAGGCTGGTCTATCTGAATCAGTCTGGCATTACGGCCATCGAAAAGTTTTTCAATGCTGAAGCTTCTGCCAGTTCCAAGATATTGCGCCAGCATGGAAAGAAGATGGCTCAGTTTATTTCGGTTGCTGTCTTCTACATACAGGATCAGCTGATCTTTTTCTAAGCAGGATTTCGTCAATCCGGAAAGGACTTTCCCTGGACCTACTTCGATGAATATTCTGGCTCCGTCCTCATACATCGCCTGAATTTCTTCTACAAATCTCACGGGTTGTACCAGATGATCCGTCAGTCTTTCTTTGATTTCACATGGACTTGCTGGATATACTTTTGCACTGGTATTTGACCACACCGGAATCTGCATTTCTCTGAAAGGAATCTCTTGTAAGACCTCATCATACAAGCCTTTAGATTTGGCTAATAACGGACTATGGAATGCACAGGCAACTTCTAATTTCTTGGCAGAAATACGTTCCTGCTTAAGGATTTCCATTAATTTGTTGATCGCCGGTGTACTTCCTGCTACCACACATTGGGTTGGAGCGTTATAATTAACCGGATAACAGCCCTCAGTTTTGTCCAATATCGGCTGTAACTTTTCTCTTGTGGTGCTCACCGCAATCATCGTACCCGGATCTCCGCCTTCTACTGAATCTAAAATAGCGTGAGCCCTTTGAATACTCAAATCAACCAGTTTTTCTTCTTCAAAAACGCCGGCAAAACATAAAGCTGGTAATTCACCATAGCTGTGGCCTGCCACCATATCCGGAACAATGTCCAGCGATTGAAGGAATTTAGCCAGCGCGAGGTCAACTATTCCCAAAATAGGTTGTGCCAGACGGGTATCTTTAATGGCTTCTTTTTGCTGTTTTAAAGCAGCTTCATTAAAGGTAGCGGAAGGGAAAACTACTTTTTCGAGTTCAGGATATCCTTCAATCAGGTTACGCATGGCCGGAAAAGCGACGAACAGATCTCGAGCCATGTTGATTCTCTGACTGCCTTGTCCTGGGAACAGGAATGCTACTTTACCATCACGTCTGTTGACTGTAAATGTATCTTTGCTTTCAATGCCTGATAATGCCAGTTCGATGTTCATCATCAAATGTTCAGTAGTATCGGCGACCATGCTTAGCTGAATTGGTTTTTCTGAATCGACCGCTAAACTGTAGGCCATATCTTTTAAAGGAATATCATCGTTGATTTCTAATAAGGACTTGATCTGGGCCAATTTGATTTTAGCTTCGTCATAGGTCTCTCCACGGAAAACAAATAATTCCGACGGCCACGATTGCAATACTGCAGCATCATCCTGCTTAGGATGATTGGCAATGACCGTATGGAAGTTGGTTCCCCCGAATCCAAAAGCACTGATTCCGGCATAACGGTTTTTCTCGGTCCACAATCCACTTTCTGCATAAAAAGCAAAAGGACTGGTTTCAGCGTTATAATAAGCATTGGGCTGCTGCAAATGAAGCGTGGGAGGTTTCACCCCGTGGTAGACTGCCAGAGAAGCTTTGATCAATCCAGCCAATCCAGCTGCACATTTGGTATGTCCGATCTGTGTTTTTACGGAACCTAAGTGAGTCTGTCCCGGTATTGCTCCTGAACGGCTGAATAAATTGGTCAAAGCGCTGAGCTCGGTTTTATCTCCTACGACAGTCCCGGTTCCGTGGGCTTCCACTAAACCAACAGTCGCAGGACTAATCCCTGCTTGGGAATACGCACGTTCCAAAGCACGTACCTGTCCTATTTTTCTTGGAGCTGTAAGACCTAGTGCTTTTCCATCACTTGATCCTCCTACTCCTTTGATTACAGAATAAATACGGTCGCCATCGCGAACGGCATCTTCATATCTTTTTAAGACAAGAATCGCCACCCCTTCTCCAAGGGCAATCCCGTCAGCTTCCCCATCAAATGTTGCACATCTTCCTTTTCTTGAAAGGGCGTGCGTACTTGAAAACATCAGGTAATCATTGATTCCGTTATGTAAATCCGCTCCTCCTGCAAGAACCATATCTGATTTTCCTAATATCAATTCCTGACAGGCTAAATCAATAGCTGCCAAAGAAGAAGCACACGCTGCATCTACCGTGAAATTTCTTCCTCCAAGATCCAGACGGTTCGTAATCCTGCCTGCGATCACATTGGCCAGAATACCCGGGAACGAATCTTCTGTGGTATGTGGAAATGCCTGCTTCACCTCTTCATGAAGTTCTCCAAATACCTGCTTATAATATCCTCTGAAACTATAGCTGTTGGCCAGGTCATTCCCACCTTCAGCACCTATAATTACAGAAATGTTTTCTCTGTTGATCTGTTTTTCTCCATAGCCTGCATCTTCCATCGCCCGTTTGGCAACCAATAAGGTCAACAGCTGTGTTGGCTCAATGGCTGCCAGAGATTGCGGAGGAATTCCGAATGCTAAAGGATCGAAATCAATTTTTGGAATAAATCCGCCCCATTTCGAGTGAGATACATCCGGTCCGTCTGAATCGGGATGGTAATACAGTTCTTTATTCCAGCGTTCATCAGGCACTTCTGTGACGCTGTCTCTTCCTAATATAATGTTTCGCCAGTATTCTTCGAGGTTTTTTGCCCCCGGAAAAATACATTCCATCCCAACAATAGCCACATCCAGTGGTTTTTCTGTTGATGACGGTTCTTCCGGCAAAGCTGCCTGTTCAATATATTGATAATTATCAATACTTACATTCTGATGAAGGGCTGCAACGGAGATCACGCGGTTTTGCATGGTAGCGACCTGTCCGATCATATACATTCCCAGATCCAGCTGTTCGCTGGTTGGGATATTGATCAATTGATCTCCCTGACGTTCAACACCTTTAGCAGCAATCCGAAGACGGCCTACGTTTAATTTTTCAAGCTTTTCCCAAACTTCTTTTTTATCCATTCCAGCTGCCAGAAGTTTGGTTTTCTCCGTGCTGAAATGTTGGGCAAAAGCTGTATTTAAACAACGGGTTTCGTGTCCCGGTGCTGTTTCTAATAAGACCGTGTCTTTAGCCTGCATGGCTTGTAGCTGAAATTCCTGCTGAATCGCTCCGGTTTGTACGGCTTCTTCAGTGTATAGGTATGCGGTTCCTATCAATACCCCTACTTTTACGCCTCGCGCTGCCAGTGGAGCCGCCATGATGGAAACAAACGCGGTTGAAAAAGCATTATGGATTCCACCCGCAAAAAATACACTGATCTTTTCAGGATGATCTTCTTTTAAGATTCTTTCAATCTGTTTCTCCCAAAGAACCATGCTTGAAAGCGGGCCTACATGGCCACCACATTCGCGTCCTTCAAAGATAAAATTAGTTGCTCTCTCTTTCAGGAAAATATCCAATAGTGCAGGGGAAGGAACATGCAGAAAGGTTGTTATTCCAGCTTTTTCAAATACTTTAGCCTGTGCCGGTCTTCCTCCGGCGATAAGAACTACAGAAGGTTTAGCCTCTAATATATAGGATGTCTGTTCTTCTCTCAATTCCTGAGGGGCAAATCCAAGAATCCCTACTCCCCATGTTTTTTCGCCCGCCAGTTTTTTAGTATCCATTACCAAAGCTTTGGCAGCCTCTCCTTTAAGTAAGGATAAAGCTACGAAAGGTAAAGCTCCCGCTTCTGCAACTGCATTAGCAAATAAAGGAACATCACTGACACGGGTCATTGGTCCTTGTGCAATAGGATAACGAAGCCCCAGCTGTTTGGCCATTATATTGTTCTGATCGATTACCTTAAGGGCTTTTGCCTGCTTCAGATGACCATACATCGCTTCTTTGAAACCAAAAATCAGTTTTTTAAGAGTTTTGAAATCTTCATAGAGATCTACCGCCAACGAAATATCCTGCCCCATAGGAATATAACTATTGGCTGGATCAAGATCAGTAAAATGTGATCTAAGTTCTTCAGCATTTACATCTTCCTGTAAGACAGGTGAGTTGGGCCTTACCAATACGCGATGGTTAGCAATAATCCTTGTTTCGGTCCCGTTCAGTTTTGAGCATAGATCTTTTACATCCTGTGGAACAGAACTTTCAGGAAACATGGCAAGCTGACTATCCAGTACGACACCAGTGGCTCCCAGCGCTTTTACAGCTGCTGCGGTATGGAGGCCTATTCCTCCCTGTACCCATACAGGTATGGCACTGATTTCTTTGATAATACGCTGAAACAATACAAATGTTGATTCATAGCCTACCAGTCCTCCTGCCTCATTTCCTTTTATAATAATCCCTTCCGCTCCAGACTGTTCGGCCTTCAGGGCTTGATCCAGACTGTTTACCTGATAAATAACCGGTAAATCAGGAGCAACACTCATAGAAACACCGGAGGGAAAGATCGCAAACCTCACTTTTTTCGGGATCTTAAGTGAGATGAAGGTATCATCAGCGAAGCAAATACCAAATGAAGGTACATCGGTCTGGTCAAGTTGATCCAGAGCTTCCTGAGCATCTGCCAGGTCCTGTCCTAAACTTAAGATGGGAAACGCACCCGCCTGGTGCAGTTTAGACATAAGATTCACATCCGGCTTTTCAAAAGGCGTTAATCCAATAATGGTTAAATTTTTCATTGCATTTATGGTATTGAGATAATAACTGGGAAAACTTCATTAATAAATGCTACACCTTTCGGCACAAATCAGCATTTATCATTTATCAGGGAATAAAAATAATAAATTTATACTACATTTTCAACCATAAATGAAATTTAATAATAAATTATTAACAATAAATTATTATGAATTTAAATAATATCAAAAAATGCAGTTTATATTTTTATTATCAGAAATAAGACGGTACAGTCTATACGATTCAATTATAAAGGTTTATAAGTGATAATTTAAAGCAAATATAGAAATAAAAAATATAATAAATCAAAAATAAGAGAATTATTTTTCTAATATTACATAAAGATAACACACCTATAAAGCCGGATGAAATCTGGAAAAACTGACTTCCGTCATCGTATGAAAAAGATCAGATAAATCGGAAATAAAATATTCAGTGATAAAAATTCAAGAGATTTTTTATTAAAAAAAACAACATCACCAGGAAGCAACGCCATGAAAATAAGAAGATTAAAAAAACTACTCATTGCTAAATCAAAAAAATAAAGCCTGTACAGTTGTAAAGACTCTGGTCGGAAAAATTCCTTGACAGTTAATTTTAATAGACTGTAATTTATTTTCAATATAATTGTTTTACCGTCTCAACGATTCCTGTTTCGGCATCTATAAACAGAAAGATACTTCCCTCATCGTGGAATAGTTCTCCTTTTTTAAGGTCTACCTGTCCTAGAAAGTACAAAGGTTTCTCATTTTTGATGGGCCAATCCGGATTCTGTATTCATTTCGGTGGTTTTGTCTGGTATTTAAAAAGTTCTGCATACCGCTGTTTCATATACTGTTTCCGCTCAGCTTTTGAAAGGGTTTTGTCTTCCGGTACAATATATTTTTCAATAAAATCTGCTTCCGCATCAATAAATTTAGGGCATATACGGAGCAACAGTTCATAATCATCGGTATGTTTTGCAGAAGTCACGACTTCAATTCCTATTTTATTTAAAAACAGTTGTACTGTTTCGTGAGCATTTAAACGTCCCTCAGTATTTTTATAGTTTTGACCGATTAAGTATAGGAAAGCTGTTGTACCCTGTAAGTAGGTTCCGTACCAATTAACCGCTGAGTCTGAAAGCAATTTCTCCAATGCTGAATTTATATAAAGTTGTTGCTCAAAATCATAATCTGAAACTTTCCCTTCAACAAAATCTTTTAAAATCTGTATTTCATCTGCCATTTGTTATTATAATTTTAGGAGTATACCGTCAAAGGCCAAATGTATGCATTCTGTTATTTAATCTTTATATTAGATATCATTTTTACAAAATTTTAAAGATCAGGCAGGTGAGATTCTTCCGGTGGGCAGTTCAAAATATAAAGAGCTTAAAAGTAAGATGATTTGATGGCTGAACTCTACGCCTGTAATTTACACTGATTTTTCATCGTCATTAAGTGGTATTTTTAAGATCGCGTTCTTCAAGGGATATTCGTATTTGATAAGTACCACTATAAAATTTTCTATATTTTACTTTTTTACGGCATTTAATTGTCTTACAAGAACTTTTTATCAATAACATGATATAATTCTTCAGAAAGTGAAATGGATTCAGCGAATATATGGAGATAATTAACACAATTTTAACTCCAATTGTAAAGTCCGGAAGTATTTTTATCAATCGATAAAGCCGTACTTTGCAGTCTTAATAAAACAATGAAAAGATGGGGCTATTTGATATGTTTACGCAGGAGATCGCAATGGATCTTGGAACTGCCAACACCTTGATTATACATAACAACAAAATCGTCATTGACCAGCCCTCGATTGTTGCTATTGACCGCACAACAGGAAAACCTATTGCCGTTGGAGAGCAGGCCAAGCTGATGCAGGGGAAAACCCACGAAAATATCAAAACGGTTCGCCCGTTAAAAGATGGAGTTATTGCAGACTTTCATGCTTCAGAACATATGATCAAGGAATTCATTAAACAAATTCCCGGCATCAGAGGCAGATTTATCCAACCTGCGCTGAGAATCGTCATCTGTATCCCTTCAGGAATTACAGAGGTGGAAAAAAGAGCGGTAAAAGATTCTGCACTGAAGGTAAATGCTAAAGAGGTAAAGCTGATCTACGAACCCATGGCTGCAGCTATTGGCGCTGGTATTGACGTTCAAAATCCTGAGGGAAATATGATTATTGATATAGGCGGCGGAACTACAGAAATAGCCGTTATCGCACTGGGAGGTATCGTCTGTGACAAGTCTTTAAAAATAGCGGGTGATGTTTTCACCAATGATATTGCTTATTTTCTGAGATCGTACTACAATTTATATGTTGGGGAAAGAACCGCCGAAAGAATAAAAATTGAGATAGGTTCTGCACTGGAAGAGCTGGATTATCCTTTAGAAGACATTCCTGTACAGGGAAGAGATATGATCACGGGTAAGCCAAAAGAAATTATGGTGAATTATAAGGAAATTTTCAAGGCACTTGATAAATCGATTATGAGAATTGAAGATGCTGTGATGGAAACCCTTTCTCTGACGCCACCTGAACTTGCAGCAGACATCTACAAAACAGGAATTTATCTTGCCGGAGGTGGTGCCCTTCTGAATGGGCTGGCAGACCGTATACACAGAAAAACAGGATTGCCTGTATGTGTTGCAGAAGATCCTTTAAGAGCGGTGGTACGTGGAACGGGTATTGCCCTTAAAAACATTAATAAGTTCAGATTTCTTATGAGCAGCTAAACGATCTGATCATCATAAAAAAGGCTTCAAATCACGTGATTTGAAGCCTTTTAATTTTTAATCTTATATTTTCTTAATAGTTATTCAATTTGTGGATAAGCACCGGAATTCTTTTTAAAACAGACTTAAACCGTACTGCTTTACCAGGTCTAAAATCATATGATATCCTGCTGAGGAATTTCCATGCTGGTCCAAAGCCGGACTGAAAACCCCGATCCCCATTCTTCCGGGTACACTCACTGTAATTCCGCCGCCAACCCCTGACTTACTTGGCAACCCTACCGTTCGTGCATATTCCCCACTGAATTCATACATCCCTGCAATAAGCATTTGTGATTCCACCAATTTTGCAACTTCTTCGTTTTTGTACTTTGCATCTCCATCAAAACGAACGCAAGCATTAGCAAAGAAATATCCGATTTTGGCTAAATCTTCAGCCGTCAGCTCAATAGAACATTGCTTGAAATAATTGTCCAGCTGATCTTCATTGCCTGAGATGAGTCCGTTGTTTTTCATCAGATAGAACATTCCGCGGTTGCGGTGCCCGGTAGATTTTTCGGATTCATACACAGATTTACTGTAATCAATTGTCTGATCTTTGGTAATATAACGAACCATCTCTAAAATTTTAAGAAATGGTTTTTCACCTTCACCGGAAATTAAGGAAGTGGTAAGAATGGCTCCTGCATTTATCATCGGATTCAGCGGCTTACCTGTGGTTTCCAGGTTGGAAAAATGATTGAAGGGTTTATCGGTTCCGAAATAGCCCATTTTATCAAAAACATTGGCCTCACCTTTTTCATTGACAGCAATCATCAGGGCGATGATTTTCGATATACTCTGCATGGTAAATTTCTTGTGAACATCTCCCACATTCAGCACTCTCCCATTTTTCTCTACCACTGAGAAAGCGACGGCTCTGGCATCCATTTTTCCCAGTTCGGGAATATAATCCGCCACTTTACCCTGCGTAGAATAGGTTCTGTTTTTTTCAAGAATGCTGCTTAATGTTTTTTCAGAAATGGTGGAAATATCTGCGGTCTTCTGAGCATATATTATGGTATTTAAAGAAAGAAAGGCTGCAATATAAATTCCTTTTGCAGAAAATAGGAAACTGTTGTTATTCATATAGGTATTTCGGCTAATATCTGATCATCAACCCCGAAAAACAAAGATAAAGTATTTCATGGATTACCCGCAAATCTCCCGACCACAGGATGAGTATAAATAAATTTCATAAGATTAGGTATTTCTACCCAAAACCGTAATTTGTCATTTGTACGCTACCACAGATTCTTTCTTGTTTGTTACTTTGAGATACAAATCAAAGCTTAAAAAGGAAGATTACAAAGTATTCTGATGTACTTCCGAAAAGCCATTACAAACAAAAACTAACCAATCAAAATATATTCAACATGGAAACATCCAACGTAAGCGGAATCGCAAACTCGTCCGGCCAGCTTCAACTGGGTAACGGCGCTCAGTTCTGGGTATATCTTTCCCCTCAGAACAATACCTCTACAATGATTTCAACATGGCGCGTGACTTTCTCACAGGGCAACTGGAGTGATGTCATTTCAAGTGAAGATCCTACAAAGCAAATTCAGACACCTAATCTTTCGGGTATTTTTGATATTAAAGTAGAATTATTAAGCGGATCGACGGGTACATGGCGTCAGATCCCTCCTCAGAAAGGCAGTTACAATGAAATAGGCTGTAATTCCAACTGTGCCTCCATGGTGGGTATTGTTGCAGACAGTACTTCCCCTCCTCCCGGTGCCATTAATGCGCATTTCTGGACCACTTGGGATGCCATGTGCAAATCTCACTAGAACGAAAAAAGTCTCAATCATAACCAGTCCATATCCTTCAATTGGCGGCCGTTTTTTTTGCGAGTTATAGTGCATGATGTAAAACTCGTGTGTTTAAAACTTTCGAAAAACACGGCCGGTAATTGTGCATCATGTACAAAACTCAGGGAAGCAAATTTGGAATCAATTTCATTGATCCCGAAAAAGCAAATGAGAACATATCGCATGTTTTAAAATTTCACGCAGATTAATCAGATGATGCAGATTTTCATGTTTGTGGATCTGCGCGGTCTGCATGATCTGCGAGAATAAAAATAAAAGTACTTAAAAAGCTTTTATGATCATCATTTAATTCGTGATGAGTACGCGGATTTTTCAGATAAAAAAACTAATACCTATGAAAACAGAAAACTACGACGTCATTGTCATTGGCGGCGGCGCTATAGGCTTAGCCACTGCCTATCATCTGGGTCAACGAAAAGCTGACACCTTAGTCCTGGAACAGTTTACTTTTGTGAATCAATTAGGAAGCTCCGCAGGCGTTTCGCGTCAGTTCAGGATTCCGTATCCTGATGAATATATGGTAAAGATGGCTCTTGAGGCCCAACCGTATTGGGATGCCCTCGAAAAGGAAGCCAATAAATCACTGCTTGACAAAGTAGGCACGCTCTGGTTTGGAGATCCGGAAGTACATTCCACTGAAGGAAATATCGCTGAAGCTGAGAAAGCACTGCAAGCTCTGGACGTTCCCTATACTACCCTGACATCAAAGGAAATTGAGGAGAAATACCAATTTAAAAATTTACCTGAAAATTATACGGGACTGTTTCAACCGGATGGGGCCAGCATCAATTTTAAAGCAACCATTGAAACGCTTTTAGACCTTTGCAAGAAAGAAGAAACCGTTCAATTAGAAGAAAACTCGCCAGTACTTGATATCAAACAAATAGGAGAACTCTTCGAAATCACGACTCCCAACGGAATTTATATCGCTAAAAAATTGGCCATCATTCCAGGACCTTATATCAACAGCGTGATTAACTTACTTGATTTTAAGATAGAAGCAACGTACTGGAATATGTCTTCAGCTTATTTTAAGAAAACGGATCCTACGATCCAGTATCCAACCTGGTTTGTGTTTCAAAATGCAATAGGTGAAAACGGGAATCAGTTTTATGGTTTTCCTTCCGTAGATTGGGATCATCCGGAATATATCCGGGTAGCACCGGACTTTGTGATTACTCCTTTGGAAGAACCCAGTGACCGGACATTAATTCCGAATCCTCAGGAGCTGGCCTATACTTCTGAATGGGTGCAGCAGCATATGACAGGACTGGGTACAGAACCTGAATACACCTCAACCTGTCTTATTGCCCTGAGTACGATACCGAATAAGGAACTGTTGATTGATTTTGCCCCGAAATATGTCCCGAATTATAAAAACATCGTGGTATATGCCACCGGATGGGCCGCAAAATTCACTCCTTTCTTAGGGAAAATCATGTCTGATCTTGCTTTGGACGGGCATACAGATTTTGATATCTCGCATTTCCAGTTAGGACGCAAATTCTTTAAATCTATTTAAAAACGATTACATAATGAATAAAAATACACCATTAAATACAGGAAAACATCCTGATTTAAAAATAGAAGTCGCCATTATTGGTGCCGGAACTTCCGGATTATATACTGCTTACCGTTTGGTTACGGATAAAAAATACAAGGCAAGTGAAGTCCAGATTTTCGACATGAACAATAAGCTGGGCGGAAGGCTGGAATCTGTGGTTATGCCTGGAATGAATTTCTGGGGTGAATTGGGCGGTATGCGGTATCTGACTTCTCAGGAAATTGTAACGACCTTGATTGAAGGTTATCCTCTTACCGAAGAAGATCCTGCGAAGCGTATTCCTGTTCTCAAAGATACGATGACTCCTGTTGCATTTCCAATGGGTGATCCTTCAAAACTGTTAATGTACCTCCGGAAAGACCGCTGCAAGCAGGATGCCTGGAATGTAGCTCAGGATGAAGGTAAAAAACTGCCTACCCGCTATTACCTGAATGACGATGATGATGGTTTCAGTTCAGATCAGCTGTTTAACAAGATTATTTATGAGGTTTTAATGGCAGATCCATGGGTGGCTGAAACGTATAAAGATAAAATCATCAAAGGAGATGGCATTTATGATTATTCTTTTAAATTAACCAGCGAAGACTGGGATGTGATCAAACCCCGATTGGTTTACAATTTCCCGAATTCTCCCTATGATCAGCGCAAAGTGAATGATTTAGGATTCTGGAACCTGATTAAAGATCAGATTTCTCAGGAGGGCTATGAATTTGTAGCGAATGCCGGCGGCTATTATTCCAATACCATCAACTGGAACTCAGCGGAAGCTTTTCCTTATATGGTAGGAGATTTTTCTGCGGGAACCATTTATAAAACGATTGAAGAAGGCTATGACAGCATCGCTTATGCAGTGGCGAATTCTTATATGGATCATGAAGGGGCATGCATCTGGTCTGAAAATAAGCTGCTTACTTTCACCAAAGAGCATTCTTTAACCAATACTCACAAATACCAGCTGACTTTTTTAAATCTGAAAACAAACACGACATGGAATGTGTATGCCAATACCTTGATTCTTGCCATGCCAAGAAAATCGCTGGAGCTTTTGGATCAGAATAATTTCTTTTTCAATATTAATGAGAATTCAGTATTGAATACCAATATCCGTTCTGTGATCATGGAACCTGCCTTTAAAATATTGATGGGCTTTGAATATCCATGGTGGAAAGAATTACAAATTGATTCCGGGCACTCTATTACGGACCTGCCGATGAGACAGTGTTATTATTTCGGGACCGATCCTGAAACGAACAATTCCATGCTGCTGGGAAGTTACGGAGATATGGAAACTGAGACGTTCTGGAAAGCGCTAACGGATGACAAACTGCTTTTCGAGGTAAGAGCTGCAAAATCTGCTTCGCTAAAAGAACTGCACCAACTGGATGATGTTCAGGCTACCAAGCTCATGGTCGACGAATTGATGAATCAGCTTCGTGAACTGCACGGCCCGGATGTCACGATACCGGAACCTTATGTGACGTACTTCAAAGACTGGACGGATGAGCCTTTTGGTGCCGGATACCATGCGTGGAAAGCTGGCTACTCCGTTGAAAATGTAATGCCTTATATGAGAAAGCCTGTAGCAAATGAACGTATTCATATTATCGGAGAAGCTTATTCTGACCAGCAGGGATGGGTGGAAGGCGCTTTCTGCGAAGCGGAAAAAATGCTGCAGGAACATTTCGGAATGGACCGCCCGATCTGGCTGAGCCCTACTTACTATATGGGCTGGTAGATCAACAAGGTCATTTATAAAACAGCACAACCGTCTCATTTTCAGAAGTGAGGCGGTTTTTTATATTATAATTTCAACCTTACGGATATCCGTAAGGTTGATTACTGAAAGTCAATTACTTTTACTTCAGGTAGAACAATAGAAAGATTAACCTGTTATTTTATTCGATAGGAAGAAAAAAAATACTTTAATCTTATACACTCTGGCTTCGCTCAGTGTGACACCCTTAATAACATGCTGTTTTAAAAGAAGATGTGGTTCTGAGCAAAGCCTGAGATTTTTATCCCTACAAAAAATTGATATTAAATTATTTAAATACAAAAACCAAGTACACAACAGGTACTATGATGTCTCATTTAAAAATATATGATCCTATGAAAAAACTCATCACACTTATTACTTTGGTATTGCTGTTCATCTCCTTTCAAAATTTCAGTGCCCAGAAAAGATATTCAGGCAAAAGACATTCTTCAAGCCATAGCGGAACCTATAAAAGCGGAAAAGGAAGTTCTCATAAAGGAGGTACTTACCAAAATGCAAAAACAGGAAACCGATATGGAAAGCATCAATAATTTAATTATTTTTTACTAATTCTATGTTGAGTTGAGGCTGTCCAAAAGACAGTCTCTCTTGTTTACCCATATTAAAGAACAGAATGGAAAAAAACTTTTAAACCGGATCTGACAATACATTATGTCTTAGATATTCCATCCATTTTCTTCATCACTTCCTTCGCATTTGTATTTTCCGGATTTAATTCAAGCGATTTCTGATACATCTTAACGGCCTCTTCTTTTTTTCCACATTGGAGCAGTGCCTCGCCATAGCTATCATAGACATTCCAGCTCTTTGGAAAAATTAATGAAGCTGCATGGAAAGTCTGTAAGGAGTTTTCACATTTCTGAAGTCGGAGAAACTGATACCCTAATCTATTGAAATCTCTTTCCGTGGCATCGTAACGGGCTGTATTTTTTAAATATTCCTGAATCAGCTGATTGGCTTTATCCTGACTTCTTTTGTCAAGTAAACTGCCATACATTCTTGATAGATTTTTTACAGGCATAGTATAAGGCTGATGATCAAGCAATTGAAATACGACATTGGATGTTGAAAAAACAGGATTATTACCAGTGTTGGCAAGAAGGATCACCGTCTGATTTTTGTCCATATTATGGATCAGGATACTGGTAAGTCCTGTGATAGATCCATCGTGAAAAACTATTTTCCCGTTACTTTCATCGGTATACATGGCCCAGCCCAGTCCGTAGCTCATCTCTTTTCCGTCTATCGTATACGTTACCTTTTTTCCATCATTAAGTAATGTAGCTGTTAAAGCTTCCTCCAATTCTTTCGTTCCTAAAATCTGATGGGTAAATAAGGCATTCTGGTATTTCTGAAGGTCTGAGGCTGTACTTACAATCCCCCCATTTCCATAAAAATTGCTTTTTGCATGGATTGGAAGTGGTTCTTTTAAGGTATTGACATTAACAAGATCCGTTGAATACAGATTAGGATAAGCGTATCGTTCTACCTGATTGATTTCTTTTCTTTTTCTGTCGATCGGAACCAATGAATTGTTCATTTTTGCCGGGCCGAAAATATTTTTCTTCAGATAAACGGCATAACTCATTCCTGATACTTTTTCGATAATCATGGCAGCGATACAAAAGTTAACATTATTGTAATCCCATTTGCTTCCGGGCACGAATGCAAGTGGTGTTTTGAAACGAATAAACGTTGGGATAATATCCTGATTGGAAATTATTTTTCCCGGCTGTTCTTTAATAATACTATCAAATAAAGTATACTCCTGCGCCAACCCGGAAGTATTGCTGAGCAAATGCCTAATACTGATATTGGAATAAGGAAAATCCGGAAGGTATTTTTGGACTGCCCCCAAAAAGTTAGACACTTTTTAGGGGCATTTTTTATGTATAGAAAAGAAAAATTTAGCGTTGCTTTCAAATTAGAATGTATTAAA
>NZ_FRCD01000034.1 GCF_900142785.1 Chryseobacterium carnipullorum | reverse complement strand
TATAATTGCCGATTCTCCGGAAATTCGTTGCATACTCCGTCAGCATGATATTTTTTTCATAGTCCGGAAGTTCCTTTTCAAGCAGAATAATCCGGCTGTAATCCGTGAGCTTCAGCTTTTTTTTATCCGCTCTTTCTTTTAGCTTTTTCATTTCCTGAACTGTAAAACGAAGGGCTAAACGCTCCGATTTTGGGGCGTTGAGTTTCGGGCGACCTCCGAGCTTACCCCTTTCTCTATATTGGTTTTGTCTATCGGTCTTCTCAAATTCTTCTTTAAAAAGAGATTCCCAATCCTCTATATTTTGATCTTCCATAATTCAGCATTTTTTTATATCTTAGGACTCTAATAAATGTTTTTTTCATCATTAATTTTTTGGTTAATGATTGCAATCAGCTCTCCTTTTTGGGAGAGCTTTTATTTTTTTCTCCTTTGTTTTTTCCGACCATATAAAATCTAACTATGTAGGTCTATACTTAAAAAGTGTACGGTAATCCTACGCGGTTCTGCTTTCCCTTTTCGACGAAAGGAGAAAAGCAAGTTGTCCTTTTGTGGCGAAAATCGGAGATAAAACGTAGTGGAATCGTAGGTTTTTGACGTCAAAAGGTACTACTTGCCATTACTATATACATAATTTTTACCACTAATTTACACATTTCTGCATTACCACGCAACACAGGCGCATTTTTTATCAGAGTACAGCTCACCAGTTCCGGAAGATCGCCCAGCTCTACCCACTCAGAAAATGACTTAAAAAAAGTAATACTTCAGATCAGCTCACCCCTCAGAACCGAAATAAAAACACTCCAAACATTCTGCAAAAAAATAAAGGGGAAAAATAGAAAAGCTGAAGGAAAAAATCAGCACCATTCCGGAAACGGTATCGCTCCGATCACAGCACCGGACAGCTCATCATTTCAGTACTCAAATAATAGAATTTATCTATCACAAATTATTATGCAAAGCATAGTAGTCGCCCGCCCAAGCCAACTTGTAAAAAGTTTGTTTTTCGTTTTTTTGTTTTCCTTTCACTCCGCATGACAGAATGACAGGAAAAATTTTCGTTCCAATAGATCAGATAAAATTCCTTTTGAGCAAACGTATTTTTTAAAATATTTATTATTTTATCTATTTTGTTATTTTAAGACCTTATAACTATCTATTACACAAATGATTACATATTTAAAAACCAGTTTTTATAAGTTAAAAACCAGTTTTTATAAGTTAAAAACCAGTTTTTATAAGTTAAAAACCAGTTTTTATAAGTTAAAAACCAGTTTTTATAAGTGTTAAAACATATATTATAAAACAGTATTGTTTTTATTATTGGTTTTTATATATTTGTATAATAATCTTGATATTATGGAATTAATGGACGTCAGCAAAAACGATAAACTAATTTATCAACACAATGTTATTACTTCAGGTCGCTATGACTACTCTGCCTGTATGCTTGATATTCTTTTTATGGTGCTTTCCTGCCTTGAAAAAGATAAATTGGAATACACTATCCATGTTCATGATATCGAAGCGATAACAGGCCGTAAATGGAATTTAAAGCAATTAAGGGAAGCGACTGAAAGTATAGGCTCTCGGATGTTTGAAATTGAAACTCCGAAAAAGATTTCTCAATTATGGTTATTCTCAAAAGTTGATTATTTAATTGGGACTGGTTCTTTTTCAGTAAAACTAAATGATGAAGCTCTGCCCTATTTTTTTGAACTGAAAAACAATTTTACTGCTTTACAGTTAAAATCCGTTTTAAATTGTTCCTCAAAATATGCAAAACGCTTATATGGTATTGCTTGTCAATGGCGAAGTATAGGAAGTAAGCGTTTCGAAATTGAAGAACTTAAAAAAATGCTCGGACTGATCGACAAAAAAGGGAATGAGCAGTTTGAAAGAATAAGCCAGTTCAAAGAATATGTTTTAGATATTGCTAAAAAACAAATTAATGAAAATTCAGATATTGAGATTGATTTTGAACTTAAAAAGAAAGGTAGATCTTTTGAATGGGTAACTATACATATAAATTCTCAAAAGTTTAAACAGTTAGAAATTGATTTTGAAAAACCTTTAAATGTTCAAAAATTCATATCAAAACTTGTTACTTATGGCTTAAATCAGGAACAGGCAGAGTTGATTGCCGGAAAAGAAAAAGAAAAGGATTTTGACATCTTAATTACAGAACTGAACGAAAAGATCAGACAGAGAAAACTGAAAATTGATAATTCTGTGGGTTACTTGATTGGTGTATATCAGAAAAAAAAAATATTACCCGTAAAAAATTAAAGCATGAAAAATTATACAACTAAAGAGGTTGCAGAACTTTTCGGCGTCAGCGAACGGACAATTCAGCGACACATAGCGACACTCATAGAAACTTTAAAAATACCCAATAATAAAGGCTTTACAATCCCAGAAGATATTGTAAACCTGCTATTGTCGCGACACTACAACGACAAAACAACGACAGACAGCGACACAGAAAATTCAGAGTTTCCACACGTTGAATATTTTACTGAAGAAGAATATGAGGAATTTAAAAAACGTATAACAGAATACCCATTTTTAAAAGAACAAATTTCCATTTCAAAAGAATATTTAGAAAGTCTAAAATCACAAATAGAATATTTCCGGATGTCTTACCATAGGCAGTTAGACATCCACGAAAAACTCATTGAAAGTGTAAAAGAACGCAACTTTATTGAAGCGAAGGAAAAAGGATTAGATCACTAATCCTTATCCTTTTTCTTCTTTTTCAGATTAGTAATTTCCTTAACTACTTTAATAGTGATAAATATCACTCCCAATAACTGATTAATCAGTTCTAAATCAAAATTATTCATTGTATAAAATTTTTAAAATTCATTGCTCAGGGTTTTAATCCCTGAAAACGGCTGACTTCAAATATAACCTCACATTAAAGCCTTTGCCGGTTTGCTTAATTTCTTCTGGAACAAATAGAAAAAATCTTCAGTTCTCCCGAAAGGACACGTTTTTGTATTTCTCTATAAATACCATGAATAAAGACTTTGCAAGTATATTGTATGGTTTCTAATAAAGTTGTGACGCATTCGGAGCATGGTTGTGAGATAAAGATAAATTTTGCTGATATCGTCTGTTCCGTAAGGTATCACCACCTTTCAAAAAGTTCTGTTACATTAAAATAGTCACCATTTTTTTGACCCAATTTTGCGTAATTCTTTTGCCTGATAAATTTTGAACTAAGGAGCAACGAATGACAAGCGTTTTGAAAAAACGAGCAGTCTGAGGAAGTGACGGCTGAAAAATTTCACTGGATGGATATTTAATTTTTCTTTCTTAAATTCGCACCAATAACATTTACGGTAAAAAATTAAAGCATTTGCTTTCTTGTCTTAGAAAACTGGCACTTCAAAGAACACAAGAATATGCAATGCTCACGTTCCGGCGTGGGTTTCTATGTTTATTTGTGTTCGGGTATGCCAGTACCTCTAAGGCAGTAGACATAGTTCCACGCTTTTTTTGTGCCTAAAAATCAAGTATGAAATGAATCAGTTTAAAATACGACACATTTTGTCGCTGTTCTGATATAGTTTTACCGTAAAATACTCGAAAAAATATGGGGTTTTTTACCTATTTCGGAAATGAATATTTTTATTTATAATTGTCGCCAAAATCACAATTCACACAATGAGAAATTTTTATTTTAAATACTTTTTCCTCTGTTTAGGCCCTTTGGGATTCGCCCAGATTCCTAAGTTCCCGACTATGGAAAATCCCAATCCCTCCACTTTTCAGAATTATTCTGATCAGAAATTTACCAATCTGAAAATAATACTGTTCCCTCAGTTCTCCAGAACTACAACAGTACTCCTCAATCATACCAACAGGATGTAAAAGATATCAGGCGGTTTGAACAGGAACAGACAGAAGCCGAAAGAGCTGTACGTTTTTCAATAAGTTTGTGTATTCAAAACGTAATGCGTAACTTTACAGCATACATTTTTTTTCACAAATAGCAAAAAGTAATGATATATTCCATAACGCATAAAGGATTAAAAAAATACTGGACGAAAGATGATGTTAGTAAATTACCTTCAGAAATGGTTGATAGAATACGTGAAATTTTAGATATTATTGATAATGTTGAAGAAATACCACAAGATTTTGACCCTTTTAAGGGGCTTAGATTACATCCATTAAAGGGGAAATTAAAAGGTTTTTGGTCTGTGGATGTGACAGGTAATTATCGCATTATTTTTAGATTTGAAAATAAAAATGCTTATGATTTAGATTTATTAGATACTCATTAAGAATTGTAGAAACTGTAAAATAAAATTTTAATTATATGAAACCTTTAATCCGTGCTATTAAGCACAATACGCATCCTGGTGAAATTATTTCGAGCCAGATTATTAAACCCAATAAATTAACTGTTGAAAGAACTGCTAAACTCTTAGGTATTACACGACCCACTTTATCCAATATTGTTAATGGTAAAAGTGTAATTACTCCCATTATGGCAATAAGAATTTCCAAAGTTTTTGGTGGTAATGCAGAGTTTTGGATTCGCTTACAAACCTCTTATGATTTAAGAGAAGCTGAAAAAGAGTTTAAAGAGAAGCATATTGAATTAGATAAATTCGAATTTGCTTAGATATTAATAATAAATTTGTTATATTATAAATAAACAAAAAAGACAGAATTCTAAAAAACTGTCTTTAATTAAGATAACAATATAATTCTCTCTCATCAGAAATGATAATCTAAAGATAAAAAAATAATTGTAAATTCAGTTACTTAAAAAGTAATATTTTATGTACAAAGATATACATATAGGCCATTTAATCTTAGTAAAATGGAAAGAATTAGATTTCTCTATTGAAAGGGCTTGCAATTTTTTTAAAATAAGTAAAACAGATGTTGAAAATATGTTCTCACAAAAATCATTAGACACCGAGTTGCTCTTGAAATGGAGCAAATTACTAGAATATGATTTTTTCAGAATATATAGCCAACATCTTATTCTTTATTCTCCACCAAGTAAAAGAACCAATGCTGAAAGTTTGAAATCAAAAAAACTTCCGGAATTTAGAAAAAATATTTATACACAAGAGATCATTGAATTTATATTAGAGCAAATAAACTCTGATGAAATGAGTAAAAATGAAGTAATAGAAAAATATAAAATTCCAAAGACTACATTACATAAATGGATTAGTAAATATTCAAAATGAGACCAGATTATAAACGCATCTATCTTGATATTCTTCAAAAAAAATATCCAGAAAAACTTGATGAATGCAAGCCAATTGTTTTGAATAATAATCTTTCATCAATAGATATAAATAAACTTAATGAAATTATTTTTGGAAAAAAAACAGAGAATCAAAAATTTAAATCTTATAAAAGATCAGATATATTAAAAATTTTAGATTATCAGAAAAAGCATAAATTAAATAACATTCAATTGGCGAAACATTTTAAGATGAGTAGAAATACAATAACAAAATATAAAAAAATCTACAAATAATTTTTTAAAAAATTATTTGTAGATTAGTATGAGCGAACAATTTTAATCTTTTTTTTAATAAAAATCTAACCACACTATATAGTTAGATTTTATTTTGAAATTATTTATAATATTTACTTATCTTTTAAAGATTGGGACAAATTAATCTTCTCTTTCTCTATAAATTCTTCAGATTTACCGTTATTGTCTACTACTACATTAAAATTGTCTTTTTCTGCATCAAATAAAATAGTAGTGTGAAATAAAGGGCACTCGTGTTGTTTACATCCAGTTACTTTATAAATTGTATTTTCAGAAACTATTGGTGTTTCTGTATTAAAGTTTTCTATAATCTCTTTATACTTACTCCCTACAATTTTTTTTAATCTTTTTGATACTTCAACATTATCAAATAAATTAATTTCATGAGGGTATTTTCCTACATTTTTTGTTATAGCATTTTCATATAGTAATTTAGAACTAATAGAATCATTCACTTTTTTAATCGTGTTGGAGCCAATATCTTTACTTTTTTTATCGTTGCAAGATAAAATAATCAAAAAAGACATTAAAGAAACAGTTAAAATTTTATTTTTCATTGTATTAAATTATTAGTTCTATCATTATCGAAAATCATTCAAAAAAAATATATAGACTTTTCAAATTTTTCATTCATCCAAAAATAATTTTCAAATGGAAAAATTTACTGTTAAAAAACATTAAATTTGCAAAAAAAACATTATGAAAAATAAATTTACTCTACAAAAAAAACTTGCTAGACCTCTTAACACGATTATATTTTTATATTTCTTAATTTTTAGTAATCATCTATTTGCTGATGGATCAAAAGATCTTTATCCTAATGGTGTAACAGGTTTACGTGCATATCTCCGTTCTAGCACACAGGCAACGGAAAATTGGCCATTCCCGAATGAAGGAATTCATTATGTTTATGCCAAAGAAGGAGAGAGAATTACTTTGGCTTCTAGTTCTCAAATTAATGGTGGTAATTCTAAAATTCGCTTATATGCTCCCAATGGATCAATTGTAGTTAACAATAATACTATTGCTGGACAAATCCCCAACAGATCATCAGAAATAGCTGGTCCTCAGTTATTTGGTCAAACAGGTGGAAATAGATATACTCCAATATATTATCAAGTTCCTGCAAATGGTGCAGGTATTTATAGAATTGAATTTGTTTCAAGAGGTACTGCAGACCCTCAAGCTACATTTAATGCTAATGACAACTGGGTACAAGATGATAAATCAGGTATTATGGCATGGGACATTTCTGTGATTAACCCTAACAATACTGCTTTTATTTCTGGACGGGTTTATACCAATGTACTAAACCTTAGTCTTGGTTTTACCAATGTTAATAGTAATGGATTTTATGGTATTGTATATCCGCTTACTAAGGATGGGTATACATATCAGGTTAAAAATAATGGACAAAATGGAATTCATTTTACTTTTTTTACAAATAATAATGGATTTTTAAATCAGAATAACCAACTGCCAGTCTACAAAAGTTTAAATGGTTCAACTCCTTCTTTTTTAAATGGGAAAGTACATAATCCTAATGATGCAGATACTCAAAAGAATATTACTCATAAAATTTTCTATACAAAACCTGCCACAGATTTGCCTTCTTCATCTGTAGGAGCAGTTCCTAATGGAAATACTTGGCTAAAAAACCCAGTGACAACACCCAATGTTAGTAATGTATCTGTAGTCGGAGTAGAAGGTACTAATGGACAAATAAGCAATAAAGGAGGTTATATAAAATTTAATGCAGATGTACAAGGTAATTATAATATTACTATAGAAAGTACACCTACAAACCCTAACTTTGTAACAAGAGTTCTCACAGGAGCTTCTTCTGCTGGAGCAAACCAAATTTACTGGGATGGTAAAGATGGAAACGGAAATGCTTCGCCTGTAGGTACGTTCCCTGTAAAAATTACAATCCGATTGCAAGGTGCTGAAGTTCATTTCCCCTTTATAGATGTGGAATATAATAGATTAGGAATTATTATAGAACTGTTAAACTATGCTAATCTAAATCAGGTAGTTTCAGATATTGTTTACTGGAATGATGTTGACATTCCTAACGCAAATTCTGGAACTTCTTCTTCTCCTAAGAACAATAGCCACCTTCCACCAGCTAATAGTATAGGTATTAGCAGTAACGCTAATGGACATAAATGGGGGCTCAATGGAAATGGATATACTGATACTTTTGGTAATGAAAAATCAATCGACACCTGGACTTTTATTAAAGCTCAAGAACAAACAACAAACTCCCAAGTGGTTGTTAAAATCGCTGATTTAATGATTAATTCAGTTACCCCAAATAACATTATTGCCTATGATGGAGATCAAATTACCTATACTATAAAAGTAAAAAATGGCGGACCAAGTAATGCATTAGGAGCTCCTTTTACATTTAAAATTCCTAATGGATTAATGCCACAAACCATTACATTTTCTTCAAACAGTTGTGGAAACGAAAGTGTTCCTTTGAATTATAATCCTGCAACAAATTCATATTCTTCAAAGCTCAATCTTCCTAGTAATTGTGAAATTACCTATACTATTACTTTAGTAGTTAGTAATTCTGCTATTGCAGGAACCCAACTAGTAGTAGCTTCTATTTTACGTCCTAATGATATAACAGATCCAGATGCAACAAATCCTGATATTATGATCCCTCCTACAGATGCTCAATATGAATGTTCCAATAATGGTTTAGGAGGATCTTGTAATAATATCAAAACAAATAATACAGTAATGGTATCTCTTGTATGTTACAATCCTATAATCAATAATAATATTGGAATCCCTGCTAATTTTGGAGTAACATTATTGAAAAGAGCCGGAGCAAACAATGGAGGTTGGCCAATGAACAGAAATTCTGCATATATGGTTTTGGAATCTAATACTAAAGGATTTGTGATTACAAGAATGACTTCAGATCCTACACAGACTTTCGCTGCAAATCATATTAGTAAAATTACTAATCCAATAGAAGGAATGATGGTTTATGATATTTTCGGTAAATGTTTGAAAATTTATGCTGACGGGGATTGGAAGTGTTTCTCTAAACCTGCTTGTCCATAATAAATATATTGTTAATTTCTAATATGTTTTAAATTAAAAATTTATATAATGAAAAATTTATTTATCATAACCGCATTGATATTATCTGGGATTGTTTATTCTCAAATAATCGTTGGAGATGCAATAGGAACTGCTCCTATCAATAACAAATCATCAGTACTGTTAGAATTCGCAAATACAAACAATAAAGGAATTTTATTACCCTACGTTAGGCAAAAAACAAGTATCCCTACTGAAGGATCAATAATTTTAGATGTTACTGATCCTACTAATGCAAGAATAAAATTTTTTAATAATACCCCTTCTACTACAGATCATTGGACTGATCTTAGTGGCCAAGGTGCAGATGTCAGTTTCTATTTAAATAGTCAACCTACAATGTCGCAAATAACGGAAGACAGTAATGCTAGATCCATTATAGGAGCAAATTTTACAACAGTAAATGATGGTGTTCTAGTATTAGAATCCTCTACTAAAGCATTAGTGTTACCTGTAGTTTCCGATGTTAACAATATTCCAAGTCCCTCACCAGGAATGATGGTTTTTGTAAACAAAACAGGTACAAAACGATTAGCTGTTTTTAATGGTAGTAAATGGAGCTTTTGGAAACCATAAATATTGACTGTTATAATTTATTATCCTATTTCTACCATACCAAACTTGGAAATATGAAAAAGCCCGGTCAAAAAGCTTAAAAAACTAATAATAAAAATAGACAGTCTTTAGAACTGTATAAAAACATAAATTTCTCCCGAATGTATGTTGAGAGAATTTATAATTCTCCTCAACATACATGAGTAGGCGAAGCCGATTTATGCGCAATCTATTAAATCCAAATACCTTAACAGCTTCTCCCTGTTCTCTGCCGGAGATTGACCCGGATATTTTTTTATTCGATTCTCACAGCATTAGAAAAGCTCTTTATACTTACCGTATTGTTCAATTCCCATTTTTTCTATAATAAAATCTTCCATGTGAATATCTCTTTTTTCTCTCACGTAACGGGTAAAGGATAAAATGCTTTTACAGGTTTCAAATCCTTTGGACTGCATATCTTTTCTAATATTTTCTTGCAATCCCTCTAACCACTCCGTATAATCCTCAAAACTTGGTTCTATGGGTAAATTATGATATAGATAACTGGCGTTACCATAAGAAAATAATAAGGAATGATATTCTTTGTCTTTATCAGCAAGATTATTAATAAAATTTTCCTGTGCTGTATTGTATTGTTCTAAGGGATGTTTAGCGCTTATCATTTTATAAAGATAAATTTTCAGGTCTGTTTATAGTCGGAAAAAACATCACTTTTTTTGTTTTGCTTTATATCCGTTGCCGTAATCTATAAGGGATTTACTGTCTTCAGGATTAGTTTTCTTCCATTCTTTTAACACTTCATTCTGAAACTGGTAATTTTCCCATTGCTCCTTTGATACGATAACATTTCCGTCCTTGCCGATTTCCTGAAGGACTTCGCTCCTGATCTCCTGTTTTGTCCTTACGCTCTCTTTATACCATTTGATTCCGGAATATGCCCCGAAAATACCCAATCCCCAACCTGAGAGCATGACAAATAAAGAAGTATATAATACCGGCTTGTAATGCTTAAAATAATCTTTGTAAGATTCGAGCTTCTTCAGATCTTCCGGAGATATACCTACCTCAATACCGGAAACATTTTTTTTAAGCTCCTGTACTTTCCGATCAAAGATGTCGGAGACCTCCATACTAAGCTCCTGCATGGATGCAGATTCGGAATTGAGTTGTGAGATTTGCTTTTCAAGTGCGCTTGTCGTTATTTTTAACTGTTCCAGTAGTTCCACAGGGTTAAGCCGCGGAGAACTGGCATTTTGATTGTTGTTCTGTTCTTCCATAATTTTTATATTTTGTTTACTACTTTATAATGACATTCCTCTGTCTTTGGTAATATTCCTGGTTACACTTTTTGTTACTTCCAATGCTATGTTTTTAGGAGTAAGTTTTGTAAGTTCCAGGGCGATTTCCTTAATCTTTAATTTCGGGTCGATATCGCTTAATTTAAAACCCTGTTTCGTTACTTTTTCCAAAACGGATGGATTCATATTGATATCGGATTTCGGGATGATCCTTGCGCCGTTTAAGCCTTTGGAGTTCTCACTGATCTGCATAATATATCCTCTTTTATCCATTCTCGAAACAAGATCGCCCAAGCTCCGGCTTTGCGATTTTTCCTGAAGAAGTACGTTTTTGATTTCTGCTTTCTTCTCTCCGGTGATCTCCTGTGCCGTCTTCCAGTTCCGCTCCTTCGATAATACTTCAGCGTGTTTAGAAGCTCTTTCCCCTATATTGTGGCTCGTTACCTGATTTTTACCGTGAAAATCTATCCGGTTCGCTATGATATGCAGGTGCTTATCGTCTGTACTTTGGTGCAGATGCACTAAATATTGATTGTTTTTACCTATTCCCTCCTTTTTTAAATAATCCTCTGCCAGTTTTCCCCACTGCTCCAGAGTTAAATCTCGGCTGTATTCTTTGGGGGGCGATATCACAGCAGTAACGTATTTATTCTCCGTTCTTGTATTCAGATCCGCAACCTGTTTAAATTCTTCAAACAGTTCTTTCGGCTTCTCTCCCGATAATCCGTTCCTGCAGACTTCCACGCTCTGCTCCTTGTCGCTCTGTTGGTACTGGATGGATTTGGAGCTTACATTCCTTGTAGATGCAGAAATTACCATTTGATCTGTTTTTTAATGCCTTTTATAGTGTCTTCAATTTCTTTGAGCAGATCTGCTCGCTCCTTTTCGGTAAACATTTCTTTCTTCATATAATTGCCGATTCTCCGGAAATTCGTTGCATACTCCGTCAGCATGATATTTTTTTCATAGTCCGGAAGTTCCTTTTCAAGCAGAATAATCCGG
>NZ_FRCD01000007.1 GCF_900142785.1 Chryseobacterium carnipullorum | reverse complement strand
CACCAGCGCCGATGGTACTGCGAAAGCGGGAGAGTAGGCCGCCGCCAGTTTTTATTTAAAAGTCTCATACATTTATTTGTATGAGACTTTTTTTTGTGATATACCCCAAAGGTGACAAAAGATATGAGATAACAGACAAGAGACAACAGATAAGAGACAAGAGACAAGAGACAAGACAAAAGAGATAAGAGATAAGAGATAAGAGATAAGAGATAAGAGACAAGAGAGGGAATAGGGCGAAGCCCAATTCATTTATCATTCATCAATGATCATTGATAAGCTAAATACAAAGTATATTTTTTTTACACAACATAAAATATTCATCAAAACACAACATTTTAACACGCTATTTTTTGGCTGAAGCTTCTTGTTTTTTTACCTTTATACACGGGTTTTATGCCCTGTTGAATTATGGAAAATATTATTGAAATACTAAAATCAGGCGGAACCATTCTTTATCCTACAGATACGATCTGGGGAATTGGATGTGATGCTACCAATATAGAAGCAGTCAATAAGATCTTTGACATCAAAAAAAGAGAAAAAAATAAATCCATGATCATTCTTGTGGAATCTGAAAAGAGACTTCAGGATCTGGTGGATGTTCCGGAAATGGCATGGGAAATTATGGATCTTAGCGAAAAACCTGTAACGATTGTTTATGAAAATCCGCGTGGACTTCCCAAGGAACTACTTGCTGAAGACGGTAGCATTGGTATCAGAATGATAAAAACAGATTTCTGCAAAAAGCTGATTACAAAATTAAACAGACCCTTAGTTTCTACGTCTGCCAATTTCAGTGGTGACAAAAGTCCTCTGAAATTTTCGGATATTTCACCGGAAATCGTTAAACTGGTGGATTATGCTGTAGAAGATGATAGAGAGAAAGTTTCAAAATATTCAGGTTCTTCAGTGATAAAAATATGGAATGATAACAGGATTAAGGTTCTTCGTGAATAAAATCCTATGTAATTCACTCAATTTAAAATCTTGTCAACATATATTGGCAGGATTTCTTTTTTTAAATTTCTATCTTTGCATTATTCAATTCATAAAAGACGTGCTATGAACCATGAAAATTTTGCTGAAGAATGGATTAATGCCTGGAATTCTCATGATCTGGATAAAATACTATTCCATTATGCTGATGATATCGAGGTGACTACACCCATGATTACTTTGGCTACAGGAGGAAAAGAAAATACTTTGAAGGGAAAAAATGATGTATGGGAATATTGGAAAAAAGCATTGGAAAAATTCCCTGATTTGAATTTTGAACTTATCAAATCAACAGCAGGAGTAAATTCAGTGGCTTTGTATTATAAATCTATTATGGATAAATATGCTGTAGAAGTCATGTTTTTTGATGATGAAGGAAAAATTAATAAGATGTATGCCCATTATGATTAATGGAAAAATACATTGCTAGAAAAGACGATCTATTTATTAACGATGAAAATTAATCTTACCCAAAATAAAAATTTAAAACTATTCAAGATCATTGCTGATGCGGCAGAAAAAAATAACCAGTCCGTCTATATTGTCGGTGGATATGTCCGTGATCTTCTGATGAAGAGAACAGCATCTACCGATATCGATTTTGTGACTGAACAAAGCGGCATTGGGCTGGCTGAAACTGTAGCGAAGGACCTTGACCCTAAATTGAAAGTTTCAGTCTTTAAAACATACGGAACAGCGATGATCAAATATAAGGATCTTGAGCTGGAATTTGTAGGTGCCAGAAAAGAAAGCTACACCGAGAACAGCAGAAAACCTGAAGTTGAAGGTGGAACTTTGGAAGACGACCAGAAAAGAAGAGATTTCACCATCAATGCGATGGCAATTTCTTTAAATAAGGCTAATTTCGGAGCATTGATCGATCCCTTTAATGGAGTTGAAGATCTGGAAAAAGGAATTTTAAGAACACCTTTGGAACCCGCACAAACCTATTCCGATGATCCGTTGAGGATGATGAGAGCGGTTCGTTTTGCCTCTACATTGAATTTTGTGATCGAAGAGAAATCTTTGAACGCCATTAAGCAGGAAGCAGAAAGAATCAAGATTGTTTCTATGGAAAGGATCATGGTAGAGTTCAATAAGATCATGATGTCCAAAAAACCTTCTGTAGGTCTAGGATTAATGGAGGAAACTGGTCTTTTAAAATTAATCATTCCCGAGCTTATAGAACTGAAAGGAGTAGAAGAAGTAGAAGGACAGACTCATAAAGATAATTTCTACCACACTTTGGAAGTAGTAGACAATATTTCTGAAAATACAGATAATCTTTGGCTTCGCTGGTCAGCATTATTGCATGATGTAGGTAAAGCTCCAACCAAAAAATTTGTTGAAGGTACAGGATGGACTTTCCATGGCCATGAGTTTCTGGGCTCAAAGATGGTAAAGACTCTTTTCCACAGACTGAAACAGCCGCTGGGAAGTGATATGAAGTACGTTCAGAAAATGGTGAAACTTTCATCACGACCCATTGCTCTGATCACGGATGATGCCTCAGATTCTGCATTGAGAAGACTCTTGTTTGATGCCGGAGAAAATCTGGAAGATCTTTTTACCCTCTGTAAAGCAGATATTACTACCAAAAACTCTAAAAAGCAGGAAAGATTCAAAAAGAATTTCGAATATGTAGCGGTGAAGATCAAAGAAGTAGAGGAAAAGGATCAGGTACGTAATTTTCAGCCGCCAATTACCGGAGAAGAAATTATGAAGATGTTTAATCTTAAACCCGGAAAAGAAATTGGAATCCTGAAAGAGAAAGTAAAAGAAGCCATACTTGAAGGGGAGATCCTGAATGATAAGGAAGAAGCCGAGAAATTTGTGATCGCTGAAGCTGAAAAATTGGGATTAAAACATAACTAAATTAAGACTTAATAAAAAAGCTTCGGCGGGATAAATCCCGCCGAAGCTTTTTTTATCCGTGAAAACAAAATCAGGCCGCTTCGAAGAAGCGGCCTGAAAAAAAACACAAATGATGAAAAAAAATAAAATTTATAAATAATACCGAAGTATTAATGTCTTAGTTTGGATACACTGAATTAGACCCTATTCCCGTAGTAAATGCTCTGATGATAGCTCCTGAAGTATTATAAACTACAATTTTGCTAGCCTGGGTAAATCCATTTGAATCAGAAGTGAAAATTTTATCGTTGATCACACTGAATCCATATAAAGCAGAATAGGCGTCAACACTGTTTGCTACTGTAAATAGTGGTGAAGTAGGAGCTGTTGTAGCACTCATATCCATGGTGTATACATTTTTCCCTGAGGTGAAGTAAAATTTACCATTCGAAATTTCAAGGTTTTTAGCATTCGCAATACCTGTTAAAGTCGTTGTCTTTGTAAGGTTTCCTGTGCTTGAAATCTGATAGATATAAGAATCAGCAGTTCCGGCAGCAATAGCATACACATTTTGGTTGTTTGAAATGATCTTATTGATATTGACGTTAGGTAAAGTAATGGTAGACTGAACTTCATTTGTAGAAGTATTGATATAAGAAATCTTATTTCCAAAACCGAATGATGCATTCTGTACAAAGATATTGTTTCCGGCTTCTACAATTCTTTCAGCAGCATCTGTAAAAGGAATTTTCTTAATGAAAGAACCGTCAGAGATCTTATAAATACTCACAAACTTATCACCTCCATATTTATCATTCGTTACATAAATATTGTTGTTGGCAAAAGCCATATAACGTGGAGTATTAAGTTCAGCTGTGATTTGGCCACTTGCTTTAAAATTATAACGGTTTGCCACCTGGATCTTATTGGAATTATTCAACAGAAGATACGCGTTGTCACCATTGAATGCAATCATTTGTAAAACATCTCCTAATTTCGCTCCTCCGTTATTAAGGGAGAAAACATTGTCCTGTTTAAGGTTCAGGTCTGCACTTACAAACGTTACGTCACCTTCAGGCTTTCCAAAGGTACCTTCATTAGCGATCAAAAAACCATTGCCGTAGAATATTTCCGGCTCATCATTGTTATCACTGTTACACGATACAATGCCCAAGAGAAGGGTAAAAGCAAAAAGAAAATGTAAAAATTTGTTCAGTTTCATAATATTTTTAAGTTTAAAAATTAATCGTTGTGTACACACTGTAGTTCCTCTTCGGCATAGGATACAAAGATACCGTCTGATACACCGTATTGGTAACATTGTTCACTTTCAATCCTAAAGTGTATTTCTTGAAAATAGCCGCAGAAATCCCTGTATTTAAGATAAAATAAGGATCAATGGCAGTAGATCTTTGCTGATCGGTAGTCGTATAGGTAAGACCGTTGAAAAGCCCTTGAGCATAGACGCTTAGGAAAGAATATCCGTACTCTATATTTCCCACCGCTTTATGCAGGGGAACATACATCCGCTGCAGTTGGGTGTCTTTATTCACTGATTTTGAATAAGTATACCCTGCATCAAGTTTCACAGAATGTTTGCCCAATTTTTTATTCCAGGTAACCTTCGATTCAAAACCGTAAGATTCTACCCTTGCCGTATTGAATGGAGCCCAGTATCCTAAAGGCGTAGGAAGCCAGTTAATAAGATTTTTGATGTCCATATAATAAGGACTTAATGTAATTTTAAAATCTCCAAAACTGAATTCATGGTCCATATCGATATTCGTAGAAGTTTCTGGAAGTAAATCTAGATTTCCTCCCGGCTGCCAGTAGAGATCATTAAACGAAGGGAATCTGAAGTTTCTAGAAAAGTTTGCTCCAACATGATACCAGCGAAGCGCATTCCACTTTCCTGAAAAAGAATAAAGAAGAGGAGAAGAAATGTTCTCCACAAAGTCTTTCTTAATTCCAGCTTCAAAACGAAGCTCTTTTGTAGCAAAATACCGCATCAAACCAGCCAGCGAACCTACATTTCTACTAATGCTTCCAATTCCGGATTCATATCCTTCTCCTTTATTTACCTGAAATTCTCCAATAGCATTAATGTTGATTTTTGGAGTGATGAAATAGTTGAAGTCATTTTTGAAAATGTAATTCTTTCCCTCTGCACCACTGGCTTTAGGAAGATTAAGACTCGAAAAATACTGGAAATTATCTTCCGTGTACGCTGCTTTTAAGCTGTTCGAAAGATTATTTTTTTGAATATCCCATGCGATCAGACTCCTCAAAGTCTGCGCTTTATATTTTGTTCTGTTGCCGTTATCCTCAAAAATAGGATAGTGCTGTGATGCATCGAAGATTTGATTCTGCCAAGAAATCGTCTGCTGATCAGCAATTTTATAAGAAGCTCCAATATTCACTGAAGTATTGTAATACCTTCCGTTAACGTTATTGAATCCTGTACTTCCTACAACAAACTCAGGAACTTTATAGTCATTCTGACTCGTGACGTAGCTTCCTGAAACTTTAACACTTAGCTTATCATTACTGAAAGAAGCCTGTGCAAAATTATTATACGTATCAAAAGAAGCAGCTTCCGAAAACACAGAAGCTTTAAATCCTCTGTTGAAATCTAAAATATTGTTTAAATGAATGCTTCCTCCAACAGCACCACTGCCGTAAACCACACTTCCGCCACCAGCCTTTACCTCAATGTGATCATATCCGAACAATGGAATATTATTAACATCGCCCTGTCCTAAAAAACTGGAGTTAATGTTGATTCCATTCCATACAAAAGCCGTCTGCTGCGCAGTTGTTCCACGGAACGACGGCGACGAAACAGCACCACGGCCATTTTCCTTGATGTAAATAGAAGACTGATACCGTAAAAGTTCAGAAAGGTTCGTTGAGTTTTTCTCAACATCTTTTGGGTTAATGGTGCGTACCGGATGAAAAAGTTTTACTTTATTCATCTGGTTATCAAAAATATAAATGGTGTCTACCGCCTTCTCCTGTCCCAAAAGAAAGCTGCCATAAGACGAACAAAGCAGTACTAAAGATCTTTTTATATCCATACTATTTTACTTTTCCTCCGAAAGTAATGTGTTTTTTAGTTACAATTTTGGCAGGTCTCCTGACTTTCGCATTCTGCACCTTCCCGTATGAACAGTGGTTTTTTGCAGAAACTTTTATAGCGATTTACAGTTGCGGGGACAGTTTGGGCATTTCACCCAATTCCCTATTATTTCCAATATGCTGGAAACCAAAATTTTTGCAAAGATAACTTTTTAAATCTATTGCACAAAAAGACAGAAAAATCAATCCCGAATCGTCAACTTTGCTCTGCACAACTAAGCAGAGAAGTATTGATGTTTGTATTTAAACGTAACCATTCACCTGCAAAGCAGAATTCATCATTGACATAAATTTTGAAAGTAAAATACCTCATCGTGAAAAGGCAATGATGATTGGTAAGAAAAATTCATCCTTTATCTGCAAAGCAAAATTCACCATTGATTACTTTCCATTCACTTTTCTCCTCTACAAAAATGTAGAATCAAAATAAAAAGGCAGCAGATCTTTAATGGATGATACCTTGACCACCTCATCATTCATGCTTGAAAAATAAAGATCTATATTCTCATTCTGCTTCGTTTCATATTCTATTAAACTCTGCCGGCAGGCTCCGCAAGGTGGAATCGGAGGATTTTTCTCATGGAATTCCTTAGGACCTCCCACGACAAAGATCTTCTTTACTTTTACGTCCGGAAAGTTGGCTGCTACCCAGAACAAAGTGGTTCTTTCTGCACACAATCCTGACGGATAAGCTGCGTTTTCCTGATTGTTTCCCGAATAAATTTCGCCGTTTTCCAACAAAACGGAACATCCTACCAGGAAATTAGAATAAGGCGCATAAGCATTTTCACGGGCTTGTATCGCTCTCTTAAATAGAGTTTTTTCTATTTCATTCAGTTCACTGCTGTTTTTAAAGTGCTCGTAACTGATCTGTATGTCTTTTTTCATATATTAGTCAGACTAAAAAGGGGGGCTAAATTTACTTCTTTTTCATCAGGTGGACAATGTTTTTTTTGTTCAGCATTAAATTGAAATTCAAAAAAATAAAATGATATACACTTCAATACAATTCAGAAATATAGAGCTAAAAAACAGATGGGTAATGTCTCCCATGTGTATGTATTCTTGCGAAAACGGTATCGCAAATGATTTCCATTTTGTACACTACGGAAGCCGTGCCCAAGGCGGAACAGGTCTCATCATGGTAGAAGCTACAGGAGTAGAACCCAGAGGAAGAATTACCAATCACTGTATGGGAATCTGGAATGACGAGCAGGCAAAAGCGTTGAAGAAAATCGTCGGTTTTGTTCATTCCCGTTCAGAAAGTAAAATTGGCATCCAGCTTGCCCATGCAGGCAGAAAAGGTTCCACCTGGAATAATTTGCAGATTCCACTTGAAGAAGGCTGGGAAACGGTGGCTCCAAGTGCTGTTCCCTATCATCCGTCTGAGAGAATTCCGCATGTTCTCACTGTTGAAGAAATCAGGGAACAAGTAGAAAATTTTAAAGAAGCTGCAAAAAGAGCGGTCAAAGCGGGTTTTGATGTTATAGAAATTCATGGAGCTCATGGCTATTTGGTTCATCAGTTTTTATCCCCACTCTCCAATATCCGGACAGATGAATATGGTGGAAGTTTTGAAAACAGGATCAGGTTTCTGCTGGAGATTGTAGATGCGGTAAACGAAGTACTGGATGAAAATACAGCCCTTTTTGTAAGGATTTCAGGAACAGAATACGCTGAAAACGGATGGGACATCAATGACAGTGTAGAACTGGCCAAAGTTCTAAAAGAACATTCCGTAGATCTGGTAGATGTTTCAAGTGGAGGGAATATTCATGGAGCAAAAATATCTGTATTTGACGGTTATCAGGTTCCCTTTTCATCTCAGGTAAGAAATGAAGGAGGGGTAAAAACAGGAGCGGTGGGATTGATCACCACAACAGACCAGGCTGAAGAAATTCTGCAGAAAGGAGATGCCGACCTTATATTTGTCGCAAGAGCGATTTTGAGAAACCCGTACATGGCTGTTCAAGGATCATTTGAAATGAAGAAAGACTGCTTTTTTCCCCATCAGTATACAAGGGCGAAAATTTCATCATAAAAATCAAAAATGAAGATTGAAGACTTTATGTTAACCTGTCCCAGCAAGAAATTTCTCGGAATTGAATGTTTGGGATGTGGAGCCCAGAGGGCTATTGTGTTCGTTTTTGAAGGAAAATTTTCAGAAGCTTTTCATCTGTATCCTGCTGTTTATACCGTGTTGATCTTTCTTTTTACCTTAGGCCTGAGTTTTGTAGATAAAAAAAGAAAGTACAGTAAGATTCTCCTGATCATGATTGCCGTAAATCTTGTCATGATGATGGTATCTTATTATTATAAACACTTTTACATTCATGCTCATTGAGAAAAACGATTTAATGATTATGTGTTTTTTTAATCTTTAATCCATATCAAGAGAAAAAAAGTCGTAGAATTACTACAAAATATGAATCTGTTGCACAAAAACTTTTTAGATTAGAGCATGAAGTCTATCTTTGTTAGACAAAATTTATGAAAAGAATAATCATTAATGATTAAAATGTAAGAATATGGCAGGAAATTCAAGAGGAATCTTAAAATTCAATGGAGGTGAAGGACAAAAGCTATTAAAACTTAATTACAGTGTATCAAGATCTACAGATGTTTCAGGACGTGTCGCTTCTGATCCGTCAAATGCTTTGATAAAAATAACCATCGAAGCTACTGAAAAGTCTGATATTCTGGAAAGTTTACTCAATGGCAGATATAAGCCTACAAGTGGTGAAGTTACTTTTAATAAATCTCATGAAGAAGGAACACTGATTACCCTGAAATGGGAAAACGGATATGTCATCCAGCATGAAATGGATTTTGATGCCATCGATAGTAATAATATGCTGGTAAGCTTTGTGATAAGCGCAGAAAGCATAACGTACGGAAATTCACTATATGACGGATTCTGGCCATTAAGCTAGGTCTGGAGTAGTACAAAATACCAAGAGACTGTCCCTCAAGACGGTCTTTTTTTACCTGTTGTGAATGCTATTTTCTGACAAGGAATCTTTGTTTATTTTCAAAAATTCCCGATTGGATGAATAATGTAAACAATTTTTTTAAACACACACAAATCACTTTATAAAATATGTCTAGTATACCTGAAAAATCAAAGGGAGCGACTTTTCGTCCTGCACAGAATGCAGACGGAGTGTCCGAAAATCATCATATCGGCATCAACCGTCTGGTAAAGCTTTCCTTAGTCATAGAAGGAAAGATTATCAAGTTTTATAAGCATTTTAAACTTAAACAGAGTACCCAGCGCCATCATGAATTCACCCTTACTCTGGCTCATGATACTTTGGGAGACCGCCAGACCCATTCTCTGGAAGATGCCAATAAATTTCTAGGTAAACGTCTTACAGCGGTCATTGCCTATAAAGATATAGAGAACAGCCCTGAAAGAACCTTTGTAGGAATTATTACAGGGGTGGCCTTCAGTCAGGAAAAAATGAGTCTTGGAAATATCGTCCTTACCGGATGCAGTCCTACCATTCTGCTGGATGGTGCAGCCCATATCCAGAGTTTTGGAGGAGCTCAGCCTGTGAATATGGGAATCATTGCTGAAGAAGTTATCAAGCAGGGAATTGATAAAGGCCGTTTTGATATCAGGGTTGATGCCAATAATTTTTCACAGATTATTTACAGCAGTCAGTACGACGAGACGCACTACAATTATTTGGCGAGAATGGCTGAAGCCTATGGCGAACAGTTCTATTATGACGGAGAAGTTCTGCATTTTGGAAAATTACCGCCTCAGAACAAACCGATTACCCTGACCTACGGAAGCAGCGCCAATGATATTAAAGTGGAGCTGAAAGCAGTACATACCAAACCACAGTTCTACGGGTACAACAGTAACAAGAATGAAAAACTTACTTCAGGAGCTACGCCAATTCAGCATGTAAGTGACATTGCCAAAACAGCCTACGATCACAATAATAATATTTACAAAACACCGGCACTTCAGGTAGCGCCTATCAAGGCATCCACGCACCTTGACGTTGAATACTCACAAAAAAGTGCTTCAGGAAGTGAGGCTGTGAACGTTTTTTCTATTTCAGGAAATACCACGGTTCCTTTCCTTCATCCGGGATGTGTAGCCGATGTTCAGATGCGGAAACCAGATTCGAATGAAACTTCCTATTTTACCAGAATAATGATTACAGAAGCCGAACATGAGATCGATACGATAGGGCATTACAAGGGTAGTTTTGTAGGAATAGCAGCAGATACAGGATTTCTTCCAAGACCGGAATACAAAATTCCAAAAGCTGAACCTCAGACCGCAGTGGTAATATCCAATACAGATCCGGAAGGACAGGGAAGGATCCAGGTGCAGTTCGACTGGCAGACCAGCGATACCACCCATTTTATAAGAATGATGAGCCCTGATGCAGGAGGAACCGATCAGATCACGCAAAACAGAGGATATGTGGCCATTCCGGAAGTAGGAGACCAGGTGATGGTGAATTTTGTTCACAGTCACCCCGACAGACCTTTCGTAATGGGAGGAATGTTTCACGGAGGAATCGGTTTAGGCGGTGGCATCAACAACCATATGAAGTCCATTCAGACCAGAAGCGGAATCAGGATTTTGATGAATGACGAAGAGGGAAGCGTAAAAATCATGGATCCCAGCGGAAACATCTATTTTATGGATGGAGCCGGAAATATCAGTATGAAGGCACCAAAGAATTTCACGCTGAATGCCGGAGATAATATCAACATCACGGCAGGAAAAGAAATTTCAATCAGTGCAGGAGAAGGAATCAACAGTTCTGCCAATGACAGTATCATTTCTACAGCCGGAAAAGATATTGTTCAGACGGCCTCTGGAGATATCAGAGAATCTTCGGATACCAGAACAGAAATGGTAGAAAAGGAATTCAAAAGACAGTCTGAAACCTCTAATGAAATAGCCGGAGAGATCTCTATGTTCAGCGAGCTGGAAAACATGACCATGCAGAGCGGAAAAATTGTAGAATTCAACAGTGCTGAAAAATCAAAACTTTTCTGATATGGCGATCATCAAAACAGCTAAAAATATACAGATAAAAGTCACCGACTCTTATCATTTGAGTGTAGGCAAAAAGGTTGAAAAAATTGCACAGAAAATTAATGTGGAAGCTCAGAAAAACAACCTTGTTTTGGCAAGTAATAAGAAAATAATGTCCCATGGAAACAAATAAATTAAGAATTCTGATTCTTTTTATTGTTAGTAGTTTCTCATTAATCAATTGTCAAAATAAAAAAATGGAAGAAAAATACAGCTGGCTAGGAACTCTATCTGCACCTCAGGAATATCCTATGGAAATTTACGAAGGCGCCATTATTGCCGATGACTTTACCTACGGCTTCGATGCAATCTGGGGAACGCAGAATACAGGCTGGGGAAATGAAGGAGGAACCATGAGTGTAGAAACCCGACAAATGGGCATTCCCAAAAAACTTGAATTTACCTGGTATTCTCTGGTAGAAAATAAATTTTATACCGGAAAATGGGATCTTGATCATGGAAAAATAAAAGATCTTTTTGCGAAAGGATTTATAGATCAGGACAACGGTAAGAAAACAACGTATACTAATTTTATTGTAGGACTTGCTCCAAAAGGACGCGTGGTTTTATGGATCAACGGACCGGGCAATCAAAAAGAAGTAGGCGTTTTTCAGGCTCATGATACCCTTATTACCAAAGAAAAAGCATACGATAATGCAAAATATATGCTGAAGGAAGGTTTTGCAGAAAGGATGCTTAAAGATCCTTCTTACGAAACATTTAAACCTGAAATCAGAGCTAAAATAGAGAAAGAAGGCTATCCTGATCCAGGAATCTATGATGTATACAGAGAAAGATATAGCTGGAAACCTTCAGTGATCCTTCCGGAAGGAAGCGAATGGATCGATTTCGGTCTCACGAATTATAATGGAGAGCAGGAAAACCTTTTCGGCGAAAGTTTAACCTCAGATACCTATAAAAAAAGAGCTGTTCCGAAATTCTGCGGCTTTTACTGGAGAGATCAAAATAAGAACAGATACGGCGTATGGGTAGATTCTTTTGATGAGAAAGAAATTTTTCAATTGTTTCAAAAACTGGGGAAAGAAAAGAACATCGACTTTATTATCAAGGTCAATGCAGATAATACAAGCGCCTCATTATCATTAAAGAGCGAAGATGAAGAATTGCCTGTTACAAAGGCAAAGATCAGATGGTCACGTAAAATAGACTAAAGATATCCAGATATATGAATTATAAAACCCTTACCTATAATCTATTGTTTTTGTTCATTCCCGTAGCAGCAATTGTGGCGTGGTTTTTATATGATACAGCAGGAGGATCGATAGGAGGAGGGGGATATAATTTGGGAGATCTGTACAGCCCGGTATTCTGTATCGGATACATCATTTTGTATGAAGCCGTTTTGGCCGCAATTATTTTTTATCTGTACAGGAAAAACAGAAAATGGGCTGTTGAAAATATAATGGCATGGGCTGTTAGTTTAGCCTTATTACTATATTTTATTGTTATTCTGTCATTAAAACTAAAATAAAAACGATGCACAATAATAAATTTGGAGATTATACACCGGAAATAACCAAAGAGGAAGTGTTAGACATTACTCTTGGGATGTTTTTCGATGGAACTTTGAATAATAAAACCAATACCATCGAAAGAAGACGCGAAACTCCCGAATACAAAAAAAACGGAGGTTCACCTACAGATAATAACAGTTATAATAACGACTGGAGCAACGTAGCGCGTTTGTGGGACAATTACGATAAAAATTTTGGTATTTACATCGAAGGGATAGGAACTGAAGATAAAGAGAAAGATTCCATGCTGGGCTATGCCTTCGGAACGGGAGACACCGGAATTCGGGGTAAAGTGAGGAAAGGATGCGAAGAGATCGTGAAAAAGGTTAAAAATATCAAGAACGCCAAAAAAGCGGATAAGATTGCAGTACTGACTTTTGACGTTTTCGGTTTCAGCCGTGGTGCGGCAGCAGCCCGTAATTTCGTTCATGAAATAGGAAAATCAAAATACAAAGCAACCACCACTACAGTTTCACATCAAGGGATGACTGTAACCTCGAGGTATGACAGCGATGGCACCACAGTGGAAGGCGATGAACTTCCGAAATGGGGACATCTGGGACTGAAACTACAGGAAGCCGGAATTACAGTCGATGTAATCAAAGTAAGATTTCTGGGTATTTACGATACCGTGTCCTCTTATTCAAAAAACTTTTCTGCCATGCCGAACTTTCACAATGATGTGGAAGAGCTTAGTCTGAATGATATCGGAAGAGCACAGACCGTAATCCATTTTGTAGCAGAAAATGAACATAGAGAAAATTTTGACCTTACCAATGTGCATGTAGGTATAGAAAAAATATTCCCCGGTGTACACTGTGATGTGGGAGGAGCTTATGAAGACGGAACAGAGACCTGGGAGGAAATTGAAACATCATGGACTACCAGCGCGAAATTAAAAGCCTTGAGAAGCCAGCTTATAGCAGATGCCTGGTACAAAGAAGATCAGCTTACCATTACCCCCGGATTTTATCTGGCGTTAAAAGGCAGCCGTAAACTCGTAAAAAGATACAGCTTTGTGCCCTTACATTTTATGGCGGAGTATGGTGTTCAGAAAACAGTTCCTCTGACCATAAAAAAGCTTACTGATGAGACATATTCCATTTCAGAAGATTCTTTACTGATAAGAGTAAAAGACAGGCTGAGATCGTACGCCATGGCAGATGGGAAACAATATGTTTTTAAAAGATATAAAGACGTGGAAACCGCGTACGGCGGGACATCAATACCGGAACAGAAATATGCAGACTATCAGAAAGAAATGAAAGAACAGGATGACCTGAGAAGACTCAGAAATGAATATCTCCACTGGTCTGCAAGAAGAGAGGGAATAGGAATGGATCCTACATCAGACAGAGTGAGAGTGCTCCATTAATTCCGGATCTATGCATAGATTCTGACATTAAACAGAATTTTTGGGTCACCTTTTTTACGAAAAATAAGAAGAACAGAATTACAAATTGAATATTGATACTGTCAGGAATTCTCCTGTTAATTGTCTATATAAAGGACATGAAGTAAAATATCAAGAAAGAGAACAGGAATGCCTGATCATTTTATGCAGAAATTTAACATACATACCGTTCAGAAAGGAGAAAGCCTGAAAAGTATCGCATCGCTGTACCACTTAGATACCGATGCTTTAAAACTATTTCATAATAACCAGTGCGACGTAAAGGACATGATCCTGATTGATCTTACCGGTCAGAAGGAGCTGTTTATTCCCAGAACCTCCGTGACGGATAAAAATAAGCTGGTCAGATTCGGTAGGGGAAACAGTCTGGTTTTTCAGCCGCAAAACTCTTTCAGCAGATACGGAGTCAGTGTAAATATTGAAAACAATGATCACAAAAATGAACTGAAATATGAAATGTCAGTACGCTGGCTGAAAACAGAAAATCAACTGCATTTTTTTGAAATAGACAGAACCTCCGGTCTTTATCTGAATGAAGAAGAAGTTAACGAAATAGCCGATCTGCTCGCCTTTAAAACGTCCAAAGTTTTGTATCCCCTGCACATCAGTGCAGATGAACAGGGAAAATTTAATGCGGTAGAAAATCTTTCAGTGTTTAAAGAAAGATGGCCCGGAGTAAAGCAGGAGGTTTATCAAGAGTTTGAAGGAGAAACGGTCGACCGCTACTGTGAAAAAATAGAAAAAGTAATCAACGAACCTGAAGCCATGAGTCTTTATCTAAAAAATGACTATTTCATCAGAACATTGTTTTTCGGGATCTATCATCAGTTCGGACCTCATTATGAAACCAGTACAGCAGAAAGTTTCCCTATTGTCAATAATTCTGTGGAACCGAAGTATGAAGTAAAACTGGAGATTGATCCGTTGAAAGATGAATATGACCTGGTTAATATCCAAGGGGAAGGAATCTTAAACGATGAAAGAACCGTCTATGATTTTATGAATGGAGCTCCTTTTTCCCTGATTATTGAAGAACATCCGGTAATGAACCATGAGGGAAATTTCAAATTGGCATATTATCTGAACGGAGAAACATTACTGCCCGAATCATTGTATTTGGAATGCAGTATAGACCTTGAAAAAGAAAAGAAAATAGCAGTAGTCATTGCGGCTCTGACAGAGTAATAGAAAAAACGTAACTAAATGAAAATGAAAACCAATCACAAATTATCCATACTGACCTTTCTATTAAGCTTTAGCCTGTATTTCGGGCAAAAAGTGGAGTTTAATATACCGAAAGACATCCAGACCTTACAGAATTCCATTTTTGATTTTAAAAATGATTTTACAAAAGATGAAGCTAAAGCTGCTGCGGCATCAGACACCGACTTCTCAACGACTGTCGAGCTCTATGATCTCAAATATGAAGGAAGCCAAAAAAATCCTTATCTGGATTTAGCACTGAAAACCGGAGCCAAATCTAAACAGTTTATCCAGCAGGCAGTTTGGAACGTCAATATGAAAAAGGTCTCTTCAAAAAGCACGAAAATCACCGTTTTTCTTGAAAAAGTAGTGCCGGACAGCTGGTCTAAAAAAGAAGTGGATACAAAGCTCACCAAATCCACAGGGAAACTTGAGAAAGAGATCAAAGAGTTTCTATTAAACCACAAGCCTGCAGAACATTCAAATGATCTGACAGCTGTTGACGCTTCGTTCACAGACGAGGAAACCGAAGCACAGGCAACGGCTCAGGTTGCCGCCTTTGAAGCAAAAACCACTCAAAAAAAGACCGTATCTAAAAAATTACAAAGTCTATTTGGTAAAAAACAATTGATCCCATTACCTGCTACCTCAGGAACTTTCACAAAACTTTTACAGACCGGTCCAAGTGAATTGGAATGCAAAGACTGTAAAGGCGGGAAATATTCCAACTGGGATTTTGAAGATTTTAATATGATTTATGCCAATATGAATGGAGGAGAAGAGTACTACGCCATTCAGTATTACGGAGAGGACAGCGTTTCAGGATTGCCATTTGGTTTAGTATTCAACGAAAGCTCACCCTCTGAGTGTAAGCAGAAGTTTGCACGGTACAATGCACAGCTTTATCAGACAACGGTAGACACCGATGAAAATTCAGCCAGAGCATTAACCGTTGTTACTTTTAAAATGAATTCCTCTTTTGTCCGTCTCGAATTTGGAAATCAATATTTAACCAGACTCGTTGTTTCAAATAAAGAATTGTAGTTATGGCAGAAAAACATATTGTAGTGCAGGGTGCCATGTGCAAATGCCAGTTCGGACAGCTTCCGGACAAGATTAAAGTGCTCTCGCACCAGAAAGAATACGCTAATGATAAAAATGCTTCACAAAAACTAATTGTGACCACGAAGGAAATAGGAGCGGCTACCTTTGAGAAGAATACATTCGGCAACTGTACCAAAATGGGAGTACCGCCACCACCGTGCAAAATCATGGTGACCGAGTGGAAAGATTTTTATGAAAAGGTTCAGCTTAATAACGGAGGATATATCATTCTGGAAACCAGCAAGGCCATCTGTGCCATTGCCGGAACCCCATGTATTGAAATCATAGACCATGGGCAGAGAACGGAAGGTAGCGCACAGAATTTTAAAAATGCTGATCAGGATGTGCAGCAGCAAATCAATCCACTTGTAAGTTCCGAGGAAATGTATAAAGAGCAACCCACACATGAAGGTTTAGAAGCCGGAGAATCTCCAAAATTGTAAATTATGCCAAAAGGAATAAAAAAAATAAAATTTGTCTCCATAGCGAATGAAGCTAATAGTTCAAATTCCAAATTTAGTCCGGATAGATGGGCATGCGTCCCAGCCAATAAAAAAGCACATTTTCATATCAAGGAATGGCATAATGAAACAACGGATGCCCAGAAAAAAGGAAAAATTTACTGGATTGTTTTAGATAAGGATAGAAAAAATATCGTTGACAGGCTTGAGTGTATGACGGATAAACTGTTCTCTTATAAGATCCCTAAAAATCTTTGTGGTTACCCTTATTACATTGAAGCAAGCATGACAGGAAAACCCGACTCCTCTTTTACAGGGTTGTTCTTAAGCGGATATTGTGATCCACTTATTGTTTCCAGTGCTTGGAGCAGAACCAGGGGAGGAAAAACCATTAAAAATAAAGATAGCCAAAACTTCGGTTTAGCCTATGGAGAGGTTGTACATTTTCATGCCAGAACAGAAGGTATTAACGGAGAAATAGTGGTCATAGAAGTTCACAATGAGATGTGGAACGGAGACTACAAGATGCGTACTATATACAATGTAGAAGTTAAGGACGGGCAGATCAACCTTGAAATCCCCAATACTTCACAGTGGAAAGCCCACATAAAGCAGATTCAGGATAATGAAGAATTTTATGTGAAAATTAAAAGAAAAAACGGTCCCTATCTCAAAGATAAAGAAGGTAGTGACAGACACGGCCAATATCTTAATATTAAGAATCAGCTGAAAGCGGTCAACAAGACAAAGCCTTCCAATCAGACGCCTCTGATTATAGGGCAACCTAATACCAATATTGCAAGAGTAGGATCCTGTACATTTAAACAGATTAAGATCAATGAAATTGATGAGTTCCCCGTTTTTGTTGATGGGAAAACAAAGGTTAAACCTATTTCTACCACCCCTCTGGAGGAAAAACATTTTATATTTTTTGATTTTGGTAAAACAGGCGTGCGGGGAGACGCACAAAGTGTATTGAATCCCTTGATTTCATTACTGAGAGCCAACCAGCATTCCAGAATTATAATAGATGGACATGCGGATGAGAGAGGACCTGGAAACTATAACCTCAAACTGTCTCAGGATAGAGCAGAAGCCATCATGAACTTTTTCAAAAGCAATGGACTGGAGAGTTCAAAGTTTGAATGTCATGGGCATGGAGAAAGCCAGTTAAAACATAAAGGTACAAATCTTACTGAAGCACAACATCAGGAGAACAGACGGGCTTCTATTCGGTTTAACTATTATGAAAATACTTTCTCACCTATTGTTTTTGAAACCATTGCACCCTTTGCAGGCAAAACAAAGAAATTGACCGTAAGTGCGGTAGGTAAGGAAAGAAAAGGTTGCCGCGGTAGGCATAAAGATGAAATTAAAGTATTGGATGGTACGATTTCCAAAACAGAGCCGAAAAACACAATCACTTATCCTGTAAATGCGAATATAGGAGATGATTTTATCAAAAATTATATACTTTATTTTGGAAAATACATCAACTACTTTTCCTCCATGCACAAAAGCTACTATTTCTACATCAACAGTTGTACCTATTATCCACAAGATAATAAACCAACAATACATGTAAAAACATATCCCGACATTGTCTGGCTGGCTCACGGAAAATATGATTATGAAGAAGATTATTTCTTCCACAATCATAGTCTTAGTCTCCAAAAGGGCCTCGCGCCGGAATTTGAATCCTTAATAGACAGTATCTATAAATGGACTTCTCTGAGTATGGTGGATTATATGGCAAAAAGAGTCCTGCTCGATTATATAAAAGCGGAAGCTCAAAAAATTGAAATAGGTTTGCATGCTATTCACAATCGTACCCAGGAGAAGAAAGGTACCGCTTTAAGTCTTACAGGAACTACCGTAGATTTTATTGCTCAAACAAAATATACCAAATATGCAACAAGTGCGGCAATGTACGGTTTTGTCTGCCTTCAGATTGTCATAGAAATCCTTATTCTGCTTCTTACCAGAGGACGAAGTGGAATAAGCAAGCTTAAGAAAATCAAAAAGCTGGCGAAAGGATTGAAAAAGTTAAAAAAGGTAATGGACAGCTTACCTGAAGATGTTGAAATATTAGGCCCCTCTATGGCCTACAGGAGCGGTCTCTACTATTATAAACAGGCAGACGGAAGAATTGCCCTGGTGTGGGAAGCAGATCTGAAAATAGAACCTGTAGTGGCAGTAGAGTATAAAAAGGAATTTGACCTGTTAGATTATATTACCGATAAAACTGTAAAAGATAAGATTACCGGCAAACAAAAACAAAAAGACTTTGAAGATATAAGGGATAAAGCAAAGGGAACCTACGAGGATAAACTCAATAATATTGCGGCTTCCATATCGATTGTGGGAGGGATAAGTATAGAACAAAACATAAAATACAATTTCCTCACGAAGTCTTATGCTTTTTCAAAACAAGCAGGAAATTTTTATGATGAAGCGAGGGGAGTGGTCGCCTATGGTCAGTATGTAAAGTTAGCAGCGGAAGTAAAACTGAAAATGGCGTATGAAGATTTCATTTTTGGTCTGATTTATCATAAATTTGAAGGAAATCTTGAGTTTAAAGGCAGCGCTTTAATTGGATTATACCAATCCTACGGAAAAGATACAGAGGGCTTTTACATAGAGAATTATATCTCTTTCTCAGGACTTAAGGTAACTTTGAGTGCTAAAGCGAAATTGATGATTATTAAATACACAATTTTTGACGTTAGTACAGAAGATGAAAAAGGTAAACCCAAAGAATATGAACTGCTTGCTCCGGATAGAGTTAGATTATTTAAAATTTATTTATTGAAAATATAATGTTATGAAAAGATATATTTTATTATTAACCATTTTATTAACAACTTTAAGCTGCTCTCAAACTTCTAACAATCAATTAAATATGAAACAGAATTCAGAAATTAATTCTAAAAATATAATAGAGAAAACCCTTCAGAATATTAAGCACTATCCAAAGGAACCTAAATATGTTATTTACCATACGAACGGGATGTGCAATTTTGAAATTTTTATCAATGATATTAAAGTGACGAAAAGCTTTAATAATGAATCGTTTAGTACAGGAAATGAGATCAATCCATACCTTACTGGAAATACCAACACATTAAAAGTTGTACTGTATCCACGGGAAGATCTGGGAAAATTGGACACTCAGACAGAGTTTGATGTAAAAGTGGAATCTTATGAAAATACGGATAAGCTTTCAGCTGAAAAACAGCAGGATAACTTATTTGTTTATAACGCACCAAAGGATAAGGATAAATTATTTAAAGAGGCAGGGAAAGATCGTTTTGAAGAAACAAAAACATTTAAGCTGTCCAATGTACCTTTTACTATTGAAGGCTGGAAAGACAGCCAGGATCTTAGAAATTTTGACAAAAAAATATTGGAAGCTAAGGTACTTGAAGCATATAAAATGATTGAGGCTGCATTTAAAGCAAAAGATCTGGATAAAATTGCACAGTTTTCTTACAGTAAAATAAAAGACCAGGCAGTCGCTCAGTATTTTGATAAAGATGAAGTACAGGAAGGCTGGGATGAACTGATCTCTATTGCAAAAGCCGAAAATTTAGAATTTATGCCGTTGAGTAACTACGAATTGGTTTTCTATGGAGATGGAAAGCTGGTAGGATTAAAAAGTATCAAAAAAGACAAAGGCTTCAGAGGAGCTTCTGCGTTACTTTGCAAATTTAAGAAAGATGGAAGCTGGACCGGAGCTGAGCTGGATTATTTATTACATATCCCAAAAGGAAAAACAGAATTTGAAATCTATTAATGTTTAAATATTTTTTAATCTACGAAGAAAACTGTGAAACAAATCTTTCTGAAGAGGAGTTTTATAAGCGGTTTACATACATGAGCTACCGATACATCAATATGAGAAGAGAAGGTGGGATCAGGTATGTATCATTTCATTTTAAAAACAATGGGTTTTCAAAGTCTCTTTTCTACTTATCTTCAAAAATATCCTTTATTACATCAGGGAACAGGTCGAAAGTAACTGTTCGTTATCAACCTAATTACTTTTCAATAGCTTTATGCATTGCAGTTACACTGGGGATAAGCATATTACCGGCTTTATTTGTCGAGGTCATAAAAATTGATCATAAGCCCCATATCGTTGGTTTTACGGATAGACTTCTGATAGCTTCCATTTCATTAATACCATTAGGTTTTTTAATAGCTGATATATTCAACTATCATAAAGCTAAGAATTGGCTGAGAAAAGAACTGTCTTTGAACTGTAATTGAAGATAATTATTGGGTTTAAAATAATAATAAGAAATATGATGAAACCTATTTTAATGATTTTAGGATGCATTTTGGCATTCAACTGTCATTCGCAAAAAAAGAAAGATCCTCAGCTTATAGGGAAATGGGGAGGCCTTCTGAAAGATTCGCAAACGGGAAGTTCAATGGATAAGATAGTTCTGGAATTCACAAAAGACGGTCATTTTCGTCAACATCTGGGAGAAAATAAAATGCAGAATACCATAGAATCAACTTTTGAAGTTCAAAATAATAAAATAATCAGCGCAGATCAGCGCACGAAAGAAACCTCTGAAAGTCAGTACAGCATTAAAAATGATACATTGACCATTCTCTATGAAGGAATGGAAAATAAATATATAAAACTTAAATAGCGAATGAGATCTAAGCACATTTCCCTCTAAAAAAGTACGGAAACATTTTTAAATTGACTTTTGCCTTCCTTAAAAGGCAAACTCTAAATAAACTTTGCATCAAAAAATAAAGAGCCGGTTCAAAAATTTTTGAACCGGCTTAAATTATACTTAAAAATTATTTATTTCACAATCAACTTCAACGTAGATTGATCAAGCTTTAAAATATAAATTCCCTGCGCAAGATTTTTGATCTTAATAGAATTTCCATTTTTAAAAGGACTGTTAATCGTCTCAAGTGTTTTCCCCTGAAGATTATAAATTTCTGCTTTTTTAATATGCTGCGTGTCCCCTTTTACAAAGATTTCCTGTCCTGAAATTGGGTTAGGGTAGACCTGAAGCTCCTGAATAGCACTTTGATCCATTGCTGCTTTTTGAGCCTGTTTGGAACTTCCTGAATAACATGTCCATTGAAGATCATCGATAGCCACTCTGTTGCTTGATGAGCTGTTAACAAGACTTACCGTAACATTTCCTGAAATATTGATGTTATTAATCGTTGTCGTTGCAGCGGTCGCGCTGTAAGGAATAGTTCCTACTGTTGTTCCGTTGACTTTTACATCAAATGTACCGTTACTTCCTGAAAATTTAAGTTGGGTAGTGACCGTCAGTGATCCGATTCCATTTGCTGAAGTACCGGATGTTAAAGAACCATCTCTCACGGTAATCGCCTTATTGTTGATGGTCTGATCTGTTCTTGCATCGGTAGCCGTCCATGAAATACCGCTTCCAGTCCACGTTCTTGTTGTATAAGAAGCATTGGCGGCAGGAATACTTTCGAAAGTTTCATTCACGCAGCCTGTACCCGGATTAGGAATCGGCGTTCCCGGATCAGTGGTTCCCGGATTGGAAGTACCCCAGATTTGATTGACATAATTAGGGTTATCAATGAACGGATTTCTATTTCCCTGATAACTGTAAGAGGCATTATTTCTGCTGATTTCTGCTGGTGAAACAGGATCCTGAATGTGCCATGCCAGAAGAACATTCAGCTCCCAGGTCTGTAATCCCGGAAATGTTGAACTGCCCAGCATATTACCGGAAGAAAAAGAAGAAAGTTTGCTTTGGTAGCGGGTAACAAAATAAAAGATCATCCTTGCTACATCGCCTTTAAATTCATCAATCGGCTCAAAAACTGTCCCTGCATATCCTGAAGAGGAAGAGCTTCCCAGCTTTGATCCGTTTTTGGAAGTAAATGTTGCTGAACCTACCTTTCCGAAAGGATAATTACTTCTCATTCCATTCACCTTTCCATCTGTTGCTCTGATGAAATGAATGTCTGAGACCATGGGTGAAGATTCATTGAATAAGCTTTGAGGAACAATGTGTTCTCTGTTGTAGCAGTTTCCTTCTACAGAATATGTTCCGCACTGGTTGGTACCTGGGGTATATTTATATGGATCTGTTCCCGAAGGTTTTTCTGAATAAATATCCATGATAGACCCGTCGTTTTCATAATTCTTATCAATATCCGTCGTTTTATAGCCCGTCCAGAGTCCGTTGTATCCTTTATCCTGATGTCCGTTGGTGATAATAGAACTTAATGCTGTTTTCAGTGAAGCACCACTCAATCCGTTGGCTGAATTGTAATAGCCTGCAGGAGCCTGGGCATTGGCAAACCCGGCTATCACAGTACATAATATTAATTTTTTCATACTCATAAAATTTCTGTAAGAATACTCTATTTTCACGAATAAGAAATTACATTACTGTTAATTTTATCATGTAAAGCATGCTTTTTTTATGCATGCCATTACAATGGCGAAAAATGTTTGGACATTTAATAATGCTCATCATATTGGTAAAAACTTTAATGCTATTATTACAAGTTAATACCACGAAGTATCTATCTAGGAATTGTTTTCGTTTTTTTAATTTTAACGATCCTGCTTCCTGTCGTAATGAAGTAGAAAAAATAAATTTTTATATTCCATTCCCTATATATGCATTGCTGCTGACCGGATACTTTGTAAAAGTTAGGTATGATTTTAAAGAGTACAATTCTTATAACCACGAAATATTTTCAAATGTAAGAGGAATCGTTATTGATGATCAGATTTTTAGTCATTAAAACAGTACCGTCAGCTTTTTGAAGAATTAAAATTTGATGAATTTACCTGGGTCAACCATCCTGTCAAAAGAAAAAGAATACTTCGTTACTGTATACACAAAACAAAGGTCATATAAATTTAAAATCTGGGACACCTATAATCAGGGAGTTTTAGTCTACAGGATCAATAAAAACGGAAAAGAATTTGTCACCAACAGGAATGATAAATTGATCTATTACTTGGACAAATCAAAATAGATAGTAAGGTTTCGCTAAAATAGTCAACGCCGATACAATTTTCTGTATCGGCGTTTTATATAATCGGTTGATTTAAATAAAAATTATTTTCTCTGAGGAGGATAGTTTTTCATGATCTCAGCCATGATCTCAGGAATTTGTCTCTGCTTGGCTTTTGGAGAATCCACGGAAATTCCGCTTCCGATACCCTGCCAAACCAGTTTGTTGGTTTTAGAATCGATAAGGTCAACAATCAGAGCACCTTCGTTATAATTGCTGGTCCATGTTCTGCTCATCCCAACGCCCCATCCGAAAGGACCGCCCCATCCCCACATGCCGTAAGGAGAGCTGCTGTTGATATCGGTCACCTTTTTATGATTCGCTTTTACATTGACAATCAGATCAGGATTTTCGCCGGACTGAAGTCCCTTGCTCTGAAGCTGTCTCGACAGTTCGTTTAAAACCCTGTCTTTATCAATATCATTCAGTTTCAGATCGTCAATTCTGATCTTATACGTTTTATAAGTCGTAAAATTCGCAGATTGCGCATAATCTGAACGCACCTGGAAAGGACTGCACGATGTAAGGCCTAATGCAGCCGATGCTAACAAAATAAAAATATATTTTTTCATTTTATTTATTTTTTTTTATCGTTTTTAATGAATGTATCAGTCTTTTTATCGTACCCGTAAGGACAGTGTCTGCAACCACTTTTACAGCAATGTCCCCTTTTCAGATGGAATTTTTCTGTAAAAACCTTGTACCCCTGTTCATTATAGTAGAAGTCTTCACCTTCTTTGATATCATATTGGGCCATAAGTTAAATCTCTAAGTCAAAAAACTTTATATTTGTTAGTATGATAATTATATGCCAAAAGCCATTAAAGAAATTAAAAATTAACGGCATTGCTCTATTTCCCTTTATCTTCATTAGGAAACCCGAAGATAAGGAAAATAAAGTACTTATCAATCACGAAAAAATCCATTTGAGACAACAGCTCGAAATGCTCGTTATTTTCTTTTATATTTTTTATGTCATCGAATATTACTACTGGTTTTTCAAACTGAAAGACGGTTTCATGGCCTATCAAAGAATCTCGTTTGAAAGAGAAGCGTATGCCAATGAACGGGATCTGATTTATCTGAAGAAAAGGAAATTCTGGAGCTTTAGGAAGTATTTATAAAAGATAAAAGATAAAAGATAAAAGATAAAAGATAAAAGATAAAAGATAAAAGATAAAAGATAAAAGATATTTTCAGTAAACCTATATAAGAAAATAGAAATCCGATTTGGGAAAAATAAATTTCTATTTTGCATTTAAAAAATGATGACTAACCCTATGCTGTCTCCTTACAAAATCAGCATTCAACCGCTGCTGAGTGCTAACGCCTTTGCGATCTTATAACAATTATTCTTATCAAAAATCTTTGCCCACCTTGCGTTAAAAAAAAGCACAATCCCTTTAAAATGCATTTTTCAAAATTCATAGCCAACCCATCTAAATCTTTTATTAATTTTGTACCTAATAGTTAAACTTTAAAAATGCTATTAAAAGTTCCGGCAGAACCCATTCCGATTCAGGAAATCCCTATTCAGCATAAGAATATAAAACTCTTCATCAAAAGAGAAGACCTTATCCATCCCCAGATCTCAGGAAACAAATACTGGAAACTGTTTTACAATATCAATAATTATCTGGAAAAAAGTCCGGAGAATCCTTATATCATTACATTTGGAGGCGCTTTTTCAAATCATATCGCCGCGGTTTCTGCGGTTGGTAATTTATCGGGTATTCCAACGCTGGGAATAATAAGAGGACAGGAACTGGAACATAAATGGCGGGATAATCCCACCCTTCTTTTTGCCAAAAGAAACGGAATGAATCTGAAATTTGTCACCAGAGAAGAATACAGACATAAAGAAAAACTAACCGAATTTCTACAGAATGAGTTTCCCGATGCGCTGATTGTTCCGGAAGGCGGAACCAATGAAGAGGCTTTACAGGGGGTTAAAATGATGCTCAATGACCAAACAAAAGATTTTGATTATCTTTGCACCGCGGTCGGTACCGGAGGAACAGTTGCCGGAATAGCAAAATTTTGTGAAGAATATCAGAAAGTAATAGGATTTAAGGTCGTTGACGATGATTCACTGGAGAATAAAATCTTAGAATTAACTTCTATACAAAATTTTAATCTAATAGATTCATGTTTTGGAGGTTACGGTAAAATAAAAGATGAAAACATCCGTTTTATCAATGATTTTAAAGAGAAGTACGGTATCCCTTTGGAGCCGGTGTATACAGGAAAGATGATGCAGAAAGTTTTTGAACTTGTTGATGAAGGGTATTTTCCTGAGGACAGTAGAATTTTGTGCTTTCATACCGGCGGTTTGCAGGGTATTGAAGGAGCCAATCTGCTTTTGGAAAAACAGAATAGAAATTTAATTATATAAGTAAAAATTGAAAAACATGAAAAGACTTTTCTTACTCGTAAGCCTTTTAGTTTTATCAAAATTCTCAGCTCAGGCTTGGGCTACTGAAGACCAGTACATTCAAAAATTCGCTAAATATGCGGTAGAAGAAATGGAAAAATACAAAATTCCTGCTTCTATTACATTGGCTCAGGGACTCCTGGAGACCGGAGGAGGGCAGAGCAGACTGGCTCAGGAAGGCAAAAATCACTTTGGAATAAAATGTAAAGAAGATTGGACAGGAAAAACCATGAAGCATACAGATGATGCTCCCAATGAGTGTTTCCGCGTCTATGAAGACCCAAGACAGTCGTACGAAGACCATTCTATATTTTTATCAACAAGAAAATATTACACGAATCTCTTTAATCTCAATATGAAGGATTACAAAGCGTGGGCGCATGGCCTTAAAAAAGCAGGATATGCAACCAATCCTCGTTACGCTTCCATCCTGATCAGTAAAATTGAAAAATACAGACTTTATGAGTACGATGATACCAGCTCTACAGAAGTTTTGTATGCCGTTCTTAAAATGTATCCGGATCTGAAAGATGACCGCGCGTTTATGGCTCAGCTGGAACCTTCAAAGACCATCAGTAAGAAAGCGAAAGATGCCGTAACTGTTGAGGTTCCTTACAAACAGACTTCTTATGCGCAGCAACAGAAGAGAGTGGAAAGGATTAAGACAAAAGCTGAAATCCTTAATTCGATTCTTATTAAAACCCATCCCAACGATGGTTTACGATATATCGTCATTCCTGAGGACACGAATGTTAAATTCATCGCAGATAAATTCCGGGTAAGTGAAAGCAGACTTATGAAATGGAATGAGCTCGAAAGCGATGTTCTGAAGAAAAATGATATTGTATTTCTTGAATCTAAAAACTCTTCAGGAAATACTGCCGTTTACAAAGCAGAATCCGGCGAAGATATGCACGATATCGCACAGAAATTCGGAATCAAATTAAATAAATTATACGCAAAAAACAGAATGGATGAAGGACAAAAACCATCTGCAGGCCAGCTGATTTATTTGATTGATAAAAAACCTAGAAACTAATTTTTTGTTGTGATTTTATTGTGGTCAGTTACTCTTTAACGGCCAGATTATAAACTTGCAACACTCAACTAAAATATGAAGTATCAAAGAAGTTCGGCTTTATTCGATGAAGCCTACAAATACATTCCGGGAGGAGTCAATTCTCCGGTTCGCGCATTCAAATCAGTAGGAGGTGTTCCTGTATTTATGAAATCTGCAAAAGGCGCTTATCTTACCGATGCAGATGACAATACCTATATCGACTACATCAATTCATGGGGACCTGCTATCTTAGGACATACCCATCCTGAAGTACTGGAAGAACTGAAAATACAGGCTGAAAAAGGCTTTTCTTTTGGAGCGCCTACAGAACTGGAAACAGAAATTGCTAAATTCATCGTAGAAAATGTTCCTAATATTGACCAGATCAGAATGGTTTCTTCAGGTACAGAAGCCTGTATGAGTGCGGTAAGACTGGCAAGAGGATTTACAAAAAGAGATAAGATCGTTAAATTTGAAGGCTGTTATCATGGCCACTCAGATTCATTTCTGATCAAAGCAGGAAGTGGTGCTGCCACTTTCGGAAATCCAAATTCTCCGGGTGTAACAGAAGGAACCGCTAAAGATACTCTTCTGGCCCGCTACAATGATTTTGAGCAGGTAGAAGATTTGTTCCGTCACAATCAGGGACAGATTGCAGCCGTTATCATCGAACCTGTTGCCGGAAATATGGGTTGCGTACTTCCTGAAAATAATTTTCTTCAGAATCTGAGAAAAATCTGTGATGAAAACGGAGCTTTGTTGATTTTTGATGAAGTGATGACAGGTTTCAGGTTAGCTTTTGGAGGAGCACAGGAACTCTACAATGTAAAAGCTGATTTAGTGACCTATGGAAAAGTGATCGGGGGAGGTCTTCCGGTAGGGGCTTTTGCAGGAAGAAACGAAATCATGGACCATCTTGCGCCAAAAGGAGGCGTTTATCAGGCGGGAACCTTAAGCGGTAATCCATTAGCAATGAGAGCTGGATTGAAAACACTACAGCTGATTAAAAATGATCCAGAATTCTTTAACAGAATTAATAAAACAGCAGAGACCCTGGACTTCGGGATCGGAAAAATTCTGAATGAAAAAGGAATTTCCCATAAAATCAACAGAAAAGGATCCATGATGTCGGTATTTTTCCACATCAACAGCGTTTCCAATTTTGATGAAGCAGCCGCTTCCAACCAGTCTTTATTCAATAACTTCTTCCATCAGATGCTTCAAAATGGAATCTATCTTCCGCCAAGTGGCTATGAAACCTATTTCATCAGCGATGCAATCAAAGATAAAGAAATTGAAATGACGCTTGAAGCCGTAAGAAAATTTGAGTATTCTTAAGATTTACTACATCAATTATAATAAGACTGGATTTTAGAATTCGGTCTTTTTTTATCCTAAAAATAGAATTTTTTAAACTTATTCATTCCATTAAAGTTAAATTATTGACAAGAGAATCCTTATGAAAATAGAAATTCCCATCCTCTGAAGGGTGACGAAAATTCAAAGAATTTTTGACGGGGTGGTCCAGGAAAACCATCTGTAAATTAAACCATCCAATAAATCATACAAATATTGTGATAAACCATACCCCTTCATCCTTTCCGTTCTTTCTATTTTTGTATAAAATAGATTGGAAATGAAGACCTCTGACAATGCAATATCCCGTAAAGATTTTATTAAAAGTTCTGCACTGGCGGCAGCCGGACTTAGTTTAATGCCCAATATTCTGGCAGCATCTCCTTTGTTTGAAAAACAAAATGTTTCGGCAAAAGGAAAATTAAACCTTAAAAATGTCCGTCTGGAAACCGGCTTTGACTATGAAGAAGGAGAGGTTGTGGCTACTAAAACCGGGCTCTTTTATGTTGAAATCGAAAACGCGAAAATCAAAAGTATAGCTCCCAATCAACCCAATGCAAAAGCGATTGATGCTAAAGGAATGCTGATGCTTCCTGCATTTAAAGACATGCATATTCATTTGGACAAAACATTGTACGGCGATCAATGGCAGGCGGTTAGAAAAAGAACAGGTGGTGTCAAAGGAATGATCGCACTTGAGCAGAAAATACTTCCCGAAATGCTCAAAAACTCAACGTTCAAAGCAGAAAGGATGATTGAGTTGTTACAGTCTAAGGGAACTTCTTTTGCGAGAAGCCATGTCAATATTGAACCGACTTCAAAATTAGATTCATTAAAAAACCTTCACAAGGCTTTAGAGGCTAAGAAGAAAAGTTTCGGCGCTGAGCTGGTAGCTTTTCCACAGCACGGTGTGTTTTATACCGATTCAGCACCTTATCTGAAAGAAGCTGCTCAAATGGATATTGATTTTATTGGAGGCGTAGATCCGTTTACCATTGACGGTGCCATTGAGAAAACCATTGATTTTACAGTTCAGCTGGCATTAGACCATAAAAAAGGAATTGATATCCACCTTCATGAAACAGGTGAATCCGGGTTGAATACAGTGGAATATCTCATTAAAAAAGTGAATGAAAATCCTTCTCTAAAAGGCAAAACCTATCTGAGTCACTGTTTTATTTTAGCAAAATTAGATAAAGTAAAACAGGAAGACATGGCAGAAAAACTGGCTGAAGCACAGATCGGAATCGTTTCTACGATCCCTTTTGGAAATCTCATGATGCCAATTCCTACTTTATATAAGCATAATGTAACGGTTCTTACAGGTAACGACAGTATCGTAGACCACTGGAATACCTTCGGAACAGGAAGTGTCCTCCAGAAAGCCAATCTTATGGCGCAACTGTATGGGTATTCCACAGAATTTTTATTATCAAGAAGTCTCAAACTGGCAACAGCGAATAAACTTCCTCTTGACGATCAAGGAAACCAGCAGTGGCCAAAAGCGGGGGATCAGGCTGATTTTGTACTGATGAATGCCAGCTGCTCGGCAGAAGCCGTATCCAGAATTTCAAACGTGGAATCATTGGTTTACCAGGGAAATGCAGTGTATTAAATGACTGTACTATGAACATTTGATTTATTTTGTTTCAAAGGATATTACGGTAAAATACTTTCTCTTAAACCACCCCGTCAAAAATTCTTTGAATTTTCGCCACCCCTCCACGGGAGGGGAATTTTGCACGGATTATTGATCTTCACCAAGAAAATCTTTGATTTTCACAAAACTTAAGTGGTCTTTTTTGGCTTACAATTACTAATTGGGTCAACAAAAATACTTTTGATTATTTGTCTTTAAAAACTTCAAGGCTGTATAAAAAATGAAAATAGCTCCCTCCGTTCAGATTTCTCGTATAAATTTCACTAATTTTAGGAGAAAATCAGGATACGTGGGTTTTCATACAGATCATTTTCCCGTTTTAGGAATTCAGGAGTTCAGTGATAATCAGCTTCAGGGCTGTCATTTGCTGTTTAATGAACTCCATGGGGAACGTTCCATTGATGAACCCCACAAACATGATTTTTTTATCATCAATCTTTTTGAACATGGGAAAGGCAGCCACACGATCGATTTTACGGAATATGAAGTGGGAAACAGCCAGATCCATCTTGTTTTTCCGGATCAGGTACATCAATGGGTGATCGAAAAGGAAACCGTGGGTTATCAGCTGATGATCAGCAGAGGCTGGTTTGAAAGTTTTCTGCCTTCGCTGAGATTTTCTGCTTCTTATTATCAGAATCATCCTGTTATTCATCTTTCCAAAGAGACTTTTCAGACTTTCCTGTACGAATTTCAGGCCATCCGGAAAGAGATAAATGAAAAGAATGTATTCTGGGAAGTCATTCAGAAACGGAGCGAGCTGATTGGTCTGTTGGTCAGCAAATCGGTGGAAGGGACTTTTAAAGATTTTGAAATGTACCATTCCAACCCTATTATATCTAAATTTTTACAGCTTATTGATGAGCATTTCCGAACAGAAAGATCGGTCTCCTTCTATGCAGAGAAGCTTAATATTTCTGCTAATTATTTAAACATCGTCTGTAAAAAGAATCTGAACTCTTCTGCATCATCACTCATTCAGGACCGTATTCTGCTGGAGGCAAAACGCCTTTTAAAAGTATCGGAAATGTCTGTGAAAGATATTGTCTACGATCTCGGTTTCTATGATCATGCCAGTTTTTCCAAATTTTTCAAAGCACAGACGGGAATGACTCCGTCACAGTTTAAATAATAATCCGTACAAAACAAAGCATAATTGATACACCTGTATCATTATAAAGGGGGCGTAACTTTGTCTTTTTAAAAGATAAGTTATGCAGTTTCCCTATCAACTGACCGCAAAAGGAAAATATTCACTCAAAAATGTCCGCCTCGAAACGGGATTTGAATACGATGAAGAAGAAGTGATCGGAACCAAAACCGACCTTTTCAGTATTGAAATAGAGAATGGAAAGATCAAAGCTGTAACAGCAAATGATGTAGCCTCTGATGCGTTGGATGCTAAAGGTTTTCTGATGCTTCCTGCCTTCAGGGATATGCATATTCATCTGGATAAAACACTATATGGACTTCCATGGCAGGCGCTTTCACCGAAACGAAGAACGGTGAAGGATATGATTGTCTATGAACAGGAAATCATTCCTGAACTTTTAAAAACATCTGTAGAACGAGCAGAGCAGCTGATCAGTCTGTTGCAGCATTATGGGACGCATTTTGCAAGGACGCATTTTAATATTGATCCCACTTCAGGTTTACAATCATTGGAGAATCTTGAAAAAGCATTGGAACATAAAAAAGATTCTTTTAAAGCAGAGCTTGTGGCTTTTCCGCAGCACGGTTTATATTATACAGATACTGCTCCTTTGATGAAAGAAGCAGCCCAATTGAAAAGTGTAGGTTTTATAGGAGGCCTGGATCCTTTAAGTATAGATGGTAATATTGAAAAAGTACTTGACTTTACGGTACAATTAGCGCTTGATCATCAAAAAGGAATTGATATTCACTTGCATGAAGCAGGAGAGTCCGGCATGAAAACGATCAATTATCTGATTGATAAGGCGATTGAAAACCCGGAACTGCAAGGGAAAACATTTATAAGCCATGCCTTTGCTTTAGCTCATCTTTCTCCAAAAGAAACAGAAAGGATTGCAGAAAGACTGGCAGAAGGAAAGGTTGGAATTGCGTCTTCCGTACCCTTCAGAGGAAAGGTAATGCCGATTCCTGTATTGAAAAAGTACGGGGTTAATGTTTTGATCGGAAATGATAATGTGCAGGATTACTGGAGTACTTTCGGATCAGGAAATATGCTTCAGAAAGCCAATCTTATCGCTGAACTGTACGGATATGAAACTGAATTGAAGTTGTCAAGAACATTACAGTTTGCGACTCAGAATATTCTTCCTCTGGATGATCAGGGAAAACAGCAGTGGCCAAAAGCCGGGGACGATGCTTCCATTGTACTGGCTGATGCCTCATGCTCTGCCGAAGCGGTTTCCAGAGTGTCCGGAATAGAAGCTTTCATGAATGAAGGGAATCTTTTCTGGAGATATTAATTGAAATATATTTTTTGATATACTTGTTTTTTGTGAATAAAGCCATTGGATTTTCTGATGGCTTTTTCTGTATAGTTATATGAATAATCAAAAGCCACCAGAAGAGATCCTGATGGCTTTTAAAATTTGATATGAAGAAACTAGTTACTTATTGTAATCCTGCTAAAAGATTAACTCCGTCTACGGTAGCCCAAGCTCCAGGAGTTAGAGATACTTTGGTAACAGTAGTCGTATTGGTGAAAGTTTTAGCACCGTTTGGAGTGTAAGCATACCCCCAAACTCCGGCATTGTCAGAGTTTAGATAAGTAAGGGGAGCAACCACTACTTTTCCGGTATTTACCTGGCTTGTCTCTGTAGCTGCATCCTGAATCAGTACGCTGTAAGCTTTCTGAGTTCCGATATTTTTATAACCGCTGATGTACACATTAGAGAAAATTCCTGTTCCCTGTTTTTTGAACTGAATAGCAGTAATTTCAGGTGAGTTAGCTGTTTCAGGAAGAGTATTTGCGTCTCTGATAAGGGTGATATTTGATATTTTTGGTGCCACATTATCAGCATTACCAGAAGCTTCAATTTCCATTCCGAAGTTACCTGTTCCTGTCTGGAAAGCGTACCAGTTCGTATTGTTTTGTCCGCTCCATGCATCCTGCCAGTCGAAAGAATCATCGTAGTTACCATAAGAAACGATGTTCTTGGCACTTACTGTACCTCCGAAGAATTCATACCCGTCATCAGTTCCTTTATACGTTACAAGATTTTCTAAAACAGTTCCTGCTCCTACAGCGTAGAAAGTCATTGAATTGGTTTCAGAAGTACCGTCACCGATCTTTTTTCCTGCATATTCAACTCGTACAAACTTCATGGTACCTGAATTTGAATTAGCATTACTTCCTCCGTAATATACGTTGTTTCCGTCTTCAGAAAGAGCTTGAGTATTTCCATTGACAGCTTTGATTGGAGCTGTCCCATAGATTGTAATACCGCCCCAGTCTCCAGGAACCTTAGTAGCTGTTGTAAATACAATAGGTTCAGCAGCTGTACCAACCGCATTGATCTTTCCGTCCTGAAGAATTACTAAACCACTTGTTTTAGAAGTCACTACATTGAAAGTAGCTCCTGCTTCAATGGTAATGGTAGCGTTATTCGTAATTTTTACGATTCCGTCTAATGTATAGCTTCCCTTTTTGATAAGGATATCTTTTGAAATAGTTCCTGATAATGTTCCGCTTCCGCTTAGTACACTTTCAGTAGTTCCCGGAGTAGTAACTGTAGTACCGTCTCCTAGGCCATCATTTACCTCGATAGTACATGAATTTAAGGCTAATGTTAACACGGCTGTTAACGATAATAATGATAAAACTCTTCTTTTCATTTTTATACTTATTTTTATTTTTTATTAAATTATTTTTAGAATGTATAGCCTACAGTAAGATTAAATGTAGTACCTCTGTAATAGTTGGTAAGTGTATTGTTACCTTGTTCAAAATTAGTTGGGAGGTAATTTTTATCACCAATTAAGATTTTATACTTGCTGTCTAAAATATTCTGTACAGCAAATTTTACATTCCAGTTTTTAGTCAATTGGCCCTGGTATACAAAATCTATCTGATTGAATGGTTTTTCGTAGTAGTTATCCGTACCTGCACCTCCTGTTGCATAGATTTTACTTCCGGATACATTATAAACAAGAGAGAATGTATGGGCTAAATTATTGCGGTTTTTTAGTTCGTATTTTAAATCAGCATTGATGGTATAAGGAGAAGCTCCCTGTAAACCTCTTTTGCGTAATGTTTCCCCTGTAAGGGCAAACCAATCAGGTCTTTCCATGTTTAGCTGATCCTGGCTTCTCTCTACATCTGAATGCATAATGGTTGCATTAGCGCCTAAAGTAAAACTTCTTAAAGCTTCAGATATTCTCCCCAAACTGAAAATTCCTTCTAATTCTATCCCGAATAGATCTGCTTTTTTTGCATTGAAGAAGGTGATCGTTGAACCTGTTGCATTTCCTGAAGCTACCAGTGAACGCTCAATGGCATTGTCAATTCTTTTGGCAAATAAGTTAACAGCAAACATCTCTTTATTGGTAGGGAAGTATTCCCACTTCAAATCGAAGTTATAGTTTTCACTATTTTTAATGGAAGGGTTACCTACAATATTTACGTTATCAGGATTGATATAAGTAATTGGCATCGTCTCGATAAGGATAGGACGTGTAACTGTCTTACTGAAAGAGAACCTTAAATTATTCTTATTATTAAGTGCCTTTTTTACGGATAATGATGGTAAGAAGAAATCTTTATTTTTATCCAGATTAATTTTATTTTCGGCACTCTGTTCAGAATAACGGATTAGCGTCATATCATTCTCATATCTTGCTCCCAATAAGATATCCCATGAATCACTTGGTTTAAGGTTAACGTTAGCATAACCCCCATTAATAATTTGATAGAAGCTTGAATAAAACTGAGAAACATCTGAACCTTCCTGATAATATAAATCTCCATTTCTAAGCGAAGCATTGAAAACATCCTGAGGAGTATCAATATTAATAACAAAAGGAGCTGATGAAGTTGATGTACGTCCGAAAATAAATCGGTAAGACGTTTTTCTGAAATCTGAGAAACCATTATAACCTACGGCAATTTGAATAGGAAAGTCTTTTCTGTCTCCTTTTTCTCCTAAAGACAATTGATATTCCGCAAAAGCTGAACCGTAGAATCTGGAGTCTACATCTAGATACTGACGGATAATGTTATTCCCCCCGTAACGCATTGCGATGTTTTCATCCGAAAGTCTTGTTCCGGTAGTGGGATCAATACGGTTACCTTCTATGATTTTTCTGTCAGGTTGCTGATAATTATTAATAACATAGCTGGCTCCTGCTTTTACTTGATGTCTTTCATTTATTTTTTGAGAAGCTGTTAGCTGCAAGTCTAAAAATCTTGAAATATCCAACTGGTTTGTTCTAAAAAAGGTAGTCTTATTAAGAACCTGTCCGTCTTTGTAGCCGTAGTTATCTTCTATAATATTATTGACGTTCTGTAAATAAATAGCGTTTAGGTTAACATTGGTTCCTTTGTTTTTATACCCTAAACCTAATAAAACTGAAGATTCTATTTCGTAATTATATTGCTTACGGTTAAGAAAATTCATATTTTCGATAAATGAGCCTTGACCTTGTCCTTTGAACTGATGGTTATCACCTTCTTTATATTCAAATTTGCTTCCTTGGTTTAAAGAGAATAAAATTCCTAAATTCCCTGTATCTCCCATTTTTACTTTTTGGGCAGTCGTAAATCCGATGCTTGTATTCGGCATTGATTTTACGTTGTCTACGTTCCAGGAATCTTTAAAAGAATTTAATGATTGACCCGGTGTGAATTTATAGTTATCCGGTCTTGAGTTTCTAATCTCATCCGGAAGTCTTCTGTCTTTGGAATTCAAACCTAAATATCCGTTCATTCCGTCTGCACCTTCAGCTATTTTGAAATTGTTTCTGAATGTACTTAAAGTATTTACCCCTACACTGAATTCCACTTTTGTAAAAGGCTTATCAATAGTAAGTGTTTCAATATCAAAAGTAGCTCCCGCAAAATCTCCGTAAAGGTTAGAGTTGAAGGTTTTATAGATATTCAGTTTTCCCACTACATCTGTTGGGAACTGCTTTAAGGCAATGATCTTTTGGAACGGGTTGTTGGAAGGTGATCCAAGACCGTTGATTAATAAATAATTGTATCGCTCTTCAAGACCTCTTACGAAAAGTCCTCTTCCTTCTACCGTAGTGATTCCCGTTACTTTCGTAAGTCCTTGCTCTACGTTGGAAATTCCTTTTCTGGAAATCTCTTCAGCACTTACAGCCTGCTTTTGAATAATCGCTTTTCTTTGTTCTCCTAATACCGCAGTTTCAGTTTTCTTGTTGCTGCTTCCCTGGATTACTACGCCATCAATTTTTTTCTCCTTAATGATCGTGTCCTGCTTCGTTTCCTGAGCGTAAAACATTGATCCGGATAAAAATAAGACCGCAATGCTAAGTTTATTAATTTTCATTATCTTACTTACTTTATTTACTAGATTCTTTCGGTGCAAAGGAATAAAAGATAAGTGGGGTAAGTGGTTTAGTGAATTTTAATTTTTCCTTAACTAAACATTAAGAAAAGACCATTATTGTTAACTTTATGTGAACGATAATAGATTTGTTCATCTGTGCTTTAAAATTTATTAACTTTGACTCAGTAAAAATTTAAAATGAACCAAAAGAAAATACTCTTAATAGACGACGAACTGGATATTTTAGAGATTCTGTCTTACAACCTGGAAAAAGAAGGCTACGACATCTATACTGCTACCAATGGTAACGAAGGGATAGAAAAAGCCAAGGAGATCATCCCGGACCTTATCCTGTTAGATGTGATGATGCCTGAAAAAGATGGGATCGAAACCTGTCAGGAACTCCGTAAAGTAAAAGAACTTCATAAAACACTGATTGTTTTTCTTTCCGCCAGAAGTGAAGAGTTCTCACAATTAGCAGGATTTCAGGCTGGAGCCAACGATTATATCGTGAAGCTGATCAAACCGAAAATCCTTACTTCTAAAGTAAATGCTTTATTACAATTGACTTCCCAGGTTTCTGATAATGCTAAATTAATAGAAATCGGAGATTTGGTCATCGATAAAGATAACTTCAGGGTTTCCAAGAGCGGACAGCAGTTCCTTCTTCCTAAAAAAGAATTCGACCTGCTTTATCTTCTGGCTTCAAATACAGAAAAAGTATTTAAAAGAGAAGAAATTCTGGAAAAAGTTTGGGGTAATGATGTGATCGTAGGAGAAAGAACCATTGATGTACATATCAGAAGATTAAGAGAAAAACTGGGAATTAATACCATTCAGACATTAAAGGGAATCGGCTATAAACTTATCGTTTTATAACTTAAATTCCTGACCTTTACATAACCTATAAAAACTTGTAAAATTGAAATTTTACAGACTTACACTCGTCGCCTCGTGTCTTCTGACACTGGTGATGTTTCTTTTAGTCATCATCTTTGATTCACTGAAGGATATTTACTACAAGACACCTTTCTTTAAAGTTGGCCTTTTTATCTGCTTGGTTCTCATCTTTATGATCAATTATGTGGTACTTGAACTTCTTTTCAACTATTATGGAAAAAAGCAGGTTCGCGGACTTTCACAGATGCTTCCACAGGAAATTGTTAATGATAATAACGAGAATATTACTATTCGGGAACTCGGAGAAAGATTTTCAGATCTTAACCAGCAGCAGATAACGGAGATCGACATGATGAAGGAAATGGAAAGCTATCGTAAAGAATACATTGGTAACGTTTCGCATGAACTTAAAACCCCCTTATTTTCCATTCAGGGATATGTAGAAACCCTCAGAGATGGCGGTGTTGAAAATCTTACCATCCGCGACAAATATCTGGAAAGAATCGACAAATCCGTTGAAAGACTGATTGCGATTGTTACAGATCTCGATATGATCAATCGTCTTGAAGCTGGAGAAATCAGCATTAATACCTCAAAATTTGATGTCAACCTTCTGATTAAGGAAATTTTCGACCTTCTTGAATTTGAAGCAGAAAAACATAATACAACACTTCAGATACAAACCCTTCACCCTCAGATTTTTGTAGATGCCGATAAGCAGAAAATTTCACAGGTTTTTATTAATTTAATTTCCAATGCGATCCATTATGCCAACCGGCAGGAAGCAAAAGTAGTGGTGAAAACCAGTGTCCTCAAAAATAAAGTACTGATCGAGGTCATTGATAACGGAATGGGAATTAAAGCAGAAATTCTTCCCAGAATTTTTGAAAGATTCTACCGCGTGGAAACCAGCAGAAGCAGAAGGGAAGGGGGTTCAGGACTTGGGCTTGCTATCGTAAAACATATCCTCGAAGCCCATAATGAAAATATCACGGTAGAAAGTGTTTATCTCGAAGGAACTAAATTTAGCTTTATGCTGGAAAAAAGTAAATAATTCCGGTAAAATGTATGAAAAAAAAATATTTTAAAAAATCGTGAAATATTTTTTTGTCACCTCTCATTTATTATATATTTGCAACAGAGATTTATCATAATAATTAAGGCAAAAAAGTAATTTAAGAAACTGATATGGTTTACAAGATCCGCGTAATATTAGATGCGAAAGAGGATATTTTCCGTGATATTGAAGTAAGAGGAAAACAATCACTATGGAACTTACATTTGGGAATTAAAAGTGCGTTCAATCTGCAGGGAGATGAGCTTTCCACCTTTAATATGTTGGAAGATGACGGAACAATACTTAAAAGTGTTCCCCTGGAAGATATGAGCGACGATGGTGATGGCGAAATTATGTCGGATGTGTACATTGATGAGGCTTTTGGAAATGTAGGCGATAAAGCTCAGTTCCAGTACGGGCTTCTAGATCTTTGGGAATTTTTCTGCGAGCTGGTAGAGATTATCGAAGAAACAAAAGGGGTCAATTATCCTATTACCGTATACAGATTCGGAAACGTTCCGTTAAAAGCACCAAGCAAAAGTGGAAATGGCGGAGGATCAAAGAAAAGATCAGCAATGCCTCTTTTGGATGATGATTTTAACTTTGATGATGACTTTGGCGTAAGCACCAGTTTTGAAGATGAAGATGATGACAGCTTCGATGATGATGAAGAGGACAGCTTCGATGATGATGTTTTCGAGGATGAAGAAGACAACGACGATGATAGATAATATCTGAATACAATATATAGCCCTGGATTTTTTCCCGGGCTTTTTTTATGTAAGATTTTAGATTCAAGATATCAGACATCAGATAGGAAGGTGCCCAATGACGAATTTTAAGACAGTATATTGATTAATTGACCATTGACGATTCACTTGGGAAGCAAAATTCACGTTTCACAACTCACAATTCACCTTCACACACTTCATTTTTCCTTACTTTTGTTAAAAATAGAGCGATGAAGAAATTAATTCTATTAGCAATAATCGGTCTGGGAATTGTTTCCTGTACCACTCAAAATACAAAAAACACTATGGATCTGCCTAAAGAATGGAAACACACAACGAATATCTACGAAGTCAATATAAGACAATATACCCCTGAAGGAACCTTCAAAGCATTTGAGAAAGAAATGCCACGCCTGAAAAAAATGGGTGTCCGGACCCTTTGGTTGATGCCTGTAACCCCTATTGCCCAACAGAATAAAAAAGGAAGTCTCGGAAGTCCTTACGCAGCCTCAGATTATACTTCCATTAATCCTGAATTTGGAACAATGAATGATTTCAAACACATGATCAATGAAGCTCACAGATTAGGCTTTAAAGTGATTATCGATTGGGTTGCCAATCATACAGGTTGGGATCATGTCTGGACAAAGACGCATCCCGAATTTTATCTGAAAGATCCGGATGGAAAATTCCATATCGCTTCCGGAATGGATGATATCATTGAACTGGATTATAAGAATCAGGAAATGAGGCTCGCCATGATTGATGCAATGAAATTCTGGGTAAAGGAAACAGGTATTGATGGTTTCAGATGTGACCTTGCTTCATGGGTGGAAGTTGATTTCTGGCAACAGGCCCGTCCGGAAGTGGAAAAAATAAAACCACTTTTCTGGTTAGGAGAATTTGATGAGCTGGAAAGTCCTGAATACGGAAAAGTATTTGATGCCAGCTATTCATGGAAATGGATGCATAAATCTGCAGACTACTACAAAAAAAATGAACCGCTTCAGGAACTTAAAGATCTGCTGCTTCAATATTCGAAGATTGGCGATCATTCAATGAGAGCATGGTTTACGGCTAATCATGATGAAAACTCATGGAACGGAACAGAATATGAAAAATACGCAGTCATTGCTAAACCGATGGCCGTATTCTCTGCAACCTGGAACGGTGTTCCACTGATGTATTCAGGTCAGGAGCTTCCCAATATGAAAAGACTTGAGTTTTTTGAAAAAGATGCGATCAAATGGACCAATACCTACCAGATGGCAGAGTTTTATAAAACCCTGCTTGAATTAAAAACCTCCAATCCTGCATTAAGAGGGGGAGATGCCAATGTCGCTACGTATCTGCTCAATACAACAGCCAATGATAAAATCTTAGCTTACCTAAGAAAGAATGGAAATGATGAGGTGCTCGTAGTTCTCAATATGTCAAAAGAACCAATCAACTTTACCATCGAAGACGAAAATCTTTCAGGAACTTTCAGAAATATTTTTGACCGGACAAAAAGAGATTTTAATAGGGGAAAAGATTTCAATTTTAAAGTTTCAGATTATTCAGTTTTTGAAAAATAAAAATTCATAAGTAAAGGTTGAAATATTCTTCAACTTGATCTACCTATTCAATAAAGGCGGGCTTTTGCCCGCTTATTTTTTGCATATTTGCAGTCAGCATAATCTTTATATGTGCATTTTTCATGCATCGGGAAACAGCCGTTATGAGAATGAAGATGAAAAATCATTGGATAAGAAAAACAGGAAGACATGAATAAACAGGAATTATTAAACATCATAAAAACAAAAATCACAGATAAAATCCGCAATTTTGAAAACCTGATCGCAGAAACCCGTGCTTCCAGTAATGATACTAAAAGTTCAATGGGGGATAAATATGAAACCGGGCGTGAAATGCTTCAGCAGGAGATCAATAATCTTCAGAGACAGCTTAACGAATCGTTGAACCAACTTTCCGTTATTCAGAAAATATCTGCTGAACCTATGGATAAAGTACAGAATGGCGCTCTCGTTAAAACCGATAAGGGTTTCTTTTATATTGCAGCCTCTGTAGGAGAAATTGTGTATGAAAATCAAAAGCTTATGGCTATCTCTGCAGAATCTCCACTGGTAAAAGCGATGTCTGGCAAGAAAGCAGGTGAAATGTTTTCAGTCAATACAATATCTCAAACGATCCAAAGCATAGAATAACCGTATCATCTGATCTCTTTAATTATAATTAGGTTTCTATTTTCATAATAAATATTTAATAAAATCAGCCAGGATGTACTGCTTTATTGTTTTTTAATTATGATTTGTTTAATTTTTAAATAATTAGGTATTATTGTTGTAAAATTAAAAAAAACTTTATTGTTGAAATTTTTAATAATAAAGTTTTTTTGATGGGTACACATCCCATACGTCGTCTCGGGACCGCCCGGGAAGTTACAGAACTGTTTTTATTCCTAAGCTCAGATAAATCCTCATTTATTACAGCAGTCTATTATCTTATAGACGGCGGATATACAGCTGTTTAATAGAAAATCAGCATCGGTGACATACAAGGCATTCATAAAAGTAAGTGCTTTTTTATGATCTATGATAACTCAAAATCGCTTAGTTTTTTCTAAATTTGAACCATCAAAACCGCTTTTAAAAATGCAGAACTACCTAGACCTTTTACAGCATATTCTTGACAATGGAACAGATAAAACCGACAGAACCGGAACCGGAACCAGAAGTGTTTTCGGGTACCAGCTGAGGTATGATCTGTCAAAAGGTTTTCCTATGGTGACCACTAAAAAAGTACATTTGAAATCCATTATCTATGAATTGCTTTGGTTTTTGAAAGGCGATACCAATGTCAAATATCTGAATGATAATGGCGTAAGCATCTGGGATGAATGGGCAAACGAAAATGGTGATCTAGGTCCCGTTTATGGTGCACAGTGGAGAAGCTGGCAGGGAGCTGACGGAAAAGTGGTGGATCAGATCACAGAAGTAATTGATCAGATCAAGAAAAACCCTGATTCCAGAAGACTGATCGTTTCTGCATGGAATGCTGCTGAAATTCCTAATATGGCACTGGCACCATGCCACGCACTATTCCAGTTTTATGTAGCAGATGGAAAACTTTCACTGCAGTTGTATCAGAGAAGTGCTGATGTGTTTTTGGGCGTACCTTTCAATATCGCTAGTTATGCGTTATTACTCATGATGGTAGCACAGGTATGCGATCTTGAAGTTGGAGATTATGTCCACAGCTTCGGAGATGTTCATATTTACAACAACCATTTTGAGCAGGTGAACAGACAGCTTTCCAGAGAGCCAAGACCGCTTCCGGTAATGAAACTGAATCCAGACATCAAAGATATCTTCAGCTTTACTTTTGAAGATTTTACCCTTGAAAATTATGATCCGCATCCGGGAATCAAGGCTCCGGTAGCGATCTGATGAAACTTTCGGGGATTTTTGGCGCCGTTTTTATTGTTTTTCTTTTTAGTTGTCATAAAAAGGAAGAAAAAGAACCAGTCCTATCAGATCTGTTGGTTGAAGACTTTGATTGTACTAAAGATGCTGTTTTTAATGCTTTAAATGTGTCTCAGCATCTCAGAAAAATAGTAAAAGATATTTCCTCTTTAAATGTCTATGAGACGGACCAGCGAGGAAAAGGAGCAATAGGAACGCCCGCTAATTTTAAAAACTTTCAAAAATTATATACCAAAGCTTCAGAGCAGGATTACTTCCAAAGATTACAACTAATATTCTCATAATACATTATGTAACAGAATCTCTTATTTTACTACTGATTGTAAAATAGACAATATGATTCTGAAAAAAATGTTTTTCATTGCAGCGACAAGTGTTTCCTGCCTGGTATTTTCTCAAAATGCCAGCAAACAGAAATTAATGGATTATCTAGATTCACTTTCTGTTCATCATAAAGTAATGGGAAGTTTTGCTATTGCAGAGAACGATCGGCCTGCTTTTCTGAAGACAACCGGATTTTCCGATGCTGCAAAACAGCAGAAGGCTAATATCAATACCCAATATCGCATAGGTTCTATTTCCAAAATATTTACCGCAGTACTTATCATGAAGGCTGTCGAAGACAAGAAACTTTCACTTAGTACAAAACTATCACTGTTCTATCCCGAAATAGAATATGCGGATAAGATAACCATCGGAAATCTTTTACAGCATCGAAGCGGAATTCATAATCTCACCAATGAAGAAGAATACTGGACCTACAATACAAAACCGCAGACAGAAGAATCCTTGCTCTCTATCATCAAAAAATATAAAAGTGATTTTTCTCCGGGAACAAAATATGTATACAGCAATTCAAACTATATAATTCTGGGATTTATTTTAGAAAAAGTTTACGAAAAAAGTTATACCAGGCTGATTAAAGATAAAATTGCACGCCCTTTAAAATTAACACTGACTGAAGTGGGCGGGAAAATTGATCCATCCAAAAATCAGGCGCTTTCCTACCAATATACCAATGGAAACTATCAACTTTCGCAGGAAACGGATATGAGCATTCCGGTTGGCGCAGGGAATATTATTTCTACCCCTACCGAACTTATCAAATTGATCATGGGTCTGGAAAATGGGAAATTAATTAGCAAAAACAGTCTTGAGCAGATGAAAGGCTTTGTAGATAACTACGGCTACGGAATTGCCAAAGTGCCGTTTGAGCAATATTCAGGATATGGACATACAGGAGGAATTGATAATTTCCGGTCAGTACTGTATTATTTTCCCGAACTGAAAGTAGCAGTAAGCTTTGTTACCAACCAGTCCGACTACGATAATAATGATATTTCAATTAAAATGATACAGACAGTCCTTGGTAAAGATTTTAAAATGCCTAATTTTAAGGAAATTTCTGTTTCAGAAGAACTCCTTAAAAAATATGAAGGATTATATAAGGCAGAAGGCTTTCCTTTGGATATAAAAATATTTTCGGAAAACGGAAAACTGATGGGACAAGCTACAGGGCAAGGTAAATTTCCTCTTCAGGCAGTCTCTGAAAATGAATTTAAGTTTGAAATGGCAGGAATTAAAATGAAATTCAATACCGCAAAAGCGACAATGGATTTTTCGCAGGGTGCCAATAATTTTACCTTTAAGAAACAATAAAATGAAATATTTAAAAATTAATACAGAGCAAAATGCAGACCTTGAAGCACTACAAAATGCAGTTCTTCAGTTAAAAGGAGTTGCTTCAGCCGAAATCATTGATGATGAAAATCCCGAAAGTGAACTTAAAAAAGCTTTTGCCAAAACCAAAGAGCAGCTCAAAAAGGGCGACTACGAAACTTTGGTTAACGATATTTTTGATATCATAACAAAAAATAATTCTAAAAAATAATAAAGTAACAGATGAAAAAGGCGATTTTATCGATTGCTATACTGGGAATCTTCTTTTCCGCAAACGTATCAGCACAAACCGAAACTTCAGGAAGAGAAAAGGTGTACAGAGCTACCCACACCAAAGTGACGGAGCTTAAACATACCAAGCTTAAAGTCAATTTCGATTATCAGAAAGAACAGATGGGCGGAGAAGAATGGCTGACAGCCTCTCCCTATTTCTATCCTACCAATGAGTTGACGCTGGATGCAAAAGGAATGCTGATTCATGAAGTAGCACTTGATAACAACGGAAAAAGATCACCTCTGAAATATGAATATAAAGATGAAATTCTAAAGATAAATCTTGATAAAACCTATCAGAAAAATCAGGAATATACGGTCTATATCAAATATACAGCACGTCCTAATGAGGTAAAACAGAAAGGAAGTATGGCCATTAATGATGCCAAAGGACTTTATTTCATCAATGCACAGGGTAAAAATCCGGATATGCCAACACAGATCTGGACACAAGGCGAAACAGAATCTTCTTCCGCATGGTTCCCAACCATCGATAAACCGAATCAGAAGACCACCCAGGAGATTTATATGACGGTTCCTGAGAAGTATGTCACCCTTTCCAACGGAATTTTAAAAGATTCCCAGAAAGAAGGCAACAACTTGAGAACAGACCACTGGGTAATGGATAAAAGACATGCTACCTACCTTTTCTTTATGGGAGTCGGTGAATATGCCATCGTTAAAGACAAATGGAAAAATATTCCGGTAGATTATTATATCGAAAAAGAATACGAACCTTATGCAAAACAGATCTACGGAAACACTCCCGAAATGATCGAGTTTTTCTCAAAAAAAATAGGCTATGATTATCCGTGGGCAAAATATGCACAGATCTCAGGAAGAGATTATGTAAGCGGTGCCATGGAAAACACGACGGCAACCCTTCATGGAAGTGATATCCTTCAGAAACCGGGACAGCTTATCGATGAGAACAAATGGGAAGATACCATTGCCCATGAACTCTTCCACCACTGGTTTGGAGACCTGGTAACAGCAGAAAGCTGGAGTAACCTTACCGTGAACGAATCTTTTGCCAATTACTCCGAATACCTTTGGAACGAATATAAATACGGAAAAGATCAGGCAGATTACCACCAGATGTCGGATGTGAACATGTATATCCATAACCCGACTGACTTCAAGAAAAATCTCGTAAGATTCAATTACGATTCCCGTGAAGATGTTTTTGATCTGGTAACCTATCAAAAAGGAGGAGGAATCCTTCATATGTTGAGAAACTATCTGGGAGATGATGCTTTCTTTGCCGGAATGAATGATTACCTGAAAACCAATGAATATCAGAATGCAGAAGCGCATCAGCTAAGATTATCTTTTGAAAAAGTTTCCGGAAAAGACCTGAACTGGTTCTTCAACCAATGGTATTTCGGAAGCGGAAATCCAAAACTGAATTATTCATTTACTTTTGAGCCTGTGAAAAAGCAGGTGACATTAACCCTCAATCAAACTCAGGAGCAGATGTTTGAATTTCCTCTTGCAATAGATGTATACGACAACGGAAAGCCGAAAAGATATAATGTTTGGGTCAACGCAGAAGCTAAAAACACATTCAATTTTGATGTTTCTAAAAATCCTGACCTGATCAATATCAATGCAGACGGAATTTTGCTGGCAGATATTACTGATACGAAAACTCCGGAGCAAAACTTGATGCAGTTTACGAATTCTAAGGAATTTAAAAGCAGATATAAAGCTTTAACAGCGATAAAAGATCAGGTAGGAAAAAATCCTGCTGCTACAAAATTGTTAGCTGCAGCCCTTAAAGATCCTTACTTCAGAACCCGAATCAAAGCTCTTCAGTTAATAGATCTTTCGAATCCTGAACAAATGAAAGCTTTAGGTGCTGATGTAGAGAAACTGGCGTCCAATGATCCTAAAACACTGGTTCAGGCGGCTGCGATTGCTGCATTAACTAAAACTAAGGATAAGAAATACCTGCCGATGTTTGAAAAAGGCGTTAATGCTGTTTCCAATGCTGTAAAAGGGACTTCATTAAATGCTGTTTTAACAGTAGATCCGTCAAAAGCCAATGCACTCGCAGATAAAATAGATCTTGAAGGCGCTTCAGAAGAATTGCTGAGCCAGCTTCTTCCGGTAATTGTCAAGAATAAAGTGACTTCACAAATGTCTAATATCACGCCGCTTGTCGCATTTTATCCCTTCATTAAATTCCAGAACCCGGAATTAGGTAAGTCTGCGGAAGAAGGCTATAACTGGATCATGAGCTCGGACAATCTCAAAGCTACGGAAAACATTACAAAAATAATCAGTAATGCAAAAGGACAGATGGGAGATAATCCTCAGGTAAAAATGATGATTTCCCAGATGCTTAAAGACGGCTTAAATAAGAAAATGGAGCTCTTGAGACAAAATCCTCAGAATGCGGCCAGTATCAACAAACAGATTGATGCCATCAACAAAACCATTGAAGATTTTAAGTAAAAAGGTCATTAAAATTGATAAGAATATAAAACCGCTGTATCGAACAGCGGTTTTTTTATGATTTTTGTATTTAAAAGACAAATTATGCCTGAGAAATGAGGGTATATTCAAACATCATTTTATAAATTCGTATAAAAATTTAGAATAAAATGACTTTTGGAATTGAGGCTGCGGGCTATTATGTGCCGTCTTTGTATTTAGAAATCAAAGACCTGGCGGAGAAAAGAGGAATTGAATCTGCAAAACTGGAAAAAGGATTGGGACTGCATAAAATGGGATTTCCCGATGTTCATGAAGATGCGGCTACACTGGCAGCCGAAGCTTTATTGAAGATGATCAGAGATTATGAAATCAATCCGAAAGAGATAGCAAGGATTTATTTAGGAACAGAAAGCGCCCTGGATGCGGCAAAACCTACCGCGTCCTATGCCATGCAGATGGTAGAGAAAGTGCTGGAAAAAGAGTTTGGCGAAAGATGTTTCAGAAACTGTGATGTGGTAGATATGACCTTTGCCTGCATTGGAGCAGTGGATGCTTTACATAATTCTCTTGATTTTGTAAGAGTAAATCCAGACAAAAAAGCAGTCGTTATTGCCAGTGATTATGCTAAATACGAACTCGCTTCTTCAGGTGAATATACTCAGGGCGGAGGTGCTGTGGCACTTATGATCTCATCAAAACCGGACCTTCTTGAAATCGAAAATAATTGGGGCGTAGCTACAGAAAGTGTTTTTGACTTTTTCAAACCAAGAAGAGTATATGACAAAGAAGATTTAACTACAGCGCCGGAGAATTTCCCTGATACCATAGAAGTATTTACGGATGAGCCGGTTTTTGACGGACAGTATTCAAACCAATGTTATCAGGACAGGATCAGGGAAGCCTATCAGCATTACAAAGAAATTACGGGAGAAGATAAACCCTATGAAGCATGGCGGTATCTTATCTTCCATCTTCCCTATGCGTTTCATGGCAAAAGAGTTTTTACCGAGATCTACAGCCTTGAAAACGGGCTTTCTTACGAAACTCCCGATGAACAGAAAGCGGTTGCCAAATCTGAAGGATATCTTAATTTCATCAGTAAAAAAATTGAGAGATCACAGAGAGCATCTTCAGAAATAGGAAATATGTATACTGCTTCTATTTTTATGGCGCTATTGTCTGCTCTTCAGGTTTCTTATAATGAGAGAGAAGAACTGGCGGGTGCTCAGGTAGGATTCTTAGGATATGGAAGTGGTTCTAAATCTAAAGTCTTTGCCGGCAAAATATCCAAAAACTGGAGAACCGTTGTTTCAAAATGGAATTTGTTTGAAAACTTAAAAAACAGAATAGCCATTGATTTTGAAACCTATGAAAAGTTGCATCAGAAACAACTTAAAAGATCGGTCAATACAAGCTATAAAGGCTTTGGGTTGAAATCTGTAGAATCAGAAAATCCTGTATTGAAAGGAGCAAGATATTATCATTACCAGGATTAAAAAAATTATATATACTGATAAATTATTCTGATATTCTTGAAAAAATATTTAAATTTGCCAACTTTTATTGAGCTGTTTTAGTTTGATAGGAGTGATCAATAATTTTAAACACAAACTTTATGAAAAAAGCATTATCAGTTCTAGGTCTGGTTATTTGTGAACTACTATTTTCTCAAGATATCCCATTCAACAAATTATATGGTAATGGCGATCCTATAAATTTTTATTTGGGTCATTATCCTGTATCAGGTTCAGATGGGTTGGATATTAATTGGTATGGTGGGGTAAGGCTTCGTACATCTACTGGAGTCGGTTTTCAATTAACAGAAATTGGGAATGTTGGAATTGGCACTTCAACTCCTAAGACTAAGTTCGATGTTAATTTTGGAAACGAAGAAAAAGCGATTAGATTCTTTCAGCCTTTTGCCGCGCAAAATCCTATTAATACATTGGTTTCTTCCCTTATGTTTACATGGTATAATAATCATGCAGATATGGGTATTATTAGAGGAGATTCAGATAATATTATCGGACTAGGATTCAGATTTAATGGCGAAGAAAAAGTAAGATTTATTCCTAACGGTAATGTGGGAATTGGAACCAATACTCCTAAATATAAATTGGATGTTGTTGGGGATGCTCAATTTCAGGATATTATAAGCGGTGGAACAAATTCCTGGATTTTTCATACTCCTGATGGTGGTGGAAAATTAATGCATCTTGCTCCAAAAAATGTAGCGAATAATGATTGGGATTGGAGTAAAGCATTTGTAATAAATGGAGATAATGGAAATGCATTATTAAATGGGAAATTTGAAGCAAAAGAAGTAAAAGTAACTCTTACGCCAACTGCTGATTTTGTGTTTGAAAATGAATACAATCTTCCAAAGTTAGAAGATGTTGAAAAGCACATTAAAGAAAAGAAACATTTGCCGGAAATTGCTTCTGCAAAAGTAATGGAGAAAGATGGGGTGAATATTGGCGAATTTCAGATCAAACTTTTACAAAAGATAGAAGAACTTACTCTTTACTCCATAGAGCAGAACAAGCAAATCAAAAAACTTCAGGAAGAAAATAAGACTTTAAAGTCTCAGTCCGAAAAGATTAATAAACTGGAGAAGCAGTTAGAGCAGATTGTTTCAAAAAAAAAATAATTGGTTTATAACTAAAAAGAGCAGAAGAATCTGCTCTTTTTAGTTTATTTAAAAAACACTGTTTTGTTTTGATAACTCTTAGGGGTAACTCCTACCAACTGCTTAAATACTCGGGTAAAATAATTAGTATCCGAAAAACCGGTCTGGTAAGCTGTTTCCTTAATGCTGTTTTGGCCCGCTAATAATTCCTTTGCCCTGTTGATTCTTTCCTGCAGGATAAAATCGTTCGGAGAAGTTCCTAGCTCGTCTTTGAACATTTTAAAGAAATTCGACTTACTTACATAAGCCAGTTTAGCAATACTATCAATCGAGAGCTTTTGGTGAAGATTTTTTCTGATGTAGTCTACCGCGAATCCTATTCTTGATTTATTTTTAGCGATATTTTTTTCCACCATACTTCTTGCCTGGGTTTGCATAAGTCTGATCAACAGTTCTTTCAGTGCAAAATCTGCCATGATATCCTTTTGGGAATTATCATCCATTGCAATTCTCATAATGTTGTTGGTTGCTGAGGCCAGAGACTTGTTATTAAAAAGAAAAAACTCATCCAGCTGGATATTCCATTGTGAGGAGTCATCCACTTTAGGAAGAGTATAGTTTAAGTAATTAAGAGAATCCTCTATAAAATCCGGATTAAGGCTTAAAGAAATACATTGGGTTGGCGCCTCATCTGCTTCAGGAAAGTCTATCACCATTGTTTCTCCCGGTGCTACCAAAATACTTTCACCCGGGAAATAATCAAAATAATTCGTTTTATTATCCAGCTTCATATGCTTTTTTCCTCTCAGCATAGACGTAAAAGCAATATTTTCAAAGTGAAGTTTTACGCCGAAAGCAGCTTGATGGGTTTCATAAATATTAAATTCACAGTTGTTTAGACTGAATTTTGTCTGGTTCTCAACAAGATTCAATAATTGGCTCTCCTTTTTTAATTCAGGAGTATTTAATAAAAATTTATTATTGTTATTCATTTCTAAACATTTTGTAAAACCCAATAACTCAAATATATAAATTTTAGACCTACACTGTTGTTAATAAAATTATAAAATTGAACATCTATACTATTTTAATGTTTTTTTGTACGATTGTGCTATTACTTTTTCATTTCAAAATGTAACTTGGCATTACGAAAAAAATAAAATTATATTAATATGAGCACGATTACAGAACCAAAATCAGACACTGCGTTTCAGTGGCCTGAATTCAAAAACAAATATGATAATTACATTGACGGTAAATTTACGCCTCCAGTTAACGGGCAGTACTTTAATGTAGTTTCACCTGTTAACGGTAAAAATTTTACTCAGGTAGCCCACTCATCCAAGGAAGATTTGGAGTTGGCAGTCAATGCTGCAGAAAAAGCATTTCAAACCTGGAAAAATACTTCATCTACTGAAAGAAGTATTATCCTGAACAAAATTGCAGACAGAATCGAGCAGAATCTGGAATACCTTGCTATTGTTGAAACTATCGACAACGGAAAAGCAGTAAGAGAAACTTTAGCGGCTGACTTACCTCTTGCCATAGACCATTTCAGATACTTTGCTTCCGTGATCCGTGCAGACGAAGGTTCTCACAATGAACTGGATAAAGATACCGTATCTCTGATTGTTCATGAGCCTCTGGGAGTCATTGCCCAGATCATTCCCTGGAACTTCCCGATATTGATGGCCGTATGGAAGCTGGCTCCGGCACTGGCAGCAGGGAACTGTGTCGTGTTGAAACCTGCAGAAAGCACTCCGGTTTCTATTCTGGTTTTAATGGAAATTATCGGTGATCTTTTGCCTGCAGGAGTTATTAATATTGTGAACGGTTTCGGAGCAGAGCTGGGAAGAGCTTTGGTTACCAACCCAAAAGTAGCAAAAGCAGCTTTTACAGGTTCTACCGCTACAGGACGTCTTGTGATGCAATACGCCACAGAAAATATTATCCCGGTAACACTTGAGTTAGGAGGAAAATCTCCAAATGTTTTCTTCAGTTCAGTAATGGATGCAGACGATGAGTTCCTTGATAAAGCCATTGAAGGAGCTGTTCTTTTCGCCCTTAACCAGGGAGAAATCTGTACATGTCCTTCAAGATTGCTGGTTCAGGAAGATATTGCCGATGCATTCATTGCAAAAGTGATTGAAAGAGTGAAAGCCATCAAAGTAGGAAATCCGCTGGATAAAACCGTTATGATGGGAGCTCAGGCTTCTCAGATCCAGAAAGACAAAATCCTTTCCTACATTCAGCTGGGAAAAGAAGAAGGTGCTGAAGTTCTGGTAGGAGGAGAGGTAAACAATGTAGGAGAAAACTTAGAGGACGGATTCTATATTCAGCCGACTATTTTCAAAGGAAACAACAGAATGAGAATTTTCCAGGAAGAGATCTTCGGGCCGGTATTGGCATTTACGACTTTCAAAGACGAAGAAGAGGGAATAAAAATTGCCAACGACACAATCTATGGACTTGGTGCAGGGGTTTGGACAAGAGATGCACACCAGCTTTACAATGTTCCGCGCCAGATTCAGGCAGGAAGAGTTTGGGTGAACCAATATCACTCTTATCCGGCAGGAGCACCTTTCGGAGGGTATAAGCAGTCTGGAATCGGTAGAGAAAATCATAAAATGATGCTTGATCACTACCGTCAGACTAAAAATATGCTGATCTCCTACAACAAAAACAAATTAGGTTTCTTTTAATTTTTAAATATTAGGGCGTGCCCGTTTGCCCCGCTCTGCCGGGGCAAAACGGTCGGGCTTTTCCAGGGCTTCACTTCGTTTCGGTGCTCCATTTCATTCCGCACCGGCTCGTTCCTCGCCGCCCTTTCCATCCCTCACGCGAAAAATAGATGTCCTTATCTGAAATATTTGGGTAAGAAGGAATTATATTATCGTTAAGGAAACAATTTTCAATGTGAAAAGTCAATTTTGCTCCGCAATTCAATAGTGAATGACCAACGATTAAGATTCACAATTGACAACTCACTTTTAACAACCAATATCAACCAAAAACTAAACTCAAATAATATGATTCCAAAAATAATGAAAGCCGCAGTAGTTCAGGGCTACGGGCAACCGCTAAAAATAGAAGAAGTTCCGGTAAGAGAGCCCGGAAGATATGAAGTGCTGGTAAAAGTAATCGCCTGTGGAGTTTGCCACACAGACTTACATGCGATCGATGGCGATTGGCCGGCAAAACCAAAAATGCCTTTAATTCCCGGACATGAAGGAGTAGGAATCGTAGTAGCCTGCGGACCTGAAGCATATGTAAAAGAAGGCGATGCAGTGGGAGTTCCATGGTTGTATAGTGCCTGCGGGTGCTGTGATTATTGCATTACAGGATGGGAAACACTGTGTGAAGCTCAGAAAAATGGAGGTTATAGTGTAGATGGGGCTTTTGCGGAATATGTGATTGCAGATTCAAGATATGTAGGACATTTAAAATCGGATGTCAACTTTTTAGAAATTGCCCCTATTTTGTGTGCAGGAGTGACAGTGTATAAAGGATTGAAAGAAACAGAAACGAAACCAGGAGAATGGGTAGCTATTTCAGGAATTGGCGGATTGGGGCATGTAGCGGTACAATATGCAAAAGCAATGGGAATGCATGTAGCAGCCATTGATGTATCAGATGACAAACTGGAATTAGCAAAAAAACTGGGAGCCGATCTGGTTGTGAATGCAAAAACTACCGATCCGGGACAATATCTGCATAAAGAAGTTGGTGGTATGCATGGCGCGCTCATTACAGCAGTATCCCCGATTGCCTTCAAACAGGGAATTGATGTTCTGAGAAGAAAAGGAACGATCGCATTGAATGGTCTTCCACCAGGCTCTTTTGAACTCCCGATTTTTGAAACTGTATTAAAGAGAATAACCGTGAGAGGGTCTATTGTCGGTACAAGGAAAGATCTTCAGGAAGCACTGGACTTCGCCAATGAAGGCCTTGTGAAAGCAACGGTGACCTCTGCAAAACTGGAAGATATCAATGATGTTTTTGATAAAATGAAGAAAGGGCAGATAGATGGCAGAATCGTACTCGATATTGCCGGCTCCATGTAAGCATGATGAGTTAAAAATCCCGGTAGAATTATTTTGCCGGGCTTTTTATTCAAAGAAGCAAATAAAATAATTTCTTATGGTTTTAATTAAATCTTCGTACCTTAAAAGAAACAAACTTGGCCCGTCTAAGTTTTAAATATAAAAAGAAAAAAATGGAAACTACGATATCAAGATTATCCGCTACAGAAAAAGCACTTGACGTTATTTATCAGCTGGAAGATCAATATGGTGCCCTGATGTTTTACCAGGCAGGAGGATGCTGTGAAGGTACCCAGCCGCAATGTTTTGAGAAAGGAGGATTCTTTCCAAGAATGAATGACGCCATGATAGGAACGATTAATGGTCATGAATTCTGGATAGACCGCGATTTATTCGAATACTGGAAATATTCCCATTTTACTTTGGATGTTACAGATGGTTTCGGTCCGGGCGGATTTTCATTGGAAACTCCGTTAGGTAAAACATTCAAGGTTCAATACAGACTCTTCACTAAAGAAGAATATGAAAACCTTGAACCCGTAAAACGGAGTGAGTAAAAATATTGATCATCAACGGAACTTTATAACAATCTGTTATCGAAAACATTTTCAATTGATTACTCAATGAGAAAAATAATGATACCTCAAACTTTCAAAAATTGAATAGATCAGGCATATGTATCTATAAATTTAAATCTAATTTCAGATATATAGATATTGTTTCCTGTTCTTCATTCTTTTCTCTCCCTCTCTCTATACCTTCACAAACCGGTTCACAAACATGGCTGCGACAATATCTCCCACAGTATTCAGAACTGTAGCTAAAGGATCCACCAGTGTCCCGATAATCATCACTGCGGGGATAGCTTCCTGAGGCAATTTATAGACCGAAATCATCAGCATTTCACCAATATATCCACCGTTTGGAATCCCACCCGCAACAATACTTACAAAAACTGTGATTCCTAAAGCCAGCAGTAAATTGGCAGGATCAAAGAAATCTTTTCCAATGATAAGAAAAGCCACATATATTTTGATGATGGAAGACATGGAAGATCCGTTTTTATGCAATGTTGTTCCAATTGGAATAACCAGGTTGGCAATTGAATTTGGAATACCGATCTTCGAGGCTGCCTGAAGATTAGCTGGCATGGTAGCAAAGCTACTGCAGGTACTTAGGGCGGTTAGGGTAGGATAGACCGCATTTTTCCAGAATCTTCTGATCCCATTTTGCCCGTCTGCCATAAAAGCGTATAACGAAAAGAAGACAAAGAAATATACAATTCCAGCAACGTAATAAAGCCCTAATGGTTTTGCATAGAAACCAAAAAGCTGAGGTCCCAGCGTAGCGACCTGATAGGCAAAATAAGCCCCAAGACCAATAGGTGCCAGTTTCATGATCAGTAAAAGAAGTTCCTTCATCACCTCATATCCTGAAGCAATAAAAACCCTGAATGGCTGTCCTTTATCTCCGGCTTTACGGGCTGCAAATCCAGTCATAAAAGCGAAAATAAGAAGAGCCAGCATATTCTGTCTTGAAAAAAGTTGAGTAAATTCTCCAACCGTAAAGAAACTGACAATCCTGTTTCCCCAGCTATCTTCACTGGCCGCTTCAGTTATCATTTCAGAACTGCCTGAAACTCCTGAAACGGGAAATACATACACCGCACAAATCGTAAAAACGGCTGCCGTTAAAATGAAAAACAGAAAAGTAAAGGACATCACTAAAATGATTTTCCCAAATTTAGACCCTTGTTCCAGAGAAGCAATAGAATTGGATACAGCAAAGAATACCAATGGTACTACACTTACAAAAAGAAGATTCAGGAAGATATCTCCCAACGGTTTAATATAGTCTACAATACCGGGAGCAGTTACTCCTATAATGCTTCCTACAGCAATTCCTAAGAGCAAAAGTATAATTCCTGAGTAGTTTTTCAGTACCTCTTTCATTCAACGCTTTTTATCAAAGATAGGCTTATTTTTAACATTCTCTTATATAAATTTCAGGCGCAAATTTCATAAATTTGAGTAAATATCGATTCTATGGCTTATATAGATTACTATAAAATTTTAGGCGTAGATAAAAGCGCAAAACAGGATGACATCAAAAAAGCCTACCGAAAACAGGCCAGAAAACTGCATCCTGATCTCAATCCCGACGACAAAGAAGCAGAGAGAAAATTCAAAGAGCTGAATGAAGCCAATGAAGTGCTCAGTAATCCTGAAAACCGGGCGAAGTATGACAAATACGGAGAAAACTGGAAACATGGTGAAGAATACGAAAAAGCCCAACAGCAACAAAGGCAATACCAGCAACAGAATTACGGTGGTGGTGGGTTTTCCGGTGCAGACTTCGGGGAAGGGGAAGATTTTTCTGATTTTTTTCAAAGTATGTTTGGTGGTGCAGGAGGAAGTGGAGGTTTTAGTAAAAATTCACGAGGAAGTTCTTCAGGAAAGTTCAAAGGCCAGGATGTCCATGCGGAATTGAATTTAAACTTAAAGGATGCTGCACAAACCCATCCGCAGACTTTTGAAATCAATGGTAAGAAAGTGAGAATTACTATTCCTGCCGGGGTATATGACGGGCAGCAGATCAAACTGAAAGGACACGGAAGTCCTGGTTTTAACGGTGGACCAAACGGAGATCTGTACATCACATTCAATATTCCGGTTGATCCCGATTTTGAAAGAATAGGTGATGATCTTAAAACCAAAGTTTCAATTGACCTCTATACGGCTCTTTTAGGGGGAGATGTAAAAGTAAATACACTTGATGGAAGTGTGAATCTTAAAGTAAAACCAGAAACCCAGAACGGAACAACAGTCAGACTAAAGGGAAAAGGCTTTCCGGTGTATAAAAAAGAAGGACAGTCCGGGGATCTTTTTGTGACTTATGAAGTGAAATTACCTACAGATCTTACAGACAAGCAGAAAGAACTTTTTGAACAACTTAAAAATTCCTAAGCCATGAGTGAAAGAATATCGCGAGAAGAACTCGTAAAAATTTACAATATAGAGATTACTTTTTTTGATGAACTGGTAGATGGAGGTTTACTGAATGTGGAAACTGAGAATGAAATTCATTATTTATTGTACGAAGATCTGCCTGTTTTTGAAAGATTCACCAATTGGCATTACGATCTGGAAATCAATCTTCCCGGTTTAGAAGTCATCAATGATATGCTTCAGAAAATGGAAGACTTAAAACGGAGAAATCGTGATCTGATGAATAAACTTTCTGCAATAAGTGATCAATATGAAGATATTTGATTTAGTTTTGTAACCTTTAAAAACAAACTAAATAATTCTAAAAAATGAATGGAGATAAAGTCATCAAATTAAATGTAAGCAGAAAAGATTTTGAAGAAATTTATTTCAGTGGTAATCAGGGAAGCCTTTTTTTTTCACAGACGACCAAAGGCAAAACCGTTACTACTGCCGTTGTAGGATTAATTCTGTTGATTTTATTCTTTTTCAAAGATGATTTAAGTAAAGAAAAGTTTGGAATTCTATATTTCGTCAGCTTTCTGTTTTTGCTTTGTACCGTGTATCTTTCTTTAAGCATCAACAAGGTTTCGCGATGGAAAAAAGAGGTGAACAGGTATTTAAAGTCACTGGAAGATGCTGAGATCTATGAGATCAGATTTAACAGTGAAATTTTTAATGTTAATCTTAATCATCAGGAAGAGCTGAGTAAGTGGGAAGATTTTAAGGACTTTGAGGTCAATGATGAATTTATTTCTTTAGAAGGGAAATTCAATTATATGTTCCCCAAAAAATCAATGAGTAAAGCAGATTACGAAATTCTGAAGCAAGCAATAAAGAAAAATATTAAGCAATAAAAAATCAGAGCAACGCTCTGATTTTTTATTTATGTAAAAAGGCTTTTGACCTTCTCTGTTTGATTAATCTAACCAACCCATTTCTTTCATCCACTCGTCATTGTAGATTTTTCCTACATATCTTGAACCATGGTCGTGAAGAAGAACCACAATCACATCATCTTTTGTGAACTGGTCTTTCATCTGGATCAGAGAAGCAATTGCACTTCCTGCAGAGTATCCACAGAAAATTCCTTCTTCTTTAGCCAGTTTTCTTGCGTAAACAGCACCATCTTTATCAGTCACCTTTTCAAAATGATCGATTACTGACATGTCATAGTTCTCAGGAATAATGTCTTCCCCGATTCCCTCCGTAATGTAAGTATAGGCATGATCGTAATGAAGTTCTCCTGTCTCGTGGAATTCCTTCAAAATAGAACCGTACGTATCTACACCGATTACTTTAATAGCTGGATTTTTCTCCTTGAAGAATGTTCCACAACCTGTAACCGTACCTCCTGTTCCTGCACCAGCCACAAAATGCGTCAGCTTTCCGTCTGTCTGTTCCCAGATTTCGGGAGCGGTAGACTCGTAATGAGCCGTTCTGTTGGATAGGTTGTCATATTGGTTTACGTACCATCCGTTTTCTGTTTCCTTAGCCAGTCTCTTGGAAACTGAATAATAAGAACGCGGATCTGTAGGCTTCACATCGGTAGGGCATACAATAACTTCTGCTCCCACAGCACGAAGGATATCACATTTCTCTTTAGATTGTTTGGAATTGGTTACAAAAATACATTTGTATCCTTTGATGATGGCAGCAAGAGCCAGCCCCATTCCTGTATTTCCCGAAGTTCCTTCAATAATGGTCCCTCCAGGTTTTAATCTGCCGTCTTTTTCGGCATCTTCTATCATTTTAAGAGCCATTCTGTCTTTTACAGAATTTCCCGGATTGAATGTCTCTACTTTTGCTAAAACTAAGGCAGGAAAGTCTTCTCCTAATACTTTATTAAGTTTTACAAGAGGCGTATTCCCTATCGTTTCAAGAATATTTTTTGCGTATTTCATAAATGGTTTATAAGCGGTGCAAAGATAATGCTTTAAAAATTAGCGGCGTAATTTAAAGATTATGATTTATAAATGCGAATGGTGAATGGGTACTGATGAATTTTTAATTACAGACGTAGAAATGGATTTATTGTCTGCGGTTCGTTATTGATTTTTCAAAGTGAATAATGAATTTTTTAAACTAAAATAGAATTGATCACTGTTTATGTCATTGACAATTGACCCTTCACATTTCTTCTAGTTATACTTAATCGCTTTCACCGGAGATATCTTGCTGATCAGGTAGCTAGGAATAATCAGAGCCAATCCTGAAATAATAAGAATTCCTACTGAAATAGAGATGATGGCAATCGGATTTAGATCTACAGGAACTGTGCTTACATAATAGTTTTCTGGATTAAGTTTAATAATGCCAAAAAATTTCTGGAGCAAAATCAGACCCAGACCAATTGCATTTCCATACAAAAGTCCCGGAATCATGATGATCAGGGTATAATTGATGAAAGTAGCCCTTATCTGTGAATTGCTTGCTCCCAGCGTTTTTAAAAGGCCGATAGAATTGGTTCTTTCGATGATCAGGATAAGAAGCACCATAATAATATTGATGACTACAACAACCAGCATAATAATGATGATCAATGCAATATTCGTGTCAAAAATACTGATCCAGTCATTGATCTGCGGGAACTTTTCCGTCGCTTTTTCAGCATAATTCTTGTAACCGATCAGTTTCTCAATTTCCGGAAAATCTTTGTCGATGTCATTCACGTTTTTCAGAAAAATATCAATACCGCCTATTTCATCAGGCTTCATTTCCTGAATTTTTCTTACATGATTGATGCCGCCGATCACGAATTGTTCATCAATCATTTTAATATCCGTCTTATAAATTCCTATAATTCTGAATTTACGGTATATCGGTTTCTGATCTGCTTTTGAAAATACGGTAACAATGCTGTCATTCACTTTAAGATGGAGATCATTAGCGATCTTCTGTGAGATTGTCACATCATTGTTAAAGCCTTTCTCTGTAACTTTTGGAGTCGTTCCGGCTACAAGAAATTTTTTGAATCTCAAACTGTCAAAATCCTTTCCGATTCCTTTAAATATAATCCCTGAAAAATTGTGTTCATTACGCATAATTCCTGTTACCGTAGCGTATTTCTGAACACTTTCCACATCAGGAAGTTCTTTAATCTTCTGAATATTCAATCCCTGATTGTCAAGGACAGAAGTATTGTATGAGGAATTGGACCTTGTAGACCGTACGGTAATGTGTCCGCTGAAATCTGCCAGTCTCTCTTTGATGGCTTTCTTTGAACCGAAGCCCGTAGATACAGTAATCAAAGAAACAATGATCCCGAGAGCGACAGAAAGTCTGCCGATGAAGATGATAACTCTTGAAAGGTTATTTTTGTTATCTTTGGAAAACGCTATTTTTCTAGAGAAATATAAAGGAAATTTCAAGCTTATGAATTTAGATTTCAAAATTAAAAATTTACTTCTTATTTGCCTAATTTTTTTAGGTGTATTCGATCAATATTATTCTCAGGCACTTATTCAACCGGATTTCAAGACCGGTGCGGACCAGTCTGAACTTTATCTGCCTCTGTTAAAAAATAAAACGATTGGTGTGGTAACGAACCAGACCGGGCTGATGAGTGATAAAACGTATGTGGTCGATTTTTTAGTTAAAAATAATATCAAGATAAAAACGATTTTCGCACCTGAACACGGCTTCAGAGGAGATGCAGATGCCGGAGAAAAAGTGAAAAACGGAGTAGATACCAAAACTGGAATCCCAATTATTTCTTTATACGGAAACAATAAAAAACCAAAACCGGAACAGTTAAAAGGAATTGATATTGTTGTTTTTGATATTCAGGATGTTGGGGTGCGGTTCTATACTTATATTTCAACTTTAGCATATTTAATGGAAGCCGGAGCGGAAAATAATGTAGAGATCATGGTGCTGGACCGTCCTAATCCTCATGACGGATATACAGACGGACCTGTTTTAAACAAAAAGTGGTCAAGTTTTGTAGGAATGCATGAAGTTCCTGTGGTTTACGGATTAACGATAGGTGAGTATGGGAAAATGGTTAATGGTGAAAAATGGCTTAAAAAAGGAGTTCAGGCAAAATATACGCTGATTCCAATGAAAAATTACCACAAAAAACAGCGTTATCCGATTTTAGACAAACCTTCCCCAAATCTGCCCAATGATCAATCAATCAATTTATATCCAAGCTTGTGCTTTTTTGAAGGAACTCAGGTTTCTGTAGGGAGAGGAACAAGTTTGCCGTTTCAGATTTACGGATCTCCATGGACGCAGGAATTACCTTATCAATTTACACCTAAACCCAATTTTGGAGCTAAAGATCCTTTCTTAAACGGGAAATTGTGTTACGGTGAAGACCTTTCATCATATTCAAAAAATTTAAACGAACTTAATCTTGAATGGCTGATCAAGTCATATAAAAGCTACAAAAACCCACAGCAAAGCTTCTTCCTTGATAATTTATTTTTTGATAAGCTGGCGGGAACTGATGAATTCAGAAAACAAATCATCGCCGGAAAATCAGCTCAGGAAATCAAAGATTCCTGGAAAGGGGATCTGGAGAAATTTGAGAAGATCCGCAGCAAATATATTATGTACGAAAATTGATTTTTTACGTCAATGGTCAATCTAGCTTCGCCATTCAATGATGAGTGAATTCGTCTGTTATAAAATTCACTGGCGAAGTCAAACTCACAATTCACTTTTTATCAATCAAAATTCTGTGGAGGATTCTTGTCGTTTTTTCCTTTATTAAGAATGAAAAGTCCCAGTGATAATCCGATTACTCCGGCAAAAGCAGTCATTAATGCTCTCTCCGTTTTGTCGGGAAGGTCATTTCCTATGTAATTCATTAAAAAAAGGATCACAAAAGTAATCACTGAGATGATAATATGATTTTTTCCAAACAGTTTCATGCTGCTATTTTAGTTTATAAGAGATCATGATACCTCCTCTGTAAGGAAGAATTTCTCCACTTTTGTTATATTTCTGTGCTAACTCGTAACGCTGTCCAGTAACACGATCATATCCTTTGTAGAAATCTTGGGATGTACCCACTGTTGCATATATATCAATATTCCAGCGGTCTGATACCTTAAATTGATATCCGCCTGTAACACCTAATATAAATGAAACACCTTTTTGGTATAAGTTAGACGAGACGAATACTTCATCTCTATCATTTACATAAAGGGTATCATTCCAATAGTTCCACTTTTGAAGTACAAACGCCGAAGCTGCAATATTTGCTCCTATATACCAGCGGCTGAATGCTTCATTGAAATAGTATCGCCCTTCAAGAGAAAGAGAATAATATTGAAATTCATGTCCAGCAAAAGATTTCCAAGGAGAAATGAAAACATCTCCCTGTAATGTATACTTTTGGCTGATCTGTTTTTCTAACCCGACATTAAGAACACCAATTGTTGCAAGAAGTGCATTCCCTTTAATGTATAGACCTTTTTCCGGTTCCTGTTCTTGTGCAGTCAACATTCCTAAAGAAAGGAGTGTGATAGAGGTAGTAAGAAATTTGTGCTTTAGCATTTATTTTATTTGTTTCAGTAATTCTTCTGCGAGTTGGGCATCTTTTCCTGTCTGAACTGCCATGTTTTTAGACATTTCAGCATAGTTTAGTGCCATTTCTTTGTTTCCGGTCAGAAAATAAAGCTTTGCAAGAATATAAGTGTTTTCCGGTGTTTCACCACGCATCACAGATTTTTCAGCCCATTCTGCGGCTTTCTTCAATGAAGAAGGATTTTTGATGTGATCGCTAAAAACCCATGCAGCTCTGAGTAGCTCATTAGGTTCAAATGCATCGGAGTTCTTGTAATAGTCTAGCGCTGCTTTTTCAAATTCGGGGAAATTGGCATTTTGCTCGTAGTAACTGAGTTTCGTTTGGTTTAGTTTAGATTGGGCAAGTTGTTTTCCGACTAACGGTTCTGCCGTTGACATGAAATACTCCTCGTTGATTCTTTTATTTTTATCATCAATAGACTGTTCCACTATTTTTGATAGTTTGAGCTGGTTATCAAATTCGGTATAAGTGGCTTCCGGTAAGTATTTGATAATTTCAGCCTTTCTTGAGGTGAATGTTTTATAATTGACGTCTTCTGTAGACTTTACAAAGAATAAAAGAAGCCCTATTTCTTCTTTCGAAATTTCTTCCGTCTTCTTTTTGTTTTCAAAATATCTTTCAGAGGCTTTTTTAGCAAAATCATAATCTGAAGAAGAGTTCAGTTTCATAATATTGATCAGGAATTCCGGATCTTTATCTCCTTTTGCAAAACGTTCCTTCAGAGAGCCCTTTTTGTTACCCGGCGAATTGATATCCAGAGCCATGGTTACAAACATGCTTTCTTCCATGTATCCTGTGTTTTGAGAAACCAGTTCACCTTCACCGTTCAGAAACAGATAAGTAGGATAGGAGCGTACACCGTATTTGGCTGCAATTTCCCGTCCTTCCCCTTTTTCCATATCGAATCTTGCATTCACGAAATTGGCGTTGAAGTAATCTCCGACAGATTTCTTTGTAAATACATTTTTTTCCATCATCTTGCAAGGTCCACACCATGAGGTATAAGCATCAACGAAAACAAGCTTCTTTTCTTTTTTTGCTTTTGCTATAACGTCTTTGAGTGGTAATTCCTGAAATTGTATCGCTTCCTGAGCCATTATAACTACAGAGCAGAAAACAAATACCCCGGAGATGATCTTCTTCATTTTCAAATTAGATTTGTAGGCGAAGATAGTTATTTTCTAAAAAACAGGCGACGAATTTGTGGGGTTACGCTTTATATTAACGAATTTTAAGATGTAGTATTGCAAAACTGTGCAATATGAAATAAAAAAACCGCCTTTATTAAGGCGGTTTGTGGTTTCTCCAGGAATCGAACCAGGGACACATGGATTTTCAATCCATTGCTCTACCAACTGAGCTAAGAAACCAATTGTTCGTTTGTTTAACGTGGGGCAAAAGTATAATATTTTCTTATACCTCGCAAGTTTTTTTGCTATTTATTTTAATATTCTGCCTTGGCTAGGGCGTTTTTGACTTTCAATAGTTTGGTCATCAGTTATTTGGATTCGGTTAAAATTTTCTTTGCATTTTCATTTTCCGGATTCAGTTTCAATGATTTTTTATAATTTTCTAAAGCTTCCTTCTTTTGCCCTTTTTTTAAAAGCGTTTCACCATAGCTGTCATAAGTGTTCCATGCGTCCGGATAGAGCTGGGTGTTTAATTTAAATATTTTCAAAGCATCATTGATCTTATTCTCACTGACCAGTCTGTAGCCAAAACTATTGATCTGATTTTCGCTCGTATTGTAAGAAGAGAGTGCTCCTTTTCTGTGTTCTGTATTAATAAGATTAATAAGCCCGTCAATTGACTTTTCAGAACTGTAAGCATCATTTAATGAAATCTGATTCATTTCTCTTTCTTTCTGTTCCTGTTCTTTAAGTGTTTCCACACCATAATATTTTCTTTGTTCGTCAGTAATTTTTGAGGAATCTAATTTGTACCTGGCCCATTTGGCGTTCGTTGTTTTGTCTTTGATGAACTGAGTTCCGTAGATTTGTGGCTTCTTCTTGTACATAAGGTCTCTGTCTACTGCAGCAGCGTACCACCATCTGTTAAGACTTGGGTCCATTTTTAGCGCTTTTTCAAAGCTTTTTACGGCCATTCCCGAAGAAATAGTGTCTCCGCCATGCTGAAAAACAATTCCGCAGTTAAAATGATCCTTTGCTGTTTTTATTTTATCTTCTTTCAGGAGAATAAAAATTCTTTCCCGTCTTAAACTGTCTTCCCTGCTTAATATTTTCCAGTTGATCTGATCAGACTTTCTTGCATTTTGGTCGTCATCTGCCATTTTCTGAAGTTCATTATTATCATGACTCTGTGAAAATATTTGTATAGAAAACAGAACTAGAAGAAATGTCAAAAAGTGAATTATTTTTTTCATGTTTTGATGAATTAGTTTAGTGTTTAAATTTATAAAAATAGTTTAAAGAATAAAGAATAAAGAATAAAGAATAAAGAATAAAGAATAAAGAATAAAGAATAAAGAATAAAGAATAAAGAATAGAAAATAGAAAATAGAAAATAGAAAATAGAAAATAGAAAATTTCAGGAGATAGATACTGATGAAAATATTTTGAAGTAAAAATTTTATGGGCGCCTCTTTAATTCAGGAAATTTAACTTTCATGAACTATGTTTCCCAAAAAGCCTCTGTGATGAAGATGAAAATACTTTTCACTCAGAAAAAGGTGAGTTTTATGAGCACAAAAAAACCTCTAAATAAATTAGAGGTTTTAAAGTGGTTTCTCCAGGAATCGAACCAGGGACACATGGATTTTCAATCCATTGCTCTACCAACTGAGCTAAGAAACCATTATATTTTTGTTTGACTTACTTCGTTGTTTTAAAGTGATGCAAAAGTAGTAAGTTTTCTTATATGAAGCAAGTATTAACCATACTTTTTTTAAATAAAAATAAAACTTACTGATTTTCAGCCGAATTATTTTCCTGTTCTTTTCTTATATGATCGCTCATCTCTTCTAATACAGGCTTTATCGTACTTTCGGGAAGATCACTGATTCGGATATACATCAATCCGTCGATCGCATCATTGAAGTTCGGGTCCACATTAAAAGCAATCACTTTGGCATTTTGCTTAATATATTTTTTAATAAGAACAGGCAGTCTTAATTCCGGTTCAAGATCATCAATAATCTTATCCAGTTTATTCAGATCGGACTCCATTTCTTCAAAAAAGATATTTTTATCCCTGTCGCGTAGTTTTACCTTATACTCATTTTTAGGAGTGATATATTGAGCTACAGCTGAATCAAAATAATTCGAACGCATAAATTCAATCATCAGAGATTTGGAGAATTCCGAAAATTTATTTGAAATACTTACGCCACCCATCAAAAATTTATGATCAGAATTCCTTAAACAGACATGTACAATTCCTCTCCATAAAAGGAAGAGTGGGAGAGGTTTCTGCTGGTATTCCTCACTGATGTAAGCACGGCCCATTTCAATCACTTTCTTAAAGAATGGATGAATGTCCTGCTCAAATTCAAATAAAGAGCTGGTATAAAATCCTTTGATGCCGTATTTCTTCATAACGTCCTTTCCTAAAGCCATTCTGTAGGCTCCGGCAAGTTTCTCTGCGCTATTGTCCCAAAGGAAAAGATGATGATAATGCTTATCATATTCGTCAAGGTCGAACGGGAGATTACTTCCTTCACCTACAGCACGGAAGGTGAGTTCTCTCTGGCGTCCGATTTCTCTCATTACGGAAGGGATTTCCTCATACGTAGTGAAATAAATCTCATAATTACCATTACTGAACAGCATCTTATCTGTACCTCTCAGCCTGTTGATGTCTTTAAGGATATCCTCCTTTGGAGTTTCATCGATGATATTCTGAACGATATTTTCTTCTCTTAATAAAGGAAATTTTACCGTTAAATTTTTAAGATTGATGCTTTGCGCAAGTGATTTTCTCTTCTCGTAATACGATTTCATCATGTACACTTTACGCTTCAGGAATTCACCAAGTTCTTCAATGGTTTCCATCTCGTCCATAGCCTTTAAAGTAATCGGCTTTCCTATCCTGATTCTGATCGGTTTTTCCCTGTCGTTCATCATTTCGGCTGGAAGCATGAGCGTTTGTAAACTTGGATGAAGTTTAGCGACCTGATAAAAAATACGGCTGTTTTTAGCGTGAAAATATAAAGGAACCACCGGTACTTTAGCCATTCTGATCAGCTTAAGTGCTGGTTTTTCCCATTCTTTATCCAGAATTTCACCGTAAGGATTATTTTTATTGGATACCTCGCCAGCAGGAAAAATACCTACACAACCTCCGTTTTGAAGGTGTTTCAATGTTTCACGCATTCCGGAAGTACTGCTGTGGGCTTCTTTTCTGTTTTCGAAAGGATTGACAGAAATGACATACGGCTCCATAGGTTTGATCTTTTCCAAAAGGAAATTACCCATGACTTTAAAATCCGGACGTACTTCTGAAAGGATCTTACACATTAAAATTCCGTCAATAGCACCCAGTGGATGATTGGAAACAAGGATAAATGGTCCTGTTTTGGGAATTTTTGCAAGATCTTCTTCAAAAGCGATATAACTTAAGTTTCTTTCTCTTACAAATGAGTCGAAAAAGTCTTTGCCTTCCTTGTCTTTTAGTTTATCGTATAATCTATTAACTTCATTTATTTTGGCAATGCTCATCACGGCAGATGCAACCGGGTTCTTGAGGAACCCGATTTTGCTTAAGCCGGAAGCTGTGATAAGATCGTTTTTCGAAATTAAACTCATATGTGTTTAGTCGCAGTTAAAATTATTGTGTTACCATTTGAACCGTATTTTTGGAAATCTGTTCCAATAATACATTTTTTTCCTGGTAAAATTTATCAATATGATCCATCTTCGCATTTCTTACTGTGAATAAAGATACATTTTTAACCGCTTTGGTTTTAAATATTTTTTGAAGTTCATCATTAAGCTCGTCAACCTGATTGAATTTATCTTCCAGACACAGAGCCAGTGATATAGCAGAATTCTGCATCAGAGATACCTTGATCTTATATTTCGAAAGGTATCCGAATATAAGACTCATATGATCTTCTGCAATGAAAGAGAAATCCCGGGTTGAGATCTGTAAAAGAACCTGGTTTTCTTTTAAAATATAAGATTCTTCATGTTGGTTTTTATCTGAAGCTCCTACTTTAGTTCCTTCTTTGGTAGGATCTACGAAAGATTTTACATAAAAAGGAATGGCTTTCTGCTGTAACGGCTGTAATGTTTTCGGGTGAATGACACTTGCTCCGTAATAAGCCAGTTCGATCGCTTCTTCATAAGAAATATTAGAAAGAAGAGTCACATCACTGAACTTTCTCGGATCTCCCGTCATTACTCCCGGAACATCTTTCCAGATGGTCATGGCATCAGCATTCAGGCAATAGGCAAAAATAGCAGCAGAGTAATCAGAGCCTTCTCTTCCTAATGTTACTGTAAAATTGTTGTCATCAGAACCTATGAAACCCTGTGTTACGTAACAGATTTCTTTATTTAAGGTTGAAATAAATTCTTCTGTTTTTGCCCAGTCTACGTTACCGTCTCTGTAAGAATTATCCGTTTTAATACAATCTCTGGCATCTAACCATTGATTCGGAAACTGGATTTCGTTCAGATATTCACTTAAGATCTTGGTAGAGATCATTTCCCCACAGCTTACTACCTGATCATACACGAAACTGTAATTTGGAGATTTATTTCTTCTTAAAAAAGAATCGATATCATCGAAAAATACATTAATCTCTGCAAAAACTGCATGGTTTTCAGGAAATAAGCCTTCCGCAATCTCGATGTGTTTTCGTTTTATCTTTTCAATCTCAGTTTGATAGTTATCCTTCTTGAAATAAAGTTCTACAACCTTTTCCAATTCATTCGTCGTCTTACCCATTGCTGAAATAACCAGCAAACACTTGGTAAATCCCTGGCTTTGCAAAACCATAGACACATTTTTTACACTCTCCGCATCTTTTACAGATGCTCCACCAAACTTGAAAATTTTCATTAATTTGTTTAAAATAAAATTGTTAGATTAAAAATTACATGAGTTTTTTACGGAGGTCAAAATTATAAATTTACAACGAGATATGAAAGAGTCTCACGGTTGGAAGGAATTAAGATTTCATTAAAATTGAGACTTGATGAAAATTATCAGAATTTCATTGATTTATTGTCATCAAATGGGGATTAATAATGGAAGAGTATTTTTATGTATATAGCTTGATTGTCCTCGTATCGTTTTGGAAGACAGCGGTTAAGGTCTTTTGTAAGAAAAGCTTTCTTTCTCCAATAAATTTTCCGAAATTTGGGGAAAACGTAAAAAGAAAAATATGTCAAATCAACCATTACAGACTTTAGGAGAATTTCTTATAGATAAACAGGAAGATTTTCAATATTCTACGGGGGAATTTTCTCGTCTTCTAAGTGCAATAAGATTGGCTTCGAAAGTGGTAAACAGAGAAGTAAATAAAGCCGGAATTGTAGATATAACAGGAGCTGCCGGAAACCAGAATATTCAGGGGGAAGAACAGCAGAAACTGGATGTAATTGCCAATGAAATTTTTATTACGGCTCTGTCTCAAAGAGAGGTTGTTTGTGGTATTGCTTCTGAGGAAAATGATGATTTTATTGACATTAAATGTGGTGAAAACGGTCATCTAAGTAAATACGTCGTCCTGATCGATCCTTTAGACGGTTCTTCCAATATTGACGTGAATGTGTCTGTGGGAACTATTTTCTCTATTTACAGAAGAGTAACAGAGCCTGGAACTCCGGTTCAGTTAGAAGATTTCCTTCAAAAGGGGATCAATCAGATTGCCGCAGGATATGTGATCTACGGTTCTTCTACCATGATTGTTTATACAACCGGAAACGGAGTGAACGGATTTACTTTGGATCCTTCACTGGGAACCTATTATCTTTCTCACCCAAATATGACATTTCCTGCGATGGGAAAAATTTATTCCATCAATGAAGGAAACTATATCAAATTCCCGCAAGGCGTTAAAAATTACCTGAAATACTGTCAGATGGAAGAAGGCGACCGTCCTTATACCTCCAGATATATCGGTTCTTTAGTAGCAGACTTCCATAGAAATATGCTGAAAGGAGGAATTTATATTTATCCATCTTACTCCCAGTCTCCCAATGGAAAGCTGAGATTATTGTATGAATGTAATCCTATGGCATTCCTTGCTGAACAGGCTGGAGGAAAGGCTACGGACGGATTCAGGAGAATTCTTGAAGTAGAGCCAACAGAACTGCACCAGAGAATTCCGTTTTTCTGCGGAAGTATTCAGATGGTGGAAAAAGCAGAGGAATTTATGCGGATCGACAGTGTAAAATAATGAAAGCAAAATATTCTGGATATTTATTAGAATTCAAACGCCCGAGCGGAACGTCTCGCGGCGTTTTGCATGAAAAGGAGACCTTTATTCTCGAAATTGAAGATAACGGAAAAAAAGGAACAGGAGAGTGTGCCGTTTTCAGAGGATTAAGTTTTGATGACAGACCGGATTATGAAGAAAAGCTACAATGGCTCTGTGAAAATATTAACCGGGATCACTATTATTTAAAAGAAGAGCTGAAAGAATTTCCATCCATATGGTTTGGATATGAACAAGCTATTTTGAATCTGAAGCACGGAGATCATCTTTATTTTCCAAGTGAATTTACAGAAGGAAAATCGGCTATCATGATCAATGGACTGATCTGGATGGGGGAGATTGCTTATATGGAAGAGCAGATTCGGGAGAAGCTTGAAAAAGGGTTTCACTGTATCAAACTGAAGATTGGAGTTGATTGGAAATCTGAGCATAAAATCCTTCAAAAATTAAGAGAAAAATTTTCAAAAGATCAATTGGAACTTCGGGTTGATGCTAATGGTGGATTTAATAGAGAAGAAGCGCAAATTGTTTTACAGCAGCTTGCAGATCTTCATATTCACTCTATTGAACAGCCCATAAAAGCCGGCCATTGGGAAGATATGGCATCATTGTGTGCCGAAACGCCTACTCCTATTGCTCTAGATGAAGAACTGATCGGAATTACAGATCCCATTGAAAAGAAAAAACTTTTAGAAGCGATTAAGCCTCAATATATAATTCTAAAGCCGGCATTGGTTGGTGGTTTTACAGGTTCAGACGAATGGATTGCGCTTGCAGAAGAGTTGAATATCGGTTGGTGGATTACTTCAGCCCTCGAAAGTAATATCGGTCTAAATGCTATCGCACAGTATACCTTCACAAAAAAAAATCCGATGCCACAAGGTTTGGGCACCGGATCTTTATTTGTAAATAATTTTGAATCAGATCTGGAACTCAAAAATGAGTTGCTATGGTTCAAAATATAACAGAAAAATAGCTAATTAAGCAATGGAGGAGGAGCATCTTCGCAGGTTGGATTGCTTGAGTGCTCAGAATCCCATGATCTGCAGCATCTTTTTCGGGGATCCCAGCTATTACAGCCGAGCGGAACTATTCCTCCTTTAATTGTTTTTAATTCTCCCTTTTTGAGTTTCCTCATGTTGTCAGTTAGATTTTTCATAATAAAAGATTTTAATTTATTTGGTAAGTAAATATCAATCTCTTTTTTTTATTGTACAAGAATTTAACTTAATTTAACTAAATTCACTTACTTGGGATTTGAAATTCATGTGATATTTTTTGTCTATACAGAAAACGATACAGATAGTAAATGATCAAGTCCTCCATTAAGTATAATGGAAGATATCAGGTATTAGAAATTGGGCTAATGTAGTATTAGGGTCGGATAAACTATCAATTTTAAGGGTTATTTTATCAATTTAAATCACATCTTTTACGAAAATTGCTTTCTTAATATAACTTAATATGTAAGAAAACCTGCTTTTAATTCTTTTCATAATAAAAAATTTGTATTTCTCTGTTTAATGAAAATTTACAATCTTTATGCCAATTTAAACATTGGTTTAAAGTTTAACATATGATTCATGTCATAGTAGTATTTTAATAGAGTGTTAAGAAATAATTGTGAAAATATTTTCGTTATCCTTTGATCTTCCAGTTATTAAGTTCCGGTCTACACCATATAAATTTTGATAAATATCATTCTGTACCTTAGAACTGGAAAGGTATCCCCAATGATTTCCCACTTCATATTTGAAACTGTTCAGTACATCATCTTCTACGAAAGTACAGTCGATCACAGAAACAATATCTTTAAATTGATCAATGTCACTTGGGCCATGTTTACCTAACCGCGGGGTCAGAATATTCTTGGTAAATTGAGAAATTCCAAGAATAGTATCTTTTCTGTTTAGATAAATAGAAACACGGTTGGCCAGCAGGGGAAGCTTATTGAATGAGTCCTCAGAATCGTCAAAAACCTTATAAGTCACATCTGCATTTAAAAGAAGTACCTGATCGATGACGCGCAGTATATTTTCTTTTTTTAGACTGTACAACATACTTTGCAGTACTCTGTTTCCCATGGAGTGGGCCATCAGATGTATTCGCTGATTACACGGAGCCAGATCACGGTTTGAAAAAATATCTTTTAAAAACTGGGTGTAAAAATAAAATAGTCTCATCAGCGATGATCCTGAATTGATACTCGATGCCTTATCATCGAAATAAGTAAGTGGAACAATGCTGCTTGAAGCGGGCCAGCTTACAAATAAGATATGCTCTACGGGCGATGCCGGATGATCAATAAACAGTTTTTTAAGATCGATGATGGCTTTTAATTCATCATCAAAATCATAGGCATATCCATGAATGAAGATCAGGACGTCGCTCCGGTCTTTGGTGGAAGACATATTCTTATAGAGTTCATAGAACATTCTTTGGGTTCCACCGAGATTGCTGGCGGTGAGCGTAGATTTTTTAATACTTTTTTCGTTCTGAAGAACTTCCAGAACCTCCTGATAGCCTTGTTTTTCAGGTTCGGAGAATAATTTATAGCTTACAATATTTCGGTTGGTATAGTCTTTCTTCTTTTTGGCTGCTGAAGTGGGCTCTTTGTAGGTATCAAAATCACATTTTGCAATCCTGAAATTGGGAATAGAGTATTCATCATTAGAAAATGAATCTTCTTTTTCGCCCTTATGTCGGACGATTTTACGATTGCTTAAGATATAAACAGCCATACTCAGTAATTTTTGTAAACGGTTTTTAGTTTTCTCTAAATTAATAAAAAATATTGAATTATCATCAGTTTAGCTTTTAAATTATCATTTCCGTAAGCCCCAAATTTTCCGTAACTTTGTCAAACTTTTTTTGCATACAATAAAAGCTAATTTAATAATGGAAGAAGAAAAAAAATCACTCAATTTTATTGAGCAAATTATTGAAGATGATATCGCAAACGGCCTGAAAAAAGAACAGATCCGTTTCCGTTTTCCGCCTGAACCCAATGGATACCTGCATATTGGCCACACAAAAGCCATTTGCATCAACTTTGGTCTTGGCGAAAAATACAATGCTCCCGTAAACCTTCGTTTTGACGATACGAACCCTGAAAAAGAAGAACAGGAATTCGTAGATTCTATCAAGAAAGACGTTGAATGGTTAGGTTTCAAATGGGATAAAGAGCTGTATGCATCCGACTACTTCCAGCAACTTTATGAATGGGCTGTGCAGATGATCAAAGATGGAAAAGCTTATGTAGATGAGCAGCCATCTGAAGTGATCACCGAGCAGAGAAAGAATCCTGCAGAACCGGGAATTGAGTCACCGTACAGAAACCGTCCGGTAGAAGAGTCTCTTGACCTGTTCGAAAGAATGAAAAACGGAGAATTTGAAGAAGGTTCAATGTCTCTTCGTGCTCAGATCGATATGGTGTCTCCCAATATGAATTTGCGTGACCCTGTCATGTACAGAATCCTTAAGAGACCTCACCACAGAACAGGAACAGCCTGGAAAATTTATCCGATGTACGATTGGGCACACGGGGAATCAGATTATCTGGAGCAGGTGTCTCACTCACTCTGTTCATTGGAATTTGAAAACCACAGACCATTGTATAACTGGTATCTGGAGCAGGTGTATGACGGATCTAAAGTGGCACCTAAGCAAAGAGAGTTCGCAAGAATGAATGTTTCTTATATGATCACTTCCAAAAGAAAACTGCAGAGGCTGGTAGCCGAAAACGCAGTAACAGGTTGGGATGATCCAAGAATGCCTACCATCTCAGGAATGAGAAGAAAAGGTTTCACACCTACATCAATCAAAAACTTCATTGAAAAGGTAGGGGTAGCCAAAAGAGAAAACCTTATTGAGATCCAATTGCTTGATTTCTGTGTGCGTGAAGACCTGAACAAGGTTGCGAAACGTGTCATGGCAGTGGTAGATCCGGTAAAACTAATCATTGAAAACTACCCTGAAGGGAAGGAAGAATGGCTTGAAACTGAAAATAATCCTGAACAGGAAAATGCAGGGACAAGAGAAGTTCCTTTCTCAAGAGAATTATACATCGAAAGAGAAGACTTTAAAGAAGAGGCTAATAATAAATTCTTCAGACTGAAATTAGGCGGGGAAGTTCGTTTAAAATCAGCATACATTATCAAAGCAGAAAGGGTAGAGAAGGATGAAAACGGTGAGATCACTACGATCTATGCCAGCTATGATGAAAAGAGCAAGTCCGGAAGCGGAACGGAAGAAAGCTTGAGAAAAGTAAAAGGAACCCTTCACTGGGTTTCTGCTACCCATGCTATTCCGGTAGATGTGAGGATTTATGACAAACTCTTTACCGTAGAGCAACCGGATGCAGAGAAAGATGTAGATTTCCTTAACTTCATCAATCCTGAATCCGTAACGACGATTAAAGGATTTGCTGAGCCAAGCTTAAAAGATGTAGAGGTAGGAGAGCCGCTTCAGTTCCAGAGAATCGGGTACTTTACAAAAGATCAGGATTCTACGGATTCTCAATTGGTATTTAACCGTACAGTAACATTGAAGGATTCTTTTAAACCGGAATAATCTTACAATAATCAATATAAAAGCAGGACCTGAAAAAGTCCTGCTTTTTTGTTTTAAATGTTTAAGACTGTTTGATCAAATTTTGGAGTGACCGGAATCAATTACAAAACTTGTGGCCCCAACAAAAATAATTACTCTCGCAGATTTAGCTGATGGAACAGATTTTAATTCATGCTTTTTAAAACATTAAGATCAATGAAGAATGTAAGGTTAGTTAAGAAAAAATCAAATGATTTTTTAAGTTGTACGTCTTAAAGCGAATCTAAAACTTGATATTCTTAAAAACTTAACAGAAATCTTAATGGTTTAATTTTTTGCTCACGCATCTGGTACGCATAAAAATAGATTAGCAAAGGTAAAAATCTGCATCATCTCCATCATCTGCGTGAAATTTTAAAACTATTTGCTTCCCTTTATTTTGGAATTGATCGGCAACTATCGAAAATTAATGTGAGATAATAGCTTTCAATCTCCCTCTTCCAACTTTCAGCCTTTTATCCTTTCACTCCTTTGATCCAGTCCTGGAATCGGCCAATCTGTTCCATAAGGAAAGATTCATGTTCTTCTTTTTCTTCGGGACTGTCTACTAAAATATGTTCAAAGTAGCTTCCCTTCAGTACCTTTCTTAGAATACCTTCGCCTAAGAACGGTTTGTAGTCGTTCAGAGCCTGGGTCGCCTTTAATAAATGTCGGATGTCATACTGCAGAGGATTGATGTCCGGAACCTGTTTGTTCAGGTTTAGCAGACTGTACACCGCAATTCTGGCTGTTCTCACAGAACTTTCCATGGTAAATACCACATCATTATTCGTTTCCACGAACTGTCCTACCAATCCTAAATTCTTACAGCCTTCAGGCACCACTCTCGGACGGTCGCCATGAGCTCTCGGCATGAACATAGAAGTAATGTAGGGCATAAATGAAATGCGGACAATCGTATTTTCTATGACATTATCCAACTGGTCAATGATCCCTAAATGATAACAAAGTTCTGCAAGGATTTCGTTCCCGGTACACTCAGGCATTGTTTTTTTTATGTAATTTCCATCTTTATCCATCAGCAGAGAATACACCCATACAACGAGGATATCATCCGGCTGAGTAGGGAAGTGCGGCTGTCTGTTGCAGGTGAAACTCATCACCCAGTTAGAATCAGTGATTGTAATGATACCACCTGTAGCCGTTCTTCCGGAATAAGGATCATTGACACACAGTTCTTTTAATTTTTCAGTAAAAGCAGAAGGTCGGCAGGTCAGCGTAGCAGATTCCCATGAAGATTTTTCGATGTTGCTGCAGAATTTTTCCGGTTTTCCGAAGACCTCTGATTTGGCGGCCAGATTTTTCCAAAGCATCCATCCCGGGCCTTGTCCTGCACTGCTGTTATCCAGTGTGATTTCGGGAGCGGTATTATTGTCCGCATAGAATGTACTTTCAGTCATAGATCCTGTGGTGACAATTACATAATCTTCTTTTCCAACAGGGATTTTCACTTCCTTACCATCCTTTTCCGTGATAATGCCTTCTACTGTTTTCCCTTCCGTATTGATATGAATATCCAGGTCTTTTACCAGAGTATTGAACTGTATTTGAACCCCTTTTTCAACAAGGAAATTTTTTAAAGGCGTAACGTAAGTGTCATATTGGTTGTATTTTGGGAAGACGAGACAAGAGAAGTCTTTCATTCCGTCGATAGCATGCAGGAATCTGTGCATATACAGTTTCAGTTCCAGTAAGCTGTGCCAGTTTTCAAAAGCAAACATAGTACGCCAGAAGAACCAGAAATTACTGTTAAGGAAAGATTCCGCGAAATAATCTTCAATCGTAAGGTCATCAAGTTCCTCTTTTTTCTTTAGTAACAATTTCACGATCGCCAGCTGATCTTTTTTCTCAAGTCCGAATTGACTGAAATCCTGAATCTCTCCCTGATTGTGAATCAGTCTTGCCTTGGAATAATTCGGGTCATTGTCATTGATCAGACGGTATTCATCCAGTACACTGTATGGAGCAGGAAGTTCAAGAGCAGGAATGTCCTGGAACAGGTCCCAGAGATTTTCGTAGGTCATATCCATTTCTCTCCCTCCACGGATGATGTAACCGTCTTTTGCATTTCCGGCGCCGTCCAGAGAGCCTCCTTCTACATTAAGCTGATCAAGAAAAATAATATTTTTTCCCGGAACATGACCATCGCGGATGAAATAGTAGGCCGCAGACATTCCGGCAATTCCGCTTCCTACAATATAGATTTTACTGTTTTCGTAAGATTTTAAAGGAATTCCTTTATTACGCTGATAGTTTCCGATCTGATCTGAAAAAGGCATGGTCTTTTCAGGAGTGTTAATCTGAACTTCCTTACTGGAATCCGGTTCGTGGTTTACATTTCCGAATTGCTCAGAAGCATTTAAAACTTTGTCGAATTTTGAATTGATCGTACTCATTTTTTATTGTTTTAATTAACAATATAAAGGTACCTCTATTCAGAATGCAGGGTATGTCCCTAATGTCAGAATTACTGTCCCCAAATTCTTATCACTGAATACTTTCTCTGTTTCGGTATTCTGAAGGGGAAATGGACGTGTGTTTTTTGAAAAAACGTCCGAAAGCAGAAGCAGAATTAAACTGCAGTTCAAAAGCGATCTCCGAAATGGTAATGTCAGGATTACCGAGCATCATATAAGCTTCCTTAAGAAGAGTTTCATCAATGACCTGATGAGGTGTTTTGCCACTTGCCTTTTTGATCACTTCAATGAGGTATTTGCCGGAAACGAAAAGCTGGTCAGCATAAAACTGGACGGTCCGGTGCTGTCTTATATTTTCACGGATCATCTGGCTGAATTTTAAGAAAATATCTTTTTTGCCTTCCTCTTTTTCAAAGACACTGTTATTTTCTGTTTCCATAATGTCAGCGGTTTCCAATAACAGATTGAAAATAATGGTCCGGACAATTTCTTCTGTGAACTTCCCTTGTTGCCTGGATTTCTTCCTTAAATAGTCCAGCAGATTCTGCAGCAGTGCTGAATTTTTTTCATCCGTCCGGACAATACTGTAAGACCCGCTGGAGAACAGGTTCATCTTTTCGATAATGAAAGGATTGGATATGTTTTTGATCAGAAAGTTCTTGTCAAAAAAAAGCAGTTTCATTTTAAAATCTTTACTGGTCTCCAGAAACTTCACGATCGTAGATGGGGCGGCAACAAGGAAACAGTGAGCATCAACATCGTATTTTTGATTGTCAATTTCAATACTTATTTCTCCGGCGGTACAAATGCACAGCGCATAATAATCCATCCTGAAGGGAGCCTCAGGAAAATCGAAAATAGGATTTCCGGAAGAGATATAGTAAGACTGCCGGCAATCAATACTGTAAAACGATAGCGTATCATGTAAATTTTCGTAGGTTATCATTTGCGTGTATTGATTCGGTTAAATTTTTGCTTATGATTTTAAAATTTCAAGTTGAAATATCGCGTTGTTACTGCAATTTACGAAAATTATAAAAGTTGATTGTCTGGTTGAAGTTAAAATATCAGCTGATTCCGGTCGGATACCCTATGTTTTTATTCCTATGGATCTTATTGATAAATAAAAGGCCTTTTGATGGGTGTTCTGGGGCATTTTTCTTAAATTTGCAACTTACCGGATTTTCTCCCCAAAAAATAACAGTGTGAAATTAATTAGCGTATATACGAGTTCTTTTAAAGGACTCTCGGAAGAAAGTTGGATGTTGGCGCTGGTCATGCTCATCAATCGTGCAGGTTCTATGGTACTTCCTTTTCTGGGAGTCTACATGACGGGACATCTTCATTTCAGCATAGAAAACTCAGGAATTATTCTGAGCTTTTTTGGAATAGGTTCTGTTTTGGGCTCTTGGCTGGGTGGATTGATCACAGATAAAATTGGAGAATACCGCGTTCAGAGCCTGAGTCTGCTTCTGAGTGTGCCTTTATTCTGCCTGATTCCACTTTTCAAAACGGAAGTTGGGCTGGCGGCAATTATTTTGATCCAGAGTATTGTAAGCGAAACGTTCCGACCTGCCAACTCAGTAGCCATTACAAAATATGCTAAACCTGAAAACATCACCAGAGCTTTTTCACTCAACCGGATGGCCGTTAATCTTGGGTTTTCCATAGGTCCGGCACTGGGAGGGATATTATCTGCTATTTCTTATGAATTTTTATTTTTTAGCAATGCTTTAGCCGCATTGCTGGCGGGTTTAATGTATATCCGTTTCTTCGGGAAACGAAATAAACAGGCATTACTGAAACCTAAAAAAGTAAAAGAGGCTATTGCTGTTAAAAAAGAAAATTCTCCATACCGCGACGGAAAATTTCTCATGTACAGTTTCTTCTGTATGCTATTCGCGATTTGTTTTTTCCAATTATTCAGTACATTGACTATTTTCTATAAAGATACGGCTCATTTAAGCCAGCAGAATATCGGTTATATCCTTGGATACAGCGGTTTCCTGATTGTCCTGCTTGAAATGGGTTTTGTACAGATCGCAGAAAAGTATTTCAGTCTGGCCTTTACCTTACTGATAGGAACCATATTATGTGGTATTTCTTATGCCATGCTGGCTTTTGATTATTCCATTCTTACGCTTATTGTTTCGATGACGTTGCTGTGTATTGGTGAGATCTGGACTCTTCCCTTTATGTCGACCATTACCGCTCTGCGTTCAGGAGAAAACAATAAAGGAGCTTATATGGGAATGAACGGGATAGCCGTTGCTTTAGCTTTTATCATTACTCCTTATGTCGGAACAATGACCGCTGATCAATTAGGCTTCAGTACTTTGTGGATCGGAACAGGAGTATTGGCTGTAGGTATTGCTGCAGGATTTTATTTTGTGATTCCATGGATGCTGAAAAAGAAGGCTGGAAGTTAGTACAGGTCGGGAGTTTCAGGTTTTTAGAGTCTGAGGTTTGAGAGTTTTTAGGATAGAAGGTGAAAGTCTGAGGGTTATTGAAGCCTGTAAACGATTTCTTATGTCTGAAATCTCATAACTTTAAGTCCAGCAGATTTCACGGATTGGGCAGATTGTGCAGGATAAATTATTCCCAATCAATTTTACCTTTGATAAAATCCTTGCGACTTTAGAGCATCATATTTTTATCATCCGAACATTTCAGTTCAGGTCAACTATCTGATGTCTTAAATCTGATATCTACTGTCTGAAATCTACCTTCTACAATCAGTATTCTCTCCCAACAATATTCCTCACAATCATCTCTGCATGAATCCTGGAGTTTTCAATAAACCAAAGATGGGTATCCTTCCCTCCGCAAACCACGCCTGCAAGATATAAATTCGGAACATTCGTTTCCATAGTTTCAGAATGGTATAGTGGATTCAGGCAGTCGCCCTGCAATTCTATTCCTGAGTTTCTCAGAAAATCAAAATCGGGGAGGTAACCGGTCAGTGCCAGTACAAAATCATTTTCAATTTCACTGATTTGTCCTTTTTCATCTTTAAAAATGACCGTATTTTCTGTGATCTCTACTATTTCAGAATTAAAATAAGCTTTGATGCTTCCTTCTGCGATCCTGTTTTCGATATCAGGTTTTACCCAATATTTTACATTTTTTGAGATTTCAGAGTGGCGGACGATCATCGTTACATCAGCACCTTTCCTGTAAGTTTCCAGCGCAGCATCCACTGCGGAATTACTTGATCCTACGACCACTATTTTCTGTTGGGCATAAGGATAGGGTTCTGTATAGTAATGTTTCACTTTCAGAAGGTTTTCTCCCGGAACATCCATGAGATTGGGAATATCATAAAATCCTGTTGAAATAATGACATTCTTTGCTTTATAGACTGCTTTTGAGGTTTCAATATCAAAAATATCTCCTGTTTTGGAAACTTTGAGGACCTTTTCATACAGGCGAATATTGATTTCCTTTTGTCTTGCTATTCCCTGATAATACTCCAGAGCTTCCTGTCTGCCGGGTTTCGGAGCAGGAGAAATAAAAGGAATACCTCCAATTTCCAGTTTTTCAGCTGTTGAGAAAAAGCGCATATATAAAGGATAGTGGTATAGAGAATTAACGATGGTTCCCTTTTCTATGATCATGTACGTCAGATTGTTTTTCTGAGCTTCAAGCGCACAGTTAAGGCCGATCGGTCCGCCTCCGATGATGAGGATGTCTAAAATTTCCATAGAACAAATTTACTTAAAACCATGAGATTAAGCGTGAAATTGATGACAGAACTTATCTATCAGCAGCATCGTATTGGCACTAGTTTTGGTATTTCTTATGCATTAAAAATTGAAAAGATGAAAAAACTGATAATTCCCATATTTGCATTAACCTTATTGACTGCTTGTAAGAAAAATCCTGAAAAACCTGTTCCTAATGTCATTGATTCTATGGCTCAGGCTAAGGAAAAAAATCTGGAGAATACTAAACAACAGAAAAAGACTGATGAAGCCGCGGTAAAGAAAGCAAATGATGAAATCCTGCAGGCTTTAAAAGGTAAAGATTATAAAATGTTTGCCTCATTGATTCATCCGGAAAAAGGAATCAGCTTTTCAATGTATGGATTTGTAGATCCGAAAGAAGACAGACATTTCTCGAAGGAAGATTTTGAGAAATTCCAGCCGACAAAAACTTTATTTACCTGGGGAGCCCAAGATGGTTCCGGAGATCCTTATAAAGCAACCATCAATGATTATTTTACAAAATGGGTATTTTCGAAAGATTTTACGGCCTCACAATATTCATTAAACAAATTTCAGGGTGGCGGTAATTCACTTAATAATTTAAAAGAAATATATCCCGGTAAAGATTTTACTGAAAACTATATCAAAGGGACAGAAAAGAACAGCGAAATGGACTGGAAAACGATCCGTTTTGTATTTGAAGAATTTCAGGGTAAGCAATATCTGATAGCTGTTGTTAATGACCAATGGACGATTTAATCTGACCTGTGCTAAGGGAATTAAAGTTAAAGACTGAACGTTATTAATATGGTTACCCTTGTCAAGGTTCAAAACCTTGACAAGGATTTTTAGTTTAACCCAAAATCTCAGCAAGCTTTTTACTCAGATTTCTTCTTGAAAACTGCTCAATATTCTGAGTGTTTACCAAAAGATTTCCTTTTTTCCATTGCTCAAATTGTTCCAGAATATAATCTTTAATTACTTCAGAATCTTCGTAGCTGAAATGTTTTCCTGAGGCCGTTTCAGAAAGGATCCTTGAAACATCAGCTTCATTGGGACCAAAAGAAATGATTTGCTTTCCGGTGGCAAGATATTCAAATATTTTTCCCGGAATAATTCCTTTAGAAGATTCATTGGGAAAATTCGTGATCAGTAAAAGATTTGACTGGGCCATTTCCTGTACTGCTTTGTCATGAGAAATATAACCAAGGTTCAGGATATGATTTTTCAGATTTGAATTTTCGAAGGACTGAAGAATTTTATCGTCAATTCTGCCAGCAAATTTTAAGGTGAAATGGTTTGCAAACTCTTTATTTTCCTTTACTAACTCATTAAGGGTTTTCCAAAGGTTTTCAGGATTTCTCAACTGCTCAAGTACTCCGATATAACTTAAAGTAAAGGCTTTTTCCTGAGTGTTTTCTCCTGTCGCATTGTGTGTAGCCGAAGCATCGCTTTCATCAAAACCATTCGTAATACAAATCGCATTGGCTCCCGATTTTCTGAAATTTTCAGCATCTGTATAGCTTGTGGCTAATGTGATATCCGCGGTTTTAAAAACGGCACTTTCAAGTTGACGGTGCTTTCTGTCTGAACTTTTCGTGAGTTTTAAATGTTTATAGTACGAAATCTCTGTCCATGGATCACGGAAATCGGCAATCCATTTCATATCCGGGAATTTCTCTTTCAGTCCGAGACCAATCAGGTGAAGAGAGTGGGGCGGTCCGGAAGTCACTACCACATCGATTTTATTGTCTTTTAAATACTGCTCTAAGAATTTTATGGAAGGTTTTACCCAAAATATCCTGGCATCAGGAATGAAGAAGTTTCCTCTTACCCAGATTGAAAGCTTTGATTTCCAGCTCTGATTTTTGCCCACATCAAACTGCCCTGCTTTGAATTTTTTATTGCTCTTATTCAGTTTTTCAGCTAGTTGGTAAGGTTCCCATATGTTGGTTTTTATAATCTCCAGATCTTGAGGAATGTCTTTCATAAGACTTTCATCGAGTAAGGGATAACTTGGATTTTCCGGGGTGTAAATCACAGGATTCCAGCCGAATTCCGGCAGATATTTGGCAAACTTCAGCCACCTTTGAACACCAGGACCTCCCGCAGGAGGCCAGTAATAGGTAATGATCAGTATTTTTTTTTGTTCCATTAAGTTTGAACAATATACTTTAAACGTTAAACAGTTTTTTCAACAAGCTGTTCCTTCTTCTTATTTTTATACATCCAGAAAATCCCGAATCCACTCAGTGCGATAAACAATCCGAAGCATAAAAACGACAGCCATTTACCTTTTTCAATCACTTCAGGTTCAAAGATCATTCTGATGTTGTGGTTTCCTGCAGGAACATGTACAGCGCGCAGAAGATAATCAGCTTTGATGTAAGGAACTTCTTTTTCATCCACAAACATTTTCCAGCCATGAGGATAATAGATCTCAGAAAATACAGCCAGTTGAGGCGTTTTAGACTGAGATTTAAATTCAAGCTCATTCGGCTGATATTTCGTTAAACTGATAAATGCCGTAGAATCTGCCTGAACCGGTTTACTGTTGAAATAGGCTTTATCTGATGCTGCAATAACAGCTGTTTTCTTACTGTTGATTACCCCAATAGACTTGATTTCTTCATCAGGGGTATTCACGAATTTCAGATCACTTACAAACCATGCATTTCCGTTAGCTTTTGCATTGGGCATGGCCTGAGGTTTTTCCGGTCCGCCCATCACCCAGTATTTTGCATTAAGAAGGTTAAGAATGTTAGGTACTTTTACAGAATCCATCACCTGGAAATATTCATTGATCACGTCGTCATATCTTCTCAGCTTTACTGCATGATAACCTCCGATAGAAGATTTGAAATAAGACGTATTTGTTTCACTGAATGTTCCTAAAATATTATTGAAAATTCTATAGTGTGTTTTATCTTTTTCAGCAATCGTTTCAAGTGTTTTATTCACATTGACATTCGCTAAGATAGATTCTAAATTCGGATTTCCCTGAACTTTTTCAGCCAGAAGATCTGAACCTTCAGTCTGGAATGGATTTTCAGCGAAGATTTTGTCTACATAATTCTCATCATTCAGATAACGTTTGTTAACCGTCCAGAGATCAAATAAGCTTACTGCTCCAATGATAATCAAAGCCACATTCTGGCTTAGTTTCTTTTTCATCGTTAAGAAAAGAACAGCTGCCGTTATAGCCACGTAGATCAGCGCCTTTATAGCATCAATTCTGAATAATTTGAATCTCTCATCAGCAAGATAATCCAAAAGGAAAGGGGGGAAATATGTTTTTTCGCCATCGGTATAAAAACCAAGCAGTGATTTTCCAAAAATCAGCAGAATAAGAAGGAGTCCTAAAGTTCCACCACTTACATACATAAGGATTTTCTTTTTGTATTCCCCTGTCAGTTTTTCATCGGTAAAGAATCGGTAAATTCCAATAATGGCAATCAGAGGGAATAATAACTCTACCACCACGAGGATAGAAGAAGGTGCTCTGAATTTGCTGTAAAAAGGAACATAGTCGATAAAGAAGTCAGACAGTGGCATAAAGTTGCTTCCCCATGCCAGTAAAACGGTCAGAATAGAAGCTCCGAGAATCCAGTATCTGTATTTTTTCCAGGCGAAGAAGAATCCTAATAAAGCTAGGAAGCATACAACGGCACCCTGATAAGCAGGACCTGAAGTTCCGGGCTGATCTCCCCAGTAGGTAACCCCGTTGAACCCTTTGGAAATCCTGTCCATTTCTGCCTGCGAGCCTACATTTTCCTGGATAAGTTCCTGAACCTTATTCATCATTTCTCTGGCCTCCGGTTCCTGACTTCCGCCACCCATCAGCCTTGGAATGAAAAGATTCAATGTTTCCAGTTTTCCGTAGCTCCACATCAGAATACTCGTTTTATCCAATCCTGATTCTCCTGAAGTATGACTGTCATTCGTCAGGATCTGTTTTCCACGGACGGTTTCTTTAATGTATTCGGAATTGGCCATAATCCTTTGAGAGTTCATCCCCACGCCAATGGCACATGAAGCAGCAATAATTCCTGATGAAATAAGAAAATGCTTCATCGGGATCTTTTTCTGAATTGCTCTTACCAATTCGGAGAGGAATAAAAATCCTAAAGCCAGAAACAGGTAATACGTCATCTGCGGGTGGTTGGCTGCAATCTGAAGCCCCATAAACAGGGTCGTTGCAATAAATCCCCAGATGTACTGTTTCCGGATATAGACCAGTATAATTCCGGCAAGCAGCGGTGCGAAATACTCAATGGTATTGACTTTTCCGTTGTGCCCGGCCGCAATAATAATATAAAAATAGGTGGATAGACCGAAGAATGTGGCACCTAGTAAGGCGTATTTCCAGTTTCTGACGGCTACCATTCCAAGGAAGAAGAATCCTGCAAAAAGCAGGAAAAGATAATTAACGGGTCTTGGCAGGAAATTCAGATTGCTGTCTATCTTTTTGATGATGTCACCTTTAAACTGACTTCCCATCTGATAGGTAGGCATCCCGCCAAACATGGAATCACTCCAGTAGGTTTCGTTTCCGGTATCGGCTCTGTAGTCCAGAAGCTCTTTTGCGCCTCCTCTGTACTGCACGATATCATGTTGAAAAAGTTGTTTCCCTGAAAAAACAGGGGTGGAGTATAAAAATGCTAAAACTATAAAGACAATTAATGAAATTGCAATATAAATTAAGTTTTTATTTTTAGCCATGCTGGTTACTATCTTTTATTTCTTGGAATTTTTACCTTTTGTCTTTGGTTTCTTTCACCTCTTCATAGTCAACGGTTTCTGCATCCCAGTTGAGGTTCTGTTTATTCTTATTCGAGCTGTTAAGATCCTGCTGATTGTTAATGTTATCTTTATTATTGTTAAACCTGTAACTATAAAAAGTTTTGAAAAAGAGCCTTCTCAGGATATTCCAGACAAAGAACATAATAATAGCTGTGAGTACTAACTCAAGAATGTACTTCATAATTTCTAATTTAAATTCAAAGTTTAAGATTCAAAGTTAAGTGTTTAAAATTCAAATTTGGTAAGGGTATCCTGATGCTTATGATCCATGAAACCCCAAACCTCTTTGATTTTCAAACACTCTTACCCTAAAACGTCTTTAATTCAATTATTTTGCAGAAGGATTCACCATGACAGAAGATTTAGACGTGCTCTTCATAGACTGTGACTGTTTTCCGTCTGAAATAGTCTCAACCTGTGTTGTTTTTACATCGATATTCTGGTTGGCAATCCACCCTGTACTTTGGTCAAACTTAATGGTTCCGTTCTGAGCAAGCTCGCTGCTAAGGCTGTGCGTGATCGGTCCCTGGGTTTTCTTTTCAGTCTTTTTAGGAATTCCTCCCGTTACTGAAATTTCTGCCGTTCCGTTTCCTACACTTTTCAATACATAGTTGGAAGTGACCTTAACGCTTCCGCTTGCATCAGCATTTTCAGAAGTGGTCCATTTTTCACCGATCTTTACTCCTTTTTTAGGAATAATCGTTAAGTTTTTATTAAGCTGGTCTTTCAATACTTTTTCATTGAAAGTTTCTTTAAGACTCGCTACAACGCTTGCCTTTTGGTTCGCATCTTTGATCAGCGTTCCTACGGCATTGGTCACTTTGGTATAAACAGCATCAAAACCTGTGATAGAAATTACATTTCCTTTAGTATCCATCTTCATGTTCAGCTTGTTTCCGGTAAGCGCTTTGTTGATATTCCAGATCATTTTCAGATCATCTTCTTTCGGAATAGCCTGTTTGGTATCTACAATTACTGTTTTGCCCTGTGCACTTTGTGAATTTCTTTTACCCACAAGATTAAGGGTCATGTCATATACATTCCCTTTAATATCGTTGACGGTGAAATTCATTTCATCTGTAGACTCACTTGTTGCCGTGATTGTTTTTCCCTGAGGATCTTCCATCGTTTTTACATCCCTCTGGTACGTTGTAAGAGGATATGTTTTTCCTTTTTCCAGCTTAAAAGTCTGAGTAAAAACTCCCGCAGAATCTTTGATTGCAGGATTTTCAGCTACTTTGGCTACAGAATCTGCAGGAACTTCTACAGTCACTGTTTTTCCTGTTTTGGGATCTACTTTAGTGATGGTTGCCGTTTCTTTTTTACAAGAAACAAGAGCTATAGATGAGATGAGCATGAATGCTGCTACGTTTTTCATTTTAATTTTTTTAAGTTTAAATTTTACTGATATTTTTGTTCTGTGCATCAATAACGATACCATAAAACATCACGATAAAATACTTATGTTCCGGCTACTTACTAAAGAGATGCCGCTGCCACAATTTTTTGTCTTACTGCTTCATATAAAATCGCACCACATGCTACAGAAACGTTTAGAGATTGGGTCTTTCCTTCAATAGGAAGTTTAATCTTTTCATCAGAATGGTGCATTACTTCTTTAGAAATTCCCGTTTCCTCATTTCCCATGACAATCGCACAAGGTTCTGTGAAATTCACATCATAGATCAGTTTCTGAGCCTTTTCAGTCGCTGCAAACACAGAAATACCACTCTGCTGAAGGAAATCTACCGCGTGGGCAAGATTCGGCTCCTTGCAGATTTTGATATTGTAAAGGGCACCCGCAGATGTTTTGATGGCATCTGAATTGATAGGCGCTCCTCCTTTTTCAGGAATAATGATGGCATCTACCCCTACACATTCTGCCGTTCTGCATATCGCTCCGAAGTTTCTCACATCTGTAAGTCTGTCCAGGATCAGCAAGAAAGGCGTTTTTCCCTCTTCAAATAACTGCGGAACAATGTCTTCCACTCTGTGAAACGGAACATCAGAAATAAAAGCAACCACACCCTGGTGGTTTTTTCTTGTAAAACGGTTCAGTTTTTCAATCGGTACATAGTTGGGACGGATTTTATGTTGGGCTAAAATAGTCTTCAGCTCAGCATAAATAGGACCCTGAAGTGCATTCTGCACAAAGATCTTATCAATCGTTTTTCCCGCTTCAATGGCTTCTATTACTGGACGAAGTCCGAAAATGAAATCGTCTTTTTTGTTTTCGTTTGTCAAAATTTATTTTTTCTGTTGTTAAACTTATTCAAGGCAGGGCGGCTCTTCTACTGTTTTGTATCTGCTTTCAAAGCGAGAATCGGTGGTAGTGATACCTGCCATTTTTCTTTCATCATTATAAACATCCCATAATGCCTGGTTGTTCTTTTTAATATCCAATGTATAAACTACATTTTCTTGTCCTTTTTCTGTATTTTCCTCCTGCAGCTCAAACAGGTACGTATTTTCGTCTTTTCTGATATTCTTGATCTGAAAATAATAGGCATCCTGCCCAATGATATGCTCTAATGCATATTTCCCCTTATTGCTCAGAATTATTTTCTGGTTCTGATAATCACACGGAATATAAATGATGTATTTCGAGTCTTTTTTGGTGAGCATCGTCCATTTTTTTGGAAGAGATTTGAAAATTTCCTCCCAAGCAACAGAACTCTTTATTTCGGACTGATGATTTTTTGGAACGATACTTTCTGATGTTTTTGAAAGGCTGTCACCAGCAGATGTTTTTACAGCATCACTTTTCGGGGAACAACTCACCAAAACAATGATGAGTGCACCTAAAAGGAAGAACTGTGGAAAAAAAACTTTCTTCATCAAAATATTAATATTTCTCGCCCAATATTGCTCTTTTCTGTGCCATGATGTAGCCGTAATGAAGACTTTCATGCATATTGTTAAAGATAATAGCATCCTGAATACTTTTCAGATCCATTCCGAAACTGGTGGTGTACGGGGTGTAGTCTGAAAAGAAGTCACTGTCATAATCTTTCATCAAAATCTTTGAAGTTTCGGTGAGCAAAAACTCAAGATCTTCCACTTCAGATTTTTGTACATTCAGGTTGGGAAGAGTACCCTTTTTATAGGTTTCGATCCAATATTTATCTATTCTGAAAGGATTTCCGCTCAGATAATAATGCAAGAGTTGCTGGGTAGCTACTGTATGCGCAATATTCCAGTACATATTGTTGTTGAAACCGTCAGGAATCAGCAAAAGATCTTCATGTGAAGTATTCTGCAGGATTCCTAAAAGGTTCTTTCTCACCTGTCTGTGTGCTTGAAAATGATAATTCATTTTACAAAATTTTTTAATCACCAAAAATAGTCTAATAAACTGGAAGTGACAATTTTTTGGATCAAGGATTAAATTAAATGTTCTTAAATCGTGAAAAAAAGTGTTAATTGTCATCATTTCCATGATAAGTAAAACGATCAGATGCTCTTTTGTTTTTGCCAATTACAAAACCAACTCCTCTGAAAAGTATTCAAAGGAGTTGGTTTTTCAAAATCGTAAGATCTGAATATATTTTTAAGGTGATTATTTTTTGATGATCTTATGTTTGAATGTTATTCCGTCTTTTAACATAATGTTCAGCAAATAGACTCCTGCAGGATATGTTGAAATGTCTATTTTGTTTTCCCCGCGGGTTTCGGCTAATTTTTTACCATCAACACTGAAAACACTTATTGAAGCGACCTCAGACTTGGATCTTATATTCACAAAATCTGAAGTAGGATTGGGGTAGATGCTTACATCCACAGTCTTAATATCCTTTACATCCAGTACTGCACTGCTTTTACCCTGCATATAGACCGATAAGTATACATCACCCTGTTGCTGATTGAAAACGGCCGTTGGAATGGTATGTTTTAAAGTATGATTTCCTGCGCTTAGATTGGGCATGCTGAATCCTCTGATCGGAACAGAGTTGCCCGGACACCAGTTATTCCATGAAGTCCATTCTGCAAATGATTTCGGAGCTGCACCGTAAATTCCGTTGCCTTGTGTATTGTATACTCTGAACGGTTCACAGGAAATTCCTCCGGGAGTGTAAGTAAGCATTTGTACATCATCTATATAGGTGTAATTCTGTCTTCTTACGTATTCTTCCCCGCCTGTATTGGCGCCGTGAGGAGTGGAGATGACATAGAAACGGGCATTGGTAATGGCATTGGGAAGATTGAAATTAACAATTCTGACAGTTTCACCAGGAACATCCGTATTGTTATAGTTGTTTAAGGTCTTATAGGTTAGTATAGGAACAATAGAATTCTGATCTGTGATGGTGGCCCCTGTATCCGTTGAGAAGAAAGTAAGATTTCCTGAGAAAACATCAATCCTTCCGGCACATCCGGCAACCTGTGTCTGTGCTGCATAAGGAACGCCGAAAACATCAAGTTCCATGTAGAGATCATAGGTCGTACGTAAGGTAGCATCATGAAATACATTGTACATATTACTGAGGTCATACGTATAAGGAACCTCACCAGGAGTACGGTTTTTACTCATAAACGGAGTAATGTATCTTCCAACTTCGATTCTTTTCACATTAGTGTCATTCATTGTATAGGTAGGCTGGTTTTTCGGAACCATCGCTAAATAAACACTTCCCAGACGGTCATAGTTATCACAAAGGGCACCTATGCTTACTCTCATGGCAATTTTTGCTTTAAAGGAATTAAGCTCAGCATCTGTCAGTTTCCTTGCATATCTGGTGTTTCCCAGCCTGATAAGACCTGCAGGAACCGGGTCGGAAACTGTAGCCGCATAGCCGTCATAATAAACTGCATCTGAAATCAGATTCATTCTATTAGTTGTCTGTGATTTAAAAAGACCTGCGAAAAAAAGACCCGCAAAAAATAGCTTTTTATACATATGATTGGCATTTGATACAAATATATTAAAATATATATTTAAAGCAGTTTGTTGTTTGATTAATTTTAAATCATACATTGATTTCTTTATTAAATACGTAAATTAATTATAAATACTGATGAATGGTTTTTATTAATTAGACTTATAGAATTGTTTTTATACATCGTTTTCTTGATAATGGTTTAAATAATTAATATGATCAGTGAAATAATCATATTTGTTATTAATATCAAAACTTTATTGTTAAATTAGCATCATTGTTATTGATGAATTTATTAATTATGAAAAGAATTTTACTTTTGTCTCTGTTATTGATAGTTTCGGCATTTAATGCACAGATCAATTTGAATATCACAAGCACTTCGGTAGGCACTGCGCCTGTAAGCAGTTTTTTTTCCTATTCTTATGTTCAGCAGATCTATCCTAAACAAGAGTTAAATGCTACAGCTGCAGGAAATATCACAGGTCTTACATTTTATGTGGATCCGTCCGCCACAATCAATGATTCCTCGGACTGGACCGTCTATGTAGGGCATACTGCAAAAACAGCATTTACATCCGGTACCGACTGGATTCCGGCTGCTCAGCTTACTCAGGTTTTTTCAGGTACTGTGACAAAAACCAATAATAAGGTGGAAGTTATTTTCACGACTCCATTTGCTTATAATAACACCGATAATTTAGTAATTGCTGCTAAAGAAAATTCTCAGAGTATTGATATTAATAATTTTGACGAAGCATTTCGCGTTTACCCGCATATTTCGTATTCTACTCTCTATTATAAGGGAGACCGCGCGGTAGTTGATCCTGCAACGCCACCCGGAGGGATAAGAGCCGATTACAAATCTGCAGTTACTATTTCAGGATTAACGCCTAAGTTAGGTCCTTCATGCCCTTTTGTCAATTATCCGACAAACGGAACCCAGTTTGTACCTTTGCTTCCTGCTATTAAATGGCTGGCGGTTTCAGGGGCGGATTCTTACAAAATTTCACTGGGAACAACCCCGGGAGGGACAGATGTTATTAATCAGCAGGTTGTGACAGGGGTTAATTTTACTCCATCAACTCCCCTTAACCGTGATACGACCTACTATTTAAAAGTTAATGCCGTTTCAGCAGGCCTTGAGTCTTTAGGATGTACAGACATTACCTTTAAAACCATTCCTCCAATTCCAGTTAATGATGCCTGTTCTGGAGCCTTACCAGCAGCTGCTTTCCCTTATGAATATACTCAAAGTGATGCAATATCTGCTACTAATAATAATGGATTCATAACCTCATGTGCCGACGCAATGAATGACGGGACGTGGTTTAAATTTACAGGAGACGGTGGGCAGTTTACCGTTGGGATAACAATGCCTTCAGGCAGTACCTATGACCCTCAGATGGATATTTACAGGGGTACATGCAGTGGCTTGGTATGCGTTCAGGCAGTAGACAATGGTGGCGGTGGTGCAGCAGAAACCTATACATTCACAACGACAGCAGGAACTGAATATTTTATCAATGTAGGGGCTTACGAAGAAACAGTCGATATGCCGGAAAATGTTTTTACCATTAAAATCATTAAACTTTAATAGGGGTGAATGGTGAATAATGAATTTTTGTTAGTAGGAATCATTTACCATTGATTTGCCAAGCAAAATTGATCCATTAACTATAAAACTCTTCATTTAATACTCTGTTTTATAAGAAAATATTATCTTAACTTTCACTGTATGAATTGATTTTATACAGTGAAAGTTGTTTTATATTAATCATACTGCTTTACCAATCCCGGAATATTTAACAAACTTTAACTCAAAAATGGCATTCATTATGTTGATTACTGCCAGTATTTATCAGAAATTTACCACTTATTTTAATTAAAGCTATGTCAGAGATATATCAAGCCGAAGATATCCGCCAGTTGACGGAAAAAGTAAAAGAAAAAAACTACTTATTTTCCCTTCTGAGACAGGAAATCAACAAAGTGATCATTGGACAGGAATACATGATAGACCGCCTTTTGGTTGGCCTTTTGGGGAATGGACACGTTCTTTTGGAAGGGGTACCCGGACTGGCAAAAACTCTGGCGATCAAAACCCTGGCAGAAGCTGTTCACGGACAATTCTCCAGAATACAGTTTACACCGGATTTACTCCCTGCAGACGTTGTAGGAACCATGATCTTCAATATCAAGGACAATGATTTTTCCATAAAAAAAGGACCTGTTTTTGCCAATTTTGTATTGGCGGACGAGATCAACCGTGCGCCGGCTAAGGTACAGTCGGCACTATTGGAAGTAATGCAGGAAAAGCAAGTCACCATTGGTGATGAAACCATGAAGCTTCCAAAACCGTTTTTGGTACTCGCTACCCAAAACCCGATCGACCAGGAAGGAACTTATCTGCTGCCGGAAGCCCAGAGCGACCGTTTTATGCTGAAGTGTAAAATTGATTACCCAAGTTTTGAGGATGAAAGAACGGTCATGAGAATGGTTTCTACCTCTCATCAGCCTGTTGTGAAACCTGTGATCTCATTACAGGATATTGTAGATGCTAAAGAACTGATCAATCAGATTTATCTGGATGAAAAGATCGAAAAATATATTCTGGATATGGTTTTTGCCACCCGTTATCCTGAAAACTACGGACTTTCTGAACTTAAAAATTACATTGGTTTCGGAGCGTCACCAAGAGCATCCATCAACCTTGCCATAGCATCCAGAACGTATGCATTCCTTAAAGGGAGAGCTTTTGTTATTCCTGAAGATGTAAAAGCTTTGGCTCAGGATGTATTAAGGCATAGAATTGGTCTTACTTTCGAGGCTGAAGCAGAAGAAATTACTTCAGAAGAGATTATCAATAGAATTTTAGCAAAAATTCAGGCGCCCTAATGAGTGGAGTGATCATCAGAAAAGCGGTTCAGGAAGATTGTGCTCCAATGTTGGAGTTGATCAAAGAGCTTGCAGAATATGAAAAGGCACTTCATGAAGTGACCTTAACTTTGGATGAATTTATAGAAGACGGCTTCGGGAAATCTCCTGTTTGGGGAGCTTTTGTTGCCGAGCTTAACAATGAAATTGTTGGAATATCCTTATATTATGACAGATTTTCAACCTGGAAGGGAAGAAGACTGTATCTTGAAGATCTCGTAGTGACAGAAAAAATGAGAGGAAAGCAGATCGGAAAACTTTTGTTTGAGGCCACTTTAGACTATGGAAAATCAAACCAGTATAGCGGAATGGTTTTTCAGGTACTGAACTGGAATGAACCCGCGATTAATTTTTATAAGAAATACAGCCCGAAATTTGATAATGAATGGCTGAATGTTTCAATTGAATTGATAGATTAGAAGTGAGAGGTGAGAATGGAAGACGGGAATAACCGAAACACTGCATCTCGAAACCCGCAACACATTTATGGAAATAAAAGATATTGTAAAGAAAGTAAAGCAGATTGAGATCCGTACCCGAAAGAAGACGGAAGCTTCGCTTATGGGACAGTATCACAGTGCTTTTAAAGGTCAGGGAATGACTTTCTCTGAGGTTCGTCCCTATCAGTTTGGCGATGAGATCCGCAGAATCGACTGGAATAAAACAGCCCGTTTCCGTGAACCCTTCGTCAAAGTGATGGAAGAAGAAAGAGAGTTGACGATGATGATTCTCGTAGATATTTCAGCGTCTATGGATTACGGAACCAAAGGCCAGCTGAAAAGAGAATATGTTGCAGAAATTGCTGCCAGCCTTGGATTTTCGGCTGCCGGAAACAATGATAAAGTAGGACTGATCCTGTTTGCAGATAAAGTGTATAAAGTAATTCCGCCCCAGAAAGGCAGAAAGCATATTCTTTCCATTATCAGCAATATTCTGACGGCAGATTATGTGCCTGCAGTGTCCAGGATCGATAAGGCAATGGAATACATGATGGGGATTTTCAAAAGAAAATCTCTGGTTTTTCTGTTCTCTGATTTTGAAGATACCTACGATTCTAAAATGCTTCGGGTAGCTTCAAAGAAGCATCAGTTGCTGGGCTTGAGAATTTATGACGAAAAAGATAACGAAATTCCCGATGTAGGCTATGTGCTTTTGCATGATGCTGAAACAGGAAAAGAAGTCTGGGCCAATACTTCCAGTGCGAGATGGAGATATACCTTCGCGGAAGCCCAGAAACAGAAAGTCCGTGCTCTGGAAGAAGATTTTGCTACCAGTTCGGCCAGTTTTATGAATGTCAGCACCGGTGCTGATTATTCCAAATTACTGTATAATTATTTCCAGAAGAAGTAAACCAAAATAACAAAGGCTTTGGCCTTAACTACTATTATTAGAAATTGAAAAAAATATTATTCATACTGTCTTTTTTAATTTGTGGAAGTGCTTTTTCACAGATACTGTCTTCCAATCTTGAAAAGAAGACGCTGGCTTTAGGTGAAGTCAATCGGTTAATGATTAGAATTGACAATGTTCATGATCTTCAGGTCGTTGCTGCTCCTAAAAACGAATTGCTTCCTTTCCATTTCGAAGAGATTAAGGACAGCATAGGACAAAATCAGAATTCTTACGAAAGAAAAATTGAGTTTTCAGTCTATGACGAGGGAAAATTTACCATTCCTGAACTGGAATTTAATGTAGGAGGAAAGATCTTAAAAACCATTCCCTATGAAATTGATGTGATCAATACCGCCCAAAAGGCCGATCAGATCAATGATATCATGAACAATAAAGAGGTAAAGCTTGAAACAAAAGATTATTGGGAGCTTTATAAATTTTATATTCTGGCCGCGCTTGCCGTTATCGCTTTGATTATTGCAGTCATTATGTTCATCAAATGGGGCAGAAAATCGAAAAGCTCACCTGCAGTTGCTACGAACCAGACCTTAAAAGAACTGGATTCCCTGAAAAAGAAAAAATACATCGAAGGAGGGAATTTCCGATCTTTCTATGTGGAATTAATAGAAATATCAAGAACCTTTATCACCACACAGTACCGGCTGCCGGCGGATGTTCTTCTTACCGACGATCTTATTGACGTCATGAAAAAGAACAACACGATTTCCCAGGAAAACGAAAAAATAGTGGAAGATGTATTTTTAAGAGGAGATCTGGTGAAGTTTGCCAAAACCTTCCCTGATCAGGCGACTATGGAAAAAGATTTTGCAGATATCCGCGATTTTGTGAAGAGATCATCAAAAGATTTAGAATTTGAAAACTTAAGAAAGGATGCTTAATTTTGAATTTTACAGTCCGTGGTTTCTGCTGCTCTTTTTGCTGTTCATTCCTTTATTGATTAAAGATGCCGGAGGAAAGAAAAAGAAGGGAATCAAAGTTCCGACGGTCCAGAATATGGAAGAAAACGGAGGCATCCGTGCAGTGCTTGTTTTGCTTAAACTCTCAAAATACATCATTCTTTCTGCGCTTATCGTTGCGATGGCCAGACCGAGAACATTTACGATATCTCAGGACAGGGATGATACCAAAGGCGTAGATATTATGCTTTCTATAGATGTTTCCCTGAGTATGCTTGCGAAAGACCTCAATCCGGACCGTATTACGGCATTAAAGGATATTGCTGTGAAGTTTGTACAGAAACGTCCGAATGACAGAATAGGAGTAGTAGCTTATGCAGCGGAAGCATTTACAAAAGTACCGGTGACTTCAGATCATCAGGTGGTGATTGACGAAATTAAAAATCTTAATTCTGCAGGTCTTGAACCGGGAACAGCCATCGGAGAAGGACTTTCTGTAGCAGTCAATCATCTGATCAAAAGCAGAGCTAAAAGTAAAGTGGTGATCCTGATGACAGACGGGGTAAGCAATATTCAGAATGCAATACCTCCACAGCTGGCTGCAGAACTGGCTAAGAATAATAATATAAAAGTATATGCCATTGGAATAGGGACAAATGGTTTTGCGCTGATGCCTACCTCTCAGGATATTTTCGGTGATTTAATTTTTACTGAAACAGAAGTGACGATCGATGAAAATACACTGAAAGAAGTAGCACAAACTACAGGCGGGAGATATTTCAGAGCGACTTCCAACAGCAGTCTGGAGGAGGTTTATGATGAGATCAACCATTTGGAAAAATCAGATATCAAAGTTTCCAAGCTGTACAATTATGACGAATATTTTAAAATCTTCCTTTGGATCGCATTAGGAATGCTGTTCTTTGATGCGCTGCTGCGATGGGTGTTATATAAATTTTTAAGCTGATGAATTGGTCTTTAGGAAATTACTGGTATTTACTTTTGCTGCTGCTTTTGCCGCTGCTGGCTTCCTTTATGATCCGTTATTTAAAATGGAAAAAGAAGAAAAGGGAGATTTTTGCTGAGAGCCGTTTTCATGAGAGTTTATTTGAAAAAAGATCAGGATTTACAAAGTTCTTTCCTGCTTTATATCTTTTGGGAACGCTGTTTCTGATATTTTCTATTATCGATCTTCTGAACGGTTCGGAAGAAGTGAAAACCAATCAAAGGCTTAACAATGTTATCTTTATGCTCGATGTCTCCAATTCTATGAATGCGGAGGATATTGATCCCAGCCGTCTTGCAGAGGCGAAGAATCTGATGATGAATACCATGCAGAAGATGAAGAATGATAAGATAGGGATCGTGATCTTTGCCGGAGAAGCAGTTTCTATTATGCCGCTTACCACAGATTACGGTACCGCGGAAACGTACATCAGTGCTATAGAAACCAATTCCATGAAGATCCAGGGTACAGATTTTCTCAAGGCAATGCAGGCAGCAGCAGATAAGTTTAAAAATGTTAGCAAAGGCTCAAGAAAGGTGATTCTGCTAAGTGATGGTGAAGATAATGAAGGAAATGACAATGCAGCCATCAGACTTGCCAATAAAGAAGGTATTTCCATAACATCGGTAGGAATAGGAACAGATGAAGGAGCACCGGTACCGGAATATGTTTTCGGACAGCTGATGGGGTACAAAACGGATATGGATGGCGGAACAGTCATCTCCAAAAGACAAACGGAAGCCCTTAAAAAGATGGCAGAGTCCACAGGCGGAGATTATGTCGACGGAAATAATGTCAATGAAGCTCCCGACAAAATCATTGATGCCATGAACAAAAAATCTTCGTCTGCACAGACTTTGGTAAGGTCTCAGAATGCCAATCACTATTATCAGTATTTTTTGATCGTATCTATTTTCTTCTTCTTTTTAATTTATATATTGAACCCGAAAAAAGATTTCAATGTATAATGTCGGATACTTTGTCTATCAAGATTTTAAATAAATACTTTAACCGAACTTTAACAAATAGAGGTCTGTTTATTAACATATAAACGAATAATTTTGCAGTTAATGAATACTAAAATCATTTTTTTATCGTTTCTTATTGCTTTCTCATTCTCAAGCGTAGTGTTTGGGCAGGAAAACTATAGAACTTTAGTGTATGAAGGTAATCAGAAATTCAATGGTAAAGACTATGACGGAGCTTCCTCTAAGTATATGGAGGCTGTAAAAACCAACGATAAAGATTTCACAGCGCATTATAACCTTGGAAACGCATTGTATAAAAGCAAAAAATATGAAGAGGCTAAAGCAGAGTTTGACAAAGCACAAAAGCTTTCGCAGACATTGCCTGATAAAACAGCCGCTCTTCATAACCTTGGAAATACCTATATGCAGATGAACCAGCCTGAAAAAGCAGCTGATTATTATAAGCAGGCTCTGAAGCAGAATCCTTACAATGAAGCAACCCGAAAGAATTACGAAATTGCCAAGCTGAAAGAAAAGGAAAAAGAGCAGCAGCAAAAAAATGAGCAGAAAAACTCAGGAAAAGGCGGTGGCGGTGATGATCAGAATAAAAGTGATGATCAGAAAGGCGATAAAAAAGATCAAAAGAATGATCAGGGCAGTGGCCAGCAGGAAGAAGGGAAGAGCGAAAAAGGAGATACTCCCAAGCAGGACCAGAATGATGAGGGGAAGATGCCTAAAAACCTTGAAAATGCCATATTAGATAAAGTAAGCGAAAAAGAAAAAGAAACCGCCAGAAAAATATTAAATAAAAATTCTTATTCGGTGCCCCAGAGCAACGAAAAAGATTGGTGATGCAACAGAAATTAATTTACATACTATTCATTTTTGCATCCGTAATTTCTTACGGACAGGTTAACCTGTTTATGGAATCTGATAAAGCAGAATACAATGGAAAGGATATTGTCAACCTTACGATTATTCTGGAACTTAATGGGGTGGATCTCGAGCCGCAGACCCGTTTCCAGCTTCCCGATCTTTCAAAATTTACCATTATTGGAAGCGGATCTGTGACCAATACCCTGATTGATCCCGCAACCAATACCCTTGTTACTCAGAAAGTATCCAGAATTGCTCTTGAACCTAAGAAAAAAGGGAAAATTAAAATCGGTTCCGTACTGGTAACAGTGAACAATAAAATCTATAAGACAGAACCTTTTGATGTCAATATAAAAGATGTTGTTGAAAAGAGATCTCTTGCGACGAATACTTCCAGCGAGATGTATCTGAACATGGAGATAGAAGACCGTGAGGTCTACCAGGATCAGCCTACAGTTGCTGTATTAAGGGTATATTCTAAAAACATGGACAACTTCAGAAAGGTAAAAGATGTTCGTCTTCCCCGTCAGGATAATATTAACGTTCATCCTATAAGTTTCACTAAGTCCGAGATTGACCCTTCAGGAGCCGGAAACATGGCGTCTCAGATTGTAGCGGTATTTATGGTCTTTCCTAATGAAGCGGGATACGTTGATGTTCCATCTGTATCAGCATCGGTGAGTTCATATTCCAACAAAAATAAAATTGTTTCCAACAGAGTAAAGCTTAATGTAAAAAAACTTCCTGAGGGATCACCTGAATATTTTAAAAATGCAGTAGGAAATTTCAGCGTAAATGTCTATAATGCATCAAAGGATAAAATAGAGGTTGAAAAACCGATTAATGTGATCATTAAAGTATCAGGAGAAGGAAATCTTCCGGATATGTATCTTCCGAAGATTGTTTCATCTCCCGATTATGAAGTTTTTAGTCCAAAAATTACGTCTAAAGTAGCTCCGGGAACTACAGGAATGAAGGGAGAAATTTTCGCGAACTATGTCGTGATTCCTAAAAAAGCAGGACCTATTTCAATCCAGACTGAACCGTTTGCATTCTTTGATCCTGCTAGCCGTGAATATGTGGACCTGGGACAGAAAACCCTTGCACTTAATGCCTTTTCACATGACCAAATTCTGGAATCTCGTACGACGGTTGAAAAAGTAAACGAGTATACCAATACCCTTTTAGAAACGGTAAATACGCCTGTTCTGAAGACAACTACATTTAAAGTAAAAGAAAAAAGTAAGTTCCACTGGAATATTCTTTTAACCAATATTGCCATTCTAATAGGATTATTTATCGTCTATCTGTTATTTAAAACTTGGCAAAAAAAACGAGCGTTAGTTAGAGAAACAACATCTCCTAAACCACTTGGTTCTGTGGCTGAAACGGAAAGAGAAATTCGTGAAACACTGAAAACGGATATCAACGATTATTTCAGCTATCTAGAAAACCTTAAAGACAACGGAGATTATGAAAAGTTCTTTGATACCCTGGAGGAAATGGATCTGGAGGTAAGAAAACAGTATTTGCAAAGCTCTTCAGATGATTTCAGAATACTTCTGGAAAGTGATAAAGGATCTTCTGTTGCCGAGGAATACAGAAATTTATCACAACGGATTCAAATGGAGAAATACTCACCTTTGAAATCAGCGGAAGGAATGGAGGAACTTTTAAAAGCAGTTGTTAATTTGTATTCACGAATTAGCAAATAATCACTTTTTTTTCATATTTTTGCGAAATTATTAATTACAAAGAGATGGAAATATTTAATGATTTCTCTATTAAAGAGATCGTTACCTGCTTTATGGTTCTTTTTGCCGTGATCGATATTATCGGTTCTGTTCCCATTGTGGTAAGCCTTCAGCAGAAATTTGGACAGATTGAGGCCGGAAAGGCATCGATTACTGCCGGAGTGATCATGATCGTTTTTCTATTCGTAGGAAATAAAATTCTTAAGCTTATCGGAGTAGATGTGAATTCATTTGCCATTGCCGGAGCTTTTGTGATTTTTATCATAGCACTTGAAATGATTCTTGGAATCGAAATCAATAAAACCACTGAAGCAAAGGCTGCATCCATTGTCCCTATTGCGTTTCCACTGGTAGCAGGAGCCGGGACGCTCACAACAACATTATCTCTTAGAGCTGAATTTCATGACATTAATATTATTTTAGGAATTGTTCTCAATACAATTTTCGTATATTTGGTGCTGAAATCAGCAAAATGGCTGGAAAACAGAATGGGAGAGGCTACACTGTCTATTCTTCAGAAGGTTTTCGGAATCATCCTCTTGGCTATTTCAATAAAATTATTCACCGCTAACTTTGCCCAATTGGTGCAGAACTATATTAATTTTTAAGAATCATGCAGAAGTTTTATAAAGTATTTCTAGTTGTGTTTATCGTTTTCATTGCCATCAATCTTTATGCATTAGACTGGCAAACGGATCTTTTATCAGAAGATAACCTGAAGTTTGTATTTTCAATCGCTTCAGCAGTTATTGGTTTGATTTTGCTTTTTGTACTGGATACATGGAGCAGAATTGGAGTGAAGAAATAATTTAAGAATCACATTATTCAATATAGTAAAACCTCTTTCAAGTGAAAGAGGTTTTTCGTTTTTACTACTGGTGGCTTCGAGTGTATCAATTTCAAAACTTGGCGCGGGGATACGTTTTTTTTTAACGCAAAGAAATTGATTACACTAATGATAAAGGGAAGCAAAGACGGAATCAATTTCATTGATTCGATTAAGCAGGCGCTCTGTCCTGAAGCTTCATCAGAGACGAAGTCGAACTCTTTGCCTCCTCCAACTCAAAAGCACTTTTCATAGAACTTTGCGTAAAAAAAATCATTTCTTCCTAAAGTTTTGCAGCTGATCCCTTCGAGTGTCTCTACCAGTATGTCACGTATGAAACTATGTGTAAATTCGAAAATATAAGAAAAATCCCTGGGTGGGTGCTACCGTTCACCCTAAGAAACCACAAGATTCTTTAAAACAGCCTCAGATTTCAGCTCTGTCTCACGCCATTCTTTTTCGGCATCGCTTTGCGCCGTTATTCCGCCGCCTACAAAAATGTGTACTGAATCTCTATACAATCTTGCACATCTGAGATTGACAAAGTACATAACCCATTCATCTGTTTCCACTTTGATATACCCGGCATATAATTCCCGTGGAAATTTCTCAAATTGCTGAATACTCTTTTTACAGAAGTCTTTTGGAATTCCGCATACTGCGGGGGTAGGATGGAGTTCGTGGATGAGATTGTCCAGATCCTCAGGCCGTATATGGGCTTTAAAATCTGTCCTCAGATGTTTGATGTTTCCTGAAATATGATCGTAGGTCTCCGATAGCTGTAGATTGGCTGAGTAGTTTTCAAGAATATCTTTGATATAAGAGGTGACAGGTTTTTGTTCTTCAATCTCTTTTTCTGTCCATTCTTCAGATACAGGCAGCGTTCCGGCAAGACTCATGGTTTCAAATTCGTGGGTCGTTTTATTGAATTTTCCAAGGGTCTCAGAAAAAGCACCCATCCAGGCATTCTCTCCATCATTAAAGATGTATCTGAATGCGTTGGGATAAGTGATACAAAGCTTTTTAAAACTTTCTTTACAATCAATACCGTTAAAATCCCTGAAGATCTTTCTTCTTGAGTACACCAGCTTGGGAAGGTTATGGTTTTTGATGACATCAATGACCTGTTGAAGAGTATTGGTATATTCCTCTTTGGTCTCTTCCGTGAAATGACTTTCATCTTTCAAAAGGATTTCACTGGTCATTTCTTTTGGTTCAAATGGTTCAGAAGCTTCAGTGATGTTTCCTTCAAAACCGATCTGTCTTAACAGATCAAAAGAGTGAAAGCTGATGGACTCGCTGCCCTGTTTTTGATCAGTTGAATATAATGTTTCGTTGAAAGGGAGTTTGAAATAAATCATGAGCTGTGAATAGATTTGGAAAATCACCACCCGGAAATAGTATAAGAAACTCCCAGGTTAATTTTCCTTTCAGCAAAGGTATTATTAGTCTTAAAAATGTCAAAATTAAAAGCCCTGTTTTTTAGCGAAATATTTCTCAATTTATATTCCTGATACTCCAGAAATAAAAGAAATTTTCGCGTCAGCCGGTACTGAACTCCGAAAGAGTATCCAGGATTGATCTGTTTGGATTTGAAATCCTCCAGTTTGTTCAAAATGTTATTTTCCGGTACCATAAACTGCATTGTATAGACATTCTGATTGGCTAGGAATCCTATAAACGGCCTGATTTTTTTCCATTCATAAAATAATTTCAACTGTACTGCATATTCAAAGTGTTTGTTATTAAATTTTTGAAACAGGATAGGCTGCTGATCTTCTGTAAAATAATAGCCGTTTAACCAAGTATCTTCTCTATTGGCATCCAGATCAAAGGTGGAATTCCAGTGATATACATTTGCGGAAAGCATCAATGAAAATCGTTTATAAATACTTCCTGAAATCCATATTCCCGCATTGAATCCGAGTTGCTGTCTGTTTTCTGATGATTTTTTAGCCCAATTACTATTCTTAAAACCTATTCCGGCTTCAACACCGTATTCAAATTTTCTTGGTCTGATAGCTATACCTTTTGCTGTATCCATGAATGAAATGTATTCATATTGCTGTGTTACAGGAACAGAATTAAAGATCATTGAAGGGGTGAAATAGATGCCCAGTGGTTTTATTTTTAAGGCTTTTTCTAAATAAATGGTATCATAAACAATGACTTTCTCATAGACGTAAAGCGTATCCGTCTTTTTTCTCTGGCCATTGAGCGGATACAGGATAAGGAAAATAAGTGTGAAAATTATTTTTTTTAAAGGCATAACGGATATTATCTTTCAACGTAAATGGTGTCTCTCTGAATGATTTTTTTTACAATGATAATCTTTCGGGAAACAGTTTCAGCAGAATCTTTTACAATGATGTTGGATTTATTATTTCTTGATATACTGCTGTTTTTTTCCTGAACAACAGTTTTTTCATGGGTATTATTTATTGTTATTTCTTTGTTTTGTGTATCATCATTACTGGGACCTGAAAGAGTATGGTTAAGTTTTTCCTCTTCAGTTTTTTCCTTGTTCTGGATTGTTTGTGCCTTTTTGGCCTGGATATCGTTTTCGGATATGATCTGATTTTTCGGTTTAAAAATAAGGACAGAAGTTAATATAATTATAGATAAACTAATGGCAGCAATCGCCTTTATTTTCCAACCGGTAAGAGCATTTGAGGGAAAATTCATGTTTGAGATGGATGTATTTTCCGGAATTTCAAGTAATCTCGCAGGCTGAACTGAAAAGTCTGAAAATTTATTTTTGAAAGTCTGTGCCCACAAAAGACTTCCAAAACCCAGAAAAATTAGTATTTGAGTTATTTTCTTTTTTGGAGTATCAGGCTTGACTATCGTAGTAGCCAGATAATTTTGAATTGACTTTTTAGCTCTCAAAAGATGTGATTTCGAAGTATTGACGGAGATTCCCAGCATCTCTGCAATTTCAGCATGGGAATGGTTTTCTATACAATATAAATTAAATACCGATTTATGATGCGAAGGAAGATGATCTATAGAGGAGAGTAACTCTTCACGCGTAAAATCGTAGGCAAGAACATACGTTTTTTCTTCCATATTTTCACTCATCGTTAATGATGTTGCTGACGTTTCTTTGTCAATAAAAATTTCTTTACTGCTTTTCCGTATATATTGAAGCGCATTATTGATCACAATTTTCTTAAGCCATGCGAACAATAGTTTTTCATCTTTAAGCTGATGACCTTTTTGCATGGCTGTAATGAAGCTGTCCTGAAGGATATCTTCCGCAGCGTATACATCCGGTATATATCTGCGACAAATCCCCAAGAGTTTTGGGGAATGTTCGCTGTATATTTTCTGCCAGTCGTAAGTATAATGCATGCCTGGATTAGTTCTTTACGACAAAAATAGAATTGAAGCAGCCTCTGCTGATATCTGCAATACTTCCTGCTTCTACATTATTGATATAAAATTTCACTCCTGTTCCATTTGTATCTGTGTTGTATCGTGTCATGTAAATATTCTGGTCTTTTGCTACAAAGTGCCCGATTGTATTATAGCCTGCCGGATCATTGATCTGAACAAGAGTATTATTTTTGTAATAGAATTTTTTACCGATATAATAGATGTCTGAATTTTCAAAATAGAATTCTTCTATACCACTTTGGGCTATAGTAGCAGGAATTTGGATATCATTGCCTCCATTCATGTTTTTGAAATGAAAAGTGTTGTTAGTATCTCTTAAAAGCATGTGCAGTCCAGTCTGATCTGTTATAAAGCGACGAGGAAACAGGTTGCCGTTCATGGCATTATAAGTATTGTTTTTGTAGTATCCCAAATCCCAATTAGTCATTCCCGCAGCGTTGTTGGTGAAGTTTTTACGTAAGGCAACATATACATTGTTGTTGTCAACTCCTAAACAGCCGAAAGCAAACTGATTGTTTTGCCCGAATGTTTCCAATACGGTCTTGACTCCATTTTTCCAGTAACAATGTTGATAAAGGTCCTGCGAAGAAGTAGGGTTCGGATTTTTGACAATTCCGGTGAAGTAGATATCACCATTATATATTGTCAGTCTATTCCAGATCTGAAGTTTGTATTTGTCACTATTTGTATTCGGAGCTTCGTTTATATAATCTGCAACATTATATTTTATTCCGTTTTTCCAGAAATACCATGTGGGAGGGGTGTTTGTGCCTGGAACATTATTGGCCATAATATAAATATCATTATGATCTACGACAAGCTGGCTTGCCTGGATATCTTGTCCTCCCGGCAGAAAATGTTGCTGTCCGTTTTTCCAGTAGCATGCTTTGTAGTCGTCTATACCACCAAGGTAAACATCATAAGATGTTGTTTTTTTTTCAAGAAGTTCAGTATCATTATCACTGCATGAGATGACAAATAATAAAAGTAAGAATGGTAAAAAAAGTGTTTTCATGGTTACTATTTTCTTATAAGATGACGAAAAAGAAAAAGGTTGCAGCAAGTATATAAAAAAAGACTCAATTTTTTTGAGTCTTATTATTTTTTTGGCTGATCTTTTAAACTATCTCAGAAGAATGTTGTTCGTCATCGTGGTATGATTGATGAGCGTTCCTTTTTCATCCCTGATCTCAATTTCTGAAACATGCATCGTCTTTCCTTTTCTGATGAAACGGGCCGTAGCGGTTACAATTCCGTCTTTTTTACTTTTAAGGTGGTTGGAATTGATATTCGTTCCTACGCCATAATATTTGCTGCCATCGATAAAAATATTGGATAGGCTTGACCCTAAAGTTTCTGCCAGAACACAGCTTGCACCACCATGCAGAATACCAAAAGGCTGATGTACCTTTGGCTGAACCGGCATAGTCGCAGTAAGAGTTTCATTGTCAACGTCGATATCGGTGAATTGTATTTCAAGTGTTTTGGCTAATGTGACACCGTTTCCCCAGTTGTTTAAAAACGTAAGGAGTTCTTCTTTAGTCTGACCTTTCATTTTATAAGTGATGAATGATAATTGATAAATTAATGAGCAATGGAATAAAAGTAATTTCGCTAACTTCTAACTTCTAACTTCTAACTTCTTCTTCAGTGCCTGTTCCCATAATATTCGGATTCCAGTTGGCAGGAATTTTAGGTCCGATGTCATTTTTAATATAATACTCCTGGATTTCTTCCATAATCTCTGAAAAAGGAGCAGAAGCAATTCTTTCATAAGGAATGGTGTAGCCCAGATAGACGATATTTCTTTTAAAATCGCCGGCAGCAAGAACGATAGGCACTTTTGCGGCTAATGCCATATGATAAAATCCTTTTCTCCATTTCGGAACCCAGCTTCTTGTTCCTTCAGGCGTAATAACAAGACTGAAATCTTCTTTTGCAAACTGTTTGGCGACAAAACTTACCAGATCATTTTTCTGCGTTCTGTCGATCCCGATTCCTCCCAGGCCTCTTACAACACTGCCGTACCATGCTTTGGTGTGGGCATCTTTGATAATGATTTTAAGAGGTTTCCCGAGAGACCAGTAGGCAAGATTTCCCAATAGATATTCCATGTTGTGGGTGTGGGGTGCTACCACAAGGATACATCGGTCTAAGCTTTTTGCATCACCCTGTAAAACAACTTTCCAGCCCAACAGCTTTAACATTAATTTACCTATCAGTTTTCTCATATATCTTTAAATTAAAAACAAAAAAGTATAACCAAACAGGTTATACTTTACAAATATATTGAAATATTATCGCTCTTAAAACAAACCGCTGATTAAATCTGCGATCTTCATTACAATTTCTAGTGCAACTTGTACCATGGTTAGGGTGTTTTTTATTGATTTGGTTAATTTTTTTTAACTATACGAATGTATAACATTTTTTTAACATAGCGAACTAAATACTAATATTTTTTTTCGTTTTCTGAGAGAAGAAGAGTGTGAATTTCAAACGGTTGTCTTCCATTCACACCTCCTGCACTCTCTGAAGTTAATTATTTAGTTTGTATGGAAATTTCGTCTTTTCCGTCTTTGATTTTGATGTCTACGTTCTTATTCATCTTTTTGATGGTAGACTTCATAGAATCCATTACTTTGTCTGCCTGGGAATTCGGAACTTTTTTCCCATTGATGATAATACTGTCTTTATCATCAGAGTTGTATTCTATCGTAGAACCATTAACTGAGATCTTGTTTTTTTCAATTCTGATCTTTCCGTTTTCGTCCTGATCCTGATCGTCATCATTGATTCCGTCTCCGTTCAAATCTCCGTCAAAGTCCATTCTGTCTTTTTTCAATGGAATTACTACTGCATTCTGAGGAACAACCAGTTCGTAATCTACTCTGTAATGTCTGAATCTGTGCTCATAAGGATACTTGATGTAGTTCGGAAGTAATACCTTATTGCCTACTATTTCTACAGGGACGTTGATCTGAACCGGAACGTTATAGCCGTTTCCTTCTTTTTTAATGATCAGATAAGGTGTTTTCACTTCCGGCTTTCTTGTTACCTCTACAGAGATATAATCTTCTTTATAAACCGTTTTCTTGTCAGAATAAATATCGTCATCATATGCCGTGAAATTCTGAGGAATATTGACTTGTTTCAAATCTACATAAAGCGTATCTGATGTCGTATTGATGGCAATATTTTCTGTGTCTTCCTTGCTGCCCTTGTAGATCAGGTTTTTCTTTGCCATGCTCACTCCGAAATAGGTTCCCAGGCCAATTAATATAAGAAATAATGCACCGATCACCCATCCGATATTTCTAAGCTTTGTTTTTGGTGAAAATATACGGATACTCAATAAACTGAACAGAATCGTAGGAATAAGACATCCGATGATCATAATGGCTACCAGAACTTTGTCCAGACCGTTATCATCCATATAGAATCTCATTTCATTAGCACCTGGAAAATCTGCATCCATACCGAATAATCCGAAGATAACAAATATACCGATGATGCTTCCTACTGCCATTAATACAAAGATGGATCCTACAAAATATTTGATGATGTTCCAAACTCCGCTGCCCGCATTGTCAATGTAAGGCTTGGATTCGTTGTACATTTCTCCGACTCTCTGAGTAGATTCGTTGGCAAACTGAACCAATTTATTAGACTCATTTTTAAGATTGTCGAAGTTCATAGGCTTTCCCTTCATTTTCAGGAAATCTGCAGCTGTTTCTGCTCTTGGAAGTACAATCCAGAGAATGACATAAAGAAGACCGATCAGTGATGAAGAAATAGCTGCGGTGAAGATACCCAGAATAAATATTCCCAACCAGATCGCTCTCATCGCCGTAATATCCATTCCTACATAGTGGGCAAGTCCTGCACATACCCCTGCGATCTTTTGTCTTTCAGGATCGCGGAACAATTGTTTCTTGTCTGTATATTCTGCTCCTGAGTGAGTGTTTTTTCTTGTATTTTTCTCAGAAAAGTAAGCTTCTTCCTGCTCTTCGATCTTTTCAGGAGATCCAATCTGTGCAATTACTTTTTCTACGTCTGTATCGTTGATTACTTCACGTTTTCCTAAAGAATCTCTGAAGATTTCAACCATTCTTATTTCTATATCATGCATTACCTCCTCCTCCTCTGAAGCGTCCAATGAGCTTCTCAGTGCATTCAGATAATCGCTGAGCTTTATATATGCGTGTTCTTCTATCGTGAAAGAAAAACCTGCGAGTCCTATTGAGAGTGTCTTGTTCATAGCTTTGTTTTTTATATTTTTTGAGTGATTTGATTGACTGACGCTGTCAGCTCTGCCCAGGTATTTTGTAGTTCAGTCAGGAAAAGTTTTCCTTTTTCTGTGATCTGATAATATTTTCTTGGTGGTCCTCCCGTAGACTCTTCCCATCTGTAGGAGAGAAATTCTCCATTTTTCAGTCTTGTAAGGAGAGGATAGAGGGTGCCTTCCACTACATCCAGTTTTCCTTTTTTAAGTTCATCAATTAGGTCGGAAACATACATTTCACGGTGATTGATGAGACTTAAAATACAGAATTCCAGAATCCCTTTGCGCATTTGCGCTTTGGTATTTTCAGTATTCATCTTTAATAGGTTTTGTTAATTAGTTATATGTTAAGAAGAATACTCCTAGCTAGATGAGCCTCTTCTTATTTTACATTACAAAGATATGTAATTAAAATGGTAATATGCAATACAAAGTAGTGAAAAAATACAAATTTATAATATAACTAACTGAAAATCAGTATAATTATTTTTGTTAATCAATTTTAAAAAATAAATGGTTAATAAAAATAAGGTCAAATAGCTGATAATTTTCCTTTTAAGCTTGTGGTTCTTAACGTAACAAGAGCTTTTTTCTCTAATTCTTTCTGATAAGATATAAAACTGAATTTTTTGTAGAATTTACGGACGATAAGAGCCATTTCCATCATGGCAAAGTGTTCACCAATACAAAGTCTGGGGCCTGAACCAAAAGGGTAGTAAGCAAAATTCTTTGCATTTTCATCGTCAAAACGCTCGGGAATAAAAGAGTTCGGATCTTTCCATTACTTCGGATTTCGGTGAAGGCCACTGATATATAGTATAATCAAAGTGTCTTTCGGCCAGGAATATTCCTTGAAACTATCATTTTCCAAAGCCTGACGATCAATTGCCCACGCTGGAGAATGGAGGCGCATCGCTTCTTTGATGATGTTTGAAGTAAAAGATTTTTTCATTAAGCTATCAGAAGTAAAAACCATTTCCTCTTCGTCAGCGATCTCTTTTTTTAATTTTTTCTCAGCATCAGGATTCTGACTGATCTCAAAAAAGATAAAGGTCAAAGCATTGGCTGTTGTTTCGTGGCCAGCAATGAAAAGGATCAGCATTTCATCAACCAATTGTTCATCAGACATCGGAAGTTGCGTGTCTTCATATCTTGTCTGGATGAGCATGTCCAGCAAATCATTCTTCTCTTCCGTTGTATTTCTTCGCTTATCTAAAACTTCCTGAATAATGGCCTTTCCTCTTTCGCTTTTTTTAAGAGTCCTGTCAAGTACTCCCAAAAATTTCAGAATTTGAGAATAGAAAGGCAAACGGACTTCTTTCGCGAAAACTTCCTGAACTTCTGTAATGATTTTACCCAGTTCTTTTATCCGGTTTTCATCAATATCAGAACTGAACAGGGTCTTGGCAACAATATTAAAAGCAAGCTTGTGAAAGAAATCATAAAGATCCACATCCTGTTCAGGTCTAAATGATTGAAAAGCTTTATTAATTTCTTCTTCCATAATGAAAACAAGGTTGCTGATTTTCGCTTTACTGAAACCGGGTTGGATCAGTCTTCTCTGCTTTAGCCAGTCTTTTCCGTTGTTAGTAAGCAAACCATTTCCGAGATACTTTCCTAAAGTTATGGACTGTATCTCGGATTTGTAATAGTTTTTATGATTTTGCTTTAAAATATATTCTGTGAATTCTTTATCCTGAGAAAAAATAAAGTTTTTATGAGTCAAACTTGATTTAATACAATAGGTATCTCCTGCTATCTTATGATTCCCGGTAATAACCTCTAAAGGATTTTTTAACCCTTTGAATAGAGAATACAACTTTCTTGTTCCTTTAATTTCCGTTGGATAATTGAATTCTGGAGCCATATGATATATTTTTAATAAAAATACAACTAATCTGTTACATGAAATAGCTTTCAGTCAAAACCCTTATTTTTGCATAGAATTTGTTTGAAAAAATTCAATTAATACCCAATCACATGATCAATACATCCCTATTTTACAAGTCTTTATCAGCTCTGATGCTGCTTGGACCTCTTTGCTTCGGGCAATACCGTTTTGCTATGGAAGGGGCATCCAAAAAATACAATACCGAAATTGATGTTGAAGAATGCCTTACCGATCAGTGCGGGCATAAGGCCAATGTCGTTTTGTTCAATAAAAACGGTGAAAAAATACAAACACTGGTTTCAGATAACCTGATTTTATCTTTTAAAGAAAGCTTTAAGCCTTCAAAAGTAAATGTAATATCGCTTACTCAGGAAATGGTCTATGAAAGTCCTGTTGTCTTTGGAGATTTTAATTTTGACGGTACAGAAGATGTTGCACTCAGAAATGGTAATGCAGGGAATTACAGTAGTGCTTCATATGATGTCTATGTCTTTAATTCGACACGGAATCAATTTGTCCCAAGTAAAGAACTCACCGACATTGCGAGCAATTATCAGGGAATGTTTGAGGTGGATTACGAACGTAAACGATTAATAACGTATGCAAGATCAGGAGCTTCACTGCATTATACTTATGAATACCAGGTGATTCCTAATAAAGGAATCGATTTGGTGTATGAAAAAATCGGAGATGTAAGTGAAGATCCCCCAAAAATAACCGTAAGAGAGAAGATCAGTAATAAATGGGTGGTTAAAAAATCATCTAAATAATAAAAAAAGAAAATGAAAATACAGAAGGAGATCGATTTTATCCTGGCCGTAGATGCCCTGAAAAATGTACAGAGAAGAAATTATAATGCGGATGATTCCAGAAGGGAAAATACAGCCGAGCATTCATGGCAGATCATTATTCTGGCCCAGATTCTTTACCCTTATGCAAAAAACCGGGCGGATATTGATCTTTTAAGAGTCATAAGAATGCTTTCCATCCATGATCTGGTGGAGATCGAAGCTGGAGATACTTTCCTTTTTGATGAAGAAGCAATGGTGGGGAAATTTGAAAGAGAAAAAATTTCAGCACAGAAAATTTTCGGAATTCTTGATGAGCCTTTGCGCACAGAATTTTTTGAACTTTGGCTTGAATTTGAAGAAGAAAAAACTCCGGATGCTATTTTTGCTTGCTCCATCGACAGGATTATGCCATTTATTTTAAATGCTCACACGTCAGGAAAAAGCTGGACTGAAGCTGGCGTTACGGAAAAGCAGATCAGAAATATGCTTGAAAATGCCATTACCAGAGCATCGGATGAAATGGGGGAGGCTTTTCAAACGTTGCTGAGCAGGAGTTTGGATACTGAAAAAGTTGTTAGATAATGGGACAGACAATTGATACAATAGTTTATAACGATCTGTTTTGACGATTATCTTAGATTATTAGAGATGTAGAGAACGACCTAAGAAACTGTAAGGTTAAGAAACTGGATTCTGTGAACGTTAAGAAAACTCTTATGTTTGAGTGCGGCACAAAATACGATTCTTACTATAGATAGCTACCGCAAAAGTTTTAGAGTTTTTAGAGAACAGATTTCATTTTTAGAGGAAGTTTCCAGTCTTAAATTTTTGGTCCATTTTGCTTCAAGGCAAAAGAACCCAATTGTAAAAATAGTTTCGGGCGGCCTCTGGCCGCCCGAAACTATTTTTATTACAGTATTCTGATAGGCTTCTTTTCTTCATCAATAGCCACAAAAGTAAAATCTCCAACGATCGCTCTTTCTCTTTCATAAGAGTACATTTGCTCTGTATAGATCTCTACATTCACTTTCATACTCGTTTTTCCGACATAGGAAACTTTCCCTATCAATTCTACAATCGTTCCTGCTGGAATTGGTTTTTTAAAATCGATTTTATCGCTGCTTACGGTTACCACTCGTTTTCTTGCGAAACGGGTTGCCGTGATAAAGGCTACTTCATCCATCAGCTGCATAGCAGTACCTCCGAAAAGAGTATCGTAATGGTTGGTGGTGTTTGGGAAAACCGCTTTAAAAATTCTGGTTTCGGATGCTGCAATTCTTTCTTCTGTCGTCATATTTCATTATTAATTAATGCGAAATGAAATACTATCAAAATAACAGAGCCATGACAGGAATCATAGGAATTCCTGAAGCAGTCCATCAGATCAATAAACTTCAAATCGCGAAAGTTTCTTGTTTAAAGAAATAGGCAGGTCTCCTGACTTGTAACATCATTTATCTCCTTCCCGTGCCCTGCACAGTGGATCCTTGATAAAGACTTCAGTTACTTACAGTTGCGCGACAGTCCGTGATTTTCACACGGTTCCCTTTTCATCTGCGTTAAGCAGAACCAGTTTCTGTGATGAATAAGCGTTATACTTTTTCAGGGCAAAAATAAGAATATTACAGAGAAAAACGGCAATTATTCCGGACTATTGTAAATAATCTGGCTCATCACTCTTCCTTCCTTGATGGCCCAAAGCGTGATATACCGGTTTTCACCCGAGCCGTTGATCATATAAAGATAGATATGATCATTGTCAAGAGCCGTTACTCCTACATTATTGAAATCCATTGTAGGCTGGAACATATTTTTAATGGCTTCTCTTACAAAAACGGAACCTCGTCCGGGCTGCTGAACTCGGATCGATTTGATCTCTGTCATGCCTTCCGGAAGTGCATCCTTGATTCCCCAGGGTTTTACTTTATCTATAGTAAGAATCTTTCCATTCGCATCTTTTTCCTGTTTTCTGTAGCCGGCGTTCGATGGATACACATCGATGACTACTTTTGTTCTCTGGGAAGTTGGTATTTTAGGATTGCTGTTGTCCGTAAAGATAAGTGATTTTCCGTTCTTGGATTTAGACGGTGTAAACTGTGGAAGCTGGTCGATAAAAGCGATACGGCCTTTATTCACCATTCCTTCCTTTTCAAGATTTTCATATCTCACAAAAGGTTTTTCCTCATCCTGCTTTTCGGGATATTTGATCCATATCCATTCCGTTTCTCCCGGGGCAGGCTTTACATAAACAAATACATCTCCTTTGCGCATTCTGATCTTGTCTACTATTTTTCTATAGTCATCCTTGTGGACACGTACATTGGCATAGCCTTCTTCAGCTTTTACCACACCGAAAGGAACTTTATTCTGTCCTTTCACAAATGCTAAAGAAAAAAGACTGAAAGCGGATAAGTACAATGCTCTGTTTACGGAAATCATTTTATGAAATTTTTTGATCCCTCAAATATATAAATTAAATGTTTTTTTTGATCATTAAAATTTTGTTGTATTTGCTTAAATTGATCAATACCTTCCGAAATAAACATAAAATTCTTCATTAATCATATCCTGCTGCTGATATCTCATGCGATTATTGATTTTTAGGAAGGTAATTGAATTGCTGTAGTTCTTTAATCCCCTGGACTTTTCGCAAATAAGTATCTGAGAGAAGATAAAGATCATGGGACATCTCTAATAAGGTCTTGTAATGATGGTCAGAGATGATTATACCTTTGTACCGGGCCTGGCTTTTAATGATCTTTTCCAGTTCGTCAACAGCTTTGGGAGAAACGCCGCTGAAAGGTTCGTCCAATAAAACAAATTCCACATCTGAATAAGTAATAATCAAGGTTTCAATAATTTTTTTTTCACCGCCAGAAAGATTTCTTACGGTTTCATCCAAAAATGGCTGTATCATTTTTAAACCGTAAAGTTTTTCCGTATTTTCCCTGGTACAGAACAAAGGAATAAGCTTCCTTATTTTACATTCTTTTGGAAGAAATGAAGAGTGCTGGGGTAGATAGGCAATTTTATTTTTCCTATCGGATAAGCTTTTAAGAATCGTTTCATTTAATTTAATAAACTGTGTATCTCCTTTTATTGTTCCAAAGATAATTTCGAATAAGGTAGATTTACCACCACCCGAAGGACCCAGAATACCTGCAATCTTACCAGTTTCACAGCTTAGGTAGATGTCCTGCAGAATTTTTCTTCCGCCAAAAGATTTGGTGATACTGTCGATGTGAAGTCTGTTCATAGGAATCGCGTCATAAATTTGATCATTAAACTTAATAATCCCGTGAATCCCCACAAAAACCATTTTGAAAATCCAAAATTGGCGTAAAAAAAATATTCGTTTTTGAGCCGTATGTCATAAATGAAAAAATGGAGCAGAGGAAAGATAAGAAAAAAGCATAATCCAAAATTTTCAATGCTCAATTGAGTAAAGAAGCACATTAACAGCGAAAATGAAATAGCAGGGATTAGTAATTTTCTATAAAAAATCCAAAGGACACGTAAGCTTTTATCCATGATCCAAAAATAACAAGAAAATTTGATCTGTATGCTTCAATAGGCAATGTTTAGGAGTTAAAATAAAATAGCACTGAACATTCAGCGCTATTTTTATGTTTAAATGAACATCATTAAATTCTCTCAAGTTCATCCGCATTAATCGTTGTCTTAAAAGTTCCATAGTTGACGATCACTTTATTTTTAGAAATTTTTTCAATCGTTCCTACGCTGGTACTTCCGGGAATACGCACACGCTGTCCCTCTTTCATCCATACGGCACGGTCGGTTTTACGTTTCTCCTCCAGTTTTTCATTGGTTTCAGCGATTTTTTCGATCACATCATCTTTTTTGAGTTGCTGGGTGATCTTTCTTTTAACCACCTGAAGACGTTTAGTTTCGTCTTTATCCGCACCAATTTTCCTGAATTTTTCCTGCTCAAGAATTTTCACAAAATCCTTTACTACATCCTTTCTCGATTTACCTTTTACGTAACTGTCGATGAACGTTTCAATTTTATTCCCAAACTGAAGTTTGCGGTGTTCCTCCTCATACAATTTTTGGAAATTGAACAGTTTCTGTTGCAACTGTTCATTAAGTTTCTGGAGATTGTCGCGTTTATCTTCTACCGATTCTTTTCTTTCAGCCAGATCGGTTTTCAGTTTTTCAACTTCAAATTTTTCCTGCTGAAGCTTTACAATCGTTTTATCAAGATTAACAATATCATGCTCTACTTTCTTTTTGGCAGCATGAATGATAAATCTCGGAATTCTGTTCTTCTCCGCTACTTCAAACGTAAATGAACTTCCTGCCTGTCCTACCTCCAGTTTATACATCGGTTCAAGTGTTTCTTCATCGAAAAGCATGGCCGCATTTTCAGCATTCGGAAGCTCTTCAATGACAAGCTTGATATTGGTATAGTGAGTCGTAATGATCGCAAAACTTTTTTTGTCATAGAAATACTCCATGAAACTTTCCGCCAGTGCACCACCGAGCTCAGGATCAGATCCTGTTCCGAATTCATCGATAAGAAGCAGAGTATTGGCATCTGCCTCACGGATGATTCCCGACATTTTCTTAAGTCTTGAAGAATACGTTGACAAATGGTTCTCGATCGACTGGTTGTCTCCGATATCCGTCATCATCTTTTCAAAAAAGAACATTTCAGATCTTGGATGCACAGGGACGAGAATTCCGCTTTGGATCATCAGCTGAAGCAGTCCGACTGTTTTCAGAGTGATGGACTTTCCTCCCGCATTCGGTCCCGAAATACAGATAATTCTGTTGTGATCCGTTAATGATAGCGTCTGTGGGAAGATCGTCTTGTTTTCTACTTTATTTCTAAGCCATAACAGAGGATGGAATGCATCTTTCAGCTTCAGCGTTCTGTGACGGTTGATTTTCGGAAGTATTCCGTTCACCAGTTCAGCAAATTTTGCTTTCGCTCTCGTCAGGTCAAGATCAAAAATATACACCTGATATTTCCATAGCTGAGGCTGGAATTCTGCCAGTTCAGCGGTAAGTTTTCTCAGGATCTTATCAATCTCTTTCTTCTCTTCCTCTTCACTTTCCTTAAGCTTAAAGTAATGTTTTACCACACTATCCGGCTGCATATAGGTAATGGAACCCGTTTTTGAAATTCCTAAAACCCTTCCCGCAACTCGTTTCTTAAACCCTGATTTTACGGCTAAAACTCTCTGATCTTCAATAATAGTTTCCCGGATATCATCAAGGAAATCGCTCTGTCCGTAATTGAACAATGCGCGGTTGAAATTTTCCTGGATCGCTTTTTTAGCAAGCTGTATTTCTGCCCTCAGTTCTTTTAAAACGGGAGAAGCATCACTTTTTACTTCCCCAAAACGGTTAAAGACTTTGTCTACCTTATCAATAATCTCTTTCTTAAACTCCAGCACAGAAACATCACCTATTAAAGTAGGGAAGGTGTCCGGCATGGTGGCGAAAAACTTCTGAAGCTTTCCTATCTGTTCAGTTAAGGTTTTTATTTTGATGAAAGCATTGTTTTCCAAACGGTAATTCTCGATCAGCATTACCTTAAGCTCACTTTCAATATCTTCATACTCATCAAACGGAATTGCATTTGAACTTTCAAAACTCGAGAGATATTCCGACGTTTTATTCAGGGAAAGTTCCGCCTCGTCAATGTCCATGGGACGAAGTTGAAGAATTTTTTCTCTCGTTTTCGGAGAGTACGCAAATGGAGAGATCTCCGCGAGCAATTGCGGAAACTCTAATTCGTTTAAATCTTCTTTATTTATATACACACTGCAAATTTAGTGAGAAAATGTGAATCTGCTGACGGACAATTTGAAAATGAGCTAATTTGAATAGTTGACAGCGTCTATTAATTGAACCTGGAGGTGATTTTTGATCATTCGTTTTTAGTACATTTGGAAGATGAAATTAGAAACTGAACGATTGATCTTAAAAGAAATTAATGAAAATCACGTCGAAGATATTCTACGGATCAGGAGCAATCCATTGATTAATCAATTCGTTACAAGAGTTTCACCAAAATCTAATTATGATGCGCTGGAGTTTATTTTAAGCATCAAAAGGAGAACTCAGACTAAAGAAATTATTTTCTTCGGAATCTCTTACAAAGATCAACCCGATCTTATCGGAACCATTTGTCTCTGGAAATTTTCTGAAGACAGGAAAACAGCAGAGATTGGTTATGAATTGTTACCTGATCATCATAGGAAAGGAATTATGTCGGAAGCTGTAGATTCTGTTTTAAATTTTGGATTTAATGAATTAAATTTACAGGAAATTTTAGCGTTCACCAATACAATGAATGAGGCTTCCCAAAAGTTATTACTGAAACACAATTTTGTTTTGCAACAAGGAAGAATAGATGAAGGTTTTCCGGACAATATTGTTTTTAGTTTATATAAAGGAAATTAACTTTTAACCATTGATCGCCGGAAAGGCAATATTGTTTTTTTATAACATGAGAAATGAAATAAAATCGTTAACCGGACTTAGAGGTATTGTAGCACTTTGGGTGACGTTTTTCCATTTCACTTATTTTAAAAGTTTTTGGATTCAGTCTGTAATTGGCAAAGGGTACGTTGCTGTAGATATTTTTTTTGTACTCAGCGCTTTTCTTCTTGCGGTATCATACTCCGGAAAATTTCGGCACCTGACTTTTGATAATGCCGCGACATTTTATAAAAAAAGAATCAACAGAATCTATCCGGTGTATTTTTTCTCCATTGTTTTTATCGTGCTTTTTATTGCAAAAGATCCTTCCTGGTCTGAGTTTTTAATTAATGCAGGACTTCTCCAGTGTTTTTTCAATCCCAATTATTCATTCAATGAAGTGTATTGGTCTTTAAGTACGGAATGGATGTGTTATCTGATGTTTCCTTTCATGCTCTGGGCCATCATACGATATAAAATAAACAGCTGGATCCTCATCGCATCAGGATTATTTCTCAGAGGGATTATTTCTTATTTACCAGATATGTACTTTGATCATTCGCCGCTTACCATAAACAGATCTTCACAATACCTTGATATTGTTTTTGGAGTAAATTCTTTAGTGCGAACAGTTTCTTCTTATTGTATAGGAATCGGGATTGCATTTTTACCGGAAATAAAGATGAAGAAAAGTAATTTTTATGTGTATGGAGCTGTTATTTTATTTTTAGCCTTGCTTTATACTGGAAGGGGGATATTCTTTATTCCTCTACTATCTGCAATGATTATAAAACATCTGTATTCAGAAAAAGAAAGCCTTGTCAAAAAGTTTTTAGAAACAAAAGTTGTCTATTTTCTTGGTAATATTTCGTACTCACTGTATATCATTCATTATATAGTAAAGAAACAGAACATTGTCGTTGTAGATTCCTATCATATTAATAATTTTCTTTTGATCGGGTTTTCAATAGTGCTGTCCTATTTTTCTTACCTATGGATTGAAAAAAAGGTGAAAATATTTAAAGCATAGATCATTTTCAATCTCAGTCATTAAGCAATATCATCATCATATAGTCAGATTTGGTCATCCAGGAATTAAAGAATATTTTTGTACTGAAATTCCTGTGGAACAGAAATTATATCATTATATTAACACCTATTTTCAAATTATCTTATCGAACTCATGACCTGGACAGAAGTTTTAGCCCCAATAAAAAGTACAGCCTATTTTACAACCCTTTGGGAAAAAGTAAAACAGGAATATGCTACCACCAAAGTATTTCCTCCTAAAAATCAAATATTCAGAGCCCTGGAAATCACACCTTTTGACGATGTTGAGGTTGTGATTATTGGTCAGGATCCTTATCATAATGACTATCAGGCGAATGGATTGTGCTTTTCTGTTTCAGAACAGGTCACTGCACCGCCTTCGCTTAAAAATATTTTTACAGAACTGAAAGATGATGTAGGAGTTGAAAGAACTTCAAAAGAGTTGGATGACTGGGGGAAACAAGGCGTTTTATTATTGAATGCTACCTTAACCGTACGTGCCCACTCGCCAAATTCTCATAAAGATTTAGGCTGGGAAAAATTCACAGATTTTATCATCAGGGAAATTTCAGATAAGAAAGAAAATGTGGTTTTCGTTCTTTGGGGAGCTTTTGCACAAAAAAAAGCCGAACTCATTGATCCGGCTAAACATTTTATTTTAAAATCGGCGCATCCTTCACCATTTTCTGTGTACAGAGGATTTTATGGAAGTAAACCATTCTCGAAGATTAACGAATATCTGGTATCAAAAGGAAAGAAACCTATTTCCTGGTAGAATCTCCTGATCCTTCAGTTTTTTTGATGGTAATCCCGACCTTATATTTTCCTTCCAAAGCTTTGGCGCCGCCATCCGCTTTTGGAAACGGGGTGACCTCTTGCAATGAAATAGTATATCCATTAAATTCTTGTGACTGATGGAAATTTCGTCCTGCATTTTCAGTAGTCGCGAGACTTAAAACCACAGGCCGGGAGTAAGTTCCCATTACTTCAATCTCTGCTACGGCAACTCCTGCCCAGATACAGTTCACTCCTTCCGGACATCGGCTGTCTTCAGAAATACCTTTGAAGGTCACATTCATCTCATAGTCTTTCAGGAATCTGTTTTCTCCCTGATTAAAATAAATGATGCCTCCTTGTTGCTTTGAATTTTTAGTGTCATTCATAGGAGAGGGTGTTCCGGAAGTTTGTTCCGATGTTTTCGTTTTCTTTTGGGCGTTGCATCCCGCTAAGGTCAGCAATCCCAGGCTGAATATGATGGCTTTGTGGAACATATTTTTTTTTAAATAATATTAAGCATATCTAAAACTACTACCAAAAACATTGCCACACCTACCACAAGACTAAAACCGGTTCCGTAAATGAAGCCGATAAATGCCCCCTTGGTAGATTGCAGAGCCTTGTTCATATCCTTGCTGTCATGAAGAAGTTCACCAATAAATACCCCCGCAAACATCCCTACCAGAAAGCCCAGAGGAATAGGAATAAAAATTCCTACAATAGTCCCGATAATAGATCCGATACTTCCCCAGCGGGTCCCACCGTATTTTCTGTTGGTTTTTGCAGGAATGACATAACTCAGCACTATAGAAATGGCTGTAAGAATTCCGAAAGCCCAGATATAAATCATAGGCAGATCCGCATCTGTCCCGAATTTATAGATCAGAAGTCCGCAGATGCTTAATAAAAGTCCCGGAAGGACAGGCAGAAAAGTTCCCAGCATTCCGAGAAATAATAAAATAAGGCAGAGAATATTAATTAATGTTGTATCCATTCTTCAAAATTATCAATGCAAGATAGGAAAAAAGAAGATTTGCCAACACGTTTTCAATATTTGGGATGAAAATTGATTGTCAATAGGTACATCATCATTCTTAATTTTATAAATTTGCTGTAATGAAAGACGAGATACAGGACACTAAAAACTTTTTACAGGAAATAAGTGATCAGCTTTATATCTATATCAGCCAGGTAACTCCCGGCGGGATGGATTGGATTGTTCATATTATTATCAAACTGGCATTGCTGTGTGCTGTATTTTTAATTGTTGACTTTGTATTTAAATTTGTCATTAATTTTGTATTCAGGTTTTTTCGAAATGATGAGAAGTATCCGATCATCAGATCCATCTATCAGTCTAAAATTACCAATTCCGTCGCTCATTTTTCTGCACTTCTTGTGGTAGGCGCAGTACATCCTTCAATATTTCCCGCAACTGCATTACCGAAAACAAATATTTTTATCAACAGATCTATTAATTTAGGTTTGGTATTGATTCTTGCCGGAATGCTTTACCGTTCATTGACAGGTTTCCGGAGCTATTTCACCATAAAACAGGATTTCTATAAAATTATGGCATTAAATGCCATTTCAGAAACCGTAAAGATCTTAGGAATATTTATTTTTTCTGTTGTGGGGCTCTGTGTCATATTTGGAATTAAGGGAACCACAATTGTCGGAAGCCTGGGAGCTATTACTGCCGTTCTGGTACTTGTTTTCAGAGATACCATTTTAGGTTTTGTAACCGGGATACACGTTGCTACCTCAAAGAATCTGAAAGTAGGAGACTGGGTAAGCATTCCCAAATACAGCATTGAAGGAAATATTACAGATATAAGCCTTCTGACGACGAAAATTACCAATTTTGATAAAACCGTTTCAACCATTCCAACCTACGACCTTCTGACGACGGAGATCAAAAACCTTCAGGTGATGTCGGAATCCAATACAAGAAGAATCAAAAAATCGGTTTATTTTAATATCAATTCATTTAAATTTTTAAATGAAGAAGATATTGAGCGTTTAAAAGATATCAACCTTATTTCAGAGTATCTGGAAGAAAAAACACAGGAAATCAGACAAGAAAACCAAAGTGTGGAGCATAATGAAAAGACGATTAATGGCAGACAGCTTACCAATATTGGCGTTTTCAGATATTATGCTCAGAAATATATTGAAAACGATCCTGATATTGATGAAAACGGAACGAGAATGGTCCGTCAGCTTGATATTACGCCACAGGGGCTTCCTCTAGAAGTGTATTGCTTTGCCAATGATTCCAAATGGGAACATTTTGAACAGATCCAAGCGGATATTTTTGACCACTTGCTGGTGGCTTCAAAAGAATTTGACCTTCAGGTAATGCAGATAAGCGTTAAAGTATAAAGTATACAAGCCAGTAACTTACTATGTTCTGGCTTTCTTTAATATAAAAAATAAGTTAATAATAATCGGACAGGGAAGTGGAATGAAAACCCAACTTCTGCTGTCTAACATCTTAATGAAAAATGACAAAACTAAGCGTAAACATCAATAAAATTGCGACCATAAGAAATGCAAGAGGAGGCGAAACGCCAAGTGTAACAGAAGCCGCAATCAAGATTCAGGAGTTTGGAGGACAGGGAATTACGATTCACCCAAGACCGGATGAGAGACACATCACAAGAAAGGATGTCTATGATCTGAAACCTTTGGTTACTACTGAATTTAACATTGAAGGAAATCCGCACCGCTCTTTTATTGATATGGTTTTAGAAGTAAAGCCTGAACAGGTTACGCTGGTTCCTGATGCAGATGATGCCATTACTTCCAATGCCGGATGGGATACCAGAAAGTACTTTGGTTTTCTGACAGAGATTATTGCAGAATTTAAAAACGCAGGAATCCGTACTTCAATTTTTCTGGATCCTTTACCTGAACTGGTTGAGCATGCAGCAAAAACAGGAGCAGACAGAATTGAACTGTACACTGAAGCTTACGCTAAAAATTATCTGACCAATAAAGAACAGGCGATCAAGCCCTATTACGACACAGCAGTTGCTGCCACAGAATTTGGATTAGGAATTAATGCCGGACATGATCTGAGCCTTGAAAACTTAAAATATTTTGCCGACAATATTCCAAACCTTCTTGAAGTATCCATAGGACATGCTCTGGTTTCTGAAGCATTGTATATGGGACTTGAAAATACGGTACAGGCTTATCTGAAGAGACTGGCTGTTTGGGGATAAGAAAACAAGAAGCCTGGATCATAGGAAAGTCATTGGAACATACTGATCACTTTTATTCTTCATCCGCTAATTTATCATTTGGCTTCTAAACTCTAATGTCTACCATCTAACTTCTAATTTCAAAAAAAATGGAAATCTTAAACTCAAAAATATTCGGCGAAAATCTTAAGACTACGCCACTTCTTGTCTTTCACGGACTATTTGGAATGCTCGACAATTGGGGAAGCTTTGGAAAAGACTTAGGTGAGCAACTTCCCGTTCATCTTATCGATCTCAGAAACCATGGCAGAAGCTTTCATTCGGAAAGTATGTCTCACGATGATCTTGCAGACGATATTGCGCATTACATGGGCCATTACGGTATTCAGAAAGCTCATGTACTGGGCCATTCCTTAGGAGGAAAAGCGGTGATGCAGTTTGTGCTAAAATATCCGGAAAAAGTAGAAAAACTAATCGTAGTAGACATTTCGCCCAAAGCATATCCTCCCCATCACCAGGGAATTATTAAAGCTCTGGAAACGGTAGACTTCAATACAGTAAGCTCCAGAGGAGAGGTAGAAACTGTTCTCAGTCAGTATATTCCTGAAAAATCTACCATTCAGTTTTTGGCAAAGAACCTGTATTGGGATGATGATAAGAAACTGAACTGGAGATTCAACCTTAAAACCTTATCGGAAAAATACAATGAGTTTGTATCTAATGCGATAAAATTTGGTGCTTTTGAAGGGGATTCTTTATTTATTGCTGGTGAAAAATCCAATTATATCCTTCCACAGGATGAATATGGGATTAAACAGCAGTTTCCAAAAGCGAAAATTGTGACCGTAAAAAAAGCCGGACATTGGGTTCAGGCAGAAAATCCTGTTGATTTCGCGAAAGTTGTTAAGGAATTCTTAGGTTTACATTAATTTAATTCTGTTTTTGTAATAATTTAGTTAAAATTTTCTTAAAATAACGTTGTATTTCCCTGCGTGTTGATATTTTTTGTACTTTAGTTTTACATAAAAACTAAATATATTAACTTATGGAAAAGAAAAACTCAAAAAAACCTTTCTTTGCTTCATTTTTAGAGAAACAAATTAAGGATCCGGAAGCAATTCAGGGAGGAGCAGTGACGACACCTGTCACAGATTTAGTAACGTTGCCGACAAGAGATACCGTTAGCACATCTCCGCTTGTTGATAACGCAACGCTTCCTGTAAGAGACCAGGTAGTTACCTTGAAATATCCGTCTGACAGTGATGAGTCAGGAGAATTAGACATTTTGTAATCCTATTACGATATAAATTATTAACCTAACTCAATAATTATGAAAGACGAGAATTCAAAAAAGAAACCTTTTTTTGCTTCATTTTTAGAAAAGCAGATCAAAGATCCTGAAACGGTTCAGGGAGGTGGAGGAGTCATTACCAATACAGATAATGATATTATTACGGCACCTTCAGTTGATAATGTTACAGCACAGATTTTTGATCATGTAACATCGCCAAACAAAGATCTTTTGGTTACGATGAAGTATCCTTCAGATGGTGATGATTCTGTTATTTAAATTCTGAAAGAATACAATTATACTTTAACCCAAACTAAATTATTATGAAAGACAAAAATTCAAAAAAGAAGCCGTTTTTTGCGTCATTCCTGGAAAAACAATTAAAAGATCCTGAAACTATTAAAGGTGGAGGTGAAATTACAATTCCTGAAAGAGACGTTATTACAAAACCGAAAGTAGATAACGTAACTTCTCCTCAGGACGATCTAATGCAGACCATGAAATATCCATCTGACGGAGATGATGATTCTCCATCTGTTCCATTAGACTAATACATTAAAAATAGTAATCGTATTAATACAATCATATCAAAGGAAACTTACCACTAAGTTTCCTTTTTTAATAAAAACAGGCAAATGATTCTCTGCATCACCCACTCACAGGATTTTTATAATATCGACCTCTTTTTTGCATATCTGAACTCTAAGAATATTCCATATTTCAGACTTAATTCTGACCGTATGAACCATTTTCAAAAGATCAGTGTGAATGAAGACTCATTTGAACTGACGGATGAATTCGGAAACACGGTTCATTCCAAAAATATTCAGGGAGTATGGCACAGAAAAGCCTGGGGGATAAGTACACCGGAAGAACTGGATGACGATTACAGAAAAGTGTTCCTGAACGGATATGCCAACCTTCGGTATAACCTGATCACTGTATTAGAAAATGTTCCATGGATTAACCCTTTTGAAAATGAAAGAAAAATTGATGGAAGTAAAATGCTTCAGCTAAAGTTAGCCAAAGAAAATAATCTCAGGGTTCCGGAAACCCTATTTTCAAATGACGAAGAAAAGATCACTGCCTTTTTTCATGAATTCTGTGGCGGAAAAGCAGTTGCTAAACTTCACAGTCTGACCGCAAAGACCATGAACGGAGAGAATCTTATCTCAACAATGATCATTGAAGAGGACACTTTGGAACATCTTTCGGATATCACCTATTGTCCTATGATCTTTCAGCCTTATGTTGACAAAGAATACGAATTGAGAATTGTTTACATTGCAGGAGAGTTTTTTACAGGAAAGATCAACAATAGCGATAATGTCGACTGGAGATCAGCGCAGGGAGATTATCACTGGTCAGCCTATGATCTTCCGGAACATGTCAAAACCGGTCTGACTTCCATGATGAAAGCAATGGGGCTCTATATCGGAGCCATTGACATGATCAAAGGAAAAGACGGAGACTATTATTTCCTTGAAGTCAATCCTCAGGGAGAATGGGGAATGCTACAGAAAGAACTGGGGTTCCCTATTGCAGAAAGAATTGCCGATAACCTTATAAAAAGAATCAATACCCATGAATAAAATACTAATTATTACGCACACTGCAGATAATTTTTCAATCGAGAAAGTAACAGAATATATAGAGAAAAACGGTTGTGAGGTCATCCGTTTTGATGTAGACCTGTATCCTATACAAAATAAACTGTCGACCATTTTTCAGGATGGCGAATGGGTAAGTATCCTTGAAACCAAAGATGCACAACACCGTTTGGATGATATTGCTGCCATTTGGTACCGCAGAGCTTACAATATCGGAAACGGGGTGAAAGAAGAAATGGATAAAAAATTCTATGGTGCCGCTATGGGAGAAATCCGTAATACGCTTTTCGGATTTATAGAGTCTGTAGATGCCTATGCATTGGGGAAACCTGGGATTTACAGAAGGTTAGACAGTAAAGAGGAACAGCTAAAAGTAGCGGTTAAATTAGGACTTAAAATTCCTGAAACCTGCCTGACCAATAATCCTGAAGAAGCGAGAAAATTTATCCTTAAACATCAGAATGTAGTAGCGAAAATGCAGACCGGTTTTGCGATTTATGAAGATGGCGTAGAAAGCGTCGTGTTTACCAATGTAGTTGGCGAAGATAAACTTCAAGAGCTTGATTCACTCCTGTACTGCCCGATGCAGTTCCAGAAAAAGATCGAAAAGAAAAAAGAACTTCGTGTTACCATCGTAGGACAGGACGTTTATGCTTTTGAAATAGATTCCCAACAGTCTGAAGATGCCAAAGTAGACTGGAGAAAAGACGGTGTCAACCTTTTAACCAAATGGGTAAGAACAGAACTGCCGGCAGATGTGGAAGCAAAACTTCTTGAACTTTTAGATGTATATAACGTTGATTATGGCGCGATAGACATCATTGTTTCCCCTGAAGACGAATACTATTTCATTGAAATCAATGCAGCAGGAGAGTTTTTCTGGCTGGATAACCTGACTGAGGACAATCTTATTTCAAAGAGTATTGCAGATGTTCTTTGCGACAAAGCTCCGAGAAGAAACAATATGGTGATGGCTTAAAAATAGCATGACTACTTAAATACTGAAAGCCCTTTTGTATATCTGAAGGGCTTTTTTGTTTCCTGGAGTGAAAACATGGACTTGAGTATTGAACCACCCCGTCAAAAATTCTCTGAATTTTCGCCACCCTTCCAAAGGAGGGGAATTTTGATACGGCAAAGTTCTGTCATCATGAAAACCTTCAATTTTGAAAGAAACTGTTTGCTCTTCTTTTTTCAAAATATTAAACTTAAATAACTCAAGTAAAAAACTTTTCTCTCTTTTGTGGTTGAAACAGTCCGTTCATTATTCTATCAACTTAAACAGAATTATATTCAATGACCGGGATAATGATAATATTGGTTAAATTAAGTGGAATTCTGCTTTAAAAATCGCAAATTTGCATAAGCAGTTTTTCGTGAAATCTGTACAGAAAAATGAAGAATTGCCGGATAGAAAATATTGTTATATTTTAGTCAGCAATCAAGTAAATAATTAATGATTTTTGTAACGGGTGCGACCGGAATTCTGGGAAGGGTAATCGTTTTGGAACTTCTTAAAAAGGGAAAAAACGTACGGGCTTCCAAAAGACCGGGCAGCAATTTAAACGATGTGAGGCATTCTTTTAATGTCTATACAGAAAATTCTGATGATCTTTTTAATAAGATCGAATGGATAGACCTGGATTTTGACGATCTGGACGCTTTGCAACATGCATTAAAAGGGGTAGATGAGGTCTATCACTGTGCCGCAAAAGTAAGTTTCCATCCTCATGATGAAAAAGAAATGTACCATACCAACGTAAAAGGTACAGAAAACCTGCTGTTTGCCTGCGAAGGGTCAGGAGTGAAAAAATTTCTTCATGTCAGTACGATTGCTGTATTGGATCTTTTTAACGAAAAAGGAGAATTAGACGAAAATTCTGAATTTAATCCTAAAGAAGAACATTCTGCTTATGCTATTTCCAAACATCTTGCTGAAATGGAAGTATGGAGAGCTTCTGCAGAAGGATTGAATACCATCATCGTCAATCCCGGAATGATCATCGGAAGCGGAAACTGGGGCCAGAGCAGTGGAGATATCTTCCCTACTTTTGAGAAAAATGGATTTACATTTTCCGGCGGAACAAGTTATGTAGATGTAAGAGACGCTGCTAAAATTTGTATTGAACTCATGGAAAAGAGTGTTTTCGGAGAGCGCTTTATCCTTATTTCAGAAAACAAGAAATATGCAGAGCTCGGACAGCAGATCAGAACGAAATTAGGTCTCAAAGAAGCTAAAATTCTTACAAAATCACAGTTAAATGTAGGAAGACTGGCCAATATCCTTTTCGGTTGGCTGATTCCGAAACTGAGAATCATTACCCGATCCAATATTGAATCCATATCCTCTCTCAATACCATTTCCAACGAAAAAATAAAAAAAGAGCTTGATTATCAGTTTATTTCTGTGAAGGAAAGTGTTGATTTTCATCTTAACAATTATATTAACGACAAAAAGCTGAATTCATGAATCTTGCAGCAGCAATTATCCTAAAAAATGTAGAAAAGCATCCTTTAAAATCTGCGATTGGTTTTAAAAAGAAGGAGGAAGCCTGGAAAGAACTGAGCTGGAAAAAATTGAGTGAGATCGTGTTTAAAACAGCCAATGCACTGAAAGATGCGGGAATTCAGGAAGATGATAAAGTAGCCATTTATTCGGATAACTCTTCGGAATGGATGATTTTTGATCTGGCTTCAATGGCTATTGGCGCAATAACCGTTCCTATTTACTCTACAAATAATGCGGAACAGGCAGAGTATATCTTTAGTGATTCGTCTGCAAAAGCTGTTCTTGTAGGAAGCCAGGAGCAATATGATGCATGTCTGGAGCTTTTAAATAAGGAAGGAAGTCAGCTGGAAACGATTATTGTTTCCAAAAAATCAATCTGGATCAAGAAAGAATTCAACAGTTTTTATCTTGAAGATTTTATTGCCAAGTCTTCTCCCAAACTGGAGATCACTCCCAAAGAAAATGATGATACAGCGACGCTGATCTATACCTCCGGAACTACGGGAACTCCGAAAGGGGTTATGCTTACCCACGGAAATTTTATCAAAGCCTTTGATTCGCACTTTGAGTTTTTTAAATTTAAAAACTTTGAAGAAGAACTTTCACTCGCATTTCTCCCTCTGACGCACGTTTTCGAAAGAAGCTGGAGCTTACTTTGCCTTTATGGCGGTGCCAGAGTTTATTTCCTGGAAGATCCTAAGAATATTGCCAAAGCTCTGGAAGACGTAAAACCTACCATGATGTGTGCCGTGCCGAGATTTTTTCAGAAAGTATATGCGGGAGTTTTAGAAAAAGCAGAAGAAGGTTCATCAACGAAGAAAAAGATCTTCGATTGGGCACTGGCAACGGGATGGCAGACTGCAGAACTGAGAAGAAGCGAAAAACCGGTTCCTTTTGGGTTAAAACTGAAAGAATCTGTTGCTGATATGCTTGTTTTCAGTAAAATTAAAGAAAAAATGGGTGGCAGACTATGGTTCCTACCTTGCGGAGGAGCATCATTGTCACCGGAAGTCACCAGATTCTTCGACTCTGTCGGCATTCATGTGACCGTAGGATATGGGCTGACAGAAACGACAGCGACCCTGACCCTTTTTCCATTGACTCACTATGAACATGGTACGAGCGGAAAACCTTTACCAGGCGTAGAAATTCGCATCGGTAAAAGCGATGAGATCCAGGCTAAAGGAAACGGCATTATGAAAGGCTATTACAATAAGCCTGAAGAAACTCAGAAAGTTTTCACCGAAGATGGCTGGTTCAAGACCGGAGATGCCGGAAAATTTGATGATAAAGGGAATCTGATCATCACAGACAGAATCAAAGATCTCATGAAAACTTCCAACGGAAAATATATCGCGCCGCAACAGATCGAAAACCTTCTCACCAATAATAATTTTATCCAGCAGATCATGCTGGTAGCAGAAGGAAGACAGTTTGTGTCGGCTCTTATTGTCCCTAATTTTGAATTTTTACAGGATTATATAAAGAAAAATAATATTCCGTTCACCAAATGGGAGGAGGCTGTGAAAGAGGAGAAGATCATCACTTTATATAAAGAAAAAATTAAAGAATTACAGGAACATCTGGCAGATTATGAAAAAGTGAAGAAGTTCACGCTGATGCCGTCAGAATTTGACATCAATACCGGAGAAATAACCCCTACATTGAAGGTCAAAAGAAATGTGGTTCTTAAAAAATATGCGGATATTATAGAAAAAATGTATTAAAATAAAACCATCTGGACCACTAAGACAACAAAGGCTTTTCAAATAAAAAAAACAAAGATTTGAAAACGTAAGTAGTCTTGAACCGACAGTTTTATTAACTTTATCAATAACTTAAGTGTTACTATTCTTTTGTGCCTTCTGTGGTTAAATAAAAGCGTTTTAGCATTTTAAATCAGACTATGACAACACAAGAATTTCTAGGAAAACAAAATTTCAAGATTCATACGAAGACGGTTTCAGAAAGCTGTCCGTCTAATATTGCCCTGATCAAATACTGGGGGAAATATGAAAATCAGATCCCTGCCAATCCAAGCATCAGTTATACGCTGAATCACTGCAAAACCAATACTTCTATGGAGTTTTTGGCGGATGAAAATTTCGCTGTACAAACCTTCCTTGCAGGACATGAAGAAGTGAAATTTGCAGAAAAAATAGAAAAATATTTTAAGAATATCGAACAGTATATTCCCTGGATATTGAAAGGGAAATACATCATCAGAACAGAGAATACTTTTCCACACAGTTCCGGGATTGCGAGTTCTGCTTCAGGATTTGGAGCAATTGCAAAATGCCTGATGAAGCTGGACGAAGAGTTTTCAGGAAATACATCCGAGGAAGAATCTTTAAGAAAAGCCTCATTTTTGGCTAGATTAGGAAGCGGCAGCGCTTGCAGAAGTTTGTATAACGGATTGGTCGTTTGGGGAGCTTCGGATGAGGTAGAAGGAAGTTCGGACTTATTTGCCGTAAAATATCCGGATTCTAAGATTCATGAGGTATTCAAAAACTTCAACGACTGGGTTTTATTAATCCATGAAGGTCAAAAAAGTGTTTCCTCAACGGTAGGGCATGGATTGATGAATACCAATCCTTATGCTGAAAGAAGATTCCAGGAAGCAAGAGAAAATTTTGTTCCGATGAAGCAAATTCTCAAAGGCGGACACATGGAACACTTTATTAAGTTAGTGGAACATGAAGCTCTTACCCTTCATGCCATGATGATGATGAGTGATCCTGCCTTTATTCTGATGAAAACCGGAACTATGGAAGTGATCAATAAAATCTGGGAATTCAGAAAACAAACAGGACTTCCTTTATTTTTCACACTGGATGCAGGAGCAAATGTTCATGTCTTATTTCCAAAAGATGCTTCAGAAGAAAAAATCAAAATATTTATTGAAACAGAATTGCTTCAACACACCCAGAATAATGGAGTAGTGAAGGATGTGATGCAGTTTTAAAATAAAAAAAATACTTTTTTTCTATCAATACATAACTGCGTCATCTTCGAAATCTGTGAAGGATTTTTTTTACTGAGATTTCGAAGATGACGCAGATTTTTTTATTTCGATACGACTGTTGCTATTGTTACAAATTCAAAGTGAGGGGAGTGTTGAGGAAATCATTGAAAGGTTTCATCAGGTTAAAAATCTTCGTCATATTTTTCACCGCATTTTTATCTAAAACTTCTTCATCTTTTAAATGGTAAAGGACGATGAAACTTTTAAGCTTTAAATATTCTCCCATCGGATCTTCCTTTTCAAATCCCTGAGGAATTTTTTTCAGTTTGTCGTCCTGATCCAGTTCCGGGAAATGCTTTTTAAACTCTTTCTGACTGATGATCTTGAGGAAATCCTCGCCATACAACGAAATTTCTTTTCGTACTTCTTTCAGAACGGAAGATTCCGGCATATAAGCACCTCCGGCCAGAAAAGACTTCCCGGGTTCTATATGAAGATAATAACCAGCTTTGTGGCTTCCTTTTCCCATTCCTAAAGAAGCACCGAAATTGGTTTTGTACGGTATTTTATCTTTTGAAAATCTCGTATCACGATAAATTCTGAACAATGATTTTTTGCCGTCAATTTTCCCCAGTTCTTCATCGAATTCTGCCATTTCTTTGATCAGTTCGTCCAGAAAAGCAATGACGTTTTCCTGCGATTCCGTATAAAGATTTTTATTTTCATTGAACCATTCGCGGTTGTTATTCTGGGTCAGATCTTTTAAAAATGTCAGGGTTTCTGGTTTGATGGTAATCATACTTTTGGAAATTTAATGTAAGAGGGTGTTCTATTGAACCAAGTTAAAAAATAAACTTATGATGACCAAAATTAAGTGATGAGGGTACTGTTTTTATGCTTAATGAAGTAGACAGATTTCATGGATGAAAATTGTGAAATTCAGTATGCAAATTGGATCCAATGAGGTGTGAATTTTAAAATTAAATTTTGAAAAAGAGGCTAAAATGAGAGGAATCCAATAAAAAAAAGATGGTATCGTACAGTTTGGAGAAAATAATACTAACTTTGAATAAGCTTCAAATAAGCGATAAATTGCGCCCAGTCAACACATGAGTAAATCTTGAAATGTAACCATGGATACTGGAAATGTTCTCATGATAATAAATGAGATTTTAAAAGTAAATTTTGCGTTTCATGGTGATATTTTTGAAAATTCATAAATAATACAGAAAAAATCAATGTAATTTAATAAAAAAAAATAATGTTTAGCATGTTTTTAATGTAAGACCTGTTTTTTTGGATTTAATTTTTTAAAAATTAAAAATATATTAAAGGATTCTGAATTAAAGTTTACATATTTAAAACTTTATTCAAAAACAAACCAAATATTTGTTGTATCTTTGCAAAAATTTTAAAATATTTAATGAATTTATTTACGGAGTCCAATTTAAGTCCTGACATCCTTAAGGCAATTGGCGAACTGGGTTACGAAAGCCCGACAGAAATCCAAAAACAGACTATCCCTTTCATTCTTTCAGATATTCGCGATTTGATCGCACTTGCGCAGACAGGGACAGGCAAAACAGCAGCGTTTTCGCTTCCGATTTTGGATATGATTGACGAAACGAGTCGCAAAATCCAATTTTTGGTGCTTTGTCCGACACGGGAACTATGTCTTCAGATTTCTAAAGACATAAAAAATTACTCCAAGTACATGAAAGACATCAAAACCACAGCGGTTTACGGTGGAAGTAGTATTATGGATCAGATTCGTTCTTTAAAGGACAAGCCGCAAATTATTGTAGGTACTCCAGGGAGAGTAATCGACCTTATCAACAGAAAAGCACTTGATTTTTCTGCTATTCATTGGTTAGTTTTAGACGAAGCTGATGAAATGCTTTCAATGGGTTTCAAAGATGAGTTGGAAACGATTCTGAGAGAAACACCAGATACAAAGCAAACTTTCTTGTTCTCGGCGACGATGAATAAAGAAGTGGAAAGAATTTCTAAAAATTATCTTACGACTCCACACCGTATTTCTGTGGGTTCTATTAACGAAGTTAAGAAGAACATCAAGCACGAATATTACGTAGTAGGATACCGTCAGAAAAAAGAAGCTCTTAAGAGATTAATTGATGCCAACCCGAACCAGTATTCTATTTTGTTCTGTAGAACAAGAATGGAAACTCAGGAGGTGGCAGATTTCCTGATGCAGAATGGCTATGCAGCTGATGCACTTCACGGAGATCTTTCTCAGGCACAGAGAGATACAGTGATGAAGAAATTCAGACTGAAAAATATTGATATCCTTGTAGCGACAGACGTTGCAGCAAGAGGTTTGGATGTAAACTCTCTGACGCACGTTATCCATTATTCTTTACCTGATGATCCGGAAGTATTCGTTCACAGAAGTGGAAGAACCGGTAGAGCAGGAAAAGATGGTATTTCAATTTCTTTAATTAAACCTGAAGAAAGCAGAAAACTGAAGCAGATAAAATCTACAACGAAAATCGATATTGTAGAAAAATTCATTCCAACAGGTGAAGATATTATCAAAGCTCAGGTGGAAGGTGTTTTTGAAAAATTATTTACGGAACACGAAGAAGATATCTTTGAATTCAATGATAGCTTAATTCCGGATCTGAGTGCGTTTACAAAAGAAGAATTGGTACACAAACTATTGCAGTTCCAGTTAAAAGACCTTGCTTTGTATTACAAAGATAAGCATGATCTTGTTGATCAAAAGTTCAGCAGCAGAGATGATGATTATTCAAGAAGAGACAGAGATAGAGGAAGGGACCGCGATAGAGGAAGAGATCGTGACCGTGGAGACCGTGACGTAAGAGGAAGCAGAGATAGCAGAGACCGTGGCGGAAAACCTAGAAGAAAGGACGAAAACATGGTAAGATTCTTCTTCAACCTTGGGAAAAAAGATCAATTGAAAAAGCTTGATGTTTTAGAAATCATCAATAAAGCTACTGCCGGAAAAAGCAAAAAAAGAGCTGAAATCGGTGATATTGAAATCTTAGAAAAATTCTCCTTCTTTGAAGTGGAGAAATCTTTCTCAGAAAATGTAATGAGCAATATTCCTTCAATGAAATTTAAAGGAAAAGAAATGAGAGCTGAAGTAGCAAACTAAGGCATCTCAATATCATATAAAACCGGCTAAAAGCCGGTTTTTTTATTTGATAATCAGGCATTAATCGAATGTTAACAAAACTTAATGTTATATAGTTTCAGGGCAAATCCTTTTTTAGGAAATTTGCACTCAAATTATAAATACATAAAAATGGGAATTGGTAATATTTTCCACGCTTTTCAACCGAAGGATAAAATTTTCTTTGTACTTTTTGAAAAAGTAACTGAAAACTTAGTTGCAATGTCTGAAGACTTTAACAATGGCATCAAAGATTTCGATCTTAACGATGATACGATGTTAAAAAGAATGAGTGACTATGAGCATAAAAATGATGAGCTTACACATGAGATCTTCGTTGAACTAGGGAAAAACTTCATTACACCTTTCGATCGTGAAGATATCCACACACTGGCAACAGGACTTGATGATATCGCCGATTACATCTATGCTTCTACAAAATATATTTTCCTGTATAAATCTCCTGAAATGAAGGCTTATTCGGATTTCTCACTTCTGATCCACAAAGCTTGTCTTGAGATTCAGAATGCGATGAAAAACCTTAAAGGTTTCAAGAATATGGACCAGGTAAAAGAAGCTTGTATCAAGGTAAACTCTATTGAAAACATTGCAGATGACCTGCTGTCCAATTCAATGGTAGATTTATTTGAAACCAATGATGCGATTAATATTATCAAAGTTTCATCTGTACTTAATTATCTTGAAATAGTAACCGATAAGGCAGAAGATGTTGCCAATACTATTGAGAACATCATGATTAAATACGCCTAAACAAAATAACAAATGGAATTTCCGATTTTACTAATAGTTATTATTGCACTGGCTTTAATTTTCGATTATATCAATGGTTTTCATGATGCCGCCAATTCAATCGCGACGATCGTTTCTACAAAAGTTTTAACTCCATTCCAGGCTGTACTTTGGGCAGCTCTCTGGAACTTTGCCGCTTTCTTTATTGCTGCTTACATTATTGGAGAATTTAAAATTGGAAATACGATTGCCAAGACGGTTAATGAAAACTTTATTACATTAGAAGTAATATTCTCAGGACTTATCGCTGCGATTGCCTGGAACCTTTTAACATGGTGGTTTGGGATTCCTTCATCATCATCACACACTTTGATCGGTGGATTTCTGGGAGCAGCCTTAATGCATGCTTTTATGATGGATTATCACGAAGTTGTGGCTACTCAACCTCATTTGGGAACATGGGAAACCTTTAAAGCTGCATGCTATCAGGTTACCCAGCAAAGTGTTGTTAAATTTGATAAAGTAATTCCTATTTTCCTGTTCATTTTTATGGCTCCGATTATTGGGATGATTATTTCAATCATTATCACTTTAATTATTGTTCATCTTTATAAAAGATCGAATCCGTATAAAGCAGATAAATCATTTAAGAGATTACAGCTCGCTTCTTCAGCTTTGTTCAGTTTAGGACACGGTTTGAATGATGCACAGAAAGTAATGGGTATTATTGGAGCTGCGATGATCTATTATCACGTGAATATGCTTCAGGATCCTGTTTATCTTAATATTGCATCGGCAGCCCGTTTCGATTATTTCGCGCAACATTACATCTGGGTTCCTCTGGTTTCTTTCATTGCGATTGCCTTAGGTACCATGAGTGGTGGCTGGAAGATCATTAAAACAATGGGAACTAAAATTACAAAAGTAACTTCACTAGAAGGAGTAAGTGCTGAAACTGCCGGAGCAATCACCTTATTCATTACTGACCATTTTGGTATTCCTGTATCGACTACGCATACCATTACCGGTTCTATTATCGGGGTAGGATTAACAAAAAGAATATCTGCCGTGAGATGGGGAATTACCGTAAGTCTGCTTTGGGCTTGGGTATTGACGATTCCTATTTCAGCAATTGTTGCAGGAATTACTTATCTTGCCGTAACATTTCTGACTTAAGATAAAAGTTGAAATTATAAATACAAACTTTGTCCTCCGGGGCAAAGTTTTTTGTTTTATAAAGCCTCGAAAAATTGTATTTTTGTTCAAATTATAAGATTTTATGGAATTTTTAGACAGATACCAGCAGATCGTTGCTGATGCCATCACTAAGTATACTTTCAAAGACAAGCCTGCGGAACTTTATGATCCGATGAACTATATCATTTCCCACGGTGGAAAGCGTCTTCGTCCTATTATGGTATTGATGGCCTGCGACCTGTTCGGCGGAGATCTCAGACAGGCTATAAAACCGGCACTGGCGATCGAGTTTTTCCATAACTTTACCCTGATCCATGATGATATTATGGATGAAGCTCCTTTAAGAAGAAATAAACCTACGATCCATACGTTACATGGGATCAATGTAGGAATTCTTTCCGGAGATGGATTGATGCTGAAGGCTTATAAGTTTTTTGAAGATCTTGAGCCTGAGATTTTCAAAGCCTGTATCAGAATCTTTACCCATACCGGACTTCTGCTGTGTGAAGGTCAGCAGTATGATATCAATTTTGAAACTCAGGAAGACGTTACCTATGATGATTACATCAGAATGATTACCTATAAAACAGGGGTTCTGAGTGCATCGTCTTTTGAAATAGGAGCGCTTATTGCAAAAGCTAATTTTAAAGATGCCAAGGCTATTTTCAACTTCGGAAAACACATTGGTATCGCTTTCCAGATTATGGACGATTATCTTGATGTATTCGGAGACCAGGCTCAGTTTGGAAAAAAACATGCCGGAGATATCTATGAAAATAAAAAAACGATTCTTTACCTTTTAGCCAGAGAACATGCGACGGAAGAAGAAAGAAAAGAACTGGATCACTGGTATGGCAAAAAGACCGATAACATCGATAAAGTATACGGTGTTGAAAAGATCTTCAGAAGAACCAAAGTAGACGAGAAAGCATTGCGCCTGATCGAAAAACACAATGAGATCGGACAGAGCTATCTGGCGAAAATCAATATTCCTGAAGAGAAGAAAAAACCTTTCGCTGAACTGGCAAATTATCTGTTAAGAAGAGAGAGCTAATAAGATGATAAGTAAGAGGTAGCAGGTTGTAGGTTTGATAGATTGACGACTGCCTGCCACCTTCTACCTATTATCTGCTACCTAAACAATGAAATTCAGAACCGAAGTTGACATACCCAAGTCAGAGAAAAAGATTGATGTTGAAGATAAAATATTTTCAATAGGGTCGTGTTTTGCTTCAGAAATGACAGATTTGTTGGGACAGGGGCAGCTTCAGACGGTTAATAATCCATTTGGAACCATTTTTAATCCTTTTTCGATCAGCAATGCGGTGAAAAGGCTTCACGATTCGGAGTTCTATGAGGAGGAGGAACTGATTACTTTTAATGAAGAATTTATTTCACTGGACCATCACAGCAGTTTTGATACCCGATATATTCATCAGACCCTGGATAAAATCAATACAGGAATAGAAGTAGGGAACAATTTTCTTCAGGATGCAGGTTGGGTAATCATTACCTACGGAACTTCATTTATTTATGAATTTATTCCCAAGAAAAAACTGGCTGCCAATTGCCATAAAATTCCACAGAAATTTTTTCAAAAAAGACTACTGTCTCATCAGGAGCTTACGGATTCGATCTATAATACGGTTTTAAACCTGAAAGATATCTGCCGTGATGATGTACAGATTCTGTTCACAGTTTCGCCGGTGCGTCATACAAAGGATGGGATGATTGAAAATCAACTGAGTAAATCTAAACTCATTACAGCTGTTCATGAGTCGGTTTCGCAGCTTGAAAACTGCCATTATCTTCCTGTTTATGAAATAATAATGGATGACCTTCGGGACTATCGCTTTTATAAAGAAGATATGATTCATCCTACTTCACAGGCTGTCAGTTATATATTCGATAAGTTTGGAGAATCTTATTTCTCAGATGAGACTAAAAGTTTTATCAAAGAGAATTTTAAGATCAATAAAGCACTTGAACACAGGACAGATGATGAAAAAGATCCGAAATATATAGAATTTAGAGAAAAACTGAACGAAAGAATTGAACTTCAGAGAGGAAAAGTAAGACATAAAATTTTTTCAAATGATTGATTTTACGAATCTCAATTATCTGAAATCAGGAAGTGAAAGACAGAAAAGAGCTTACGAAGTTCTTGAACAATATAAGGTTTTTGAGAAATTAAAAACCTATTCTCCTGTTTTGGCAGGAACAATTCCTATCGGGATCGACGTTGAAAGCAGTGATCTGGACATCATCTGTCAAGTAGATCTTCAGTTTAAAGAAGATTTTCTGGATGATATCAAATCGGGTAAATTAATTCCGGCAGATGGGGATGTAACCATAGAGAATATTATTGTTCATGAAGAAAACAGCATTGTTCTGAATTTCAGGCTGGAAGAATTTAAGATCGAAATTTTCGGACAGAATAAGCCATCACTTCAACAGAATGCGTACCGTCACATGTTGGCCGAGCATAGAATATTACAGGAAAAAGGAGAAGAATTTAGACATAAAATAATAGAATTAAAGAAACAGGGAATTAAAACTGAGCCGGCCTTTGGGCTGTTGATGAATTTGGAAAACCCTTATGAAGATCTGTTGAAATTTTAAAAAAATGATTGATACCCATACCCATTTATACGCAGAGGAATTTGATGAAGATAGAAAAGAAGCCATTCAAAGGGCTGTAGATAAAGGAATCACAAAGTTTTACCTTCCTGCGATTGATTCCGAATCCCATGGAAAAATGCTTCAACTGGAAGCAGAATATCCGGGGCAAATTATTTCCATGATGGGACTTCACCCTTGCTATGTAAAACCTGAATCGTGGGAAAAGGAACTTGAAATTGTTAAGAATTATCTGGATGAAAGAAATTTTCCAGCGATAGGGGAGATCGGGATCGATCTTTACTGGGATAAAACAACATTGGATATCCAGGTTAAAGCTTTTGAACAGCAAATTGACTGGGCTATCAAAAAGGATCTTCCTATTGTGATCCATACCAGAGAAAGCTTTGATGAAACCTTCGAGGTGCTGGAAAGAAAAAAACATCCAAAACTTCGCGGTATTTTCCATTGCTTTTCAGGAGATTTGGAGCAAGCGAAACACGCAATAGATCTCAATTTCATATTGGGAATAGGAGGAGTGGTGACCTTTAAAAACGGAAAGATCGATCAGTTTCTGAATGAAATTCCTTTGGAAAAGATCGTTCTGGAAACGGATTCACCTTATTTGGCTCCGGTTCCACACAGAGGAAAAAGAAATGAAAGTTCATATCTGGATCTTGTCGCCGGAAAGCTGGTGAATATTTATGGGAAAGACTTTACAGAAATTGACAGAATCACTACGGAAAATGCATGTAAGCTGTTTGGAGACGGTGAAAAATAAGTAAGCGTTAAAAAATACGCTGGATGAATATTTTGAAAGAGTTGAAATTATATTGCTATGGAGGATTTAGTTAGTATTACTACAGTATTTTTACTTTAAGAATAGAAAAGAAATCAGCCCATAATACTTTTCACAATTAAATAAGCGAATTTAGGATAAGTCATTCAATACGACATAAAAAAAAACCCTTTCAATCGAAAGGGCTTTGCTATTATTTTTTTCTTGTGAAATTCTTATTCTTAGGTTTTTTGAACGCTGTAGGAGTACTTCCAGCAGGCTTATTGCTGTTATTCTGAGGCTTCGGAGACCTGGGTCTTCTGTCACCGCCAGCGGCCATAGGCTTGTTGTTTGAGTCTCTTTTCTGAGCTACCAGATTATCCGTATGGAAAGGATGTTCCTTGATCACAGGAATTTTTTTCCCGATCAGTTTCTCCGTATTTCTTAAATTTAGAAGATCAAGACTGTCTACAAAAGAGATGGAAGATCCTTCTGCTCCGGCTCTTCCCGTTCTTCCGATTCTGTGAACATAGGTTTCAGAAACGTCGGAAAGTTCAAAATTGATTACATATTTCAGTTCGTCAATATCAATACCTCTTGCCGCGATGTCTGTAGCGACCAGAATCCTTGTTTTTCCGTTCTTAAAATTATTCAGGGCATTCTGTCTCGCATTTTGAGATTTGTTCCCGTGAATCGCTTCTGCTGAGATATTATCTTTCTGCAGCTTTCTCGCTATTTTGTCGGCACCGTGTTTTGTTCTGGAAAATACCAGTACAGAATCTGAAATATCATTCTCCAGAATATGAGAAAGAAGGTCCAGCTTATTTTCTTTATCTACAAAATAAACCGACTGTTTAATGGTTTCAGCAGTAGAAGAAACCGGAGTGACTTCTACCTTGACAGGATTATTTAAGATAGAATCAGCCAGTTTCTGGATCTCAGAAGGCATTGTTGCTGAAAAGAATAAAGTCTGTCTTCTTTGTGGAAGAAGTTTAATCACTCTTTTTACATCATGTACAAAACCCATATCCAGCATTCTGTCTGCTTCATCAAGAACAAAGATTTCAATGTTCTTAAGGCTGATAATACCCTGTGCGATAAAATCAAGAAGTCTTCCGGGGGTTGCTACCAGGATATCGATGCCTCTTCTGAGAGCAGCTTCCTGATTTCCCTGCTTTACCCCTCCGAAAATAACGAGTTGTTTTAGCGGAAGGTATTTTCCGTATGCATTAATATTTTCCTCGATCTGGATGGCAAGTTCTCTTGTCGGCGTTAAGATCAGGGCTTTTATATGGTTGTTTTTGGTCTTGCTTTTTGATAAATTCTGCAGAATAGGAATAGCAAACGCCGCTGTCTTTCCTGTTCCTGTCTGTGCACATCCTAAAAAGTCGCTACCTTTTAAGATTTCAGGGATTGATCTCTCCTGAATGGGCGTAGGGTTCGTATAACCCTGTTCCTGAATTGCTTTTGCAATAGGTTCTATTAAGTTTAGGTCTGTAAAATTCAAATGAACTATTTTTTTTAATTTAAAATAAAATTCCCTCAATGTGAAGGAATTATATGGTACAAAGGTAGTCTAAATATTTTTAAGCGGATCATTTTACTTTTGCCCACTGTTGGTTATGTCTCAGGTCTTCAATGAACATATAGACTTTTCTCAGTTTTTCACTTCCTCTTTTACCATAATCTTCTATGTTTTTGGAAGATCCGTCTGTAAAATTAATTCTCAGATAGGAGGTTGAAAGATCGGTGATATTTTTTGTTCCGTAATGGTCTTTCAGATTTTTGACGTCAAGATCATTCAGAAGTGAAATCAGTTTGTTGTAATCTGCTTCCCTGATCACCCCATTAAAAGTTCCTTCCCGCGGATTTGAAAATTCTCCTTTCGAAAAATCTTTGGAGAAATTAAAATGTTCCGCTTCCAGTATGGCGGTTCTGTAAGGACTGATGGTCAGTTTAAATACAGGGCAGGATCCAAAACAGGCACCCGCCTGATATTCAATTTTGGTGTATTTTGATTCCGTTTTTTGAGTCGTGCATGAAAATAAAAATATCAGTGCAAAAAGACTTAGTATGTGCTTCATAAGGGATGGTTTCTCTGTTTCTTTCAATAACTATTCCAAATAATCGTGGCTTCAGGATTGAAATTACTCCAGAGAGGAAACACAGCAGCCTTTGGTAAATGATAACCTTAAAAGGATAGGCTCATTATCTTTTGACTGATAAAACTTTGTTCTCTTGTTGACAGAATTATAATGCGAATAGCTTTTTATCTCCCCTTTATTGAACATTATTTTATTTTTAAAAAACAAAGGTTCCATATCGTACAGAATGTTGTTATTGAAATCCTGATCACTGTTGGTAATGTCCAGTTCAATAACTCCCAGATTCTTTTTCACTTTTTGGTTAAGAATGAGGTTGTACTTATAATGAATGAGATCATTTTCTGCTCTCTTTTCCACCAATTCTAAAATATGTTCTGTTTTTGCTTTTTTCCTTTTTTTAATGTCTGCAATTTCAGATTCCAGCGGGATATCTCCTTTAAAATAATCAAAATTTCCAGGTTTAATATCTTTACTTTCATCCTTGATCAAGACAGGGAGTACAGGATTGGTCTCTTTATTTAAATTATAAATAAAACCATTTCTGCTGTTGTTAAAAGATAGGACGGACAAATCGGCATCACTTACGAAATACTGAATGTCCTCACTCACCTCATTGCTAGCCCCCTGATCTGCGATCTTATCGTAGGTAAGTGTATACTTTAACCTTTTATTAAATTCATACTTAAAAAACGCCTTATCATTTAAAGGCGCTGGTTCATCTGATTTAGATGTTTCCACGAATGAATCGCTATCCTGAGCATAAGCTGAGGCAGGCAGAAGAAATGAAACAAAAATAACAGCGGGTGCTGTTATTTTCTTTAATGAGTGTATCATCTTTTATCCGTGTAGTTTTTTCCAGATTGCATCTTTCAGTTCCACGAGGCCCTCTCCAGTAACTCCGGAGAAAAATAATGGCTTTCTGTTTTCCGGAAATTCAGAAGAAATTTCTTTTTTCAGTTCATCATCCAAAAGGTCGGCTTTTGAAATAGAAACAATGAAATCTTTATCCAGAAGTTCAGGATTATATTCCGTTAATTCATTTTCCAGAATTTTAAACTCCTGAAAATGACTTTCAGAATCAGCCGGAATTAAGAATAAAAGGATAGAATTTCTTTCAATATGTCTTAAGAATCGGTGTCCCAGACCTTTTCCTTCAGCGGCACCTTCAATGATTCCAGGAATATCAGCCATTACAAATGATTTGTAATTTCTGTAATCTACAATACCAAGATTGGGAGTCAGTGTTGTAAATGCATAATTGGCGATCTTAGGTTTTGCAGCAGATACAGAGGCAAGAAGGGTAGATTTTCCGGCATTTGGAAAACCAACCAAACCTACATCGGCCAAAATTTTAAGTTCGAAAACAACGAAGCCTTCCTCACCATCCATTCCTGGTTGTGCATATCTCGGAGTCTGATTGGTAGAAGATTTGAAGTGCTCATTTCCTTTTCCCCCTTTTCCTCCAAGCATCAAAGTGATTTCCTGCTTGTCTTCAAGAATTTCGCCGATAATTTCTCCTTCTTCATTTTTAGCGATCGTCCCGATAGGAACATCGATATAAATATCAGCACCGTCAGCACCGGTCAGCTGGCTTTTCGCCCCGTTTTCACCCCGTTCCGCTTTTATGTGACGGGTGTATCGAAGTGGAAGTAAAGTCCATTCCTGAGCATTTCCTCTCATGATGACGTGTCCGCCGCGACCTCCGTCGCCTCCATCCGGACCACCTTTAGGAATATACTTTTCACGGCGAAGGTGGGCAGAACCTGCACCTCCGTGTCCGCTTTTACAATGGATCTTTACGTAATCTACAAAGTTAGACATATAGTTTGTGTTGCGGGTTGTGGATGACGGGATTCGAATTTTTCAAATCCCGTACTCCATCTCCCGATTATTTAATTTTTTCGACTTCAGCGAAAAGTTTTTGGGAAATCTCATCAATTTCTCCTACGCCGTTTACTTCAACATATTTTCCCTGTTGCTTGTAAAGTTCAGCTACTTCTGCTGTTTTAGTATAATATTCTTTAATTCTGTTTTCGATGATCTCTACATTGCTGTCATCAGATCTTCCGCTCGTTTCACCTCTTTTCAGAAGTCTTTCCACTAAAGTTTTATCTTCAACCACTAAGGATAGGCAGATATCAATTTTGTCGTTCAGTTCCTCATCTACGATTTTTTCCAAAGCTTCCGTCTGAGCGGTCGTTCTTGGGTAGCCATCAAAGATAAATCCGTTGGTATCGGTTGGCTTTCTAAGCTCGTCGATCAGCATATCTGTTGTTACCTGATCCGGAACCAATTCTCCCTTATCGATGTAAGACTTAGCCAGTTTTCCAAGCTCGGTATCATTTTTCATGTTGTATCTGAAAAGGTCACCTGTTGAAATCTGTTTTAAATTGAATTTTTCGATCAGGTTTTGAGCTTGTGTTCCTTTTCCACTTCCTGGAGGGCCGAACAGAACAATGTTTATCATAATGTTGATTCGCCTGCAGCTTTCAGCAATACGCTTTCAGCCTTTAGCTTTTTTAGTTAATATTTACTTTATTTCGATTTAATATTTAAAGCTAATGGCTAATAGCCAAAAGCTAGCAGCAATAATTAATGGTTGATCTGTCCTTCTTCCAGTTGATACAGATTCGCAAGGTTTCTTCCCAACTCATCATAATCAAGTCCGTAACCAAGGACAAATTTATTTGGAATCTCTTTTCCGATATAATCCAGTTTGAAATCTTTCTTGTATACATCAGGCTTTAATAGGAATGAAGCCAGTTTCACAGATTTCGGACGCTGGGTTTCTGTGAAATATTTGAATAGGCTTTCAACGGTATTTCCAGTATCTACGATATCTTCCACAAGAATGATGTGACGGTCTTTCACGTCTTTCGTCAATTCCATTTTCTGGTAAACGATTCCTGTAGATTCAGTTCCTGCGTAAGAGCTCATTTGGATGAACGCAATTTCGCATTCGCCCGGGTAGTATTTTAAAAGATCTGAGAAGAACATGATCACTCCGTTCAGAACCCCGATGAAAACAGGAACTTCATCCTTGTAATCTTCATAAATCTTTAAAGCTGTTTCTTTTACAATTTCCTGAATCTCGGCTTCCTTCAGATAAGGAACGAAAGTTTTGTCGTGAACTTTAATGCTTTCCATAAAAAATTTTAGTAGTCGGCAAAGTTACGTTTTTTTGATCAAAATCTTTTCTACTTTTATTGCGGATTTCATAATCACTCATTTAAATAAGATGGAGTGAAAATAACAGGCAATAAAAATCGCTGATTCTATTCCATTATCCTATTAAATCTACAATTTAAAACCTTTGCGTACAAGGCCATTTTAGTTCGGTAGATTTCAATGGCTTCGGAATTAATGAAAAAAAAGGCATGTTTTTTATCAGGAAAATGTAATATTGGGAAATTTTCTATCTTTGTATTTCCAAAACCCAATGATACAGACATGTAGGATTTAATTTCTTTTTCGATTGTACTCAACAGTAACCCGTGAGTTACTGACGTTTAATTATTACCAAGAAAGAAATTATGATCTTACTGCAAAATATATCCTACGGGTTTCCGGGAGGAGACGTCCTGTTTAATTCCATCCATTTATCCATCCAATCCCATACAAAATCGGCAGTAGCCGGAAGCAACGGTATTGGGAAATCTACACTCCTGAAGCTTATTGCCGGGGAAATTCAACCATCTGAAGGAAGCATAACCATCAAAGGCGATCTGTATTATGTTCCGCAGATGTTTGGAAATTTTGACCATTTGACTGTATCAGAATGTCTTAAGATCGATAAAAAGCTGAATGCTCTTCAAAAAATCATCAATGGTGACATAGATGAAGAATATTTTGAAATTTTAAATGACGACTGGGATATTGAGGAACGTTGCCAGAATGCTCTGGAACACTGGAAACTGGAAAATTTGAAATTAAATCAAAAACTGGAAAGTTTAAGCGGTGGACAAAAAACTAAAGTTTTTCTGGCTGGAATTCAGATCAATCAGCCCGATATTATTTTGTTAGACGAACCTACCAACCATCTTGATCTGGAAGGTAGAAAACTTCTGTATGAATTTGTTAAGCAAACCCATTCAACTGTTGTTATGGTCAGTCACGACCGGATTTTACTGAACCTTGTTGACACGACATTTGAATTAAGCAATCAGGGGATTTCTACTTATGGTGGAAATTATGATCTGTATGCTGAACAGAAAGAAATAGAACAGGAAGCATTAAACAATGACATTCATTCAAAAGAGAGGGCTCTGAAAAAAGCAAAAGAGAAAGAACGCGAAACGCTGGAAAGAAAGCAAAAATTGGATGCAAGAGGAAAACAGAAGCAGGAAAAGTCCGGTGTAGCAAGGATTATGATGAATACTTTGCGCAATAATGCCGAAAAAAATACTTCCAGATTAAAAGATATTCATGCTGAAAAGATCAATGATCTATCAGGAGACTTGAGAAATTTGCGTTCATCATTGAAAAATTCTGATCAAATGAAAGTAATTTTTAATGATTCTGATCTGCATTCCGGAAAGCTTCTGCTTGCTGCAGAGGAAGTTAATTTTAAATATGACGAAAAATTGTTATGGAAAGAAAATCTTACTCTTGAGATCAGAAGTGGGGACAGAATTTTGATCAAAGGATCCAACGGTTCCGGAAAGACTACTTTAATCAAACTTTTATTGGGGAATCTAAAGCCATCTGTCGGAACCATTTCAAAATCAGAATGTAATACCATTTATGTCGATCAGGAATATTCTTTGATTGGACAGCACTTTACTGTTTATGATTTTGTCCAGCAGTTTAATGACATTGCGATGCCGGAATTTGAAGTAAAGACTTTACTATCCCGATTTTTATTCAGAAAGGAAACCTGGGATAAAAAATGTGGGGTATTAAGTGGGGGAGAGCGGTTGAGACTGCTTTTATGCGGGCTTTCAATCAGTAATAAAGCCCCTGATATGATCATTCTGGATGAGCCAACGAACAATTTAGACTTGCAGAATGTAGACATTCTCACCAATTCTATCAGAAATTATCACGGAACTCTGCTTGTGATTTCCCATGATGAGATTTTTCTTGAAGAGATCGGAGTAGAAAGGGAGATTGTTTTGGGTTAAATAATGTTCTGTTGATGTTTTTTATGCTCCCGCAGATTTCACGGATGGTTGTGTTGTATTAGTGATAGGTCTAAAAGATTTCTTCTGTTGGTACTTAGAAAATACAAAAGGGATTTACAATTGTATCAAGGATAAAATCCTGGCATCTTTGCGATGGCCAATAGATATAGATAACACATATTTAGTTTCATAAATGCTTTAAAATCCACTGAAATATGTCATTGAAAACCTCTTCCCTGATTTCTTCATTTAATATTTCGTGACGCATCTCAGGATAAATTTTGACGTTGATATCTTTAAATCCATCCTTTTTTAAATAGTCTACCGTTTTGATAACCCCTTTGCTGAAATCACCGATCGGATCATTCTGCCCGCTGACAAAAAGAATAGGGAAGGATTTGGGAATAGAAACGGCCCAGTTTCTTGCCGTAGCTTTTTTGTAAATAATAAACAGCGTATAAAAAGCATTATTGGTAAAAGGAATTCCACAGAGTTCATCCTCGGTAAAAGCTTTTCTATTGGCCGGATTCAAACTCAGCCAACTAGTGTCGCTGAAATCTTTGTCTTTCTTAAAACTTTTGTTATTAACAGTAGTGAAGAGAGTATTGAGATAGGTAAGATAATGAGGGGCTATTTTGTTGGCTAACGAGAGATAACCATTAATGAGACCGATACCCGCCAAAGGACCTCCGGTTCCTGTAATGATGGCTCCCTTAAATTTGCCGCCAGCTCTTTGAAGAAGACACCGCGTAACGAATGATCCCATAGAATGTCCAAGAACAAAGTGAGGAACATCCGGGTATTTTTGTATAAGATAATCACCCATTGCGTCAGCATCTGAAACCAGCTTTTCGTCCGGCTGATCCAGCTGGAAGAATCCAATGTCTTTTTTATCCTTCACCGATTTTCCATGTCCCAAATGGTCGTAGGTAAGAACCACAAATCCTTGATCTGCAAAATAACCAGCTATTTCAGCATATCTTCCGCTGTGTTCCTGCATGCCGTGGATGATGAGTAAGGTAGCTTTTACCGGAATTTCGTCAGGAGTGAACAGGGTGTGGAAGAGCTTTACTTCGCTTGAGGGAGATGGGGAGAGGTAGGATGATGTTTGTGATGATCTCATGATGGGGAGGAGCTTTGGTTATTTCAGAGAATAATCAAAGATACAGAATTAATCAAATTCATTAGAGATGATAAGAGACTTTTCACGTAGTTTTAAATTTCTAATCTATTCATCCAGTCTGGTTGAAATATCCATTTGCTGATGAAGGATTCTGATGATTTCAATTTCTTTATCTTTCAAGTTGATTTTGTAAAATATAAAATGAGATTTAACTCTTGAACGACAATATCCTTTTCTTATCTTGCTGTAATCTTTTCCGGATTCCGGATTTTTAGATAAATATTCAATCTCATTTATAAGAAGATCAAAATAATGGTCTGCCTGTTTTAATGACCAGTTTTCAAAAGTATAGAGCCAAATCTTTTCTAAATCATTGAATGCTTCATTACTTATTCTATAATTCATGAGTCAGCAGAATGTTTTTGATGAAGATTTTTTAGAAATTCCGTACGGTCAAAATCTTCAACAAATCCAGATTTTTCTCCTTTTTTTAATTCGTTGACTAATTCTGTTTTCTTAGATTCTTCATATTCAAATAATCTTAAGGCGTTTCTTATAACCTCACTTGCTGACGAGTATTTTCCTGATTTTATTTGTTCGCTGATGAAATTATCAAAATAATCTCCCAATAATATGGATGTATTTTTTGCCATCGTTTTAATTTTAATCAAATATACCAATAATTGGTATTTGATCAAAATTGAGTTTTACTCATTTTAAATGGAATAGTATCGATCTGACTTTCCATATTCATTATTACAAATCATCCAATTTTTTTATTCAAATCTAAATAAGGTTTGAAATTAGTTTTAAAAAATATTAGACCCATAATTTGCCCACCCTATTTTTAAAAAGTAATTTTGCATGAATCTAAAATAAAAGTAAAATATGTCAACTTACGTAGTTGTAGGTCTTCAGTATGGAGATGAAGGTAAAGGAAAAATCACGGATGTTTTATCAGCTAAATCGGATTATGTAGTTCGTTTCCAGGGAGGAGACAACGCGGGTCACACGGTTTATGTAGGTGAAGAGAAATTTGTTTTGCACCTTCTCCCTTCAGGAGTTCTACAGTGCAAAGGGAAGTGTATCATTGCGAACGGAGTAGTGGTAAACCCAAAATCTTTCATTAAAGAGGTTGGCCAGATTGAAAGCAAAGGCCTGAAAACTGACCACATTTTTATCAGCAGAAGAGCGCATGTCATCATGCCTTACCACATTCTTTTGGATACTTACCGTGAAGAAGAACACGGAGGAACTCAAATCGGAACCACTAAAAAAGGAATCGGACCTTGCTATGAAGATAAAATTTCAAGAGTAGGGATCAGAATGATCGACCTTTTAAATCCTGAAATATTAAGAGACAAAATTGAGAAAAACTTAAAAATTAAGAACTCTCTTTTCGAAAAATATTACGGAAAACCAACGTTAGACGTTGAAGAAATTTACAACGAATTTTTAGAGCTTGGAAAACAACTTCAGGACAGAATCGTTGATACAGAAGTTGAATTGAACGAAGCCATCAGAGATGGGAAAAACGTTCTTTTTGAAGGAGCTCAGGCATTGATGCTGGACATCGACTTCGGAACTTATCCGTACGTAACGTCATCTTCTCCATCTACAGGAGGAGTTTGTACAGGAGCAGGAGTTCCGCCTACATCCCTTCAAAATCTTATCGGTGTTGCTAAGGCATACTGTACAAGAGTAGGAAACGGACCTTTCCCTTCTGAATTAGACAATGAATTAGGAGAGAAGATCAGACAGATCGGAGGTGAATTCGGTGCTACAACAGGAAGACCAAGAAGAACAGGTTGGTTAGACCTTGTTTCTTTAAAGCACGCTTGTATGATCAACGGGATCAACAACCTTGTGATTACTAAATTAGACGTTCTTACAGGAATTGAAAACCTAAAGATCGTCACTCATTACAAAACAGAAGACGGAAAAATCATCGATTATTTCACTTCTTCAACGGAGAAATTATACAACTACGAACCAATCTATCAGGATCTGCCAGGTTGGAACGAAGATCTTACCAAGGTGAGAAGCTACGACGAACTTCCTGACAATGCTCAGAAATATATTGAGTTCATCGAGAAATACCTTGGAATCAATGTATACTTAGTATCTGTTGGCCCTGAAAGAAGCCAGAACATCATCAGAAAAGAATTATTCTAAGAATAATCCAACAATAGAAAAAGCCGTTTCATTATTTGTGAAACGGCTTTTTATGTTTTATCAACCATTGTATTAAGTAAAGGCTATTTGCTATTTTTGCTGAGTGAAACGCCCTTGCGAACACAAATATTTTCAGGTTTAATTAAAAAAATTGCCATCATATCGTTTTGACTATTCGCAATTAAAATTCTATCCTTCCGTTACCACCGCATCACGGTCTCCGTCCTCTTTCTTTCCTTCCTGTATCATTTCTTCTGCTTCTGCTTTTTCTTCAACAGTGGCTTCTTCTACCTTTTCTTCCTGTTCGTCATTATGATGGTCAATGAAAAACTCACAGTACACAGGAAGATGGTCTGATCCGAAATTTTCCAGAGTTTTAAGGTCTTTAATGAAAATATCTTCACTGTGGAACATTAAATCGATTGGGAATCTTAACAGGAGGTATTTCGCATGAAAAGTAGATACAAAAGAATGTCCGATTCTTGGATCGATCAGATGACTGGTTTTTCTGAATAAGACAGACGATTTTGACCATGCCACATTATTAAAATCTCCAACAACAATCACGGGTTCTTTGATATCTTTAATGCGTTTTGCAGCACTTAATAAGTCTCCGTCTCTTTCCTTCGAAGTTTCTTCTTCGGTAGGACTTGGCGGCGGCGGATGTACTCCAAAGAACACAAACGAAAAACTGTCTTTGGTCTTTAAGTGGGCTTCAATACTTGGAATATCATCGGCTACAAAAAAATGGGTCTTGGCACTTTTGATTTCAAGCTGAGAATAAAAATGCATTCCATAGGTATTTTCAAGCGTCACTTTGTGCTGGAAAGGATAGTCTTTTTCAAGGGCTTTCATTGCCTGTTCCCAATCTCCATTGCTTTCCATCGTCAGAAATACTTCAGGTTTATATTTTTCAATAAGCTGAATAAACCGGTTATATTCTTTGTTAAACTGATAGACATTAGCAGAAATGAAATGCAGTTTTTGAGAAGACTGATGTTGCTGTTTGTATTTTTTCACCGGATAAAGCGGTGTGTATTTTACCAGCGTAATACCATGATGAACAAACAGGAATAATAAAAGCCCCTGTGCATACCATAGATTCTGCGAATGATCAAGAAAAAGACCCAAAATAAAGGTAAGCACCACAACATAAGTAATCTGGATTTTGCCGAATTCCGGCACCCTGAATACCCAATGAGCGTTTTGGATTTTGGGTAGTATCGTTAAGAGCACCAGTAATCCAATCAAAAACAAATAAATTCCCCACATAATTTTAAATAAACGTATAAAATTAATCTATTTTTAAATAATGCAGTGCTATTCACTTTTTAAACTTTGTTAATTTTAATTATTGACCATATTTTTCCTAATTTTATTGTTTGAGATAAATTGCAATCAATATGAATAAACTTACCATGTTGGCGTTACTATTTGGTATCTTCTGTTTCGGACAAAAGAGCCAGGATATTGAAAAACCGATCCGTACCCTGTTTCTTGGAATGAAAAATGCCGATCCGGAATTGATGAAATCTGCTTTTGCTGAGAATGCTGTTTTACAGAGTATTGCCAAAGACGGAACCGTAAAAAATGAAAACGTTCAGGAATTTATTGCTTCCGTATCTAAATTTTCAAAAGGTGATCTGGATGAAAAGATCATCATTGATGCCGTTCATTCAGATGGAGGTCTGGCCAGCGTGTTTACCCCTTATTCCTTCTATTTTAAAGGGAAATTTTCCCATTGTGGAGCCAACAGCTTTCAGTTGGTTAAGCAACAGAGTGACTGGAAAATTCAGTATATCATCGATACAAGAAGAAAAGAGAACTGCAGAGAAATAAAGTAAAATAGAAATCTACTGCTCAGGTTGCAAGTTTTGCTGAAGTTATAGACCTAAAAAATTAAAATTAAATAATGAAGATCCATCACATCGCCATCATAGGCTCAGATTATGAGGTTTCAAAGAAATTCTACACTGAAGTTATAGGCTTGAAGATCATCAGGGAAGTTTACCGTGAAGAAAGGAAGTCTTACAAACTGGATCTGGCGATCGGGGAGCATTATGTGATTGAACTGTTTTCTTTCCCTGATCCTCCGCAAAGACCGTCCCGTCCTGAATCATGTGGTTTAAGACATCTGGCATTCTCTGTTGAAAACGTTAGCGTTAAAAGGGAAGAACTTATAGCAAAAGGCCTTATTTGTGAAGACATCCGCATAGATGAATACACCGGAAAAGAATTTTTCTTTACCCAGGATCCTGATCAGCTTCCCCTGGAATTCTATGAAATGTAAAATTAGTGAGCGTACCCTGTAAAAAAGCTGATCGCCATAATCACAAGAACTATTGAAGAAATGACTACATAGACGTAGTCTTTTTCTTTTAAATACCCGATCAAGGCAAAAATAATTCTTACTAAAGGAGTAAAGATCAACAGCAGAATTCCCAGCTGGATAATCGCCATTCCTTCTCCTTTGCATAAAGAACTCCAGAACATTCCCCATACTTTTTCAGAAGAGGTGCCCATATTAAGGGACGAATATTTTTTAGGCATCTCAAAGCCCTCCACGAAAAGTTTGATAAAACCAATCAATGACGTAATCACAGACAAAATAACGCCTAGTCTCAAAAGATTTCCTACCGAACGGTTCAGATCTACATCTGTAAAATTCTTTCTCATTATCTGAAGCTTTTATTGATACCGTTATACATCATGTAGACTGATAAAATAGTGATCACAATCGCAAAGAACACTTTTAATTTCTTTGTTTTGGAGACCATCAGTGTTTTTGACCCGATGAAACTTCCTACTACCACACCAATTAATACCGGAGCTACAATTACAGGGATGATCTCGCCTCTCTGGAAATAGATCAGTGCACTTGCTACTGCCGTTACCCCAATCATAAAGTTACTCGTAGTCGTAGAAACCTTAAAGGGGAGCTTCATCATATTGTCCATTGCCAGTACTTTAAGGGCACCGGAGCCTATTCCTAAAAGCCCGGACATAGCACCCGCAAACATCATCATTAAAAATCCCGGAACTGTATTTCTGGCCGAGTAGCTTTTTAAAACTCCTTTGTCAGGAAATGTTCCGTAAAGCTTCAGTTTTTCCTCAAGACTTCCTTTGATGACCGGTTCCTGGTGGTCAGGTTTTCCTTTAAGATTTAAAATAACAGTCAACAGAAGAATGCTGGCGAAGATAATTCCGATGGTATTGGGATTAAGCATTCCGGAAAGCAAAGCACCCATGATAGCCCCTGCCGTAGTTCCGATCTCCAGAAACATTCCGATCCGCATATTGGTAAAACCTTCTTTTACGAAAGCTACCGCAGCACCGGAAGAAGTCCCGATCACAGAAATTAAAGAAGCACCGATTGCATAATGCATAGGAACGCCGAAACCCAGCGTCAATAAAGGAATAATGATAACTCCTCCTCCCAAACCCGTAAGTGAACCTAAAAGACCGGCTGAAACCGCGCCGAGGAACAGAATAATGATTTCTGACATGCTACAAATATAAAACTATTGGCTTATTCTGCCAAACGTTTAAAAAAGATAAATTTGACGTATTTTTGCAGGCATGAAAAGTGAAATGAAATTATTTTATATCATTCTCGGTGCAACGCCCAAGGGTAGGAATATCGAGCAGCATGACGTTTTTTTCGGGATCGCACAAAATCTTAAAGATCTCGCTCCCGATATGAAGGATTTCTGGAAAGAAGCCGAAGGAAAGATCCATTTAGACTGCTATCAGGAAGTGAAATTTGCAGACGGGTATGAAGTGAACATTGTGGAAAAAACAGCTCAGACCTATGAAGATAAGTTGTATTTCCTTAATTTAGGGGGATATAAGAAAGGCTTTTTTGAAGAATTTCACGAGCAGCATCTGATGGTAGGAAAATCGATGGGGGAGATCATCAAAAGGGCAAAAGCGACGGAGTTTTATGCAACGATGGGTTTTGAAGGCGCCGTAAGCCATGTGGACGATAAACATGGTGTTGATATTGATGATATTTTCAATGTGAATGATATCCTGCCTGAAAAAATGAAAGAAAAATATTCCATTATCCTGACAAAATCTGATGCGGAAGATCAGAAAAACCCAATGGGACTTGGATATTTAAAGATTGACAAGATTCAATAACTTTCCATAAAAAATCTAATAGAAAAAATAAAAGTAAGAATGAAAATAGGAATTTTAGGAGGCGGGCAGCTGGGAAGGATGCTGATCCAAAGCGCACTGAAATACGATGACCAATTTTATACGCTGGATCCGGCTTCTGATGCACCGTGCAACAATATCTCCCATTTTACCCAGGGAAATTTCAACGATTATGAAACCGTACTGAACTTTGGGAAAGATAAGGATGTAGTGACGATCGAAATAGAACACGTCAATGCGGATGCTTTGGCCGAGCTTGAAAAACAAGGGATAAAAGTAGTTCCCAATGCCGCCATCATTAAAACGATCCAGCAGAAGATCCTTCAGAAAGAATTCTATAAAACCTACGATATTCCAAGTCCTGATTTTCAGGTCGTATGGAACAGTGATGAAAAGATCATGATGCCGCTGCCGTTTGTGCAGAAGATGAACACAGGAGGTTACGATGGAAAAGGCGTTCAGGTGATCAGAACAGAAGAGGATTATCAACACTTATGGAAAGAGGCTTCAGTTATCGAAAGCCTTGTAGATATTGACAAGGAACTTTCTGTTATCGTTGCCAGAAATGAAAACGGCGAAACAAATATCTTTCCGGTGACAGAAATGGTGGCTGATCCAAAACTCAATCTTTTGGACTTCAATGTTTGTCCCGTTCTTCTTACTGAAGATACTCAACGGCAAATTGACTTAATTACAGAGAAGTTTCTGAATGCTGTCAATTCTCCGGGACTTTTTGCAATTGAATTATTTTTGGATAAAGAAGGGAAAATATGGGTGAATGAAACTGCACCCAGATTACACAATTCAGGTCACCAGAGCCAGGAAGGGAATACAAATTCACAGTTTGAGCAAATGTATCGTGTAGTGAAAAATCTACCTTTAGCCGATACAGATGCAATTACCTATAGTGGAATGCTGAATTTGGTAGGGGCAGAAGGATATGCCGGAAAAGTACTATACGAGGGAATGGAAGAGGTGCTTAAATTACCTGAAACCTACATTCATTTATACGGGAAAACAGAAACCAAACCGGGACGAAAAATGGGTCACATCAATGTGCTGGCTGATTCCAGAGAAGAGCTGATGGAGAAGTTGGTGATGGTGAAAAGTATGGTGAGAGTGATCGCTGAATAAGGCGAGACTTAAAATAAAGATAAAGAGCTGTAATCATGATTGCAGCTCATTTTTATGTTATTTTGTCAATACTATAGATCCATTCGCTTCATCAGATCAACTTGTTGATTCTTTTCTTTGCTTTCCTCAAATCAATAGTAAGATCTTAAAGCTTTGCGTGAAAAATTCTTTCCCAGATTGAATGGATGGAGCAGATTTTTTTGAATGTTGTGAAGCTTGAATTCATTCTATTTTATTCATGTTCTACTTTTGAATTTTAGGAAAATCTATCATCTATTTTCTTTCTTTAGAATTCCATAAAAGATGAGAACCGTCGAAACTTTCAAGATAAGCAACCTCAAAATAACCTTTATTATCCTTTGTAATTAAGATAAATGTGGGAATCTTCCTGTTTTAGTCGTAAATTCTTCAGTGTTTTATAATCATTGTTATCAGGAAATTTCCCATTGTTTTTTAATGATTTTATCTCCAGCTTTTATCTCTTCTTTTATTGTGATTTCAATGGGATGATTCCGGTAAACTGTTATCGAAACTATAATTAAAGTCAACAGTGAAACTATGGCTAATAGTACTTTTTCATTATTAGTTAATAGTATCTAAAATATTTCCGAGTTGCGAATAGTCATTATTTGAGCCAAAGTTTTCTGTATTGGCATCTGTTCCAATGATACGATATTGATGACAGCTAAAACATATTTTCGCTATTCCTGTCACTTTACTGTTCTTTTTAAAAACTAAAATATCCCTGAAGACTGGAATACAAGCGGCAATTATTATTTCTTCTTCAGGCTTTTCCACAAATATTTTATTGATGCTTTCAAATTTAGAAGGATTTATTTTCTTTTTCAAGTAACCGATTTTGTCTATATAATTTAGAAAATCAAGATCATTAATGTTTTTTGGTATTGTGTCATATATCAAATGATACTTAAGCTTATCAATTTTTGATTTGTCTTGATTTTGATCTAATTCTATAATTTCATCTTCTTTGGTTTCAATATGATAATAGTCTATCTCATTATAATCAAAGAATTTTTTACCATATTTAATTTCAGACATTACTGATGGTTTTATTTTAGGGTCTACCGTGATATTTTGTTTTTGATCCTTGCAGCCGATTAATAATAAAAGAATTGCTGGAAATAATTTTTTCATGGATTTAAATATAAAATTATTTTAGACTACTTAAAAATCTTCTGGATCACATTTCCGATTTCCATAAAATCACCATGATTCCCTACAGAACGGATCTCCGGACTATTTTCATCAAATTCCGAGAATGGGAAGATCAGAAGGTAATTATTATCCTTTAAATACTTGTTCAATAATTCAGGAATAAGTCGCATTCTCGGAATGTAAGACTGCATTCCACGTTTAGCCATTAAAATGATCAGTGCTTCATCTTCTTTCAGTTTTGCAGCCGTTTTTTCTCCGTCCTGCCACGTGCTCATAATGATAAACTCGGCCTCTATATTTGCTTTTTTGACGATTTTCTGAAGAATATCAAGAATGTTTTCAGGAGCGTAAAACACTACAGTTGCACCGGAATTTCTGGCTACATTCCATACCCTTAGAAGCGCGTGGAAGAATCCTGCCTCCTTATGAGCATTTTCAGGAATCATCACAGCATATTTTTTAATCGTGGAAAGGGGTTGTGCGGCGTGATAGACCAGTACATTCACATCGTCATTCTGAAGATATCCGTTGTACAGATTATACACAAAAGAAGGGGAGAAGCCTTTCTCATCTTCCAGTCCGATGATCAGGTCAGTAATTTTCTGTTCTTTAATTACGTTTTTGACTCCGTTGATCACATCGTTGTCATATCTTTTCAGAGCCTGTATCTTAACGTCAGCTGCAGCGGCGGCATCTGCAGCGTGATGAAGAAGTTTTTCAGCATTTTTCACTGAAGATTCATTCTTATCTTCATTAATCACATTTAAAGCAAACAGATTTTCCGTATTTGAATGGGCTTTGATCAGGATTCCCAGATTCACCATTCTGTCTACCGTTTCTTCGTGATTAATCGCCAGCAGGATATTTTCCTCTTCATGGCTGTTGCCGGAAACTGTATCTTCATTGTCACTTTCCGCAATTTTTTGAGCACTTGCCATTGAAATGAATGAAGAGATGGTACAGGAAATAAGGATCAGAAGGATACTCCCGTTCAGCACGTGCTCATTCAGTAACCTTACCGGTTCACCCGTTTCTGTTTCAGAAAGGATGATGTTATATCCTACCATTACTGAAGCCAGAGTAGCCGCTGCAGAAGCCGAACTCAGTCCGAAAATCAGTTTTCCTTCTTCTTTGGACAGTCTGAATGTCTTTTGAGTCATCACCGCCGAAATATATTTTCCTCCAATGGATGCAACGAGCATAATGGCTGCCACCTCCAAGGTTTCCCAGCTTTTAAAGAAAACCTTAAAATCAATAAGCATTCCTACGCTGATCAGGAAGAAAGGAATAAAGATGGCATTTCCTACAAATTCAACCCTGTTCATTAAAGATGAGGTATGAGGAATCAATCTGTTTAGAGCCAGACCCGCAAAGAATGCTCCGATAATGGCTTCTACTCCGGCAAGTTCAGCAAGCATTGCTGCCAGATAAATCATCACCAGCACAAAAATATACTGTGAAATTTTGTCATCTACCTTTTTGAAAAACCAGCGTCCAATGATTGGGAATATGATTAAGACGATAAGTGCAAATACAATAAAGGAAACAGAAAGTTTTACCCAGAATTCTGTACCTACATCTCCCTGCGACATTCCCACGATCACGGCAAGCACCAAAAGGGCCAGAATATCAGTGATCATGGTTCCGCCCACGGTAATGTTGACGGCTTTATTTTTTGCAATTCCTAATTTACTCACCAATGGATAGGCGATCAGAGTATGCGAAGAAAAAAGACTCGCAAAAAGGATCGATGTCAATATAGAAAAGTGAAGGAGATAATGACCTCCCAGATAGCCTAAAACAAAAGGAACAACAAAGGTGTAGATTCCAAACGTCAGACTTTTCCATTTGTTCTTTTTAAAATCTCCCATATCAATTTCCAATCCTGCCAGGAACATGATATAAAGAAGGCCTGTCGTTCCGGTAACCACAATGCTGCTGTCTCTGGCAAGAACATTAAAACCGTTAGGCCCTATCACCGCACCGGCAATAATAAGCCCCAGAAGGTGGGGAACTTTAATTTTGTTCAAAAGAAGAGGAGCAGCAAGAATGATAATCAATACCAACAGGAATTTTAATACCGGATCTTCTATAGGAAAACTCAGATTATGTATACTCAGTAAAATCATAGGTGTTTTTATTTGGTGGAACGTACTAACTCTACAGAAAATCTAGCCGTACAGCCGTTATCAGATATAATGGTTCGTGTTCCTTTAATTTTGTTGTCGGAAATATCATTCAGCAGAACATTCATTTCCACTTTTTTCTGAGAGGTGGAATCTGTTCTGAAATTGAGCTTAATTTCATTATTCTCAAATTTACCGGAATACAGTCTTACCAGGTTATTATTGTTGATGATTTTCGTTGAAAGATGGATAGAATCACTATCGAATTCCCATGTATCTGTACGCTGATCACCCACTACATAATCGCTGCAGTTAGATTCTGTACAGATGACCTTCCCGTTCCAGGCACCAGATATCTCTTCCGGCCATAAGGCGATTCTTACGGAATCTTTCTTTGAAAAAATGCTGTCTCTCATTTTTAAAAGAGACTGGTATTCAGATTCCTTTTTTGCGAATATTTTTTCTTTTTCGAGTAATTGCTTTTCTCTTTCTGTCAGATTTTTTTCTTTTTCCTTATAATCACAGCTGATTAATAGAAAAGAGGCAGCAAAAAGTATAAAAAATGTGTTTTTTAGCATATTGTCGATGTTGGTTAAAACAATATAAGAAAAAATAAGGAAAATATGAAATCTCCTGGCTCATATAAAGAAAATTTTATATGCTTTTTGAGACATGATTTGTGATGGAGTTAAGATCAGGAAATAAAATCTATTCCCACAGATTCCTCAGATCTATACAGTATTTTATTAAATTTGAGGTCTGAAATCTTTGGCGGTTAAAATAAACGCTTTTGTATTTTTCGATTTTATTCTTTATTTTCCTTCCACCTTTTTTCGAAACATTTCCGGTTTATAATTAATGATAAAAACACCACAGATAATCATCACTGCCGCGAAGATAAATTTAAGGGAAATTTTTTCATCCATGATCAGCCATCCTAAAAATATAGCAATAATGGTATTCACGTAGGCAAGTATGGAAACCTGTACCGGAGAGATTTTGGTTAATGCATAGTGAAAAGCAAAAAATGCAGCAACGGAACCGAAGACTGCCAGATAGAGCATTGCTGAAATACTTTTCACCGTCCAGTTTCCGAAGTTGTAATTTTCTGAAAACAGAAAGGCGAAAATAATCTGTATCATACCTGCAAACAGGAACTGATAAAAAAGATTCAAGGTGATATTGCCGCTTTGGATATTCAGTTTTTTGGTGAAGATAGTTCCCGAAGCCCATCCGGCAATCGCACAGAAAAGGAAGATCATTCCCATTCTGTATTCGGGGTTGGCAAGATCCTGAAGCCCATCCCAGAAAATAAAAAGGATTCCGCTAAAACAGAGCAAAACACCCACTAAAGCCCGGAAACTGAATTTCTGGAGGCCGACCGCGAGACTTCCCAGGAAGACCAGAATAGGAGAGCAGGCACTGATAAGTGAAGCGAGGCTGCTGGATACCGTTTCCTCTGCCACTGTGGTCATGCCATTGGCCACAATCAGCATCAGTGAAGCAAAAATAGCCTGATAACCCATGTTTTTCCATCCGATCCATTTGAATTCTTTTCTGGAAAGAAGCACTATCAGCATAATGACCGATGCCAGAAACTGGCGGATCCCGGCTACAAACCACGCAGGAATAGTTTCCACGGCAATGCGGATCGCCAGAAATGTAGTTCCCCAGACAATTGCAACCGTGAGAACAGCAAAAAGAAGTTTGTAATCTTTCAAAGTAAATGTAAGGTCTAACAGGCAAATATACTTGTTCTCAAATGAATGGTAGGGGTACAGTTTGTCTGATTTTAGCTGATACAGATATGGATTTTTACTTTGAGATGATTGATTGGAAGCTGAAAGAGAGAAACTGGAAGTTGCTCATGGGGTATAATTTTAACAGCTATAGTAGAGAATGAATAGAGCTGTCATTTTAAAAAAAGACTTTTATTCTTTATCTTTGAAGATCTAATAAAAATTGAAGATGGTAGGAATTATTATGGGCAGCCAGAGCGATCTGCCAATCATGGAACAGGCTGCAAATTTTTTGAAAAGTCTCAATATTCCATACGAACTGACAGTCGTTTCGGCGCACAGAACGCCGGAAAGAATGTTTGATTACGCCAAAACAGCAAAGGAAAGAGGGCTTAAAGTGATCATCGCAGGTGCCGGTGGCGCTGCACACCTTCCGGGAATGGTTGCCAGCTGTACCACTTTACCGGTAATCGGGGTTCCTATTTTGTCAAGCAATTCTATTGATGGCTGGGATTCTGTATTGTCTATCCTTCAGATGCCGGGTGGAATTCCGGTGGCAACAGTAGCTTTAAACGGAGCTTTGAATGCAGGAATTCTGGCCGCTAAAATTTTAGGAACCGGAGACCAGAAGATGGCTGAGGATCTTCAGAAATATCAGGATGCTTTGAAAGATAAGGTCCTGGGAACAGTGGATGATATTAAAGCTCAACATCCCAATTCATACGATCAATAACATCAATCATACATTACCCCGTTATCCGTAACGGGGTATTTTGTTTATAATAAAAAAACGCTCCAATATTGAAGCGTTGTTGTTTTATTCCTGGGCCATATTGTCCCTTGTATTTTTCTGGACGGAGATCGCTCCGAAAAGAGCAAGAAGGAAAGCAAATGCATAAAATCCTTTTTCACTTGGAAGGATGGTGGCATTCCATAGTCCGACAGCCAGAAGGACAATGGAAGAAAGGGTGGCAAACCAGCAGATCCCGTAATAAATATCTGTTACCGGAATGTTTTCCAAACGGTCACGGACAGCTTTTTGGAGTGAAACTACGGCAAAAAGGCCATAAAGAAGGATGGTAAAGTAATATCCTTTTTCATTCAGCAGCATTTCAGCTCTGGTGAGACCTACGATGAAACCTATCATTCCTGCTCCCAATGCTACCCAGGACGCAGCTACGAATGCATTTGATACTCTTTGTTTTTTCATTAATTACATGTTTTGTTTAAGGGGCTAAATATATTCATTTTTTCTAAACTTAAGAGTCATGGTATAAAAATAGGGGTAAAATACGGGGAAAAGAGTAATAGGTACTCTACTAGCTAAAATGGTAGCTAAGTTCATCAACAACCGGAAGAGATTTTTTTTGATGATTATTTTTAACCTTCAAAAATAAGGATCACCTGGCAGGTTTAGAAATATGGGAACAGAAAAAATCCCATCATGTTAAATAATGGGATTGTATATAGATTGAAATAATCTTAGTATCTGTAGTATTCAGGCTTGAATGGCCCTTTTACATCTACACCAATATATTCAGCTTGTTCCGGAGAAAGAGTTTCCAACTCAACGCTTAATTTTTTAAGGTGTAAAGCAGCAACTTTTTCATCTAAATGCTTAGGAAGCATATATACTTCGTTTCCGTACGCTGCAGAGTTGTTCCACAATTCGATCTGAGCCAAAGTTTGGTTAGAGAAAGAGTTAGACATTACAAAACTTGGGTGTCCTGTTGCACAACCCAGGTTAACCAGTCTACCTTCAGCAAGGATGATTACTTCTTTACCTTCGATCGTATAGATATCTACCTGAGGCTTCACTTCAGATTTCGTGTGACCGTAGTTTTTGTTTAACCAAGCCATATCGATTTCATTATCGAAGTGACCGATGTTACAAACGATCGCTTTATCTTTCATTTTAAGGAAATGCTCTCCTCTTACAATGTTGAAGTTACCGGTAGTCGTGATTACGATATCTGCGTTGTCTACAACAGTATCCAATCTTTTTACTTCGTACCCGTCCATGGCAGCCTGAAGCGCACAGATTGGGTCAATTTCAGTAACGGTAACGATAGAACCCGCTCCTCTGAAAGAAGCAGCAGTACCTTTACCAACGTCTCCATATCCGCAAACTACCACTCTTTTTCCAGCCAACATAACGTCTGTCGCTCTTCTTACAGCATCTACTGCAGATTCTTTACATCCGTATTTGTTGTCGAATTTAGATTTAGTCACTGAATCATTTACATTGATTGCAGGCATTACCAAAGTTCCGTTTTTCATTCTTTCGTACAGTCGGTGTACTCCTGTAGTTGTTTCTTCAGAAAGCCCTCTGATATCTTTTGTGAATTCAGGATATTTATCGAAAACCATGTTCGTTAAATCTCCACCATCATCCAAAATCATGTTCAATGGTTTTCTGTCTTCACCGAAGAATAAAGTCTGCTCAATACACCAGTCAAAATCTTCTTCGTTTAGTCCTTTCCAGGCGTAAACCGGAATTCCTGCAGCAGCAATTGCAGCAGCAGCATGATCTTGTGTAGAGAAAATATTACAAGAAGACCAGGTAACTTCAGCTCCTAAAGCCACCAATGTCTCGATAAGCACAGCCGTTTGGATGGTCATGTGAAGACATCCGGCAATTCTTGCCCCTTTCAACGGTTGAGATGGTCCGTATTCTTCACGGATAGACATCAAACCTGGCATTTCTGCTTCAGCAAGGGTAATTTCTTTTCTTCCCCATTCTGCTAGGGAGATGTCCTTCACTTTGTAAGGAACGTATTGTGTTGTAGTACTCATATGTAATGAATAAGTTTAAATTCAATTGATAACGAAATGCAAAATTACAATTAATAATTTAGATAAAAAAACGGCAGATGAAGTCAGGTTTATGAGATTATACATCATTTAAAATTATTTAGTCTTAATCTAAATAACTACTTTTGTTAAGATAAAATTTTTATACCATGAATCATACCAATACCCAGGATGAGGCCGGCAAAAAAGCAAAACCTGTTGCACCTAAAGTAAAAGAACTGATGGATCGTACCAAAAGTGTGATTTTGGCTACTGTAGATGCAGAGGGAATTCCCAACTCAAGTTATGCTCCTTTTGTACAGGTCGGTAATACCTTATATATATTGGTTTCTTTTATGGCAAAACATACAAAAAATCTTGCCGAAGGAAGAAAAACATCTGTGATGTTCATTGAGGATGAATCTGCCACAAAACAGATCTACGCCCGTGAACGATTAACGCTTGAGGCAGCAGCTTCCCAGGTTGAAAGAGATTCCGAAATCTGGAATACCGTCGTTACCAAGCTAAAAGAAAACCATGGAAAAGTAGTGGATGTCATCGCTGAAATGCAGGATTTCATCCTTATTGCTTTGCAACCTGTAAAAGGTTCTTATGTGAACGGATTTGGAAGTGCTTATTTTGTTGATCAAAATCTTGATATTCTTGAGCATAGAAATGATGTGAATCATCAGCCGAAATAGATCACGTTGGACAGAAAAGTGGAGCGGGAGATAAATTTTGACAGGGTTGAGGTAAAGAAAATAGTATTTTTTCACCTAAGCTTCTTTTAATTATAAATTAAAAGCTTTTTTATGAACGGCCAGTAACTTCCATCTTCTCGCTTCCAACTTCCACATCTTTTTACTACTTTTATCGAATAAAAAAACGATGCCCCTTTACCGAGATTTTTCAGATGACAATGCCACCATTCTTGTATGGAAATATGATGAAAGCGAAGAACTGGATATCAACGAACTTCTGGAACCTGAAAATGCAGAGAAAGTAAAAGACTATCACCCCAAAAAACTTCAGGAAGTGTTGATGGTGCGTAAGCTTCTCAAAGGTTTGAAACCTCATTCTAAAATTCTATATAAAGAAAGAGAACCATTTCTTTCGCCTAAAGATGCAGAAATTTCCATTACCCATTCATTTCCTTTTGCTGCCATAGCCGTTTCTAAAAATAAAATAGGAATCGATATTGAGAAATTCAATCCCAAAATTTTAAGGGTGATTGATAAATTCACCTATGAAAATGAAAGAGGATTCATTCCTGAAGATCATGCACCTGCCTTCTATACTATAATATGGAGTGTAAAGGAAAGTATGTATAAGATTCATCATTCCAAATACTGGTCTCTGAAAAAGAATTATGAAGTAAAGCCTTTTGAGCTTAAACACCTTCACAAGATAAGCTGCAGAGTCTATGATGAACAGTTTTCAGACGAGTTCAAGGCGAGGGTGGAATTTTTCGATGAGTATTGCTTTACGATTGTGGAGGAATAGGATTCTCTTCACTTCTGTATTTTTCTATCACTTTTTTCTGCTCTTTGGCAACATCATAGATCAGTTCAAGAATATCATGGATATTTTTAAGCTCTGTTAAATGTGAAATTTTATCAGGATCTCTCCGGTCGACAAGATCACTTTCTCCGATCTCGGTCTTTCTTTTTGAAAGCATATCCTCGATGGAAGAGTCTTCAGGCTCCAGACGGCTTTCCATTTTTAATACTTCATCAATCTCATTTCCGTTGAGCAAAACAGAGGTCTGCTGCATTTCTGCTCCGATCTTTCTGCTCCAGCTTTCAGCATCTATTTCAGGGTACTTTTCATCATTTTTGGAATATTGGGAAAGAGAAGCTGTATATGCGGTAATCAGGTGTGAAGTTGCCACAAACTGATGAACGACCTCCAGTTTTTTCTGCTGATTTTTGGGTTCAGAGATCATTCTTTGGAAATTGTCAGAAAGATTAGCCAATGAAATAATTGCGTTTTTCCGTTTCATTTTATAATCCTCAATATCAAAGTCGCCTTCCAGAAATTTTGAAATAACGCTTTCGAAGTAAATAAGATTGTCCGCTGCAGATTTCTTCATCAGATCCAGATTTTGCGTATGTTCCCATACCGGGAGAACGACATAAGATACAGCAGAGGCAATGACTCCGGCAATCAATGTATCGAGGATTCTGTCTTTGAAAATCACATCTACATTTCCTGGATTTAAGAAATTAAAACTCAGAAATACATAAATTGTCATAAACAGGACTGCCCAAAAATAACGGCCCTTCAAAAAACTGAAGCACATGATCATGCTCAACAGAAGAATCGTAAACAGGATGGCATTGATATGAATAAAATGCAGAATGGTATAGGCAATGACCGCTCCTGCAATGGTTCCATATAAACGGAGAAGATTTCTCTTTTTGGTAATAGAGTAGGCGGGTTTCAGTATTGCTGTAATCGTAATGAGGATCCAGTACGTATGCCCGAGACCCAGAAGATCGAACATGGAAAAGATATATCCCACCAGTAAGGCCGTGGTGATTCTAATCGCATGTCTGAATTGAGACGATGAAAGCGAAATATTATTCTTTAAAACTTTGATGTTAAGCTTCTCTTCATTAGGCATGAATTTTTTTAAATCCAGACCTGTGGAAAGACTTTTCGCCAGTTTTACATCCTGGGAAAACACTTTATAGATCTCATTGATCTCTTTTGTGATCTCATTGATGCGCATTAAAATCTGACGGAGGACCATGAAATTTTCAAAATTATCCGGACTCATCTGCTTATTGCGAAGTTCGAAATAATGTGCATTAAGGTTTTTCAGTTCAAGCTCCAGATCAAATATAGGTTTTGCTCTCGTTCCGATCTGGAGCGAGATTCCGATATTGGTAATTTCGTCTGCAAGCAGGTTGAGGTAGTCATGGATATTAACCAGAATCATGCTGTCTTCAAAACTCTGCTGCAGTTTCTGATAGTCGCTTTCAGAGGTCATCAATTTTTCATGAAGGTCCATCGAATTCAGGAACATCAACATCAGTAGCCGGCTGGTTGTCGTTGATTCATTAACGATAGTTCTCGTTTTGAAAACGGTTTCGCGGGTTTCTTCCTGAAGATTTTTTATTCCGACCTGCTTGGCTATCACCTGGGTCGTCAACCTGTCGAAGTCAGGGTTTTTCTGGTAATAATTCGCTTTTATTTTTAAGAATTCTGCGAGCTGGAGATAATTTTCGCCAATCATCTGTCCCGCCAGTTTATAAGGCTGAATGGTAGTGACCACAAGAAATATGAGCAGAAACCAGATACATCCGGATGCAAAGATCATCAGACTTTTAAGAATATTTCCCCCGGTAAGGTGCCCGTCGATAAAGATCGCCAGTACAACAAGAGATAATGATCCCACTGCAGCGAGCCTCTGTCCATACACTCCGATCAGGGAGAAGAACATTCCGAAAGCAATGATTTCGAGAAGGACCAGAACTTTAAAATTCATCACCAGACTGGCTATAAGCGCTACAAAGACAAAGCAGAAAATAGCAAAGGTAAGTGCATTTCTTCTTCTGATAAAGGGTCCGGGCTGGTCGCAAAGGGCTACAAAGCTGGTTCCGAGCGGAAAGAGAAAGTATTCTTTCAGAATTCCGAAGTGAGCCAGAACTAAACAGGGCAGGACAGTGGCCAGCGTAATTCTGATGGCAGAATATACATACTGACTGGTCACAAATTTTTTGAGTTCTGCTGAATAGTTCATAACTACAAAATTAATTATTGAAAACAAGAAAAGCCTTATAAAAACAAGACTTTTGCAAACTTAAATATTATATTTCCTTAATAATTTGCCAATTGTCAATTTGGAGAGTTGTGTTGTGACGAATTGAGTAGGAATGAATGTATTATTTTCAGTGCAGGAGTTAGTGGTGAATTTTGCTTTGCAAGTGAATGGTCAATTTGCAGAGGAATAAAATAAAATTCACGGCTAAGCACATTGACAGCGAAAGTTATTCACCGTTCATTCTTGTTAATTTGTGAATTTTGCTTTGCAAGTGAATGGTCAATTCGCAGAGGAGTAAAAGAGAATTCACTGCGAAGCACATTGACAGCGAAGGTTATTCACTGTTCATTCTTTGTTAATTTGTTAATTTTGCTTCGCAAGTGAATGTTCAATTCGCAGAGGAGTAAAAGAGAATTCACCGCGAAGCAAATTGACAGCAAAGCTTATTCATCATTCACTCCTTATCATTCACAAAAAAAAGCCCCATAAAAATGAGGCTTTTGATTCAGAGTATAAATATCTTAATAATCTACATTAGATGTTTCTTCACCAATGTTCCAGGTAAGGCCGAAACGAAGGGTGTTATCCAAAGCAGTATTGATTTTTGACATATTGATCAGATAAGAAATATCAAGTCCGAAAGAACGGTATTTCAATCCGATACCTGCTGTAGCAAACTGTCTTGCTCCCTGCTCTTCGCTTTCGTGGAAGTAACCTGTTCTTACTGCAAATGCATTGTCATAAGAATATTCTAAAGCACCACTGTACATGATACTGTTTTTGTTTTTGAAAGATTTTCCAATACCAGCGATAGGTCCCACATTAGGAATCTCGTATCTAGGCTGTCTTGTATTAGGATCTATTCCTACGTACTCTGATCCCGGAACCAAGATTTTTGAACCTTCTACACTTAGTCCGATCTTGTTCATATCATCCAGATACATATCATATCCAAGTCCTAATCTTGCCATCGTAGGCAGATAAGATCTGGATTCTTCATTTCCTGTATAGTCTAATTTCGGACCCAGGTTCTGAACAGCGAAACCGGCGTTCACTTTTCCATCATAACCTCCGAAACTTGAGAATCTGGGAGAAGTATAGTATCCTGAAACATCTACTGCAAAAGAGTTTGCAGCTTTAAGTGTGGTATCTGTGTTGAAACCTCCGGCTAAATCAGAACGGATGAATCTACCGGTAACGGCCATTGAGTAAGAATCAGAAAGTTTCAGACCGTACGCAACGTCGATGGAGAATTCATTAGGTTTCGATGTACCCATGGATGTTACCTCTGAACCTACTAACTGAGTAAGGTCTACTTCACCCATGTTGAAATAATAGATACTCGCAGAGATGGTAGATCTTTCTTCCTGTCCTAAGAATTTATGGAACGCACCGTATAGTAAAAATACATCATTGGTCAGTTTTCCCATATAAGGCGTATAGTTAAGACCTATGGAAGAACTTGTTCTGCTAAAAGGATATTTAGCCGCATTCCAGAATTGTGAAAATGCATCCGGAGAAGTTACTACCCCCTGGTCTCCCATACCTCCAGCTCTTGCATCGGGTGCAATTCTTAAAAACGGAGCTCCGGTCAATACTGGATTTATTTTACTTAAATCTTGCGAATAGCCTAAAAAACCAGCACTTAAACCAAATCCCAAAAGCAGTTTAGTAGTTAAATTCATATGTTGTCTTTTATATATTATCAGTTTTTTATAAATATTGTTATCTATGTATTATTTAATTTATTTCAAAAGTACCATTTTTTCTACAGCTGTGGCACTTCCTTTGCATTTTTCTTGGTTTTGACTTTTTGCAAATATCTTAAAAATATACGTACCTTTTGCAACAGTTGCCCCAAAATCGTCTCTTCCGTCCCATTCTATTGCCTGGCGCGGCGTTCTAAAGCCCTGTAGGAAGGGTTCTGCGACTACCGGCTGAGACAATGTTCTTACTAATTTTCCTGTTATGGTATAAATTTGAACATTCACATCCAGAATATCATCGCAGTTATGCTCAAACTGGACGTATGTTTTATTGGTAAATGGATTCGGCCAGTTCAGTGGTCTGTTGATGATCAGATGCTGATCAGCTTCATCCTTAACTTCAAAGTTTAACGTAGCAGTTGTCGAATTATTGTTTATATCCCAAACTTTAAATGTTAACTGGTGTTGTCCTATTGCAAGGTTTCTGAAAGGATAGGTTACATTCCCCTTCTGGTAGTCGGCAAGACTAGGGTTTAGACATCCATTTCCTTCACCGGAAGCAAAGAAATCATTCAGTACTACCGTATTGATGATCTGGCCATCAAGATAAACGGTAATGTCGTGACCAATACCTGATCCTGTAGAGTTGATTCCTGTATCATCAGTGACACACGCTAAAAGCATTGGGTTCTGATTCGTAATTCCCCCGTCAGCAAAGTTCGTATTATTCATATACAGTCTTACTTTTGGAGGTTCATTATCATTGATTCCATTAGGATTAATATCTCCCACCTGTACAGCCTGATTGTTAAATACATCGGCTCCTTTATTATCAGCATATCCTAATATTCTTCCCTGTCCTACGGCATAGTTAATATCCTTCGGAACATAGAATTCTACATTGAATACTCCGTTGACAGCAGTTCCTGAAGCTTTAACGATGGCACTTCCTTCTTCCGTGTAATCCATAACAGGAGATAATACTCCGTCATTATTCAGGGTCTTTTTGTTTAATCTCTTATCAAAAATGTTAATAGAAACCCTTCCGTTGAAAGTGGTGTTAAGTGTTCCGTTAGGATTGTTAATGTGTCCTTTTACTTTAATGAAATCCAAACCTCTGATCAATCCCGGAACCGGTGATTCAATCCCATCAATGACAAGTTGTCTCTGAGGTCTGCTTATTTTCATAGCAGGGTCTCCAAGGAAATTAACTTTCAGGTGGTCAATGTTGGCGCCTTTTTGTTTTTTAGCATTTAAATGTGCGTAGCCTAAGGTTTCAAAATCGTCGTTGACAAGCTTAAAAATATTCTTGGTATAAGTATCGGTAAAAAGACGACCGTAATCTACACCGATGGCACGGCTTGAAGTAATCATCGCAGCAGCACCTCCCTGTTTAAGTTTAATGAACTGCTCTCCTGCAGAAGAAGTTCCCGGTTCATCCCATAATGTAAATTCACAAGTAATCGTAGATACAAACGGAAATCTGCTGTAGACATTCGAGAAATTATTGGAATTCTGGATCTCCGTACTTGTCAATACTCTTTCCTGAGCCCATCCGTTAATACCTCCATGTCCGAAATAGAATAAATAAAGACTGTTTCCGATATCATTGGAGATAGCCTGAGTGACCTGAGGGAATCTTTGTCCCGCTGCCGTACTTTGTGCAGGGAAAGCATCCAGGTATAATTTTCTTACATTATATTCTTTCAGGTCCACCTGTCCAGGTTGTTCAAAAATACTTGACAGGGTATTATTCATTACTTCATGGAAAGGACTTCCGCCATCCTTATCATCATCTACTACAAAGTCAACCTTCATACGCCATTCTCCAAATGGTGTAGACTGTCCTGGTAAAGCATTATAATAAGCAAGTGTCTTGTTCATCATATTTCCAGCTTCCGTTACATTGGCTGCAGGAATTCTTCCTACAGGAACGTCCGGCAGGTTGTTTTCAATGAACTCTGTTGTTTGTGGCTGAGTCATTACGATATAGTCATCCGTTACAAAAGATCCTACAAAATCTGCAGAGTTCTCTCCCTGATAACTGGACACAATATTGGAATTACCGGAGATTCTGTTTTTATAATCATAGGAGGCATCTCCCAAAATAAATACATATTTAAGCCTCGAACTGTTGTTCAGTTTTGTTACAAAATCTCTGATGGCAGTAAGATCTCTGCTTCCGCTTCCAAATTCGTTATAAATTTTGGTGGCATCTACGATTTCTACCGTATAATTATTTTTTGTCTGGTGATAACTGGCCAGTCTTTGCGCTTGTCCCATCATTTCAGGAACAGTGATGATCAGATAATCTACATTCTGCAATGCAGAAAGATTCTGGTTGGCAATTCTTTCTACAAACTGTGGATTGTAGGCGGCATCAGCACGGAAAGCAACAAATTCATTATTGAAATTAGGATCAGAAGTAATGTATCCGAAATTAAAACTGCCTGCCCCTGCTTTATTCACCCTTCTGTTGGCATTCGTAATATCCGTTACATCCCATACCTGTTCAAGATTTGTTGCATTGGAAATTCCGAAACCGTAATTGGTATTGGAGCCGCTGGTAAGGGAAAAATCTCTGAAACTCATCTGTGAGCCATTGAAAGTAAGATTTTCTTTATACTGTACTTCCACATAATCCATATGGAAAACTCCGTTTGGATTTAAAGAAATATTCGGAGCATAATTAAAGGTGATCTGATTTCCAGTCAGATTGGATATGGTACCATCATATTTCAGCTGGTAAAAATCATAGGCATACGTTGAAGTATTGGCCGGAACATCCCGTACGATCGGATTTAGATTATTAATCTTAAATTCTACTGTATTTTTCTGAGACCGGTAGCCAATTACCTGAGTTTTATATTTTACAACATCTCCTGCCTGTATAGGTGAGTTTGTCGTAAAAGTAACTACCTTGTCTGTAGTAAATGGTGCATCTTCTACCCAGATTCTTCCTACTTTTAAAAGATTCTTCTGGTCGTTGTTGATCACCTGGTAATTATCATACCTTGTAATTAAATTGCCTGCCGGAAGATTGGCATCCACAGGCTGCACTCTTTTACCGGCTCCTTTGTCAAAATTGATAAAATAGTATGAAAAATCTTCGTAAATATTTTTGAGATTATTACTTTGGTCAGTTCTCGTATCTATTCTTTTAAAACCGCCTCCGTTAGATTTATCATAAAGATTATAGCCGTTAGGTCCCTGAGCATAGAATAGGGCGTAGTCTCCGTCGTTCCATACCCCATCTTCTTCACCTACCACCTGGATGGCATTTTCCTGAAGAGCACTGTACCTGGTATCCTGATTGTGCTCAGGAAGCATGACGCCTCCGTTTCCATAAATTCTGAAATTTTTAGGATTTACAGAAGCCGGATTAATCCCGTTATCTTTTAAAAACTGTGTTGTAATTTTAAATACTCCGGATCGGTCTACTTTAATTTTATAAAAACCACCGGCAGAAAGAGGGTTTGCTGTACTTCCCACTTTATTCGCATTTCCGGATCTGAAATTGTTGGGTGCTGAGGTTTCAGAAATAGTAAAGGAAGAAAGTCTTTGCACACGTCCCTTTACATTTTTAAATAAAGAGACACTGATGCTTGCATATCTTTCTCCTTCTATAGTATAATAGGCTATATCTGCAACGTCATAATCGGGCAGTCTTCCCTTGTCCAGATCATAGAGATCTCTATTGGAAACACTTTCCCAGGAAAGGTCCGAAACTTTCAGTTGCTTTTCTCCTATTTTTTGTTTGGTGATGATAAAAACATTATTTTGGCTGAACGAAAAACCTTCATTTTTGAAATTTGGAAGATTTAATTTTGTGTCACCGAAATCCTGAATTTTAGAGCCTTCCCATTCTATGGCTTTTCTCTGGGCCCAAAGTGTTGATACAAAAGAGAATAGTAATAAAAAGGTGATTTTTTGTTTCATGTTTATTATTAAAATTTCTGAATTACAAATAAAATGAAAATTTTAGAATTAAATTGTGATACAATAAAATTAATTTGTTAACGTTTTTCAAAAAAATCAAATGTTTACTTGATTTATTGAATAATTTATTTTTTCTTTGTACTTTGAAAATATTTATATCGACTATGAAAAAACTAAAGTTGTTTTCATTAATAGCATTAAGTTCTACACTTGCATTAACCAGCTGCGGCGGATCAGGTACCAGCAAAGGAGGCGGTACTAAAAAGTTTGTCAGCAAGACGGGTTGGAAACCAAACGAAAAACAAGGTTGGTTTTTTGCAGGAAAGCAACAAAAGCAGAAGGGGTGGCCAGGAATGGTATATGTAGAAGGTGGAACTTTTACAATGGGATTAGTGAAAGATGATGTTATGCATGATTGGAATAACACACCTCGCAGAATGCAGGTAAGTTCATTCTTTATCGGAGAAACAGAAATTACTAACTACGAATACCGCGAATACCTGACATGGTTGAAGTATGTATTCCCTCCAAGTGACCCTAGCTTTAAAGAGATCTATAACGGCGCCTTGCCAGATACTCTGCTTTGGGACAATAAACTTGCTAGAAACGATTATAATGAAACGTATCTGCGTTCGCCAGAATTCGATTACTACCCGGTAGTAGGAGTTTCCTGGACTCAGGCCAACAGATATTGTGAATGGCTTACCGACAGAGCCAATGAAAAAGCTTTGATGCAGGCCGGAGTTATTGCTAAAGATTTGTACATCAACGAATCCAATAACCAGGGAGGAACAGCATTTAACATGGATAAATTCAAATCGAATGATCCGGAAATGCAGGGATATATCAACGAGAAAAGGATGCAGCAAAAATCTGGGATGAAAACAACCAACCAGAGATTACTGTCTGCAAACAGAGCACCAAACTCTTCAATGGTTCAGAAGTTCAGACTTCCTACCGAAGTGGAATGGGAATATGCAGCTCTTGGTATGGCTAAAAACAGAGAATACAATCAATACCTTGGTAAAAAACCTGAAATCGAAAGATTGAGAGGAACTAAAGGAAAAGATAAAGGAATGTTCCTTGAAAACTTCAAAATGGGTACCGGTGACTATTCAGGTATCGCAGGATGGAAAAATGACGGCGCTGCACAAACTGCAGACGTAAGACAATATCCATCTAATGATCTTGGAATCTACGGTATGTACGGAAACGTTTCAGAATGGACGGCTGACGTATACAGACCTATCATTGATGAAGATTTCAGCGACTTCAACTATTATAGAGGAAATATGCCTCAGGCTGTTGTAAGAAACGGTGACGGAACTTACAAAATGATCGACGAAGGAACAATCAAATATGATACGTTAGCCGACGGAAGATTAGTGTACAGAGGACTTCCTGGACAGTTTGAAAGAGAAACTATCGCAGACTACAGAAATTACAGAGATGGGGATAGACAGTCTTCTTTAGAATACTACAGAACTTCAGACTCAGCGGCTGCATACGATATGTATAATTCTCCTCAAAAGAGATTTATAGTGGATGCAGGAGGAAGAGTAAAGCTTCAGAAAGATACTAAAGACAGAACATCAGCCATGTCTAATGACGTAAGAGTGGTAAAAGGTGGTTCTTGGCAGGATACAGCTTATTGGTTGGATCCGGGACAAAGAAGATACAAAAACCAAGGCAAAGCTTACGGATGGATTGGCTTCCGTGTTGCACAGGATGCTAGAGCTAATGATAAGAGCAGAACTAGAAGATAATATTATCAAAATACTTATAAAAAACCTTCCGGATTTCCGGAAGGTTTTTTTATTTTTGACCTATGAATACAGAACAGTTTTATCCTTTATTTTTAAAGTCAGATAAAGTAACGATCGATAGCAGAAAAGTCGGGAAGAATGATGTTTTCTTTGCCTTTTCAGGTGATAACTTCAATGCCGCAATCTTTGCAGAAAAAGCTGCAGATGACGGAGCTTTGGCTGTGATTGTGGAGCAGCAGGAATTTGAAAATAAGGACAAGAATATTTTCTATGTTCCGTCTACGCTGAACTTTCTTCAACAACTTGCCATTCACCACCGAAATCAGCTTAAGATTCCTGTGATCGGACTTACGGGAAGTAATGGAAAAACAACCACCAAGGAGATCATCCATGCCGTTCTTTCAGAGAAATTCAATGTGCAGTATACCTGTGGAAACTTAAATAACCATATCGGTGTTCCGCTAACCATCCTTTCTGTCAGGGCAGAGCATGAGATGGCGGTGATAGAGATGGGAGCGAATCATCAGAAAGAAATAGAACTTTTATGTACCATTTCACAGCCTGATTTTGGATATATTACCAATTTTGGTAAAGCTCACCTGGAAGGCTTTGGCGGATTTGAAGGTGTAATTAAAGGAAAGTCTGAGCTTTATGATTATTTGAAAAATCATCACAACACGATTATAGTCAATGAAAATGATCCTATTCAGGTAGAAAAAGCTGAAAACTATACCCCAAAAATTACCTTTGGAAAAGAGAATTCAGATTATCAGTTTGGTTTGTTTTCGGAAAACCATTTTGTAGGATTGGAATATCAGGGAATTAAAGCCGTTTCAAAACTAACAGGGGAATATAATTTTACCAATCTGTGTGCAGCCGCCAGTCTGGGATTGCATTTCGGAATAAGCTTTGAGAAAATAAAGCAGGCTGTTGAAAGCTATACTCCCACCAATATGCGTTCACAAGTGGTGAAAAAGGAGGGGAGAACATTAGTCTTAGATACCTATAATGCCAATCCAAGCTCTATGACGGCTTCTTTACATAACTTTGCTACGTTTGAAGGTAATAAAACCATCATTATCGGAGATATGCTTGAATTGGGAGAGGAAAGTGAGAAAGAGCATCAGAATGTATTACAACTTGCTATTGAATTGGCTTTTGACCAAATCATTACCGTAGGAAAGTATTTTAAATCAGTCAATCCTTCAGCATTGTCTTTTGACAATACTGCAGAACTGATAGAATATCTTAAGCATAACACAATTCATTCTGAAAATATCCTGTTAAAAGGTTCAAGAGGAATTGCCCTTGAAAAATCAATAGAATTTATTTAAGTTTTAAATTCCAGAAATCATTAACGATAAGCTTAATATTTTGGAAAGTACTTGGGAAAACTTCCTCCTTGATCTGGGGGGTGCTTTTCCAGGCTACTTCCGTAATTCCTTCTTCGATTTGTGGCGTTGAAGTATCTTCACCATCGAAGCTCATTTCAAACCAATGGGTACATTTAAGAATCTTTTCGCCATTTCTTTCAATATAGATGTGGTAAGTCGTGTTGATGAACTTTCCCAGCTCGACATCTTTCAGGCCGGTTTCTTCTTCAATTTCTCTTATGGCAGATTCTTCTCTGGATTCACCTTTTTCCATCTTGCCTTTCGGAAGATCCCATTTGCCTAATCTTTTAATGAAAAGAAGCTCTCCCTGAGGATTGGTAACCAGTCCTCCCGCTGCTTCTATAATTCTGAAAAGCTTTTGGAACTCTTTCCAGATCTCTTCAATATTCTCACCGAAAACATTCAGCTCTTTCACTGAAGTGTTTTCCAAAAGATCTAAGGCAATCTCTAAAGTTGTGAAACTTTCGAACCTAAGATCTTTTTCAAGATTCTCAGGATGCTTAGATACTAATAATTTTTTTTCGTTCACAAAAACTTTATACATTTGTAAGAATTAAGAATTTAAATACAAAAATAAAAAATGAATTTAGAAGGACGAAAAATTATTGTCAATAAATCATCTAAAGATTTGTCTGAATTGTTGAAATCACCTGAAAACTATAAAGATTTTATGCCGGACGGTCTTCAGAAGTTTGAAACAAAAGATAACGGGTTCAAATTCGGTCTTCAGGGAATGCCGGAAATTGCTCTGAAAATAGATGAAGTAGATGAGCAGAAAGCTGTTTTGAAGTCAGCAAGCTCAAGTCTTGACTTTACATTAACAGCCACTTTAAATCCTATCAGCGAAACTCAGACTGAAGTTCAGATGCTTTTTGAAGGAAAATTCAATCCTTTTATCAAAATGATGGTTGAAAAGCCGCTTCAGAACTTTATCAATACATTGACGGATAAGATTGAAGCTTACAAATAATATCTAAACCTTCAGCAATGGAGGTTTTTTTATGCCATAACTCCTGAGCTGTGATCTGCAATACTACCTGTGGCAGAAGAAAGGACATTGATCTCATTATTCATCTTTAAAACGCCCATGAAAGCAAAGATTAATGCTTCTTTGTAATCAATAATTTCGTTTTTGGGAATAATGATGCCCAATCCAGCTTTTTCCCTGATCTTTTCAATTAAGAAGGTATTATAGGTGCCTCCACCTGTACAAAGGACCTTTTGTAGACTGTTTTTATTAATGATGTTAGAGATTTGCTGAGCCGCATGTTCAGTAAAAGTAGCCATGGCATCTATTGTTTCAATATTTTCAAAAAGTGAAAAAATATGTTCGTTACACCATTCAACGCCTAAAGATTTAGGGTGGGGGCGGCTATAAAAATCTAAGGAGTTAAGCTTGGCTAAAAGATGCTCATTGATCTGACCTTTTCTTGCCAGATCACCATTTTCATCAAAGTTTTTATTGAATTTCTGCGCAAGCGTGTTCAAAACAATATTAACAGGGGCAATATCAAATGCTATTCTTTTACCCTCCTGTTTTAAAGAGATATTGGAGAATCCTCCAAGATTCAGGCATGCATCATATTCTGAAAAGAGTAACTCATCACCGATAGGCACTAATGGAGCACCGTTTCATCCCATCAGCACATCCTGGCTCCTGAAATCATAGATAACCGGAAGCTCCGTTTTTATTTTGATGGCTCTGCCGTCACCGATTTGCAAGGTAAATTTCTTTTGAGGCTGATGAAACACGGTATGACCGTGAGATGAGATCAGGTCAATGTTTTCAAGATGATTATTTTGAATAAACTCTTTAACCTTCTCAGCGAGATAAAAACCATATTCTGAATGAAGTTCCAATAATTCTTCTGAAGATAAACCGATAGAGTGTCTGAGCTTGTCTTCCCAGTTTTTAGGATAGGGTAGAGTTTCTGCCTTTAAGATCTGAAAAGTCCAGCCATTTTGTTTTTCAAAAGCGGCAAAGCAAATATCCAGACCATCCAGACTGGTTCCGGACATGAGTCCAATAGCCTGAAATTTCATGTTACTGTGGTGTTTTTTTTTCTTCGAGTCTTTTTGTACTGAAGTCTCCCGAATTATTGAAGAAAGTATATTCAGAGAAATCATCTTTAGCCGTCATCCCATTGGCACCCACCAGAGTAGAACCATCTTCCATGGTAACATATACCGTATCTTTAGTGTAAATTCTGTTTTTTTTCTGATCCCAATATACGCTCTGCATCGCAAACCGCTGTCCTTCATTAGTCGTAATTCTCACATCACCTTTGGCCTCGTAGAATTTTTTATATTCAAAAATACGGGCATATTTAGCCGTGATCTTTCCTGGAATTTTAGGTTTCTTTTTGTCAAAAAATTCGATATTAATTCCTTTTCTTGCTACGACATACGGACTATCGATCAATTCATATTTTTCAATAATAGGAGCCTTAGCTTTTAAGGAAATAAAACCTGAATCTCGCTGGATGATATTGGCATTATTAATGATCTGCGACGGGGAGTTTTTGCTTTTACTACCGTTGGCCTTGGTAAGGTCTTCTTCACAGGATGTCAATACAAAAAATATAGCACAACTAAAAAGGTATGCTATATTTTTATATGATATTTTTTTTTTAAAATTCATGTTAGTTGTACAGATTCTTTCTGAACCATCGGTCAGCAAAGTTGAATCCGACTTTCAGGTTGATGAAATTCTGATTGATCAGGTTATTCTTAAGAGTTCCTCTTTTTCCTACTTCTATTCCTAATTCAAGACCACTCATTCTTGTGATGCTGCTTGTTTTGAATGGAAGCAATACGCCTCCTGAAATTCCAAACTTATTGATGCTGTTACCGTCTATTTTAAGATTTCCTCTTTCATAGAAAGCTCCATATCTGTAGACTACCCTTGAGAAGTAGTTTCTGAAGTTATTGTAATTAGGTAGATACCATCCTCCGGCAGATATTCTGTACGTATCCTGGAAATCAAAAGTTTTCCCGAAATAGGAAATGTCTTCCCCTTTTTTATAATCAAGCTGTCCGGATACGAACCAGTGGTTTTCACTTCCGTAACCAACCCCTAAAGATGCCTGTAATGGAAGGAGATTTTTAGAGTTTGTGCTTTTCTGGTCTATGATAGTTTCCAAAGCTTTTACTGTGTTGGCTGCATCAGAATATATATAGGTACTGTTGATATAGTCAGTAGTCATATTACTGGTATTCCCGAAGGTAGCAGTAGCACCAATCGTTAATTTTTTATCTGTACGGCTATTTAAACTCTGATAGCTTCCACCTAGAGTGAAGTTAAAGTTCTTAATACTGTTCTTCGTTTCGTAACCGTTGATGTATTCAGCACCAATACCATCTTTATCAAAAGATTTGAGTTCATTCAGGTCGTAAAGATTTCCAAAATAAAGATTCGCTCTCAAACCTACCGCAAAATTCTGATCGATTTTATAAGAAACAGCTGCCTGAGCAGTATTTAAAGTTCCACTTCCCTTAAAACGGTTCGTATAATATCCGTTTAACGTTGGGATATTATCTACGATTTCGTATCTGTCAACAGTATTTACAATGTCGTAGCTTTTTGAGCTGTATGGCTGATAGGAAAGTCCCATCTTCACTTTTGGAGACAGAGGAAAGGCTAGTGAAATATTAGAAAGATACGTAGAGTGCTTGGTAGACTTTGTATCGTTGTAATTAGTTTTGAAGTAATTGTTTTCGTTGGTAGCCTCCAGCCTGATGCTTGTCAGTTCGAAATTAGAGTTATTCGCAGGGTTTGCGAAATTGAAGCTGCTCGTGAAATCACTGATATAAGCAGTAGATATACCACCCATAGAGGCAGTTTCAATCGTATTATCATATTTTACATCTCCAATTCCATAAGTTGCATACGGAGAGTTGCTTATACTCTGTGCATTTAGGAAGTATCCAACTGATATGAATGATACGGCAAAGATTTTTTTCATTCTTTATTTTTAAAACAATGCGCAAATATCTTAAATATTAATGAATTGTAAAAATTATATGTGGTTAAAGTTTGTTAAGGCGTGAAATGATGGGGTTTTTTGAGGATTTATTAATGAAACATCAGAAGTGAATAATGAATATTGATTTGGTTACAGGGTTCGGGTTGTGACCTATGAAGTATAAATAACCGGATAAGTGATATGAAAAATTTAAACTTTTCAAAATAGATCAAAGCTAATATTAAACATATAAACCAATACCTGTATTTTGTAATTTTAATTAATCAATCCGTAATCCATATCCCGAATTGTGTATCCCATTCCGCGAAACTCTTACCTCACCCCAAAATCAATCATTCATATTTATTCCCAAAATTTAACTTCAGATTCTTGTCCAGTTTTTTTATCTTTGGAACATGAATTGGGAGAACATTGCCGGACATGAAAATCTGAAAAAACTTCTTCGGGAAAGCATTGCTGAAAACAGAGTCAGCCATGCCCAGCTTTTTTTAGGGAAAGAGGGCTATGGGACATTTCCTATGGTACTGGCTTATGCCAAAGAGGTATTTCGCCTGGAAAATGAACACGCTGCTTCGAAAGTAGAGCATCTGAACCATTTAGATCTGCATTTCAGTTTTCCGGTTTTTACTGATAATAAAAATTCTTTAAGCAAAAATAAATTTGAAGAATTCAGGGAAATGATCATGGCGTCTCCCTATTCGAGCTATGACGACTGGACCGCTTTTCTGGAATCTGAAAACAAGCAGCTTTTTATTTCTGCTGATGAAATTGATGATCAGAATCAGAAGTTTGCCCTGAAAAGTTTTGAAGGCGGCACCAAAATCCTGATCGTCTGGAGAGCGGATAAAATGAATGTTGCAGCGGCGAATAAATTTTTAAAATTTTTGGAAGAACCTCCCGCAAAGACACTTATTCTGCTTACGGCTGAAACGGCTGATGATATTCTTCCTACCATTCTTTCCAGAACTCAGATTGTAGAAATTCCAAGGATCCATGATGAGGATCTTGAAAATCATCTTAAAAAGAACTTTTCAATGGCTGATGAAAAGATTAGGGAAATTGTGCATGAAGCACAGGGAGACCTTAATGATGCCCTGAAGATTTTAAATTCCGGACACAAAAGTGACGAGTTTGAAAGGCTTTTTGTACAATGGGTGCGTGATGCATTTATGGTTAAAAAGAAGCCTCAGTTCCTTAAAAGTATCATATTCTGGGCCAGAGAAATTGCTGGATGGAACCGGGAAAAGCAAAAGAACTTCCTTAACTACTGCTCTGAGATCTTTAGGCTTGCTCTGCTGCAGAACTATCAGTCTGAAAATTTAGTATATAAAAAAATTAATGCAGATGGATTCAACTGGGCTGGATTTTCAAAATTTATAAGTGGTGCCAATATTGAAAGTATTCTGGAAGAAATTAATACAGCAGATCTTCATTTGACGCGAAACGGAAATCCTAAAATTGTCTGGACAGATCTGGGTATAAAATTATCACGATATATTCACAAAAATTCGTAACTCAATCAGACCATAAAGCTGATGAGTTTTTAATGATCGTATTCAATGAAAAGTCTGGAGATATTCCGGACTTTAATTTTTATAGATAGAAGCGGTACCTCTCTCTTTATTTCAAAGCTTATTTGCGCAGTGTTACTTTTATTAATTAAAGGAATATTATCAAGAATTCTGTTTTGTCACTAAGCAAAAATCCACGCAGAATGATCGATTTTTTACCTTGAAAAGAGGATTTAGGGTAAAAATTTCAAGCAAGAAGAGTGTAAATGGAGCGACTATTCATACAAATTAGGGTATTTTTTAAATAAAAATCAAATTAAATTTTATTTCCAATTTATTAAATTTCAGCTATTTATATTGGCGAATATTAAATACGTATTAAAAAATCAATCAATCGTTTGATTTTTTAAAAATCTTATGTACATTTGCGCTCTGAAAAATAGAATACTATGGTTTCAAAAGAAGAAAATATATTATTTGCCGCCGAGAAGCTTTTTGCTGAAAAAGGTTTTGAGGGAACTTCCACCCGGGAGATTTCAAAGGCTGCCAATGTAAATATCTCTATGATCTCGTATTACTTCGGATCTAAAGAGAAGCTGTACGAAAAATTGGTAGAATACAGAATGAGTGAAGGTCAGTTCTTTGCCAAAGATATTCTTGAAAGAACGGATATTAATGAATGGCAGAAGATTGAAAAGATAGTTGATCAGTTTTCGGGAAGAGTAAGGCATCACAAATGTTTTTACAGGATCATGCAGCGGGAACAGCTTTACACGGAAAATACGCAGATCGTGGAATTTCTTAAGCAAACTAAGATGGGTTTTATTTCGATGTACTCTCAGGTTCTTGAAAGCGGTTTAAAAAAAGGAATTTTCACTAAAAATCCTCCTATCTATTTACTTCATGCTACGGTAAGCGGAACTTTATTTTACGCCTCCAATGCCAAAGAGATGTACAAAGAGTTTCTAAATGATACGGAAGACGATGAAGTTTTTGAAGAAAAATATTACACAGAACTTAATAAACATATAAAATACTTACTAAAAGACCTTTTAGGTTATGAAGAGAATAAATAACTCGGTGTTGGCATTATCCCTTTTTATGGGAATTGCAGCCATAAATGCTCAGGAGAAAAAACAGCTCACTCTCGACGAAGCCGTGCAGCTGGGAATCCAGAACAGTAAAAGCCTTAGGATCGATGCCGCTAAGATCGAAGAAGCTACGGCAGATCTTTTGGAAGCCAAAAACAGACAACTTCCGGAATTGAAAGTTTCAGGAAGTTATATGTACTTGCCTATTAAACCTACGATTGATCTGAAACTTTCCGGTGTTTCTGGAGCAGGAGCGGGGAGTCCTGCAATACATCAGGTGGCTTACGGGTCAGTTAATTTAAGTGTTCCGATTTACAGCGGCGGAAGAATCAAATATGGTATTCAGTCCGCCAAATATTTGGTGGAAGCATCAAAATTAAGCACGGAAAATGATAAAATAGCAATTGCTTACAATGTTGCTCAGGCTTATAATAATTTATTTAAGGCGAACCAATCCATCAAAGTATTGGAAGAAAATCTTACTGCTTCCCAAAAAAGGGACGAGACTTTTCTTAAACTGGAAAACAACGGAGTTATCGCAAGAAATGATCGTTTAAAGGCCAATCTTCAGACATCAAATATAGAATTGCAATTGTTGGAAGCCAAAAACAACTACAATATTGCCAACATCAATATGGATCTTTTATTAGGATTACCTGATAACACCGAAATTGAAGTGGATCAAAATTATATTGACGAAGGTTCTGATGTAAAAGCAGTTGACTTCTATGTAAATGAAGCCAGAGAAAACCGTAAAGACTTACAGGCTTTGGCACAGCAAAGAAAAGCAGCTGAGTTGGGATCAAAATCGGCAAAAGCCGAAAATCTTCCTTCCATTGCATTCACTGGAGGTTATGTAGCGGCAGATATTCCTAAATTTCTTACCATTTACAATGCGGTAAATGTTGGAGTTGGAATTTCTTATAATTTATCCAATATCTGGAAAGAAAACTCTTCATTGAAGCAGTCTCAGGCCAGAGAAAGGCAATTGGCAGCAACGGATGAATTACTGAATGACAACATTAAGCTAGACGTCAACAGAGAATATCAGAACACAGATTACTCAAAAAAGAGAATCGCAGTGTACGAAAAAGCGGCTGAACAGGCTAATGAAAACTACAGAATTACAAAAAATAAATATGATAACGGTTTGGCTACCATGACCGAACTTTTAGATGCAGATGCCGCTCAGATTTCTTCCAATGTGGGAGTCATCAATGCAAAAGCAGATGCAGCATTGGCTTACAGAAAACTATTACAAACTACAGGAACTTTAACAATTAAATAAGATTAAGACCCAAAATGGAAAATAATAATACACCAGAAATTGAACCTAAAAAGAAAAAAAGTTTAGTTTTCCCAATCATTTTAGCGGTTGTCGTTGTGGTGGGAGGAATTTACGGTTACAGAACATATTCTTACGGACAGGTTCACGAAGAAACTGATGATGCTCAGATTGCTTCCAACATGAGTCCTGTCATCTCACGAGTTTCAGGGTATGTAACGCAGATCAAAGTAAAAGATAATCAGTTTGTAAAAAAAGGGGATACTCTGGTTATCCTGGATAACAGAGATCAAAAAATGGCTTTGGTACAGGCAGAAGCGGCTTTAACGACAGCAAAAAGCAATATTTCAAATGCGCAGGCAAGTACAACAGCAACCTCTAAGAGTATCAATACTTCAGAAGCAGCGGTAACAACGGCTAATGCTCAGATAGAAGCCGCAAAAGTAAATGTTTGGAAGACCAATCAGGATCTGAAAAGATATTCTATTCTGGTAAAAGATCATTCTATTACAGAACAACAATATGAGCAGGCTTTGGCTGCAAAACAATCTGCGGACAGACAGTTACAGGTTTTAGTAGATCAGAGAAATCAGATTGCTCAGCAAACGAAGGTAGCTTCTTCCCAGACTGCTGCAAGCTCTCAGCAGATCAGCGTTGCAGGTTCAGTTGCTAAACAGAGAGAAGTAGATGTGGAAAATGCAAGACTTAATCTTTCTTATACCATTATCCTTGCTCCTGAAGACGGATTTGTTGGAAAAGTTCCTATCCAGGCAGGACAATACTTACAGGCTGGATCTCAGCTGTTCAGTTTGGTGAAGAACGACCAGAAATGGGTGATCGCCAACTTTAAAGAAACTCAGGTTGATAAAATGGTGGAAGGTCAGAAAGTGAAAATCGAGATTGATGCTTTCCCTGACAGAGAATTTGACGGAGTGGTAAGTTCATTCTCTCCGGCTACAGGGTCTACATTCTCTATTCTTCCTCCGGACAATGCAAGTGGTAACTTCGTAAAAGTAGTACAAAGGCTTCCTGTTAAAATAGACTTTGTAAAACTGGATCCGAACGTTGCTAAAAAACTGAGAACAGGAATGAATGTGAAAGCTGAAGTTTCGCTTAAATAATTCAAATGTAAAATGTACAGAGTATAATGTAAAATGTATTGCGATTGATCTGATTTTAATCTGCATAACTAAAGAAGAATCTCTGATATAAATTATTAAGGTAGATTACCTTGTACATTTTACAAAATACATTGTACTATAAAAAACTATGCAAGATTCATTAGTAGAATATGGAGCCCGAAGAGTGATCATTACGATCACAGCTATTCTTTGTGCTTTGCTGGAAATTGTGGATTCCACGATTGTGAACGTTGCCCTGAACGAGATGAAAGGTAACCTGGGTTCCACACTTTCTGAAGTAGGATGGGTGATTACCGCATATGCCATTGGTAACGTCATTATTGTACCAATGACAAGCTGGCTTTCCCAACAGTTCGGACGAAGAAATTACTTTGCAGCGTCTATTATCATTTTTACTGTATTTTCTTTTTTATGCGGTAATGCAGATAATATCTGGGAGCTGGTATTTTTCAGACTGTGTCAGGGAATTGGAGGTGGAGCCTTACTGGTAACATCGCAAACCATCATCACGGAATCATATCCTGTTGAAAAAAGAAGTATGGCTCAGGCCATTTATGGTTTGGGAGTAATTATTGGTCCTACATTAGGTCCGCCATTAGGAGGGTATATCGTAGATAATTTTAGCTGGCCTTATATTTTCTATATTAATATTCCTATCGGTATTGCGGCCACTTTAATGACATTACAATTCATCAAGAGTCCGAAATATGCTGAGAAACGAAAAGCTTCAGATGTAGACTGGTTAGGAATCGCTCTGCTGGCAGTTACCGTAGGTTCGTTACAGTATATCTTAGAAAGAGGACATGAAGAAGACTGGTTTGCCAGTGAATGGATTGTACTGTTTACAGTAACTGCAGTTTTAGGATTTATATTATTCCTCTGGAGAGAACTTACTTTCAAGTATCCGATTGTGGAGCTAAGGGTTTTGAAAAACAGTAATTTAAGGATTGGAACGGTCATGTCCTTTGTATTAGGATTTGGTTTATATGGTTCTACGTTTATCGTTCCGTTGTATACCCAGAGTATTTTAGGGTGGACGGCCTTAGAATCCGGAGCATTAATGATTCCTGCGGCATTAACAACTGCTTTCATGATGCCTATTATTGGGAAGTTGCTTTCAAAAGGAGTAAAACAGCAGATCCTGGTATCTTTAGGATTATTTACCTTCTTCGTTTATAGTTTCTGGGGATATAAAATTCTAACTCCGGACACCGGTAAAGATGCATTCTTCTGGATGTTGATGGTAAGAGGAGCCGGATTAGGATTGTTATTTATTCCTATCACCTCATTGTCATTAAGCACATTGAAAGGTCAGGAAATTGGCCAGGGCGCAGCATTTACAGGAATGATGAGACAGTTGGGAGGATCTTTCGGGATTGCAGCCATCACCACATTTATAGCCAATGCAAGCCAGAAATACCGGGTCAATTTGATTTCTCATTTGGATTCCAATGATTTTGATGTCCAGCAAAGATTGAATGGATTAAAAGCAAGCTTTATGGCGAAAGGGATGACTCCCGATGCAGCAATGAATGCAGCTTATAAAATGATGGATCTTACCGTTACCAAACAGGCAACAGTATTATCTTATATGGATGTTTTCCTGTACTTGGGAATTGCCTTCTTAATTTGTATTCCGTTTATCTTATTGGTAAAAGAACGAAAAAGCAAAGAAAAAATAGATTTAAGTGGTGTACACTAAATTTTTTTAAATGAATACAAAACCTCCGAAAATTCCGGAGGTTTTTTTATGATCAATACTTGTATATAAAGCCAGATCTTTTCATTAAGCTATGATATTTTTAAGCTTTAAGTGTGACCTTTACAATTGTAAAAATTTAATATTAGAATCAGCAATGTTATAATGAGCGAAGTCAAAGCATCTGCAACTTAATATTCTTAATCACTTAAAGATTCTTAAGGGTTTAAATTATTATTTTATTTCTGCTGTCCATTCAATCCCACTGATGTCAGTAAGTTTGATCGTATGAACTTCTCCCTTCATCCGAGTATCATTAAGACTCAGGGTCAGATCAGCCTTTGCTCCAAGCGGAATAATCAAACTGTGTTTTCCAGGTTTTACTTTAGCCACATAATGATTCCGGATATTTTCTTTCGGAAATTTTGAAAGGTCCCTGATGTCCAATGATTTTAAAATCGTCCCGTTCTTGTCCAGAAGATCAATGCCAATCAGGAAAGAACCGTAGACATCCGCCCCCTGTGTCCTGTACACTTCAAATGTCAGATCCGATTGGGTAAGCAACACATTGGAAATTTCAATCTTAGGTTTTACAGACTTGTTGTGTAGTGTTCCCCAGACTCCGCCATGGAAATATTGATTGGTGTACAATGTAAGTCCGAAAATAAACACAGAACCTGCCAGTACAAGGATTTTTGGATTGGGCAAAGGAAGAACACCCGATCCGAGCCATAGAAACCATTTTTTGTGAGTGAATTTTTTATTTTTCTTAATAAAATAATGATCCAGAGAAAAATTTCCGCTGCCGGTAAGGAACAAAACAAATCCACCTGCAATTCCTAAAACACCAATTTGCCATTCATCAAGACACGTGGTTCCGATCCAGCCGGAACCCAGTAGAATTCCCATCGCAAGACCAAAAATTCCTATGCTCATCAGTCGGGTAAAAAGCCCCAGTATAATGAATAGTCCTACAATAGCCTCAATGAGGGTAAACGTAATCATTGAAGTTTCTAAAGCATCGGGGTGAGTGACCAGGTACTCGATAATCGGTTTTATTCCGAGAGCATTGGGCAGGAAATGATTGAATTTTTCACCAATATATCCGGCTTCATCGGGAATAAGTTTGTTTTCGAGGACTAGCCTGCGCCAGAAAGCTGAAAAGTAAGTCCATCCGATTACCAGACGGAGTGATAATGTATAAAGTCCGGCCAGGTCATAAGACCGGCTGTCTGAAGTATGTTTCATTGAAATTGTATTGAATTAAAAGACTGTTTGTAGACAATGTGATTAAGATACAATCTAAATCAGATCCAATTTCAATCTTTTAAATAAGATATATTTCGGCGGACTGTTTCCGGTAGAGTGCCCGGAATACTTATTTTGGGAGATTACTTTCCCTTTTTGGGAGTAGATTGCAGCATCTAAAGCCGTAAAGTACCTATTTCCTTTTGATTTTAGGCTATTTTTAGATACAGAACCTCTGTTTGAAGAACTTTCGGTTGACAGATCACAAACAGATGCCTCACCAATTGTAGTTTTTACTTTATTTAAACCACTGATATACTGAATGTCAAGAATACTGAGAAGATCTCTTTTTACAGAACACGGCGATAATGAAAACGAAAGAATAAGCATCATGAAGAATGCTCTGTAGTTTTTCATATGGATTTGGAGTGCCTGCATTGCTGCAAAACTACATTTTATTTTAGATTTTCAACCAAGAATTGTAAAAATTCATTCTGCTGGTCCACGAAAAGATAATGCGAACAATTGTCGATAAGTTTAAAATGATTTTTTCCGGCTATCTTCTTCATGTCATTAAGCTGTTTTGTGGAGAATATTCCATCATCTTTTCCATAGACGGCAAAAATAGGAATTCCTCTTTTTTTTATTTCTTTCAGAACAGAGATATTGTTAAGATTGTTTTGAGTTTCGTTTCTATAAAATTTCAGTGGTGATTCGGCATTTCTGAAGTTTGTGGAATAAAATTCACCTGCTTCATATTCTTTTCTCAATTGCCTGCTTTCAGGAGTCGGAGAGGGCATCGAAAAGAAACTCATTTCGCTGGCTGTTTCATAGCATCTTTTTCGGTAAGCAGCAGAGTTCTTGCTTAATTTTTCGATCTCATGGATTTCATTAAGTTTTGAAGGATCATTTCTGAATTTCTCTTTAGCCTGCTTTAAAATATGGTCATACGTTTCCTGCTGGGAAAATAAAGCGCCTGCAAGAGTTAGTGAACTTACTTTTTCAGAAAATTGTCTGGTAAATAAAGTTCCGATAATTCCTCCAAAACTGTGGGCTAAAATATTGGCCTTCTTAATACCATATTCTGCATAGATTTGGTTGAGGTCATTAAAACTTTCTTTAAAAGTCATGGAAGCATTTTCATCTTTGGATCTTCCTTCTCCGCGTCTGTCGTATACAATAACGTAAAACCCTTTATCCGCAAGTTTTTGGGCTGTAGTTCCTTCAAATAATGTAGCATTTCCGCTGGGTCCGCCATGAATGAAAATCACAGGAGCATCTTTTGGATTTCCATATGCTTTTGAATAGATCTTCTGGGCATTAAAGGAAATGAATATCAGAGCAAAAAAGAAGGCTAGAAAAGGTTTCATAGATTATTTTAAGATCTCTAAATTATGCTATTCCGGAAAACTACAGATCATAAAAATAAAAAAATAAATGCTACTGACTAACAGTTGTCACAATCCTGCATTATCTTTATCGTTTCAAGTATTTCAGTTCGGCAATTAAAACAACAAAAATTATGGATCAAAATCATCTGGATGAAATGATCAGACGCTCTCTGGAGATCAGAGAAAAGTATCATCAGCTGGAAATTCAACAGAACGGTAAAGAGTGGACTTTAGAACAGGATGCCTTAGCTTATCTTACGGATGCAGGTTTACTGGGACGAAATATAATGTCACATGAAAAAACATGGACAAAATCAAACTCCAGAGAAGAACTTGAACATAAAATGGGCGAAAATATCTGGTGGCTGATGATCTTGGCAGACCGGACCGGAATTGATATCAAAGATGCTTTAGGAAAATTTTTAACGAAAACAGAAAATATATTACAATGAGTTATTGTTCAGCCATAGCAGGAATGCAGCCGGAAAGCAGAAAAGAACTTCACAAAAATTACCACGATCATCATTACGGATTTCCGATTCATGATGATCATGAATTGTTCGGAAGATTGATTATGGAGATTAATCAGGCAGGTCTGAGCTGGGAAACGATTTTAAAGAAAGAAGAAAGTTTCAGACAAGCGTATGATCATTTTAATATTCAAAAAGTAGCAGCTTACACGGAAGAAGACCGTGAACGTCTTTTGGGTGATCCCGGAATAATCAGAAATAAATTAAAAGTAAATGCCGCGATAGAAAACGCTAAAACCATCATCGAACTCCAAAAAGAGTATGGTTCATTCGAAAAATGGCTGGAACATCATCATCCGAAAACATTACAGGAATGGATGAAGATATTCAAAAAAACATTCAAATTTACAGGTGGAGAAATTGTCAACGAATTTCTGATGAGCATTGGATTTTTAAAGGGATGCCATGACGAAAGCTGTCCGGTATATAAAGAAGTTTTGAAACATAAACCCATGTGGGAAAAAAGATAAAACCTCCAATCTGGAGGTTTGCATTTCAATTTTATAGTTTCAATTATTTTAAACTTCTCACGGTAACATCAGGAGCCTGTCCTTGCGGAACGATAAAAATAGCATTGTCGCTGATCGTATCTCCCGGATCAAAATAATAACTTCCCGTTACAGGAATAATTCCATTAGTGAATTTCCCGGATTTATCGTAAGCAGAGTAGGTCACGTTGATCATCTGTGCTTTCATTTTTAGTTCGATCTTTTTGGAAGTCAGCTTGGCACCGGTTGCATTGATGCAGTTCAGTTCTACAAGTCCGATATTACTCACGATCTGGGGGTAAGAAGACAGTCTGATGTTGTACGCTTTGTCTGAGGTATTTTTTACAGACGCTGAAACCTTATAACGGTCATAGGGCTTTCCGCCTGCTTCAATACTTTCTTTGTTTAAAATATTAAAAGTAACACTCATTCCATTGACTTCAATGGTTTGGCCGTCCGAAATTTTTTGTGCGTTTGCATGAACTCCGAAGAAAAGAAACACGGATAAAATGAATAAAAATGCTAAGTTTTTCATAGAATAGTTTTTGATGGTTAAGAGAGATTAAATTTACAAAATATTAGCCCTGGGCATTAAAATAAATGAGAAAATTATTTTCCTCGCCTTCAATGTAGAGATAATCAAAAGCTATACCCAACTGATATTCGTAACGGCCCTTATTAGCATTTTGAAAATGAAAAATCCTGTTTTCTTTGGTAAACGCTTTCAAAGAACAATAAAAACTGTTCACTTCTTCTAAATTTTCTGAAGGATCCCGATTGCTGTTCTTTGATCGTTCGCGGCCAAAGAACCATGTGTAGATGATTTCCCTGAATTCAAATTCAGTTATTGATCTTACAGCCAGTTCTTTATTGTCTTTTAACGCAAAATAGGTTCTCATGAAATCTGACGCATCTGTTGAATGATCAAAGACCACGATATCAAATTCATAGAAATAATTGGCACGGGGATTATTCCTCGAAGCATGGGAAAATAAAATGGTTTTAAGAAAATCTAGTGTAACCATGAATATGATGTTTTATGTTTATTTGTTTGGTGACAATTAATGCGTTTGTTTCTTGTTGACCACCCCGTCAGATCTTTGATCTGCCACCCCTCCGTGGGAGGGGAATTGAGGTTGAGTTCACGATATTCTATATAGTACTGGGGATTTGAAAGAATTACTGTGGTGAAATTTCTATGACTTTTTTAGTTCGGAAATCTCCTGTTTTTGAGTCATAATTGCCTTATGCTCTATTCCCCATTTTTCAAATTCCAGGATGATAGGCTTCAGCTTGTACCCAATCTCTGTCAGTTCATATTCCACGCGGGGCGGAACTTCAGCATAGACGGTTCTGGTGATGATGCGGTCTTCTTCCAGTCTGCGGAGTTGCAGCGTAAGCATTCGTTCTGTGATGTTGTTCAGCTTTTTTCTGAGCTCTCCAAATCTCAGTTTTCCATTGATGAGGTAACAGCAAATGGCGAGTGCCCATTGTCCGCCAATCGTATTGGATGCATAGATCTCCGGACATTCGTCGGAAAGCGCTTTTTTATTGGCAAAATTGGTAGATGTTTCCTTTATTTTAGTCATTACTTACATTTTTTATAGTACCATACAATTGGATACTAATGTCTGAAATGTAAGTTACGTATATTATTTTTGCTGAAGAAATGTAAACGAAATATGAAAACATTAATTATAGTTATTCACCCGGATATCGAAAAATCGGTGATCAATAAAAGATGGATCGAAGAGTTAAAAAAATCTCCTGAAAAATACACGGTTCATTCTTTATACGAAGCCTATCCGGATGAAAAGATAGACGTTGCAAAAGAGCAGGAGTTGATAGAGTCTTATGACAGGATAGTCTTTCAGTTTCCGTTCTACTGGTTCAGCAATCCGCCGCTTTTGAAGAAATGGTTTGATGAGGTACTGCTTTACGGCTGGGCTTATGGAAGCAAAAGCGGTTACAGAGCGGGAGGGAAGAAGATGACATTGGCAGTTACGGCTGGAATAGATGAACAGGGCTACAGCGCATCCGGAAAATACAAATATACAATGAACGAGCTTTTCCGTCCTTATGAACTGACTTTTGACTACATCAAAGCAGACTATAAAGAACCTTTTGTTTACTACGGGATAGAAAACGATCCTTCCAAAGAATGGATTGAAAGAAGTGTGCCGATGTATCTGGAGTTTTTGGATTCAATATAAACAGGTAACGGTCATGTCTAGAGATATGACCGTTCTTACTTTTCAGATTTTCTTTCTTTTATAAATCGACTCATGTTTACCTTTGTTACTCTTTATAATCTACATTTTCAATTTTCCAACTGATTAATGTCGAATTGGCTTTATAAGTTAAATGCAGATTAATATAACCATTAGGATCAATCATGCCTATTTTTTCTTCAATATAGTAAATTTCAGATCCGTTCACTGTATCAATTTCGTTAGGTTTTCCGATGAGGTTGATCACCTCTTTTTTACTGGTTCCTTTATGCTTTCCGTGTTCAAATATAAGGACATTCTCCATCAGATCATTCAGCATTTTCTTGCGGTGTCCGTCATAGAGTCCTGATTCTATAGGAACCCATTGAGCAGAATCAAATGTTTCGGAATGACAGCTTGTAAGAACAAGAAGAATACTGGCAAATAATAGAAGGTTTTTGATAGCTCTGTTCATTTTGATATTTTTAATCTTCCAAATATTTCTTAATTTTATTACTGTCTATATAAAAAGGTACTTCATGATATTTCCAACCATTTTTAGAAATTTTCAGGCCTATGTAATCAGCTCCAACAGGATAGATATCAAGTACTTTTGAATTTTTTGGTTTTATGGAGTCAAAAATTATCAAAAACCGATCTCCCTTTTTATATGAAAAGTTTGTTGTGCTGCTATACACCTCGTGATTGATTTCATATTGGTAATCTGTTCCAACCCCATTATTGTTTTTTTGATGCCAGTCGGTAGTGGCTGTAGCAACAGTATACTTAGGCCTCTCTAGCATTTTTCTAATCCATATTCTTTCGTTTATTAAACCGATTGGAATCAATAATACAGTAAGAACTAGTAATACAATATGCAAATTTTTAAAAGTATACTTTTTAAATTGAATAAGTTTATTCATTACTTTTGTTCAAAACAATATCAATTCTCCTTTCAGCTTCCTCTATAGAAATTCCATTATAAAAATCGTGAACAAAAGGATGCTTAAAATCTTCAGGCGGATAAATAAAAGGTCTTCCCGTCTTATTGTTGACAATCACATTAATAGGAATACTTTCCTCAAAACTATAATCCGGAAGATAATTAGATAACCAACCGAAATATCCAGCTTCAAATTCTTGATTGTCGTAATTTTCTACATATTCATTGAAACTTTTTTCGCTTAATGAAACCCAGACTCCATATTCCAGATCCTGACAGCTGTCTGCCACTTCCTGAACCATGACAACACGGATAAACCGGTGCGTATGTTCGTGATCTTCAATAATGCACAGATCTGATGTTAATTCGGCATTTTCAAGTTCTTCTTCAGTTAAATCGGAGTAAAAAATCGGAGCATTATAGACTATGGCTGGCCAGTCTTCTTTTTCTTCTCCACAACATTTACAGATGTATTTCATAGTAACGCATATTTATTTATAATGCTGATAAAATTTGTTGTCAAAAATTTCCAATGGGTCATACGTTCTTTTCAGAACGAAAAAAGAATCAGTTTGAGGATATACTTTTCTCATCTTTACCCTATCGATATGCAGACGGTAGGGCAGATAAAATGTTCCTTCATTTTTAAGAGTAATATCAACGAGTTGGTTGGTCAGGATTTTCATTGCGTTTTCCTGTTTCACTGTTTTCTTTTGGTTAAATAATAAAACAAATCCAAATACATTTTCCCTCGCATAGTTCATGTAACTATCCTCATCTTTATTAACGGCCCGGATGGTTATATTGAGAAGATCCAGTCCTGAGCTTTTCAGAACGGGCTTTATATCCTTAATAAATTGATTGAAATTTCTTTCAGGGATAAAATATTCCTGTAGCAGGTCCGTAGAATTTGGGTCTTTATTTTCAATCAGAGAAACGTGGTCATTGAGCAGTTCATTTCTGGAATAAACAGCATTTTTAGTCACTTTGTTCATTCCTGTTTCCAGATCCCAACGAAGCCTTTTTCCGTATTCACTGTTGACGGTACTTCGGAAAACGAGACGTTTTGTTTCTGCATTTTTGGCATTTTGGACAGACAGCGCAAGCGGTTTTTCATTTGCTTTTTCAAAATAATTGATGGTGGCCTCTTCCAGAAAATGTTTGTCCGAGATCCTTAGTCTCCCGAAAACCAGATTGACTTCAGGATGATCAGAAATAAATTTCTTATAATAATCAGTATAGTTATCCGAGTTTAAACGGATATATCGGTATTTCAAAGCAGTATTGTCAACCACTTTTAACTTGACATCCAAGATAATCCCAAACAGGCCGTAACCTCCAATTACCAGTTTAAAAAGTTCAGGATTTTCTTCCCTGCTGCAATTCATAATTTCACCGTTGTGATTCATTAAAGTAAATGAAACAACAGTTGATGCCACCGGAGGAAGGTTTTTCTGCCATCCGTGACCGTTCACACTTATGGAGTCGCCTACGGAGAACGAACTGAATGCCTGCATCACTGCAATTGATTTTCCTTTTTTGTCAAGATATTCTATAGCATCTTCCCAAAGAGCTCCCGAACCAATGGTCAGGATATTATTTTCAGCATCCAGCTCCATGTGTTTGTAAGGAAGCATATTGAGGAGAATTCCATTCGGATAAATGGTGTGTCCACCCATGCTGTGTTGTGCTCCGGCAATGGAGATCTTTAACTTTTTTTCTTTGGCATATCTCAGGATCTGGCGCAGCTGATTTTCAATCTCCGTTTTCGATGACGGGACTTTTATTAAAGTATCTATTTTTGTTAAATTCAATTGACTGGCATCATCCGTATACCCTTTTGGAATTTCTGTTTTATGATCAGGTTCACTCCATTTTGTTTTAAGAACATGAATGACCGGAATGGAAATGAATATAAGGAGCATTAGAATTCCGATGGCAAAAAAATATCTTTTCTTCATTAAAATATTTAAACCCTAAAATACTCAAAATTCCTTATCCCACCGTCGGCGTGTCCGCTTCTTTCAGGATCTTTTTCTCCTTCATTGAAAGCATCATCCGTTCATATTTATATTTTTCCCAGTCGAATTGGTTCAGGAAATCCAGGGCGGCCTGGAATCCCCTGTTGAAAAGATCCTCTTTTTCTTCTCTTTTCATAAAGAAATTCAACCAGCTGCTCGTTCCGCAATTAACGCTCTGAATACTGTAAAGGCGATAAAAGCTATGTTTCGTTAAAAATGATTTGTCATTAAAACCTTTTAAGGTACTGATGATATTTCCCGCATAAGAAAAAGGAGTTTTAAGAATTTCTTCACTTGTTTTTCCTTTTTCAGACAGGATATCAGAGTCGCTGGTGAGTTGTACTCCAAAAAGAGGCATTCTTGGATAAAATACGTCGCTGGCATGAAAAATATCGATCGGAAAATTGGAAATACTTCCGCCATCAATGAAAAGTCCGGAAGGATAGATGTCTTCCGGTTTTGTGTTCATCCAGAATTTCCATGCATATTTTACCGAGCTGTCATCCTTATTGATCATTTTCCGGAAAGGTTCAAAAAAGAAGGGGACAGACATCGACGCTCTTACAAATTCGGCTGGACTGGCGTGTTTCAGTTCTTCTTCAGACCAGTATAAATTAGCCATTGTAGGAAGCTCTACTTTGATTTTAGCATTAATATCGGTCGTAATAACGATGTATTCTGAACGAAGCTGGTAAAACGGATTGTTTTTGTAATAATCATTGTTCACCGCACTTTCATAGAAAATTCTGTAGCGGGTCTGGTCGATATGTTCCAGATTTTTAGCTTTAATCGCTTCAATACTTTTTAGGGCAATGGTATAATATTCTCCCGTATTCCCGTAGCGGTAATTGAGATGAAGATCATGTTCCTTCTGGATAAATTTTTCATTAAGCTGAGCCACCGTTTTGATCCCGAAACCGTCCAAAACACTTTGCATGGTCTCTAAAAAAGCATTTCCCGGATTGAATCCGCTGTTTTGCTTTTTGAAATCATTGTAAAACTTTTTAATGCAGAAAAAAGAAATAATGACCGGAATTAAAGGAATCAGAAAAAGCAGTTTAGCATTAAGTGTGGTTTCCGGTCTGGCTACGAAAGGGATAATGACCAGAATGACCATGATGACCGCCAAAATAATCGCATTGATTTTAAAAAAATTCTTATTGTTCAGAATTGCATGAATCGTAGTTTTCACATAGGTTTTTCCATCCATGAAATCGGCAAAATTCCAGCTGAACAGGATATCTTTGATTACTTCACTTTTTGCCTCCTCTTTGGTTTTGCAGGCTGCAATAAGCATCGTATTAATGGCGCCGGCACTGGTTCCTGCCACTTTAAGAAAACGAACTCCGAAGACTTCCAAACCGTAAAGATACCCTACAAGAGCACTTCCCCAGACACCGCCTCCTTCCTGAACAAACTCTACATATTGATTTCCCTGCGCATCCAGTAAATCAGAAAACTCCCTGGACGAAATATTTTCATGCAAAGCACTGAGTTTCTCTTTGGACTCGTGGGAAAGTACATTTTCCTCAAGAATTTTGTTTAGAATGTCAGTTTTCATGGGCAGTTTGGTGTTGGTGCTGTTGGTCAAAAGCAAAAGCGCCAAGTTTTTTAATTATTACTCTGTTGCTAAACTCATTACGAATCTTGAGAATGAATCTCAAATTTGATTTAAAGTTAGCAACAAATCTTTTATAACAACTTAGGTATTTCGTCCTTTTTTTCTTAGGCCATTACCACTGCTTACGTCTTGCATAAATAAAGGTGCAGATCACGACTACAGCCATAACACCGACCGTTATAAAATATCCGTATTTGTGATGAAGCTCCGGCATATTGTCGAAATTCATTCCATAAAGCCCGGCAATAAAGGTAATCGGTAAGAAATACACCGAGTAAATAGCCAAAACTTTCATAACCTGGTTGGCTTTTTGGTCTGAAAGCGCCAGGAACATTGAAATAAGGTTGGTAATCTGAATATTTAAATGATCAAAATCCGCAACAACATCTTTATGTTTATCTTTTAAATCCACGATCTCTGAATCCTGAAGATTCAACAGTTTAAACTTATCTACCGCATCTGTGGAAATAGTCAGTACCCTTGAATTCAGTCCCGATTTTCTTTTCAGTTTGTACAATCTTCTGATCTGGTTCGTATGATTGGTGTTTTTAAGGAAGATTTCGTTTTCGATATTATCCATTGTTTCCAGAAGACTTAATGATTCATCATCAAAACTTTTCATGATCAGGAGCGCAATCATTAAAGCAATTTTAGGAGAAGGAACTTCCGTTTGCATGGCAGAAATCTGTTTCTTCGTCTCCAAAATACTTTTCGTTTTCATCCGGTGGATGGTAATGATCGTATGATCGACAAGAAAGATTCCAATCTTCGTGCTGATATCACTTATGGTGTTGAGGTTTTTTCGTTCCAGTTCAGTACTTTCCCGGAGCAGGAAAAACTTTACGTTGCCATCCTCTTCATATTTCGGAAGGTGGTTTGGATCCATGGTATCATCCAGAAGAAGGTTGTTGATTTCATATCTTTCGTGAAGAAATTTCAGGTCCTCCGCAGTGGGAGCCTCTACATCTACCCATTCACATTGGGAGTCTCTGTATATCGTATCGATTGGCATATAATAAAAATACTACTATTTTGAAAAACTATGGATTAAATAATTTTATCTTTGCCAAAATTAAAAAAACTATATGATTAAAAGTACAATAAAAGGAATAGGATTTTATGTTCCAGATCATGTTGTTACGAATGATGATTTAGCGAAGCTGATGACCACCAATGACGAATGGATTACGGAAAGAACGGGCATCAAAGAAAGAAGACACAGACAAAACAGAAATGACTCTCAGGAAACGACGGCTTACCTGGCATTCAAAGCTTCTGAAAAAGCGCTCGAAAAAGCGGGACTCACCGCAAAAGATATAGATTATATTGTTTTTGCCACCCTTTCTCCGGACTATTATTTTCCGGGTTGTGGTGTTTTACTTCAGGATATGCTGGGGTGTGACACTATTGGTGCTTTGGATGTAAGAAATCAGTGTTCAGGATTTGTTTATGCCATGAGCGTTGCCAATGCTTTTATCAAATCAGGAACCTATAAAAATATTCTTGTGGTAGGAGCGGAGATCCATTCCTTCGGACTTGATTTTTCTGATGAAGGAAGAGGGGTTTCTGTGATTTTTGGAGATGGCGCAGGAGCCATCATACTGTCAGCAACCGAGGATGAACATTCGGGAGATATTTTAGCCGTAAATATGCATTCTGAAGGTAAATATGCAGATGAATTGTGTACGCAGTTCCCGGGTTCTAAATTCGGATGGAGTGACAGGATGAGAAAAGAACCTGAAAATGTGACCAATAAAGAGGTTTATCCAATCATGAATGGAAACTTTGTATTCAAACACGCGGTAACAAGATTCCCGGAAACAATGCAGGAAGCCTTGGATAAAGCCGGAAAAACCATCGAAGATCTGGATATGTTCATTCCTCACCAGGCCAATCTTAGAATTGCCCAGTTTGTACAGCAGAAATTCGGACTTCCTGATGAGAAGATTCATAATAATATTCAGAAATACGGAAATACAACCGCTGCCTCTATTCCTATCGCTTTAAGCGAAGCAATTGAAGAAGGGAAAATAAAGAGAGGAGATTTGGTGCTTCTTTCAGCTTTTGGAAGCGGATTTACATGGGGAAGTGTATTGTTTCAATATTAGAATTCTGACTTAAAATAAACGAAAGAGACTGACTATTTTTTAGACAGTCTCTTTTTTTATGAAATAGAACCTATCTGAAAATACCATTAATAGTAGATAAATATCGATTTCCTGTGGATAGTCTTTAAATTAATTTGGTAAAAAGAAAATAATTTAAATGTTTTGCTTTTTTTTCATTAAATTTATACTATAAAGTATTGTAATTTTTTGATTTTAAAAATATTAACTTTAAATTTTAACAAAATGAAAATTAATTTATTACCAGTGATTTTTTTCTTTCCCTTACTGGGTTATGCACAAGTTGGTATCAATACCGTTATGCCTTCTGCAACCTTAGATGTAATCGCTAAAGATCCTACAGGTACTACCACCAATGTTGATGGTATGCTGATTCCAAGAGTTGACAGACAAAGAGCTCAAAGTATGACAGGGGTTCCGACATCTACTTTGGTGTATGTAAACAGCATTGCTACCGGTACACAAGCGGGAACTGCTGTAAATATTGATGCAGTAGGGTATTACTATTATAATGGTTCCAACTGGGTGAAAATAAGTCCACCACTCAATATTTATAATACAAATGGGACTCTTACAGGTAACAGAACGGTAACTCAGGGAGCTAATACATTAGCTTTTGCATCAGGTATTGTTAATGGTTTTTCTGTAGCCAATAGTACTCTATCTGTAGATGGTGCCAATGGCAGAATAGGAATTGGATCCAATGCGCCTACAAAAAAACTACATGTAGAAGGAAGCCAGTTTCTGAATGCTGCTGCAACAGTTGCTGCTACAAATGATGCATTTGATATTAACATAGGTCAGGACGGTTTTTCTTATGGCAACCGAATCGATAATTTTGGAATTAATATGAGAACTGCTTCCACTGCAGACCCGGGATCTGTCGCCCGTATTAATTTTGGAGATGTTTCTACAGGAACAATCAGTGGACTAGGAAATCGATATCTTTCATTTAGTGTAGGAAAACCTCTTAATGAGCTTATGTATTTAACTAACATTAATAGTGGAGCTGTAGGAATAAGAACGATAACCCCGCAGAAAAGCTTGCATGTCAACGGATCTTTGCAGGTTGTGAATGAGATTAACGTAGGCGGAAGTGCTACAGCCGCTGGTTCTGCAGGCACTACAGGGCAGGTCCTTACCTCTTCCGGGGCAGGTGCAGCACCCTCATGGCAATCTTTGAATACGGTAAGCGGAACTATTGCTTCAGCCAATTATGTACAGGGAACAACAGCTTTAACGGTTGCTTCAGGTACTACTGCGGATGTTCCGGGAGTAACCATTACGTTGACGGTTCCTGCCGGAAAAACCCAGACTTTCTTATTTACTGTATTAGGATATGCTACCCAGTTTCCTAATGGTATCACTTCGCAGGGAACATTTAATCTTCTTCAGAACAATGTTAAAATTTCTTCTGCCTATGCCGCTAAGTACGGTCCTGCTGGAGGAGGTGGATTGCAAGATATCCCAATTCCCGTAACATTTTTAAAATCTGTTACACTTCCCGCCGGTACCTATACCTTTAAAATACAGTATTCTGCTTGGTCTGGAAGTGCTACTGTTAATGTTGATCCTAACACATATGCTGGATATAACGGTGATACAGAAGCCATGCTTACCAAAATGCAGGTGTTGGTGTATAATAACTAAAAAATAGTAAATAATTCATTTTTTATATTTAAGTAAATGAAATCCGCAGCCTACAGTGTGCGGATTTCATTTTTTTACTTTAATGGCTTTTATTACTAAAATGCAAATATTTCTCCTGTGATTACTGATATTTTAAGTTCTTTTATGTATAGTTAGGGATAGGTTATTTTTAATACTTTTGTACTGCATACATGATAATGGCATATATAGCCTGTTTTCTGATAAGAATCTGACCTGAATTTTATAGCCTGCAGCCATTCTATGAAGATACAGAGGTTGAAATTTACAATGAAAGATTGATAATGTATTTATTTTATTATTAAACTATTGCAAATGAGTTTGTTGTATTTTTTATAGAAAAAAATCGATACAGTTTGGTCTTCTTTTTGAAAATATTTGCACAGTCTTGATCCGTATAGGTGATTGATCAAATAAAAACACAATGATGAAAAAAAATTTAATTTTAGGAGTATTAGTACTTCCTGTATTCGCCTATTCCCAAGTAGGAATTAGTACCCCAACACCACAAAAGAATCTTCATGTTAATGGTTCACTACAGATCACCAATGAATTAAATATAGGGGGAGACGCTAAAACTGCCGGGAGTGCAGGAATAGCAGGACAGGTTTTAAAATCCAATGGTCCCGGTGTAGCACCTACCTGGGGAAACCTTGCTGGCGTTCCCAATGCTACCGGAACAGTGATTGTCGTGAACGGGCAATTTATAGTTGCACAGGAAATAGTGGTACAGCTCACTGCTGATTATTCGAAAATCAGCCCAATCAATACAACTGATCCTATCGGAAACCTGACTAACGAGATTATCGATAACGAAAATCGCTATTCCGGAACTGGGACTGCCAATTCATTTACGGTATCAGCAGATGGAGTCTATCAGGTACATATCAACGCACAAATATCTACCGATAATGGAACGAGTCCCGTCATAGGGATCTGGAATGATACCACAAGTAAATGGGTAGCAAGAGTTAATGATTACTTTACTGCTCCCACAGGAAGTTTGCAGACCTATACATTGCTTACCTCCATTCCGATGGCCGCTTCCAACACGTATTCATTTAGGATTGCCAATACCGTTAATACTACCGTCGTAAAGTATATCAGTACCGGATCTACAGGGTCCGGACCCATTACTCAGATGTCTGTTAAACGTTTAAAGTAACAGATAAGAGAGTTTTAACAAAAGACAAATGCTTTGATTATTATTTTCGAAAGCGGTTACAAAATAAAGATCTACAGGGATCAAATTAATTAAAAACACAATGATGAAAAAGAATTTAATTTTAGGGGTAGTACTACTTCCCGTATTGGCCTATTCACAGGTAGGAATTAATACCGCGACGCCTCAAAAAAGATTGCATGTTAACGGTTCGTTACAAATTACAAATGAGCTCAACGTAGGAGGAGACGCCAGAACTGCAGGTTCTGCCGGAACGGCAGGACAGGTTTTAAAATCTAACGGACCGGGTGCAGCACCTACCTGGGAAAATCTTGCCGGTGTTCCTAATGCTACAGGAACAGTAATTGTCGTGAACGGACAATTTATCGTGGCTCAGGAAATCGTTGTACAGCTGACTGCTGATTATACCGTACCTGCTGCCTCGAATGCAACATTTCTTATCGGTAACCTGACCAATGAAATCATAGACAATGAAAGTCGCTATTTCGGGAATGCTTCCGCTAATTCATTTACAATACCTGCAGATGGAGTGTATCAGGTGACTATCAATGCTCAGTTATCTACTGATAGCGGAACCGTTCCGGTTGTTGGAATCTGGAATGATACTACGAATAATTGGGTGGCACGTGTCAACGATTATTTTACTGCTCCAACAGGTAGTCTGCAGACTTATACATTACTTACTTCCATTCCTATGGTAGCTTCCAGTACTTACTCGTTTAGAATTGCGCCTAGTGGAGCGGCTACTACGATTAAGTATCTTAGCAGTGGATCTACAGGATCAGGTCCGGTTACTCAGATGTCTTTAAAACGATTACGATAATCCTCAAATAGATTTCACAAAAAAACCGCAGAATCATTCTGCGGTTTTTTTGTGATTGAAGCGTTAAATTAAAGACTCTTCAATAATTTCTCTGTATCTGTAGAATCCTCACCTGTACTTTTAGCAAGCTGAACAGATTTTTCAGCCCACATCTTTGCATTCTTTTTATCTCCAATCTTGTTGTAAAGATTAGCTAGCGTATCGGTATTGGCATAGTTCTCATTTTTCTTTACAGATTCCTGAGCCCATGCTACCGCTTTTTCCAGAGATGTTTTGCTGCTTACATTTTCAAAAAAATCCCATGCTAAAGAGTTTAATTCTTCAGAACTCATGGCAGAATAATCTTTATACAATTCCAGGGTTAGCTTCTCATAGGTAGGAATATCTTTATTCTTTAAAGCTCTGTTGGCTTTTGCTCTTTTTAAGATTTTTTCAGACTCATCTTTAGTCAGGAATTTTTGGCTTTCTGTAAGGAAATAATTGTCATTCCAGGTTTTTGTGTCTGCATTGTAAGCCTTTTTAAGAACAGTATTCAGTTTGATATTCTTATCGAATTTTGCATACTTATCTTCCGGGAAAATTTTGATGATCTCTGCTTTTTTTGACTGAAAGATTTTGTACAGAGGGCTTTCCGTACTCTGAGTTCCTGAAAGAAGCATTTGTACATCTTCCTGATCAAGACTTGTTTTCTGCTGGAAATATCGGTCTAACACCTTTCCTGCCAACTCAGAATCATTATAAATGGTAAGGCCTGCAAGATTTTTTAAGAATTCAGGGTCTTTTTCTCCGTTTTCAAATTTTTGCTTTAAGGCAGTCAGTCTTTTATTGGGATCTTCGGCATCTTTAGCAAACTGAATGAAATCTTTTTCCTCTACGTAGCCTAATGTTCTGTGCACTTCTTCTCCGTCACCATTGATGAAAAGATACGTAGGAAATGCTTTTACATTATATTTCTTGGCCAGTCCTACACCTTCTCCCTTTTCCATATCTATTTTGGCATTCACGAAATGGGAATTGTAAAAATCTCCGACAGTCTGCAATGGAAATATATTTTTCACCATCAGTTTACAAGGTCCGCACCATGATGCATAGGCATCTACAAATATAAGTTTATTCTCTTTTTTCGCTTTCGCAAGTATCGTTGCAAAATTACTGTCTTCAAATTTAATTCCCTGTGCCAATGCAAGAGCTCCTATAAATAAAGAAGAAAATAGGGTTAATTTTTTCATAAAACTTTTTATTGATTACAAATGTAATAATTATGTAAGCATATCAGTCGCAGCAAATAGAAAATAGTTACGGATATTTTATTTTTGACAGATAATAAATCTATTTAATGTGAAAACTATGAATTTTATATTATTAAAATAAATAATAATTAGTTTTTTAGTTAAAAAAATTAAATAATAGTAGAATATTTTAATAAAATATAAAATAGTAGTAACTTTGGAAAAAACAAAAAGACACCCCATGAAAATGATGAATTATTATAAAATCAAAATAATAATTTATTTTTTTATGTCTAAAAGTATGCTGAAACTTTTGTTTTTGTTCATTACTGCTGTCCCCATTTTGGCTCAGAAAAAATATGGCTTCGATCAGATCTGTGAAAGGACGTCCGTTCAGACTGTTCCGAAAGATATTCCGAAGGCGCTGAAAATAGCAGATTCTCTGTATAGGTCTGCGGAAGCTCCTTTGGATAAAGTCAAAAGTCTTTTACTTTCTGCCGATCTCTATCATTCTGCCGGTGAATTCAAAAAATCTATTTGTTATGCAGAAAATGCGCATTCCTTATTAAATCAGATTGACGATGCGGAATGGCTTTCGAGGGTCAATGAGTTTCTGGCTAAAGAATACCGTCTGGTAGGCCTTCATGAAAGATCAAAAAAATATACATTACAGGGTATAGAAAGCTCAAAACTCATCACTGACTCTCAAACACGAGGTGAAATACTCGGACTGCTGAATCAGGAAATGGCTTATTACGAAATGGAGCAGGGAAGTTATACAGATGCCGTAAAATACATAGAATCCTCACTGAACTCTTTCGGAAAAGATACCATAAAGGAGCATGACAGAGCTGTAGCTGCTTCTTACCAGATCCTTGGTGATATCTATTTTAGACTTAAAGATTATGCTGTTTCAGAAAACTATTACCGGAAAGCAGAATCCATGCTTAAAGAAAAGTGTTGTGTCCTTGGCCTGGTTTATAATGGCCTGGGCGGTATCCGTCTGAAACAGAAAAACTGGGAAGATGCTGAAATCTATCTTAAAAAAGCAGAGAATATAGCGGACAGCTCTCGAAGTCTTAAGCTCAAAAAAGCAGTATATTCCAATATCAATGATTATTATGAAGGAACGGGAGATAATTATAAAGCTTCCCTTTATGCCGTAAAATATGTAAAAGCATACGACAGCCTTACCGCCAGGAATCGTGAATTTGCAGTGATAGCTCCGGAAAATGTAGGAAAACTCAATCAAAAAAGTACACAAATCAGTCTTGTAAAAAACACGGCTATTATCTTATTGCTTATTTTACTCATCGGGATTGTTGCTTTTTTTAAAGTAAAACAGAAAAAACAGCGCTCTAAATTCAGGAATATTATAAGAACGCAGCTGCAAATGATCAGTTCCCGAAGTGAATCTTTACCTTTAAAAACAGAAAATACCGATTTTTCAAACATTTCTGTAGAGGAAGTAGATGACAGAGCAGGAGTATCCGACAAAAAGAGGAATGAATCTCTCATGACGTCCGAAACCGAGTCTAAACTCCTCGAACTTCTTGAGGAATTTGAAAAAGGGGACCTTTATAACAACAAGAATATGTCGTTATCTTTTCTTGCTGCAGAGCTTAATACCAATACAAAATATTTGTCCTACGTCATTAACCAGCATAAAAATGCTGACGTTAAAACCTATGTCAATCGTTTAAGGATCAATTATATCATTGATAAACTGATCAATGACGAAAAGTACAGGCAATATAAGATCAGCATCCTTGCAGACGAATGTGGTTTTTCTTCTCACAGTAAATTTGCTTCGGTTTTTAAAGCCGTAACAGATTTTTCTCCCTCAGCATATATTAAGTACCTGGATGCTGAAAATCAATCAGATAAAAATGTTCATTTTCCTGAAAACAATTAAGAAGAAGGCTGTTTTTATGAATTCTGTCTTTTCATTTTCATGAAAACTGATAACCTATTGTTTTACGTAAGACATTCACATCGATATCTTTGCGCAGCTTTACGGGAATGAGTCTACTGCAGTTTGTCACTCACTTTTTTAATCTTTTATTCTTTGTAAAGCAGAGCAGCGATCAAAACTAAAACTAAAAATTACTAGACGGTGTAAAATGTCTGCCAATTATTTTACACAAACCATGAAAACTTTAAACTAGTAAATTAAACACATGAAGACAACTTTTACGGTCGTGTTGGCCTCCGTTTTTTCTAATGCTGCCTTTGGCCAGATAGGAATCAATACACCAACGCCAATTGCGAGTCTGGACATCGTCGCAAAAAGAACCGACGGATCCACAGCTGAGGGGGTGCTGCCCCCGAGGCTTTCAGGGGAAGAAATCAAGGCAGGTGATTCCCAGTACACAGAGAGTCATGCAGGTACTATTATTTATGCTTCGGCACCGGTAAGAATATCCAGCAGCAAAACGGCTAATATTACCGCCGCCGGACTTTATTATTATGATGGTAAAATGTGGCAGAGAATGCTGCCCGGGGACCCCAGAAAACTGAATCCCCAGTCTGCAGGAGATATTAAAAACTCTATGCAGCCTTCAGATCATAACGGATGGTATTTGCTTAATGGAAGGTCAGTTTCCTCTCTTCCATCATCTGCACAGACGTCTGCGGCTGGCTTAGGATTTACGACACGTCTTCCCGACGCATCAGATAGGATTCTGAAAACACGAAATGGTGCCGAACTACTGGGAAGTCAGGGCGGAAATAATAACATGACGATTACCCGTTCGAATCTTCCGGACATTAATCTGATAGGAGTGGTAAGCGGAACGGCGGAAAGTGCGGGAGCACATATCCATACTTCAGATGAGGGAGGTTTCCTTTTGGGAGGAACAAATGTAGGAAATAATGGTTCAGGTCATTATCAGGGGAACAGTGATTCGTCCTCTTGGGGAGGAGTCGGAATGATGGGGAGTACCGCTATTTCCGGTGCCCACATCCATTCATTGTCAGGAATTGCCACAATTCCTACAGGAGGAGTGGGAGCAACAATGGATAACAGGTCTGCTTATCTGGTAGTCAATACCTTTATCTATCTGGGTGAATAGCCCGGTAGGAGCAAAGATTTTATAATACAATCGGGGTTGATTGCCCGGTTTTTTTCAGTCAAGTTTTTTTAAGTGCAAATCCGCAGCTATGGCTGCGGATTTGTTATTTTATTTAGTCTTGAGACTGTCTGATTTTACTTTTACAGTATCATGAGAAGCAGGAGCAGGTTCAGAATTGGCCACAGCAGAATCTCCCATATGATTTCTTAGAGAGTCTTTATCATGCTCATTTTTGAATTCTTCTCTTTTCTCTTTGTTCTGGGCACAGCTTCCTAAAATCATAACTCCAAGAACAGCTCCGATCCATAATTTTTTCATAATAATTAATTTTAATGTTTAATATGATCAAATATAGAGAAATATTGACAGTTTTATGAAATTTTCTCCTATATTATAAGATAAAATTATTTTTAATGTAATACTAAGGAAAATGAAATCATCTTGTTAATCCAAATTTTTGAAATTCAACCTTTTTCTTTGCATCGTCAAAAAAATCTGCAGAACTTTCATCTGCAGATTTTCCATTTTTAAGATCGGAATCTGTTTCTATTTAGCCGGACGTGGAGCAGCAACCGAATCTACTCCCACACTGTCTGTTACCGCCATCTTTGATGAATCTGTCGCTACCTGTGCTACCATTTTGGTAGTAACTGTTGCCGTAGAATCATTACTGCTTGATGACATTGAAGATTCTTTGGTTCCGCAGCTCACAACGACTAATCCTAAACCTACAGCTGCTAACAATAACTTTTTCATACTATTTTATTTTTTAGTGTTATGAATAAATGTTCAATAACTATTCCTAAGTAGTAGTGTAAAATATTAAAAGATAGGTAAAGTTTGTTAAAAGGTGTTAGAGGGAGGTGCCAGATGATTGGTAGGAGGTTTCATGGATTAGGGAGTTCTATTCCACAGTTTAAATAATAGTCATGATGATTCACTGCTTGTTGTGAACGATTTATAAAAAAGGCCACGGAATAAAAATTCCGTGGCCTCTGTGATTATTCATTGTTCGTACTGATCATAACGAACAATTCATATCGTATATTTCTTATCCCAGATATGGGTATTTATAGTCTTTTGGAGAAACAAATGTTTCTTTTACGCTTCTTACAGACGTCCATCTTAGTAAGTTCATTTTAGAACCAGCTTTGTCATTGGTTCCTGAAGCTCTACCACCACCGAAAGGCTGCTGTCCAACAACGGCACCAGTAGGTTTGTCATTGATGTAGAAGTTTCCTGAAGCATTTTCTAAAGCTTTGAAAGCTTCATTGATAGCATAACGGTCTTGTGCGAATACAGAACCTGTCAATGAATATGGAGACGTAGAATCAACTAATTTTAACGTTTCTTTCCAGTCCTGATCTTCATATACATAAACAGATAGGATAGGTCCGAAGATCTCTTCTACCATACTTTCGTAATGAGGATTGGTAGTTTCAATAACTGTTGGATGTACAAACCATCCTTTAGAATCGTCAAATTTTCCACCGATAGCGATTTCAGCCTCACCGGAAGCAGTCGCTCTGTCGATATACCCTTTACATTTTTCGAAAGAATTTTTATCGATTACCGCATTAACGAAATTAGATGGATCCTCCGGAGAACCTACTTTAATAGATTTGATCTGAGCTTCCATTACTTTTTTCACATCAGCCCAAAGAGATTTAGGAACGTAAGCTCTTGAAGCCGCAGAACATTTCTGTCCCTGGTATTCAAAAGAACCTCTTACCAAAGCAGTAGCTACCGCTTCTACATTAGAAGAAGGGTGAGCAATAACGAAATCTTTACCTCCTGTTTCCCCAACAATTCTTGGGTATGTTCTGTAGTTATGGATATTGTCACCGATCATTTTCCACATTCCCTGGAATACTTTCGTAGACCCTGTAAAGTGAAGACCTGCAAAATCAGGATGTGCCAATACTTTCTCAGCAGTTTCTTTTCCGTCTGTGAAAACCATGTTGATTACTCCTGCAGGCAGACCCGCTTCGATTAATACATCCATGATTACTTTTGCAGAATAAACCTGCTTGTCAGAAGGCTTCCAAACCACTACATTTCCTAGCATTGCCATACACGTTGGTAAGTTTCCGGAAATCGCTGTAAAGTTAAATGGAGTTACCGCAAAACAGAATCCTTCCAATGGTCTGTACTCTACACGGTTCCAGATTCCCGCATCAGAAACCGGCTGCTCAGAATACATTTCAGTCATGAATTCTACGTTGAATCTTAAGAAATCGATAAATTCACACGCTGCATCGATCTCAGCCTGGTGTACGTTTTTAGACTGTCCGATCATCGTTGCTGCGTTGATCACGTCTCTGTAAGGTCCAGCCAAAAGATCGGCCGCCTTTAAGAAAATAGCTGCACGGTGTTCCCAGCCCAGTTCGTTCCATTCTTTTTTAGCTGCTAATGCCGCGTTGATGGCGTCATCTACATGCTGCATCGTACCCTTGTAGTAAAACCCGAAATCATGAGCATGATCCTGAGGAGACTGAAGCTGAACTTTTTCGTCAGTTTTCACCTCCTTTCCGTTGATGAACATAGGAATTTCTATCTTCTCAGCCCACATCTTTTTGTAAGTGGCGATAAGGCTTTTAACTTCAGGAGATCCCGGTACATAAGAATTTACCGGTTCATTGACTGCAAATGGTACTTGCGAAATTGCTTTTGACATACTATGTTGTATTATTTTAAATTATAAATAGGTTGGTATACAAATTTACGTTTTCATTTTGAAAGGAACAATTTCTTCAAATACTTCATCCTATTATTTAACATAAATTGGTTCTTAAAAACTTTACCTATGAAAAAAGCAGTGAAGTTTACTGCTTTTCTCCAGAATAAAATAATGAATTCAGGAGGCCGTCCCATCTAGTGGGTTTTCAACTTCGATTTCTTTGAACATAGTGGCAGGTAATGCCGTACGGATTACGCCTAAAGATTATAGGACGCCTTTTTTCAAGAACAGGATTTCGGTTTAAATAGGAAACTGGAGGATGGATGTAGGAAGTACTGATTGTCAAAATTGTTCAATATGCCATTTTAAATGAATACTGAAATGTGGTTACAGATCAATCAAAACTGAAAAATTATAGAGAGAATCTAATAACTTCTATCTTCATTCTATCCTACATTTTCTCGTTTTCAAGAATCTTCAGCACCAGCTTTTCCTCCTGTGTAAGGCTGGCCTTTCCATCGTTCTCCTCGATCTGTTCCAATTCATCAAAGTATTTTTTGATCGTATTATTTTCGTAGAGATTGATTACCAGAGGGTGTACATAGTATTTCCTGCAGACCGTGCTGGTATTTCCAAGATGTTCGGCTACAATCTCAAGAGCTTCTTTCACTTTCTTTTTATACTGTGAATCGTTTTCTGCATAGCCTATTTCCTTAAAAGCAATAAGTGCACTCACGGTTCCGGACCAGGTTCTGAAATCTTTAGCCGTAAAATCTTCACCGCTTATTTCTTTGATATATTCATTCACCATTCCTGAGTCTACCGAATGGCGGTTTCCTTCATCATCAAAATACTGGAATAGCTCCTTTCCCGGAATATCTTTACACTTCTGGACAAGCCTTGAAAGTCTTCTGCTTTTAAGGTTGATATTGTGCATAACGCCCTTCTTTCCTTTAAATGAAAAAGAAATCTTTTGCCCGTTAATTTTTACATGTTTATCCTTTAAAGTGGTAAGGCCAAAAGATCCGTACAGTTTCTCATACGCATTGTTACCAATACGAATATTTGTACGCTGCATCAAACTGACAATTAATGCCAATATTTTTCTCTTCTCGAAATTTCTTATGGCAAGATCCTGCTCCACATGAAGTCTGATATCAGGCAGTGCATACCCGAACTGAAGCATTCTGTAAAATTTAGTATGATTTCTTAAAGCACTCCACAATGGGTGATAGCGGTACTGCTTTCGGCTTTTCACATCAAAACCTGTGGCCTGAAGATGACCATTATCTAGCGCGCATATCCATACATTTTCCCATGCTGGAGGGATGACCAGCTTATTGATCCGGGTAATTTCTTCTTTGTCCTTAAGCTTTTCGCCGTTTTTGTAGTAAGAATACTTTTTTCCTGTTTTCTTACGGGTAATCCCGGCCGTTTCCGCATCGGAGGTATATACAAGATGTACCGCCTTTGCGGAGGCTTCAGGATCCTTCATGATCTTGATAATTTTTGAAGGCTTCAGGTGAGAAATGATTTCCAGATCTGTATTCTTCTCCATAGAAAATGGTTAAGAGTTTTTACCCCGAGAAAAGATCAGAAAGAGGACTACTACCACCGCAACGACCAGGATAATTCCCCACCACATTCCTGCCTTAAAAATAGTTTCTATTGCTTCACAACTTGTTAGTGTCAACATAGTGAATATCGCCAAACTGAATAAAGTCAATTTTCTCATGATATAAATATTTTTGTGTTGTTAAACTCTTTGGTTATCGGCTTTCCAGGTTTTGATCGATCGTTTGATCTCATCGCCTGACATATTTTCTTTAATGGCTTTGTTCAGAAGTTCTTTGAACTCATCATCATAGGCGAACCTTAGTGCAGCAATCTGGTCAAATCTCAGCTGATCTGCCACTTCATCAGATCGCTTTCCGAAAATCTCAAAATAACGTTGTTTGAATTCAAGCATCACCATTCGGTTTTGAAGTCCCAGTGCGTAATGCTGTCTTGTCATAAAAGCCAGGTAGAAAAGCAGAAATATCACGATTGAAAACAATGTCCACGTTAATTGGTGTTCAGGATCATTCCGGATTTTATAAATTCCATAAATTTCCAACGCAATTAATAGCGGAAGGTAAATGAAATGATGTGGGGGATAAAATTTCCTGTGATTTTTATAATTCTGCTCTCTCATACGATGAATAGTAGCAATTATCTTTCCAAAATTTTATATGTTTAGCAATTATGTTGTTTTTGTGGTATGTAAATGTATAATAGATTCAATGTTGCTGATTATTCTTAACGAATCATAAAATATGTAATTCTTTATTTAACAGGATTATTTATTTCAAAATGATTATCCGTTTTTGATGGTTCTTAAAAAAAAGAAATAATTGCAATTATACCTATTTATGCTGTAAATGGAGAGGAGTAGTATTTTAAAAATATTCATATTTATCTTTAAAAAACACAGGTTTTAATAGGTTTTGAACCAAGAAAAATCTACAATTTTCTCAACAGCTAATTCTCAAAAACGTAACAGATCAAATCCATTGATGAAGAAAGAATAACCAATCATTAGTGAAAATTGACCTGAGATTTCATTTTTAAACCTCAATTTTTTCGTAACTTTCGGTGTTTAAAAAAGAAAAAAGAATGACTTCAAAGGAAAAAGTTGTTGCACTTCGTGAAGAGATGCATAAAAATAATGTTGATGCATTTATAGTATATTCCGCAGATCCGCATATGAGCGAATATCTGCCTGAAGAATGGCAGGAAAGATCATGGTTGTCAGGATTCCTGGGTTCTGCCGGTTTTGTGGTCATTACCAAAGACAAAGCTGGACTTTGGACTGATGGAAGGTATTTTACGCAGGCTGCCATTGAACTGGAAAATTCCGGAATTGATCTTTTCAAAGACGGAATGGAAGGAACTCCCAATTATATAGACTGGATTATTTCTGAAACACCTGAAAACGGAAAAGTAGCCGTTAATGCCGTAGCCACTTCAAATGCCAATTGGGAACTGCTTTCGCAAAAACTGCAGTCAAAAAATATAAGTTTAACAGATCTTCCTCTATTAAAGGAAATCTGGAAAGACAGAGGAACCCCTTCAAAAAATCCGATTTTTGTACATCCTGTAGAAAGAGCTGGAAAATCAGTTACGGACAAATTGGGGGCGATCCGTCAGAAAATGGAAGATCAGGGAACTACCGTTCATATTATTTCAAGTCTGGATGATGTAGCATGGACCTCCAACTTAAGAGGAAGTGATGTACAAAGCAATCCTGTATTTTTAGGATATATCGTTATTACAAAAAATGATGCAGTCCTGTTCACAGATCTGGAGAAACTTGAAGTGGAGGCAAGAAAGCAGATGGATGAATCTTTTGTAAAAATGATGCCTTATGAAGAGTTTTACCATTACCTGAAAGCATTTAAAAATGAAAATATACTGGTTTCTCCGAACAGTAACCAGATGATTTTTGAAACCTTACAAGCAGACAACAAGTTTACAAAAGCTCCGGTTCCGGGTAATCTGATGAAAGCTCAGAAAAACGAAACCGAACTGGAAGGATTCAGAAAAGTGATGGTAAGAGATGGAGTAGCCATGGTGAAATTCCTTTACTGGCTTACCCATAATGCAGGAAAAGAAGCCATGAATGAATATTCTATCGGCGAAAAACTGAGAGGTTTCCGTGCAGAAGGAGACAATTTCGTGGGAGAAAGCTTCGGCAGTATTGTTGGCTATAAAGATAATGGTGCCATCATGCATTATTCTGCAAAAAGTGAAGGAAGCAAAGAGGTTACCAATGATGCAAGTATTCTGGTAGATTCAGGAGGACAGTATCTGGAAGGAACTACGGATATTACAAGAACTCTTTCTTTAGGTGCGGTTTCTGATGAGTTCAAAAGAAATTCTACATTGGTATTGCAGGGATTGATCCGTTTATCAATGGTTAAATTCCCGAAAGGAACAAAAGGCGTTCATCTGGATGCCATTGCAAGACTTCCGCTCTGGATGGAAGGGAAAGATTTCAACCACGGAACAGGACATGGAGTCGGAAGTTTCATGAATGTCCATGAAGGACCTCAGAACATCAGAAAAGACATGAATCCTCAGGATCTTCTTCCTGGAATGGTTTGTTCCAATGAACCGGGATACTATCTTGAAGGAGAATATGGAATCAGACATGAAAACCTGATTGCGGTAAAAGAAGCCGAAAAAACAATTCACGGAACGTTCTATGAATTTGAAACCCTTACATTCTGCCCGTTCTTTAAAGATACCATTGTAAAAGAAATCCTTTCACAAGAAGAAATTACCTGGTTGAATGATTATCACAGAACATGTGAAGAAAAAATAGGCCCTTATCTTGAAGGAGAAGTTAAAGAATGGTTCCTGGAATTGGTAAGCCCTCTTTAATCATCCTAAAATGTGAATAACAGTTGATGGTGAATGGAAAATAGTCAGTTTTGAACTTTCAAAATATTAATCCTTAACCATTGAATTTTATATACTGAACATTAATAATTGTTAGATAAATTCTTGAAGCCCTGCGGATGTCTCTGCGGGGCTTTTTTATCCAAACAACCGTATTTTCACGGATATAATTCTAGGGATTCCCCTGACAAAAACAAATACCAGGTGGTCTATCTTTGCATCAGTAACAAGACATCATTCATATCTTCATACACTTAGTAAATTCAAAGCAGTAAGACCATTTCGTCATGAAATGGTTTTATTTTTTTATCAAAAACCAGACATTAAGATCTTTTGAACCGTTCGGGACACTTAATTTTTGAAATACTCTATGATTTGTTTAATTTCGCGATCAACATCCCGCGGTAGGCTTTATCACCTTCCTGAATTATAATTTGAAAACATGGTAGAAGATTTTTTCCGCAGTTTTAATGTATTCTCAGAAAATGAGATCAGTGATTTCCTGCAGCTTTTTGAAGTCAGAAAAGTACATAAAAATGAATTTTTTGTACAGGAAGGTGACCGATGCAGGGAAATAGCATTTATAGTATCCGGCATTTTTCGTTCCTATTATATTTCAGATGAGGGAAAAGATATGACCTACTGTTTCAGATTTCCCAATCAGCTGATGGCCAGCTACTCGTCATTTATTTCAGATTCTCCCAGCAGAGAAAATATGCAGGCTATTACTGATGCCCATCTTATGGTTTTAAAGAAAGATGCCATCGATCAGTTTATAAAAATGGATCTCAACTGGACAAAATTTTTGAAGATGATCGCGGAGCAGGAATATCTTGAGCTTGAGGAGCGGTTTTTCCAGCTTCAGAGGGATAGTGCCGCTCAGCGTTATGCATATCTGCTCGGGAATCAGCCGGATTATGTTCAGAAAATTCCGCTGCAATATTTAGCTTCTTATCTGGGAATTACCCAGCGACACCTTAGCCGGATCAGAAAGGAAGTTACGCTGTAAATAAAATTGACATCATTTGTAATCATAAAATATAACTGGAAAGGGATTGTTTTTTGGACATTTGTCCTATAGCCTGGATAGGTAGCTTTATAATTTTGTAAAAAAAAATATATGGAGCATAATATTCTAGTTATTGGAGGAAACGGTCTGATAGGAAAAACGATGATCAGAATTTTAAAATCAAGAAATCCTCATCTGTCTGTTTTCGTTGGAGGGAGAAAAGGTAAAAATACAGGAAGTGATCTGAAAATTGATGTGACTCATCCGGAAACCTTTCACATTATTAAGGAAAATAAAATAGATCTGATCATTCTTTCGGTCAATGATAAAGAAGATCATGTTCTCCGGTTTGCCATCGAAAATAAAATCGATTATCTGGATATCACCAAACCTACTCCTGACCTTGTGAGAGCATACAGCATTGCCAAAAACAGAGACGTACAGAGCAGGATTGTATTCAGTTCCGGATGGATGGGAGGCATTGTGAACGGGCTTGCTAAAACCATTGCAGATAAGGCTGCCGACATTCAGGAAGTGAAACTTTTTGTGTATTATTCGGTGAAAGATCTTGCCGGTGAAAGTTCCGCTCATTTTATGGCTGAAAATGTGGCAAAGCCGTTTATCAGGTATCAAAATAACCGACAGGTTCCGATCAAACATTTTTTAGATTCTGAAAACTTTAATTTTTCTTTTGGCATTGGGACCAGAGAAGCCTATAACTTTGATGTACCGGATTTATATATTTTAAATCAGATTGAAAACGTCCCTAATGTGAGTGTGAAGATGACTTACAATTCAAAGTTTATCACGTGGCTTTTGGGAGCCTTTCAAAAAATAAGACTTTTCAATATTTTGTCATTAAAGGAAAGGCGAATGATTTTCGGATCAAGTGGAAAGGGGGACCAAAGTGTCTTTGAAATCGTTGTCAAGAGTAATAATGAAGTAAGAAAGTTAAGTCTGCAGAGCACAAAAGGACAGGCAGAATTAACCGCACTTTCTGCGGTGTTGCATACAGAAGAGCTGCTTATGAGTCCCCATGAAAACAAAGTGTATTTCAGTCATCAGTTGCATCAGCCATCAATATTGATGGACAAGCTTAAAGCCTATGAAACCATCAACATACAATCTGTATCATGAAAAAAATAGCCATTATCAACGGGCATCCGAATAGAGATTCTTTTAATTTTGGAATAGCAGAAGCTTATCAGGAAGGAGCCAGAAATTCGGGAGCTGAAGTAAAAGTTATTACCATCGCTGAACTCAACTTTGATCCTATTCTTCATTTCGGATACCAGAAAAGAATGGAGTTGGAACCTGATTTGCTGAAAGCCTGGGAGATTATACAGTGGGCAGATCATCTGGTATGGATTCATCCGGTATGGTGGGGCGGTTTACCTGCATTGATGAAAGGTTTTATAGACCGGCTCTTCCTTCCGGGATTTGCTTACCAGTATAGAGAAAATTCGGTTTGGTGGGATAAACTGCTGAAAGGGAAAACAGGCCATATCATCACGACACTGGATCAGCCGGGATGGTATTATTGGCTTCTTTATGGAAGACCAAGTGTGAATCAGCTGAAAAAATCAACGCTGGAATTTTGTGGTGTAACACCGGTGAAAGTAACTTATATCGGAATTATAAGAAATTCTACGGATGTACAGCGTGTGAAATGGCTTCAAAAAGTGAGAGAACTCGGCAGAAGACAACAGTAAATTGTTATTGCGGGGAACGAAGTGCCGAAGCGATCTCATAATAAATTGGCCGTGAAGGTGAATTTAATTTCCAACAGCTTTTAAATACGAATAGCACTTTTAAAAATCACAGATGGTCATTAATTGATCGTATTGCTTAAGAGTTGTAATATGATAAAACTTTAGTCATTGACAACAGGGAATCTGATAATGGATAAAAATCCCAAAAGCTCCAATCAAAGCCATAGACAATCTGTATAAAAAACGCTGTCACACATTAGCATGAAAAACCTTAAATTTGCAAAATGAATAAGGATACGATTTGCGCACTGGCTACGGCCAATGGAGTAGGAGCTTTAGGGATTATCAGAGTTTCAGGAGACGATTCTTTAAAGGTTGTCCAGAAAAGTTTTCCGGGTAAAAATCTGGAAAAGCAAAAGTCTCATACCATTCATTACGGTTATTTTATGGATGGGGAAGAAGCGATTGATGAGGTGATGATTTCTATTTTCCTGGCTCCGAAAAGCTTTACTACAGAAAATTCTGTGGAAATCGCTTTTCACGGCTCCCCGCATATCGGAAAACGTATTCTGGAAACTTTGACCCAAAACGGGGCAAGAATGGCGAAAGCGGGTGAATTTACCCTTCGTGCATTCATTAACGGAAGAATAGACCTTTCGCAGGCGGAAGCTATCGCAGACGTGATTGCCTCTGAAAATGAAGCGTCCCGGAAAGTAGCGATCAATCAGCTGAAAGGAGGAATTACCAATGAAATATCGGTCTTGAGAACGGATCTTCTGAATTTCGTTTCCCTGATCGAACTTGAACTGGATTTTGCAGAGGAAGATGTGGAGTTTGCAGACCGGTCAGCGCTTAACGGGTTATTGGATAAAATTGAATTAAAATTAGACTCTCTTATCGATAGTTTCCAATACGGAAATGCCATTAAAAACGGAACTGCGGTGGCCATCATCGGAAAGCCGAATGCAGGAAAATCAACGCTGTTAAATGCCTTATTGAAAGAGGAGAGAGCTATCGTCAGTAATATTGCCGGAACCACAAGAGATACGATTGAAGAGATCTTGCATATTAAAGGTCATGCCTTCCGTCTGATTGATACGGCAGGACTGCGTGATACGGTTGATGAAATTGAAGCCATCGGTGTGAAAAAAGCCAAAGAAAAGGTAGAAAATGCTAATATTCTGGTTTACCTTGCAGATGCCGCTACAGAAGATTATTCAGAAGATATCGAAATGATAAAATCTCTGCAGAGAGATGATCTGAAACTCATCATCTGTGCTACAAAAATTGACGAAGTACTGCCTCCTAAATATGAAGCGGTAGAAGATATTTTCAGAAATGAAATCGCCCAGGATTTTGATTTTATCAGAATATCTGCCGTAGAAAACCAAAATATCCAGGATCTTAAAAACGAATTGTCTTCTTACGTTGAACAATTAAAATCTCAGGAAAATAACGTCGTTATTACGAATCAAAGACACTTTGAAGCTCTCCGAAAGTCCTTGGACGCCACCCATAAAGTGAAAGAAGCCATTTCTTTCCGGATCTCTACAGAATTGCTGGCCTACGAGCTGAGAAATGCTTTGGAACATCTTGGAGAAATTTCCGGTGAAGTAACGAATGATGAGGTGCTGGGGAATATTTTTTCTAAGTTTTGTATCGGAAAGTAGGTGGCAAATTTCCGCACTCCATATTTTAGTTCTATAACTTAAAATCATAAGGTGTTTATGATCATTTTTTGAAATATTTTTAAGACTCCGATAACATTGTTATCGGAGTCTTTTCTTTTTAATATACCTTTTTTTATTTACTGTTTTGCTTAAAAAAGACTTTATAAATTTCGTATTTTGCAATACTTTTTCAAATTTCAAAAATGGCAATTAAAAAATCAGAACTATATAGCTCATTATGGGCGAGTTGCGATGAATTACGTGGCGGAATGGACGCCTCTCAATATAAAGATTACGTACTTACGATGTTGTTTGTAAAGTACATTTCAGACAAATACAAAGGTGACCCGTTTGGAGCAATTACCGTTCCCGAAGGCGCATCTTTTGATGATATGGTAGATTTGATTGGAAACGCTGAAATTGGTGATAAAATTAACAAGCAAATTTTGAATCCCATAAAGGAAGCGAATAAGCTGAATGAATTTCCTGATTTTAATGACGAAAGTAAATTAGGCAAGGGAAAAGATTTGGTCGATACGGTTTCTAACTTGGTACGTATTTTCAACGATCCGAGTCTGGATTTCTCCGGTAATTCTGCTGAAGGCGATGATATTCTGGGCGATGCTTACGAATACTTGATGCGCCATTTTGCTACCGAAAGCGGAAAGTCGAAAGGACAGTTTTATACGCCTGCCGAGGTTTCGAGAGTATTAGCAAAAGTGATTGGCATAAACCAAAACAATTCGTCGCACCAGACAATGGCTTATGACCCAACCTGTGGTTCCGGTTCACTTTTATTGAAAGTGATGAATGAAGCGGGCAAAAATATTGACCTTTACGGACAGGAAAAGGAAACCACCACTGCCAACTTAGCGCATATGAATATGATTCTGCACGGTGCCGAAACCGCCACCATTATTGCAGATAATACTTTGAGTCGTCCGTTTTACAAAGAAGAAAATGGCTCACTCAAAAAGTTTGATTACGTTGTTGCCAATCCGCCTTTTTCGTTGAAAAGTTGGAGCAATGGCGTAAATGTGGACAGCGATGAACACAACCGTTTTGCTTTAGGCGTACCGCCGGAGAAGAATGGTGATTATGCTTTCCTTCTGCATATTTTACAATCTTTAAAAGCCAATGGAAAAGGAGCGGTGGTATTGCCTCACGGTGTTTTGTTCCGTGGGAATGCTGAAGGTGAAATCCGTAAAAATATTTTAAAGAAAGGCTATATAAAAGCCATTATCGGTTTGCCTGCCAACCTGTTTTACGGTACGGGCATTCCGGCTTGTATTATTGTGTTGGACAAAGAAAATGCCGAACACCGCAAAGGATTGTTTATGATTGATGCGAGCAAGGGCTTTGTGAAAGACGGCAACAAAAACCGATTACGGGAGCAGGACATCCGCAAGATAACGGATGTGTTTGATGCTTTTGCCGAAGTACCAAAGTTTAGTCGAATGGTGTCGATGACAGAAATTGCCGACCCTAAAAACGATTACAACCTCAACATTCCGCGGTATATCGATACGCAGGAAGCCGAAGATATTCAGGATTTGGCGGGGCATTTGCAAGGCGGCATTCCACAGAAAGATGTGGAGGGTTTGCAGGCGTATTGGGATTTATTCCCTTCGTTGAAAGCCGATTTGTTCAATCCGGTAAGAGCAGGTTATTTTGAATTAAAAGTACCTGCGGAAACCATTAAAACCACCATTTTCAACCACCCTGAATTTGTAGCCTTTAATACAAAAATGCACACCGCTTTTGATAAATGGTTGCACGAACAACAAACGGAGTGGAATGCTTTAGATAAAGGTTTTGCCGTAAAAGAAGCGATAGAAACATCGGCACAAACCATTCTGAGCCATTTTGAAAACAATGCCTTGGTGAACCGTTATGCGATGTACCAACACCTGATGCAGTACTGGAACGAAGTGATGCAGGACGATTTTTATTCCATTGCTTTAGACGGCTGGAAGGCAGCAAACGAATACACCCGATTGGTCATCAAAGGGAAAAAAGGAAAAGACGGTAAAACTGCACAGGATAAAGAGATTGCAGGTTTGGCGGGTATTGAAGGCAGAATGGTAACGCCGGAAATGATGATACATTATTTCTTCAAGGAACAAAATGACAGTTTGCAGGATTTAGAAAATCAACTGAACCTTACGCAGGAAGCCCTTGCGGAAATAGAAGAGGAAAACAGCGGAGAGGAAGGCATTTTCAGTGATTTGGAAAAACTCAATCTTAAAAATGTAAAAGACTTTTACAAAGAACGTAAAGCCGATAATGCCTCTAAGGAAGAATTGAAATACATCAAAAACTATATTGATACGCAGGAAGCTTTGGGTGGCATTACCAAACTGATAAAAATTGCAAAAGAGAATTTGGAAGTAAAAGTGGTGGCGCAATATCCTTTATTAACCGAAGCCGAAATAAAAGATATGGTGATTAACCACAAATGGACGCCCGTATTGCAACAGGCATTGCAAAGCGAACAGGAAAAGCTGAGCCAAAACCTTACGCAACGCATTAAGGAACTGGCAGACCGCTACCAACAGGCTTTGCCAACTTTGGAAAACCAAACAGCGGAAGCTTCGCAAAAGGTATTAACTCACCTGCAAAAAATGGGATTGGTATGGTAAAGGAAAGTGTGATGAAGCAGACGGAGATTGGTTTGTTGCCAGAGGATTGGGATGTAATAAACTTAGAGAAAAATTTTACTTTAAAAGCAAGAATAGGATGGCAAGGTTTAACAACGGCAGAATATCTTGATAACGGTAATTATGGATTAGTTACAGGAACTGATTTTAAAGGTGGATATATTGATTGGAATAATTGCGTATTTGTAGAAAAAATGCGATTTGACCAAGATAGAAACATTCAACTTAAAAACGGTGATGTTCTTGTTACAAAAGACGGGACAATAGGAAAAATAGCTTATGTTGATTTTTTACCCAAACCGACAACTTTAAACAGTGGAGTTTTTGTTGTAAGACCTAAATCTAATAGTATTAGCAATAGGTTTTTCTATTATGTTTTAATGTCATTTTATTTTGACGACTTTCTTCTCAAGATTACTGCTGGTTCTACTATAACACATCTCTATCAAAAAGATTTTGTCAACTTTAATTTCGTTTGTCCTCCCTTACCCGAACAAGAAGCGATAGCGGAAGCCTTGAGTGATGCCGATGCGTGGATAGAAAGCTTGGAGCAACTCATTGCCAAAAAACGACTCATCAAACAAGGAGCAATGCAGGAATTGTTGACACCTAAGGAGGATTGGGAAGTGAAAAAGTTGGGGGAGGTAACTATAGATGGAGGATTGATTAGAGGTCCATTTGGCGGTGCTTTGAAGAAGGACTTTTTTGTCAAAAACGGATATAAGGTTTATGAACAAAAAAATGCAATCTATAAATCAGTCCACCTAGGAAAGTATTTTGTTGATACTGCTAAGTTTAAAGAATTAGGAAGATTTGAAATTAAGGCTAATGATTTTATTCTTAGTTGTTCAGGCACTATTGGAAAGCTATTTAGGATACCGCAAATATTTCAAAAAGGTATTATTAATCAGGCTCTTTTGATTATAAGGCTTAATTCTACAATCATTGATTTCGGGTATTTTGGACATATATTTCAATATGATACAATACAATCAAAAATTATTGATGACACTCAAGGAGGAGCAATGAAAAACTTGGTGGGAATGTCAGAATTCAGAAATACAGAAATTCCATTACCATCCCTCACCGAGCAAATCCGCATCGCCACTATATTATCGGATATGGATGCAGAGCTGGAAGCTTTGGAAGTGCAACTGGGCAAAGCAAGAAAGGTAAAACAAGGGATGATGCAGGAATTGTTGACGGGGAGAGTGAGGTTGGTGTAAAATAAATTAAAACTAAACTATGGAAACGATTACTGAAAGTGATAAAAACAGAATTAACCTTGTTTCAATTAAAAACTTTAATGATTTAGAGTTTATAATTGGTAATTATCAGCGAGGTTATAAGTGGGGGAAAAAGGAAATTTTAGAATTACTGAATGATATTGATGAATTTAATTCAAATGGATTTTATTGTTTACAGCCTCTCATCTTGTATCCTATTGCAGAAAATGAAACTATTACTTTTGAAAATGATTTTATTGTAAATAAGAAAAATGAAATAATTGATGGTCAACAAAGAACCACTTCCATTTTTTTAATTTTAGAATATTTAAAACATCGAGGTTTCATAAAATCAAATATTACATACAAAATTACATTTAACACCAGAGAAAGAAGTAAAGAATTTTTAGAAAATCATTTGTACAATGTATATAACATTGATATCAGTACATTATCTAGTGAGGATATAAGTTCCGACAAATATGATGATTTTCAAGCTGTAAATCATCTATGGGAAAAATTTATTGAGGATTTCAAAGATTATGATAATGTAGATGTGTATCATTTTTTTGTTGTAAATATTATGATAAAAAAATGGCTTGATAATTTCATTTCGACTGGTGGAAATATTGCTGAGTATGTTGACAAATTATTGAAAGATGTAAAAGTTATTTGGTATGAATTAGGCGGTAATGAAAAGGAAATTGATAAAAAAGACATTATCAAAGTCTTTCAAAATAATAACAATAATAAAATTAAACTTACCAACTCCGAGTTAATTAAAGCGCTATTCATTCTTCAAATAAAAAAAAATCATATAGCAGAAATTGCTGAATTTGAAACCAATCGTTTTGCAATGGAATGGGATATGATTGAAAATCAATTACAAGATAAATCATTCTGGTATTTTATCTGTAGCAATTTTCAGGAATATGATGAAGGAACGCATATTGATTTATTGTTTGATATTATTAACGATAGACCAAAGAAAACAGATAATTTTTATTCGTACCGTAAATATGAAAAAAAATATAATCAAAATGAGGTTTTAGATTGGAATGTCATCTTAGAACTTTATTACAAGCTTTTAGATTGGTATAATGATAAATCTACTTATCACTACATAGGATTCTTGATTAATGCTAATATTAGTAGCCTTCCCAAAATTTATAAATTGAGTCATAATAGAAAAAAGGATGATTTTTTAGATAAGCTTAAAAAACAGATTATAAAGGAATTTAAAAAGATCAAAGATGAGGAGCTCGTTTATCAGTTAGACAATCTTGATTATGATAAAAATAAAAACGCAGTAAAGACTGTACTTTTGTTATTTAATGTGATGTACTATGTAAATGATCATAGTAATCATAAATTTCCTTTTGAGTTATATGTAGAAGAAAATTGGAGTATCGAACACATAAATCCCCAGAACCCAAGAGACTTAGATGATTTTGAGAGTTATAAAAACTGGTTTTTTGAATTAATTGAAGATTTAGATGAGTACAAGTCTATCATTGAAAATGATTTGTCAAGAATTTTTAATAAAGCAGATTCTTTTGAAAGCCTCTCCAAAGAGATGAATAATCGATTACAAGAAATCTCGATTATTCTTCAAAGAAATTCAGACACACATAAAATTCAAAATCTTGCATTGATTGATTGCAACACGAATAGTGCTTTAGGCAATAATTTATTTAAAAGAAAGAGAGAGAAGATTTTACTTTTTGATTCGGTTGGAAAAGTAATATTAGATGGTAATGAACTTCCAGTTTTTATTCCTCAAGAAACGAAAAATGTCTTTAATAAATCCTATTCTGAAACCCAATCTTTAAAAGAAAACAGATGGACTCGCTCTGATGCCCAATGCTACAAAATGAGAGTTTTTTCAAGATTAGAAGAGTTTTATAATACACTTGCAGATGAACAATAATAAATACACATTTTGGTCTGTTATCTCTGAACAAAAAATAGAAATACCAACAATACAAAGAGATTACGCACAGGGTAGGAATATTTCTAAAATAAAAAAAATTAGAGAGAACTTTATTAAGACGATTATAGAGTCATTGGAACAGGAAAAAATTCTTCCCCTTGATTTTGTATATGGAAAAGAAGAAGGCAGAAAATCGCAGGAACTAATAAAGAAAAATAAAAAATCTTTAGAGGATTTGCTAGTGAGCATAAAATCATATGCAAATAGTTTAGACATAACATTTGATTACAATAAGATAGAAGATAAAAACGAAAGTGACATACTGAATATCCGTAAACTGCTACCATTAGACGGACAACAACGATTAACGACTCTTTTTTTAGTTCATTGGTATTTCGCTAAAAGAATTGGTGATACGAGTGTATTAGAGACTCTTACAAAGTTTACATATAAAACCAGAAAAAGTTCTTCAAGTTTTATAGATAGTATCTGTAATGAAAGCTGTACGCCCGATTTTTCTAAAAAAGATTTGAAAGAAGAAATGATGTTGCAATCAAATTTTTCCTTTACTTGGGACAAAGACCCTACTGTAAGAGGTATCATAACAACTCTGAATTATATTCATACTATTTGTTTTGACACATCAATTGAAAAGTTAAAGGTGTATCTACATCTGCTAACTTCCACCGAATTAATTTATTTTGATTATTTGAATTTACAAGATTTTGATTTATCTGATGATTTATACGTTAAGATGAATGCAAGAGGTAAATCATTAACGGAGTTTGAAAATTTTAAGGCGTGGTTGTTTTCAATTATAGAAGAAGATCAAACTAATCTGGGAATTACTGATTGGCATTTAGAGAATTTTAAATTTGATTTAGAATGGAACGATGTCTTTTGGAATGCAAAAACTTCTAAAATATATAAGATAGATAATGTCTTTTTGCAATATTTTAAGCTGATGTATATATCAGATTACCTGAAGAGTATGTCTGTTTCCCAAAATAAACTTATTGAGGTTTTTACTGATGATTATTACTTTAATGAAAGTGAATTGGACGAAATTACCAAGACTATATTAGACAAAAAAAATGATATAGTTTTTGATTTTGATGTGTATTTTGATAATACACTTTTCAAGAATAAATTGAGTTCGTACTTGAAAGTAATTGATTTATTGAGTAATAATGGATTACGAATTTTGGATGAAATTACTGCTAAAGGTATTAGTTTGTATAATGGATTACAAGAGAGATTTTCAATATTATATTTTTCAGAAAAATCATTAAACTTTTCTTGGGTTTCTTTCATTGAAAGGTACTTGATTTTAAGATATATTGAAATTAAAGGAAAGTATCTTTACGATTACACTCTTGAGGAAAAATTTCAGTTAGAAAAATATAGTAGAATAATGCTAAATCTTCTACATAATAAGATAATTGCAAATAAACATCTTTATTATCAAGCATTAGAAGCTGTAGATTTAGTCTTAGAAACTTTGAATTTTGACGATGTTGAAAATTGGATATTGCAAAATGATATAACTTTTTTTGAAGAAGCTCAGATAGAAGAAGAAAGAATAAAAATATTATTACTTCAATCTTCCAAAGACTGGGAAAATAGAATTTTTGATTCTGAACAACATAGGTATTTTAAAGGTCAGATAAATTTTCTTTTAAAATATTCTGGCATTTATGAATTGTATCGAAATAAAGAAGTTAATGTGTTAGAAGAATTCAAAAATAATAAATATTCTCTATTGCATAACTTCGATAATTATTATAAAAAATTTGATTTATTATTCGATGAAAAGGGATTAAGAAATCATATTGATATCAATTTATTTAAATCTGCTATTTTAAATTTTGGATTTTATTTTATAAACGTTGGACATAATAAATTCCACACATTACAAAATATACATAGAGATTATAGTTGGAAGAGAATGCTAGGCGAATCTGTTAATGAAAATGAATATTCAAAGAAGAGTGTATTTATCAAAGATTTAGTTGACAACATTAGTGATTATAAAAATATTCCGCAATCATTAAATCAAATTATAAATTCTAATTTAAATCATGTAACCCATAATGATTTTTTAATTCACTATTCAGAAATGTTTAAAAAGTGTGAAAATAACCTAATTAGATATCATCAAGAAATTAATGAGAATGGTTATTCTTATTTAGTAAAAAGCGTAAATATTAATTATCCAAAGGACAAAGAGGTACATTTACAAGCTATAGAAAACGAATTAAAATTGAGAAATTTTACTGTTATTTCACAATTTGATGAGATTGAAGATAATCACTTTATAACTTCTATTAATAATAAAGACATTAAGGTATCTTATGTATTTGACGCAAATAAGATAGATAAAAAATCGTATTTTGTTGTCGAAATTAATACCGACAAAAAAATATTTTTGGACTTTCATAAATGCATTGAAACCATCGAAAACTATATTACATGCAAGCGATGATCAACCCCATAGAACGCATTACCCAAAACCGCATTATCCAACTCTTTCAAAAAGAATTGGGTTACACCTACTATGGAAATTGGGAAAAGAGAGAACACAACAGCAATGTAGAAGAAGCAATTCTAAAACAGAATTTGCTTCAGCGTGGCTATTCAGAAACTTTGGCAGATAAAGCGGTAAAAGAAGTGTGTGATTTGGCAACCACCAATTCGGGTAATTTATATCATCGAAACAAAATGATGTATTCGCTGTTGCGCTATGGTGTAAAAGCCAGACCGGATTTGGGTGAGCAGTTTGATACCATTTTCCCGATTGACTGGAATGATTTTGATAAAAACGAATTTGGCATTGCAGAAGAAGTTACCTTAAGCAAAGGTGAAAACAATCGCCGTCCAGATGTGGTTTTATATATCAACGGAATTGCGATTGGTGTGTTGGAACTAAAAAGAGGAACAACTGATATTTCTGAAAGCATTAACCAATCTATTTCTAATCAAAGAGAGCTTTTTAATAAGTGGTTTTATACTACTGTTCAATTGCTAATGGCGGGTAATAACACGCAGGGTTTAAAATATGGTACAATAAAGACAGAAAATAAATATTACTTGTCTTGGAAAGAAGATGAAGCCGATAATGAGGGATATAAATTAGACAAATACCTGAAAAAACTTTGTCAAAAACAACGTTTATTAGATTTAATTTATAATGGAGTTATTTTTGATGCGGGTAAAAAGAAATTACCTCGCCCTCATCAGTATTTTGCTCTGAAAGAAGCGCAAGAATTTGTGCGTAGAAAGGAAGGTGGAATTATTTGGCATACACAAGGTTCGGGCAAATCGCTGATGATGGTGATGCTGGGTAAATGGATTTTAGAGAATGTTGCCAATTCCAGAATTGTTATTTTAACCGATCGTACAGAACTGGATGATCAAATTGAGAGGGTTTTCAAAGATGTCGGTGAAACGGATGTTGCCAAAACAAGATCAGGTAAAGAATTGATGCAGTTCTTAACCTCTTCTAGACCAAGATTGGTTTGCTCGCTCATTCATAAGTTTGGTAATAAAACGGAGACCGATTTTGATTCTTTCATCAAAGATTTACAGGATAATCCTGTACAGACACAGGGAGAGATTTTTGTTTTTATTGATGAATGTCACCGTACGCAAAGCGGTAAGCTGAATCAAGTGATGAAAGCTGTATTGCATAATGCGGTCTTCATCGGTTTTACAGGAACACCTTTATTGAAAGAAGATAAAAAAACAACGATGGATGTTTTTGGAAGATACATTCATACTTATAAGTTTAATGAAGCGGTAGAAGATGGAGTTGTTAAAGATCTGATGTATGAAGGTCGTTCTATTGAACAAAACCTGACGTCTCAAACAAAAGTAGACCAATGGTTTGAAGCAAAAACAGCAGGTTTAAATGATTTCCAAAAAAATGAGCTGAAAAAGAAGTGGGGCACAATGCAAAATGTATTGAGTTCTAAAAGCAGAATGGAAAAGATTGTTGCTGATATTGTGGTTGATTTTTCGGTTAAACCCAGATTGAGATCGCAAAACGGAAATGCTATCTTGGTAGCATCAAGTATATATGAAGCATCTAAATATTACAGTTTATTTTTAAATACCGAACTTAAAAACAGATGTGCCATCATTACCTCTTACAATCCAAATGCGGGGGATGTTTCGCTTGAAGATACAGGCGCAGATAATGAAACGGATAAACATTTTATTTATAAAACATACACAGACTTATTAAAAGATGTAAGTCCAAAAGGGAATAAATCTAAAACAGAAACTTACGAAACTGATTCCAAAGAGAGTTTTAGAAAAGAACCAGCAAGAATGAAGTTGCTGATTGTGGTTTCAAAGCTTCTGACAGGTTTTGATGCGCCACCTTGTACTTACATTTACATTGACAAGAGAATGCAGGATCACACTTTATTTCAGGCAATCTGCAGGGTGAACCGTTTGGATACCGATGATAAAGATTATGGATATATCATTGATTATATGGAGTTGTTTGGCAATGTGACTGATGCGATCAATGTTTATACTTCTGAACTGGATAACGAAGGATTTACGGAGGAGCAGATAAGTGTACAATTGAAAGACCGTCTGAAAATAGCAAAAGACCGCTTGTTTACTGCACTGGAAACAGTAGAAAGCATTTGCGAAAATGTGGCTTCCCCTAAAAATGATTTAGCCTATATTCATTACTTCTGTGGCAATACCGAGAATTCCGAAGATCTAAAAGCGACAGAATATAAACGTATGGCTTTATACAAAGCTATAGTAGAATATATTCGTGCTTATGCGAATATTAAAGCTGACTTTATTACCGCAGAATTTACAGATGCGGAGATCAGACGGTTTAATGAGAAGTTAGATGAGTATTTAAACCTGCGTGAAATCATCCGTATTGCTTCCGGTGAAACTATTGATTTAAAAGCTTATGAGGCAGATATGCGTTTCTTGATTGATACTTATATTAAGGCAGACGAATCTGAAGTGATTTCGCCGTTTGAAAACATCTCTTTATTGGACTTATTGGAAATTGACATTGATCAGGCTATTGAAAGCCTTCCAAAGGGGATTAAGGGCAGTCAAGAAGCAATGGCAGAGGTTATTGAAAATAACATCCGAAGTAAAATCGTTGAAGAGCATTTATTAGATCCAAAATACTTCGATTACATGTCAGTGTTACTGCAGGAACTTATTGAACGCAGAAAACAAGAAACGGTCGAATACAGAAATTACTTGATAGAAATTAGTGATATTGCGCGACAAGTTAACCAAGGTAAAAAAGATGATATTCCGAAGTCGTTAAATACAAAAGGAAAAGTAGCATTGTACCATACTTTAGATGGAGACGAAAAATTGGCATTGGTACTTGAAGAAAAAGTTCAGTATGCGAAGCAGGAAGGTTTCAGAGAAAATTTAGCAAAGCAGAAGTTGGTAAAAAAAGCAATTTTTGATGTACTTGACGATGTGAGTAAAGTTGAAGAAATTTATAAAATCATTGACGCCCATAAAGATGAGTATTAATGGCTAATGAAATCTTACATATTGGTTCAGTAGATATAGAGGTCACTTTTAAAGCGATAAAAAATCTGCATTTAAGTGTTCATCCACCAGATGGCAGAGTAACAATTTCTTCTCCTGATTTTTATGATTTGGAAAAGATTAAAATTTATGCCGCCACAAAATTGGCTTGGATAAAAAAAGAACAGGCTAAAATTAGAAGTCAGGAACGGGAAGAATCCAAATTGATGATTACTCAGGAAAGTCATCAGTTTTTAGGGAAGCGTTATTTATTAAAGGTCATTGAAGCCAATACACCGAAACTAGTTCTAAAACATAATAGTATTGAGCTTTACACATTGCCGGAAGCCACTTTAGAGCAAAAGCAAAGAACGCTTTACAATTGGTATAAAAAAGAATTGGAAGCTAAAATCGGAAACTTGATTTTTGATTATGCCAAACTTATGAATATTAGCGATCTTAATTTTGGTATGAGAAAGATGAAAACCAAGTGGGGAAGCTGCAATATTGAAAAACGAATGCTTTGGTTTAATATTGAATTGGCTAAAAAGCCGATTAATTGTATTGAATACATTGTAGTTCACGAAATGGTTCATTTACTGGAAAGAAATCACAATAAAAATTTTATTATTTTAATGGATAAATTTCTTCCTAATTGGAGAGTTCAGAAGAAGATTTTGAATGAATTACCTTTGTAATAATGTATACTAATGACCTATACTATCGCATTACCCTCCTAGAAGACAACACCAGACAACTTGAAAAACTCGAATTTTATCTGACTCAGCTACAGAATGTGGAGATTTGAAGAAAAAGAAGAAGGTGACGGTACGATAAGTGCAAAAATAAGTTTTAAAAAAATCTGTATATTTGTAATACAATGATGTTATTTATTGCTAAATAATCAATATAAATACTACTATTATGTTATTTGTATCCTTGTCTAAAGCTCAAAAAAAACTGGTCGATAATGTCCGTGAAAGACGATTGCAAATGAATCTAACACAGGAAGGTTTGGCAGAAAGATCAGGCGTTCCTTTACCAACTCTCAGGAAATTTGAGCAAAAAGGCTTGATCTCTTTAGATTCATTTTTAAAATTGCTTTCAGTTGTTGGTGGATTAGAAGAAATGATTGATATTTTAAAACCGAGGGAACAGAGTTTTAAATCTATTGATGATGTTCTAAAATCAGAGGAAAAACCCATTAAAAAACGAGGAAGCAGAAAATGAAAATAGCCATCAAAGAAATAAAAGTAGGATTGGATTTCGGTTCTGGAATTCAACCCGTTGGACGTTTGGCAATTAGTAATGGCATCATCTATTTTGAATATGATGAAGAATTTCTTCAAAGCAATTTAGAGATTTCACCTATAATACTTCCTTTGCAAAGAGGCGTGATAGAGCTTCCAAGGGACCCTTTCGAAGGTTTGGCTGGTGTTTTCAATGATAGCTTGCCCGACGGTTGGGGAAGATTGCTCTTTGATCGTATGGTTCGCTCGGAAGGAATTTCTCCATCGGATATTTCACCACTTGGTCGTTTAGCGTATGTTGGGTTGCACGGTATGGGTGCGTTAGTTTATGAGCCAGATCAGAGTCCAGATAGTAGTAATGAGATGATTGATTTGGACGTGTTGGCTACTCAAACAGAAAATGTTTTGCAAGGAAATTCGGAAGAAGTGATTGCAGAACTTTTGGCTTTGAACGGATCCTCTGCTGGAGCACGACCAAAAGCATTGATTGGCATTGATGCAGAGAGAAAAAATATATCCTACGGAGCGAATTTGTTAAGCGATAATTTTGAACCTTGGATGGTGAAATTTCCAAACTCATTAGATGGAAAAGATGCGGGCGCAATAGAATACATTTACGCTTTAATGGCTGTAGATGCAGGAATTAAAATGCCTGAAGTTCATTTGTTTCCTTCACAGAAAGGGAATGGCTATTTTGCCGTAAAGCGTTTTGATAGAGAAGGAAATAAGCGTCTCCATATGCATACGGTGAGTGGACTCGTTCACAGTAATTTTAGGTTTCCATCTCTTGATTATGAAGATTTATTATCATTGACAGCTGTTTTAACCAAAGATATTAGAGAAGTAGAAAAAATGTTTCGGTTGGCAGTTTTCAATGTTATGGCACACAATAGAGACGACCATGCTAAGAATTTTTCGTTTTTGATGAATGAATTTGGAGAATGGAAATTATCACCCGCTTACGACCTTACTTTCTCATCCGGACCAGGTGGAGAACAAAGCACTATGATGGTGGGAGAAGGACGAAATATAACGGTCAAGCATCTGACTAAATTAGGAAGGGAAGCTAAACTATCACAAGAATTCATAAAGAATGTTATTGAGCAAACTAGTTCTGCACTTAGTAAATGGTCAAGTCTATCAAAAGATTTTGGAATTAGTAAATCCAACAGAGAATTAATAACGAAATTGATTAAAACATATTAATATAAAATTTGAGCTATACCAGTTAGAATTGTAAATTATTTTCGTCCTTAAAATAGGTAAAAATTGAGGTGTACAGGCGAAATCTATCAATTATCACCGATGCAGTCGGGAATTGTTAATTATTTAATTTTCAATGGCTTATAAGGTTGGAGGTGTACAAAAGTAGTACAACTGTACTTTTAAATTTATCTTCAAATATTGTAAAGTATTGGTTTACAAGTTCTTAACGTGAAGAGATTCGTGCGGAAAAGTAGAAAAAAAAGATGTTGCAGCATCTTAATCGCGTACCACTTTTGTACACCTCGATCTTCATAAACCACCATTAATAAAGACTTCTTTAGATACTGTATCGGGAAATAGAAAAAAAAGACCCCACTGAACTTTAATCTTACTTGGAATAATATTATATTTTCTTCAGGATAGTTTAATTTTTCGTTGAAAACTTGCTGTACACCCGGATTCCATATAGAAAGAATTAATGCTTAGTATTGACTATTTTGAGATTGGTAATGGCCTGTAGATCTGGAAGGTGCAATTACCTTTTATTCATTGTTATTTAGCAAATCAAAAGCAGACGATACTCCCCATCGTTTTCAACAGGTGCTTTGTGAACACATGGTAAGACCTTTTGCGTAGGATGATCTACCGCCAGTCGCCAGAGATGTCCTTGTCCTAAATTGACAGGTTCTGCATTGGGCTTAGGCTGATAATGCAAATCAAAGAAATACTCTTTCAAAAAGTCTTCAAATTCCTCTTCCGGACCGTCATGTAATTCTTTAAGTTTTTCACGGATTTCAGGAATCAGAATTTTTTGCTCGACCTGATCATTGGGGATGATATCACTGGCAGCACCATGATAGGTACATAAAAAAGTATTGGTACCCACAGGGGAGCGGTCTACATGATAAGAATAGACATCCGTGGAAATGAAATCCAGCTCTTCGTCCCGTTCGTAGCACTTCAATAAATTGAGTGAAGGCAATGCTCCTAAATCTGTTAATACTTGCAAATCCCTTACGATAGTTTGTCTTGCCTGATCACCCTTTTCAGATAATTGAAGAGCCAGAAGGTCGTCAATGGAAACTTCCGTAACATTCTCTTTTAATTGAAGCTGAGATACAATTTCTTTAAAATCTCCATCTAAACTTCTGTACCAGCAAATCGCATTCATAGCTCCCTGGAAATGGGTGTTGACAAGTTCAGAAAAAGAAGAGACCACTCCAATTTGTTGGTTGTCAGAAAATGTATTGTTCATGTTTTTGGAAAAAATAATTGAGTTGCTGAATTCTTTGCAAAAATACGGAATAGGGGAGAAAATAATTCTGACATTTAAATATTATATTCCAGATTACATCTGGTTTGAGAAAATCTAAAGATCTAAGCCTAAAAAAATGTACTAAAAAATTGAAATCCAACTAAAAAATACATATATATTTAGCGGTCCTTTGGTAACCTTCAATAGCTTAATTTTGAGATTTGTCCGGATGGAAACGCAGACTTTTGGCATAAGCATATGCGTAACGTCCCGATAAATATCAAGTTGCGGCTATAGATCCCCGTTGATGCTCTGGCAGGATTATCGATTCCAGGACTTTGGCTTTTTGGTGGCAAAGGTATACAGATTCCGGTAGGAGTATCGATAAAACGCCTGAATGAGCTTAAAGCATAAGGTTAGTCTTATAACCAACATTTGTTTCCGGAATTAGGCCATAATACAGGCTTATCTAAATCACCGGACCTGTTTAATGTTGCTATTCAATGGAGTAAAGGAATTCAAGATCATCAAAAAGGAAAATAATTAATAAATAAGGCTCCTTTTTATTGGGTAAATTACTGTATTTTACACTCTGTTTTTATCTATTTAATTAAATGTAATATCTTTAGTCGCCAAATTAATTAAAAAAATTAAAAACAAGTTCTTATGTAGATGAAACCATTCACAATCATCATCACTGTATTTTTTCAATTAGTAAGTCTGACCGCATTTTCACAGAAAACAGCAGACTTAAATTCATTACTGGACAAAAATTCTGAATTTATTTTTCCGCAGACTCCGGATACAATGTCAAGCGCCTTAAAAACGAAAACTGTTTTTTATGAAGATGCCAATGATGAAAAATATGCCAAATGGATCACCCCATCAGGTTTGGAATTGTATAGCAGTCTGGGAAACAAAAATACCATTAACGAGATGTCTTTCGATATCGCAGACAATAGATCTGTAATCGTTGAAGGGTTGCCTTTTGGTCTGGCCATGAACAAAACAACACTTCAGGAGAGCAAGGCAAAATTCAGTAAATACGGAGCGAAGACAGAAAAACTTGGCGAGGGTACCGAATTTCCCGGTGGCTCAAAACTCACCTTTAAAAAAGGAAAACACTATACCAATTTGTTTTTTGACAACAAGAATCTTTTGAAATCTTTATACCTTACCACTCAGCTTATTGATCCTGCTGCCAACTAATTGACAGATCAGATTTTTGCAGGATGCGGTTTGTTTGTTCTGTACATCAGAAAGGATCTGCATTCACAAAAAGGTAAAAAAAATTCAATACCAAAATAAAAATGAAGAACAACAATAATGCTGTTCTTCATTTTTCATTTTTTAACAGATTGATCAGGAATTATTTTTAACTACGTTGATCATATGATCGATGTCAAATGGTTTCTCAATATAGTCATCTGCCTTGCATTCTTTTGCTTTTTTAGGTAAATCAAATGAGGTAGAAGTGAGTACGGCAGAAACGTCTTCCGTTTGAGGATCGGTCTTTAATTCTTCAATGACTTTTGAACCTTTCTTATCTCCTCTGATGTGATCGTCTACAATCACTACATCAGGTTCAATTTCGTCTATTTTTTCTATAGGCTCGGTGGTTAACGATGACGTAACATCAAATCCTTCTTCCTCCAATACCTGATCCATTATTTCCAGGATTTCTTCATTATCCTGAATAAGGACAACTTTTTTCTTCATATGTTTTTTTAATAACTAGTATAAAGGTAAGAAAACTTTAATATGTGCCGCAAGTATTTGACAGACAATTGTAAAAAAGGTCACTCATCATTTTACAATACAACGATCATCATGGACATAGAGCACTACACTGATTTGTAGTATTGACATAATGCGCTGATTTTTTGTGATAAAAGAGAAAACAGCTCACGTCTAATTTCTATATTTGTACCGTTCGGCATCGAATAAAAAAACTATATGACCTACCACTTGAAATCAACAGAAAAAAGAATATAGAATGGATAAAAGTAATTTATTAATTATAGTAACAGTTATCTCACTGTTCATTTCATTTTTTCTTGCATTCTTTTTGTTAACCGTGAGAACAAAGCATAGAGTAAGTAATGCCCTGTTTGCTCTTTTTCTCATCATTACTGCCATAGATACCAGTGAACCCTTAATTAGCTTAATCACTGAGAGCCCTTCAAATCTTGGAATGTTAAGAAATACCCTGGCTTTTTTGCAAATTCCTGTTTTTTATCTCTATGTATTGTCCGTTTGTTACTCCGATTTCAGGCTTAAACCCAAATACATCATACATCTGCTTCCCTTTGTAATTGCCAATGTTGTGTTACTCCCGCGTTTTTATTGGGTAGACACCAACTCAAAAATTGACTTTATTCTTAATGGTCAAAGCAGCATTGAACTGCAGGCGAATCATATTCTTTTTCATATTCAGACCATTGTTTATATTATTGCTGTTTTGATGTTGTTGAGAAAAGCAAAAAAATTATATCTTGAAAATTATGCGGGGAAAAGCATTCATTCTTATGACTGGCTGTTTCAGTTTACGGTGGTATTGTCTGTATTGTATGTGATTGTTATTTTCAAAAACATTTTTAAGTTTTCAGATTATCCCTATATCTCTGAATGGATAAAAATCGGAATCCTTGTATTTCAGCTGTTTATTGTGTGCTGGTATCTGTTCAAAGCATTAAATAACCCCGGCCTGTTCAGAAATATTGATTCAAAATTGAAACTGGTTTCCGATATTATTTTAGAGCAAAAAGAGAATCAGCCAGCGGTTGTCAATGAAGAATTAACAAAATTGAAAAAATATATGGAGGAGGAAAAGCCTTTCCTCAATCCTTCCCTGACCATTCAGGATCTTTCAAAGGGTAGTGAAATTCCTGCCAGAGAATTATCTGTTTTAATTAATCATCAGCTAGGACAACACTTTTACGATTTCATTAATACCTACAGAATAGAAAATGCGATGCATATTTTGAAAGATACAGCAAAAACTAAAGTCACTGTTCTTGAAATCTTGTATGAAGTTGGTTTTAATTCAAAATCTTCTTTTAATACTGCTTTTAAAAAGCATACGGGTTATACTCCAACCGACTATCGCAAAAGCTTGTCAAACAGTGTTTTGTAAGTATTCGAACTCTTTTTTATAAAAACTCATACTCATTTTTTATAACCCATGTGTCCGACTTCCTGTATTCGGTCGCATCGCTTTAATTTCTCCTGCATATTTGTATCGAAATAATTTTTTAACATAAAAAACGATACAATGAAAAATTTTACGTATTCACTGGTTTTTATAGGAGTAATGTTGAGCGCTCTGACCAGCAGCAAAGTATGGTCGCAAAAAAAAGATTACGCATTTCTTACGGATAGTTTACTTATTGATCAGCAATTGGAAAAATATAAACTTCCCGGATTTAGTCTGGTCGTTTTTGAAAACTATAAAATGGTCTACTCCAAGCAATTTGGTATAAAATCAGCAAATTCTGCTGAAAAAATTGATCAAAATACCGCGTTCTCTACCGCATCAATTTCAAAACCTATTACTGCACTTCTTTGTCATATTCTTGAGGAGAAAGGATTAATCAATTTAGACGATCCGCTAGACTCATCACTCAAAAGATGGCATTTACCCAAAAGTAAATTTACTGAACATAGCAGTCCCACCTGGAGACAATTTTTGAATCACACTGCCGGGACAAGTCAGAGTGGATTTGCAGACTACTATGAGGGAGATACCATTCCCACCATCAAACAAAGTCTTCTGGGACAAATACCGAGATACGATAAAGAAATTGAATTTCTGTTTACGCCGGGAACCAGTTGGGAATACAGCGGAGGAGGTTATGTCATAATCCAGATGGCTTTGGAAGACACCTTTAATCAATCTGTTGCAGAACTCGCTGCCGAACATATATTTCTCCCTCTTGGATTGAAAAACACAACCATGATACAGCCCAATGAAAAGGGATTTCCCACCAATGTTGCTCTTGTTCATGATAAAGATGGAAAAGTGATCAGAACAGGTTTACCTATCACTCCCCAAGTTGGAGCATCAGGAATGTGGTCTACGCCTGCTGATTTAGCCAAACTTTCTATTGAAATACAAAATGCTCTCCGCAATAAGAACAATAAAGTAATTTCTCATCGGGTCGCAAAAAGAGTAACGGAAGTCACTGCGTTGAAAAATGCTGTTGGCGGATGGGGATACGGATGGCAAAAGTCTTTCGGATATAACAACTATGACTGGTTTTCATGTAATGGTACCAATACAGGAGTGGGGGGAAGTGTTTTCGCTACGATGACCGATGGGAATGGCTTTGCATTTCTTGCGAATGGAGAAAAACCCAACCGTATTCCAGTGATGACCCAAACCCTGAGAAAGATTATCACCCTTATGAACTGGGAGAAGAAATCTGATAACCCGGAAATTCAGGAAATGCCTTTAAGTTTAAAAGAAAAATTAATCGGAACATATGATGATTTCCTTTATGGACAAAAGATGGACACCAAAATAATAGAAAAGAATAACCGACTGTATGTTCAGTCTGATTTATTGGAACATTTTAAAGGAAAAAATGACAATGAATTACTCTATCTGAAAGATGGATCATTTAAAATTATAGATTATCCCAACCTCCTGGAATTTGAATTTACAGAGGGTAAACCTAATGCGGTGATCTTAAAAAGAGATCAAATGAAAACCAGAATTGAACTCATTTGCAAAGAAAAATAATAAAAAAAAAACAGTTGAGGATAAGTTCTGTTCTCCGGACAAGCATTGATGACCATGTAATACACTGCGTTCAATGATTGTCATGTAATAGCACGGATTTTTAAATTACCTTATCTATACAATTGAACATAACCATGACTAAAACTCTTATAATCTTAATGACAACCTTCCTGACCATTGCTGTTTCAGGACAGGAATTGAGTCCTTTCTTTTCAGCACTTTCTAAAAATAATATGTTTAATGGGAGTGTAGTGGTTTGTCAGGCAGGAAAAGAAATCTTTTCTGAAGAGTATGGTTTTTCCAATATAGAAAATCAAGAGAAAATAAATGCCCGGTCTCAATTTCCCATTGCTTCTGTTACAAAAACATTCACTGCGACGGCAGTATTGCAACTGAAGCAGAAAGGAAAACTTAAAATTGAGGATCCGGTTCAAAATAGACTGCACCCCAAAGTTTAGACAAAATTAAACAATATTATTATATGAAAGAGTTCGGTACTGTACCGGACTCTTTCCTTTTAGATTAAGTCTTATCCTGTCGTTGTTGTAGTAATTAATATATTCCTTTATTTCCTTTTTGAGTTCATCAATTGTTTTAAATTTCTTAGTGTAGAACATTTCAGATTTTAAAGTCCCAAAGAAGTTTTCTATTACCGCATTATCCAGGCAGTTTCCTTTGCGGGACAT
>NZ_FRCD01000051.1 GCF_900142785.1 Chryseobacterium carnipullorum | reverse complement strand
TTTAATACATTCTAATTTGAAAGCAACGCTAAATTTTTCTTTTCTATACATAAAAAATGCCCCTAAAAAGTGTCTAACTTTTTGGGGGCAGTCCAGTGAGACGGATTCTTTTACAGTTTTAAAAGGAATAATTTCTCCTTTAGAATCTATTATATTCTTGGATGAGAAAGTAAAAGTAGTAATGTTTCAAAAATGTTGGTTTTCTTTATTAATCGAGCTTAACGAGAAATAATAAGTAATAATTTTATAGAATAGAGTGATCGTTTGGTCACTCTATTTGTTTTTTAATAGAAAATTGGAGTCCTTATGCAGGTAAAAGTTTACTCATGTGTCAAATGTGTTGGTGATGATTTTATAAAATATGGCAAAACTAATTATGGAAAGCAACGCTATCAATGTAAGTTCTGCAAAGCCATAAGTGTTTTACAATATTCTTATAATGCATACAAAAAGAATCTCAATGAAAATATTGTCCGATTGACAAAAGAAGGATTAGGAATAAGAAGCACGGCCAGGGTACTAAAAATTTCAGCTACAACCTTACTAAAAAGAATTATTATCATTGCCAAAAATATTTCTCAGCCTGTCACTTCTTATGATCAATCTTATGAACTGGATGAGATGAGGTTTTTTGTAAGGAAGAAATCAAATCCTATGTGGCTGGTTTATGCTATCAATAAAAACACGAAGCAGGTTCCCGGATTTTATATTGGTAAAAGAAATAATAAAACATTAAATGCAGTTGTAAAAACATTGCTCAATTCCAAAGCTGATAAAATCTATACAGATAAATTTAGGAATTATCAATATCTTATACCAAAGAAAAATCATATTACCAAAAGATTTGGAACCAATGGAATTGAAAGGAAAAACCTCAACATACGAACTCACCTGAAAAGATTGAATAGAAAAACAATTTGCTTCAGCAGAAGTATTTTAATTTTGAATTCTATTTTAAAAATATATTTTTGGAGTGATAGTTAGAAATAAAAAGTAAATATAATTTTTCCTGTCTTGTATAGCAGATGGGAAAAATAATAACTAAAATTTTACATGGTTGGGAAAATGTTGGGAAGAATAATAAATAAAAAACCGCAATACTTTCTATTATAGAGTATTACGGTTTTTTGTTGTGGTCCCACCTGTAATGTCCCTCGTGTATTCTTACAACATCAGAGGCTGGATGATGGACATTAATAAAAACCAGATGGGGCTTGCTGATCTTGGAGGGAAATTATTTGCGTACAGAATCAGGTACAGCCAAAAAGAGGGTATTGATAGTCCCGATTCTGCTCAGTTTCCAGGGAAAAAATGTAAGTCCGAAATATAACGGCAGTATTACGGAAATAGACTGGAGAGCAGTAGAAACATTAGGCGTAAACCCATCTCTGACCCCCAAGAGATATGGATATGCGTACGACAGCACCAACAGGCTATTGGCAGGCTATTATCAGAATCCAAACAAT
>NZ_FRCD01000033.1 GCF_900142785.1 Chryseobacterium carnipullorum | reverse complement strand
TCATATTCTAAAGAATTTCTTTTTCATCAGATAAGTCACTTGATTGATTGTGAATTATAGTTAATCTTGACGGTGACTCACGGACTTTATGTAGTATTTTACGTGTGGAACATTATTCCTCATATATAAATAAAAGTCATATTTCCATTGAATAGTTGCTGTGATTTTTCATGTAATTTTACTATGATTTCTCTAATAATAAAATTGATCCTTTTTCAGTGCAAATTTAACAGTAAAAGATTCATTGAGATTGGGAATACCTTGTAGATACTTCGCTTTTGTCACGAAAGGATTTAGCTTTCTGAAAAATAATAGTGGTTCTGAGTTCACAGTAAATTTAGTTTTTCATGGTGTAAAAATTAATTATTTTTATAATTCGTTTGTTTGTCCACAGTTTGATGTATAGAATCAAGAGACTTTTGAGATACCTGTGTGACAATGTTTTTTCGGTCTTCATCTAAAACCCGAAAGCTTATGATTATCCGGCGTGCCATCTCGCCATTAAAATCTTCTGCATCAATTTGTTTTGATATATAACTTTTGTAACCTTTATAATAGGCCTCATCTACATTTTTGGCAGTAATTTCCTCTGATAAACTTTGGTAATCGTCACCCATCATATCTGACCAGGTATTTTGCTGGACCTCGATGGTGTATTTTTTAGGGAGATTAGGTTTGTTGCAGGAGAATAGAAACCCGAACAGCAAGGCATAGAATAAAATAAAATTTTTCACGGTTTGAAATTTTAAAATTGATTAATCCATAATGTCATTAAAATTATCAAGGTCTTCCTGATCGAGCCAGTATTTATCTGTGATGGGTATTGTTTTAGCTGTTCCGTCCATGTAAATTATATTCACAGACAATAATTTCAGTGTTTCAATAACATCTGTCAACCAAACATTATCGAACGACCATTTTCCTGTTCCAAGACTTTCGACGGGACCAATTCCTTTCCTGCTAACATTTGCGCCCACTCTATCATCTACAGGATTTTTACCGAAGAAATTAAACGTTATATATTTTATCGTTTTTTGAGATTGCAAATGCAGTATTATTTATCTTTTAATTTCGAAAAATAATGGTTTGCTATATTAACACTTCCAGAGATTACTAGACCTCTTATAATTGACCAGAACAATATTTCGTTTAATTTACTTGCCGTGTAATTAGTATCATCATAGAAGTTAATTTCCATTAGAAATATAATTACCGTTATTATAAGCGCACCTAATAAAATTTTTTCTATTCTTCGTGAGTCCATATTATAAGTTTATTTACTATTCCTGAGCTAATGTATTGGTTAATGATACAAATATTGATACCGGTGGTGTTGAACCTGTATATGTTAGTTCTATTTCTTACGGAAGAATGGGAGTTCTCTCTATTGAAACTAATGAATTGACAGAGACAGCACGTACAATCCTGAATGAAAGTTTCAGCAAACTTTTCGTTAATGGTGAAAGTACTTTGACTCAGGAAGAAAGAAACTTCCTTGATGGTGCAGATTTTAATCTATATTTAATCGGTGGTAATGGTGTGACGGCTGTCCAGTCTTTCCAGGGGTATCAATCATTTGTAAATCATGTAGCTAAAGGAACATTTTCTAAAAGTCAGCCTGGAGTGCCAATTTTTTGTTCTTACTCATATCTGAATGATAACTCACAGGTAAAAACAACATTTAAGTATGATATTAGAAAAACACCTGTTTATGTACGAATGGTTCACGATAATATAGTTAGTAGCGGACGCAATAAAAATGTAGATCTCAGATTAAACTTCTACTCAAGCCGCAGCCAAACTAATATGATTGCTCCCCCAAGTATTAAGTTTGTCATTGAGAAAAAATTAAAAAAAGGAGTTAAAGGTGGAGGGCCTACATCTAATAGCTGGAATTACACAGAAACCACAGAACAGATTACCCTTCAAAACGCAGGGTTAAATACTGGCATGAGCATTCCGAATCAACCTCTTACGAGAGTGGAGGGTGTTTGTGTACCTAGAGGAAGATTTCCTTGTGAATTTGTTTCAAATTATACTGAGAATTATACGTATAGACTTCTTCCAAGCAATAACAATACATTTATTATAATTGACTAATTTTGTGTCATGAAATTATTTACATACATAATTCTTGCAGCATTAACATGTATTGCATGCGAAAATGAGGGTCAGGTCGAAACTACAACCACTACACCAGTATCTTCCACAAAATACAGCATGAATTTTAAAACTTATACTGTAAACAATGTAAATCTATTTAAAGGTCCATCTGGAAATTCGATAACTGCTGATGAAAGCTATATTCAAAATTACTGGTCACTTTATAAGGAGTCTTCTTGGAAAAAAGTAGAACTTGATCTTGAAAATATGACTGTAAAACTCGTCGCTGATAATGCGTCTGATTTGAAATATAACATCTCAATTAAGCAAGATTCTGTCTTTATCAAAGAAAATAGCAATACTGAATATTTTGGAAATTTTGATAAATCGACATCATCTTTAAAACTAAAAAGAGTTTTTAAATATATAAAAAAGGCTCCGGCAGATAGCTCTCAAGCATTGTTTATTTCAAAAACAACAGGTTTTGGAATTGCTAATTACAATAATATTTTTCCGTCATCCACTTTTAGTGGTCCGGGAAATATGACAAACAGCGGAGATGAAGTGTTTTGGGCTAATATAACGTATAATTATAGTTCAAACTAAATACAATTGTTCAGTCATAAATAGGTTTTGATTATTAACAAAAAACCGTTCTCGATTGAGAACGGTTTTATTTTGTAAGAAAGATTTTTCTGATTAAAATAGCTATGTGAATTCAATAAGCTTACTCTATTCATTTTTTTTAAATTTCAGTTTATGTTAATTGACATACCTAAAGATTTTGTATGAGGAAAATTAAAGTAAATGAAAAAAAATTTTCTATTTTGCTATCGTTTTTTGAGACTAGCACTTAATCCGTGATTTTTATACTTTTTTAAATTTCTTGATATACAACAATTACCACTTTTGTCGAATATTTTTTTCAAGAAATCTTTTTTTTACTAGTTTTTTCTTTCCATCTATTGTTAAATATTTCTTTGTCCAAATACAATCTTTATTATTATATTTATACTCATAATTTAAAACAGAAGGTTTAAACAAATATCCTCTAATTGACTCTCCTGTTTCTTCTTCTTTTTGCTCTGTTATATTTGAACATTTGTCGTAACTGTATTCAATAATATGTCTATATCTATTTTTAACATCTGTTCCAATTGTCTTTTTTAAAAGTCCATTTTTATTATAGAAATATTGTGTCAAAAACAGCGTTTCAAAACTTCTTTTTTCAGTTAACTGTTTCTTTTCATTGTAGAAATAATTAAACTCTCCATCATTGTAGATATTCTTTGTTGAATCTTTAATATTCATCTAGTTTTCATTAAAAAATATTGTTTTTGTTAGTAAATTATTAGTGAAAATTTTAATATTTTTTATTTTTCCATCCTCTAAAAAAAATTCTGTTTTTGAATTATTTTCAAAATTCGTTTCTATAACTTTCTTATATTTTTTCCAGTTTGAATTTTTTTCAAGTTCCAAATCTTGAGAAAAACATAAAGTAGAAAATAAAACTATGATAATTGTGCTTAATATCTTCATTTACATCCGCAATTTTAGGTGAAATGTGATTCGTATTCACGTATTTCGCAAATCCAAACAATATGCAAATTCGTAATACCAATTATTTGCTAAAATACTTAAAATCTAGTATTTATATAAATGTTTATTTTTCCATGGGAGACCTATACCATTGCATTAGCATTCAGTATCTGGATTGAAATTGATATCTACCTTGAGCTTGCCGTCTGAATTCTAATTGGTAATAACTTGAGGAGAAAGTAGCGAACGCTTATTAATTAACCGGACGGAGACTTTAATTGAAGAATAAATATTTTTTTATACACTGCTTCAACTCATATTTACTATGTAAAAAAGATTGTGCTATTTCTTTATTTAAGAAAACTTTAGCATTTGATCTGGTACCACATGGTACGGTCATTGTAAATACATGAGTACACTAACAAAAAATATTATTATGGACAACAGTAAAACAGTATCAACACTGAATGATTTATTAAACATTACAAATGACAGAATCCAAGGATTTGCTAAGGTAGAAGAAAAAGTATGGGACTCATACAGCGGACTAAAAAATGATTATGACCAGATGGTACGTGAATCTCAAACGATGAAATCGGATCTGATGGGATTAATTAACGAAAGAGGAGGTAATCCGGATGACAGCTCAACAACTGCAGGAGCATTGCACAGAACATGGATCGATATCAAAAATTCTTTTGGAGGTGATCATGCAGAATCTACTTTGGAGAATGTTGTTTTTGGTGAAAAAGCTGCAATTGATGCTTATCAGGAAGCTTTGCAAAGCGGAGATTTATGTCCGCAAAGTACAGTTGTAGTAGCTGATCAACTGGTTAAATTGAGAGCTTCTTACGCTAAATTCGAAACTCTGGAAAGAATTACGGAATAATTTACTTTATTGATACATTAAAAAACTCCTAAAATTACTTTTTTAGGAGTTTTTTTAATTTTAATGATCGATAAAAAGAACCGGACTATCATCCTGAATATTCTGTTCTAAACTCGTAAAAATCATCTGATTGCGGGCGACCCCAATAATATGCTGCATCACTAAAGATACGAATTTAATCTCCCACAATTGAAATGTTTTTGCTACTTTTGAAAGTAATTAACGGAGGTTTTTTCACAGACTGACGTTAGCGGTCATTGTAAAAAAAGACGACATAAATTAATAAATTATAATACAACAAAATGACAAAACAAACAATTTTAGCATTAGTCATTTCAGTAGCATTAGCAAGTTGCAAAGAATCTACAAAAACTAATGTAAATGAACAATCTGTTACAAAGACAGAAGATGTAAAAGAACAGCCAAAAGCTACTAAATCTGTAATTGACTATTCTGGCGATTATGTTACAGAAGAATACAGCAGAAGAAAAGAAGGCTTCGACTGGCTCGTGGTGAGTGCAAAAAAACTTACCGATAGTACCATGCACTTGAGTGTTCGTGCAAGAGCAGACAAGAAAGAAGGCACCTGTTCATTTGAAGGTAATGGTACGAAAATAAGCGTAGGAGTTTACAAAGCCACTGATGGTGCTAATACCGTACTATTTACATTCAAAGACAATAAAGTAACGATTGGTGGAGAAGGTAAAGCTGATGATGTTTCTACCCTGCATTGGTTTTGCTCTGGAGGTGCAAGTTTGGCAGATTATACCTTTACAAAAATAAGTGAGCCTTTAGATGAAGCACAGTTGGTAAGCAAGTAAACCATAAAAAAATGAAAAACAACGAACCGCTAATAGCTAAGTTTTCGTTGCGTGCGAAGCACGAACAATGAAAACCCTGTTGAACGGAAGCTTCGGGAGCTTTTTTCAGCATTATGGGTTTACCGACGAAGGATTTTAAAGATATACAGGAGACTTTCAGAAAGGTCTCTTTTTTTGTGGGTGAATTTGATGGTTTTTCTTGGTTTTATCGTGTTTTCCTTCACTTTTAGGCATAAATACCCTTACCCAAAATGCTAGATTTTTGGCTTTTCAAAGTTTTGGCTCATCTCCAAAAACCAAAGGGGCGGACCGCGCAAATCGAACGTTGCAATCGTTACCAAATTCCCAACTTTGCAGCAACTACATTTCGGCTGAAAAGTTTTGGGTGGAAATTTTCCTTTGGGCTGAATGCCTAAATTCTGTTGCAGATTTTTTAGCTTCATTCGTTTCCATGTGCTGCTGAGAAAACCGTAATGGCGGATTTTCACAAATCTTTTCGGCAAAATATGCATCGCAAAACGGCGGATAAACTCCTCATGGCTCAAAACCATCTGCTTTTTGATGCCTTTTTGGCGGTAATCTTTGTACTCCAACGTTACATTTTCCGCATCAACTTTCCTGATTCTCTGGTTGCTGATCGCGATTTTGTGCGTATATCTTCCCAAATATTCCACCACAGATTTCGGGCTGCCAAAGGGTTTTTTAGCGAAAACTACCCAAGGTTTTTCCCAAAGTTTTTGTCTGAGTTTTTCATAAGTTTCTGCTTCATTTTTTCGGTTTTCAAATTGATTTTCATCATTTTCCGTCTGATTTTTATTACATTTTAATGATAACCGAACCTTCAGCTTCTCACAAAATTTAGCCCTGAAAACTTTGCTCAAAGCCTTTACAGGAAACAAAAAATTACCGTCGCTTCTGATGTTTTTCCAAACTCCGTTTTCATCCACGCCGCCACCCGGAACGATGCAGTGCAAATGCGGATGCAGACTCAGATTCTGTCCCCAAGTATGCAAAATAGCGATCATTCCCATTTTTAAACCTCGATTTTCACCAAAGGTTTGCAGCGTTTCCCAAGCCGATTCAAATAAAATATCATACAACATTTTCGGAGCATGAAGTGCGGTTTTGTTCAGCACTTCCGGAACGGTAAAAACCACGTGAAAATAAGGCACTGGAAGCAGTTCGGTTTCCCGGTTTTCAATCCATTTTTCGCGGTTTTTGCCCTGACATTTCGGGCAGTGCCGGTTTCGGCAGGAGTTGTAGCTGATGCTGATATTTCCGCATTCGTCACAAGCGTCAATATGACCGCCCAAAGCCGATGTACGGCACTTTTTTAACGCAAATAAAGTTCTTAATTGCCAGGAATTTAATCCTAAATTTTCTAGTTTTGAACCTAAAATATTCAACACATCTGCGACTTCGTATCGAGGTTGAGATTCAGGTTGAGCAGACTGTATTTTTGAGATTTCTAAACGTTGATTTTCATTAAATTTAAAGCTTGAATTTTGGCTTTTAACAAATTCAAAACCAACTACTTCGCTCTGCATTCCTCAAACAAAGTATCCAGTGGAGAGAAGAGTTTTTGGGTAGAAAGTTGGGCGATTTGAAGGTAAACGAGGGTCGTTTCGATGTTTTCGTGGCCGAGGAGATTTTTGATGCTCACAATGTTCATCCCATCCTCCAAAAGATGCGTCGCAAAACTGTGCCGAAGCGTATGAACACTCACTTCTTTCAATATTTTTGCCGTTTTTGAAGCCTGTTTCACCGCCCATTGTACGCCACGTTGCGAATATCTTGAATCGAATTCTCCACCTGCACGATTTGCTCGAGGTTCTCCAAAGAGAAAATCTTCCGGTTTTTCCGCTTCAATATATTTTTTCAAACCCCGAATCAAATGTTCCGACAAAGGCAAATAGCGGTCTTTTTTGCCTTTTCCCTGAACCACTTTCAGCTGTTTTCGGTAAAAATCCAAATCGCATAAACGGAGATTTCTGACCTCCAGACAGCGCAATCCGTAACCGTAAAGCAACCCGATTAAGATTTTATGTTTTAAAAGTTTACAGCATGACAACATCTGCCAAACCTCCTGTTTACTGAGCACAACAGGCAGTTTTTTCTCTTTTTTAATTTCCGGAAGACTTAGATAATCGTAGCTCAAACCTTCCGATTTCAACAGAAACCGAAGTCCGTAAACCGTGTGTTTAAAATACGATTGCGAGGGTGATCTTGATTTTTTCTGAAGGTAAAAAAGGTAATCGTGGATCTGCTCAGGATCCAATTCTGTCGGGATTTTCCCGAAATGCAGCGACACCGCCGCGACGTGTCTGGAGTAATTATTGAACGTGCTCTGACTGCGTCCCAACACCGAAACCGTACGTTCAAAACGGCTTAAAAGTTCTGTAAAACCAGGCACTTCGCGCTTTGCCTGATTGATGATTTTGTTTTCTCTGAGCTCGTCTAAACTCTTTTTTTTGTAGCCATTCTATTGATTTTTTAATTAACTTTACAAAGTAACTGATTTATGCGATTGGGAAAGCTACCGAAGGTTTAGTTCAACATAATATTTGCAAAAGGCGGGGTTGAATATATAATAGAAAGACCCGATGCATTTAGTCGCAATTTGCTTTTCATATTACTTTTTTGTAATTTGGTAATCTGAAAAAGCAATTTGCTTCGTTCGGTCGAAATTGAACTTTTCAGTCCAATTTTAGCCCGCCCTTCGCAAATACTTCTTCCGTCAGGCTGTGAAAAAACCCCAATCCACCTCTCAAAACACGATAAATGGCACGCTCCTGAAGACTAATAAGCGCTTTTAATGAACCCCATTTTTCATGCTGCTAATTTCTCCCGGAAATTTTGCTTGCTCATTATCGCCTTAAAACAAGTCACTTTTAACAAAAACAAGACTTTCATTTTGTAAGGTGACTTCCAAGTCTTGAGTTTAGCAATTAAATCTGCAACTCCCAGAATATTCATCGCTCGCTTGATGTTGTAAACCAGCATTATTAAACTGTGTTCACCATTGACCTTATCCAATCCCGTTAAATTCGTATGATTGTAACCCCACTGCCGCTTGATAGTGCCGAAGATATGCTCGTTGATTTCTTGTCGCTTTCGGTACAACTGCCCATTTTCCCGATAACGCTTATGGGCGTTGAATTTGAGGTGGATAAAATGATATTGGATATTATTGAATGGGATAAAATGGAAGATTCCTTTAAAAATTTTTCTAAAATTTCATTAGATATAAAAGATGTTATAGAAATTTTAGAAAAAAGGATCGCACAATTGGAATTGTAACAGAAGATTATCTACAAGTATTTCGCAAAAGATTCGAAAATTATGTTTTTTAGAAATTTCTACCTTCATAGATTGTTTAAAAAAATTGGGAGCAACAAAAATGACAATATTTTAAAATCTCAGACAATTGCTAGTATTTTGCAAATAAATAATGATCTTTTTACATAGCATACTACAGCTTTAATTTTTCGTATAATTATGTAAAAATAAACTAAAAAATATAAGGAAGTACTGATTCATAATAATTTATATTTGTGTAGTGGAATACTATAACATTCCATTACACAAATATTATATAGAAGGGTTAAAACTATAATTGTTTTAACCCTTTAATTTTACTTCTAAACTATTCGCATGATCCTCCGTAGATAACTGTCACTTTTTCAATAACTCCTCATTACTTGATGAATCCAGTGAGGTACTTACCATTTTTTTCCAAATTTCCCCTTTTACAGATTTCAGATCCATCTCTAGAGAAATTGCTGCCCATAGCATCTCTTCTTTAGAAATTTCATTTTTGTGCGGGAAAGTCACTTGACATAATTTTTTCAACATTTCGCTCAAATCTTCTTTTTCCAAATTGCTTAGAATGGGAAAATCTTCTGTGTTCAGATGAAGTAGTACCATTTACCACATTATTTAACTTAACAAAATTAATAATTTTTAATAGTTATATATAATCGTTTTTAAAAATTCGTTTGGATTCTGCCTATACTTTTAATAGTCTGATAGCAGACGCATGTGTTTTATTTTTTATACTCGTAATAATAGATCTACATATAAACGAATTGAATAAATGAACCTATCCACATTTATGATTTGAACGTCAAATATTATTAAATAGAATCTATTCTTGGTATTATAATCCTTAAATCTAAATAACAACAGTAATCTTGCCTTTAGATAATTCCATCTTCTTGACCACCTATAGCACTAATTAAAATTTGCTCAGCTTCAGAAAAAAATATATTAATTGAGATTTCAAAACCATTCTGCATAAAAAAAGTCACATGACCATCACTATTATGACTTAAAAACACAACATTGTTAACGTTTAATATAACGGGTTTTCCTAATACTTTTGCGCCTTCAAGAGAATTAGGTCTTTTAATATTTATTATTGATGTCTGTTTAACATAAATAATCCCTGTACTCGTACATTTCAACTTCATAAGATTCACTTAATATTTACGATAAAACAAAGTACGGATAAATATCCTAAGTCAGGAAATATGAAATCAATTTTTTAGAGAATAGACAGTAAAACTAGTTTTCACCATGTATGATAAAAACACATCTGCGGAAGGAATGTGATCTTGTACAGCCAATTCATTTATAATCTATTATATATTTTGTTTTAATAATTGAACGAAAACTATTGGTATACAACTTGTATATTTAACTTTGACTTCTAACTTTAAAAACCTATCATGTCAACAAAAGAAAAAAATTCAGCGAGCATACTAGCAAGTATATTAACAGGTCTATTAACAGGTGTTGTTTTCGGGATAATATATGCTCCGGATAAAGGTACTGAAACCAGAAAAAAAATTAAAACAAAAATCAATGATGTTAAAGATGAAGCCACGAATAAATATCTTGACATGTCAGAAAAAGTGAAAGATCAATATGATACAGTTTCATCAATTGTTAACAATGTTGGAAATAGCGTAAAGGATAACTTTGATAAATACAAAGATCAAATAGTCTCTACAACTACTGAAGTTATTAAGGATGTTGAAATCAAATTAAACGAATTGAAATAATTCATGAAAACTTTACTAATATATAAAAGGGTTCTTTTCATAGAAAGTACCCTTTTATATTTATAAACATTACAATGATAGATAGTTTGATGGAATATGTTTTCAAGCGTATTGAGTTATTGAAAATTGAAATAATAGAAAAATTTTCCCTTTCAGCAGGAACAATTGCATATCTCTCAATATTACTTTTTACTCTTGTTTTTTGTATCATCCTTTTTAATTTTGGGATTGCCTTTTTTATAGGCAAACTAATTAATAATTTCTCATATGGATTTTTAATTGTTGCTGGATTCTATTTGTTGTTAATTATGATAACAATTGTCTTAAAAAGACGGATTATAAATTTTGTAGCAAATAAAATCATCAAATTTTTAAGTTAATAAGCTCTCGGGTACAACATATAATTAAACGAGTCAAAAAAGATTATTGTAGTAGGTATAGAATTTGAAAATGATTAAAGATCAGTGCAATCGCAAATCAAATTTATCTGTGTTAAAAAATAGATTATGAAAAAACTAAATAATTTCTGGGATATACTTAAAGCAACATACAAAGATTGGAGTGCAAGAGATCTAGGCACAGAAGCAGCTAGTCTAGCATACAGCGCTATTTTTTCTATTCCTGGGCTTCTAATTATCATTATTTGGATTACCGGAATTTTTTTCGGCGCGGAGGCAGTACAGGGCGAAATAACAAAACTTATCGGCAGTATGATGGGTAAAGATGTTGGCAAGAGCCTTGAGGAAATGGTAATTGGAGGAATGGTGGATAAAAAAAATGTTATCATGAAAATTGTTGGGATTGTTACCCTGATCTTTGGTGCAACCTCATTATTTTTTCAATTTCAAAAATCTCTTAACAAGCTTTGGGATGTAGTTGCTGCTCCAAAAAAAGCATGGGAAAAATACCTTCTTGACCGTGCTAACTCTTTAGGAATGATCGTTGTTATTGCATTTCTTCTACTAATTACTTTGCTTTTAAGTTCTTTTATCGGTCTAGCAAATGATTGGGTCATACGTCGATTTGGACTAGAGACTCTTGTCATCATTAACATCATAAATATTGTTGTCGGCTTTATAGTTACTTTCTTCCTTTTTGCAGCGATGTTTAAAATTTTGCCAGATGTACAGATAAAATGGAAATCTGTTTGGGTGGGAGCAATTGTAACAGCCATTCTTTTTACTCTTGGAAAATATATTTTGACTTTCTATTTTAATACTTTCAATCCAAGTTCTTCCTTTGGTACAGCAGGAACTATTATATTACTATTACTTTGGATCAATTATACCTGTCAGCTTATTTTCTTCGGTGCAGAATTTACGAAAGTTTATACAAAAAAGATGGGATATGAACTTAAGCCATCTAAACACGCAAAATGGAGTCCTCAGATAGTGCCCGCTGAAGAAGCTAAAGAAATGGTAGCGGGTGCTGAGCCTTTACATAATACTACAAAGGAAACAATGATTTAGTTTACATATCATTATAGTAATGTGGAATAACTATATATTGAAGAATCTAAAAACAGATGTAACTGGATGTACTAATTTAGCGTCCAGTAAAAGTTAAGCATAAAACCTTAATTTTAACTTATGAAACGAGAGCGAAAAATTTATGATCCTGCTTTAAAGACCAAGGCCGTTCAACTGAGCAATGAGCGGACTAATATCTCAGAACTCGCACGTGAACTGGGAATCGCAGTCACACTACTTTATAAATGGCGCAAAGAGTATGAAGAATTTGGGGAAGGCAGTTTCCCGGGCAATGGAAATTTAAAACTAACACCCGACCAGGAAAAGATTCATGAACTTGAAAAAAAGCTGAAAGATGCAGAGTTAGAACGTGATATATTAAAAAAAGCGATCGGCATCTTCTCCAAGAGCGGTCGATGAAATATAAATTCATAAAAAATAATGAATCTATTTTCCTGATTGAAAAGATGTGTACTGTTTTAAGATTAAGTTCCAGCGGTTATTATAAATGGAAAAGCAGACCCTTAAGCAAGAAATTGCTTTTGAAAGAAAAAATAAAACAGCAAATAACTTCGATTTATTTCTCATCCAAACAACGCTATGGAAGCCCTAGGATTACTTTTGAATTGAATTCTTTAGGCTATAAAATCTCTAGAATAACTGTTGGTAAATATATGAAAGAGCTTGGCTTGAGAAGTAGATTAAGCAGGAAATTTAAAGTAACTACAAACTCTAAACACAATTATCTGGTGGTAGAAAATGTGTTGGACAGGAATTTTATTGCAGAGAAACCTGCGCAAGTTTGGGTTTCTGATATCACTTATATTCAGACCAAAGAAGGATTTTTATACCTGACAACGATAATTGATTTATACGACCGAAAAGTAATCGGATGGAGTTTGAGTAATGGAATGAGCACCGAAGAGACAAGCCTTGCAGCCTGGAAAATGGCTGTCAAAAATCGGAAAATAATAAATGGATTAATTTTTCACAGCGACAGAGGCGTTCAATATGCAAGTAAAAAATTTGCGAATACTATTGAATTTTATGGTGTTACAAGAAGTATGAGCCGCAGAGGAAATTGTTGGGATAATGCAGTAGCAGAAAGTTTTTTCAAATCATTAAAGACAGAACTCATCTATGGCAACAACCTTGTTACAAAAGAAAAAATGGGGCTGGAAATTTTCGAATACATTGAAGTCTGGTACAACAAAAAAAGACGCCATAGCACCCTGAAGTACAAAACAATAGAAGAATTTAACAATCAAAATAAAATTTATCAAAATGTAGCTTAACTGATACTGGAATTTTTATTTGCATATCCACTTTACACTTTTAGGATCATCGTCTACCTGCTGAAAATCATAAACTACATCTAAAAGTTTTTCCATTAAAAATATTTATTACAAAAATATGATATTATAACTAGAAAATATTCTTATAGCTTATATTAATATGTTATTTTACGATTTGTCCTATACAAATTAATTTATTGTTTTTATTTTTTATCGTTTTGTGAGACTAATTTTAAATTTTGTCTAAATTTTCGATATATATTATATTTATGCTGTAACAATATACTTATTCACCAGTCTGAAATT
>NZ_FRCD01000030.1 GCF_900142785.1 Chryseobacterium carnipullorum | reverse complement strand
TGTTCTCAACCAATTTATCCTTATTTTTGAAAAAAGGCTCAGATTATAAAATCCAAGCCTAACTTTTTAACTTACACACTTTGTGGGATAGTGTCAAAGTAAATTTAAAATAAAAACAGGTTTCAATACTTTTGAAACCTGTTTTCATTGTTTGACTTAAACTGTAAGAAAAGAGGCTTTTTATAAGCTTCTTTTTATATTTTAGTTGAATAAATCTTTCACTTTATCAAAAAAAGTTTTTTCTTTTCCGGAAGGTTCTGCCACCATATCTCCGCTTGACATCTGTTTTTCAAAGAAATCTTTCTGCTCTTTATTCAGTTTCTGCGGCGTCCATACATTGATGTGGATGAACATATCTCCTTTTCCATAGCTGTCGATGCTTGGGAGTCCCTTTCCTGCCAGTCTGAGGATCTTTCCGGACTGTGTCCCCGGATCGATGGTAATTTTCACTTTACCGCCTACTGTAGGAACTTCTTTCTTGGTACCCAATGCAGCTTCCGCATATGAGATGTATAATTCCTGGTGAAGATTGTCCCCTTCTCTCTTGATTGTTTTATCTACTTCCTCTTCAATAATAACCAATAAGTCTCCCGGAATACCTCCAAACGGAGCATCATTTCCTTTTCCTCTTACATTAAGCTGGATACCGTCTCTTGCACCCGCCGGAATATTGATTGAAATTTCTTCCTCATCTTTGATCAGTCCCTGAGCATTAGCTCCTGCAGGAATTTTATCAGCAACTTTTCCGATTCCCTGGCATGTACCACACGTAGTCTGTGTTTGCATCTGTCCGAACATCGTATTCATTACTTTCATCTGAACACCGGAACCATTACAGGTAGGGCAGACTTTGGAAGTGGCACCATCGGCCATCTTCATTTTTTTTACTTTGATGGTTTTTTGCGTTCCGTTCACCATTTCTTCAAGGTTCAGTTTGATTCTGATCCTAAGATTCGAACCCTTTACCTGCTGGCGTCCGCCGCCACCACCAAAACCACCGAAGCCTCCTCCGCCTCCGAAAATATCTCCAAACTGACTGAAGATATCTTCCATATTCATCCCTCCACCGAAGCCTCCGCCTCCGAAACCACCGCTACCACTCATTCCGGCATGGCCAAACTGGTCGTATCTTGCACGTTTCTGATCGTCGCTCAGTACTTCATAGGCCTCTGCAGCTTCCTTAAATTTTTCCTCAGCCTCTTTATCTCCCGGATTTTTATCAGGGTGAAACTTGATGGCCATTTTTCGGTATGATTTCTTTATCTCCTCAGCCGATGCAGATTTACTGATCTCAAGAACTTCGTAATAATCTCTTTTTGACATATTCTTATAATTGATTATTGATAAATGATAATTGATGCCTATTGCTTATGGTTTAAAAAACCCGCTGTCAATCAATTATCTATCATCATTTATCATTTATTTACTATTAGTTTCCTGTTACTACTTTAGCAAAACGGATCACTTTATCACTTAAAGTATATCCTGTTTCGATAACATCTACGATTTTGCCTTTTAGATCTTCCGAAGGTGCAGGAATCTGGGTAATTGCCTCATGGAAGTCTACATTGAATGTATCACCTGCCTTTACTTCCATCGCTTTTAAGCCTTTTTCGGTAAGTCTGTTTTTAAATTTCTGATAGATCAGTTCTACTCCCTGAAGATCGGATGGATTTCCGTTTTTAGCAATTTCTTTTAAAGCTCTTTCAAAATCATCCAGAATTCCAAGCATAGAAATCATCAAATCTTGGTTGGCATACTGGAAGAACTCCATCTTCTCTTTTGCCGTTCTTTTTTTATAGTTTTCAAACTCAGCGTATAATCTGATGTAACGGTCTTTCTCTTCTGCCAAAAGTTCCTCTGCAGAAGGTTTTGCTGTCACATTTTCCTCAGCTGCCACTTCGTTCTGAATGTTGTTTTCTTCCTGATTATTGATGCTTTCTTCGTTAATATCCTGATTTTCCATAATTCAATATTTATTTAAATAGTTGTTTGACAAAGAGCCTGCCAAATAGAAAAAATGGACATTAAGGCAGAAAAAACAGAAGCTAATTGTCAGTTTTGACGGTAAGTAATTCACCATTTCTAAATGTGAAAAGTGAATTCTGCTTCGCAGGTCAAGGGGTAATCTGTTGTGTAATTATTATTGACCCTTCACCATTGATCATTGACGATTCACCATTCACAATCAGTTCAAATGTGAAGGTCAATTCTTCATCGCAGGTCAAAGGGTAATCTGTTGTGTAATTATTATTGACCCTTCACCATTGACGATTCACCATTCACAATCAGTTCAAATGTCAAGGTCAATTCTGCTTCGCAGTTCAAAGGTCAATCCAGTAGGGGCTATTTATTCTCCGTTTCCCAATTTTCTATTACGCAAATGTCTGATACAAAAGGTATAGGTTTAAAACAATGATCACAATAGAAATAACCCAGACACAGATTTTCAGGAATGGCTTATTCACGAATTCTCCCATTTTAGCTTTATCATTAGTAAACATAACGAGAGGAACGACAGCGAAACTCAGTTGCATCGATAGGATGACCTGACTTAAAACCAATAAGTCGGTGGTTCCCTGTTCACCATAAAGAATAGCTACTATCAAAGCTGGAATCACGGCAATCAGTCGTGTGATCAATCTTCTCAGCCATGGCTTTAGTCTGATATTTAAGAAGCCTTCCATGACGATCTGACCTGCTAAAGTTCCCGTCAGCGTTGAATTTTGTCCTGATGCCAGCAAAGCAATTGCAAATGCTATACTTGCCATAGAAGCCCCCAGAATAGGAGTAAGCATTTTATAGGCATCATGAATATCTGCCACATGCTCATTTCCCGTAGTATGAAAAGTAGCAGCAGCCAGAATAAGGATGGCTGCATTGATAAAGAAAGCCAGCATCAATGAAACGGTGCTATCCAGTGTGGCAAATTTTATGGCCTCTTTTTTTCCTTCCCGGTCACGCGTATAATCTCTGGTCTGAACAATACTGCTGTGCAGATACAGGTTGTGCGGCATGACCGTAGCCCCTAAAATTCCGATAGCAATATACAGCATTGCCGGATTTTGGATAATTTCCTTCTGAGGAATCAGGCCACCCAGTATTTCATTAAAAGCAGGTTGTGAAATCACGATTTCATAAATAAAGCATGCGAGAATAATGAAAATAAGGCCGCCAACAATACTTTCTATCCATCGGAAACCTTTAGCCTGAAGCAAAAGTATGATCAAAACATCTACGGTGGTGATGACAATTCCCCAGGTAAGCGGAATATGAAAGAGGAGATTTAAAGCAATGGCAGAACCAATCACCTCGGCGAGGTCGCAGGCAGCAATCGCTATTTCACAAAATATCCAGAGCATAAAATTGGTTGTAGGACTAAAGTGATCACGGCATGCCTGTGCTAGGTCCCTTTCGGCAACAACTCCTAATTTTACAGAAAGGTGCTGTAAAACCATGGCAAAAATATTTGAAATAAGAATAACTGAAAGCAAGGTATAGCCGAACTGAGCACCACCTGCAATATCTGTGGCCCAGTTTCCAGGATCCATATATCCTACAGCAATCATCAGTCCCGGGCCTGCAAAAGCCAGATATTTTCTCCAGAATGATCCTTTTTTAGGAACTTTTATAGATGAATAGACCTCCGGAAGAGAGTGGGCTGTTTTATCTTTACGCCAGGCGTTATTTAAATTGAAATTCATAAATGTTAGAAATGACTAACAAATCTACTTAAATAAATGTAAATACGAAAGTCAGGTGAAAAAAAAATCCCGAAAACTAATTTTCGGGATCTTATTTTTATGCGTTCTAAAGATCTACTTTGCAAATCTTACAGACATTTTTCTATCTGCAGCTCTTTCTGCATCAGAAGCTTTAGGATCAACCTTAGCAAATTTGCTTCCGTAACCTTCTGCTTCCAGAACCTGAGTTCCAACTCCAGCTTTAGCTAAAGCAGCTTTAATAAACTCAGCTCTTGCTTTAGATAATTTTACATTGTTGGCTTCGTTTCCTACTTTATCAGTATAACCTCCGATTTTGATTTTTGCCTCCGGGAACGCTTTTAAAATCGCTACTAAATTGTCAAGCTGCCCTTGAGAACCTGCCTCTAGTTCAGTCGAACTTCCCATTTTGAAATTCACATGGTCAAAATCGTACCATTTATCTTTCAATGCAGCATCATCCGCAGCATTTTTATAATTCCCTGATTTAAGGAAAGTAATCATCTGATCTTCCATACCTCCTTTATAACCTTTAAGCATTACACCGTTAAGATCGATGTTTTCATCTGTCTTAGCCATTGGTGTTGCAGTAGATGCAGAGGTATCTGCAGGAGTTATAGTCGCGGCTGTATCCGTTTTGGATGCGCTGGAATCAACTGTAGTTGTCGTCGTAGTCGTCTGTTTCTTGTCACATTGTTTCCAAAGGAAATAAGCGGCGGCAATCAAAAGTAAAAGCGGAAGCAACCATTTCCAGATTGAACCTCCGCCTTCATTATTATTTCTGTCAGGATTGGTTCCTGTAGCTGTCGTACTTCTTGTAACTTCTATTTTAGGCTCTTCGCTCGGTGTTGGTCTAACAGCATCGTTGTCATTATCAAACCTGTATCCTTTAGCCCAGTCACCGATATTCAGAGATGCCAGAGAAAGTCCTGCTGGAAGAAGCGTAGAAACAATTCCTTTTTGCTCACCCAACAGATTCGAAATTCCTGATTTATCTAAATTATTATCAGCAGCATACTTTCCGATAGAACCTACCGTAGCCCCTGTTACTAAATTCAACAGTGAACTTGACGAATTATTGCTGATTCCTGCATAAGTAGCAATAGCATTTACTATTCCACTGATTTTGTCTCCAAAAATAGAGGTCAACAAATTGGAAATAACAGGGCTGCTGGATGCACCTCCTATTAAATTTCCTAAAATTCCGCTCGACGAGGCGTTGGTAATTGCATCCAAAACTCCCGGCTTGTCAGAATTATTTGCTAAGCCTCCTACAACTGCAGGGAGTAACCCTCCAATTGCTTTTGAAATACCGGATTCACTTTCCCCAAACTGAGAAGCTGCTTGTGAAACCAAAGCGGGACCTAATTGTCCTTTAATTAAATCAATGACATTTAAAGACATAATAAATTATTTTTTTTGATTAATGTTAAATAAATTTAAACAAAAATCTGTCCAAAAGTCACTTTTTCTTGAAGATTTATTTATTTTCCCGCAAATATTTTCAAAATCAGCAAAAGTTTTTAATACGCTTTTGCGAATAATACTCGTCTTTTAGACGGCTTTCCAGTTACTAAAGAAATACCTTCTTCAACATCATCATCCAAAGGAATACATCGGATTGTTGCCTTCGTTTCATCCTTGATTTGCTCCTCTTCTTCTTCAGTTCCGTCCCAATGCGCATAGATGAAACCTCCTTTTTCTTCAAGAACCTTTTTGAATTCTTCATAGGTATCAACTTTTGTGATGTTATCCTGTCTGAAGTTGAATGCTTTTTCATAAAGATCTTTCTGAATGGTCTGCAATAATTCTTCGATATAGGTATCAACACCTTCAATAGAACGAAGTTCTTTAGTCAGGTTATCTCTTCTTGCAATTTCCACAGATTTGTTTTCCAGATCTTTAGGTCCAAGAGCGATTCTTACCGGAACACCTTTTAACTCATATTCAGCAAACTTCCACCCTGGTTTGTTATGAGTATCGTCATCAAATTTTACTGAAATGCCTTTTGCTTTTAATTTAGCGACAATATCTAATGCAACTTCACTGATCTGTGCCAATTGCTCTTCTCCTTTAAAGATCGGAACAATAACCACCTGGATTGGAGCAAGGGTAGGAGGAAGTACCAATCCGAAATCATCAGAATGGGTCATGATCAAAGCTCCCATAAGACGCGTGGAAGTTCCCCATGAGGTAGCCCATGCATGTTCAATCTTACCTTCTTTATTGGTGAATTTTACATCGAAAGCTTTCGCGAAATTCTGCCCTAAGAAGTGAGAGGTTCCTGCCTGAAGCGCTTTTCCGTCCTGCATCAATGCTTCGATACAGTAGGTATCATCGGCTCCTGCAAATCTTTCAGATGGTGTTTTTACCCCTTTTATAACCGGCATTGCCATGAATTTTTCTGCAAAATCGGCATATACATTATTCATTTTTTCAGCTTCTTCCAGTGCTTCATCCTTGGTAGCGTGAGCTGTGTGACCTTCCTGCCATAAAAATTCTGCAGTTCTCAGGAACAAACGGGTTCTCATTTCCCAACGCACAACATTAGCCCACTGGTTAATAAGGATCGGAAGATCTCTGTAAGACTGGATCCAGTTTTTGTAGGTATTCCAGATAATTGCCTCAGAGGTTGGACGAACGATCAGCTCTTCTTCCAATTTAGCATCCGGATCTACAATAAGCTTGTGTGGATTGTTCGGATCTGTTTTTAATCTATAATGGGTAACTACTGCACATTCTTTAGCAAAACCTTCTGCATTTTTTTCCTCGGCCTCAAACAGGCTTTTGGGCACAAAAAGCGGGAAATAAGCATTAACGTGACCTGTTTCTTTGAATCTTTTATCCATTTCATCACGCATTTTTTCCCAGATTGCATAGCCGTATGGTTTGATCACCATGCATCCTCGCACTCCAGAGTTTTCAGCTAAGTCAGCTTTTACCACCAACTCATTATACCATTTGCTGTAATCTTCGCTTCTTGAGGTTAATTTTGCCATTATTTTTTAAAATTTTTTTAACTTTTGTACATTATTGTAATCTAAAAATAAAAATCTATTTTTGATAGATTTTTCTACCAGTGTTTTGGTACATTTTTGGTACAGATTGCAAATATAATTTAAATTAAAAATCTTTACGTTATCATGAAAAAAAATATACATAAAAATTTGCTCGGTTTGTTAAAGTCCAAAGGGATTTTGGCAATATCAGGTGGATTGCTGCTGATGTCTTGTGGCGCCCAGATGGGAGGATATACAGAGACAGATGGGGTATACTACGACCCTAATAAAGATACGCTGCCAGAAGGGGTGATCATCAATAATGGCGGAAACAGAGTTGGAGAAAACTATGATTACTATCAGGACTCTAATGTAATACAGAATGCACAGGCAAATTCCAAAGAGCAGGAAAACAAATACAGTACATGGAGTGACAATAACTGGAATACCAATGCTACCGACTCAGACTGGGGTGCTTTTGCAGGAGCTCAGACCAATTTTTACGACAATTCCTGGGGATCTCCTTGGGGATGGTATGGTGGTTATAGTCCTTATTGGGGGATGAACCGTGGCTGGGGCTGGGGTGGATCATTCGGCTGGGGCTGGGGAGGCTCTATGGGCTGGGGAAGTCCTTACTGGGGATATGGATATTCTCCTTATTGGGGTGGATATTACGATCCATTCTGGGGAGGAGGTTACGGTAACCCATATTGGGGCTGGAATGGCGGCTACTGGGGTAACAGCTACAGACCTATTTACAGAAGAAGCAGTGGCGGAGGATTCAGTAATCCTGGCTTGACTAATGCAGTGTACAGAACAAATACCAGCAATGGTGGCTTCAGAAGCAGTAACGGAAATGGTTTTCAAAATAATAACGGAGGCTTCAGAAGTGGTAGTACCAACGGTGGTTTCAGAAACAGTTCCAATGGCGGATATAGAACCAATGGTTCAAATAATGGAGGTTTCAGACAAGGAAATATGAATGGCGGTTACAGAACCCAGCCACAGTCTGGAGGATTCCGAAATTCAGATTCTCAGCCAAGACCTAATTATAATTCCCAGCCTAACTACAATAATAGCAATGGAGGTTTCAGATCCAATGATGGAGGTGGCTTCAGATCCAATGGCGGTTCTTCCGGCGGCGGTTTTAGAGGCGGCGGTTCTTCCGGTGGTGGTGGCGGTTTCAGAAGTGGCGGCGGAGGCGGCGGCTTCAGAGGCGGCAGATAATTCAAACTTAATAACTAACTATTAAAAAAATAATGTTAAAAAAATCTTTAGTATTAATGAGTGTTTCTGCAGCATTTTTTGCGCAGGCTCAGGACGTTTCTATATTAAGAAATACTGTAGATGTTTATTCCAGTACTCCAATGGTGGGTTCGTCGAAATTTAATGCAATGGCTGGAGCTAACGGAGCATTAGGAGGTGATGCCAACTCACTGCTTACGAACCCTGCAGGTTTGGGTGTTGCCATTTCCGGAGAAGTTTCCGGAACGTTGTCTATCGCAGGAAATAAAAATAAAAGTACATGGGCCGGATCTACTGTTGATTACAGTAAAACCAATACAGACCTCGGAAATGTAGGAGCAGTAATGTCTTTCCCTTTAATGACAGAAACCGGATGGAAATTTATTAATATTGGTATTAATTATTCCAATCAGTCTCTTGATAATTATGTAGAATCTCCGGGAAGTAATGATGTAATCAAGGATTTCACTGACAAGAGTGCGTCATTTGCAGGTCATGCTTACAACAGATACGGAAACCTTTCTAAGACAAGTTTTGGGGTAGGGGCAAACTACAATCATAATCTCTACATTGGAGCAGGATTGAATTTCTTCAATGCATCTATTGATCAGTATGATACCGCAGCTTTTAAATCATTGTCTGACGGATCTATGGAATATTTTGACAGACAGAATACACCTTTGTTTGAAAGATCTTCAGGTTTTTCTGCCTCTTTAGGGGTGATTGGGAAGCTAAGTCCTAACTTCAGAATTGGGGGTGCTATCGAAACTCCTACATTCTGGCGTATAGACAGAGATTACAGATTCTATAATGATCCGGACTTTGGAGACGGTACAGGTACAGAAGCAAGAGATCTTACTACACCGCTGAAAGCGACAGTGAGTGCTGCATTTGTAGCCAGTAAAAACTTTTCATTGAACGTAGATTATACACTTGGGCTAACAAGACCTAAATATAAAGTCGTTACAGGGATTGAAAGCGAGCTGAACAGCTTCTTCAAAGATAACTATAAGAATGTATCAGAAGTAAGAATTGGGGCAGAATACAGAGTGAGCCAGTTTAGATTGAGAGGAGGTTATTCATACGTATCGAATCCTTTCGATGCTTTAACAGTAAGTCAGGTGAATCCTGATGCTTCTACATCTGACCAGTCTTACAGCAATATGATGCTTAACAGCAGAAATCTTGCTTCAGTAGGTTTGGGATATGATTTCAAATCATTTTATGTAGATGCATCTTATCAGTATATCACCTCTAAATACAGCAATCCTTTCTTAAGAGGTATTGAAACTGGAAATCCTGCTACTGATACAGCTTATTATTCTCCAGACAGAATACTTTCATCTGATTACTTTGCCGTTTCAGAGGTAAAAAACAACAGAAATAACTTCTTTATTACATTCGGCTGGAAGTTCTAATTCCAGATTGTGTAATGAGTGATTAAATGGAGGCTCCGGATCTTACGATCCGGAGCTTTTATATTTTCGTTGAATTAAATTGAACTATTTAATGAGAATGTCCCGCCACAGGATGATGATGGAAAAGATGCATGATCAGCGCTAAAGAAACACCCAGGATCACAAGTCCTATCTTTACCCAGTCGATATTATGATTCTTATTGCTTTCAAAAATAATCACTGAAGAAATGTGCAGGAAGATTCCCCCTACGATAGCCAGAAAATAAGGCTGAAGATTAGGGTTGAAATAGTTTCCAAGCAGCATTCCCATCGGAGAAGCAAGAGCAAAAAGAGCAACAATCAGTAGAGAAGGATAAGGTGAACTTTTCGATTCATTTTTCCTGTTGAACAAAAAGGCTCCAAGAATAAAAGAAATAGGGAGATTGTGAAATACAATTCCCAAAAGATAGGGTGATAATGCTTGCTTTTCATTAGCCAAAGGAATTCCTTCAATAAAAGCATGGATAAATAAGCCTACCATCAACGCCATAGGAAGAATGTTATTTTCACTGTGATGGTGAAAATGTCCATGCTCGAAACCTTTCGTTAAAGCTTCAAGAATCATCTGAAGAAGAACACCGGCGATCACGAAAATTCCCAGGCTGCTTCCTGCTTCGGAAGTATAGACCTGTGGGAAAACTTCATTAAGGCAGATGGTAATCAGAAATCCGGCACTCAGGACCAGTAGATTCTTGGCCAGCTTTTCTTTTTTTCCGAAATGCTTACCGAGAAAAACTCCTGTAATAACGCTTAATATCAGTAAAACGACTGTTATCATGCCTTTTTCTTAAATAAATTGATACAGCGTGGTGAAACCTCACGGTCAAATTCATTCAGTTGATAATCACCCCAGATTTTCACTCTTTCAAAACCGCAGTCAGTTGCATAGGAATGAATAGCTTCCAAAGTATGAAGTTTTACTTTTTCAAAGAAATGAAAAGATTTTCCCTCCGTTTCAAAACGAATATCCTTGATAATATGTCTGCCTTCAATCTTTTTCAGGATCTTAAAGTCGATATCACCACGGGTTATAGTGGTTTCCGGCACTATATTTTTTCTTACAAGTTCTTCATTCAGATAATCGAGAACAAAATATCCTCCCGGTTTAAGAGCATTATAAACCGACTGAAATACTTTTTTGTCATCGCTTTCGTTATCAAAGTATCCGAAACTTGTAAATAGGTTGAACACAGCATCCATAGGATCTGCATCAATCGGGTTTCGCATATCGTGAACATTGAAAAGAAGCGTTTGGGTTTCAAACTGTTTGTCGAATTCAATACTTTGTCTGGAAAGATCAAGTCCCAATACATCGTATCCCAATTCATTCAAAAAAACAGAGTGTCTTCCTTTTCCACATGCCAGATCAATAATCTTGGATGAAGGCGGTAACTGAAGGTCTTCAGTAAGCTTCGTAATGAAATTTTCGGCTTCCGTATAGTCTCTGTTACTATAAAGAAGATGATAATAAGGTGTATCAAACCAAGATTCAAACCATTCCATAATGCAAAAATAACTAAATTTGTGCGGTTAAAAGCAATGTATTTAAATATTGAGAGATCGAAAAATTCAATTTATTGTAAAATTGAATATATAATCTTTTAGTTATTAAGTTGTTAAATCTTTTAATTATAATTTATGGACACAGAAAATCTAAAGATTCAGATAAAGACATTCTTCGGACTGGAGCAGATTCTTGCTGAAGAAATCAAAAAATTAGGCGGAAAGAACGTTGAAATTAAAAACCGGGCAGTCAATTGTGAAGGCGACCTTGGTTTTCTTTATAAAATTAACTACTCTGCAAGAACAGCATTAAAAATATTAATTCCTGTTTTTGAATTTAAAGCATTTAACCAACATCAGTTTTACAACAAACTTTCTGCCATTGCATGGGAAGATTATATGAGTGTAGATCAGTCTTTCGCCATTGATTCTACTGTAAATTCTGAAACATTCAAGCATTCGCAGTTCGTAACTTTAAAGATGAAGGATGCTATTGTTGATTATTTTCAGGATAAATTTCACAGACGTCCTGATGTAGAAACGAAAAGTCCTGATATCAAATTCCATCTTCATATTGACAGAGAATTAGTGACTATTTCTTTGGATTCTTCCGGAGATCCTCTGTTTAAGAGAGGATATAGAAAAGATCAGGGTGAGGCACCTATCAATGAAGTATTGGCAAGCGGAATGCTTCAGCTGGCTGGCTGGGATGGAAAAGGAAACTTCCTTGATCCGATGTGCGGTTCAGGAACTCTTCTTATTGAGGCTGCTATGATTGCAATGGATCTTCCGGCACAGATTTTCAGAAGAAGATTTGCTTTCCAGAACTGGGCAAATTATGATGCAGATCTTTTTTCAAAAATCAAAGAAGTTAGGATAAACAGAGTAAGAGAATTTACAGGAAAGATCGTTGGGTATGATATTGACAGCGGTATGCTCTATGCTGCCAGAACGAATATCGAAGCGGCAGAAATGGAAGATGTGATCGAATTGAAAACAAAAGATTTCTTTGAATCCAAAAAAGAGCTTTTCCCGCTATTAATGGTTTTCAATCCACCTTATGATGAGAGAATATCCATTAACGATGAGGATTTTTACAAAAAGATAGGGGATACATTCAAGACCAACTATCCTAATACATTAGCCTGGCTGATCTCCTCTGATCTGGAGGCTGTGAAGAAAATTGGGCTACGTCCTTCAAGAAAGATCAAACTTTTCAACGGAAAGCTGGAAACGAGATTTTTACAGTATGAAATGTACGAGGGCACGAAAAAGCTTCATAAAATCGAAAAAGAATAATTTTCAAATAGAAACCTTCCCGTTACGGAAGGTTTTTTTATTTTTGTTTAAACTCAAATTAAAAATATGGCCTGGGAACTTCTCGAAATTTTAGGAAATGTCTTCAATCTGCTGGATCTTCTTCCCAACGGCTCATCTTCTGCGGACCTGAACTATGGTGACAGAAAAATAAAAAAGAAAAAATCGAAATATTTTACTGAAAAGGTAAGTTTTGCTTTTTTAGCGGTCTCCTCGGTTTTGCTTTTTTTTTGTTTAAGGACCCATTGCCTGCGGAACATTATACACAGACTTTAGGGGTAGCTTCTCTGATAGGGATAGCCATTTCAGGGGTTCTGTTCTTTCTGCTGTATATTATGGAGCTTTATTATTTTAAAAGCCTTTTCAAGCTTTTGTTTTTCAGTGGATCTGTCATCTTGTTTTTTATTTCTCTCACCTTGTGCGTTTACTTTAAATCCGGCTTGTTTATCTAGGAGTAATCGTACACGTCAGTACTTTTGCTTGCCATTTTAATTTAAAAATAAAAGCTCCCTTTTAAAGGAGCTTATGAACTTTTTTATATCTTATCACCACAAATCTATAATGTCGTCTTCGTAAACATCTGTACAGACATATATCCTCTTCCCCAATTGAAATTCGGATCTACCGTAGACCACATATTGAATCTTATGGTTGAAGTATCTGCAGTGGGTTCTACATAGCCATTTAAAGCATAAGTTATATTGACTGGTGACGCTGTATTGTTGATAACTGTATCACCTACAGTAGCATTTACAGAAGCCATTCTTGAACTGGCATTAGTCGAAACTGCAGGAACCGTATATTTTCTTGAACCTGCGGGAAGTTCTGTTCCATTCTTTAAAAATCTGATTCCAAAGTATCCGCCGAAATTCGTAGATACGGTTGTTGTACCCATAGGAACACTATAGGTGGTTACCAGTTTTGCCTGTGTGAAAGCGGGAATAGTTATGGTGACACTTAATCCTAAATTAATATTGTTCACCGAAGTTGTCGCTGTTACGACCTGATCGATAGGTGCGGTGGCTGTAACATCAAACACATTGTCGAGTTTCCAGGCGGTCTTGTCCCGTTGCTGATACGTAATCCACTGAGGTGCAGCAGGAGTTCCGTAGTTGGTATAGAAACCTTCTTCCATGTTGGTGGTAACATTGGTGTTATATACAATAAGACCTTTGGCCGGAGATGGAATGGTGGTGCCGTCATTAGGTGCTGTCAGAATGACGCGTGGAATAAGCATTCCTTTGTTGGTAGCATCGATCTGAAATTTGGCAGACGAATCTAAATTGATAGTTCCCAAAGCGGCAGAGCCGGTACTGGTAACAATAAAGTCATTGGCTGTTTGAGCTGCTGTGGGAGAGGCTGCATTATCTTTATTACCGTCTACGTGAAAAGCTCCGTTAGGATTATTGGTTCCTACGCCAACCTGTGCATACGAGAGAAAACTGAAGACTAATGAAATTGCTGCTAAATTTGCTTTCATAGATTGTGAATTTTTATTAAAACTATACGTGTGTTGAATGTTAATCTGTTGATTATATGTCGAAATTACCAAAATTCAGCCAATAATAAGTGCTTATTTTTATGTTTTCTTTAAACTTTTTAGACAAAGAAAATTTTTGATAATCTGTCGCAAACCGTTTGCGGGTTCATCAGCGAATAAGTAATTTTGAAAAATTTTCAATTTGAAACCTACTATTTCCATCATTGTTGCTATTTTCAACCGAAAAGATGAACTTTTTGAACTGCTGAATTCGTTGACTTTTCAGACAGATAAAGAGTTTGAAGTTATTATTGTGGATGATGGTTCTCTGATTGATCTTAAGCCGACCATTCATAATTTTGAGGGAATATTAGATATTGAATATTTCAGAAAAGACAATTCAGGACCCGGATTGAGCCGGAATTATGGTGCAAGGAGAGCCAAGAATGAATGGTTGATTTTTGTAGACAGCGACGTGATCGTTGAAAAAGATTATATCGAGAATATCAAAAAAAATATCGAGACCGTTCCGTGTGATGCTTTCGGAGGAGCAGATAAAGCTCACAAAGGTTTTAATCTGATGCAGAAAGCCATTTCCTATTCGATGACCTCTGTTTTTACGACAGGTGGGATCAGGGGGAGTAAAAAAGCAGTATCCCGATTTCAGCCGAGAAGTTTTAATATGGGGGTCAATAAAGCTGTTTTTGAAAAGGTGGGTGGTTTTTCAGAAATGAGAATCGGAGAAGATCCGGATTTATCAATGACGCTTTGGGAAAATGGTTTTAACACTGCATTTTTTGATGATATCGCTGTGTATCATAAGAGAAGGGTAGACTTGGGGAAATTTTCTAAGCAGGTGTATCAGTTTGGATGTGCAAGACCGATTCTTAATCAGCGGCATCCCAATTATGTCAAGATCTCATTTGCATTTCCTACCTTGTTTATGCTAGGTTATATCCTGGGTTTTGCAGAATATTTTATTCTGGGAAGAGGAATCATTTTAGCTTTTTACGGATTATACACCTTTATGGTATTATTTCACGCGATGATGGTGACAAAGAATATCAGCATCGCCGGAATGGCAGTGATCTCTACCTACATTCAAATGTTTTCTTACGGGTATGGATTTCTTAAATCATGGGTTCTTCTGAATATCTTAAGAATGAAACCTGAAGATGCCTTCCCTAAGCATTTCCATAAAAAATAGATTAAAAAATAAAAGCTGTCAGAAATTCCGGCAGCTTTTATAACAATAAATTAGGATATGTATAGAGTTTCATGGTTGAGAACGCCTGTTTTTAGCATGCATTCCCGCATTTTTTCATAAGTTCTGGCGATATCATGGTCCAGACCGATTGAGAATCTGATCAATCCATCCGATATGCCCATCGCTTCACGCTCTTCTTCCGGAATCTCCGATGAAGTGGAACTTCCCGAGCATGAAAATAAAGTTTTGTAGAATCCTAAACTTACAGCCAGATACCCTAAGTTTTCACGCTGCATCATTTCCATCAGCTCATTTGCTTTGTCAGTTGTACCTGCATCTACGGTAAGAAGTCCTCCATATCCATATTCCTCATACATCATGCTTTTCATCAGTTCATGGTCCTTGTGGGATTTCAGTCCCGGATAAGAAACTTTAAGACCATCTTTTTCAAACCTTTCAGCAAGATACATCGCATTGTGGCTGTGCTGTTTCATTCGGATGTGAAGTGTTCTCAGGTTCTTTAAAATGCTTGCAGAACGGAAACTGTCCATGGTGGGACCCAGCAGCATACAAGCTCCGTTGTTGACATTCTTCGTATCATTGATGAATTCCTGAGTTCCACAATATACGCCACCTACCGTGTCACTGCTTCCGTTAATGAATTTGGTTAAACTATGAATGACGATATCGGCACCTAATAAGGTCGGTGAAACAGAAAGAGGAGAGAAAGTATTATCTACAATCAGTTTTAAATTATGTTTTTTACAGATTTCAGAAAGTTTTCTAAGGTCAGCCACTTCAAGAAGCGGATTGCTTACACTTTCGCAGTAAATAACTTTAGTATTGGGTGTTATAGCATTTTCTATAGATTCAAAATTGCTTATATCTACAAAAGTAGTGTCAATATGAAAAGGAGGAAGGAAATTTTTAAGAAACGCATAGGTTCCACCATAGATGGTTCTGCTGGAAATAATATGGTCACCACTTTTACATACCTGCATTAAAACAGAGGTAATGGCACCCATACCAGATGCGGTAACATTGGCCGCTTCGGTATTCTCCATTTTTGCCAATGCCTGAGCAAGGTAAAGATTCATCGGTGATGAATGTCTGGAATATAAATAACATCCTTCAGCATTTCCTTCAAAGGTGTCGAACATCGTTTTTGCTGAAAGGAATGTGTACGTAGAACTATCTGAAATCGATGGGTTTACTCCTCCGAATTCACCAAAATATTGCAGATCCTGGATCTCATTAGCCGCATTAAAATTTTCCATAAGCTTAGATTTTATTTATCGGCTCAAATATGATCTGTTTTCATAATTATTACAAGAGATATTTAAATTTACAGAATATAAATCTATATTTGGTTATTCTAATAGAAAATATGTTTGCTATATTTGCTTTTGTTAAACTTTTGCCAAAAAAACATCTATGAATTTTGATGAAACTGATAAAAAACTGCTCCTATTTCTGCAGGAAGACTGCAAACAAACCACTAAAGAACTGTCCTACAAGCTTGGTTTGTCGGTAACTGCTGTGTATGAAAGAATAAAAAAGCTTGAAAATCTGGGGGTGATATCAAGATATGTGGCATTGCTTGACCGGCATAAGATCAATCGCGATTTTATAGTTTTATGCCATATCAAACTGACACAGCACAAAAAAGAATTTGTGTTGCAGTTTGAAAGGGAAGTCATGAGCCTGCAGGAAGTTACAGAATGCTTCCATGTAAGCGGTGATTACGACTATATTCTTAAAATTGGAGTGAAAGACATGGAGGACTACCGGAATTTTATGCTGAGTAAATTAACGGCACTTCAGCACATAGCAAGTACTCACAGCTCTTTTATGATCTCTGAAGTGAAAAATACAACGGCTATTGTCCTTTAGATTTATACTAAAACTCCGTTTTTGGATGAAATAGGATCCGGAAGATCTGTTTCTCCTCCCATTTGTAGAAGATCGATTTCTATAGCTCTGCAAATAGAAAGCATCGGGACGTCAAACATTAATCCTCCAAAAGGATTTTCTGAATAATCACCCACCAGTTCCATAATAATATAGATCCATCCGATAATGATACAGAAAGGAATGGAAGTCCAGATTCCCCAATCCCCCAATTTGGCAAATTCATTCACCAAACCCAGCGGAAGTAAAAGAATAAAAAGGATATTGAATACAAATGCTGTACTCGCAAACTGTCTTGGGGAAGGGAATTTTTTAATTCTTTCGGCTTGTCCCTGATAATTGTAGAACTCGTTTAAGGCATTTTGAAGCTGTACCTGATTAAATTCTGAAATGATCTTTTTATTTTTTAATTCATTGATCTCTTTGGCTTGCTTTGAGATCAGATAAGTGGCGAAATTTTTATATTCCGATTGCAGTTCAAGCTCTTCTTCGGAAAGGTATTTATGTAAAAAGATAGGCGTTCTTCCATAATCAGGAAAACCTGCTTTGATCAGTCTGTGACGTTTGAGGTCAATACTTTGAAACTTATCCTCTTCATTGCTGATGTGTTCCCATTCTGCAGGAACCAGAAGCTGTTCACGGAAAGCATAAAGCCATGCGATATGACGGTAAACAATTCTTTTCCTGCGATCTTCCAGTTCAAAAGCTCCCATTTCTTCCTGTTCAGTATCAAAAGCATACACCATGGAAGCAAAAGAACGGCTTGAGTTCACGATTCCACCCCATATTTTTCGGGCTTCCCATAATCTGTCATACGCCTGATTGTTTTTAAAACCCACCAAAAAAGCCTCTGCTGTACCAATCAGCGCGACAGGAACCCACGGAATGATCATCCAGTCCCAGTTAAAAAAATAAAAAAGTGTGGTAATTAAGGTACACCAGATCGAAATCCAGATTAAATGAATACCGGATAAGTTTAAAACCTGTTTGTAGTTGACGTATTTTGTGGTGATCATAATGCTGTGTGAAATTTCGTGTGCATATAAACAAAAGAAATACCAAAATGATATATTCTAATGCTTATTAAATGTAATAAAAAAAACCTCTAAAAAATTAGAGGTTTATATAATATTTTTAAAGCTGATTAATAGTTCAGCATTTCTTCAATTTTTTTGCTTAGTTTTTCAGCATTGGGAAGCATTTCTTTTTCCAGCACTAAATTAATAGGAACAGCCGGAACATCCAGAGATCCCATTGTTTCTACCGGGGCATCCAGATACCTGAAGCAGTTTTTCGAAATACGGTGTGCAAACGCCTCAGCAAATGAATTATTCAGTTGTTCTTCTGTCAGAACGATGCATTTCCCGTGTTCTTTTACCCTTTCAAAAACAAGTTCTTCATCAAGAGGAATCAGCGTTCTCAGGTCGATCACTTCCACTCTTCCGTTAAAATTCTTAACTGCCTCCTTTGCCCAGTAAACTCCCATTCCGTACGTGACAACCAGTAGAGTTCTTCCTTTTTCAGTTTCATCTTGGTCAGCTTCAATGATCACCTTGCCTTTTCCAAAAGGAAGGATATAATCTTCTGCTGGTTCAATGGTTTTAGCATCTTCAGTTCCCGGAACTTTACTCCAGTATAAACCTTTGTGCTCAAGCATAATCACAGGGTTCGGATCATAATAGGCGGCCTTTAATAAACCTTTGAAATCGGCAGCGTTGCTAGGGTAAGCAATTTTAATCCCTTTAATATTGGCTAAAATACTTTCCACACTTCCACTGTGGTAAGGTCCTCCACCTCCGTAAGCACCAATTGGTACACGGATGATATTACTTACAGGAAATTTTCCCTGACTTAAATAACTTGATTTTGAGATTTCAGTGATCAGCTGGTTGATTCCAGGATAAATATAATCAGCAAACTGAACTTCTACGATAGGTTTTAATCCTACAGCACTCATCCCGGCCGTTGACCCAATGATATAGGCCTCCTGAATAGCAGTATTGAAAACTCTCTTACTACCGAATTTTTTTCCTAAAGTAACCGTCTCTCTGAAAACACCTCCGATTCTTTCTCCCACATCCTGTCCGTAAAGAAGGGCTTCAGGATGCTTCCACATCAGTTCCTGAACCGCATGGATAGCAGCATCTACCATGACAATCTTTTCACCACCTGCAGGTTCGCGTGTTCCCGTTTCTTCCGTAATCGGAGTAGGCGCAAAAACATGCTGCATCACAGTTTCTGGTTTTGGATCTTCAGCATTTTGTGCTCTTTCAAAAGCTTCTTCAGCTTCAAGGCGGGCTTTTTTAGTGATCTGTTTTAGCAGATCTTCATCCGTGCCTGATTCCAGCAATTGTTTTCTAAGGATCTCACCCGGATCTTTAGCTCTATGTTTTGTTAAATCTTCTTCGTCTCTATAGAATTCTCTTCTTACCCCTGATGTATGATGACCGATAAGGACCGTTTTAGCACAAACGACTATTGGTTTTCTTTCGTTTCTTACTAAATCTACAGCCTTTTTCATCGCCTCGAAACTTTCTACGAAATCAGTTCCGTCTACACGCATTCTGCTAAGACCTGTAAATCCTGCCACGAAATCATAAGCATCACAGGTTCTTGCTTCTTCTTTGGTTACAGAAATTCCCCATTCATTATCCTGTACAAGAAATAGAATAGGAAGCTGATGAAGAGCAGCAAACTGTAATGCCTCACTTACTTCACCTTCTGTTACAGAGTTGTCTCCAAGACTGCATACCACGACTGGATTATTTTCAAAAGTCTCTAAATTGAAATCCTGAATATATTTTATGCCCTGTGCAACCCCTGTAGTTGGGATGGTCTGCATTCCGGTAGCAGAACTCTGATGGATGATTTTAGGTTTGTTTTCATCACGGCTGGAAGGGTGAGAATAATACGATCTTCCACCTGAAAAAGGATCCTCTGCTTTTGCCAGCAGCTGAAGCATCAATTCATAAGGTTCAAAACCTATTCCTAAAAGAATACTTTCGTCTCTGTAGTAAGGAGAAACCCAGTCTTCTTTTTTAAGCTGATAGGCAGTGGCCAGCTGAATGGCTTCATGACCTCTTGAAGTACTATGAACATATTTACAGATGTTTCTGTTTTCTTCATAGATATCCGCCATCGCTTTAGCCAGCATCATGTGATTGTACGCTTTAAGCAAAATATCCTGAGAAACTTTTTCGTGAAGTGTATTTTCCATAGGAAGCAAATATACACAAAAAAACAAAATACTAACAAGCGTTAGTGTTTTATGAGAAATCTGTTTTCAGTAACGGTTATCTGTTGATAAGTACTAGTAAAATAGTTCTTTTCTTACAGAAGATCAATAAGTGTGCAGAGTTCTCCTTTATAGAGTAATAATCTGAAAAAAATGAAGTAACTTTACATTCTCTTTTTTAAAAAAGTTAGAAACTTATATGTATTTAATTTTTGACACAGAAACAACCGGTTTACCTAAAAATTTCAATGCACCCCTTTCAGACTCAGACAACTGGCCAAGAATGGTTCAGATTGCGTGGCAGGTGCACGATGATGAAGGTAATTTAATTGAAAATCAGGATTATATAATAAAGCCTGAAGGGTATGATATTCCCTTTAATGCGGCAAGAATTCACGGGATTACCACCAAAATAGCCAATGAAGAAGGACGCGATCTTCAGGAGGTTTTAGAAGAGTTTTCTAAAGTTCTGGACAGGGTAAGGGTAGTTTCCGGACACAACGTAGAATTTGATTATAATATTGTTGGAGCAGAGCTTTATAGAAAAAATTTAAAAGACAATCTTCAGGATAAACCTAAAGCCGATACCATGGTTTTAGGAACGGACTACTGTAAACTTGGCGGTGGAAGAGGAGGTAGATATAAATCTCCCAAACTGGAAGAGTTGTACGAGAAGCTTTACGGTCACAAATTTGACGAAGCTCACAATGCTGCTGCCGACGTTAATGCAACTGCCAGGGTATTCTTTGAAATGATGAGGATAGGAGTTATTCCTGCCGAAGTACTGAAGATTTCCGAAGATCAGCTGGCCTATTTTAAGACCCTTTATCCTGACCCGATACAGCCCTTTAATATTGTTATCAGAAGACAGGTTGCGGATTTTAATAACAAGAAAAAACAAGCGGATACCGGGAATATTGACGAAGTTGATATCGGAAAATATTTCAATTTTAACAGTCACAGTGTTTTTTCTACCCTGATGGCGACATCCAGCATTAATGATCTGATCAAAAAAGCTTCCGATGAAAACTTTCCTGCTGTAGGAATGGTGGATATAGGGAATATGATGGGAGCTTTTAAATTCGTTTCAGCAGTGGAATCTGCCAATTCTGACCGCTCAAAAAAGCATAAAGAGTTCCTTGCCAGAAAGCAGGAGGCTGAAGAAAACGGAACGGAGTTTACAGAAGAAGAACCTGTTTCAGAGCCTCTGATTCCGATTGTAGGCTGTGAATTTTACATATCAGAACGTTACGAGCAGAAGCAGTTTACCAAAGATGATCCGGACAGAAGAACTCAGATGGTTCTTTTGGCAAAAGATTTTAACGGATATAAAAATCTGGCAAAACTATCCAGTATAGGATTCTTAAAAGGTTTCTACTTTGGAGTACCAAGGATCAGCAGAGAGCTTATCGCTGAGTATAAAGAAGGACTTATTGCGGTAACTTCGGGAATTCTTGGAGACATCCCGGATGCTATTCTTAATACGGGGGAGCAAAAAGGGGAAGAACTTTTTAAATGGTGGAAAGACACTTTCGGAGACGATTTTTATGTACAGCTTCAAAACCACAAGTTGCCTGAAGAAGAACACCTGAATGAAGTTTTGCTATATCTGGCAGATAAATACAACACGAAAATTCTTGCTCAGAATGAAACTTTTTATACCCATAAAGATGACGCCAATATTCAGGATATTGTAAGTTGTATCAAAGATGGTGAAAAATTAACGACCCCTGTCGGCAAAGGTTTTGGAAAACGAAGAGGATTGACGACGGGAGAGTATTATATTAAAAACAGTGATGAGATCAAAGAAGCATTTCTGGCTTATCCGGATGCTTTCGAAGCTTATGAAGAATTTCTAGGCAAATTCAGCCCGTATACATTAAAAAGGGATGTTCTTCTTCCTAAGTTTGATATTCCGGAAGAATTCATTCATGCTGAAGATGCTGAAGATGGAGGCAAAAGAGGCGAGATGGCTTATCTTACCCATCTGACTTATGAAGGGGCCAGAAAACGATATGCAGAAACAGGAATTACAGATGAAATTAAAGAACGTCTTGACTTTGAGCTTGATGTAATTGCCAATACCGGTTATCCGGGATATTTCCTTATTGTACAGGATTTCTGTAACGAAGCCCGGAATATGGGCGTTTGGGTAGGGCCTGGAAGGGGTTCCGCTGCAGGTTCTGCGGTAGCCTACTGTATTGGGATTACCAATGTTGACCCTATTAAGTATGATCTCCTTTTTGAGAGATTCCTGAATCCTGAAAGGGTTTCAATGCCCGATATTGATATTGACTTTGATGATGAAGGACGGGACAGGGTGATTAAATGGGTAATCGAAAAGTACGGACAAAGCCAGGTAGCACAGATCATTACATACTCTGTTTTAGGTGGTAAATCTGCCATTAAAGATGCAGGCCGAGTACTGGATCTTCCCATTCCTGATACCAATAATATCGCTAAACTTATTCCTCCCAGTCCGGGAATGAATATTGCCAAAGCTTTGGCTAAATACGATAAACTGAAGCCTGAAGATCAGATGCTTGTGGATGAAATGAGAATGGTGCTGAGTAACCCGGATGATCCTCGTTTCGACGTACTGGCAAGTGCCAAGAAAATGGAAGGATGTATCAGAAATACAGGAATACATGCCTGTGGGGTAATCATTACGCCTGAGGATGTAAGTAATCTTGTTCCCATAACCATTGCAGCGAAAGATGCCGATATTCTGGTCTCACAGTTTGACAACTCGGTGGCGGAAAGTGCCGGGCTTCTGAAAATGGACTTCCTGGGTCTGCGTACCCTCACCATTATTAAAGATGCCATGAAGCTGGTCAAACAAAGACATAATATAGATCTTGATCCGGATGAAATTCCGCTGGATGATGCGAAAACCTATCAGTTATTTAAAGAGGGGCGGACGATCGGGATTTTCCAGTATGAAAGTCCGGGAATGCAGAAATACATGAGAGAGCTTAAACCTACGGTTTTTGCCGATCTTATTGCCATGAACGCACTATATCGTCCGGGACCCATCAAGTATATCCCGAACTTTATCAACAGAAAGCACGGGATTGAAGAAATTGTTTACGATTTACCGGAGACAGAAGAATACTTAAAAGAGACTTACGGGATTACCGTTTATCAGGAGCAGGTGATGCTTTTGTCCCAGAAGCTGGCCAACTTTACCAAAGGTGAAGCCGATACGCTGAGAAAGGCAATGGGTAAAAAGCAGATTGACGTTCTGAATAAAATGTATCCGAAATTCATCGAAGGAGGACGGAAAAACAATCTTAATGAAGAACGGTTAGAAAAAATATGGAACGACTGGAAAGCCTTTGCAGAATATGCCTTCAATAAATCTCACTCTACATGCTATGCGTTAATTGCCTATCACACGGCATATCTTAAAGCTAATTTTCCGGCAGAATATATGGCGAGTGTAATGAGTAATAACATTAACAATACTGATTCTATCACCCTGTTCATGGAAGATTGTAAAAGTATTGGAGTAGATGTTTTAGGTCCTGATGTTAACGAATCTCAGTATAAATTCTCCGTAAACGAAAAAGGACAGATTCGTTTCGGCTTAGGAGCCATTAAAGGAATTGGTGAAGGACCAAGTGAGGCGATTACAAGAGAACGTGCTAATGGAAGATTCAAAAATATCTATGATTTCTTCGAAAGAATACTGCCTTCTCAAATGAATAAAAGAGTAGCGGAAAGTTTAGTTTTGGCTGGTGCTTTCGATGAATTAGGTTCTTATCACAGAGGTCAGTATTTTGATATTGATATGGCTGGAAAAACCAATCTTGAAAGGCTGATCAGATACGGACAGAGTTTTCAGGAAAGTAAAAACGAAATGGAGCACTCGCTCTTTGCTGATTTTGCCGATGAGGTACAGATTGAGCAACCTAAATTGCCACCTTGTCCGGAATGGCCGAATATGCATAAACTTAACAAAGAAAAAGAAATTATTGGATTCTATCTTTCTGCGCATCCGCTGGATGAATTCAAGTATCATTTTCAGTTTATGCAAGGACAATTGTCTAAGAAGTCTGTACTGGAAAAGGACGAAGAGGAAAAGCTGGTGACTGATGAAGTTCCGATTTTAGAAAAGGATTCACAGGATGAAACGGTAGATCTTATCGAAATTGTTTCTGATGAAATGTCTGTAGGTGAAGAAGAAATCATAGAAGAGGTTACGAAAAAAGCTGAACCGAAAGGGAATTTTATGTTTTTAAATCTCGATGAGGTGGATGCTTATAAAGAGCAGGCTTTTGCCAATAAACAGGAAGAATTGTTTGAAGAAAAAAAGAAAGACTGGAAGACCCTTCAGAAAGAAAGAGAAAATGGGGGAGGTGGAAAAGAATATACCGTGGCCGGACTGATCACTGAATATAGGGTCCAGGATGGTTTCAGAAGTGGGGAGAAAGTAGCTTTCGTTACACTGGAAGATTATTCCGGGTCTTATTCTTTCAGGTTGGGAGACCGTGATTATATGCGGCTGAAAGAAAAACTGGAGGTTCAGAGATTTGTGATCTTCAAAATAAAGTTTGCACAGGTGAAGGACGGAAGAGTCTTTGTGAATGTAAATGATGTTATTGAACTTCAGGAAGCTTTTGAAAGATTCGCAAAAAGCATCTCTCTGGTGATGGATGTCATGGATGTACGCGCCGAAGATCTGGACTTTTTCCGTACTGTTCTGGATCGTAATAAAGGAAATCAAAAACTTAAATTCTTTATTAAAAATATAGAAGATGATTCTCAGATTGAAGTTCAGTCTATGAAACATTCCGTTGATCTCAACGGAGATCTCATTAAAGAAATACAACTCTTAAATAAATATGAATTCTATCTGAACTAAGAATCAGGACATACTAAAGTATAAAAGCGGCATTTTGCCGCTTTTTTTATGTAAATATTAAGTCGTTGTCAAGTGAAAAAATATTATTTTTTTTATGTTAAATTGAAAATTAATCTATTTTTAGTGACTTTTTATTTCATATTAATATATTGAATATTAATGCTTTATATGTTTTTCTGGTATTGTTGATTTAATATTAAAATTAAACACATATTTGATTTTATGTAAACAATGGATTGTTTTGTGATTTTATTGTTAATATTTTATGATAATTTTTGATTTTCAATAGAATATTTGTTTACTTTTACCCTCTAATTTATTTTTACTACGTATGAAAAAACTTCTACTTTCGTGCTTAGTTTCCATGAGTATGGGAGCTTATGCACAGGTAGGTCCACCACAGGCTACTAATCCAAATACCAATAACGGGTATGGATTTGCGCAGAATAGTGGAACCTATACTCCGCTATCAGCTGGTCGAACTATTTGGCAATCCGGCGCAACATTAGGAACAGATGCTGTGTCTGCAGCGATTAACTTACCATCAGCTTTTAAGTATAATGGTAAATCTTATTCGAGCATTTACATTAGCAATAATGGTTTTATAACACTTGGCACACCTGCTTTGGCAGCTACCTATTCAGGCCTTTCTACGGATACCACCACTCCTTATGAAGGAGCATTTGCTGGTTTTGCAGCGAACCTTAGACATGCAAGTACGACAACGTCTGAAATTTCATATGAAACTGTAGGGTCAAAATTTGTTGTTCAGTTTACAGATTTACAAGGTAATACGGCGGCTGCTGCACAGCTTATTAATTTCCAGATACAGCTTGATTTAACATCAAATACCGTTAATATTGTATATGGTAACTGTGTTTCCGGAACTGCTACTTTAACCGGTCAAGTAGGGATAAGAGGGTCTGAAAGTTCAGATATGAATAATAGAACCGGTACTGACTGGACCGCCACAGCGATCGGGACATCAACAACATCCACCTGTACTTTAGGAAGTACTAACGGAGTTACTGTTCCTGCTTCCGGTCTTACCTTTACATTTACTCCCGGAACATGGCTTTCTACAGCTCCTGCTTATGCAACATTACCTTTCACTGAAAGTTTTGGAACATGGGCAAATGGTAACTCAACGGGAGATCTGCCCAATGCAGCTAATTGGAGAACATGGCCTGCAAGAGGCGATAACTCATGGAGAGCAAGTGATATTTCTCTTTCAGGGTTTTCAAGTGCTTCAGGATGGTCTGGCACAGGGGGAAGCAATACCGTTTCAGCGCCTGCTGTAGCAACGACTGCAAGATTTCATTCATACAATACTGTGAATGCATCCGGGTATATGGATTTATATGTTAATTTATCCACTGGTGCAGGAAGCAGAATTTTAAATTTTGATTATATTAATCCAACCGGAACCGATAATCTAAAAATACAAATTTCTACTGATGGAGGAGTTACATTTAACAGTGTAGGATCCACTTACGGAGTTTCTGCTTCATGGTCTACCAAATACGTTGACTTAGGAACCACCAGTGCAACGGCTGTTGTAAGATTCCTTGCGACAGGTGATAATGGAAGTGATGATATCTATGTTGATAATGTAAATATTAATGCACTTACGTGTTTAATGCCGGATACAGTTACGGTGGGTACTTCAACAGCTACAACAGAATCTGTAAGCTGGACGATGGCAAATCCTGCCCCTGCATATGATATTTATTATAGTACAACCAATACAGCTCCTACAAGTGCAAGTACCCCTAATGTAGTGGGTGCTACAGGTACCACTGCTACATTGATAAACCTTGCACCGCTTACCACCTATTATGTGTGGGTAAGATCCCGTTGCAGCAGTTCTGATCAAGGTCTCTGGGTTGCAGGGCCATCATTTACAACGAAAACATTTTGTCCGGTAGTATCCGCTCCTGCTTCTTCAGCAGTTAATGTTCCTGTGACCCCTACGTTTACATGGGCAGCCAATACGGACGCAACTGGTTATAGAATTACTATAGGAACTACATCCGGAGGAACAGACGTATTAAACAATGCAGATGTTGGTAATGTGACCACTTATACTTTACCTACTCCTCTAAATACCTCGACGACCTATTACTATACTGTAAATTCTTATAATGCTGGGGTAACTTCTTCATCATGTACCGTAAGAAACTTTACAACAGTATGCGGTGTGATAACACCTGGTTATACAAATAATTTTTCGAATTTCCCTGGCACATGTTGGGGACTGGCTAATGGCGGAACACCTGCAACAGGACCGGGTACAGGTACTACAAACTACTGGGTTGCCGATGGATTCTTAAACGTAGGAAGCACCGGTGCTGCTAAAATTAATCTTTATACCACAGGAAGACAAGGATGGTTGAAATCTCCGGCTTTCAATTTATCTGCTGGTGGTTATAGAGTTAAATTTGATTATGGTGTAACTACCTATAATGCGACAACTGCCAGTCCTATGGGTTCTGATGATGTGGTGCAGCTTGTTGTTTCTACAGATGGAGGAACTACATGGAGCGTGTTAAAAACTTGGGATGTCAATAACGCACCTAGCAATACTTCAAACACTTATGTTTTCGATTTAGCGAATTACTTAGGGGCTAATACTATGTTTGCTATCTATGGAAGCGATGGTACAGTTGATGATACTCCTGATTATGAATTCTTTGTTGATAATTTTGTGGTAGAATCTATTCCTGCTTGTGATGCTCCTGTAAATCCAAACATTTCACTGGTTACCGATTCTTCTGCTACAATTTCCTGGACAGCTCCTACGACTGCTCCGGCAAATGGATATCAGTATTATTTTTCAACAACTAACACAGCTCCTGCGTCAGGAACAGCTACTACAGCTACTAGCCAGATTCTGACTCCTCTGCAGCCTTTAACGACTTATTACTATTGGGTAAGATCTATGTGTGCCGGAACACAAAGTGCTTGGGTATCCGGATCTTTCACAACATTGGCTGTTCCGCCTGCAAATGATAACTGTTCTTCTGCTGTAAATCTAGTGGTTGGAGGAACATTTGCTCAAAATGTAGTAAATGGAACAACTGTAGGTTCTACTAATACTCCTGCTTTAGCTGCCAGCTGTCTTTTAGCGCCAACAAATGTGGCAGGAAATGTATGGTATAAAGTAGTGGTTCCCGCTTCCGGTAATGTCACTATTGAAACAGATACTGCTACAGGTACAGCTTTAACAGATACCGTACTTTCAGTTTTTGCAGACTGTACAAGTACTACTTCTATCGCTTGTGATGATGATAATGGTAATGATAACTTCTCTAAGGTTTCTTTAACAGGACAGACACCTGGTGCAACTTTATACGCTAGTGTATGGAGATACTCAAGCTCAGGAGGAGGTACAGACGGTACGTTCCGTATTTCAGCTTACGATTCATCACTTCTAGCAACTTCAGAAGTTTCTGCAGCTAAAAATGAGATCAAAGCTTATCCAAATCCTTTTGCAGAAGTCTTGAATATCTCTGATATCTCTAAAGTAAAATCAGTATCAATTGTTGATCTTGCCGGAAGACTTGTAAAAACCATCGATAACCCTTCTTCAACTCTTCAGTTGGGAGATCTTAAACAAGGATTGTATCTGGTAACGCTTAACTTGAAAGACGGATCAAAACAAACGATCAAGGCCATTAAGAAATAAAATTTTATTGACCGTATTATTATATAGAATAGCAGCTGAAAGGCTGCTATTTTTTTTACCCACTGATGATCAGTTTTTAATAATATGAAAAATAAATGCACTTAAAAATACTTTATCACACCCATTGCAAAAAGCAATTAAACCTATTTGATATAGATAACTGGTAGAGAGCCATCTATATTTTAAATAAAAAAATAGTTATTGTGTTTTTTTTATTAAATTAGCTAATACCATAAAATAAATTTATATGAAAAAGTTTTTACTTGCGAACTTACTAATGATTGGCACATGTGCATTTGCTCAGACCTATTGTATACCGGAATTTTCCAGCGGGTGCGATGGCGGCGATATGATTGACAGTTTTACCATTCCTTCAGCTGGATTCAGTCATTTGGATACCGGATGTTCTCAGGGAGCTTACGGAGATTATACAGCGCAGACCATTAATATGAACGCAGGGGTAAATTATGCCTTTTCTGTAGTTCATGATTATTCCAATCAAAACGTACGGATCTGGATTGATTTTGATAACAACGGAACATTTGATGATGCGGCACCGGAGCTTGTTGCAACAGCAAGCAGTACAGGTCCGGATAATAATTCTATTACCAACGGCAGCATCTCTATTCCGGCTACAGTTACACCGGGAACTTACAGAATGAGAGTAGGCGACCGGTATTCCAGCCAGCCGGAACCTTGTAATACAGCCGGATATGGAGAAGCGCACGATTATACAGTGATTATAGGAGCAGCTCCAAGCTGTCTGGCACCTAGTAATTTATCTTCAAGTACAGTAACTTCCAATTCAGCATCTATTTCATGGACAGCTTCTACAAGTACCGTTGGAACAGGCTATGAATATTACTATTCTACAACAAACACTGCCCCTGCAAGTACTACTGCAGCTACAGGAAGCGTAGCAGGATCCTCTACATCTGCTCAGCTTTCCACATTATCTTCCGCTACCACGTACTACGTGTGGGTAAGATCTGCCTGCAGTGCTACTGATAAAAGTGCATGGTCTTTAGGAACGTCCTTTACAACAGAATGTGCCGTTGTGGTACCCACAGTAACCTATACCAATAATTTTTCAACATTTCCGGGAAATTGCTGGGAGCAGGCTTCAGGAGGTGATGCATCTACAGGACCTACCGATACTGACGAATTATGGTATAGTGGTGACTTCCTGAATTCAGGGGACAATGCTGCCAAAGTAAATCTTTACTACACCGATAATCAAGCGTGGCTGAAGACCGTACCTTTCAATCTGTCGGCAGGAGGATATAAAGTTAAATTTGATTATGGAGTTACAGAGTTTTTAGAAACCACTCCTTCGGCGATGGGATCTGACGATGTGGTTCAGTTTCTGGTTTCAGGTGACGGAGGAAGTACATGGACCGTTCTGCAGACCTGGAATGCTGCCAACGCACCGTCTAATACTTCTACGACCTATTCTTACAACTTGACTTCTTACACAGGAGCCAATACAGTTTTTGCATTTTATGCCTCTGACGGAACAGTAGACGATTCGGAAGACTATGAATTTTTCGTCGATAATTTTATCGTAGAATCTGCATCACTGGCTACATCTGAAGTTTCCAAAGCAAAAGAAGATATTAAAGCCTATCCTAACCCGTTCACTGAGGTGCTGAATATTTCAAAATCAGACCTTGTAAAATCGGTTTCAGTCTCTGATGTTTCCGGAAGATTGGTGAAAACCATTGAAAATCCATCTTCTGCGCTTCATTTAGGAGATCTGAAGCAAGGATTGTATTTCGTGACACTGAATATGAAAGATGGTTCCAAGCAAATGATCAAAGCGATCAAAAAATAAAAAGAAAAAGAAAATAATCCCAATTGATAGAAAAAGACGGCAATTTTGCCGTCTTTTTTATGTTACTTATCATTCATCACGATCATTTGTTGGGTACCGGCTGTATATCTCCTGTATTCATATGTTCAAATATGGTAGGGAAAAACATGACTAGTATGAAATAAATAATGATCATTAATACGACTAAAGAGAAAAGGATAATGACCAGACTGTTGGGCTTGTTTTTCTTTTGTGGTTCCATGATTTTTTTGGTATTGGGTTAATAGATTAATATCAATACCAGATACTAAGCTAATTTCTTGCCACACTGTTTGCAGTACCTCGCATCATCATCTATATCTTCATTGCCGCACTGGTCGCAGATCTTTTCAAGATTCTGTCTTTTGTTCCGCATTTCTGCTGTTACAATTCCTGTTGGAACGGCAATGATCGAATAACCGGCAAGCATTAAAATAACAGCAAAGAATTTACCCATCGGCGTAATAGGGGAGACATCTCCATACCCTACCGTCGTCACAGTAACTACGGCCCAGTAAATGGATTGTGGAATCGTTTCAAATCCGGGTCTTCCGCCCTCTACCATAAACATAAGGGAGCCGACGATCACTGAAAAGATGATCAGGAACAAAAGAAAAATATAGATCTTTCTGGAACTGTGTTTTAGGGCCCGAACGATGAGGTAGCCATCATTCATGAAGTCAAGGAGATTAAAAATTCTGAAAATCCTCAGCATTCTCAGCATCCTGAATATCAGGAAGTATTTTGTAACAGGAAAAAAGAAACTCAGATAAAAAGGAACAAGTGCAAGAAAATCAATGATTCCGAAAAAGCTGAAAATGTAGTTCTTTTTATTCTTTATAACACTGATTCGCATCCAGTATTCAACCGTGAAAAAAATAGAAATAATCCATTCAAGAATCAGAAAAGAGTAGTGAAACCTTTTATCAAGTTGGGGTACACTTTCCATCATGATGATGGCTGTACTGATAAGGATCAGAGATAATAATGTAATGTCAAATAACTTCCCGAGTTTAGTATCGGCACGGTAAATGACCCTGTAAAGAAACCTTTTCCAAAGCTTATCTTCAGGAACAAGATTATGTTCTCTTTCCATTTTTAATGTTTTTTAAAATTAACAAATTATCGTTATTTTCGTAGCAAACATACAGAATAAAATGACAATAAGCGAAGTAATTTCAAAAATAGAGAACCGTATTCCCCTTCAGCAGGCGGAAGATTTTGACAATGTAGGACTTCTTTGCGGAGTTCCCGGCAGAAATGTCAGCGGTATACTTGTGTGCCATGATGCGTTGGAGAATGTCGTGGAGGAGGCTATTCAGAAAAACTGTAACCTGATTGTATGTTTTCATCCTATTATTTTCTCAGGATTAAAATCTCTGACAGGAAAGAACTATGTAGAAAGAGCAGTGCTGAAAGCGATTGAAAATAAAATCGCCATTTATGCCATACACACAGCATTTGATAATGACTTATTCGGTGTTAATCACGGGATATGCAGCCATTTGGGATTAAAAGATCTCAAAATTCTTCAGCCCAAAAAAAATAATCTGAAACAATTGACCGTTTTTGTCCCTAAAGAACATTCTGACAAATTGAAAGAAGCCCTGTTTTCTGCGGGTGCCGGAAATATTGGCTTTTATGATGAGTGCAGTTTCACGCTCAACGGAAACGGGACTTTCAGACCTGTGGAAGGATCCAATCCATTTTCGGGACAACAAAACATCCGTGAAAATGCAGATGAAGACATGATCTCTGTTATTTTTGAAGGCTATAAACAGAATGCTATTATTTCAGCCATGAAGGCAGCACATCCCTATGAAGAAGTAGCTCATCAGATCTATCAGCTGGATAATGAAAATCAGCACTCAGGTTTGGGAATGTATGGCGAACTTCAGGAGGAAATGGATGAAAAGGATTTTTTAAGACTTGTACAGGAAAAATTCGGGCTTGAAGTTATCAAACATTCAGATTTTACCCGTAAAAAAATCAGAAGAGTGGGGGTTCTTGGGGGATCCGGAGCGAGTGGAATAAAATCAGCTTTGTCAAAGAAATGTGACGCTTACCTTACCGGAGATATCAAATACCACGATTATTTCATGGCGGAATCCAAAATGCTGATCTGTGACATAGGTCATTATGAATCAGAACAATTTGTAACTCAACAATTATTTGAAATTTTGTCACAAAAATTTAGTACATTTGCAATTTCAAAATCTATTGAAAAAACAAACCCAGTAAATTATTTCATTTAAGATATGGCAAAAACCAACGATATTTCAGTTGAAGAAAAATTAAGAGCTTTATACGATTTACAGATCATTGATTCAAGATTGGATGAAATCCGAAATACCAGAGGAGAATTGCCAATTGAAGTTGAAGATCTTGAAATTGAGATTGAAGGACTTGAAAAAAGAGCTGAAAAATTTCATGCAGATATCAAAGATCAGGACGACCAGATCAAAACAAAGCATGAAGTGATCAACCATGCAAAAACTTTAATTGAAAAATACAAATCTCAGCAGGATACGGTAAGAAACAATAAAGAGTTTGAAGCATTAGGAAAAGAAATGGAATTCCAGGAGTTGGAAATTCAGCTTGCTGATAAAAGAATTAAAGAATTCGGAGTTAAAATTGCTCACAAAAATGAAACTTTAAGCGAACTTAATGAGAAAATCAGTGATTTAAAGAACCATTTAAAATTCAAAAAAGAAGAATTAAGCGGTCTTGTTTCTGAAACTCAAAAAGAAGAAGAATACTTAATAGAGCAGTCTAAAGAGTATGCAAGTAAGATTGACGAAAGATTACTAGCTTCATATAACAGAATCAGAAAGAGCTCTATCAACGGATTAGCTGTTGTAGGATTAGAAAGAGGAGCACCAAAAGGTTCATTCTTTACCATTCCTCCACAGAAGCAGATGGAGATCGCACAGAGAAAGAAAATTATTATTGATGAGCACTCAGGAAAAATTCTTGTAGATGACGAATTGGTAATGGAAGAAAACGACAGAATGAAATCGGTGATTAAATTTTAATTGCGATTTTAAATCATATAAAATGTGTTTCAGAAATGAAGCACATTTTTTTTGTGATGATATCTTGTCAATGATTGGATTTTCTTTGATAACAAAATTCGTTTGTACTGTCTTGAAGTTTTGCTATTAATAAAAGTTTGAGGTCGTCATGTTTAAAATAAAAAAGCTGCTTCATTTCTGAAACAGCTCCTTGTATTTTTATTCGTGATGTTCGTACATTTTATTGTACAGATCCATAAATTTCTCTTTGACCGCTTTTCTTTTCAGTTTTAAAGTGGGAGTAAGCAATCCTGTTTCAATGGCCCAGACTTCGGGAGTGAGCTCAATTCTCTTGATCTTTTCCCAGTTTCCGAGATGTTCGTTGATGCCTTCAATCTCCTTTTCAATTCTTTCCTTTAATTCCGTGCTTTTTGCAATTTCTGCCGGGGTAGAACCTATTTTCAGATTATTTCTCATGGCCCAGCTTTTAGCAAATTCAAAGTCGGGTTGTACCAATGCACACGGCATTTTTTCACCATCACCTACCACCATGATCTGTTCGATAAACTTTGAAGCTTTTGCCTGGTTTTCAATCATTTGCGGAGCAATGTATTTTCCTCCTGATGTTTTGAACATTTCTTTTTTACGGTCAGTGATCTGTAAAAATCCTTCAGCATCAATATGTCCTATATCCCCTGTTTTGAAAAATCCATCATTGGTAAACGCCTCTTTGGTCATTTCTTCAGCTTTAAAATAACCTTTGAAAACAGAAGGTCCTTTCACGGTAATTTCACCATCTTCCTGGATCTTTACCTGTAGATTATCCAATGGAACACCTACCGTTCCTACCTTCATTTTGTTAAAACTATTGACTGCAATAACCGGTGAGGTTTCTGTTAATCCATATCCTTCCAGAATAGGAATTCCGGCATTCTGGAACATCATATTTAATCTTGTGGACAAAGCCGCAGAGCCGGAAACCAACGTGATAATTTCACCGCCCAAACCTTCTCTCCATTTAGAGAAAACCAGTTTGTCCGCTATGATTTCCTGCAGTCCGGACGGTTTTCCAATGACTTTCTTTTTGCTGATTAAATTTAAAGCCCAGAAGAATATTTTTGATTTCAGACCGCCGGCAGACGAACCTGTGTTGTAAATTTTATCATACACTTTTTCCACCAATCTGGGGACCACCGTCATATAATGAGGCTTCACTTCTTTTATATTTTCGCCCATTTTATCAATGCTTTCAGCGAAATAGATTGAAAATCCATTATACTGGTACAGATAGAAAAGCATTCTTTCAAAAATATGACAGATCGGAAGGAAGCTTAATGCTCTTGAATCCTTGTAATCAAGACTTTTTTTCTTTGGAATTCTTGGAATAGCCCCCAAAACGTTGGAAACAATATTATGGTGAGTAAGCATTACTCCTTTGGGTCTTCCTGTAGTTCCGGAAGTATAAATAATAGTGGCGAGATCTTCAGAATTGATCGCATTGGAAAGATCCTCTACTTCAATTTGGGTAGAATCATCCTCCCCGAGATCCAGAATTTCTCTCCAGTTGGCAGCCCCGCTTATATTGTCGAAGGTAAAAATGCCTTGAAGGGAAGGAATATTATGTTTCACCTTCATCACCTTGGTAAGAAGTTCCTTGTCAGATACAAAACAGTACTGTATTTCGGCATTATTAAAGATAAATTCATAATCTTCAGCTGAAATACTCGGATAAACAGGAACCGAAACCACCCCGATCTGAGACAATCCAAAATCCATCACTGCCCATTCTGTACGGGAATTGGTAGTGATCAGAGCGATTTTATCTCCCGGTTTTATGCCCAGTTTCAAAAGTCCTCTGGATATTTTATTTCCCTGATTGATAAACTCTAACGTCGAAGTTTTTTTCCATTCGCCCTGATATTTGGTTACAAACATGTCCGTTTTAGGAAATTTTTCTAAAGCGTAGTGTGGAATATCGAATAATCTTTTGATTGCCATGATTTTTTAAGTAATTTTTAAAGAATTTTAAATATAAGCATTTTTTTTAATTGTTGTAATTACAAACGCCCAATTGGGAATTAATTGAATGTTTGCCATAATATCCACCGCTTTTCAGCGATTGTACTGCTAAAATTTGAAACTACCAACCGCTAACTTCTAACTTCTCATCTCTAACTTCTAATTCTATTTTCAGATTTCGTTAAAAAGTGTAAATTTACAGCTATCTAATTATTATTTTTTATGGACTTTAATTTATCGGAAGAACAGCTGATGATTCAGCAGGCTGCAAGAGATTTTGCACAAAATGAACTATTACCCGAAGTTATCGAAAGAGACCGTGACCAGAAATTCCCTACAGAACAAGTGAAGAAAATGGGTGAAATGGGACTTTTGGGAATGATGGTAGATCCTCAATACGGAGGTGCGGGTATGGACAGCGTTTCTTACGTTTTGGCCATGGAGGAGATCGCAAAAATAGATGCTTCTGCAGCGGTTGTAATGTCTGTAAACAACTCACTGGTATGTGCAGGTCTTGAAAAATTTGCTTCCGAAGAACAGAAAGTAAAATACCTTACTCCTCTTGCCAGCGGAAAGGTGATTGGAGCTTTCGCATTATCTGAGCCTGAAGCAGGTTCTGATGCTACTTCTCAGAAAACAACGGCAGAAGACAAGGGAGACTACTATCTGTTAAATGGTATTAAGAACTGGATCACCAATGGAGGAACGGCTTCTTACTATATTGTGATCGCACAGACTGATCCTGAGAAAAAACATAAAGGAATTAATGCTTTCATCGTAGAAAGAGGATGGGAAGGTTTTGAAATCGGTGTGAAAGAAGATAAATTGGGAATCAGAGGAAGTGATACCCACTCTTTGATCTTCAATAATGTAAAAGTACCGAAAGAAAACAGAATCGGAGAAGATGGTTTTGGCTTCAATTTTGCAATGGCTGTATTGAATGGAGGTAGAATCGGTATTGCTTCTCAGGCGTTAGGGATTGCTTCAGGAGCTTATGAATTAGCTTTAAAATATGCTAAAACAAGAAAAGCGTTCAAAACTGAAATTATCAATCACCAGGCTATCGCATTCAAATTAGCAGATATGGCCACTCAGATCACAGCAGCAAGAATGCTTTGCTTCAAGGCAGCTGTTGAGAAAGATGCAGGTAAAGATATCTCCGAGAGCGGTGCAATGGCAAAATTATACGCTTCTCAGGTAGCAATGGATACAACGATCGAAGCAGTACAGATCCACGGAGGATACGGGTACGTGAAAGAATACCATGTGGAAAGAATGATGAGAGATGCGAAGATCACGCAGATCTATGAAGGGACTTCTGAAATCCAGAAAATTGTGATTTCAAGAAGCATCGCAAAATAAATTAATATAAAACACACTACTTATTATGAAAAAAACTTTGTGGATCAGTCTGGGAGTAGTCCTTATTCTGGTAAGCGTATTGGTATGGTATAAATACTTTTTCGTTTTTGGAGAGGGCGTAAAGTCCGGCTACCTTAATTATGCCATAAAAAAAGGCTACGTTTTCAAAACCTATGAAGGAAAATTAATCCAGGAAGGTTTTGGAAAAGGGAAAACAGGAACCATTACAAGCTACGAGTTTGAGTTTTCTGTCAATGATCCTGAAGTTTTTAAGCAGTTGGAAACCAACAGTGGTAAAACTTTTGATCTTCATTATAAAGAATACAATGGAGCACTTCCCTGGAGAGGAAACACAAAGTTTGTTGTAGACAAAGTAGTCAATATGAAATAGCGAAGAATCCGTCTCACAACCAATTTGCGAGACGGATTTTATTTTAGTTGAACTTTGTTTTATTGTCCAAAAAAGGAAAAAGTTGTCCTCTTCAGGCAA
>NZ_FRCD01000028.1 GCF_900142785.1 Chryseobacterium carnipullorum | reverse complement strand
AAATTCATAAACAAATATCTGATTATCAAATATAAAAATATAAAAACCTAAAATAATAACCAAAAAAAACCGCCTCAGTTGTGAGACGGCCTCTTTTATTGAAAACATCATTTATTATAAATAATACGCACTTATTGGTGAATAATTGAACTAAATTTATTTATATTAGCAATTAATAGACACTATTTTAAAATATTAATAAATGAAACAAAAAATTACTTCGCTGATTCTCTGTGGTATATTATGCTGCTCTGTAGTACAGGCTCAGGAATCATCTTTTGAAACTAACGCAAGAGGTTGGATCAAAGAAAATACAAGAAGTTTAGGAATTCCAGGATTCACTGAACTTACACTACGATCAGTACGTAAAGGAAATACAGGAGAAACGCTGCGTTTTCAGCAGATGGTAAAAGATGTTCCTGTTTTTCAGTCTGAAATTGTAATTCATTTCAATAAAGAGGGTAAAATAAGCTATACAGGTACAGAAAGCTTGAAACATAATCTAAAGGAGGTAAGTACAGTTCCTTCTTTCCCTGTCTCAGAGGCGGTTAAAAAAGCTCATATTGCTTCAGCATCAAAAGGACAAATTACCTATGAGGAAAATAAGCTGTTTATTTATATTACAGATTCAGGAGACACAAAACTGGTTTACAGAGTATTGACCAGTTCCTTCGATAATCCCGGCAGTTGGGAAACCATTGTAGATGCAAAAACAGGTACTGTAATCAGTATGAAAGATATTGCAGTGAAACACCATGACAAAAATGAGCCATCTCCTAAGAAAAAAAATGAAAAAATAAAAGCAAAGAAAGCTTCTGTAACCGGAAGTGCCTATATTTTTCAACCAGACCCTTTATCTAAAACAGGATCAACCTATGCAGGTAACTTTGTAGATAATAATGATGCTACCAATGCCAGTCTGGATGCGGCAAGGACTTTAGTGACCATTCCTGAAATTGATCTTACAGGAGGTATTTATACCCTAAAAGGAACGTATGCGGAGATTAAAGAAATAGAAGCACCTGCAAAAGGTATTTTTACACAGTCTACCAATCAGTTTTTGTTTAACAGAAGTGATGATGGATTTGAAGCGGCTAATGCCTATTGGCACCTTGATAACAGCCTTAGATACATCAACGTAACTTTAGGAATTGTTTGCAAGCCTTCACAAAACAATGGGGTATTAAGATTCGATCCGCATGGTTTTAATGGTTCGGATAATTCTCATTACCTGACAGGAAGTGAATCCCTTGGATTCGGAGAAGGAGGGGTGGATGATGCCGAAGATGCCGACGTTATCCTGCATGAATTAGGACACGGAATTCATCACTGGCTGGCCGGAGGAATTTCCAACGCAGACGGTCTGAGCGAAGGATGCGGAGACTACTGGGCACATTCTTACAGCAGAAGCTTAAATCAATGGCCTTCATCAGCTCCCGAGTATCAATGGATGTTTAACTGGGACGGGCATAATCCTTTTTGGGCAGGAAGAATTACCAATACAACCATGACTTATCCCGGATCCGGATCTTACTATGATAAAGCACAGATATGGTCTGCTGCATTGATGAGAATCTACGACAGAATAGGTAAAGAAAAAACAGACAGGGCCTTTTTGGAAGGATTAGACCTTACAACTTCAACTACAAACCAACAGAATGCTGCTATTGCTGTAAGACAGGCTGCTATAGATATGTTGGGGCAGTTCGGGTTCAATTGTAATAATATCACGGCTATGACAGAAGAATTTACAGCAGCCGGATATGTACTTCCTGAATACAGCTGTGTACTGAGTACAAAAGAAACAGCTAAAGAAAATTTGATTTCAGTGTATCCCAACCCGGTTTCTGACCAATTGATCATTATATTAAAAGGAAATAAAGAAGAAAAAGCCGAAATTTATAATATGGAAGGCAGAAAAGTAATGGAAACAACCATTGGAAATAACAATAACAAAATTAATGTTTCCAATCTTCCGTCCGGAAACTATATTCTGACCGTAAAAGGAATTGAATTATCTGCAAAATTCATCAAGAAATAAAAAACCTGAAGAGAATCTTTAAAATCCGGTGGCAGTGCATCGGATTTTTTTAGTTTAAACTAAATTCTGCTGGGATTGTTTTACTTGCATTCATCTAAAATAGTATATTTGTACCAACTATAAAGAAACAAAAAAAGAATGCTTGTAATAGGAATTGCTGGAGGTACAGGATCCGGCAAAACTACAGTTGTTGATAAAATACTTCAACAGCTTGATATTGAAGGAATGAATATCCTTTCTCAGGATAATTATTATCACGATAACCAGAATCTGACACTGACCGAGAGAGAAGCGCTTAACTATGATCATCCGAAGTCGATTGATTTTGATTTAATGATAAAACATGTGAAAGCTTTAAAAAATAATGAGCCCATAGAACAGCCCATTTACAGCTTTGTAACGCATTCCAGAACAGGCGACCACGTCACTGTAGAACCTAAAAATGTATTGGTAGTAGAAGGTATTCTGGTCCTTACGAATAAAGAGTTACTGAAAGAATTCGACTTAAAAGTATTCGTTCATGCTGATTCGGACGAAAGACTGATTAGGAGAATCAGGAGAGATACCCAGGAAAGGGGAAGAGACCTGAGTGAAGTTCTTCACCGTTATCAGACCACATTGAAGCCAATGCATCAGGAATTCATAGAACCGTCGAAGAATGAAGCCGATTTGATCATTCCGAACATGAGACAGAACTCCGTAGCGATTGATTTTTTAACCACTGTCATTAAAAATTCGTTGAGAAAACATTAAAATGGAAGAAAATAAGCTTATCAAAGACATTCAGCCCAAGTCTGAAACGTTCAAAACCATTCAGAAATATGTTCTGAATAAATACACCATTACCATCTGTATGTTTCTGGTCTGGATGATTTTCTTTGATAAAACCTCTTTTCTTGTTATTAATGAACTCAATGGCGAAATAAGCCGTTACGAAGATCAGCTGGAATACTATAAAAAGGAATATGAAAAAAATGATACTTTTTATAAAAAGCTGATGAACAATAAATCGGAAAAAGAAAAATACGCAAGGGAAAATTATTTTATGAAAAAACCGGATGAAGAGATCTTCATTTTGGTGGTAGACAGTGTCAATGTCGCTAAAAAATAATTTGAAATGTGAGTAGTCAATTAGCTTTGTAACGAAGTGTCAATCATTAATTTTTATAGATTCACTATAGACTTGCGGAGCAAAAATTCAGCATTCACAAGATAAGTAATATAAATATCAACAGTGAATTGTCAATCGTCAAGCGTAAATTTTTTATAGATTCACCATTGATTTGCAAAGCAAAAATTCACTATTGACCATAAAAAATAGCCAATGTCCAATACAGATATCCTTCCAAACTGGGAAAAATTAGTTAAAAAGCAGCTTAAAACAGAAGATATTTATTCTATCCTGAAGAAAGAAAATTTAGAAGGAATTGATGTCCAGCCTTTTTACAGCGAAGTTCAGAAACCATTGGTTAACCTGCCAAAAGTTGAAGAAAGCACCCATTTGGTTGCAAAATATCATGAAAGTCTGGAAGAAGATGTATTTGCATTTATTTTAGACCAGAACGTAGACAATCTTGAGGAAAAAACAATTTTTGTTAATAATAAAGATCTGGCCGGTCACATCAGCCCAAAAGAAGAAGATCAATACTTCTCATTGATTGATGTTTTTAATGAAAATGAAGGCATGATTGATGATCAGCTGGCCAAAGAACTTTTATCCAAAAATTTCAAAAGAAATATCTGCGTTGATGTTTCGCTTCACCAGAATGCCGGAGCAGCGATTTACCAGCAATTGGGAATTGCCCTGGCGAAAACAAAGGAGCTTGTTGAAGTATATGGCCCTGAAATTTTAAATAAACTGATCTTCAGAATAGCAGTAGGAGGAAATTATTTCTTTGAAATGGCTAAACTCAGAGCTTTTAAAATAGTCTTTAATCAACTTTCCAAAGAATACGGTTTAAATGACACGCCCTACATCTTTGCAGAAACTTCTTCAAGAAATAAAGCGATTGCAGATAATGAAAATAACCTTATCCGCTCAACGTTAGAACTGGCTTCAGCCATGATCGCCGGAGCAGACGCTGTCTTCAGTACTAATTATCAGGTAAACAGAAGTACGGATATTTCTGAAGAGATTTCTTTTAAGCAACAGATTGTGCTGGCGTACGAAAGCATCATCAATGTATTTGAAGATGCATCGAATGGAAGCTATTACGTGGAAGACATTACCCGCCAGATTGCAGAAAAATCATGGACCTGGTTTATTGAGATCGAAGAAGGTGGCGGTTATCTTGAACTTTTAAAGCAGGGAAGTATTCAGAAAAAGATCTACGACCAGGCTGTTGAAGAGCAAAAATGGGTAGAAGAAGGAAAAATAAAGCTGATAGGAGTCAATTTATACCCCAAATTAGACGTTAAAAGATCAATCGGGGATATGTACAGCGAAAAAGAAATTAAAGCCGTACGTTGGGCTGAAATGTTTGAGTAATGAAAGAAAAACTGATTGATTTATTTGAATATACCTATCATTTCAATAAAGAAATGATTCAGATAATTTCTGAAAACATCACAACAGTTGATGAAAAAACAATCAGTCTCATCAATCATACCCTGAATGCCCAGCAGATCTGGAACTCACGGATACTCGATGAGAAATCGTTTGAAGTCTGGCAAGTCAATTCCTTTGAGTCTCTTGATGGAATTAATCATCAAAACTTTTTGAAAAGTATTGATATTATTCAAAATCAGGATCTTGATACAAGAAAAGAATATCACAATTCAAGAGGTACGAAATTTGAAAACAGTATTTTTGAAATGCTGTTCCACGCTATAAACCACTCAACCTATCACAGAGGGCAGATCAATTCTCTTCTAAAACAAAACGGCATTGAACCTTTGTTAACTGATTATATTTTTTATAAGAGGTAAATTTTACTGTTGTACAGAGGTCGTTTGAGTACTTTTTTTGCTCCCACAGATTTTGTAGATTTGTTATAAGCAAAATTTACACAAATGACTGAAAATGAAATTAGTTTTTATATCAGGAAGTCTATATTTTCTGTTTATAATGAACTTGGACCTGGACTTTTTGAGAAAGTATATGAAAAAGTACTAGCTCATGAATTACAAAATAATGGATTGAACATTCAAACACAGGTTGGTATTCCGATTAAATTTAAGGGAAAAGTATAATTAGAAAAATAAATGGACTTATAAATTAATTAATAGGCTTTAAATCTGTGGTATTTGTGTATTCTGTGGGAAATATTATAAAAAACAAAGAAATTCAGGACTATATCAATGCAAATCTAAATACAGATCTGCATGCTCAACTATTGAAAAAATCTCCATTTCCAGATGTTTCGATGCAGGAAATCGTGCAGCAGATCAAAGGAAAACAGACTGCTCAGAAGAAATTTCCTTTCTTACTGAAAGAAGGGATTGTTTTCCCGCCACAGCTTAATTTAGAGCAGGCATCATCAGAGAAAACGGCAGTCTATAAATCACAAATCCTCAAAGGAAAGAAATTCGTCGATCTGACCAGCGGTTTCGGAATTGATGCCTATTATTTATCTCAAAATTTTGATGAAGTTACTTTGGTAGAACAGAATCAGGAATTATTAGGTATTGTAGAACATAACTGGAATGTTTTAGGCAGAAAAGCAAAGTTTATCAATCAAAATCTGGAAGATTTCTTACAGATCAATAAAGAATATTTCAACATTATCTATTTAGATCCGGCAAGAAGAGATCAGAACAAAAATAAAGTCTTTCTTCTGGAAGATCTTTCGCCTGATATTCTTCAAATCAGAAAAAAATTACTCGAGACAGCAGATCAGGTCATCATAAAGCTCTCTCCCCTGATCGATTTGAAATATCTCATATCAGTTTTGCCATGTATTTTCAGGATAGAAATCATAGCGGTAAAAAACGATGTCAAGGAGGTCGTTATTTTCCTTTCCACTAAGGAAAACGAAGGAATTACCGTTAACTGTATTAATCTTGAAAGTGGAGAATCTGAGTTTACATTTACTTTTGGGGAAGAAGAAACTTCGCTTGCTGTATACTCTGAACCCGAAAAGTTCATCTATATTCCCAATCATGCGGTTTTAAAAGCCGGAATTTTTAATCTGATCTCAGAAAGATTGGGGCTGAAAAAACTTCACTCCAATACCCATCTTTATACTTCAGATCAAAAGATCAGTGATTTCCCCGGAAGAGTTTTTGAAATGGAAATTATTGAATCTAAACAGATTAAAAAGAAAGGACAGTTCAATATCATTGCCAAGAACTATCCTTTAAAACCGGAAGATATCAAAAAGAAATATGCCATAAAAGACGGTGGAAAGGACTATCTTATTTTTACACAATCCAAAAAAGGTAAAATTATTTTAAAATCAGTATAAAAATGTTGCCGAAAAAAACAGGATTGCTTAATTTTGGGGAATCTAAAATTTAAGCATGAGAAAATTAGTTATATGTTTAGCCATTGCAACTGTAGCTGTAAGCTGTAAAAAAATCCAGGCAGGAGGAAACAAGAATACTCTAAAACTGGAAGAAGGAATAGAAAGATATTCTGATGATCACCAGGGTGGTGAAAGTCATGGTCATGAAGCAGCAGCTGGTCACGGTTCTGAACATGCTGAAAAAAAAGCTCAGGTTTCTATTGATTTGAACGGTGTAGCTTTAAAAGGCTTTGCTAATGGAATGGAAGACAGTATGATCAAATACCTGAAATCCGGACAGTATGCATCTGCTACTGAAGACGGATTGAAGAATACTTGGTATAATTTTGACAACGTAAATTTTAAAACAGGATCTGCTAACCAATTGGAAGCTGGTTCTCATGACCAATTGGATAATTTAGCTAAAATTCTAAAGGCTTATCCGGATGCAAAAATCAAAATTGGAGGGTATACAGATAAGACAGGTGATGAAGCTAAAAACTTAAAATTATCTCAGGAAAGAGCTAATTTTATCAAAGCTGAACTTTCTAAACTGGGAGCTACAGCACAAATCGTTTCTGCTGAAGGATACGGAAGTCAGTTTGCTCACGTAGATGCAAAAGCTTCTGACTCGGAAAGAGCGTCAGACAGAAAAATGTCTGTTCGATTTACCAAATAGTAATTTACAATAAAGAAATATCAATGTCTTGCCCATGCAAGGCATTTTTTTTATTTTTAACAAAACAAATTTTTAAAATGCAAGAGACATTAAATTACATTAACGAAAACAAACAGCGTTTCGTGGATGAATTATTTGAGTTACTCAGAATTCCTTCTATTTCTGCAGATCCGGCTTATAAAAATGATGTATTGAAATGTGCGGACGTATGTGCAGAATATCTTAAAAATGCAGGTGCAGATCATGTGGAAGTATGCGAAACAAAAGGCTATCCGATCGTTTTTGGAGAGAAAATTTTAGATAAAAACCTTCCTACGGTGCTGGTGTACGGACATTATGATGTACAACCTGCAGACCCTCTGGAATTATGGAAAAAGCCGCCTTTCGAGCCATATATTGAAAAAACAGCACTGCATCCTGAGGGAGCCATCTTCGCAAGAGGTTCAGCAGATGATAAAGGACAGTTTTTCATGCATCTGAAAGCTTTTGAGGCAATGATGAAAACCAATACACTTCCTTGCAATGTTAAATTTATCTTAGAAGGGGAAGAAGAAGTGGGATCTGTAAGCTTAGGAGATTTCGTTAACGAAAATAAAGAAAAGCTTTCTTGTGACTGTATCCTGATTTCAGATACCCATATTTACAGTAATGAACAGCCTACCGTAACTACAGGATTAAGAGGTTTAAGCTATGTGGAAGTTGAAATAGAAGGTCCAAACAGAGACCTGCATTCGGGGCTTTATGGAGGAGCTGTTCCAAACCCGATCCATGTACTTTCCAGAATGATTGCTAAACTGATTGACGAAGACGGACATATTACGATTGACGGATTTTATGATAACGTAGAAGTGGTATCAGATGAAGAGAGAGCAGAGATGAATAAGCTGAAGGATAATCCTGAAGAATTCAAAAAATCCATCGGTCTGAACGGAGTAGAAGGTGAAAAAAGCTATACTACCCTTGAAAGAACATCTATCCGTCCTACTTTGGACTGCAATGGTATTTGGGGAGGGTATACAGGAGAAGGGGCCAAAACAGTCATTCCTTCAAAGGCTTCTGCTAAAATTTCAATGCGTCTGGTTCCTTATCAGACTCCCGAAGAAATCACAGAAAAATTTACAAAATATTTTGAAAAAATAGCTCCTGATAACGTAAAGGTAAAAGTAACACCTCACCACGGAGGTATGCCTTATGTATTGCCAAGTGATACTAAAGAATTTTTGGCAGCTAAACAGGCTATGGAAACGGCATTTGGTAAAGAGGTGCTTCCATACAGAAGTGGAGGAAGTATTCCCATTACTTCTATGTTTGAAAAAGTACTAGGCGCTAAGTCAGTATTAATGGGCTTTGGACTGGATTCAGATGCAATTCACTCACCGAATGAACATTACGGCTTGTTTAATTTCTATAAAGGAATTGAAAGCATTCCATTATTCTTTGAGAATTATTCTAAATAGTTAATATTTTAAAAAATATTGTATAAAGCGCTTCGGATTTCGGAGCGCTTTATGCTTTTTTATGATAATATCCCTATCAAATGATATTTTTTTACTTAATCTATGTGTTTATTTTTAATTCAACCTAAAAATAATGCTATGAAAAAAATTTACATTATCGCAATCTGTTTGCTATCAACGGTTTCCCTGGCACAACAGATCATTTCATTTGAAAGTTTAGATGGATTTTATACGGGAGATATTCACACACAGGGAACGTGGATCAGTACGCCAACGGGAGATGTCCCTCCTTATATACTTAATCAGACCATTTGCACGGAAAATGCAACGGACGGAATGAACTCCCTGAAGATTGTAAAAGAAAATACTTACGGAACGCAATCTATTCCTATCATCGGAGCCTTTGACAACCTTCCCATGATGCTTCCTTATGATAATTTTACAGTATCTTTTGATATCAATATGTCACAGCTCAACGGATCAATTTTTAGTTTTCAGGGATTAAGCAGCGCAGAAGAAAAATATGTAGTAAGACTTGATTTTGATAATACGGGAAATGTTAAAGTTCTGAGAATGATTTCAGGAACTCCTGTTATGGAGGCTACATCAGGGACCTGGCAACCCAATCTTTGGTACAGACTTACAGTGATAGGGACTTCAGCAGATGTCAAATATTATCTGAATGGAATTTTGATTTATTCAGGAACAGCAGCAGAATCAATGGGGATGAACCAATTGCGTTTTGTACATGATAACGCAGATGGAACTGCATATATAGATAATCTTAAGGTATACAGTGAAGCATTGCTATCTGCAGCCAATAATACCTTAGATAAAAACAATGTATCCTTATATCCGAATCCCGCCTCAGATTTTATAAAGATCAGCTATCCGGGTAAGATAAAAAGCATTGAAATATATGATTCTGCAGGGAAAAAAGTTCAGGTCAAGCTGGAAAATGACAAAGTGGCTGTGTCAAATCTACCGGTTGGGACCTATCTGATAAATATAAAAACGGAGACAGGCGATTTTTCTCAGAAGTTCATTAAAAAATAACTCAAATATTGTGTATTGATTTGAATTTCATTGATTTACTGTGTTTTAATCCTTTTTTGGTGAATTTTGTTAATTTTTACTGATTTTTCAGTTAAAATATTCTTAATGTTTCATATTTTCAGAAAAACGATTAGGGTAGTGTTTATTTATTAAAATCGATAATATTGATATATTTTCTGTTTTTTAGTTAAAATATTAATCTTATACCTTCTTTAAAGTTGATATTTTTCCGAATTAGAATAAAAGTTCTATATTTACTGGAGTAATTAATAATAAAAAAATATCATGAAGAAAATTTTACTCACTGCTGCATTATTCAGCTTTTTAATAGGTAATGCACAAATGAATTATAGCTTTGAAACAGCTCAGGGATTTAATGCAGGTAATATATCTGGCCAGGGAGGCTGGGGTGGAACAGCAGCAGCACATATTGCAGTGGTTTCAACAGAACAGGCTAAGCCTGGAACACAGTCATTAAAGATTACAGGTAATAATGGAACAAATCATGCCGCAGCAGGTCCCATCAGCCCTACTGTAACTGTAAATGGGCCGATTGTAACCATATATTTTAATGCCTATTTTACATCATCCATTCCGGCAGGAGATGAATGTGATTTCTTTTTTTCCCCACAGTCACCTGCTCAAAGTACAATCAATGCAAGGATGAGATTTGATTTCCAGAACAATATTCAGGTAATTGATATGGATCCACTAACTCTTCAGCTTGCTTACATTGACACAGGGGCGGATTTTACCAGAAATGCATGGAATACTTATAAGATACAATTAGATTTTACAAATAATGAGGCAAAATATTATCAAAACGGAACATTAATCCATACTGGACAAGTTGCAGGAGGGACTCTCGTTGGAAATATAGCGATTACCAATGATAATTATAATAGTTCAGCTTATTTTGATGGAATTCAGGTAGTGAGCGGTGTGCTGGGAACATCTGAAGTGACTCAGAAATTAAATTATAAAGTATATCCAAATCCAACTTCTGATTATGTTATAGTTGAATCTAAGGATAAAATAAACTCAATAGAAGTATATGATTTTGGAGGCAAAAAGTTAGCAGCACCTGTTGTTGGTAATAAAGTTGATTTGAGTAACTTATCATCCGGAGTTTATATCCTGAATATTGAGACTCCAAACGGGAAAGTAACAGAGAGAATTGTAAAAAAATAAGATAGAATAATTCTTAACTACAAAAACGCTCCAATTGGAGCGTTTTTGTTATTTTAGAGCATTAAAATTTACAAATATGTCAGATCATAAAGTAGCTTATATAACCGGAGGGACCAAAGGAATAGGTTTTGGAATAGCAAAAATATTATTGGAAAACGGTATTTCAGTGGCGTTTTCAGGACGTAAGAGACAGGAGGTGGAGAAAGCTGAAGAACAGCTTAAACAGTATTCTGAGAATGTGCTAGGAGTCGTTTCGGATGTAAGAAGCCTAGAAAGTGAAGAAGATGCTGTAAGATCTACCGTGGCGAAATTCGGAAGGCTGGATTTTGTCATTGCCAATGCAGGGCTGGGAATATTTAAACCCGTAGATGAGCTGACTGCCCAGGAATGGAATGATATGATAGAGACCAATCTTACAGGTGCTTTTTACACATTAAAAGCTTCAGTAGAAGAATTAAAAAAGACGGAAGGGTATTATATCACGGTTTCAAGTCTGGCAGGAGCCAACTTCTTTGAAAACGGAACGGGTTATAATGCGTCAAAATTTGGAGTAGTCGGATTTACTCAGGCAGCAATGATTGACCTCCGGAAATACAATATCAAATCTACCGTTATTATGCCGGGATCTGTAGCGACAAATTTCAACGGAAATGTTCCTTCAGAAAAAGATAACTGGAAGATCCAGCCTGAAGATATGGGGAATCTGGTGCTCGATATTTTAAAAATGAATCCACGCGTATTACCCAGCAAGATAGAGTTTAGGGCAACAAAACCAGCCTAGTAAAAGCATTTAATGTATTGAATAGTAAAAAAATAAGTATTATGCATGCATAATATATTTTTTAATTATATTAGCAAAAGTAAAATATAACAAAATCTCAGCATAAAACAGTAAGGTTTTTTATGCACAAACGGGAAAAAATAAAATAGTACACATGAAAATATTAGTTTGTATCAGTAGTGTTCCGGATACTACTTCCAAGATTAACTTTACGGCAGATAAATCTGCTTTCGACAAAAATGGAATTCAGTGGGTAATCAATCCTTTAGATGAATTTGCATTAACAAAAGCGGTTAAACTTCAGGAATCTCAGGGTGCAACTGTAACAGTGATCAACGTAGGAGATGCTGCTACAGAACCAGTAATCAGAAAGGCATTAGCTATTGGTGCCAATGATGCAGTGAGAGTAAACCTTGATCCTAAGGACAGCTATTCTACAGCAAAAGAAATTGCTGCCGTTGCTCAAAACGGAGGTTATGACCTTATTCTTTGTGGAAAAGAATCGATCGATTACAATGGTGGATCTGTTCCGGGAATGGTCGCTCAGTTATTGAATCAGCCTTTCGTAAACGCGTCTGTAGGATTGGATGTAAACGGAAGCGAAGCTACTGCTGTAAGAGAAATTGAAGGCGGAAAAGAAACGATATCAGTAAAATTACCTGCCGTGATCGCAGGACAAAAAGGATTGGTAGATGAAAAAGATCTTATCATCCCGAATATGAGAGGAATTATGTCTGCAAGAACGAAGCCTTTACAAGTAGTAGAGCCCACTTCTTCTGAAGTGAAAGTTCAGGGAGTATCTTATGACAGCGTTCCGCCAAGAGCTGCTGTGAAAATGGTTTCTCCTGATAATCTGGATGAGTTGGTAAGATTACTTCACGAAGAAGCTAAAGTTATCTAATCTTTTATTCCTTAAATTTTTTAATCTTTAAATTTTAAAAAAATGGCAGTATTCGTATACGCAGAAAATATAAACGGAGTTTACAAAAAAGCAGCTTTCGAAGCAGTTTCTTATGCTAAAGCGGTGGCAGACCAGGCAGGAGATACCGTTACGGCAATCTCTGTAAACCCTACAGATTCTTCAGATTTATTGTATAAATATGGAGCATCAAACGTCATCAATATCAAGGATGAAGGTCTTAAGAACTTTTCAGCAAAAGCATTTGCTCAGGCTGTAAGTGAAGTGGCAGACGGAAATACTATTGTTTTTCCCCACACTACAGATGCTTCTTCAGTTGCTCCCATGCTTGCCGTAATGAAGAACTATTCTTTAATTACCAATGTTTTGGAAGCACCTGAGAGCCTTTCTCCGTTCCAGGTGAAAAGAAGAGCATTCTCTGGAAAAGGATTTATGCATGCCAAAGCAGAAGGGAGCGGGGTGATCATCACCGTTTCTCAGAATGCTTTCGGTGTAAAAGAAAATGCAGTATCAGGTTCTGAAGAGGTTAAAAACCTTTCAGTAGCCAATGAAGATACTAAAGTGATCTCTCATGAGCAGAGTTCAGGTAAATTAGACCTTAAAGAAGCAGAAGTTGTTGTTTCTGCCGGAAGAGGGATGAAAGGTCCTGAAAACTGGGGTATGGTTGAAGATCTGGCTAACGTTCTTGGAGCTGCTACAGCTTGTTCTAAGCCTGTTTCTGATATCGGTTGGAGACCTCACACAGAGCACGTAGGGCAAACAGGTAAAGCAATTTCACCTAACCTTTACATCGCAATAGGTATTTCAGGAGCTATTCAGCATTTAGCTGGGGTAAACTCTTCTAAAACTATTGTAGTGATCAACAACGACGCTGAAGCACCATTCTTCAAGTCTGCAGATTACGGGGTAGTAGGAGATGCTTTCCAGATTATTCCTGCATTAACAGAGAAAATTAAAGCAATTAAAGGATAAAAAGTCAATAGGGAATTGCCAATTCGCTACGCTGTCAATTGAATAAAATCAATACGTTACAGCATGCATTCACTTATGAAGTAAAATTGCCCATTCACTATTTACAATTTTCACACATAAAAAATAAAAGCTCGGGCTTTTCCGGGCTTTTATTTTTGCGTAAAACTAAAATCACAATAAAAAATTAATCTATATTTGTAGCTATGGATTATAAGCAGCTAATTATTCGCGGAATATCGTACAGTCAGACCCAATCGGGGGCGTACGCTTTGTTACTGGAACATGAAGAGACACATATAAAATTACCTGTTGTCATAGGAAATTTCGAGGCTCAGTCCATTTCATTAGGACTGGAAAAAGACATCCATCCGCCTCGTCCGCTTACCCATGATTTATTCACAAAATTTATAGTTTCAGCCAATTATGAATTGGTTTCAGTGATCATTTATCAGATCGTAGACGGCGTATTTTTTTCCAATATTAATTTCAAAAATAAAGCTAACGATGAAGAGCTGATTCTGGATGCAAGAACTTCTGACGCGGTGGCCATGGCCGTAAGATTCGACGCGCCTATTTTCACCACACAGCAGGTACTGAATGAAGCAGGAATTCTTCTGGAACTGGAAGATGTTTCAAAAGAAGAACAGCCATTCTCAGAAACCGTGCAATCAGAAGATAATCTGAAAGCCGTTTCTATGGAAGAACTTCAAAAATTACTTGATGAAGCCGTAAAAGAAGAAGATTTTGATACCGCTCTGGAAATTCAGGAAGAAATTAAAAGGAGAAAAAAGAAAATTGATTAAAAGAGACATTTTATACTAAACTATGAATTTAAAATTACGACTGACCATCCTCAGTTTTCTCCAGTTTTTCGTTTGGGGAGCCTGGCTGATTACGATGGCTAATTTTTGGTTCGGTACAAAACACTGGGACGGAACCCAGTTTGGAGCCGTTTTCGGAACCATGGGAATAGCTTCTATTTTTATGCCGACCATTACCGGAATCATTGCCGACCGCTGGATCAATGCCGAGCGTATCTTTTCGGTACTGCACATCCTGTATGGTGTGGTACTTTTTATACTGCCTCATTCCGCTGATCCCAATTCTTTCTTCTCGCTGATGCTTCTGGCTATGTGCTTTTATATGCCAACCATTGCTCTTGCGAATTCCATTTCTTATACGATTCTGAAAAACAGTAATCTGGATGTGGTGAAGGATTTTCCGCCAATCCGTGTTTGGGGAACCATTGGATTTATTGTAGCCATGTGGATTACCAATCTTACAGGAAATAAAGCAACAGAAGGACAGTTCTATATCGGTGGGGCTATTGCTATATTATTAGGAATCTATGCGCTCACTTTACCAAAATGTCCGCCACAGAAACTGATTGATAAAAGCGCACCCTTATCTGAGCAATTAGGTTTGAATGCATTTAAGCTTTTCGGAAGCTACAAAATGGCTTTGTTCTTCCTGTTTTCTATGCTGTTAGGGGCAGCACTTCAGCTGACCAACGCGTATGGAGATGTATTCTTAAGTGAATTCTCTCATTTCCCAAAATATGCAGATTCATTTGTCGTACAGAGATCTACGATTATCATGTCAATTTCTCAGGTTTCGGAGACCTTATTTATTTTGGCAATTCCTTTCTTTCTGAAGAAATTTGGAATTAAAAAAGTAATGCTGATGTCAATGCTGGCCTGGGTACTGAGATTTGGATTCTTTGCCTACGGTGTTCCGGATGGATTTGGACTTTCACTGATCATTTTCTCTTGTATTGTTTACGGAATGGCATTTGATTTCTTCAACATTTCAGGTTCTCTTTTCGTAGAAACTACGACTGATAAAAAAATACGTTCATCTGCTCAGGGATTATTTATGATGATGACGAACGGTTTTGGAGCTTTGTTTGGAAGTTATATTGCAGGCTGGGCGATCGATAAATTTTTCACCCATAAATTTACGAATGCTGCAGATCTGTCAACCTATCTGGATACCACCCCTGATAATCCTACTTTCCTGCAAATTCTTAAAGACAGTTTCAATTCAGCGGTGAACGCTGACGGAACGCTTTCATCTGTAGTGATGGTAAAAGACTGGCAGAATATCTGGCTTTCATTTGCGATCTATGCATTGATTCTTGCTATATTCTTTGCTATTCTATTCAGGCACAAGCATAATCCGGAAGATATTTCTTCAGTGAAACATTAATTCTATCGGATTGATTATTAAAATATTACATTGCACTTTTGAAAAAAGGTGCAATTTTTTTTTATTTTCAGGCAACCTTTTGCAAAATATTCCGTCTTACAGATAGAAACCGATACATGGAGAACCTCGAAAAGAATTTTTTACTGGCTAAAAAACAGGACCGGAAAGCTCAGAAAGCTCTTTACGATATGTTTTCAGCTAAAATGCTGGCCCTATCAAATTCTTATACGAATAACCTTCATGATGCAGAAGATATTCTGATGAGTGCGTTTATGAAATGCTTTACCAGACTTGATGAATGCAGAGACTGGAAAAGTTTTCCTTTCTGGCTGAGAAAGATTGTTGTAAATGATTCCATAAGTTTTGTCAGAAAAAACAGGAATATTCTTTATGCTGATATAGAAATTGCAGATGATTATTCGGATGAAGATATGGATGAAAAACTGGAGGGATTCAATATTGAGGAAATATTTTTAAAGATGCCCGCAGGATACAGACTTGTCTTTAATTTATATGTCTTTGAAGAGAAAAAGCATCAGGAAATTGCTGAAATACTGAATATTTCAGAAGGAACCAGCAAAAGCCAGCTGAGCAAAGCGAAAAAATGGCTGATAGAATTTTTAAAAACAGAAGAAAATGAAAAAAGAGATACTGAAACAGTTAAAGTCTGATTACGAAAGGCTCGAAATAAAGCCTTCTGAAGGTCTTTGGGATAGATTAGACGAGAAGTTGGATGAAGTGTCTGAAATCCCTCTAAAAACCTCTTTTCAGTGGTGGAAATATGCCGCAGTTGTCTTGCTGTTCATTTCTGCAGGAACTTTCATTTATTTTAACAATTATGAAACAAATTATATTGTTAAAAAAGCGATTGAAAAAACAGGAGATCCACTCAATACTGATTTTCAAAATCAGTCCGTTATCTCCAATGACTATTCCATTAAGGGAATAGAAGAGAAAAAGGTAAGTGAAAATCACGAAAAAATGAGCTCTGATAAAATTTTGATTCCCCAAAAAGAAAAAAAAGTATCAAATATACAGGTTGCAGAGCATAAAGAACAGCTAAATACTTTTAAACAACCTGAAAACACTCCTGTTAATAAGATAAATACAGAGAATGCAGTTATATCCAATTCTCCTGTCATTGCAGAAGCTAAAAAATCAAATTATATCAATCCTGATGAACTTCTTTTGGGCAGAGAGTTGGATAAAGCCCGGGAGAAATCTGGTAAAGATGAACGAAAATTAGGAGCTTTCAAATTTGATAAAGTTGTTCCTAATGTAGGGAATGTAACCGTTTTGGGAGTCACCGTTTATCTGGAATCTAAATAAATCTGAAATTTTTCATAAAATCAACCTACTGTCCTGAAGTGAGGACAGAGTAAAAGTATTGTCTAAAAATTAATAAAAAAATATGAAAACGAAATTAATCTTCATGGCTGCTGTAATGGCTTTTACCTATACTGCTGCCCAGAGAAATCCGGACAGAAATCCACAGATTAAAACTTATTCCAAGAAAATCGACAGCATTGTGGTTTCAGAAAAATCCAAAATGAATGCAGAACTGGATATCATAGATAAAGATTTTAAAGAAAAGAAAATCACCTCAGAACAAAAGCAAAAGCAGCGTTTGGAAATTGCTTCCAAATACCAGCAAACCATCAATGAGAAAGTAGATGCCCAGCAGAGTGAACTGCAGTCTGCCACCAAAGAGATGGTGAAGAATGCTGTTTTTATGGATCGGGATAGTGCCGGTAACCATAGAAACGAAATGTGGGTGGGACTTAATGGTCTTAATATGAAATTGGGACAGAACAAAAAGAAAAGTCCACAACATTCCTTACAAACCGTAGAACTTTCTGCCAGTATGATGGGAAGTGGACTGACTTCAAAAAATGAACCTTTTAACTTCTACAATAAAGACTCCGACACCAGAAATACAATCATGAATTCTTCACAGATGGCATTGAGATATGAAGGTCAGATCGGAGGCTTTAAAAGTCCCGTGTTTTATCGTGTAGGCTTAGGAGTTAGATTTGATCAGTATGTTCCCAAATACGGAAAAGTCTTTAAGCAGGAAGATCATAATTTATTTGTAGATGATTTCGACAGGGGCAATTTAAAGAAAACCCAGTTCAACAATATGTACCTGTATATCCCTGTTGATTTAAGATTTGTACTGAATCCAAAATATTTAGAATATGAAGGGGTTCAATATCTTGATAATAAAAAAAGACAACTGAGCCTTGTGCTGGGAGTATATGGTGGGGTGAAAGTGGGAAGCGTAAACTATATAAAATATTCCAATGAAAATTCAAGACGAATTGTAGAAAGAGAAAGAATAATGGATGGGGTAAATGATTTTATCGTGGGTGGAAAATTTGGAATCAGCTACGGAAGTTTTAAAGTATTTGTTCAGAAGGATTTTACCCCGATATTCAATGATAGTGCACTTCTGAAGAATAAATACGGAGTACAGATTGGTATTGAATTTGTTAACATCATTTTTTAATTAAATAATAAAATGGGCTTTTAATTGAATATTATTTAATTTTTATCAATTTTCATTGATACTAACAAATGTTTGTACGGGAATCATCCGTTTTTAAAACACACTGTTTAAAAGTGTGTTTTTTTTTGTATTTTGGCACTTTAGTAAATATGAAAAACATTCAGTTATTAGGATTGATATTAGTCGTGGCGGGCAGCTTTATGCCACTTGTTCACGTACCTATTATCGGAAATTGGAACTACTGGAAACTAGACCATTATCTGGCTATTACCTGTTGGATTCTTTCAGCATGTGCGGTTTTTGGAATTGTGAATAGCAGCGCTAAGGTGGTGAGGGTCTTTGGTATACTGCTTATCCTTTTGTTTGCATTGACATTAGTGGCCGTCAAAATGCAGTCTCTGGAGTATTTTAGCTTTCTGCCTTTTAAATCCTGGAGAGAAACTTTTGCAGGAGTGGTAAAGTTAAAATGGGGCTGGATAGTAGAATTTTTAGGAGCGATCCTTATGGTTTTTGCAGTAGGTAATAAAAAAGGAGATCAAAGGACACAGATATGAAACATTTAAAAATAGCATCAGCCGCTCTATTAATGCTGGCATTTTCCCAGGCTAAATCTCAAAATACAGAGTTTGAAAAGCCTGATCAGCCTGCAAAATGCAAAAACATACGAGCAGGGAAGTTTTTGCGCGCCAACTACCCGGAAGGAATTTTTTATATGACCATTAAAGACAATGTTCAGACTGAATATTTTAACAATGGTAAAGATTACATAAAATCTACCCTTGTTTTTGTGGATGATTGTAATTACAAGTCCATCGTTCTGGAAAAATCAGATAAAAATGATCCGGTACAGATAGGGGATGTTTTGAACAATAAAATTGTAGAAACTCAGGATAATTTGATAAAAGTACAGTCCAGGATTGATAATAACCAGTTCGAGGTGATCTATATCAAAGAAAAAAAATAAACAGGGTAATAAAGCCGCAAGGCTGAATTTCGTCAAAATAAGTAAAATATAATACACATGAAAGAAGTATTCATCGTTTCCGCAGTAAGAACACCGATAGGGAGTTTTATGGGAAGCCTTTCAACGGTTCCTGCTACAAAGCTGGGATCTGCTGCTGTAAAAGGAGCATTAGAAAAAATCAATCTTGATCCTAAAAATGTTCAGGAGATCTATATGGGAAATGTGCTGCAGGCAGGAGAAGGTCAGGCACCGGCTCGTCAGGTAGCTCTGGGAGCAGGATTGTCTATTGAGACTCCTTCTACTACAGTCAATAAAGTATGTGCTTCAGGAATGAAAGCCGTTACGATGGCAGCACAGGCTATTAAAGCGGGTGATGCTGAAGTGATCGTTGCCGGAGGAATGGAAAACATGTCATTGGTTCCCCATTATTATAATGCAAGAGTTGCCACTAAGCTAGGCGATATCAAAATGCAGGACGGAATGATGCTGGATGGTCTTACAGACGTTTACGGTAAAGTTCACATGGGAGTATGTGCAGAAAAATGTGCGGTAGATTATAGTATTTCAAGAGAAGATCAGGATAATTTCGCTGTAGAATCTTATAAAAGATCTGCAAAAGCATGGAGCGAAGGTAAATTTGCTGAAGAAGTAATATCAGTTGAGATTCCTCAGAGAAAAGGTGATCCCATTGTTTTTTCAGAAGATGAAGAATACAAAGCAGTTAATTTTGACAGACTTCCTACACTTCCCACGGTCTTCAAAAAAGAGAATGGTACAGTAACGGCAGCCAACGCATCTACATTAAATGATGGAGCTTCTGCTTTAATTCTTGTATCTAAAGAAAAAATGGAAGAATTAGGACTTAAGCCTTTAGCTAAAATCGTTTCTTATGCTGATGCTGCTCAGGAGCCTGAAAACTTTACAACCTCCCCTGCAAAAGCTTTACCAATCGCTCTTAAAAAAGCAGGTTTAGAGATTTCAGATATCGATTTCTTTGAATTTAATGAAGCGTTCTCTGTAGTAGGTCTTGCCAACAATAAAATCTTAGGATTGGATGCATCTAAAGTGAACGTCAACGGAGGAGCAGTAGCGATCGGACATCCACTGGGAAGTTCAGGATCCAGAATCATCGTGACGCTGATCAATGTATTGAAGCAAAATAATGCAAAATACGGCGCTGCAGCGATCTGTAACGGTGGTGGTGGAGCTTCTGCTATCGTGATTGAAAATATGTAATATACTCTCAAAGAATATTTTACCATTAAGGAATCGATAATTTTTCTAAATTCTAATCGATTTCTTAATGGTTTTTCTATTTTTGTGCTATTAATATTTAATTGAAATGTCTGAAATTGAGAATCAACAACCTCAAAACATAAAGAATAATCCACGGATTATGAAAGCCTGGGCCGTATACGACTGGGCGAATTCTGTTTACTCATTGGTTATTACTTCTACTATTTTCCCTATTTACTATTCTATCCTGACTACTGCTTACGAGAAAAAGGAGTACGTGGAAGAAACAAAATCGTGGATTGATGTTCCGGTAAGGCACATGATAAAAATATTCGGGAGAGAATATCAGCCTGATGCAGTCTACGGATACTCACTGACGATATCATTTTTTATTGTCGTATTGCTTTCTCCGTTCCTGTCTTCACTGGCTGATACCATTGGAAATAAGAAATCATTCCTGCAGTTTTTCTGTTATCTTGGAGCTACCTCATGTATGGGGCTGGCGATGTTTACAGGAATGCATAATGTATTTTTAGGCCTTTTGTTCAGTATTACCGCGAGTGTCGGATTCTGGGGGAGTCTGGTGTTTTACAACTCCTTTCTGCCGGATATTGCAACGCGGGATAAACAGGATGCACTTTCCGCAAAAGGATATGTGTACGGATATCTGGGTTCTGTAGTTCTTGTGGTGATCTGCCTGGTACTGATTCAGGTTTTTGCCAAAGGAGCGGCACAACAACTTTTATTCACAAGAATAAGCTTTCTGTTGACCGGTGCCTGGTGGTTCGGTTTTTCCCAGTATACTTTCAAGCACCTTCCTCAGTTTGGAGATGTTAAAGAGAAATTACCCAAAGACCTGGTGCTTCTCAACTATAAGAATATCTTTAAAAGACATGAAGAGCAGGGCGGTTTCTTTGAAGTGTTGAAGGACAATATGAGCTTTTATAAAGATATTGCTAAAGAAAGCTTTCATGAGCTGTTTAAAGTAGGCGGGGAATTGTTTAAAGATAAAAACCTGAAGTTTTTCCTTTCAAGTTTCTTCTTTTACAGTGTAGGAATGCAGACCATTTTCTTAATGGCGACCTTATTTGGAAAGAGTGAAATCAATCTGGCTCAGGATAAACTCATCGGAACGCTTTTGGTAATTCAGATCGAAGCCATTATCGGAGCTGTTATATTCTCCAGATTATCAAGAAAGATTGGAAATAAGAATGTCATCTCTATTGCGATTGTATTATGGATCGTTGCTTGTCTATGGGCCTATTTCCTGAACAAAGAAAACCCTACGGTGGAATATCAGTTTTATGGGGTGGCGGCAGTAGTAGGATTGGTCATGGGCGGGCTGCAGGCGATGTCCAGATCTACTTATTCAAAACTTCTTCCTGAAAATTCTATGGAAAATACCACCTACTTCAGTTTCTACGATGTACTGGAAAAAATAGCGATCATTATCGGGACGTTTATCTTTGCAACACTCATTGAACATTTCAATAATATGCGTATCGCAGCCCTTTCAATGACCTTATTTTTCGCGACGGGACTTATCCTGATCCGATTCTTAAAAGTCAATATGTTGAAAGACAGAGATACTTTGTAAAAGAATTTCAAATGCTGAAATATAATTTTAGCAAAAGAACAATAAAAAGGATGTCTTACTTTAGGACATCCTTTTTTGTGATGCAGAATAGGTATTTTACTACTTTATACCCTCACAAATGAACAGATGTTAATTCTTTTTATCATTGTGAATCAGCTTACTGGCATTTTAATTGCAGCAGTTTTGAATCAAAATTAATATGGATATTATGAAAAAAACACTTATCGCATCTATTCTTTTTATAGGAATAGGTTTAACACATGCTCAAAAAAATTCGGAAACAAATTCTGAATTTGGAACAAGTACTAAGAAAGGGAAAAATATTGAAATTGATGGGGTGGGCCACAAGCAGAGTTTTTCATCAGATGGTGGCAATGCTACTGTTTCGGGGGTCAACAACGTAATTACAATCAATGGTTTTGCTGCAAAACTTGAAGTGTCAGGTTCAGGTAATACGGTCTACGTAGATAAGGTGACCCGCGTTGTCTTGGAAGGAACAACAAATAAAGTTTTTTATAGAGAGTCACCTACAAAAACAGGTAAACCCAATATTTCTACAACAGGAGTAGGGAATAGTGTTCAAAAAAAAATAGAAAAAACTGTATAGTAAGAAATAGCAAAGGAACTGGATGTGAAAATTCAGTTCCTTTTATTTAAGTTGACCTCCATTTAAGAAATGTTGTTCTATCTGTCATTTCATTGATAGTTACATTAAAATTTGTATTAAAATGTAATTATTTTTTCACTATAGTTTGATTTTTTTTGTTTATTTGTATATCTAATTAAGTGAAATATGACAAGAAAAATTCTACTGCTATGCTTGCTGCAATGCTTTGTCCTTGGCTTTTCCCAAAAACTGAGACCTGTTGCACAAAAAATTTCCGATTATCATGCAGAAAAAAATACTTTTCAGAAGTATGATCTGTTTGACGTGAATAAGTCAACACAAAAGCTCGCCGAATACAAAAGAGCAGCGACCGACATTACCGTCATGAATGTTAAATCTGCACAACTGAAAAGGCTTGTTGCTGAAAAACCCGATTACCTTGAAATAAGCTTTCCTTTTGAAGGAGATAAACAGATTACTGTAGAGCTTTATAAAAATCAGATTTTCACCAATGATTTCAAAGTGGTGACCAATAAGGGAGAAATAGTAAACTATACTCCGGGAGCCTACTATATTGGAATTGTAAAAGGAGATGATACTTCTATTGCAGCTTTCAGTTTCTTTAACGGTGATATCGTAGGTGTGGCTTCTACTTCTGAGCTTGGAAATGTGGTTCTTGGAAAAGCAAAAAATGCTGAAGAATTTGTAAGCTATTCAGAAGCAAAACTCACAGGAGCTAACCCTTTCGTATGTGGAGTAGATGAGCTGAAAGAAAATCAGGCAAAAAATATTTCATTCAATCCGGCTACAGATAAAAAAGCGATGACGGAGAATTGTGTGAGAATCTACTATGAAGTATGTTTTAAGCCATATCAGAATAATAATTCTGATGTAACCACTACTACAAACTGGCTGACTGCCGTTCATAACAATATTGCCACACTCTACAGTAATGATGAGATTAAAGTAGCATTGAATGAGATTTTTATCTGGACCACACAGGATCCCTACACGGGAACTCCAAACAATAATCTTTTGAGTTTTAGGAATAACAGGCAGACATTTAATGGTGATCTTGCGCATCTGATCAACGCTCCAGCTACAACGAGTGTTGCGTATGTCAATTCTCTATGTGGGACCTATAAACATGCGTATTCGGGGATTTCACAGACCTATTCTAATGTTCCTGTGTATTCATGGACGATTCAGGCGATGACCCATGAAATGGGACACAGTTTAGGATCTCCGCATACGCATGCGTGTGCATGGAACGGAAATAATACTGCAATTGACGGATGCGGAGCTCAGGCTGGTTACAGCGAAGGATGTACAGGACCAATTCCCTCGACAACAGTGAAAGGATCTATTATGAGCTACTGTCACCTCATTTCCGGAGTAGGAATTAGCTTTAATAATGGATTTGGACCGCAGCCTGCTGCTTTGATCAGAAATACCGTTGAGTCAAAACCATGTCTGGGAACCAATTGTACTAGCGCATGTGAATCTACCATTACACAAATGAACATATCAAATATTACACAGGTTTCCGCTAATGCAGCATTTACTGACGCAGTGTCGGCATCGTGGAAATATAAACTGACCAAAACAGACGGTTCCCTTGTACAATCAGGAAATACAAGTGCTCAGGCACTTAATTTTAGTAACCTTCAGCCTGCAACGTATTATAAATTGTCAGTAGGAACGAACTGTTCCGGATCCAATGCTTATCAGAGAACTCAGCTCTTTCTTACAGATGGAGCATGGTGTGATGGCACATCGTTTACAGATACTGGAGGTCAGACTGCAGGATACGACAATAACGAAACAATTGTTAAAACATTTTATCCTTCTTCAGGAGCACTGACAATGAATTTTACAGAATTTGCTTTGGAGCAGGACTATGATTTCATGTCTATCTATAACGGACCTTCTACTGCTTCCCCTGTATTTGCGAATGGCAATAATCTCACAGGAAGCACAATACCGGGTCCTTTTACTTCTACTCATTCTTCCGGAGCCATTACGGTAAAGTTTGTATCTGATCCCGGAGTGACGGATAATGGATGGAAAGTTAATTTTTCGTGCAATGTTTTAGGGGTTAATGACGTCACTAAAAATGATAATACAATAACGGTTTATCCCAACCCTGCCAAAAATATGATCGTTATTTCTTCTAAAGACGTTTTAAGATCTTATACAATATATGATGAAGCAGGAAGACTTGTGATGTCGGCATCCTCACTGAAAGGAAATAAACAGGAAGTAAATGTTTCATCTATCCAGACCGGAAACTATATTCTAACAGTAGAAACGGATAAGCAGACGATCAATAAAAAATTTATCAAACAATAATTAAAGAATTAAGAAGCTTGATATGGGAAAAAGGAAATTGTTGAGGAACAAAATAGAAGAGGTACGACCTATCGTCATTCTATTTTAATAGCACCCATCAAATTCTGCCAATGGCAAGAAAATGACAGGTCTAATTGTAACTTAATATCCCTTTTTGCCGTTCAAACATAATAGTAAAAGCCTGATGAATTCAGGCTTTTTACTTTGTTTTAATAAAATAGCCTGATTTTTTGTTGGCTTCATTAAAAGGAAAAGAATTTTTATCTAGTAATAAATTGCAATTCGGCTTGAGTTTTGCTTATATTCAGCGGAATAATTTTAACTTTGTAAAAAGATTTATTGTCAAAATGACGAACCCTCTATTTTATGCAAAAATAATTCTGTTCGGAGAATATGGGATGATTGAAGACTCTCAGGGTCTTGTAGTACCCTACAGTTTCTATAAAGGAACCCTTAAATTCTCAGATTTGAGTTCTGAATTTGAACTTAAATCCAACAGACATCTGCAGAAATATTCTGATTTCCTTGCAGCGCTTGATCTTTCTGATGATTTTCAGTTGGATATTGAACGCTTTAAAAATGATATTGCATCAGGACTTTTCTTTGATTCCAATATTCCTCAGGGATATGGAGTAGGAAGTTCAGGAGCTTTGGTTGCTGCTATTTTCGAAAAATATGCAATCAGCAAATTAGATCCTGACCAGATTTCAAAAGATAATCTGAAAAAATTAAAAACTGTCTTCGGAGAGATGGAAAGCTATTTCCATGGTAAAAGTTCAGGAATGGATCCTTTGATCTGTTATATGAACCTGCCCATTCTTATCGAAAATAAAGAAAACCTGGACCGTGTTTCCATCCCGGATGGAGAGGAAGGAAAAGGAGCGATATTCCTTATCGACAGTGGGATCACCGGAGAAACCGGACCTATGATCCAGATCTTCTTTGAAAAAATGAAGACCGAAGGTTTCCGGAAAACCCTAAAAGAGGAGTTCATCCGTTACAACAACGCATGCATCGAATCTTTCCTTAAAAAAGACATGAATCCTTTCTTCAGAAATCTGAAAAAGCTTTCCCATTGGGCTTATGAACATTTCCGCCCTATGATTCCTGAAAGTATTTTCAACATCTGGAAAAAAGGACTTGATTCTAATGCCTACTATCTGAAACTCTGCGGAAGTGGTGGAGGTGGATATATTCTGGGCTTTACCAAAGATTACGCGAAAGCAGAAAAAATGCTTGAAGGCTTCCAGAAAGAAGTGATTTACAGATTTTAAAAAAACTGGAATGAATTCTGAAAAAGAAACTTTCCAGTCTAAAAATTATATCTGGAAATCTATATTGTACAGATTTTCGCAATTCGTTGGCTTTCTTATCGGTGCCCGTTTTTTTGTAGCACTATTGCTTACGTTTGCTTTGTATGTATCTACTTTTTTCCTTTTTAATCAGGATGAAACCTTTAGAAAATTTGTCTTCGATTTCAAAGTACACGGTATTATTTTCTGTACGGTAGTGACTATTCTGGCTGGCGGAATCATCAATCAGTTTTATGACCTTGAAAAAGATCATATTGTAAAGCCTTTCCGCACCAGAATCCAAAGTTTCATCAAGCAGAAATATTTTTTATATGCTTATCTTGTTCTTAGTGCCATTTCTCTTGGTGTCGCCTGGACGATTTCCCATAAAGTTTTTGCATTCTTTGTCGTTTACCAGTTTTTTATGTGGTTTTACAGCCATAAATTAAGCAGATTGCTGATGATCAATAATCTTACTTTTGTAAGTCTCACATTATATCCTTTTTTTGGAATGATGGTGTATTATGAAACGTTTTCCAGGAAGGTGATGTTGATGGCTATTTTTCTTTTCCTAATACTTTTATGCATCGATATTGTCAAAGATATGCTTACTAAAAGTGTTGACAAAGCATTTGGGTATACCACAATTCCTAACTATTTTAAAAGCAGAAATACCCAGATCATTATTATTTCTCTACTGATGATCACCATGGCTGTTTCTATGAAGCTTATTGCCAAAACCGGTATTTCCGGATTTATGGCTTACTATTTTACTGGAGGGCTGTTTGTGATGATTCTTTGTATTTATCTTTTATTGAGTTCTTCCCGAAGAAATAAGTTCTTTACCCTCAATATATTAAGATTTTGGGTTTTTATAGGAATTATAGCCATGCTATTGAACGGAATTGAGAATAAATTATAGAAAAATTTCTTTAAATAAACTGAGGTTATTATTACCTTTGCAAAACTAAATTTAATAAAAAGGAATGCCCATTTTTAACGATACTAAAGTTGCATTTGCAGACAAGTCTGATGCACAATTGAGAAAGGCCTACTGGATGTTTAAAATGATTGAACAGCCTGCTCTTACCAGTCTTGGAACTTCTGTCCTTAATTTTACAGTACACAACAATTTTCCTTTTGTAACGGGAATTGTAAAAAGCACTTTGTTTGAACAGTTCTGCGGAGGAGAGACCCGTGAAGAAAGTATGAAAGTGGTTAAACAGCTGTTCAAAAGAGGAGTAGGAAGTATTTTCGATTACTCGATTGAAGGTAAGGAAGATGAAGAAACTTTTGATGCAGTGTGCAAGGAAATTAAAGATATTATCAGATTTTCGGTAGGAAATCCGGCGATTCCTTTTATTGTATTTAAGCCAACTGCTTTTGGAAGAATTGACCTTTATGAAGCGGTGGGAAAAGGGGCTGAACTTACTTCTAGCCAGAAAGAAGAATGGGCAAGAGTCGTTAAAAGATTCGATGAAGTATGCGGACTTTGTCATGAAAATGATAAAAAAGTAATGGTAGATGCTGAAGAGACCTGGATGCAGGATGCGGCAGACCAACTGTGTGAACAGATGATGGAAAAATATAACCAGCAAAAGCCGATCGTTTGGAATACCATCCAGATGTACAGGACAGGCAGACTGGAATATATGGAGCAAGATCTTCAGAGAGCAAGAGAAAAGAATTATTTCATTGGATATAAGATCGTTCGTGGTGCTTATATGGAGAAGGAAAGGGCAAGAGCCGCAGAAAAAGGATATGCGGATCCTATCCAGCCAACCAAAGAAGCTTCAGACAAAAATTACAATGCGGGAATTGATTTCGTCATGAATCATTTAGATAAAGTATCTGCATTTTTTGGTACCCATAATGAGATTTCTTCAGAATTGATCATGGATAAAATGAAAGCAAAATCTCTGGAAAACGGAAATCCACACATCTATTTTGGACAGCTTTACGGAATGAGTGATAATATTTCATTCTACCTTTCAGATAAAGGCTATAATGTGGCTAAATATCTGCCTTATGGCCCCGTTAAGGATGTGGTTCCATATCTTACAAGAAGAGCAAGGGAGAATACTTCTGTAGCCGGACAAACGGGAAGAGAGCTGGGTCTTATCAAAAAAGAACTGGACAGAAGAAAAAAATAGTTATAATTATTATTATAGATGCTAAACCTGCAATTTTTGCAGGTTTTTTTGTTGCTCTATTTATAGAAGAAGGTGATCCAATAATGAATTTTGATAGTTATCTTCTATTTATGATAATATACATAAAATAAGATTATGTTGAATATTTATTAAAAATATTAACTTTTTATTGTTTTATTTGTTATAATTTTCTACATTTGATTCAACCAATAAAAACTAATATATGAAAAAAACATTACTCGTTGCTGTCTGTATGACAGCTAACCTTGCCTTCGCCCAAACCTATAATAATGGAGGCTTAAGTACCGGAGCTACTTCTAAAGGCGGTACTGCAGCACCGACTGGATATACATGGTCTGAACTTCAGAATAACACAGGGAATACTACAGAATCTAATACCAGTCTTGGATTGGGTGGAACATTCAGCTCTTCGACAGCAAGCTTTTTTCTCGCAGATGATTTTACAGTTCCAGCGGGTTCCAGCTGGCAGATGACTACCATTGATTTTTTTGCCTATCAGACCAGCTACGCGGGGACTACTTCACCTTTTAATACGGTAAGGGTTAATATTTTTAGTTCAGATCCTTCGATAACAGGTGCTGTAAGTGTATATGGAGATGATACAACCAACAGATTCAGTGCTGGTGTAGATTCCAATATGTACAGGATTGGAAATAGTCAGGTACCTCTTCCCACCACGCCGGGAACCACCAGGAAGATATGGAAAATTACAGCCAGTACTCCTAAAACTTTAGGCCCGGGAACGTATTGGATAAAATATCAGTTGCAAAATGTAGTTCCTGCTAGCGCCGGATTTTTACCTCCGGTCACCATCATAGGAAATAGAGGACTTGCTACCTTTAATGCCAAACAGTTTGATGCTATTGGTGGAACTTGGACTAGTGTTGTAGATGCCGGAAATCCTGCAACTGCCCCGGACTATCCTTTGGATATGCCTTTTGTCATTACTTTTACTGCTGCAACATTAGGAACACAGGAAACGATGCAATATGATAACAGAGTGCAGGCTTATCCGAATCCCGTAAAAGATATTTTCAGAATTAATAATCCTGAAAAATTTAAAATAAACAGTGTGGAAATTATAGATGCTTCCGGAAAGTTAATAAAAACATTGAAAGGTTCTGAAGAATACAATGTTTCGGATCTGCCGAAAGGAAACTATATTCTGAAAATACAGAATGAAGGCGGCCATACAAAAATTACAAAATTAATAAAGCAGTAGCTTTAGTTTTCTTCTTCAAATATTTTTTATCCTGGTCATTTTCTTTGGCCAGGTTTTTTATGGCTCAAAACTTTCAAATTTTCCATTTTCATAGAACAAAACAATTCTCTTTATCTTACTGGATTGATTTCCAATAACTTGATTAATGATTTGATCATTTGGATGGTCTAATCGCTGAGAATCGGATATATTTTTCTGAGCTTTATATGGGGGCGGTGTAAACGATTCTCGCGGGCTCTCATTAAGGGCCTCAATTTCCTCTTCTGTTCCGAAATCTTCATCATCCTTCATCATGGTAAATAAATCGGGCAGAGGAGTAGGTTTTACTTTTTCCTCCTCCGTTTTCTCTTCCGGGGAAGATTCTATTTCAGGTAAGTCAGATTTCAACATCTCACCTTCTCCTGTCACTAGCCAATCCCAAAGAATTTCAGGAAAACGGGATTTGATCTTTATAATAAATTCAAGAGACGGTTTGTTTCTTCCGGAAGTAATATGGGATATGGAAGATCGCTGCACATCAATTTCATCTGCAAACTCAGAAGAACTGAGGTTGGAATACTCTATAACTTTGGAAATTCTTTCGTTTAAACTCATAAAAATAAGTTGTCAATTGTTTTACAAATGTAAATAACATAATTTACATAGACAAGTTACAAAAGTAAATAGTTCTAAATTTCGGTCGTGTACAATTGTAAACTTAAATTTAATTACTTAATATATAGCCATTTATATAATTTTATTTTCTATTATATATCTATTTAACTAAGTAAATTATAGATGTCTGTGTTTTATCTGTTAAATAGTGATCATTAAATATTACTTTGTTTACTAATGTCAAAATGGGTTTAATTATAATGATAACTATCTTTTAATCAATTAATTATTGGTGTTTTCAAATGTAAATTATAGATTATCGCTTTTTTATGATAAAAGGTCACTTTATACATAAAAGAAGGGGTTATTACGGTGTATACAAAAGTAAACAACAGGATAAACACTTTATTATAAGTCTATTATGTTATAAATGGAGAAGGAATCATTCTTTTCCTAAATTCGGATTTTGTGAATTCATATTAAGATCCTTTTAAACTATAAATCACTCTGAAATTCAGCATTAAATGTCAAAAAATCCAATTTTACATTTGTATACATAGGTCAGTTACTGAGTTTTCCACATTTTTATTGTTTAGTTATATTATGTCTATTGATAGATATTGAGTATCTTTTAAGCTTAAAGTAATGTTGTAAATATAATTGATATAAACTTTATAATAAACTGATTTAGTGTTAATTGCATGTTTTGATCTATATTGTATTTAATTAACAATTTTATCCACAGACAAAATGGCAGTCAGGCTTGTTTAGATAAATTACAAATGTTAACTTATTTTTTCTGTCTAAAAATCATTAAATTTGACTCTTGTAAATTATTTATAATGAATTTTGAACAGATCTATTTTCCAAATCCTAATTTCTCAAACCGCTATATTTCCCCTAGAAAATTATTTTCTTATTTACAGGCCAATCTCGGCGATTACATTCAAGAGATTGGAAAATCATATTTAGATAAGCCCATTTATCAGTTAAGCGTAGGAACAGGAACAGTTAAAGTTCTTGCCTGGTCACAAATGCATGGTAACGAATCAAACGCTACCCATGCAATGCTCGACCTGCTTGAAACTTTGGATAAGACTCCCGAAATGAAAGAAGATCTTTTGAGCAAGATCAGGCTGGATTTTATTTTTATGCTTAATCCTGACGGATCGGAAAAATGGACAAGGCTTAATGCTGTTGAGATTGATCTGAACAGAGATTTCCATAATGAGTCCAGTAAGGAGATTAAATTTCTTAAAAAGGCTGCGGCTTCAGATACCTATGATTATGCGTTAAATCTTCATGAGCAGAGAACCATTTTCACAACAGACGGGATCCATCCGGCGACTCTTTCGTTTCTGGCTCCTTCAGAAAATGTAGAACGTACGGTAACGGATAACAGAAAAAAATGTATGGCTGTTATAGGAAGGGTATATGAAAACTTAAAAGAATTAATTCCCAACCAGATTGGAAGATACTCTGATGAGTTTTATCCAACCTCTACAGGAGATAATTTTATTAAGGAAGGAATGCCTACGATTTTATTTGAAGGGGGCCATTTCGTAGAGGATTATACGAGAAAAGAAACCAGAAAATATTATACGATCGCTTTGTATTATGCTTTGAAGGCAATCAGTGAATTGAACACTGATACAGAGGGCTGGGAGAAATACCTTGAAATACCTGAAAACCAGGAAACGCATTACGATATTATTTACAGGAATGTAAAACTCAATACAGACCATGAATGCATTTTGGATGTTGCAGTTCAATACCGCGAAATGATCGAAGAAGGAAAAGATGAGATATCTTTCGTTCCGTTTGTGATGGAAGTAGGAGACGTAAAAGGTAAAAAAGGTTGGCTTGAAATAGACTGTACAGGAAAGAAGTTTATAGCGGCTACTAAATATCCAAAACTGGATGCCCAGGTTGAATTTACAATAGAAGATTAGATTGTACGAGTACACATAAACGAAACGTCCTCAAAAAGGAGTACTTCTTGAGGACGTTATTTATTTTTAAAGCGGAGACTAGTTCACTACTTTGATTCCGTTGGCTACAAACCTGATCTCTTCTTTAGGAGAGGTAATGGCATCAATTTCAGCCTGAGGTTTTTTGGCATCCTCGGCATAATGTTTCTGCTCGTCTATAGAAGTTACTTTTCTTTCTGCCGTTCCCTCCATTACTACCATCTTACCTTTTAAAGCGGTCGGTACAAAGAATGCATAGTCTTTCATTTTTACGAAAAACTGAGAATTATCTTCAGTCTGAATCGTTAGCCAGCATCCTTTTTTCTCACATACATCCGTTACTTTTCCTTTTACAGCTACGCCTTCCACTTTTTTGTTATCCTTTTTAAGTTTTTTGCTCAGCTTATCTACTGTAATGGCTTTTGATTCTGAAGTTGAAACCACTCCTGATCCGTAAGTATCACCTACAATAGCATTTCCTGCCGGTGGTCCGAACTTTTTCTGTGAGGTCTCCTGTGCAAAAGCTAAAGTAGAAACACTTACAGCTGTTGCTAATAAAATAGCCTTGAATTTCATTTTTAATATTTTTTTCAAAAGTACTAATTAAAATTGAATAATAATTCGGTAAAAAGTTGATAAAAAGCAGGTGTTGCTGTAAATTTTAAACAAATTCCAAAATGAATGTCAGATTTGTTTATATTTGACGCCTATACTTGACTATGCAAAAAAAACTGAAACTTTGGGATGCCATTATGCTGGTAATGGGCTCCATGATTGGAAGTGGGATATTTATTGTTAGTGCCGATATGATGCGGAATCTGGGATCCGGTTTCTGGCTGGTGATCGTTTGGATCATTACGGGAATAATGACTGTAGCAGCGGCCATCAGTTATGGAGAACTTTCAGCTTTGTTTCCAAAGGCCGGCGGACAATATACTTATCTTAAAGAGATTTTTGGAAAAAAAATGGGGTTTCTTTACGGATGGGGACTGTTTACAGTGATTCAGACGGGAACTATTGCCGCAGTGGCGATGGCTTTTGGTAAATTTACCGCGTATCTTGTTCCGTCATTGAATGATGCTGCACCCCTTTTTCAGAGTGGAGAATTTAAAATCACATGGATACAGATCTTGGCAATAGCCGTTATCCTTTTACTTACTTATATTAATACAAGAGGTGTTCAGAGTGGGAAACTGCTTCAGAATGTATTTACAGGTTCAAAAATCATCGCTTTACTAGGATTGATTGCTGCAGGATTCATTTTGGTTGATTTCTCCCATCTGTCTGAAAATTTTAGCCTTGGTTCAGATTCGTATAATAATCTCAAAAAAGATATAAGTGGTAATTTTCTTAAAGAAGGTTGGGAGCCGATTGGTGGAATGACTTTACTTGGAGGTATTGCTGCTGCAATGGTAGGGTCCGTTTTCAGTTCTGTAGCTTGGGAAAGTGTGACGTTCGTTTCCGGAGAAGTGGAAAATCCAAAAAAAAATATTGTTAAATCAATGATCTATGGAACTTCCGCAGTGATGATTCTCTATCTGGCGGTTAATTATGTATACCTAAACGCCTTGGACAGAGACAGCATTGCTTTTGCTACGAATGACAGGGTAGCGGTGGCTGCATCACAGAATATCTTTGGAAGTGCAGGGACTGTTATTATTGCAGTTCTTGTGATGGTTTCCACATTCGGATGCAACAACGGGCTGATCCTTGCCGGAGCAAGAGTATTTCAGACCATGGCCAAAGACGGAATGTTTTTCAATTCAGCGGAGAAGAATAATAAAAATGAGGTGCCGGAAAATGCTTTATGGATGCAGGGAATATGGGCTTCATTGCTTTGCCTGAGCGGGCAGTATGGTAATCTCCTGGATATGATTTCTTTCGTGATTGTTTTATTTTATATGATCACTGTTTTCGGAGTTATTTATTTAAGGTTTAAGAAGCCGGAACTGGAGAGACCATATAAAACGTGGTTGTATCCGGTAACTCCTATCATCTATCTTCTGATAGGAACAGGATTTTGTGTACTGCTTCTGATCTATAAACAGCAATACACATGGCCTGGATTTGTAATGGTCTTGCTGGGACTTCCGGTTTATTATTTTATTAACAGAAAAAAACAAATAGATTAGTACGCTGAAATCTAACCGAATTTATATTGCTTGAGGGCTTCCGGACGAATCTGTGAGCCCTTATTTTTGATAATATTTTTGCGGTATTTTCCTGTTTATTTCATGAAAATGTGTATTTTGGTAGTTCTTTTTAAGTAAACTAGACCATGAAGTAAATAAGAAGCTGACTATGGATACACCAAATTACAGAATGCCTTTTGTGCCTTCAACACTCATGACTGAAGGCGGGAGCATTGATATCTGCGACATGGGAGAAAGCATTGCGCACAATATCATGCTGCTGATCACCACCAAAAAAGGCGAAAACCGATATGATGACAACTATGGAAACGACGTTTGGAGTCTGGAATTCGATAATGGAGTTACCAGCGCCGTATGGGAAAGCGTTTTCATCAAAAGCCTGAGAAGGCAGATTCAGGAATACGAACCACGGATTGTACAGGCACAGGTTGATGCTCATATTCAGTTTGTAGAACACAGCTACGATACCAAAGAACACACAGAGATCAAAAAGAAAGTAAGAATTGCCATTAATGCAAAAATGGAGGCAACAGGGGAGCGTTTCAGCTTTTCTACAGAATTATTTTTAAGTCCGATGTCTATTGACTAAATCTTTTTAACAGCAAGAAAAATTTATGAACTTAGATCAAAATATATATTCCAAAGAATCGGTAAAAGCAAGAATGCTTCAGAACGCCACCAAAGTGTGGGGACTGAAAAGCCCGCAATCTCTGGATCCTTTTGTGAAATTACTGATAGACGCCTTCAGTACGGAAGTCTTTAAAGCCAATAACGAAATTCAGACAGTTAATGCAAGGATCCTTGAGAAACTGGCAAAACTTCTGACGCCTTCCATTTACACTCATCCGGTTCCTGCCCATGCGGTTGCTTTTACACTGCCTTACGAATCTTCGGAGGTTCTGCTGGAACATACAGAATTCTTCTTCCGTAAGCAAATGACCTCTACCGTGAAATCGGAATCGGACAAACAGCTGAATATTCCTTTTACACCGGTAGGAAATGTGCGGATCAATAAGGTACAGACTGCAGTAATGTTTGTGGGAAATACCTGCTACAGCATTGATGACAGACTTAATAAAATACCGGTAGCCAGATTCCAGGGAAAACCGGAAGATTACAGAAAGGTGACGATAGGAGTGGATGTCAGCAGATATACGAGTGAAAATTTCCCCAAATATATAAGCGTATTCTGCTCAAATCCTGCTTTTGAACATATGGATTTTGTCTATAAGCTTCTTCCTTATATTACGGTAACCAGTAATGGAAATCCTTTGTTTGTAAGAGAAGGATTAAGCTACCTTACGAATAATCAGCCTGAAGGATATGAGCAGATGTTTAAAGAGCAATCAATACGGAATAAAGCTATTGAAGATATTAAAAGTATTTATCGCCATAAATTTATCGAAATCACAGGACTTTCAAGCAGTCTTTTTTCAGAGCCTGGAAAGCTTCCACAGAACCTTGATTTTCTCGATGGAAAAGAGGATATCAGAAAACAGATCGGCGACAAGCGCTATCTATGGCTGACTTTTGAATTTCCACCCCAGTTTTCTGCCGAAATTCTGGATAATTTTTCGTTTGTAATGAATGCTTTTCCCATTTACAACAGAGGCTGGAAGAAAACAGAATACAGTTTAGATATCATGGGAAACAATATTCCTCTCGTTACAGACGAAGGCGAACATTTCCTCTATGTGGATGAAGTTCAGGACGGTGATGGAAGAAAATATACCGAGATTCCTTTTACTCCTGCCGATGACCTTAAAAAAGGTTTATATACGGTAAGAAAGGGAGGAATGGAACGTTTTACCAATAGAAATGCGGTAGACATGATCGCCAATGTGCTGGAACTCACCAGAGATGAGATCGCTGCATTTTCACTTTTAAACAGAGATAATGTTAAAGGCGTACTCAGCGAAATGTCTGACAAAATGAAGACCATGGTGCAGAAAGTAAACAACGCCAAAAGAAATATCAGACAGGAGCTGAATTACGTGATCATGGAACCTGTAGAAAAAGCAGACCATACTTATGCTTCTTTCTGGGTGACCCACTGTACACTGGCGAATCATATGCGTCCGGGAACAGAACTTTCCAACCAGCTGAAGTCTCAGACTGTTGTGCTTCTTACAGAAACTATAGGTGGTTCTGAAGAGCAGAAAGGTACAGATAGTATTCAGGCGTATAAATATGCTTTAACCACAAGAGATAAGATCATTTCACTCGAAGACGTTAAGAACTATTGCAGAATGATCCTGAAAGATGAGGTGAAAGAAGTAAGGGTAAAAAGGGGAACCATGATCAGCAACCGTCCTAAAGAAGGTTTTGTAAGAACTGTTGAGGTGGAAATCATTCCTATGAACTATTCTTTTTACGGAAGAGCCTACTGGGAAAATATGGCCAATATCCTAAGGAACCAAATCATTTCAAAAGCTATTGACGGGATCGAATATGTAGTAAAAATAAGCAATGAAGACATCGATCTTGACGAAATATAAATAATACCTAAACTATAAAATATGAGAAAGATTATCGTACTTGCAATGGCGCTGACATTTACTTCAGTAAGTGTCATCAGCTGTAAAAAAGACATCAGTACACTGGGTAAATCTGTTTTGAATCTTGGCGGAGCAAATGATGCCAATGCAATTATTGATTTTAACAACAATTTTTTAGATTCCTATAAAAGTACTTCCAAACATATCGAAAGCATACTTAAATACGCAGATGCCGCCTCAGCGAAAGCGAAAGGAGAAAGAGTTGTGATGATGCCTATTGTGATCAACTCAATGGATTATGCATTCGGAAAGATTAAAGAGGTGCCTTCAGGGTTTGGAAAAGACAAAGCAGCGATAGAAGCAGACTTTAACATCTACAAGGCTAAAAAAGAAAATATTGAGAAAAAGTTTGAAGAGCTTAAATCCTATATGAATTCTGAAGATTATAAAGACGATAAAGGAGCGAAAGCAGATGCCATCACAAAGGATATTGAGACGGAAGCTCAGGCTCTATTTACTTCAGGAGAAAACGTGGTGGCCAAAATTAAGCCGGGAACCGATGCTTCCGAAGAAGTAATTCTTAAGGATCACCCGATGAAGGAGTACATCATCTCTTCCAAAAATGTAATGAACTCTCTTGATTCCAATATTGATCTGTTGGATAAGCAGTATTCAGGAAAGTTCAACGAAGCGGAAGCTCAGAAAAAATATGATGAGCTTGCCAAAACGGTAGAAGTCAATTCAAAATTAGAATTCAGCGTGAAAGATCCTCAGTATTCTTATAAAAAATCACAGTTTGAAAACTTCAATAAGACTGCTTCCAGCTTTTTGGATACCTATAGAAAACTGATCCGTGATGCTAAAGGCACAGGAAAGATTTCCGACGGTGATATCCAGCAAATTGATTCCTCGTATGAATCTGTACTCAACTCATACAATTCATTTGTGAAATAGGGATTACAATATAATTTATAGGAAAAGACTGATACATGCTATGCTGTCAGTCTTTTTTATGAGCTTATACTACAAAGCAATTAAAATCACTAAAACAGCCGGTAGTTAGCAGAAACTGAAATTCCACTTCTGATTATTAAGACAGATATGCTTTTTCTCAATATTGACCCCCTTAAAAATTTAACTAAAATTAAACTTTAATAAAAACTTTCCACCTTACACAATTCCATAAAATTCCGTAATTTTGCACATTGTGATTTTCAGGCAGAGTCACTCCAAATTATGAGTAAATCAACCGAATATATAGAAGTTTACGGAGCACGTGAACACAACCTTAAAAATATTAATGTTAAGATTCCGCGCAACGAACTGGTTGTCATTACCGGACTTTCAGGGAGCGGAAAATCATCTTTGGCTTTTGATACCATCTTTGCTGAAGGGCAGCGTCGTTATATCGAAACATTCTCGGCCTATGCGCGTCAGTTTTTAGGAGGCTTGGAGCGTCCTGATGTAGACAAGATCGAAGGACTTTCTCCGGTAATTGCTATCGAGCAGAAAACAACCAACAAAAATCCAAGGTCTACTGTAGGAACCGTTACTGAACTTTACGATTATCTGCGTCTTTTATATGCAAGGGTTTCTGATGCCTACTCTCTGTCTACAGGAAAAAGATTGGTAAGTTATACAGAAGATCAGATTCTGGAAGCGATCAAGGAAAATTATAAAGGTGAAAAAATAATGCTGATGGCTCCTGTCGTACGTTCCAGAAAAGGACATTACCACGAGCTTTTCGTGCAGATGGCTAAAAAAGGCTACGGACAGGCGAGAATTGACGGTGAACTTCAGGACATCGAATACGATCTCAAACTTGACCGTTACAAAACCCACGATATCGACATCGTTATCGACCGCTGGATCATTGGGGAAAATGCTTCCGAATCCAGAATGGAAAAATCCCTGCGTACGGCAATGGAAATGGGTGAGGGAGTGATAGGAATCCAGAAACTGGGAGGTGCAGATATTGAATACTTCTCGAAAAACCTGATGGATGCCGAAACAGGACATTCACTGGCACTTCCGGAACCGAATACATTCTCCTTCAACTCTCCGAAAGGAAGCTGCCCGGACTGCAAAGGATTAGGAACCATTAAAAAGATCAATACAGATTATTTTATTGAAAATCCTAAACTGTCAATCAACCAGGGGGGACTATTACCACTGGAAGATATTAAATCCAACAAATGGATTCTTTCTCAGATCAAAAATATCCTTGAGATTTTTGGATTGGGAATGGCAACGCCTATGCAGGATATTCCCGAAGAGGCTTTGGACTATATCTACAACGGATGCCATAAAGAATTTAATAAAGACCTGAAATATGCAGGGATTACCAAAAAGATAAAAATAAGCTTTGATGGTCTGATTACTTTTATGGAAGAGATCATTGATGAAAGAGAGTCTTATGAAGCAGTGTTGCTGGAGAGACATTTCACCACTGAAGAAACCTGTCCGGAATGCGGCGGAACGCGTCTTCAGCCTGCAAGCTTAAGTTTTAAGATAGATGGTAAAAATATCGCTGAGGTAAATGCTTTAAGCCTATCTGATTTAAAAGAATGGTTATCATACATTAAAGATAAATTCTCGGAAAAAAATAAAATCATTGCGTACGAGATCTTAAAAGAGATTGAAACAAGACTTCAGTTCCTTTTGGATGTAGGCTTAGATTATCTGAGCTTAAGCAGAAGTTCCAGAACGCTTTCGGGAGGTGAATCACAGAGAATACGTTTGGCGACACAGATCGGGTCACAGCTTGTGAATGTGTTGTATATTCTGGATGAACCCAGTATCGGACTTCACCAGAGAGATAATGAAAGACTGATCAGCTCACTGAAGAACCTCAGAGATATCGGAAACTCTGTGATTGTTGTAGAGCACGACAAAGATATGATCCTGGAAGCTGATGAGGTACTGGATATTGGACCGAGAGCCGGAAAATTCGGCGGAGAAATATTGTGGCAGGGAAAACCGAAAGATCTGTTAAAGGCAGATACGATTACGGCACAGTATATTAATGGAAAAAGAAAAATCGAAGTCCCTTCAGAGAGAAGAGCAGGAAGCGGAAAAAATATACTCTTAAAAGGAGCTACAGGAAATAATCTTAAAAATGTTACCCTTGATATTCCGTTAGGAAAATTAGTAGTGGTAACAGGGATTTCAGGAAGCGGAAAATCTTCATTGATTAATGGAACTTTATATCCCATTCTAAATAAGCATTTCTACAGAGCGGTTCAGGAGCCTCTTCCTTATAAGAAGATTGAAGGTCTTGATAATATTGATAAGATTGTAGATGTAGACCAGACGCCAATCGGAAGAACACCACGTTCAAATCCTGCGACGTACACGGGAATGTTTACCGATATCAGAAATCTTTTTGCAGAACTTCCTGAAAGTAAAATCCGTGGATATAAACCCGGAAGATTCTCTTTCAATGTAAAAGGAGGAAGATGTGAAACCTGTCAGGGGGGAGGATTGAAAGTCATTGAAATGAATTTCCTTCCTGATGTATATGTTCATTGTGAAACCTGTAACGGAAAACGTTTCAACAGAGAAACCCTGGAAGTACGTTACAAAGGAAAATCCATCTCCGATGTACTGGATATGACAATCGATGAAGCGGTAGATTTCTTCCAGCCGATTCCCAAGATCTTTGCTAAGGTAAAGACTCTGCAGGATGTCGGATTGGGATATATTACTTTAGGACAGCAGTCGACCACTCTTTCAGGAGGAGAAGCACAACGTATTAAGCTTGCGACAGAACTTTCAAAAAGACAAACCGGAAACACCCTGTATATCTTAGATGAACCTACTACCGGACTTCACTTTGAGGATGTAAAGATTCTGATGGAAGCTATTAATCAACTGGTAGAATTAGGAAACTCATTCATCATTATTGAACATAATATGGATGTGATCAAACTGGCCGACCATATTATTGATGTAGGCCCGGAAGGTGGAAAACATGGTGGACAAATCGTAGCTCAGGGAACCCCTGAAGAGATCGTGAAGTCTAAGAAAAGTTTGACCGGAAAATTTTTGAAAAGAGAATTAGAATAGACTTTGAATAATACAGAAAGCCACGGTGAGATTGTGGCTTTTTTATTTCTGATATTTTGTATTCACAAAAAATAAAAAAGAGCGATCCGGATAGGTTTCGCTCTTTTTATTAAAATTTATAGGATCTGATTCTTAAAAATTGAGAATCATAATCTGTTATAAAGAAGATATATAAACTTCTATTTTAGTGCCGTCATAATTAAATGTTCCGTCATCATTAGGCTTACCTAAAACCCACTTCATATCTATCGGAACTGACCATGCAGTTCCCAGTGAAAAACCGTTTACAGATCTTACTTCTGATCCGTTTCCTGTAGTGATAGCTGAATGAAACCATGTTTTATCTCTTACTCTGTAAAAACCTATTGCTTTTCCCTTAGGAAGTACAGCGTAGCCATCCCATTGGTCTCCCGAAGGATAATTGAATTTAGTCAGCCATCCTTGCGCACGAAACTGTACAAGCTCATCCGGAGATATAGCAGCGCCTCTCATATAAAGAGCATATGCTACAACATCGTGACATACGCCTTTGTTATAAATGCTCATGTCATCCTGCCCAGAAAGAAGACCATTTGATATCAATGATTTTTTTGCTGGTTCTAATTGCCCTGCATGGGCCCCTTTTGGTGTGATCATTTCAATATTTTTTAATTGTTTTTGGTGTATTTAAAGATATAGAATAAAATCTAAACAAGATTTCAGTCCTAAAAAGATGCCTTTTTAGAATATTGCAGCTCTTTTTAGTGCTGATTATAAATTATGAAAGCTTAACATATTAAACTGTAATAAACGATTGGAAATTTCGTTGTTAATAAACCAATCATAAAATTAAAGCAATATGAAAAATTTAAAAAAACTGACAAAAACCGAATTAAAGTCTGTCTATGGCGGAGAGCCAAAGAAATACTGTGTCTATTGTGAAAGATTAAATAAAGTAGTATGCAGTGAGGTTCCGATCGCTCAATGCCCTTAAAAAGTAAAGCTGCTCTCAAAGCAGCTTTTTTTATGATGAGGTTTTAACAATTATTGAGCATTCTGAGTGAAGTCCTTCAGACTTGATTTAAGATCTTTTGAATTTCCGATACTGTCAAAACTGATGTTGTCTATTTTCCATCCCTGACCGGAATTAATTACATGCACCGTGTCAGTCCACTTAATTGTGGGTGGACTCATTGTGTATTCCAATTCAACAAACGCATCTGCTGAGGTACCGGAAGGATTGATCTTAACCGATTTTATTTTATATCCGCTAAAACCTTCATATAAACTTGAAAAAACCGAACCTTCAAACAACAGGGGTTTTTCATCAGGATGATCGCTTTTCTTGACCTTTTCCATATCAGCTTTTGATGCATTGACAGCTCCTTCCAAAGCTTTTTTCAGTTCTGGAGAAAACAAACGGTCGGAAAACGGCTGGTTGTAGAGCGCATCATTAGAATTCCCATACAATTTGTATAGTTCATCAATTTTTTGGCTGATCTCAGTTTGTGGAGGTAGAGATTCTTTGATTTTTTCTTTTTTACAGGATATGAGAAAAAGAAAAGCACTTAGAAATAAAATGGTTTGTTTCATCATTATTTGTAGAGACTTATTTTGCAATCAAGTTGTCAAACCATATGCCACTCTTTTACCATCCTGTTTTATTTTTTAAGGTTAAAATAAATTGATCAGCTAATCATAAAAATGTATACATTTGATTATAAATCCAGATCTGTGAACCCTATACTTGATGTCGTAGTACGCTCTTTATGCGTTTATCTTTTTATGGTAATCGCTATCCGTCTTTTTGGTAAAAATCAGCTTTCGCAGCTCAATGCCGGTGATGTGGTCTTATTGCTGCTGATCTCCAATGCGGTCCAGAATGCAATGGTAGGACCCGATACTTCCTTGCAGGGCGGTCTTATTGCTGCACTTGTTCTCTTTGCGGCTAATTTTATTTTAAAAAGACTCATGTTTTCCAACCGGAAATTTGAAACGTTCATGGAAGAAGATCCTGTAGTTCTCATCAGGGACGGGATTATAGATCAAACGGCATTAAACAGGGTAAAAATCACTAAAGATGAGCTGGAAGAGGCCATCAGAGAACACGGGGTAGAAAAAATAAAAGATGTCAAGCTTTCCATCCTTGAGGTAGATGGAAATATCAGTGTGGTTTCGCAGGATCAAACAGGAAAACAAACACACTATTCAAGAATAAAAAGAAAGAATAAAAGAAAATACCATTAAATAAAATGAATTACGAATTAAGAGAAATGCTTCCCAGTGACGAAAAAAGGGTATTGGAAATTTTCAGGCAGGGAGTAGAGGGTGGTATAGCCACTTTTGAAACAGAAATTCCTACTGCTGAAGCATGGAATATGGAATATTTTAACGATTGTCGCTGGGTGCTGGAAAATGAAAGTAATGAAATAGTAGGATGGTGTGCCTTGAAGCCGGTGAGTAAGAGAGAATGTTTTAAAGGAGTCGCTGAAGTAAGTATTTATTTCGATAATACGTATCAGAGGAAAGGTTTGGGTTCGGTCCTGCTGAAAAAAATGATCCTTGACAGCGAGAGCCATGGATTCTGGACTCTTCAGGCCGGTATTTTTCCTGAAAATGAAGCGTCCATAAGATTTCATCAGAAAAACGGCTTCAGAACCGTAGGGGTCCGAAAGAAAATCGGAAAATTGAACGGACAGTGGAAAGACATTATCATGATGGAAAAAAGAAGCGAAATAATAAATTAATGAAAAGTTAGAAGTTACAAATTAGATATTAGTGTGAAACTTTGAAAGAGATCACTAAACTAACTTCTAATTTCTAACCTCTAACCTCTTTTTTAAATTTTGGCATCAACCTTGTTATTTCACTACCGAAATTTGAAAAAGTAGAATAATGAAAGGTTTAATTAAAATGGCAGGAGTCGTTACGGTCTTGTTCATGATGTCATCATGTGTTGTACATGATCAGCATGTAAGAAGAGTTCCGCCGGGACACGCCAAAAGAATGTATGGAGGAAGCGCGAGGTATTATGCACCGGGACAGGTCAAAAAAAGAGTGTATTATGATGATAATGATCACAGAGACCGCCACCATCATAAACACAAAGGCAGAAAACATCACAGAGATTGAAAAAATAAAAAAGCCCTGATTTTTCAGGGCTTTTAATTTGTACTTATGTCTAGTCCTGAAATATCGATACACAAAAAAAGCATCGTTATGGAAGAACATTTAGAAACCCAGTACGTCAAGCGTACGCAGCGAGATTACAAT
>NZ_FRCD01000002.1 GCF_900142785.1 Chryseobacterium carnipullorum | reverse complement strand
AAATAATAAAAAGTTATTTCCGTAAAATTTTTTGAGCTCTAAGGGCTCAAAATTTTCCAGAATAACTTTTCAACTTACACAGTTAGTGAGACACTGCCTCAATGAGATCATTTAATATACTACCCGCTCTATTTTTATAGGGCGGTTTTTTATTATATTTGATGAGTAACTATAACCCATGAAAACCAACTTTTTTTCTACCCTATTTATCTGGCTGTTATTAATAGCGTTACCAGAAATGGTATTTTCACAATCGGCCGGCTTTACCATTCAGGATGTAAAGTTTGAAAGTCAGGGTATCACTCTTGCAGGCTCCATTTTACAACCTAAAAAACCGTTTGCCGCAGTGGTCATTGTTCACGGATCTGATCCGGTAAAAAGAGAACTGGAATTCGCAAAACGTCTTGCCAAAGAAGGCATTGCCGTATTCACCTACGACAAACGCGGCGTTGGAAAGTCTGGTGGTGTCTATGTAGGACCCTCTGTGGGCACCAATAATATTGACACTGCTAATCTTACTTTATTGGCCCAGGATGCCAATGCAGCTGCAGAAACATTTCAAACCTATTTGAAAGATAAAAAAATACCCATTGGATTAGTCGGATTTAGCCAGGCGGGATGGATCATCCCAATGGCGGCAAGCAAAAATCCACAAATTAAATTTATGGTTTTATTTAGCGGTCCTACCATTACCACGCTGGAACAACTTCGATTTCAGTTTTATACCAATGGAAACAATAGTTTTTGGGAAAATCATACAGAAGCAGAGGCCATTGAACATACCAAAAATGATCCGGACAAATACCAATTTGAAGCGACTGACCCAAAAACCTATCTGAGTACCCTTTCAATTCCCGGGCTTTGGCTTTTTGGTGAAAAAGACATACAGATTCCGGTACAATTGTGTATAGAACAATTGAACACCCTTAAAGCACAGGGAAAACCTTTCGAATATGTTTCTTTTCCTAAACTGGGGCACAATACTTCTTCCAGCAATGAGACGGCTCCTCTTGATACTGCTGTGCAGTGGATACAACAGAAAGCTTTTAATATTAAAAAATCTAAATCTTCAAAATAAAGCATGGATAAACATGCTTGAAGCAGATTACTGAAATGGAGAGCGCTGAACCTGCTATGTCTATGGGAGGTGGAATGCCGGGGATGATATAACTGTCAGCGATCGAGGCAATTTAATATACTAACCGCTCTAGAAATAGAGCGGTTTTATTATTTTAGATTGTTTGATTAAATTTTCCCAAAATGTCTTTAAACTGAATATCATCTTGATGCCTTATTTTAATATCCGGTAAAAATACTTCAGCATCAGCACCTTGATTAAGAGATTCTTCCAAATATTTGTAAAAACTCTGATAATCTCCTAATGAGCTATAAATTGCAGCCATAGTTCCAGTATAATGACTATTATCACCATTTGACTTTGAAATCTCAATAGCTTTTTCAATCATTTGTAGTGCTAAACCATAATTCCCTTCTAATCTGTGATAATTTGCTTTAGCATTATAATATTCAGAATTATTCTTTTGTGATGAATATATTTTATTAAATAATGGCTTAGATTCTTTTAAATTACCTGTTTTTAATAAAATAAAAATCTTATCAAGTGTATATAAAGGATCTTGTTTAATACTTATAGCAAAATCAATATCTTTAATTGCATTTCCATAATTATTTAAAGCCTCATATACCTGTGATCTATTATAATACAAATCTGCATCCTTAATATTGGAAGACGAAGCATTTAACTTTATTGCTTCGTTAATATATTTTAAAGAAGTTTCATAGTTTTTAAGTCTAAAATGGATAGTAGAAAAGGTATCATTTAATCCAACCTTATCTCTGTAATTAAGCTCTTTCGAAATTTCTAGTTCCGATAATGCCTTTTCAAAATTTCCCTCATTATATAGAAGCCATGCTCGTAAATGATAAACTTCTGCATTATTTTTATTTATAGCGATACATTCATCACTAATTTCAAATCCTTCTTTATATTTTTTTTCATCGATATATATCTTAATTAAATTTAATAAGTTATCAATATCTGTAGGATATAAATCTTTAATTTTAAAGACAATATCTTTTGCTTTATCAACCTCCTTATTTCTAATATAAGTTGTTTCCAAATTATAGAGAATCATATGATCCTTCGGCTCTAACTCTAAATATTTATTAAAATTTATAATAGCTTGTCCCAAATTTTTTTCCTTTAGAAAATAAATACCTAAAGCACGAAATTTCTCTTTTTCATTTAAGATATAGTCTTTAAGAGGTGTTGATGTAAGTTTAATCTGAGTATCTAATAACTTTTTATGCTGGATCGATGGATAATTTATTAAAAAACTCGCAAATTCTTGTATGATACCTGCATATGGATGAAAATTTTCATTAATAAATAAATGGTTTCTAAGATTGTTATTTTGTTTTTTATTTTGTTTTGAAATACTTTTACTATCATCCTTTTTTGTATTACAAAAAAGATATTTTAATGAATCTGGCAGTGGTGTTTTTTCAAGAATATTAATGAATTCTTCAATATTATCACCAGTATAATTATCATAAATTCCATCAAGTAAAGGATTATTTTCTGTAAAGAATGGAAAAAAATAATTAGATGGTTTTTGAAAATATTCCTCTCGAAAAAAATTTTCAGAAAAATTAAATGATTCAACCCCAAAAACTAATAAATATTCCATTATCCTCTGACATGCTTGCTGTACTTTACTATTTAGTGTTAGTAATTCTATCTTTTTTTTAAGAAATGGATATTTCACCCATTTATGTCCTAAATGGTTTAGTACTAAAACTAGATAAGTTAGTGATCTTTGCCAAACTTTTTCTTCACCATCATTAATAAAATCTATCAATAATGAAATTTTACTAGCATCAGCTCTATTAAAAATAATTAAACTACATGCTAAAGAACTTACTAATTGGCTTCTTTCATACCAAGCATAATCTTTTACATTGTTCCTTATTTTATTAATTTCTATAATAGTTTCATTTGCTAAATTGTCATTTCCATAAATTGCCTCAAAAAGCATTTCTATATGAGTATTTTTATAGCCTTCAATTTTGTTCAAATCATCTAAATCTTTATACAAAAGTTCGTAAACTTTTGATTTTAGATTGTGTATTTCAGAAGCTAAAGCATTATTTCCAGGGTCTTTCTTAAGTTCATTCGTTTTATATTTAATAGTCAAAAAAATGCTTTCAGTATCGTTTTCAAATAAATCAGTATCTAAACTATCCTTGATACTACTTGTTATATCAATTTTACTTTTAACAAGTTCATTCAAATAACTAACTAAAGAATCATCCCAATTATTAATAAAAATTTTCTTTACATCGTATTTCGAAAAATCTCCAGTATCACTTGTCGAAAAAATAAAATGATTTGCAATTGTATGATTATTATATAGATTTTTTATTTTAGTAAAAAGTTCATTTATAAACGGATCTGAAAGACTAAATCCCAAAAATAAAAGAGTATAATTTTTAAAAAATGTGCTTATAGCATCTTCGTTAGCATTGTTTTTTGAATATATGGATTTATAGTCACTTTCAAATAAGACTATTGTCTTTGGATTCTTAAAGTCACCATGAATTTTATATAGAAATTTAGCATTATCTTTTTGAGATTTTAAAGACATAAAAATATTTTCATTCCCAAAAACATCAATTGTACGATCATCAGGAATATTAGCCTCTATAATTTGGTCATAATTTGTGGTCACAATCTTTGAAGACAATTCCCAAAGTAATTTATGTACATTAGAATGTAAAGAATTTTCAGTATTAATTTTATTCAATACTTTATGAACATATTCTTTAGCTTTTGTTTTATATAAATCACCATTATCAGATTCATTTTCTATTATGTTTAAAATTTCTAAAGGACTTTTTATATTATCATTTAAGTAACGTTTTAAATTAATAAAATTTAAAGATGAACTTTCAGAAAAATCTGAATTTAAATCATCTAAAATTCCAGAAATCAAACCTTTCCATGAAGGATGGTTCAAAGGTATTGAAGCTCCTGCACCTATAAAGAGAACAAGCTTATTATCTCTAATAGCTTTCGTCAAATTTTCATCAATCATTAGTTATAAATTATTCACATTTTAACAAAAATAATGATTTTACCTAAAAATCATATTAAACGATTTGATATTTAGATTTTCAAAACAAATAAAAGCATATCTGCTTCTTAAAGTCTGCTGAATGTAATAGAAACAAATCCCAACTCTCGTCAGAATTTATTCATCAATTTTATACTTTTCTATGTCGAAATCAAAATCAAATAATTCCTTAGGCGGAATTTTAAAGGCTGAAGCCATTTTAAGAATGGTTTCAATGGTCGGATTTCCTTTACCATTTTCGTATTTGTTATAATTACTTGAGTCGAAAACCGAATTTTGTGCAACGGCGTCCATAGAAGTATATTTTTCCTTTCTTATCTCCTTGAGATGTTCAGAAAAACTTTGCATATACAATTTTAAAACGTCTTTGCTATCCATTAATTTATAATTAGTAGCAATTTTAGAATTTCAATCAAATATTTCATGGTAATATATTACCATATGTCAGAAATTTTATTATATTTGTCAATAGATTACATCTGAAGATGTAATTTTGCGATACTTCAACGAAATATAGAAGCTATTGCTTAGAATCTTGTAATAGAAAACTGGTAATTTTTAATGCAACAAGATGATAAGTATGAAGCTCACGACCTAGGCGTGGGCTCTCTTATCTGTTGCACGGTATACCAGTACCTCTATTACAGATATTGTAGAGTTCCATGCCGTTTTTATTTTATGCAGTTCTGCTTTTCTACAATCATCTTTTCTAAGCCTGCTTTTCACATACAGTATCATGATCTGTTACAATGGGGTGTACAATCCATTGCGGCTTTAGGGCTTTTATAAAAACACAAATTCTATCATGTTATTTTTGGTTTGTATGGACAAGAAGTTCAGGCAAATTGTCAGGGCTTCCTTACAGCCAATAAAAACATGACAAAAAATTATAACCATTAAGAAAAATGAAGAGGGTAAGGCAAGTTAAGTTCCATCAAAGATGGAAGAAGCAGCCCGCTTCATCCATAGCTTCAGCTATGATCTTAATGATTCTTAAACCCTTAAAAGTTCTTAATGTTTAAGTAAAACAGTTACATGACAAAAAATTATAACCATTAAGAAAAATGAAGAGGATAAGGCAAGTTAAGTTCCATCAAAGATGGAAGAAGCAGCCCGCTTCATCCATAGCTTCAGCTATGATCTTAATGATTCTTAAACCCTTAAAAGTTCTTAATGTTTAAGTAAAACAGTTACATGAAAAAATATAAACCATTAAGGAAAATGAAGATATTAAGGTAAGTTAAGTTTAAAAGCTCTTAATGGTTAAGAAAAAGCATTGTACATCACATGTATTCTGTCACCTATAAAACATACACACATGAAAAAAATTAAAACAGACTTTGAAACCCATCTTTGGGCAGACAGCAGGAAACGCTCCGGTCTCCAGCTGATCGAAACCTTTTTTCAGCTTAATGATCTGGCCGCCTCTAAAAGGACATTACACAGCATTATGAATTACGCGGTAAAAAGGAATAGCTGGATCAAAGAAGATCCGTCCGCTATCTTTCATTTTCGGCAGTCGATGCAGTCGTTTGTCCGGGCAGGCTATCTCATCACGCTGAAGGAAAAGAAATGGGCCATTAATACTCAGTTGGAAGATGTTTCTCCGTTGGTTTTGGGCTTACTTTCAGAGAAAGAATACCAAAATCCGATGTTGGTCTTTAAAAAAGCATTCAAAGAGTACAGCATCAAAGAATTTGACTATTTCATGTCCGGAATGGTCTATTTTTCACTGGGAATCTACGACAATCTCCCGGAAAGAAATATCGTGAATCCCTACATCCATCTGATTAAAATGCTGGATGCCGCGCACCTCATTCTTCAAAGGAAGGCAAAGTAATATCATTAGTTTAATAATTGTACCCCGCTGCGCAAAGTCTCCTGACTCTGAGCCATTAAAACAAACTCCGAAGTCTATACGCTTCGGAGCTTATTTTATTTATCTAATTCAGAATAGTATTCTTCAAAATCAAAATAATATCAAATAACTCTTTGGGGTGTATTCTTAGTCAGGTTGCAATTTCAAATTATAACCATCCATACATCAACCTAAATCCACCAGCTCCGGCAAAGAAACTTCCAATGCATTGGCTATTTCAAGCAAAGTATAAAGGGTGGGATTTACTTTACCGTTTTCCAGCTTTTCAATAGCCTGACGGTCTTTATTACACGCACGGGCAAGATCAGCCTGGCTCCAGCCCTTCTGCTGACGAAGTATAACAATGTGCTTACCCAATTCTATCTTTAACTTCACTCTGGTCATAAATCAAATGTCAGCTAATTTGTTGACAAATTTGTCATATAAAAGATTGACAATTCAAAATTTCACAATACATTTGTCATATAATTATATGACAATAATTAATTCAAGAAGACTTAAAATCCATACAAGATATCAGACAGGCACGTACAAAATGAAAACTGTTCCGGAGATCCGTCTCAAGGGAAAATGGCTTTATAAGCTGGGGTTTAAAGAAGGCCAAATGGTGAACATACAACTAAAGAAAAACAAACTGACAATCACGCTTGATAAATCGTGAAATAAGAATTGTATCATCAACTTTTACTTATAGATCATATTGAGTTACAACCCCTATTGTTTGCCCCCGCCGGAGTCCTCCGTTGGTTTCCCGCAACCTGCGGAAGACTTCCGGACACCTCATTTGATGACAATCACTATTGGTGGGAACCAACGGAGCCCTCCCGTGGTCTCCTACAACTTGCAGGAGACTTCCGTACAGCGTATTTGATAACAAACATCAGTGTTTGAGACTTCCGCCGCTTGTGACCGATCATAAACAGCCTTGGAAAGCGTGATGTAATTTCAGTAGAACTCTGCAGGATTAATACAATTTATCTATATTTATAGGGTCGCAATACGTACATTCGGGTGTTGTGCATCATTATAAAAAAACATCATGGAATTTGAAATGAAATATGAAGATTATTTTGAAAATGAAATAGATTTTAATGTCATCAATAGTTCTGAAAAATATCTGAAAGTTTATTATAAAAATGGCTCTATAAAAAAGACCCTGCAAAGAATATAAAGATCATGCACAATTCTTCAGAAATGTCAGAAACCTTATTTTCTGATGCAACTGGAAGTCCGCTCACAAAACAAGATCTCATTAAAGGAAAAGAACAGTGGGCAAAGAAAAGTTTTAAGAAAAATAATAATTTTATTGAAAAAGAATTGTATAAATAATAGAACTACCCTACGCTGACACGGGAATTTATACTAACAATGTAATGCTTAAATTTGTAAGCTAAACCAAATAATTCAACTAGCGATGAAAAGACCATTACTCATATTCATATTCTCGATTTTTCTAACGGGTTCAAACCTATACGCACAGCTCGACAAAAATGGAAACCCAATATTTAACAGTGAAAAAATAGAAAATTTCAGTTTTGAAAATGTTGAAATAATTTCAAATTATTACACCATTAAAGATAATATTGATAATAAGCAGTCATCAGTTTTCATCAGTGAAAACCCAACGTTAGATAATTATTGGAATTTCTCTTGTAACCTACCCTCTTACTATTTTATGGTAGTTGATAAGGGAAATGTTAAAGGAATGCTGATGCTGATTCCTAAAAAAGAAGATGATTCGTTTTTTTATAATGTAGTCATTCCCAACAAAAATGAAAGTTTTCAAATTCCTTCAAAACTAAAGGGCAGAATAACAGAAAACAGGGCAAAAGAATTAGCAGACTTCAATAAAACTAAAGCAATCATCAATAATGGTATTTTAAAATTTAATAATAAAGATTTTCAGGTTTTAAAATACAATGATGTAATAGAGGAAGTGAAAAATATTGTGAAGGAAAAATTCATTGACAATCAAGATGATGAAAATTCTAGTATTGAAAACTATATTAAATCGGAATCTAAGGGAGGAAAGTTAGACTTCAAAAATACGGTGGAAAAATATGAAGGTGCTTTTATAAACTTTGACGGAATCATGTATAACAAAAAAGACTTTGCCATATTGATGTGGGGAGCTGCTGTTAAAAAAACTGGGATAACAGAACTCAACAAAGCAAAGTTACTCTGGGAGGAGATTAATGAAAGGAACCTAACAGAACCTGAATTAAAAGCTTTGCGAAAAGGTTTTGAGACGAAATTTTAGAGAGTACTTCGTGCTGATATCCTATTCGGTTTAGCAATAAAATTTAATTGTAAATAAAATGGTGCAGTTAGAAGAATTAGACAAAATCAAAATACTTGAATTTCTAAAATTACAAATGTCAAAAAAGAAATTTGTAGTAACTCCTGTTTCAATTTTAAAAAAATTTGGTTTTCCTGTTTCTGAGCATCACTTCCTCCTTGAAAATAAGGCACTGATTTTAAAACTAAAATATATTCTGGAAGAACTTAATGAAGACGGTATTCTAATCCAAAGGGGATCAAAACAGGATTTTAAAGGATTAAAAGAAATTGGATATGACTTTATTACTTAATAACAATCAATGGTGCTTTTCAGGTTCTCGGAATTGAAAAAGTACCAAAGAAATTTCTTAAACTTTCCCCAATCCATGAAGCTCAATTTTCTATTGATACTCTGTACTAAAAAATATCGAATTCTTAATAGAATTAAAACCAAACATTAAATCTTAACAATTGAAAATAAAATTATTACTTCTTTCATTCCTGAGCTCATTATCAGCTCACGCACAGACACTTCAATTTAAAAATCTCGCCAATATGTCTGCAGGCAGAGGTGCCATAACCAGTGTAATCGTGAATGACAATATCTATGTGAGCAATGGGTATCATGAAAAAGCAAGTGATGCAAAATATGTTGAGAAATATAGTATTACCGATAACCGTTGGAGTATTCTCAATTCTACCCTGCTTCCAAAAAGATTTGCTAATTCGGAGACATACAATAATAAAATTTATATTTTTAACGGTTGGGGAAACAGCCATCTTGAAATTGTGGACCTTGCAACCAATACAGTAACGCAGGGGGCGGTTAATCATTCCTACACAGGAAACTCAGGCTCAGCAATCCATAACGGCAGAATATATGTATTTGGTGGCAGTGGCCTCAATGGAGCTGCAACCACTGTATTTTCCAATAAATTCCAGTATTATGATATTGCTTCCAATACCTGGAACCCATTACCCAATATGCCCACAGCCAGAGAAGCCAAAGGCAAAATTGTTAATGATAAGCTTTATGTCATTGGTGGGTTTAACGGAACTCCCTCCCGCCTGATCAATGTTTACGACTTCAAGACTAATGTTTGGATTGATAAGTACACCATGCCTGTTGGCATATCCGGACACTCATTAGCGGTATCCGGTCATAAGATCTTTATTGCAGGTGGTTTTAATAATCAATCTTTCCTGGCCTATTTTGACACGACAACCAATAAGCTCCATCAGCTATCATCCAATATGATTCCCAGAAGACATGCTGCAGCGGAAGTATACAACAATAAACTATACATCATTGGTGGAAGTACAACCGCTCTCACCAGCTCAGCGATTAAAAGCATACAGGTGGCAGATATTAATGAAAGTGTACTTTCTGCCAATGCAGACAAACCCGTCCCGGAGAAGAAAAATTAACTCTAAAATTCTGAAGATTGAAGAATATCCAAAAACCGGGAAAGTAATTCATATCTCCTGCAACAGAATGAACCCAATATCTCCAGATAATATGATAAAATTATGGACTGAGCAACATATCAAACTCAGCCCACCTGCAACCATAGATTTAATTAAAGCAACAGAAAAAATTATTGAGTTTCAGTTTCCAAACGATTTTAAAGCGTTTTACTTAACACTGGACGGCTTCGCAGATTGGGACTGGACAAAAAATATGTTTTCGATCTGGCCATTGACGAGAATTGTGGAAGAGTATCATAACGAGAGTAACAAGAGCTTCATTGTGTTTGCGGATTATTTAATCAATTCACATCACATTGGATTTGTGAAAGGACAAAAAGGGGTGTTTAAAAATTCTGGTGTAATCCCTGAGTTGATAGCAGAAACTTTTCTTGAAGCCCTATTTCTGATCAATTCGGATGCAGACATTTTGTATTGAGATCATCCTGCTTGCTCCGCAAAAAATCTCAATTTTGATCAATATAATAAAAACAGTATTTTTAAAACATCCTTTGAAGTACGGAAACTTCCGGATCGTCTTGGCGGTTTAAGAAACAAGAATATACAACATGAGAGTAGCCATTTTTTCTGATATACATGGTAAAATACTATTGCCTTTCAAATTGGTTGATCTATACCAAAAAGAAACGGGTAATACCGTTGATTTTATTTTGCAATGTGGAGATATGGGAGCCTATCCTCGCATCGACAATCTGGACAAAGCCACTGTAAAACACGCCCAATATGACAGGGATGAATTGGGATTTCATGACGACTTTACCAAAGTAAATCCAAATATCAAATCATTTTTAGATGAACTCAATATCAAGATGATTTGTGTTCGTGGAAACCATGAAGACCACGATTTTTTAGACAATCTGGAAAATGATAATTCTCAAACCAGCCTGTTTCCTATTGATATTTACGGAAAAGTTTTTGTCTGTAAATCGGGCTTCATACAGGAACTAAAAACGAAAAACGAAGTTTTAACTTTTGTTGGTATTGGAAGAATTGGGGACAGGAAGGGAAGAACAGAAAAGCGATTTATTCAGGAGTATGAACGAAAGGAAATCAGGAAACTGCTTAAAACAAAAGATGTATTTGATCTCTTAATCACTCATGACAAGGATGACAGTAGCCAAAGAGGCTATGGAATGTCTGAAATCAGAGAGGTTCTGGACAATATCATTTTTCATTATCATTTTTATGGACATACGGGAGAACCTTTTAAACAGGAAACAGATTTTAATGGGATAACACAGTCCATAAAAATAAAAGAACTGGAATTTAATGAAAATGGAATCTTAGAAAAGGGCTGTATGATTATACTGACAAAAGAAAACGAAGAATTAAGCATTGAAATAGTTGACCAAAAACTGACCAATACAATGACAAAATATAATTGGAAAACTTATAACTAAAATGAACGACATTTTTACGATTGACGATTTGCAAAAAATATGGCAAAAAATAAGTATCCTGCATAGCGGACAAACCTATGGAGGACAAAAGCAAGGCGAAAAAATTGAATACATCAACCACATTGGGAGCGTTGTATTTGAAATCATGAATGCGGCTAAAAATACATCTGACTTCAATGCAGGGCTTGCCATCAAATGCGCACTTTTACATGATACAATAGAAGATACAGACTTTAGTACAGAAGATCTGGAAAAAGAATATGGACAACAGGTTCAGGCAGGTGTTTTGGCATTGACAAAAAACACGACTCTTGAAAAGAAGCTGCAGATGAAAGATAGCCTGGAACGGATAAAAGCACAGCCAAAAGAAGTCTGGGCCGTAAAAATGGCCGATAGAATCTGTAATTTATATGCACCACCCTATTATTGGAACCCATCGAAGAAAGAAAAATATCTTGAAGAGGCCAAAATTATTTATGAGCATTTGAAAGATGGCAACGATTATTTAGCAAAAAGACTATTAGAAAAAATTGAGATTTATCCTGATAAATAATGAGCAAACAACGCATCGGATCCATCGTGGTTTTGGATAAGCTAAACGTCTTTTCCTTATCTTGATTTTATGGTTTCAGAATGTACTTTCTCCAATTGCCGCTACGCCTTATTAACCATTGACGCACCTATAAAACAAAACCTATGACACCAATAGAAAACGGTCTTTTTGAAAACAATGAAGAAATAACAAACTGGACCTATCCGGGAGCCACATTATACTATAAAGACTGCGATTTAAAACCTTCTGTCGCTGAAAAATTCACGAAAGACCAACTCATCAGAAATGGATTTTTTCTTGACGTAAGTGTCAGAGGCGGTGGAATAAAATTTAATACCCGATTTTTAATTGCTTCTGCAAAAGCAGCAAAACTCTATGAAGTAAATCCGGACAATGAAAGGTTTGGTCATTGCTGTTTAAATCTTGACAGCTATTTCAAAGTTCTTGACATCTATAAACTCGGAGATAAAACTCAGATTTTCCTGCTGCACATCCCTGCAAAAAGCTTAAAATATTTTGAGCGCGTCACCTCAAACTGGGATGAAGACTTTATCAAAAAAGCAAGAAAAAGTTTTGATGATAAAATACACATGGAGCCTATAAGTGATTTGCTGGAACCTTTTTGGTTAAAAAGAACAAACTTCCCGGTTGGAATGGATGCCTCTGAAAGATTTTATCCTCTGACCTCAGTATCCACCATTACAAAAAATGAACATCCTTTGTATAATGGAATTAAAAATCTGACAAAAGATACCGGTGACATCAATATTCCGACACCATTTTTCAGTGAACAATATAGTAAATCCAAAGAAGGAGGTTTCTGGAAAAAATTATTTGGTAAATAAATAACTTTTCCTAAAAACATCTCCCCCATTAAAAAACATAATAACCAACAATATCTATGGGATTTTTCAGCAGAAATAAAACACTTAAGATTAGAAATATAGAATTTCAATCTGATCATCACTATCATTACTCCAAAGGATTAAAATCCTCTATTCACAAAGAAATAAAAATTGCAAAAAACAATCTGTCATTAGAGGACTTACAACCAATTCTGCTATATCTTGTGGAATTTATTCAGGACGAAAAACCAGACATTAAAAACGGAGAAAAAATAACATGCTTCTCCTGGAGTATTTTATTCCATGAAGTTTCAGACTTTTTTGAAATTCTGGAAGTAATCCCGGAACAGCAAGGCTTTGGCGAAGGTCTAAACCGTACACTTCATATATTGAAACAGCAAATTTCCGTTTGCAACCAATTAAAAGTAGAACCGGATTTTCCTCACTTCGACCAAATGGTTACCGTAGATCCGCTGATAAAAACAGGATTACAGGCCAATTTATTTCGTTGGAACGGAGATGATCCAGATTCCGGATGGGTTGCCATGACAGAAAAATTTAATGAAGAAACAATGTCCTTCGAAGGAATGACAGTAGGACAACTAATGACGCTGAGACCGGAAACCGCACAATTTATGGCTCTCCCAATTGGATTTAAAGTAATTTGGCAGGGAAATAATGCAAACATAGGATTTGATAAAAATATGATAGAAAATTAAATGGCCCATCACATAATACCACGGTGATGATGCAGAGAATAGTATACAAAAGCCGCCAAACCATGAGCACCAATAAAAAATGAAAAAATGAGTGAATTTTCAGGGTATGAAAAGAGATGCCCAACACCTTAAAAAAACTAGGCCTGAGCGAGAATGATTTTTCCCAAATGGAAAAATTGAAATGGGTGGTTACAGAAAAAGTCCATGGCGCTAACTTTAGTTTCATCTATGAAAAGGGGAACTTGAAATTTGCCAAAAGGAAAGAATATCTAAAATGGACAGACGATTTTTTTGGTTTCCAATTAATTGTCAACAAGCTTGAAGACGACCTTCTGCGCCTTTTTGAAACTCTAAGCAATGAAATACCTGGGAAGAAATATATTGTTTATGGCGAATTGTTCGGAGGTAAATACCCCCATCCGGAAGTGGAGCCTGTAAAGGACCTGCATGCCATTCAAACCGGAGTATATTATACCCCTGCCATCGAATTTTGTGCTTTCGATATTGCTGTGGAGACCGATGGTTCAGACTCTAAATACTATCTGGATTATGAGACCTCACTGGCTTATTTTAAGCAGTTTGAAATATTTCATGCGCAACCCTTACTGATTGGAAAATTTAATGAGGCCATGAATTTCAATATTAGAATTAATTCAGCTATTCCTAAAGAATTTAAACTTCCGGAGCTCAAAGACAATTTAATTGAAGGGGTGGTGATAAAGCCTTTTAATCTGATCGATAAGAACAGTCTTTTTTCCAGATCCATTATTAAATTAAAAAATCCTGAATTTGACGAAGAAGAAAAATTTCATGAAGCTGAAAAATGGTCTTTCATTCCCAACATTTCTTCTAAAACAGAAGATTTATCCTTTATCGTAGATGAATTGAGAAACTATATTACTCAAAACAGATTAAAAAGTGCAATTTCCAAAATAGGAAAGCCGGATAGAAGCAACCCACTTCGAATGGCCGAAATTAAAACAGAATTTTCAGAAGATGTCATAACAGATTTCAATGAAAACAACAATAATCTTTTAAACGATCTATCTCCTGACGAAAAAGAATGGATTATGAAAAGAGTTGATTCTGAAATTAATAGAATAATGATTTTAAATTTTGAAGAGTCGTAATCAGCAATTTCCAAATCCAAATACATCAACAATCTACCAAACAATCAATTATATGAAAGAATACACACTCCCCCACTTCGGGCAATTGTCAACAGAAAATCTGGAAGAATACTACACAACCAATATGGACTTCAATGGCAATGAAGTTCAGGTAGATCTTAATTTTGAAAACAAAAATACAGATCCGTCACAATTGGAAAAGGTCAAAAACTATCTTGAAAACATCGGAAAATTTGACAAGCTGAATAAAACATACCTACACGATGACTACAACGACGAAGAGGGAGAAACCGTAAAATTTTATGTAGAACATCATCTGGAAGAAGTTGAAAAAGAGGAACTTTCAACACTGATCAACTTTGATGACTCTGCCACTGAACCGGAGCAGCAACTTTTAAAAAAACTTGAATTGGTGAGGGTAGGACTTTATCCGGACAGTGAAGATCAATTTGCTATTTTAGACTATTCAATCGGACGGGACATCACTGATTATCTGGTGGTCATCAATACAGACGAAAACGGACAATTGGATTATATGGCAATGGAAAGTTAAAATCCCTTTGATAGCGCGAGCCTTCATTGATTTTAAACACAATTTACTATATTAGCCGTTCTGTTTTCCAGAACGGTTTCTTTATTTTTACACCGTTATCATTTTAGACTTAACTCCAGTTAAAGTATAAAAATCAGGACTTATTTTTAAATTGAGATCAAAAGTTTAAATAACTCTGGCAAAAAAAACTTCTCCTATATTGAAGAACTAAAAAAGACGTTAAGATAAACAACACAAAAAACATGGATAAAAAATCATTTTCAAAGATTATTGCCGGCACCATGACTTGGGGCGTTTGGGGTAAAAACTGCAGCACGCAACAGATGATCGAACTGATGAACTGCTGCCTGGAAAATAACATCACTACTTTTGATCACGCAGATATTTACGGAGATTATACAACGGAAGCTGAGTTTGGAAAAGCTTTTAACGAAAGCAAAATAGACCGAAGTACAATACAGCTGATCTCCAAATGCGGTATTCAGATGGAATCCGATAAAAGAAATAATTTCGTAAAACATTACGATTATGCTACCTCATACATCATTGGGTCTGTAGAACAGTCATTGAGAAACCTGCAAACGGATTATTTAGACTTACTGTTACTGCATCGTCCCAGCCCCTTAATGAGAGCTGATGACATTGCAGAAGCCATCGCAAAACTCAAACAGGACGGAAAAATTCTGGACTTTGGGGTATCCAATTTTACCCCCTTACAAACGGATCTGATTGAGACCAAAATCAAAATCAATTATAACCAGATCAGTTTTTCTATTACCGATTTTGAAGCGATGACAAACGGAAGTTTAGATCATATGCAGACTCGAAATATTACGCCGATGTGCTGGTCACCCCTGGGAACTGTTTTCAGACAGGACGACGATCAGACCCGACGATTAAAAAAGATACTGGCCAATTTCTCCGACAAATATGAAGTTCCCGCAGATATTATCCTTCTCGCATGGATATTAAAACATCCTGCCGGGATTCTGCCGGTTTGCGGTACCGCAGATCCGTCAAGACTGGCCATTCTGATGAGAGCCACGACCGTTAATATGGAATTGCAGGATTGGTTTGCGCTTTGGTCGGAAAGTACGGGAGTTCCGGTTCCGTGATTTTTGTAATGTTAACTATAAAGAACTAAGCACAAAGAAATGAAATTAAACAAATTTATTTGGAATAATTATATTCAAACTGATGAAGCTAAAGAAATTATTAGAATTTTTCAGGATGGAGAAATTGATGAAATTTCATCAAGATATATAGATAATATTGATTTTAACAATGAAGAAGCTGCAAATTTCATTAATAACCTTTACGAATTAACTAGTAGCCCAGAATTAAAATCAATTGATAATTATCAGGAAGCATTTCTATTTTTAGAAGATATTTATAATAATGGCGTTGAATTAACTTTTGAAGATGGTGAGAAAGAAATCCCACTTTTAGAAGATGATTTTACTCATTTAATTTCTTTAGTATCAACATGGCTATTTTATGAGTATCCTAAAATATTCAAACCCTACTTTTTTAAAAATAATTATGATCTATTAACCAAGATAGCAGATACTTTTCATTTGGAACTTCCAAATGTTCCTTTAAAAAGGTATAAAAAAGAAAGATTTTTACATTATTTAGATTTATGCAAATGTTTCAATAAATTCCAAGAAAAAAATGAGTTAACTGATTTTGAATTTTGTGCTTTTCTAAACGATTTTGCACCGAAGTTTGTACAGGAAAATGAAGAAAAAGAATTGCCTGAACCTACACAAGTATGGTGGATTGGGGGAGACAAATATGGTCAGGATTTTGAGTTTTTAGACACCAATCTGAATTCAGATATTTCATCTTTTTGGCAAGGAAATATTGATACTAGAAAAGGAGATATTTTAGTTGTTTATTGCTTATCACCCCGAAGTTACATTCATTCTGTTTGGAGAGCAAAAAGAGATGGAATTGCAGATCCTTTTTTTCACTATTATAGCAATATCTATATTACAAATAGTCAAAAAGTTCCACCTGTTACAATTCATGAATTAAAAAATGATGAACACTTTAGTAAAAATCCATTGGTAAGAAAAAACCTTCAAGGAATTAACGGCTATCCCTTATCATCTGAAGACTATTTGCGCTTACAACAAATGTTTAATGAGAAAGGATTCGACTCTTCAATCCTTCCACAATTATATAATTACACGTATTCTCAAAACATAGAACTCAAAAATGAAAGAGAAGTTGAAATAAATTTAATAGAACCATTTCTGAAAAAAATTGGATATGTTGAAAAAGATTGGGTTCGTCAATTACCTGTTAGTATGGGACGCGGTGAAAGAAATTTTCCAGATTATGTGTTTCTAGCTGACAAAACAGTAGGTTTTGAAAAAGCATCTACACTTATAGAAAGTAAGTATCATATTAAAAACAATAAAGAGCTTGAAGAAACATTTAAGCAAATATGGTCTTACGGCCAGAGATTAAGTGCCAAAACATTAATCATTGCAGATAAAGATTCCATATGGATCTATTTACAAAATAATAATTCATTCGATAGAACAAAGTACAAAAAGTATTTTTGGAAAGAATTAGAGAATTCAGATAAGTATAACGAAATAAAAAAACTAATTGGAAAATAAATTAATCCTCGAACTAAATTGAATGAAAAAAATAATTGTAGTAAGTTGTATAATTTTAGTGTTGACTTTTCTTAACTATCCCATTTTTGACAGCGAAGGTATATCTTATCTTACTATCTTTACTTGCTTCGTTGTGATTTGTTTTTCAGGTGCAAAAATATATTTCCCCAATGATGAGGATTATGATTCCGTGGAAAAAGAAGCCAATCAATTAGAGAAATATGATGGCGATTTCCAATATACAAATGAAGGATTTTACAATAAGCAGAAGACCCCATTGGAATTTATAAAATGGGATGAAATCATTTCAGTACATTCATTTAGTATTCCAATTTCAAAACATACAAAAGAAGAAGGTCTGGAAATAATTACGGACAAAGGCAGTTATGAACTTGGCAGACACACACCTGGAATCGAAAAGTTAACCAATGAGCTGTATAATCATCTTCCAGATTGGCAATTCAATTCCCCTACTATAAGAATCAACAATTACAGACTAAAAAAAACAAAATTGTACGAACGAAATGATGACAGAATTAAAAAATTGTGAATAAGTTCTTTAACATCCTATGAATAGACCAAGACACTTTTAAGTTTAAAAATATACGCCAATTATAATACTTTTTTAGAGAACAAATAATTAAAGTTGCAAACAAATTATATTTTATTTGAGGTTTCCTGTTCAGAAAAAAACCACTGTTTCACTTCCTCATATTTTTTGTAGCTTCGTTTCTTTAAGCCTGATGAAGCATAGTATTTCATTACACCAATCTAAAAACACCATCCATGAAAAACATCCAGCGCGAAGATCTCCATATCATCAGCCGCCACAGCAATGTGACGGAACAAACCATAGAAAGGGCCCCGAAAGAAAACATTTACCACGATAAAGCGATGTGGCAGAAATTCCTGCGCCTGTTCTTCATCACCCTCGGAATCGGTTTTACCACGGCGGGCATTATTTTCTTTTTTGCCTATAATTGGGCAGATCTGAATAAATTTGCCAAACTGGGACTGACCGAAATCCTCGTTATTGCAGCCACTCTCATTGTTTTTCTTCCTAAAATAAATAACACCACCAGAAATATTGTCCTTACGGGATCGTCATTTCTTGTTGGAGTTCTGTTTGCCGTTTTCGGGCAGATTTATCAGACGGGCGCTAATTCCTATGACTTCTTTTTGGCCTGGACTCTTTTCATCACCCTTTGGGTGGTAGTTTCGAACTTTGCTCCGTTGTGGCTGCTGTATATTGTCTTACTCAACACCACATTTTTTCTATACACGGAACAGGTTGCCAAAGACTGGCCGGCATTATTGGTCATTGCATTGCTTTTTCTGTTCAACACGGTCCTGTTTCTTATCTTGCTCTTTTTGGATAAGGATAAAAAAATTGAAACTGTCCCCAAGTGGTTGACCTATATTTTAGCTTTGGGTTCCATAACCTTCGCGACTGCAGGAATGATTTATGGGATTCTTGACGGTTACCATCCTGTTTTTCCGGTTTTAGCTCCCATCGTTTTACTGGTTTTTGGACTGGGAATCTGGCACGGTATCCAAACGAAAAACGGGTTTTATCTTTCGGTGATTCCATTGAGCATCATTATCATTATTTCAGCTCTGCTCCTTAAAATATCGGAAGGTGGAAGCATGTTTTTACTAGTCAGTCTTTTTATCATTGTAAGTGTTACGCTGGTCATTATGAACCTGATCAACCTTCAAAAAAAATGGAACCATGAGAAATAGAGAAGAAATCAAAGAACTCCTGGATTATTTTCGGACCCAGGAAAATAAAGAACTGAAATTTGATGAAGAGGCTATTTTTACCGCTTATGAAAAAAGAGATGATCATCAATCTTTAGCAGTAAAAATATTGTCTGTCTTTGGGGGCATTTTAGCAAGTCTAGCTTTTTTGGGATTCCTGTTCATTACCGGAATATATGATTCTACGTCAGGGTTACTGATCTCCGGAATCCTGTTGATGACAGGAGGAATGTTCATTAATAGAATGTACAGAACCATCATCTTTGATACGGTAAGTATTTCATCATACCTCATTGGATTGGTCCTTTTCGCACTCGGTTTATTTAAGATGGAAATGACTGAAAATACGGTCAGTCTTATTTGTATTCTGATTGCAGCGGGATCGCTGGTGGTTGTCCGGAGTTATATCATTGCCTTTATTTCTGTATTAATCATCACTGGAGGCTCTATAACACTGATAGTATCCAACCACAATTATGATTTGATACACCTGTATATTTCTCTCCTGGCGATCATGGTTACGGCCGTGTTCCTGAAAGAAGCCAAAATAATTTCTCTGCATCCCGCCTTTTCAAAATTATACGATCCCGTTCGCATCGGGCTTATTTTTTCATTCCTTGCAGGATTGGTTTTTCTTGGAAATGATTTTATTGAAGTATCCCGGGATTACATTTGGGTATCCTCTGTGGTTATTATACTTAACATTATGTTTGTTCTTTCCCGTCTTTTTGAAGTTTTGAGCATTTCCCAAACCACCCAAAAGGCAGGAATTTATATTGTAACAATGGCTCTTCTCTTACCTACACTTCTATCTCCTGCAATATCCGGAGCTATTTTAATTATTCTTGTAAGCTTTTTAGTGAATTATAAAACCAGTCTGGCTATTGGCATGATGGCATTTATTTATTTTGTGTCACGATATTATTACGACCTGCATTTTACCCTGCTGACCAAATCCATTCTCTTATTTTCTTCTGGTATTTTATTCCTGGGGCTTTATTTATTAACCCGTAAAAAACTGACATCGAATGAAAAAATATAAATGGATGATTATCGCAGCCAACCTTGTTATTTTGCTGGTATACTTCAATTATACCGTTGTCAAAAAGGAAGCCCTTTTAAAAGAGGGGCAACTGGTTCTTTTGCAGCTGGCCCCGGTTGATCCCCGTTCTTTGATGCAGGGCGACTACATGAACTTGCGGTATAGCTTATCAGAAAATATAAATACAAAATACCTTCCTAAAAGAGGCTATTGCGTAGTCCGTATCGACAGCAAAGGTATCGCAGAAAGAGTGAGATTCCAACAGGAAACAACCCCTTTGAATAAAGGTGAATACCTGATTAAATATACGGCTCCCAATGAATGGAATATCAATATCGGAGCAGAATCTTTCTTCTTTCAGGAAGGACAGGCTCAGAAATATGAAAAGGCAAAATACGGCGGCGTAAAAATCGATAAAAACGGAAACAGTCTGTTGGTAGGCCTTTATAATGATCAGCTCAACAATATACAATAAGAACCTCATTGCCAGCGTATACAGACTTTAACTACTCTACAAAATGAAAAAAGCACTTGAATTCCTTAAACAACTGGAAAAAAATAACAATCGGGAATGGTTTGCCCGGCATAAACCGGAATATGACTTAATTGTCAAAGAAAACAAAGTTTTTTTTGATCAGATCTATACCGAACTTCAGGAACACGACAATTTAAAAGGAATCCATATCTATCGGATTTACAGAGACGTGCGGTTTTCGAAAGATCAGACACCTTATAAAAATAATTTCGGGGTTGGCTATTCCCGTTCAAAACCGATGTTAAGAGGAGGATATTATATACAGATAGAGCCTAATAACAGTTTTGTGGGAGGCGGATTCTGGGGTCCGGAAGCCAAAGATTTACTCCGTATCCGTAAAGAATTAGAACTTAATACAGCAGCCATAGAAAAGATTACTTCTGACAAAACTTTCTTACAATACTTTGGAAACATTGAAGGTGATGCTGTAAAAACGGCGCCAAGAGGTTTTGATAAAAATCATCCGGCCATTGATCTCATCCGAAAAAAACAATATGTCGTTATGAGGAAATTTACCGATAAGGAAGTTTTATCATCCAATTTTCAGAAAGAAGCCATACTCACCTTGTTAGCCATGCGTCCATTTTTTGATTATATGAGTGAGGTGCTGACGACGGATCTTAATGGAGAACCTTTATTTTAAAAATACTACTGGAACAACTTTTCTTATCTTTACTTTTATTAAAACCCATCCATGAAGGCAACTCTTGACACCATCATTTTGTACGTTAAAAACGTTGAATTGCTTAAAAATTTCTATGTCGAAAACTTTCGTTTAGAAGTAATGGAAGAAGATCCGGTCTGGGCTCTTCTGAATGCAGGAGCACTACAGATTGGATTGCATACAATAGGCGATCCTTATCTTGAAAATATAAAAAACGGACATCTGTTTGATAACAATACCAAACTCGTTTTTGAAATTGATACAGATATAGAATCGGCAAGGAAGGAATTTGTATCCAGAAACATTCAGATGCGAGACATTAAAACATTTGAGAATTATGATTTTTGGCTGTGTGACGGAACAGATCCTGAAGGCAATGTCTTTCAGTTAAAAAGTAAAAAAACAATCCGTTAATGATCAGTCACCAAAGATTAAGAGAAAGAAACTTCAATCATTCAAAAATACCTTAGCATTCCTTTAATCTTTGGTAACCCAAAATTCACTGAGAAAACAATTTCTTCCCTCAACCATAAATTATTGACAATGTATAGTCCCACACGAAGAAATAGAAATATAGGAACCGAAAATCAAGGCTATAGTCAAAATAATAAATTGACGATCTCTTCGCCCTATGGAAATTTAAAACCTTTTTATGAAAGGCTTACTCATTATCAAAAGGAAATAAGATTAATAAATAATCATGAATTCATATTTGTGATCGAAGAAACCCGAGAGCATTCAATGCATTCTTGTTCATTGAATGATATTCAGAAAATAATTGAACAGATTCCATCTAAAGATTATGGAGATTTAAAGTTCATTATTTTGAGACAGCCAAAAAGAAAAGAAGAAATCCTTTCGCCAGTATGGGGAAGGTTAATTTACAGTTTTGAGTTTGAAAATGAATACTTTCCTGCTGTTATTTTGGATGCCATTGATACCGATAAAAAATTATTATGGCCTAAAAAACAGACCATTGAGGATCAAAAAGAATTTGAAAGATTAAAAGCTGACGGACATATATTTACCACTTTAAAAAGAAACTTTATCGCTGAATTTAAACCTGAATTTACAAGAAATACTCAACTTTACAGAACCTTACTACATGAATTCGGACATTACGCTCATTACTTAGAAGTCATTAAAAGTCCGGGAAACGATCCAGAAGAGGAAGAGAATTATGATGAAAAAGAGAAAAGAATAGATCTCTATTTCTGCATACCCAAAAGTGAAAAAGAAAATTTTGCTCATACCTATGCTGATGCATTAAAAGCAAAACTTATTGATGAAAATAAAATACCTTTTGAACCTGCATAAAACAAACTTCTCCAATGAAACTTAAAATAGTCATCCTCCTTTTTACTTTTTCACTTATAAAAATTTTTGCTACCGGCCAGGAACCTGACAAAATCATCATCAACAACAAAGAGTATGATCTCATGAATAATCCTTTGGAGGGATATTTGGAGAAGCATCCTGATGATCATCCGGTCTATGGATCTCAACTCACCGAATTTCATCAATATAAGAACGGAGAAAGAATGCTTTCATTTTCCTCATCAAATGACCGCGAGTATATAGCAACATTTAAAATTGAAAATAATATTTTAAGTTTAATTGATATTAAAATTCAGGATCTGAATTCAGACAGTGAAGATTATATTTCCGTTTTCCAAAAACTTTTCGGAAATCGAAAAATAGTTCTTAATTATTCGGGAATACTCGTGATACCAACCGGAAAACTTATTAAAGCTGCCAGTTTCGGCTATTCATCTTTGCATGAGCGGTACAAATTAATGACCATCGACAATGATACGGTGGTCAGGGAAAAAGATCTGGACAAAGATGAGTTTATAAAATTCAAGTTTCGCCAGTTTGCCCAATACAAAAAAACGGAAGAGTATAAAACCGGGTTAAAAAAATATAGGGAAGAATGGGAATATCGCAAAAAATCGGAACTGTCTAAAGAAAATACGAAAGGCATGTCAAAAAAAGAAATCACCGCATTAAAAAAGGAATATGACCAACCTCCTACGGAAGATGATATCAATGGTTACTTTTTCGCGACCGGAAATCCGGATTTCGTCATTGTAGATTATTAATTTCAAAATAGACAAACCGTTCAGAAATCTGGAACGGTTTTTTTTATTCTCATACAGTGAAGATAAAATTTTAAAAATGTAATAATTACGGTCTTGAAGTTGTTTTTAAATAAAAACCTATCATGAAAAGTCTATCTTATACCCTTCTCTTTATTACGATCGCCATTTGCTGTCAGGCGCAGAGAAAACAGTCAAGGGAATTTATCAAAATCCAAAATGAATTAACCCATAAACTAACGGCAATCAGCAGGAATGCAAGCTTTAATGGATTTGGAGTGGCGTTGGTGAATGATCGGGATATTCTGTACCAAAACGGATTCGGCATTGCGAACACAAAGACGCTTCAAAAATATGATGAAAATACAGTTCAAAATATAGCTTCCATTTCAAAAACATTGATCGGTCTTGCGATTCTTAAAGCTCAGGAACTGGGAAAGCTCAAACTGGATGATCCTGTCAACCAATATCTACCATTCAAAGTCACGAATCCTTATCATCCTGAAGTCGCTGTAACGATCCGGCAGCTCACCACACACACCTCCTCCATCAATGACAACAACGGCTATTTATTGAATACTGTTGTGTTAAAAGATACGGTAAACCTTTCATCCAATGTAAATATTGATATCTCACCCACCCAATTCAATCCTCCTTCCTCTAAAATTTCCATTGAAGATTTTTTAACCCATGTTCTCAGCGAAAGCGGAAAATGGTATTCCAAAGATGTATTTACAGAAAACAAGCCTGGCGAAATCTTTAATTATTCCAATATTGGAGCAACGCTGGCAGCATTGGTTCTGGAAAAGGCAACAGGAATTCCTTATGATGTATTCACTACAAAATATATTCTTAAGCCATTAAAAATGAATCATTCCGGCTGGAACTTTAATGCGATCGATTTTTCAAAATATACCCATACATTCATCAACAAGCAAACGCCCTATCCTTACTATTCCCTTAATACCTATCCTGACGGAGGGCTGCTTACAACTTCAAGTGATATGAGCAAATACCTTCTGGAATTGATGAAAGGTTACTTCGGCAAAGGAACGATTCTTTCCAAAGAAAGCTACAAAGAATATTTTACGCCTCAGCTCAACGCCGGGAATTTTCAGGACAGGAGCAACAGCGAATACAGTGATGAATACAATATGGGCATCACTATGGGCTTTGGCTCTACCGGAAATTTCGGTCATACCGGCGGCGATCCTGGAATGAATTCTGTCATCTGGTTTTTTAAGGATAAAAAGATCGGCAGGTTCCTTATAGTAAATACCGACTGGGACAACAAAATTTCGGGAAAAGACCAAAAGGCTATTTATGATCTGCTGGATGAATATTGTATCAAACTGAATGCATTGAGCGGGTCTGAAAAATAACAAGAAATTACTGCTGAAAATAAGAATACAGACAGCTTCTAACCCTCAACAATGGTAATAATCTCCTGTTCCTGCTCGAAATCCTGATTTCGTCATTGTTGATTATTAGTATATTTCTCTAAAAGTACATCTCTCATTTCTATTTTTTTTAACATTACTTTTCTTCGTATGGATTAAAATATATAGATTTGCATTTATAATTAAATGAATATTCATTTAATTATATTAATCTGATAATAAGATAAATATGAGAAAAAGAGATCTCAACAAAGAAAACAGTATTAAACAGAAAGCTATTGAAATTATTGTTAAAGAAGGGCTGGACGGCTTTACGATGAGTAAACTGGCGAAGGCATGCTATATCTCTGTAGGAACTCCTTACGTATATTATAAGGACAAAGATGATCTAATTATTAAACTGGTTATTGAGGAAGGCAATACAATGGAAATCGAAATCAATAAAGGATTCGATCCCGATTCTTCTCTTGAAGAAGGCCTGCGGGTGCAATGGACCAACAGATATAATTATGCCCTCAAAAATCCTCTCCTGCTTCCATTCTTTGAACAGATCAACAATTCTCATTACAGTCATCAATTTAATGAAATGTTTAACGAGAAGCCGGGAATGTTTATGAGTGAGTTCAAAAACAATCTTTTAAACTTCATTTCCAATACAGTGCAGAGAGGAGAAATGGCTGAAATTCCCTTTGAAATTTACTGGTCCATCGCTTTCTCTCCCTTGTATACCTTATTGCGTTTTCATCAGCAGGGAAAAAGCATCAGCGGATTACCTTTTACTTTAACAGACGAAATGGTATGGATTACCTTTGAAAAGGTTTGCAGATCACTAAAAGAATAAGGAACAGAACAATACATAAACAGATACAATGACACATTCATTTCTAATGATTGGCCAGTCTAATATGGCAGGTCGTGGTTTTTTAAAGGAAGTCCCTCCTATTGATGATGAAAAGATCAAAATGTTGAGAAACGGAAGATGGCAAATGATGGCAGAGCCTGTTAATCCTGACCGTTCCACTTCCGGAGTCGGTCTGGCAGCTACTTTTGCTTCTTCATGGCGTTTATTTCATAATCAACAGGATGATATTGCATTAATTCCATGTGCTGACGGCGGTACCAGTCTGGATGACTGGTCGGTAGAAGCTCCATTGTTTCAAAATGCAGTTTTTCAGGCAAAAGCGGCACAAAAAATAAGCACCTTGCAGGGAATTCTGTGGCATCAGGGAGAAAATGACAGCAACGGAAAGAAATACAGGCTCTATGGAGAAAAATTAGCCCTGATTATGAAAACCCTGAGAGAAGAACTTAATGTTCCGGACCTTCCGCTCATTATTGGAGGACTGGGTGATTTTTTACAAGACGGTAGGTATGGTCAATATTTTAATGAATACAACGAAGTCAATAAAGCACTCATCCAATTTGCAGAAGATCATGAGCACTGTTACTTTGTATCTGCTGAAGGTTTGACAGCCAATCCTGACAATATTCATTTTAATGCCATTTCCCAGAGGAAATTCGGGATCAGATATTTTAAAGCATTCCAACAAAAAACACATATACTGGGATCATTACCGGACGAGGATCAGATTATAGAAGCTATTCATAACAGACCGCTGACTAAAAACGAAAAAATTGAACGGCTTCAATATCAATTTGCTATGGGGACTGTCACTTCTGATGAATTTCAGGAGCAATTGGTTCAACTTCAATGATCATTAGAATTTTGCCCATCGTCTGAATAACAAAATCAAATGATTATTTTATTTATTTTTATACACCATATCACAAAAACACCTCTATGAACACAACATCCACAGAAGCTCCCGTCTACTACCACGGTACCAAAGCAGATCTTAAAACCGGAGACCTCATCGAAATTGGTTTCACCTCCAACTATGGCACCAAGAGAAAAGCAAAATACATCTATCTTTCTGCGACTTTGGAAGCGGCAACATGGGGCGCCGAACTGGCTTTCGGAGAGGGGAAAGAACGAATTTATACGGTAGAACCTACAGGCCTGATTGAAGATGATCCCAATCTAACAGACAAAAAATTTCCGGGCAATCCTACAAAATCTTACCGTTCGCAGCATCCTTTTAAAGTAACGGGAGAAGTTACAGAATGGCAGGCGCATTCGCCGGAGCAGCTGAAAACGATGAGAGATCACCTTGAAAAGCTGAAACAGCAAGGCATTGAAGCTATTGAGGACTGAAAAAAAAAATATAACAAAATGATAGATTTTGAACTTTGGGAGGCAGAATTAAAAACAATATGGGATCAACTGGGACTTATTTCCAATGCTGATTTCATCGAAAAAATAAAAGTACATACAGAAACCTTATGTGCTCACCAACGCCATGCTATTGCAGATTTTGAAAGAGCATGCGTCTATGATTCTACGGGTTCTGAGAAAGATGCGGAGCCTCTTTACAGATCAGCTTTACACTTAGGTCTTACGGGATTACGCAGAAGAAGAGCAAGAATTCAACTGGCCAGTACCCTTAGAAATAATGGGAAAACAGACGAAAGTATTGAGATCCTGAGAGAAGAAAAGGAAAACTATTCTGATGAACTGGATGATGCGGTGAATGCTTTTCTGGCGTTGTCACTTTCCTCCATCAATAATGATAAGGAAGCGTTATCAGTAGTTCTTGAATCACTATCTAAACATTTACCCAGATATAATAAGTCCGTATATCATTATTCAAAGAAACTTCTTAAATAAAAAAATACTTTATTCACGCTATAAAAAAAGAATTTTGAAAGCACCCAAACTAACTATAGAAAGACTTACTACAGAAAGATTAATTCTTATTCCATTTACCACAAAAATTTGCAGGGATATTTTGAAAGATGATTTCAGTGATCTTGCAGCGATGGGACTAAAAAAGGGAAAAGGCTGGCCCTACTCCGATGTAATAGAAACGCTTCCCAGAATTATTGATAATCTCTCAAAAGTTGAAGAACCTACCGGATTTGAATCCTGGATGATTATAAAAAATGATACTTTCGAAATCATTGGGGATGCAGGATTTAAAGGATATAATGGTGAAGAAAAAAATATAGACATCGGATACGGAATTTCTAAGGAGGAAAGGCGAAAAGGTTATGCGGAAGAGGCGGTAACAGCATTAATCCAATGGGCTTTCTCAACGGGCATTGTATCTGAAATTACAGCAAGATGTCTCCCGGACAATGTCAACTCCATTAATTTTCTGCAAAAATTAAGCTTTACAAAAATAAAGCAGGATACTGAAATGATGTATTGGTCGTTAAGAAAAATCTAGTCAGACATTTATTTTATTTCGACACAAAATACACTGCTAATTTCCTTATAAATAAGCTATATAAGGGTTTCCGTAAGGCAAGCAATTTAATTCATTTTACTTTTGATCATTAATTTTTTTGATAACTAAAAATAAAACAATGAAAAAAGTATTCGTGATTTTTACACTTCTGTTCTTCGGGATTTATTATTCCCAAAATACTCCAAAATTTCAAAATGATACTCTCACTACCTCAATAGGTTTTAAAGTGTATGAAGGGCTGGATTTAAAAATTGGAACAGGCTCTATGAATGATGGTGATTTCAAATTTATCCGGACCAATGCCTCTTCTCTCTTTAATTATTATTCTACCACAGGCTATCAGGGTCTTGCCAATCAGGCTAATTCTTTTAAAAGAAATAATTCAGGACTTACTTTCAAGGTTAAGAAAATAATGCCGAGAGGAAACAAAAGAAATGGATTTGTTTATTATGCGAAAATCGGCAGCGGTATGATCAACTATGAATTAGATATAGAAAACGCCATCAAATATGGAGAGCTTGTCCTTCCTGAAGAATTTATGCCTACAGAAAAATTACAAAATAAAGGTTCAGAAACAAAGTATGATCAACTGAAAAAAATAAAAGAGCTGAAAGATTCTGGAGTTTTATCTGAGGAAGAATTCCAGAAAGAAAAGAATAAAATTATGTTGCAGGAATAATTATTTCAAATTAGCATTTACCTTTTCATTAAAAAAAGATATAATATACCATAAAATAAATCTTTTAATAAAATGAAGAATGAAAGAAATAATTAAAATTTATAATTGTGAGTATATTATGGGACTAGGAATCCCTACGGTAATACTTATTGGGCAAGAGCACGAAAACAGATTAATTTGTCAAAAATTTATTGTGATTGAAAATCCTGTCTCCGAAAATTTATCATACTATATAAGAACCACAAAAATTAAAAAAAATGATATTGAAAACTTAAGCTTGGAAAATTTTATAAACGATTATGGACTTCAATATGCTGAAAACGATCTTTATCATCGAGCAATTCAAATTAATAACTACAAAAACATAAATTCATTTCGACTGGTAGAATATTCCACAACTAATCTATTCTATACTCAAACTAAGCCTATTGGAAAAAATAAATATTGTAATAAATGAATCCATTTCCACCTACCTTTCAAAAATTGCAGAGTTATATAAAAATTCATATTCTATGGGCATATAGATAAAAAATGTTGGTAAATATACCGTTCGACAAACTCGAACGGTTTTTTTTAATATCTGTACAAATTAATACCTCATCACTAATCCCTATTCTATTTCTTTTCGTAATTTAACACAGCAGAAAATAATTCCGCCACACCAAACAATATCTTATGAAAAAAGACAGCTCTGTACTTGTGAAGCTTTCTATCTTTCTCTGCTGCCTCTATTTCCTGTTCAATTCCTGTTCAGAACCTATTCCGGCATCCAAGGTCACAGATATTTCTGATATCAAAGCGGTGGTTGATATCTACCAAACTTTAACGGATGAAAATGACAACAGTATTTCCGTAAGTTTATATGACCGAAAAGGTAAAATGTTTGGCAACGATTCGGTAAATATCACCTTGAACGGCAAAAAAATAGAGTACAAAATTATACAGGGGTTATATTATACCAAAACGTATCTATACCACACAGAGAAAATAGCACCGGAAAATAATCAGTATGAGTTTCAGATTCAATTGGCCAATGGGAAAAAGTTTTTTCTGGGCAGCGTTCCTTCTTTGAAACTAAGCAGTTCAAGAAACATTATCTATGACGAAGAAGCATCATTAAACAATGATTTTTCCATCCAATGGTCCGGCCTTCAGGATGTCAACGTACTGTATCTGTCTAAAACCGTTAAGGTAAACACCAGAGAGAAAAGCAATGTGGAGACCTTTATGGAACAGCCCGGAGATACTATAAAAATAGGTCCTGCCGGAACGTACACCTTAAAAAAAGAAAAGTTTTCCAAACCTGGCGAAACCTTAGACATCCTGGGGTTTGAATTCACAGCAGAGAAAACCGGAACCGTGAATCCACAACTGCTGAATGGAAGCAGTATTACGATCAATGGCAACCATGACGAACAGGCTAACTTCAAATAATACATTAAATTTAATTTTTCAGACAGGATGTTTCGATAAGGAATATCTCAAACTTTATGTAATCATCAATTATGCAAAACACTAAAATCCAGGAAGAATGGTTCTCAAAAGGAGAACAGTATGCTAAAGAAATTAATGAAATGGTTGATTTCGGTGAAAAGAACGGTTGGGAAAACTGGAAAGGAAAAGAACCAGAAGATACCAGATCCAATCTTGCTGAAGCGGTCTTCAATCTGCTTAAAACAGCCAACCAAAATGGCGATACGGAAACCTTCAGAGCGGAATTTCCGCCGGCTCACACGCCGATCATTCCTTTGATGGAAAACAGATCACAAAGTATTGAACAGCTGCACTTTATTTCTGATGAAAAGATCGTTTTTATGACCGGTACTTCTTATGAAAAAAGACAGGCTTATCTGCTGGATCATGATCAGGTGACCCCACTGGACGAAAATATTCAGGCCATAGGAAAATCAAAACAAGATCATGTTTTTGCGGTCGCAACTGCGGGTAAAATCTCCATGTATAAAGGCTGGGACGGAGAACTTATCAACGAATTTCTGCTCGATAAAACAATAGAATTGGGAATTACAGAACTCATCCCATTCAACGATGGAAGCAAAGTCATCTTGGTTACTTCATTCGGAATTTATCTGATTTCTACAAGTGAAGAAAAACTCATCCATCCTATCAATGAAGACAATGAGGAAGACTGGACACCGGATATCGATATGGAAAACGCTGCGCTTTCCAACGACAATTCTTATATCGTGGTGGGAGATCAAAGTTATGACCACCGAATTTTAGATCCGGAAGGCAATACCCTAGGTGCTGTAGGAGCACAATCTTCATATCCCCATTTTTGTCTGTTTGCTAAAGATGACAGCCAGATGATCACCAATTCCTGCCATTTTTACAATGGAATGACCATCGGAATCAATGCCGATCAATATGTAGGGGCTGATATCGAAGCCTACACTGAAAGCGATGATTACACCATTATTGATGAAGAAATGAGAGTGTATGCGGGTACAGCCACGGAAAATTACTATATTTTAGGGGATGCTTACGGATATATCAAAGCATTTGATAAAAAAGGAAATCGACTGTGGAGACACTTTTTAGGTTCCACCATCTCAGGAATGACCCTTTCTGACGACGGGAAAACACTTTGGGTAGGTGCCCATTCCGGTATTTTGCACCAACTTAAATTAGATCAGGACCGAAGAGACCCACAAAGTATCGGCAACGCCAATCTTTATGAAGAGTTCAGACTGCTGATCTGGAAAGAGGAACCACAGATCTGGAAGTGGTAAAATCATAAAATAATTTTCAAACGTTCTGTTTTCAGAGCGTTTTTTATTAGGTAGAAAGAAGAAAATACAAGAGTATTCACTCTAGTTTTTGTATTTTTAGTTTCACAAAAAGCACCAGTATAAACCGGAATAAAAATAACTCATGGAAAAATACGCACAATCGTCAGACGGACAGAATATTCACTACAAAGAAAGCGGAGAAGGAAATCCGTCGATCCTGTTTGTACACGGATGGCTCGGCAATGCAGAATGGTGGAACAGTCAGCAGGAATACTTCAAAGACCAATATCATATCGTACAGATGAGTCTTGCAGGCCACGGAAAATCTGACACTTCCAGAAAAACATGGTCAAGCGAATCCTATTCAGATGATATCAAAGCCGTTGCAGATCAGCTTGATTCAAAAGAGATCATTCTTGTAGGACACTCGATGTCGGGAGCCTATGTTCTTGAAGCCGCTTTAAAAATCCCTCAGGTAAAGGCTCTTATTTTAATAGATACGGTGAAAGATCTTGATGAAACCTTTACAGATGAACAGGCCGAAGATTATTTATTCGTGCATTATCGCAATGATTTTAAAAATGCGGTTGAAAATATTCTTCCCCAATATCTTTTTTCAGAAAAAACACCACCTGAAGTAAAAGAAAAACTACAGAATGAATTCCTTCACAATACATCAGAAACAGCCATTGAACTGTTGAGACCCTTATACAAAACAGATTTCAGAGAAACCGCTTCAAACGTTCAGGTGCCTGTAAGAGCTATTAATTCAGATAATTCGCCTACCAACGCAGACAATAACAGGAAATATTTAAAAGATTACGAATACGTTGAAATAGCCGGAACAGGACATTATCCGATGCTGGAAAACCCTGAGAAATTTAATCAGTTACTTGAACAGACCATCAAAGAACTTATCTAAATATTCATCTTTATTATGGCCGATATTTCCACTAAAAAAGAAGAGCGCTCGCGAAAAGAAAGAAGTGAGGAAATTCTCAAAAAAGAAGAAATAAAAATTAATGTTAACCTCCCCTATATAGAAACAGAAGACGAAACGACCCTTAGAACCCCAGAAGAAATAGCCAGAAGAGTCACCGTTCTTGCGGTTACCAATCTTGTTGCTTTTGATTCCATTGATCCGGAAGAAGCCATTGATTATCTCAAAGACTGCAATCTGTGGGACGATGTAACTCCCAAAGAAAAAGATTTCCTAAATGATCCTACAGAACAAAAAAAGGCACAGGAAAGCTGGAAATGTGAATGTATCTGGGTTTTACTATGGGCATTGAAAAAAGTAAACACCCTGCCTTTCCCTGATGAATTCTGTGATCTGAATGATATTCCGGCCGAAAACTATCCCGTTGGCGGTGACATTGATCCAATTGATTTCATTCATGCCCCTCATGAGCTCCGTTCAAAATCTGAAATACTTGATGCTGCTGATTTGTATTACAGATATGACTGGGCCTGTGTGGATGCCCGGATCCAAAATATAGAAATGGAAACAATAGATCCAGGTATCGTTTATGAAAGACACTATGCCTTAAACTGGCTCATCACGTATATGGATCAGGAGTGGGATGATGTTTCATGTGATACCTAAAATTATATTTTCACCCATCATAACTCAATCCTGAAATTCCTTTATTCAACGGATTTTTTCCCGGCATCATTATTTTTGTATTGATGACAGATCAACATCTGAATAGCTTTGTCCTATATATGATAACCCTACTATGAATAAAGAATTAATTTTTCTAAGAACGTTTGCATGGGCAGCAGCTATCGGAATTGTTTTCCTCACAGCATCGGCATTTAAGAAAAACGGCAATCAAAAGTTCACCGAAATTGATGTTGAAAGAATCAACATCGTAGAAAAAGACGGAACCGTAAAAATGATTATTACGAATGTCGCCCAATTTCCCAACGGAAAGGACAAAGTCAATAACCGCACAACCAATGAAACCCGGAAAAAGCGTTCAGGAATGCTGTTTTACAATGAAGACGGCATTGAGTGTGGCGGCTTTATCTATGACGGAGAAAAAAAGGAAAACGGACATAGCTCCGGGTTATCCTTAACCTATGATCAATATGACGGAGATCAGGTGATGCAACTTTTAACGCAGGATTATTCAAAAGATGGCAAACGGTTTGTGACCAGCAGCCTTGCTTTTAATGACAGGCCTTCAGAAGAATCACAGCTTCAAACATTTAAAATTATTAAAGAGCTAGAAGAACTCCGCAAAAAAGATCCCAAAGCCATGCAGCAAAAATATGATGAATATTTAAAAAAGAATTTAATAGGGGGCGCACCAAGAATTATGCTCGGAAAATCCAGAAATGAAAACAACGGACTGTTTTTATTTGATGATAAAGGAATGCCTAGAGCGATGTTCTATATTGATAAAGAAAACAATGCGAAACTTGATTTCTATAATGACAAAGGAGAAGTTACAGCATCATTCCCTGATCATAAGACAAAATAATCTCAATAATTTAATAGCCCTCCATCTCCTGTAGGGCTATTTTGTATTCTATGAATATGCTCTTTATGAAAAATATTTTGAATGAAGCCAGGCAAAGCAAATACTTTTTACTGTTTGTTTTTCTGTTCGGCTATGCACAATCCATACAGATCAGACTGCTGGTGAGGAAAAAACTGGACTGGTATATTTTTACGCCAGAGGCGGCCGTCATGTCTTTTGTTAGTGCCGGAATTCTGTTCTTCGTCATGTATATTTTTATCAGGCACTGGCAGAAGTCCGAAACATTTAGCACGAGAGAAGCATTAAAAATATTCAGTATTTCAATGCTGGTCTATTTAATGGTCATGAAAATATTGGGGGTATTCATTTCCCTTGTATTTGATACTTTTGAAAGAAACTTTAATCAGCAGTCACTGGCTTTATCGACCCTCTCTGAAATAATGAATACCTTTATCTATGGGAGCTTCTTCCTTGCATTTTACTATTACCAAAAAAATAAAAAAAAACAAAAGCAAATCGAAAGGTACAATCAGGCATTTTCTGAAACTAAGATCAACCAGCTCAAATCACAGCTCAATCCTCATTTTCTGTTTAATAACCTGAATGTTTTGGACCAGTTAATTGAAGAAGATCAATATAAAGCGTCTGATTTTCTTAACGAATTTGCTGATCTATATCGCTATGTGCTCCAGGTTTCCGACAAAAGTCTGATCTCCATCGATGAAGAAATCTCCTTTGCAAAAAAGTACTTTGGACTGATGCAGCACAAATATGGCCATGCTTATCTCCTTGAAATCCAGGATACCGGAATAAAGGGAACGATTGTTCCCCTCACCCTGCAGTTGCTGCTGGAAAATGCTATTCAACATAATGTAGGAACAGAAAAAAATCCTGTTGTGATAAAGATCTTTATCAATAATAACCTTGTGGTATCGAACAATATTGTTGAAAAAAGAAATACAAAAATAACTTCCGGAAGAGCGTTGCGGAATCTGAAAGAACAATACACTCTTTTAGCCAATCAGCAGTTTGAAATCCTCCATACTCAAAATGAGTTTTCAGTAACTTTACCTATAATTCCATTACAAGAAAAATGATAAAAATTCTTATCGTTGAAGATGAAATCCCGGCCAGAAAAAAGCTCAGAAGATTTCTGGATCAAGTAAAAGAAACCGTTTCTGTGGAAGCAGAAATAGATACTGTACTTGAAGCTGTAAGTTTTCTAAAAAAAACAAAATCTATTGATCTGATCCTTTCTGACATTGAACTTTTAGATGGAAATGCATTTGATATTTATCATGAAGTACAGGTTTCTTGCCCCATTATTTTTACAACGGCCTATGATCAGTTCCTGATGAATGCATTCGAGAGCAATGGAATTGAGTATCTTTTAAAACCTTTTTCATTTGAAAGATTCCGGAAGGCATGGGATAAATTCCTGTTGTTAAGAAACCATGAATCTACAGATGATGCTCTGTTTTTAAAATTGAATCAAATCATCGGAAATCGTTTGGAAAAATATAAAACGAGGTTTTCTGCTAATACCAGTCTGGGAATTTACTTTTTTGAGACCATAGACATCCTGTTTTTTGAGGCAGATGAAGGAGTTGTTTTTGCCATTGATAAAACCGGAAAAAAACATCTGTTAAACAGATCTACTTTAAAAGAACTGGAAACCCAGCTTGATCCGCTCGATTTTTTCAGGATCAACCGCAGCGAGTTGGTGAATAAAAAATTCATCGAAAGAATTGAACGCTATTCTAAAAATTCATTAGCTTTAAAGATTGCCGGGTATGAAAAACATCTGGTCACCAGTCAAAGCAATACCCCTCTCTTCCGGGAGTGGATAGAAAAATAGATTTTATCAGAATACAAAGGATATGATGCTACAGGACCTTATTGAAAAATTCATCAGCCTCACAGAAGGAAAACTCACGCCTCAGGAATGGGTGGCCTGGTTCACAGCTCATAAAGGCACCATAGAAAAAATATGTGGGAGAACGGCTTTTCTTAAAATAAAAAACAAAGAAAGTTTCAGTGAGAGCCGGAACGCCTACATCGGGCAGCTGGGCGCTTTTGAATGGTTGAATTCCATGAATGTTAACACGACTCTTTCTGATCGCTATAAAAAAGGCTGGGAAAAAGAATTTGATGATTTCTGCAAAGTTGAAAAACAAAAAGAAAAACAGCTTCAGGAAGAGGTTGAAAACAAATTCGGCTATTTAAAAGACCGCTATCCAAAATTCTTCAGACAATTAACCTACTCATATAGCATCTCTGACATCATCGAAGCGGGCGTACAACAGGAATTTATTCTAAATAAAGAAAAAGAACTTTCTATCCAATTGTCCGAAGACCTGATAACATGGTACCGAAATGTATCCATCCTAAAGCTGGAAGGTATAGAAATCGATTTTCAGGAATTAAGTACGGAAACAATTCAAAAAAAACAATACTTAGTCTTAGGTGAATTTTGGTTGTATGGTGATGGAGATCAGCTGCTGTACAGTTTGGAAAATCAAAATATTTATAGCTTTGCCCACGAACATAGCCTTCCAAAAATCATAAAAATAGCGAACTCATTATCTGATTTCATAGAGAAAAAACTCGTGACTTATTTAAAAGAATACGAATCATAAAAATCAAAGTTACAAAACACGTAAAGGCTCTACAAGATACAATAATTCTAATCTGACCTATGGATAAAATACTCCTTATCTTATTTCTAATCATTTTTGTAAATAAGAATTTATACTCCCAAAATGTAAACTTAGACGAATATGAAGTTTATCTTGGAAATACCTTGATTGCTAAGCAAGACTTCATAAAAAATGGCCAGAATTTAAATGAAAATCAAGCAAAAACAATTGAATTTAAGCCAATAACCAATGGATTTAAAAAAGTTTATTATTTAAACGGAACATTATACTCAAGCGGTAAAATTGAAAATTTAAAAGAAAATGGGGTTTGGGAATACTGGCATACAAATGGTCAAAAAGCCCGGAAAGGAGAATTTATAAATGGAAAACCTAACGGAACTCATGAATACTGGTATGAAAACGGAAATCTTCGGGGCATAGGAAATTGGAAAAATGGAGTATATAATGGAAGATGGGAAATGTACAATGAAGATGGAAAGGAAAAAACAATCCAAAACTATAAGGAGGGAAAACAAATTCTCTAGATTAATTTTTTCAAAGAAAAAGCTTATCAAAAACTTCACAAAAAAATCATTTCAGTTCAGAATGATTTTTTTTTGTAATTTATAATGGCAATCTATAAATACCATCAAAAATCTCTTCTCCAATTCAAAAAACTTTACGAAATTTGTGGTCTGTGCGTTAAATAGAATCAATGAAATAAAATTTTAAATCAGAACATACAGTAAAACTTAGTATAAGTTTTCTTCGGGGCAGGGTGCAATTCCCTACCGGCGGTTACAGTCCGCGACTCCTTTCTTTTGAAAGGACTGATTTGGTGAAATTCCAAAACCGACAGTTACAGTCTGGATGGGAGAAGAAAATGAAACGGTCAGTAAGATTCCTTACGGGCTTATTGTGCCGTATTTCATTTCCATGTACCGAAGACTATTTTAACTTTTAAAAGTAAAATAACATGGAAAAATTATTAGAACAATTTGGAGCAACCTCCACAGAACGTGTAGAAAATGCACTTCTAAAACTACAACAGGGAAAAGGTATTCTTTTAGTAGATGATGAAAACCGTGAAAACGAAGGCGACATCATCTTTCCCGCCTCCACCATTACAGAAAAAGACATGGCACTCCTGATCCGTGAATGCAGCGGCATTGTTTGTCTGTGCATTTCGGAAGAGAAAAGCAAACACTTAAATCTGCGTCCGATGGTGGAAACCAACAATTCAAAAAACCAGACCGCATTCACCATTTCTATTGAAGCTAAAGAAGGCGTAGAATCCGGTGTTTCTGCAAAAGACAGAGTTACAACCATCAAAACTGCCGTAGCCGAAAATGCTCAGGCGGCTCATATCGCAAGTCCCGGACACGTGTTCCCACTGATTGCAAATGAAGGTGGTGTTTTCGAAAGACGCGGCCATACAGAAGGCAGTGTAGATCTTGTGAAAATGGCCAATCTCGGTGATGATGCCGTACTCTGCGAACTGACGAATGAAGACGGCTCCATGGCGAGGCTTCCGGAGATTGTGAAATTTGCATCTCTCAAAGAAATGAGTGTAGTGACGATTGAAGATATTTACACCTATCGTAAAATCATGAGCAACTAAAAAAAAGAGATAACGCACAGAACTGCCACCCGATTGTACCGGGTGGTTTTTTCTTTTAAACAAGTTATTAAAAATAAGTTAATATCAAAACTATACCCTTTTGTATCCTCCTTTCAATGATTTTGCATCATCCATTCATCACTTTACTCAGCGAATGATTTTTTCACTAACACTATTTTATTTTGCCCATCACAATAACACAAATACCAACCATATCATTATTTTTAAGTTAAAAATCAATCCATATTGAAATATTATTAATTTTTTGCCTACTTTTTGCTGATACTTTTTTACACTACAAAATATAACATCATGAAAAAGCTTCTCATCTTAATACCCTGTTTTCTGATTTCAGAGGCAGGCGCGCAGGAAATTCAGACTGTCCAGACTGTTCCCGTTGATAAAATGAATATCATTAAGACCAACGTAACAGCTTACGCATTCAGAAATATCAACCTGTCCTACGAAAGAGCCATCACTCAATGGTTCTCTCTTAATGTAGGTTTTGGAGCTATGACCCAGGGAAAAGTCCCTTTTATTAATGCATTTTTGAAGGATGAAGATGAGAAAAGATTCCAGAACCTGAGAGTAAAAGCTACGAATTTCACCATTGAACCTAGATTCTACATCGGTAAAGGTTATGGAAAAGGATTTTATTTTGCCCCCTATTACCGATATTCCGATGTTTCTTCCAACAGTTTTGATTTCTATTATGACTATAATGCCATCGACGGAAATACCTATCAAATTCCTCTTAAAGGACAGGGAAGTACCAGTGGAAACAGTGGCGGTCTGATGGTTGGAGTACAGTTTTTCCTCACCAGAAGCCAAAATCTGGTCCTTGATTTCTGGATTGCAGGCGCTCATTACGGAAGCGGAAAAGGCGACTTTACCATGACCAGCGATTTTATTCTGACTCCTGAAATGCAGGCTCAGCTGAAGAAAGAAATTGAAAATCTGGATATTCCTTTTGTAGATTATACCGTAGAAACCAATGCCAATGGCGCTAAAGTAAAGGTAGACGGTCCCTGGGCCGGCTTCAGAAGCGGTCTCTCCATTGGATACAGGTTTTAAAAATATTATTAAAAAATTCCGTTCTTGATTTTCTGAACGGTTTTTTTATATCTTTAAACCGGATATTAATGTATCCGGTTTAATCCTTTCGCATGAAAATTCTCATCATAGAAGACCATAAAGATCTTGCAGCCAATATCACAGATTATCTTAAAAAGGAAGATTACGTCTGTGAAGTAGCCTGTGATGCGACGGAAGCTTTAGAAAAAATTGAGCTTTTTGAGTACGACTGTATTCTTCTGGATCTGATGCTTCCCGATGGAAACGGCCTGGATATTCTGAAGCACATTAAAAACTATACTCCCGGATCAAGTGTCATTATTGTTTCGGCAAAAAATTCTTTAGATACAAAACTAACCGGATTAGATGACGGAGCCGATGATTATATTACCAAACCATTTTCCTTACCCGAGCTTCACTCAAGAATAAAAGCTGTCCTGAGAAGAAAAACACCGGAGGCCAACCGCATTCTAAGTTTCAATGAAATCAAAATCGATCTGGAATCTAAGGAATGTAAAATCAATGATCAACTGATCAATCTTACCAAAAAAGAACTGAACCTGCTGATCTATTTTATCAACAATCAGAACAGGATGCTTTCCAAACAGGCCATTGCAAGTCATCTTTGGGGTGATTACACGTACAGCATTGACAATGTAGACTTCGTCTATCAGCATTTAAAAAATTTAAGAAAAAAATTGATTGATGCGGGTGGAAAAGATTATCTGCAGACCGTTTACGGATTAGGTTATAAATGGATTGATAAATGAATTTAAGTTTCCGTTTTGCCAGAGCATTCACGGTATTGGTATTTTTCGTGCTGATCACAGGGTTTGCCATTCTCTATTTTGCTTTTGAAAGGGCAACGATGCGTTCCGCTATTCTTAAACTTGAAGATTTAAATACCTATGTAGCCCATAGATTGGAAAAGGATTCCACCTATGATTATTTAAAGTTTCATCACCGGCAAACCCAGATCAATATTCTTCCTTTGAACTCTAAAAATATCAAGGAAAAAATTATTGAAGAAAAATACATCTGGAACAAAAGTATACAGTCCCACATGAACAGGATCACCGTGACCACCTACCCTGTCATTCACCATAAAAGATATGCCATCACCAGTGTAAGATACATTACGATTATTGAAAATAATTTTCTGATGAGCATCATCATGGTGATTGCATGGATTATGGTATTTCTTATTATTCTGACCATTATCGTGAGCATTCTGGTGTCTAAAAAAATTCTTGATCCTTTCTATCATGCGATAGATGAAATAAAAAAATTCAGTCTGAGAGATAACCGCTCGATGGATCTGATGAAAACAGAAACCGAAGAATTTAAATCACTCAATACATTTTTACTGAAAATGACTGAAAGCTCCAAAAAAGACTACAATCTCCTGGAAGAACTTTCTGAAAATACTTCTCATGAATTACAAACACCGCTAGCTTCCATTAAAGGGAAAATAGAACTGTTGATGGACAGTGAGCTTTCGGAAAATCAACTCATCACTCTTTCTTCCATGAATGATGAACTGGACAGGCTTTCATCGATCAATCAATCCCTTATTCTTCTTGCCAAGCTGGAACATTTTGAAAAGAACGATTCCCAGCTTATCAATTTTTCTGACTTACTTCAGGAAAGGCTTTATTATTTTGAAGATATTTTTGAAATTCAGAATCTTACGGTGACAAAAGATATTCATGAGGATGTTTATCTTAATTTTGATAAAAACCTGGCAACAATTGTCGTCAACAACCTCATCAATAACTCCAAAAGACACAATATAGAAAACGGAAAAATCTCTGTCCTGCTTACAGAAAAGTATTTCCAAATTTCCAATACGGGAAATCCTCCCACCATTCCTACTGCAGAATTGTTCAAAAGATTCAAGCGCGGAAATCCCAATCAGAACTCCATTGGGATCGGTTTAGCCCTCGTGAAGAAAATTTTGGAGATTTATGACGCTGAAATATTCTATCAATTTGAAAACGACCTGCATACAATAAGGATCAATTTCATAAAATAAAATACTGAAATTCAAAAACATAGCATCAAATGTTTAAATTTTATGAAAACTTCAGAATTTCTTCAGAATTTATGTATTGTTTAGGTGCAAACAAAAGCGCCAATGAAAAAATTAATTATTATTTTCAGTTTAACTGTTATGCAAAGTATGTATGGTCAGGATACCGTGAGTGTAAAAAAAACTACAGAAGAAGTTTCTTCTGAAAAAAATCCTTTAGATGTAGGAGAACTTAAAATAAATCTCAACTCCAAAGGGGATAAATGGTTAAAATTCGGTATTTCAAGCCAGATTTGGTTACGCAGTATCGATAATAACCCCGGGACATTGGTGAACGGAGTTCCTCAGGAGCAGACCTATGATGCAGGAATACGGAGAATGAGATTAACGGTTCAGAGTCAGGTTACGCCTTTTTATTCTGTGTTTTTGCAGATGGGAATCAATAATCAGAGTTTCATCTCAGGCGGTGGAACAGGTACGGGAAACAGTGGGGCCGGAAAAAAAGCGCCTTTCTTTTTTCATGATGCTTATAATGAATTCGCCATTATTCCAAGAAATGATTTTCAGACAGGAAAGCCGAATAAAAACAACCTCTATTTAGGAGCTGGACTTCATTCATGGAATGGAGTAAGCAGGCTCACCAATGCAAGTACCACGAAAATGCTTGCAGGTGATATTCCGGTTTTTAATTTCCCGACCATAGAAATTGCTGACCAGTTTTCAAGACAATTGGGTATTTTTGTTCATGGGGAGTTCGATCGGATTAATTATCGTTTCAGTGTCAACAAACCTTTTGCTACCAATTTAAAACCTGCTGTGGGAGGTGCAGCCGTAGACAATAATCAAAGCGGGAAATTGTCTTATTCCGGATATGCCTTTTATCAGTTTTTTACCAAGGAAACGACCGTAACGTCTTTTCTGCCCGGAAATAATTTAGCCACCAAAAAAATTCTGAACCTGGGAGCCGGTTTTTATACCAATAAAGAAGGAACCCAGTCTCAACCTTCAGAAAATATTTTTGAATCCCACAATGTCAATATTTTTGGAGCAGATGTTTATACTGAACTTTCCCTAGGCGACAAAAGTAAAGAAATGGGACTTACTTTGTATTCGGTTTACTATAATTATAACTATGGACCTGATTATTTAAGAGTAAGTGGTCTTTTGAATCCCGGTACTTCCAATTCAGCCTTTACAGGACAGAAAGCACTGGAAGGAGCCGGAAACAACAGAATTCTGATGGGAACAGGAAATATCTGGTTTTCACAAATAGGCTTTGTGATTCCGAAATTCAGTAAAATTCTAAAGGTGCAGCCCTTCTTCAATTATGCCCTTAAAGACATGAAAGCGCTTAACCAGAATGGAAGTTATTATGACGTGGGAGCCAGTCTTTATCTGTATGGTCAAAATGCAAGAATCGTCGCTCAATACAGCAGCAGACCACTCTATGATATCACCTCCAAAACAATTTTTGACAGAAAAGGTGAATTTCTACTGTCTTTTCAAATCGTACTTTAAAAAATTTAATATCTTACTTATATGAATACTACTCAAATTACAACTGCTCAAAGGATCAAAGCCATTGTGGGTGGCTCCGTAGGAAACCTTGTGGAATGGTACGACTGGTATGCCTACGCAGCTTTTGCCATTTACTTTTCCAATTCTTTTTTCCCGGATTCTGACCTGAATGCACAGCTGATGAATACTGCAGGAATTTTTGCCGTTGGATTTCTGATGAGACCCATTGGTGGATGGATATTCGGAAGTATTGCAGATAAGATCGGAAGAAAAAAAGCGATGACGCTTTCTGTACTTTTAATGTCTTTCGGCTCCCTTCTTATTGCCCTTACTCCTACCTATAAGACTATCGGAATCCTTGCTCCTGCATTATTATTAATTGCAAGATTACTTCAGGGACTAAGCGTTGGCGGGGAATACGGTGTTTCCGCAACCTACCTGAGCGAAATGGCATCGGAAAACCGCAGAGGTTTTTACTCAAGCTTCCAGTATGTAACCCTTATAGGCGGCCAGTTGATCGCATTAGGAATTCAGTTGATTTTACAGAAACTGCTTTTAACGGAGACTCAGCTTGAAGAATGGGGATGGAGAATTCCTTTCGTAATTGGGGCACTACTCTCTGTGATTGCTTTATATTTAAGAGCCAATCTTCATGAAACTGAAGCTTTTGAAAATAAAAAAGAGGTGAGCGACAAGAAAAAAGGAACTGTGACAGAACTCCTTAAGCATCCTAAAGCGTTGCTTACCGTGATCGGTCTGACTTTGGGAGGGACTCTGGCTTTTTACACCTACACAACGTACATGCAGAAGTTTTTGGTCAATACGGTTCATCTTACTAAAGAGCAATCAACCCTGATCTCCTTTATTTCACTGTTTATATTTGCCTGTCTGCAGCCTGTATTCGGAGCGTTGTCTGATAAGATAGGAAGAAGGCCTTTGCTTTTAGGTTTTGGAATTCTTGGCACCCTTTGTACAGTTCCGCTTTTAACGGCTTTAAGTACTACCACTTCGATGTGGACAGCATTTTTCCTGATTATGGCAGCCCTGATCATTGTGAGCGGCTACACTTCCATTAATGCTGTTGTAAAAGCAGAACTCTTTCCTTCTGAAATCCGGGCGCTGGGAGTAGGACTTCCCTATGCTCTTACGGTAGCTATTTTCGGTGGAACGGCAGAATATGTGGCTCTATGGTTCAAACAGGCAGGAACAGAGCAATATTTTTACTGGTACATCACCGGATGTATTTTATTCTCTCTCATCGTCTATGCAGGGATGAAAGATACCAAGGACAACTCATCACTGGATAAAGATTAATAAATCAAGTATAAAAACGGGCGCCGCAGATTCTCTGCGGCGCCCGTTTTATTTTTAGTGGTAAGCTTTTTTAAATTTCTCCACCATACTATCCAGATTATGGCGCTGGACATATACACTCTTCACGTCGTGGTATCTTGGTGATTTGTAAAAAACCTCATGGAAATCCATGCTTCCGTTTCCTACTTTCACTACTTTCTGTACATCGATATTCAGTTTTTTCAGTTCGTCTTTAAAGACTTCAAATTCATCTTGTATATTGCTCATTTATATTTTTGGATTTTAGTTAAAAATTTCAATTTTTCACTTTATCCCCCTTCATTTAACCGGGGCATCTTCTAAATTCGTAATAAAATTAGTGAATTTTCTAATATAATCATCATGTAAATGCTATTTTTTTATTTAATTTTCGATTTTTATACCAATTTTACATTTTTTGAAACTTTTCAGATAAAATACAGCCCATCGCCCGGAATGAAAAATCTATTTGAAAAGCCCATTAATTCAGGAAAAACTATCAGAAAAACAAATCTTCTTTTAAACGAGATAAAGCATTGGAATGTGCAGCTTTACCCCCCTGTTATATAGAAAATTCATGTAAATTTTGTGAGAACGGTACCTTCACACAGTGTTTTTTTCTTCCAAAGTATTTTAAAGCATAAAAATTTGAAAATTTTCAGCAGGAAAAAGAAAATATTGATAATGATTTTTTGATTTAAAATTGATCGTTGTGAGATCGCTGCGCTCCTCACCATGACAGCGGATGATTAACATTTTTAAATTACCCAAACCCTGATATCATTCCATTGTACCAAAAAATTTAAAATAACTTAAAACATATTGTAACATTTTAAATAAGTCTCTCTCTAAAAGACAGATTCATCTTAAAATTTTATACAATGAAAAAATACAAAGTCTTCTTCATTCTGATATTGTTTTTTGCAGCCGTATGCAATATATTCGGACAGACAAAGACCTATCCTTTTGAAGTAAAAAAAACCGGAAAAGGTAACCAGTCTATCATTTTTATTCCGGGATTTGCCTCTTCCGGAGAGGTATGGAATGAAACTGTAACTAAATTTGACAAGAACTTTTCTTGCTACGTATTGTCCATGAAAGGATTTGCCGGAGTACAACCATTGGCAGATGCCAGTTTTAAAGACTGGGAAAAAGGAATTGCTGATTATCTAAAAGATCTGAAGATTGGAAAAGTTATTATTATCGGACATAGTATGGGCGGCGGTATGGCACTGGCAATCGCCGCAGATTACCCTGAACTGGTTTCCAAAATAGTTGTTGTGGATGCTCTTCCCTGTTTAGCCGCACTATCAGATCCCCATTTTAAATCTAAAGAAAACAATGACTGTAGCGCCACCATCAATGGATTGAAAGCAATGAATGAGGAACAATTTAAACAAATGCAAACCGGCACGATCCCCCGTCTTGTAGCCGATTCTTCCATGCAGGAAACGGTAATTGGCTGGAGTATGAAATCTGACAGAACAACGTTTGCAAAGATGTACTGCGATTTTACCAATACCGATCTTCGTGAAAAAATAAAAACGATTCAGTGTCCTTCACTCATCCTGCTGGAATCTTATTTTGTAAATTTCAAACCAGCTATTGAAGCTCAATATAAAAATTTAAAGAATGCAGATATGAGATATGCTACCAAAGGACTTCATTTTATCATGTATGACGACAAAGAATGGTACTTTGAACAGTTAAATAACTTTTTATCATCTCACTAATGGTATTTGAAGAGATATATGAATTATACTGGCAGAAGATATTCCGTTTATGCATGGGGTATGTCAATGATTCTGAACTGGCACAGGATCTTGCACAGGAAACCTTCATTATTGTTTGGCAACAGCTTCCAAAATTCAGGAATGAGTCCAGTATCGGGACATGGATCTTTAGAATTGCATCGAATACGTGTTTAAAACAGATCGAAAGGGAGAAAAGATTTGCGAAAGCTGATCTTCCCATTCATCTTGAGGAAAAAAAACAGGAATCCGTTGAACCCCAGATACAGCGTCTTTATCAGTTTATTTCAGAGCTGCCGGAAACAGATCGTATTATTATTTCTCTGGAACTCGAGGAAGTAAAGCAGGCAGAAATTGCCGGCATCGTTGGACTCTCTGAATCCAATATCCGGGTAAGAATTCACAGGATAAAAGAAAAATTAACAAAAAGATTCAAAGAAAATGGCTACTAATATTGACTTTAAAAATCTGTGGAAACAACAGACCACTGAGAAACCCAGCATAGAAGAACTGCTTGGCAGACTGAAAAAATTTAAAAACGAGAATATCCGAAAACTTGCCGTTACCAACATTCTTTTAATCGTAACGAGTGTAGGGATAGGCTTGATCTGGTACCATTACCAACCTCAACTGATGACAAGCAAAATAGGGATTATTTTAATTATTCTGGCTATGGTCATTTTTCTGTCTGCCTATAATCAATTGTTTACGAATTTCTATAAACTGGACAATACCCAAACCAATACGGAATATCTGAACAGCTTGTACTCTCTGAAAAGCAAACAGAAATTTATACAGACCACCATGATGAACATCTATTTTATAATGTTGTTCATGGGGATCTGTCTGTATATGTATGAGTACACTTCGAGAATGACTGTCTTTTACGGAATAACCGTTTATGCTGTTACTTTTTTATGGATTGCTTTCAATTGGTTTTATTTGAGACCTAAGACGATAAAAAAACAGCAGGCTAAACTGAACGGACTTATTGATAAGTTTGAAGAAATTAATAATCAGTTAAAACAATAATATTGATTAGTGCTTTCAAAAATGGCAAATAAAAAATTCACACTTTTCACATAACCATGTAATAAAACAATATTTTCATCATAAATATAAAAAATTTTACTTATAATCAGAATATTTAATGAATTTTTTCGCGATTTCCGCATTTATATAATTTTTTATTATTTTTATTTAACGAAATCATGACTATAAGAATTATGAAAAAACTACTACTTTTAATTATCTCAGGAACCTTATGTTCCAACTTGTACTCCCAAAAGCAGGAATTCCAGGAATGCGGAACTGATGAATTAATGCGGAAACATTATGAAAGATATCCCGAACAGAAAGCTCAGGATGATGCCTTTAATCTGGAATTATCCAAACTGATCAAAAGCGGGAAGTTTTCCAAAACGATCAATAAAAAGCTGGTCTATGAAATCCCTGTCGTTGTTCATGTAGTAGGCGACGGAAGTGCCATCGGAACTGTGAATAACAAATCTGATGCGGATATTATCGCATGGGTAAATTATACCAATGGGGTATTTTCCGGAAGTGTTTCCAGCGGAATGTCCGGAACCAGCGCGGTACTGCCTGTAAAATTTGTTTTTGCCAAAGTAGACCCAAATTGTAATACAACCAACGGAATCAATAGAATTAATGCATCTAATTTACCTAAATATGTAAGCGGCGGAGTCAATAATGACAATACAACCAATGCTGTAACCGCTTCCGAAATTACCGCTTTGGGGATGTGGGATACGAGCAAGTATTACAATATCTATGTCGTTAAAAAACTAACCTCTAACTCAGGAGGATTAAACGGATTTGCTTATTATCCGGGCGGCAGTAATGACTATTCTTTCATGTCTACTAACGCATCTTCCGTGAATGCACAGACTTTAGCCCATGAATTCGGACACGCTCTGGGCCTGCGTCACACTCATGAAGGGTACAATGAATCTACAGGAGCCTGCCCTACGAATACAGACTGTACGCTGCAGGGAGATCTGGTGTGTGATACGGAACCTATGAAAAGTCTTTACCACTCGTCTGTTCCAAGCAGCTGCCAAACGGGACAGATCAATCCTTGTACGACCCAAATCTATGCAGGAGGTGAGAAAAACGTCATGGCCTATACCTACTGTTTCAGAAACTTATTTACAACGGGACAGGCAGACAGAGCCACCGCGCAGCTATTGCAGTACAGACAGTCTTTGATCAACTCTCCGGTTGCATCTACCACGACTCCTAACAACAGTTCTGTTTTAACCGCAGCTTGTACTCCTACTTCCATGACGAATCCAGGAAACTTCAACATTGGTGTTACTTCTGTGAAATTTGCCAACATCAATAATTATTCTGCCAACTACAAGCAGGCTTCTAATAATTTCTACGAAAACTTTACCGGAAACTATTGTGCCGGGGTTTCAAAAACGACCATTCCAGCCAATACCGCAACAACGCTTACGGTTGCACCGGGAACAAGCAATCCCCATATTATAAAGGCATATATCGATTATAATAATGACGGACAATTCAATGAGACCTCGGAACTAGTCCTTAATCAAAGCGGGATCAGCAACGGTTCTGTAGCGAGCATATCGGTAACTCCACCAGCAAATGCTGTTGCTAATACTCCTTTAAGAATGAGAGTAATCGGAGAATTTAACGGAACAGCCGTTACCGCTTGCTCTACTCCAAAATACGGACAGGTTGAAGATTATTCCGTAATCATCGAACGTCAGACTGTACTCTCTGTAGGAAATACTGTCAAGACAAGCACTGCCGACATTACAAAAGATGCGAATGCTGTGCTGATCAAAAGTGATCTGAAAATTTCATCATTACATATCTATGATGCTTCGGGAAGACTCCTTACCACCAGAACAGATATAAAATCATCCGAATTCAGATTCCCTGTCAACGAAAAGAATACGATCTTAACCGTAACTGCGGTTCTGGAAAACGGAAAAGTACTCACCAAAAAATTAAAATTCTAAGAAATTCATTCCAAATAGAAAAGAGAGCTCCAGGGCTCTCTTTTTACTTTTATACCAGTCAATGGACTATGATTGCTTCTCTTCTTCAAGTTCTACCTCATGTCTGAGCTGAGCTTTGTAAAGGGTTGAGTAGTATCCGTTCTGATCAAGTAGCTCCAAGTGTTTTCCTTCCTCTACTATTTTTCCATGTTCCATCACAATTATTTTATCTGCTTTCTCAATGGTGGAAAGCCTGTGGGCAATGATAATTGAGGTTCTGTTTTTAGTAATCTTTTCCGTGGCTCTCTGAATCAGTTTTTCACTTTCATGATCAATAGAAGAAGTGGCTTCATCCAGAATCAGAATTTTAGGATCTGATAAATAGGCTCTAAGGAAAGATAACAACTGTCTTTGCCCTAAAGAAATAGAGGAACCTCTTTCGCTGACCACAAAATCATAACCACCGGGAAGCTGTTCGATAAACTGGTCAACTTCAATTTCTTTGGCTCCAGCTTTTATTTTTTCCAAGGTAACGCTTTCATCACCAAAGGCAAGGTTTTCAAAGATACTTCCGTGGAAAAGGAATACATCCTGCAGCACCACACCGATATGACTTCTCAGGTTATAGAGTTCATAATCTTTTACCTCAACATCATCAATCACGATTCTTCCGGAATTAATATCATAAAGTCTTGTGATAAGACTGATGATCGTAGATTTACCAGCACCTGTAGCCCCCACAATAGCAACTGTTTCTCCTGGATTTACTTTAAAATCGATTCCCTTCAGCACTTCCTGTTTATCATCATAAGCAAAACGAACATTTTCAAATTCAATTTTACCATCGAAATGATCTTTTTTCACGATTCCTGTATTCGGCATGGCATAATCTTCATCCATCACACCCAATACTCTTTCAGCCCCTACAAGACCTCTCTGGATATTATTGAAGCGGTCTGCAATCTGTCTTAACGGACGGATCAGCATTGAAATATATTGAATAAATGCGATAACAACACCAGCACTGATCGTAATGTATCCTCCATAAAACAGGATAAATCCAATGAATAATGAGGATATCAATTCTACAACCGGAAAGAACAAAGAGAAGATAAAAACCGTTCTCAGTAAAGCGCTTTTCAGAGTAATATTAATATCATCAAATTTTTTGAACTCAGCATCCTGTCTGTTGAACACCTGAATAATGGACATCCCTGCCAGTCTTTCCTGAACGAAAGAGTTTTGATTGGCCGTCCACGTTCTTTCATCTCCGAAAGCTTTTTTAAGTCTCTTCTGAAAAAACCTGGTAATCATCACCATTAAGGGAAGGATCGCCAAAGTAATATAACTCAGATGAACATTGGTGCTGAACATCATCACCAAAACGAATACAATTCTCAGAATATCTCCGAAAACCATCAGAAAACCATCAGTATACACTGTAGAAATCGTCTCCACATCACCCACGGCACGGGTAACCAACTGGCCGATGGGAGTTTTATCAAAAAATGATGTCCTGAAATAAATCAATTTGGCATACAGTCTCTCGCGAATATCACGGATAACATTCTGCGAAATATAATTTGAAAAGTAAACTAAGAAAAAGTTTAAAATAGTTTCTGCAAAAACCAAACCTACCAGAATGTAGATATGCTGCATCATCAACGCTTTATCCTTCAGCTTGGTAATATCATTGTCTACCACCTGCATGGTAAGATAAGGTCGATAGGTAGAAACCACGGACAGTATGACGGAAATTATTAAAGTTAGGATGAACCATGAACGGAATTTCATTCCAATAAAGAATAGCCTCTTAACAATCCCCCAGGTATCTTGTTTTTTCATTGTACGAGTTGAAGAAAGAATTTAAAATTCTATGCAAAAATAAGACTTTATAATTTGACAGCCTTTACAAGTTGATCAAATCGTCATAGAAAATTTCAGATAAGTGTCATTTACAATATGAATATATTTTGGTGGATTTGTGTTAACAGGTAAGTTACAATGATCGTGGCGAAGGCAACCGAAGCCAGCATAAAGGTGACTTTCGAAACCTAACCTACCTAATTTTACAGATCCTGATCTCCAATTTTTTCAATTTCCAGAGAAGGTTTACTGATATTTTCCTTTAAAAATTTTCTTTCAAGAAGCTTATACACTCCATATACCGCTGCAATGGAAATGACCCAGCTGATCATATTGATTAAAGAAAATCCTGTGTAGTCTACTCCGTCAAGGGAATCGGGATCTGTGACACCTTTATAAATTCCGTAAGAGAAACCAAAGAACAGCTGAGTTCCCAGGTATACTCCAATCGCTAAAAGTCCATAGTGCCATTTTGTTTTGCCAAACCTTTCAGCAAGCTGTGCGTAATACCGGTAGGCCCCGATAAGAATAAAAATTGATAACATAATTCGTGTTTTATAGATTAAAAATTCAGGTCTGTCCTGATTTCATTATTCAGTACTTCATCTATTTCCAATAAACACCTGCATTACAAAAGAGAATCAAATAAGTTTTACATGGAAATAGTCGTTACCTGCTAAAATAACATTTTTTTTCATAATGCAAACAAACAGAAAGTGACAGGGAAAATCCTTTGAATTTCTTGTCTTATACAATTACGCCTCTGCCTGTTTTGTCTTTAAAAAACCATTAAACAAGCCAATATTCAATTATTTATCGTGCTGATATGAAGATGAGAGCGTGTTCTTATGGAAATTCATATCCCACGTCCACCAGAAACAATCCGTGACCCGGAGCTGAGGTTCCGGCAGCGTTCCGATGTTTATCTTCAATGATTTTACGAAGATCTTCAGGCTTTATTTTGCCACTTCCAATTTCTACCATGGTTCCTACGATAGCACGGACCATATTTCTGAGGAAACGGTTGGCGGAAACCGTAAACTTAAGTTCTGTTCCATCCTGCTCCCATTCTGCTTTGTACATTTTGCAGATATTGGTTTTGTTGTCCGTTTTTAATTTGGCAAAACTCGTAAAATCCTCATATTCAAACAGAATTTTACAGGCTTCATTCATTTTATTGATATCCAGCGGTCTTTTCCAGTGCTGCCATGCAGATTCCTGGGTAAAAGGATTTTTTGCCAGAGAAATATAATATTCATACGTTCTGTACGTCGCATCGAAACGGGCGTGAAAATCATCTTTTACCTGAAACATTTTTTTTATGGCAATATCAGGCGGAAGAAAACTGTTCAGTTTATAGGGAAGATTCATCACATCCAACTCTTTCTCCGTATCAAAATGGGCAAATATTTTTTTAGCATGAACACCGGTATCCGTTCTTCCGGCACCCGTAGTTTTAATTTCTTCCCTTAAAATAGTGGAAAGTGCTTTTTCCAGCTCTTCCTGTACAGAAATAGCGTCCGGCTGTATCTGATAACCGAAATAATTTTTCCCGTTGTAAGAAAATTCTATAAAGTATCTCAATGTATTAAAATAACTCCACAAAAATACTTTAATTTAATGAAAAGTCTTTCAGAATATTGCTTAAAATCCTTATGAAAATTCCTATTTTTGCAAACGTATGAAAAGATGGTACCTTTATCCTTTTTCCCTTGGTTATCATTTGGTAACGGGTATCCGAAACACAATGTATGATCTGGGAGTTTTTAAAACGACAAAGTTCAAGACTCCGATAATCAATGTCGGAAACCTTTCTGTGGGCGGAAGCGGAAAATCGCCTATGGTGATGTATCTTGCCCAATACCTGTCCAAACATTACAGGACAGGCGTGCTTTCGCGTGGATACGGAAGGTTGAGCAAAGGCTACGAAGTCACGAATTACGACAGCAATTATAAAGTAGTGGGCGATGAAGCCATGCAGCTTTTTGAGCGCTTCAAAAACCGCTTCGTCATTGCCGTGTCAGAAGAAAGGGTTCCAGGAGCCAAAAAGGTGATCGCTGATATGGATCTTGATGTTCTTGTTCTTGATGATGCTTTACAACACAGAGCCATCAAAGCTGGTTTCAACATTCTGATGACTGATTTTAATGACCCTTATTTTAAAGATCATCTTCTTCCGGCCGGAGATTTAAGAGAATCCAGAAACGGGTCAAAAAGGGCAGATATCATTATGGTCAGCAAATGTCCTGATGAACTTACCGAAGAAACCAAACGCTATTATATTTCAAGAATAAAACCGTCATACAATCAGAAGGTCTTCTTTTCATCCATCGGATATGACGAAAATGTGTACGGAAAAGACAAAATGCTTCCGGACAATAACCTGAATTATTATGATATCCTTCTTATCACAGGAATTGCCAATCCAAAACCTCTTCTTGAGCACCTTGCAAAATTCTCAAAGCGGGTGAAGCATTTAAAATTCAGAGACCATCATAATTTTACGGATGATGACATCAAAAAAATTACGGCAGAATATAAAAAATTAGGGGAATACAAACTGATCCTGACTACGGAGAAAGATTATGTACGTCTGAAAACTTTTGATTATCTTAGAGAAATTGTTTACTACTGGCCTATCAATGTCATCATTGATAAAAAGGAAGAATTCAACCAAATCATCTTAGATTATGTTAGAAAAAATTAAGCAGACCGCAGATTTCATTAAAAATATTATCAGGGAAACACCAGACTTCGCGATCATTTTAGGGTCCGGACTGGGAAAACTGCAGGATGAAGTGGAAGCCATCCATATTTTAGAATACCCTGAAATTCCTCATTTCCCCCAGACCACAGTGGTGGGACATGGCGGAAAACTGATCTACGGAATTCTGGAAGGCAAAAAAGTTCTGATGATGAGCGGACGTTTTCATTATTATGAAGGTCATTCTATGGAAACGGTAACTTTTCCCATCAGGGTTTTCCATCTTTTAGGGATAAAGAACCTCATCCTTTCCAATGCTTGCGGCGGTGTAAATCCAGCCTATAACGTTGCAGATATCGTTATTTTAAAAGATCATATCAACATGATGCCTGAACATCCGCTTCGTGGTAAAAATATAGATTCATTCGGACCCCGTTTTGTGGATATGAGCGAGCCGTATAACAAAAAAATGATCGAAATTGCTGAAAAAGCGGCGATGGAAAATAATATTAAAATTCATCAGGGTGTTTATGTGGCCTTACAGGGTCCCACTTTTGAAACGCCTGCAGAATACGGAATGATCAAAGCCATCGGTGGTGATATGGTGGGAATGAGCACTGTTCCGGAGGTCATTGTTGCAAGACATATGGGAATGGATTCTTTCTGCATCTCTGTTATTACTGATCTTGGAGGACCTGACATTGCCTTTGCTGTTTCTCACGAAGAAGTTCTGAATGCTGCCAATAAAGCCATGCCGAATGTGATTGCTGTGGTGAAAGGTCTGGTAAAAAATTATCATAATTCTTTATAGAAATTTTCGATCTCATCAATTTTTCCTAATTCATAAGAAATCAATCTCCAATTGCGTTTCATTGTTTAGCTTTGTATATGAAATTGAAAAAATGAAAAAGTTAGCCTTAATTTTTATGATCAGTGTTTTCGGGGTGAGCTATGCACAGCAGCAACCGAAAGTTCTAAAAACCAGTTTTTCTAAAGAAGCTTTGGTACAAAAGCTCGAAGATGAACAAGGTAAAAATGTGACCATTCAACAAATTCTGGATCAGCATAAGGGAAAAGTTTTAGTGATTGATTTCTGGGCCGGATGGTGCAGAGATTGTTTAAAAGCACTTCCAAAAGCAGAAGAACTTGAGAAAAACAATCCCAATATAGATTTCGTATTCCTGTCACTCGAAAGATCAAAAGAAGGTTTTGACAAAAGTCTGGACAGATTCAATATGAAAGACAAGGATAACTACTGGTTTTCTTCAGGATGGAAAAATGATTTCAATAATTACATTGATCTGAACTGGATTCCAAGATATATGGTGGTGGATCAAAAGTCTTCTATTGCAAAATATTACGCGATTTCACCGGAAGATCCGGAGATCCAGGAAACGATAAACCGTCTTTTGAAATAATGATTACAAGAGTAGCTACAGAACAGGATTTAGAAATCCTTTTAGAATTTGAGCAGGGAATTGTTACTGCAGAAAGACCCTTTAACAGTACCCTTAAAGATGGAGAGATTCACTATTACGATCTTCTTCATCTGATACAATCTGAGGATTCACTGGTACTGGTGACGGAAGATAATAACGAAGTCATCGCATCCGGGTATGCAAAAATCAAACAAACGGAAAATAATTATTCTGATTTTGAAACGTACGCTTATCTGGGTTTTATGTATGTAAAGCCTGAGCACAGAGGAAAGGGAGTTAACAAGTTGATTCTAGACGAACTGATCGGCTGGGCAAAGTCCAAAGACATTCACGAAATAAGGCTGGATGTTTACGCTCAAAACGAATCTGCCTTAAAAGCCTATGAAAAAGCAGGTTTTGAGTCATTAATTGTTACGATGAGAATGAAAACATGATCAGAATTTAATTCAAAATAAATGAATCCATATCTTTGCGGTATGGATTCTTCTTTTCCCACCCGTAAAATAATTCATGTTGATATGGATGCATTTTATGCTTCCGTGGAGCAGCATGATGATCCGTCACTCAAGGGAAAGCCTGTTGCTGTGGGAGGAGAACATCGTGGGGTAGTTTCAGCGGCAAGTTATGAAGCCAGGAAGTACGGAGTGCGCTCTGCTATGCCCAGCAAAACAGCCAAGGAAAAATGTCCGCATCTAATTTTTGTTCCTCCCCGCTTTGCCCGGTATAAAGAAATATCAAAACAGATCCGGGAAATTTTTCATGAATATACGGATCTGGTAGAACCTCTTTCTCTGGACGAGGCCTATCTGGATGTTACGGAGAATAAGAAAGCTATGGAATCTGCCAATCAGATCGCCAAAGAGATTCGTCAGAAAATATTTGAACAGACGGGTTTAACTGCATCTGCGGGAATTTCCGTGAATAAATTTCTGGCGAAAGTAGCTTCCGACATCAATAAGCCGAATGGGCAGAAGACCATTCATCCTGATAGAATTGAAGGTTTTCTTGAAGAACTTCCTGTCGAAAAATTTTATGGTGTAGGAAAAGTTACGGCTAACAAAATGTTTAGTTTAGGTATTTATAAGGGAAAAGATTTAAAGAAACGATCGATAGAAGAACTGACCCGGCTTTTTGGAAAATCGGGAGGTTATTATTACAATGTCGTTCGCGGTATTCATGCTTCCGAAGTGAAACCTCATCGCATTCAGAAAAGTGTAGCGGTAGAAAGAACTTTTTTTGAAGATCTGTTTGATGATCAGGAGATCAATGAAAAACTGGAACATCTGAGTCAGGAACTTCATCAGCGTCTGCAAAAGAATAACATTCTTGGAAGAGCCTTAACTCTGAAAATTAAATACAAAGATTTTTCTCTTTTTACGAGAAGCTTTACAAAGGAGGATTATTTCACTTCTCCTGAGCAATATTTCAACACGGGGAAAAAGCTCTGGGAGCTCAGACCCTTCGATAAACCCGTGAGATTATTGGGCCTTTCCCTCTCCCATCTCAATACAGAAGAAAAAAAACAGATTTCTATTCAACTAAAAATCCCGTTCGAAGAATTTGAAAACCAATAGGTGAAAAATTTTCACTATCTTGTAGGAAACCAACCAAATTACGACTTATGAACGCGACGATGATTCAATTTTTCCACTGGTATTCTGAAGGAAATGGCAAATTATGGAAAGAAGCAGAACAACAGGCCTCCCATCTGGCAAAATTAGGAATCACCTCAGTATGGTTTCCCCCAGCTTATAAAGGAACGAATGGAGGTTATTCAGTAGGATATGATGCCTATGATCTCTATGACCTTGGAGAATTTGATCAGAAAGGAAGTCTTCCCACCAAATACGGTACTCATGACGACTATCTTAAAGCTATTAAAGCTTTAAAAAAACAAGATATCAACATTATCGTTGACATCGTTCTCGGGCATAAGGCCGGGGGCGACGAACTGGAAAAGTTTAAAGCGGTAAAAGTAGACGAAAACAACAGGGAAAAGATTATTTCCGATGTCATGGAAATTGAATCTTATACTAAATTCACCTTTCCCGGAAGAGGAAAAAAATATTCTGATTTTGAATGGAATTTCAACTGTTTCAGCGGGGTGGATTATGCTGAAGGCATGGACTCCCATATTTTCAAAATACAGTCTGAATATGGTAACGACTGGGAAGAGATGATTGACGATGAAAAGGGAAATTATGATTACCTGATGTATAACGACATCGAACACCGGAATCCTTTTGTCCGTGAGGAACTGAACAACTGGGCGGAATGGTATTTTGAACTGACTGATTTTGATGGGGTAAGACTGGATGCCTTAAAACATATTTCTTTTGATTTTTACAAAGAATGGCTGACGATGCTGCGTTCCAATTCAGGAAAAAACATTTTTGCGGTCGGAGAATACTGGGCTCCGGGGCAGCTTAGTCTTCTTCAGAAGTATATTGATGTAACGGAAGGATGCATGAGTCTTTTTGACAGTTCTCTGCAAAATAATTTTCATACCGCTTCCAACGAAGGAAGTTCTTACGATCTCCGAAGAATTTTTGACGAAACCCTTACACAGGCAGATCCTATGCATTCCGTAAGTCTTGTGGATAACCATGACACACAGCCTCTGCAAGATCTTGAAGCTCCTGTGGAAGCGTGGTTTAAACCATTAGCTTATGCCCTGATCCTTCTTCGTGAAAGTGGCTATCCATGTGTTTTCTACCCTGATCTTTACGGTGCGCATTATACTGATAAAGGTGGAGATGGCAATGACCAGGAAATTTTCCTTGAGAAAGTAGACGGTATTGAAGAGCTTCTTACCGCAAGAAAAGACCATGCCTACGGGGCTCAGCGAGATTATTTTGAAGATGCCAATTGCTTGGGCTGGACCCGTGAAGGAGATGATGAACATTCGGGATGTGCTGTTGTCCTGAGCAATAAAGATGCTTACACCAAACCCATGGAAATGGGGAAACGCTATTCCGGAAAAGAATTCTATGATCTGCTTAACAGAAGTAATGAAAAAGTAATGATTGATGACAACGGATGGGGTAATTTCCCGGTTCCGGCAGGCAATGTAAGTGTATGGATTTCTGAGTAAGTCCTGAAATCGATATAAAAAAGCATCCCTGACTCGAAGTTTACCTTCTCTTCTGATCAGGGATGCTTTTTAGTTTTACTAATCCTGTAATTGTTAGCAGAATATATAACGGCAATTCTGTATATTAATGGCCCACTCGCAGCAATATCCATCTTCATTGGAAGTACAGCATACCTTATCGCGGTTGATATCTCCCCCTTTCAGATTCTTAAGTTCCTGACGATCAAGTTTTCGTGCGTTCAGATGTTTTTTTGTTTTCATAGTCATATATTTTAAAATTCGGTTAAAAAAATATAAATAAAATATCCATATTATTAAATAATTACTCAAAATTCAATAATTCAATGCATTTACTTCAAAAATACGAAATACTTACAGGAAATCCCATCCTCCCACTGCTCTCTTGTTTTATTCCAGGTTGATATTTAAAACTCAATTTTCCGGATTTTTAGAATTTCCGGCCTTTCAGACTTATCCGATATCTTTCCTGTTCTGGCAAACTCTGCCCAAAGTGCTCTCAATTTTTCTCCATTCTCATGCACAAATTCCCATGGAATATCTTTCAGTAGTTCTGCCAATTCCCATGCCGATTCATTTCCAAAAATCAATGGAAGATCAATACAGTGAGCAGCGCCAATATGATTATATTCCGGCTTTGAATGAATCCTGAACAGATAGACATTTCCTCCTGCCCTGGCGTAATTTTCCGCAAACTCTTCTGCAGGTTTTCCATAGATGAATTCAGTTGTTTTTCTTACTGCCTTATCCAATATTTTTAATCCGATGCCTTTTCCGAAATACTTATTTAAAGCATCGGAAGTTTTGAGATAAAATGCAGTTTCATTATCATTTAAACCCATAAGAACATCATATTTCCCTGCCTTTAATTTCCATGTATCAAGGGCCTCGTTTTCCTGACATAAAGGGGGAAAACCATACTGCGTTCCGAACGGCATAGCTGCTTTCAGCCCGTATTTGATGACAGCCGGCACATGTTTCCGATATTCTTCCGCTATTTTTAAGACATCTGGTTCACTGCTAAGAAATTCTGTTTTCTTAAGGAACTCCGCGGACATTTTTTGTCTGGTATGGCGCAATCCCAAAGGGGCACTCTGGATAATCACCCGCTGAAACAGGTCATCCACTCCTTCAGAGATCATCAGATGGGCAATGGCATCTCCTCCTGAAGACTGTCCTAAAAGGGTAATATTCTGAGCATCACCACCAAAATCTGAAATATAGGTTTTGATCCACTTTAATGCTTCAATGATATCAAATAATCCGAGATTAGGAGGTCTGTTTTCATCACCGCCCAGGAAACCGAAAATTCCAAGTCGGTAGGAAACAGTAACCACTATAATCTGCTGTTCTTTTACCCAGTCACCAGGATCAGAAGTAGGAAGATCACCACATCCGATTTCATGAGAACCCCCATGAATCCAAACGACAACGGGAAATTTCTCTTGGTCTGTAAAGATTTCAGGGCGGAAAACAGAAAGAAACTGGGTAGATTCATCAGGTTCAAAATTTTCAATTTGGGTGGGTCCAATCATCTTTTCTACCAGCGGGCTTATAGTCTGCGGACAAACCGGTGTTTTATGAGGAAATACTATTTCTGATTCCAAAGGCTTTTCCGGAACAGGTCTTTTGAACCTTTCAGAATGGGCATAACGGATGCTTTTGGCTTTAATAACACCGTTCTCTTTTAATGCGATAATTTTCCCAAAGGAGGTCTGAAAAATGTGAGTTTTTGTCTGTGGAACTATCATTTTAAAAACTTTGAAAAATTTTATCTATTAAAATTAATTTAGTTTTTTGAAATGGGAAAATTTATTGGGGAAATTGTTGGCTTCAGCTTTAATGCCTGAAACGCTAAAATTTTTATAACTGTATCGTTTGGAGCGGAAAGGCGTTAACACTCAGCAAAGGCCGATTTAAACACAAATTCCGCTAATTTTTCACACCAATGTTCACAAATGATTCTGGATAAAAAATGTGGTATTGGTGAAAATATCTGTTCTAACCGTGTTTTAAAATGATCAGTTTAAAGTTTTATATTCACTGGGTGAAACCCCGACTTTGGCTTTAAATAATCTTGTGAAATGCTGCGGATATTTAAATCCAAGATCATAAGAAATTTCACTGATGGATTTTGACGGATTTAAGATCTGTTCTTTCGCTGCATCGATCAGTTTATTATGAATAAATTCCTGAGCGGAAACTCCTAATTCTTTTTTGATCAGGTCACCGAAATAATTGGCAGAAAGGTTAAGTTTTTCGGCAAAATAATTGACCATCGGAAAACCAATGTTTTTAGGATTATCGGATTTAAAATAATCATCAACCAGATTTTCAAATTTTCCGATCACGCCCTGATTGACATGGTCTCTTGTAATGAACTGACGATCATAGAAACGCATGCAGTAATTGAGGAACAATTCAATATTGTTGACGATCAATGATTTGCTGTGTTTGTCAATGGACTGCTCAAGTTCAAGTCTTATATTTTTAAAACATTCCAAAACAATTTCTCTTTCTTTTTCTGAGAGGTGCAAAGCTTCGTGAACGTCATAGGAAAAGAAACTGTAATCATTGATATTTTTTCCCAGATTCGTTCCTTTAATCAGATCAGGATGAAACAGCAATGCATATCCGCCCGGCTGTATTGATTTTCCGTCATTATTTACTCCGCTTACCTGTCCTGGAGCAATGAAGACCAGCGTTCCTTCCTGATAATCATAGCTGTGCTTGCCGTAATGCATATCGCCGCAGATCACATCTTTCAGAAAAACCGTATAAAAGGTATACGTTCTACGGTACTGGCAAATAGGATCTGATTTTGAAAAATCGACCACACTTACCAGCGGATGCAGGGTTTCATTATTAACCATTTTATTATAATCTGAAACGCTCTTCACTTGATCAACTTCCTGATCTTCCATTGACTATGTTTTTAATCTTATTCAAAATTACCACTTTCTGACCTATCTTTTATGATGTCTGTAAAATTGGTAGGTATTTCGGTAATCTGTATAAGCTGTGTTTATTTAAAAGTATCGAATTTTGTACCGTTATGGAAACAGTGAATACCAACATTTTTTCCAAAGGAGAAAAAGCCCCCGAAGCCTATTTTTCCGGAGGAACAGCATGGGTGCAGATTTTAAAACCCAATGAAGATGATCTGAACTGCCAGATCGGAAATGTTATTTTTGAGCCCGGATGCAGAAATAACTGGCATTCTCACGGCGGCGGACAGATTTTAATCGTAACTTCAGGAACAGGATTTTATCAGGAAAAAGGAAAACCGGCTCAGGTATTGCGTGCAGGAGATGTGGTGAATATTCTTCCCGATATCATCCACTGGCACGGTGCAGCTCCAGACAGTGAGTTTACGCATATCGCGATTAATCCCAATACTCAAAACGGTATTGTGGAATGGCTGGAACCTGTAAGTGACATAGAATACAATAATTTATAACTCAACTTAATTAACTTAAATCGAATAAACCAATGAGCACATTAACAGTAAAAGCCTACGGAGCTGAGTCTACCACGGCAGACCTGAAGGAAATGAATATTGAAAGAAGAGAAACAACTCCGAAAGATGTAGAGATTGAAATTCTATATTGCGGAGTATGCCACTCTGATCTTCATACTGCCAGAAATGACTGGGGCGGATCTTTGTATCCTGTAGTTCCCGGACATGAAATCGTAGGAAGAATTACCAGGGTAGGAAGTGAAGTTTCTAAATTCAAAGTAGGTGATCTTGCAGCAGTAGGATGTATGGTGGATTCATGCGGACACTGTGACAGCTGTAAGCAGGATCTTGAACAATATTGTTTAAACGGATTTACAGGAACTTATAACGGGAAGGATAAACATTTAGGAGGTCATACTTTTGGAGGATATTCTCAGAAAGTGGTGGTTGATGAGCATTTTGTTTTAAGTGTCCCTGAAAATTTAGATCTGGCTGCAGTGGCACCCCTTTTATGTGCGGGTATTACGACATGGTCTCCATTGAGACATTGGAAAGTAGGACCGAACTCTAAAGTTGCTGTTGTAGGTTTAGGCGGATTGGGACATATGGCGATCAAACTGGCGAAAGGACTGGGCGCAGAAGTAACTCTGTTCTCAAGAACTCCGGGAAAAACGGAAGACGCCAAGCAATTGGGTGCTGATCACGTAGTGATTTCTACTGATGATTCACAAATGGATACGGTAAAGGGAAAATTTGATCTGATCATCGATACGGTTCCTTATGAGCACGATGTGAATCCTTATATGCAGACGCTTACGCTGAACGGAACTTTGGTTCTGGTAGGATTTGTAGGTGAATTCCAGGAGACGGAGGTGAGCACAAGACCGATGATCTTCCAACGCCGTTCTGTTGCAGGTTCATTAATCGGAGGTATTGCTGAGACTCAGGAATTACTTGATTTCTGTGGAAAACATAATATCGTATCAGATATAGAACTGATCAAAATGCAGGATATCAATCAGGCTTATGAAAGAATGATTAAAAGTGATGTGAAATACCGCTTTGTAATAGATATGCAATCTTTGTAATGACTCGTATATTTTAACGAAAAGACTGTCTTTGGGCAGTCTTTTTTATTTACAGCATTACATGATTTTCAGATTTGACCTAGTCATACGATCTTTGTATAATGATTAAAATTGATTCATTATACTTAAAAAACTTATTTATATTCTCCTCTCATATCCTGAAATGACCACTCGGCTAAAGCTCCGATCACAGGAACCAAACCTTCTCCTGCTTTGCTCAGTTTGTAGGTCACGTGAGGCGGAACAACAGGTTTTGCTGTTCTGATGACCAATCCGTCCGCTTCCAACTGTTTCAGATGCTGAATGAGAACTTTTTCAGTCACAGCCGGAATAGCGCGTTTAAGCTCACTGTATCTTTTGTCGCCATTGGAAAGCTGGTATAGGATAATCGGCTTCCAGTAGCCGCCTATTTTTTCCATGACATAGGTAACGGGGCACTTATCCAGTGCATATTTTTTGTTTTGCTGAATGGTAGAACTTTCTTTAATGGCTGTCATAATATCACCTACTTTAGGGTAAGTACTTGTATAAAAGTAAGTACAAATATACCTTTGTTATCAGAATAAAAAAATAATTATTATGAAAATTATCATCACAGGATCTTTAGGAAATGTAGCAAAACCTTTAACACAACAATTGGTTGCAGAAGGTCACGATATTACCGTTATCAGTAGTAACGAATCTAAGGTCAGTGAAATTGAATCCATCGGAGCTAAAGCAGCAATCGGATCTATCACAGACCTGGCTTTTTTAACTGCAACGTTTGAGGGAGCTGATGCTGTTTTTGCGATGACACCGCCTAATATGGGAGGAGTTCATATTGTTGAAAATACGGTTAATGCAGGTAAAAACTACGCAGAAGCGGCTCAAAGAAATCAGATAAAAAGACTGGTGATGCTGAGCAGTATCGGAGCTGAATCTCCGGTAGAAAATGGCCCTATCAAAGGACTTTACCATATTGAAAAATTGTACAATGATCTGGAGAACACTTCTGTAACTCTTTTGAGAGCCGGATATTTTTATTTCAATTTCTTTAATGATATTCCATTGATCAAAGGAGCCGGAATTATTGGAGGAAATTATCCTGAAAATGTAAGCATTCCACTGGTTCATCCAAATGATATTGCTAAGGCCGCTGCTGAAGAACTGGTAAAAAGTCCTGTTGGTAAAAATATCCGATATATGGTGAGTGATGTACGCAAAGCTTCTGATTTTGCAGGTACTTTCGGAGCAGCGATAGGAAAGCCGGAATTACCATGGGTAGAGTTTTCGGATGAAGATTCACTCAACGGAATGTTGCAGGCAGGTCTTCCACAGGAAATGGCTGAGCTGTATACTGAAATGGGACGAGGAATAAGAACAGGGGTTGTTCAGAAGGATTTCGCAGAGAATGGATCTGTAGTTGATGGTTCTGTAAAACTAGAGGAATTTGCGAAGGAGTTTTCTGCTCAATTTAATTCTTGATTTTTTTTGACTTTCACTTTGAATGTGATATAAAAAAGTTTCGGCGCACCTGCGGTGCGCCGAAACTTTAATTTTAAACGATTCTATCAGTTTTTTTGATATCAATCTTAGCTTCAATTTATCTTTTCTCCTTTAAAGTCTGTTTTAAAACTTTAAGTTTTCCATCGATAGGCTGCTCTATTTTCAATCCTAATATTTCGGCAACTAATGGATATACATTGACATTCGAGAATTCATCAACTACCACATTATTTTTAAATTCCGGACCCCAGGCAAAAAATGTAGCTTTCATTTCGGGTACGAGTCTGGCATTGTAGCCGTGTTTTCCAACGGATGTTTTCTTTCCTTTTTCTAAAAATATTTTTGGAGCTTTTGGAATGAGAAGAATCTGTCCTATTCTCTGGTATTGATCATCTTTGGTCCCGAAATGCAAATATCCAGGAAGTCTTTTATCTAAATAAACTTCATAATCATCTGTTTTTCCGGCTTTAAGTTCTTTATAAACGGATTTTACTTCTGCAGGATTCTTGACAACCACTCTTAATAAGGTCTGGGAATTATAAAAATCGAACCGGTCTTTATCAAAAAGTATTGCAGGTATATCTAGAGGAGCTCCTCCGTCTACTTTGATCATTCCGTGATCAGACACAAAAACAAAGTTGACGTTTTTCAATCCTAAACTATTGACTTTCTGAACCAGTTCACCAATAGCGTTATCTACTAAATGAACGGCATCTTCCGTTTCCCTGGCTTCCGGACCGAAGTGATGTCCGCTTCCGTCCACTTCGGGAAAGTACAATGAAATAAAGTGAGGTCTTTTATCCATCGGTAATTTCAGCCAGTCAATGACTTTATTGACTTTTTCGGAAGGAGTGAATTTCTCATGGTAAGGGTAATAGTAAGTCGGTCTTTTTCCTCCGGCATCACTTGCAGAACCTACCCACATCAGGGAGGCTGAAATCATTCCCTGCTTTTCGGCTAATCCCCAAAGAGGAACGCCGCCATACCAGCTTCCGTCTTCCGCATTCTTTCTATCGCTCATGGCATAGAATTCTTTTCTTTTGTAATCGTAGAAGAAATTATCAATCAATCCATGATGTGACGGATAAAGACCGGTAATCAAACTCCAGTGGTTGGGAAAAGTGATGCTTGGATAACTGGGAATCATTGCTTTAGCCTGAACACCTTCTCCGGAGAGCTTTAAAAGATTTTCAGCATTGTATTTTTTAGCATAATCATAACGGAAGCCGTCTGTAGAGATCATGATTACATAAGGTTTTGTCTGCGCATCAACACTGTTATAACGATTAGCAACCACAACCTGAGCAGTATCGACCGGTGATTTCTGCGCAAAAATTGTTAAAGAAAAAATAAGCAGTAAAAAATGCAGTCCTCGCTTCATTATAAAAATTTTTAGCAAAGTTAGGCTCTCAAAACCTCAGATGAAAGTTTAGTGGGTTAAAAAATTATTAAAACGAGTTTAGAATTTTTATAAACCAAACTCTACATTTTGTTTATTATTAGCCCTTCGTTCCTTTCCCTATCTGGTCTGATGTGTTAATATATTCGCTGGGAGTAATGCCTTCTATCTGCTTAAACACCCTGTTGAAAGTAGCCTGATTGGAAAATCCGGCTTCAGTGTAAATATACATTAAGGTTACTTTCTGCAGATTGCTTTCATCAATAAGCTTTTTCACATAGTTAATCCTGTGTACATTTAGGTAATTGCTAAAATTCAGGTACCCTTTAGAACGGATTATTTTGGAAAGATAATTATAGTTGATATCCAAAGAGGTGCTTAACATGGATATATTCAGATTGGCCTTTTTAAATAGTTTATCATTCCTCATCATCACTTCCAGCTGTTCAAACAATTTTTCCGCAGCCTCTTCATTAATCATAGGGGTTTCAACTGTTTTTTGCAGAACAGGTATTTTGACATCTTCCTCGTTGGCATTAATCAATTTTTCATCTTCAATATCAATCAGAACCTTGAGCTTATTTATTTTATTGCTGTAGATCAGTAACAATATGATGACAAGAAGATTAAAACCAAAAAGAAATACATCGGAGGCAACCACTTCCGTCCGGGAGTATCTTGGAAATTGAAGATCAAAATATTCATACACTAAAAAGCAAACAAGAATATTGAGAATTAAATAAATGGAATAAAGAATAGTCTCCCTTTTTTGAAAAAAAATATAGGCAACTAAAGGAAGCGGAAACAAAGAAACCACATTACCAATAGAATTACTCCAAAAAGTAAGCATAATATAAAAATTATACAATGGAGCCATAATCATATATCCATGAATTATGTGATCTGCTTTGTATTTTCCTCTGATCAGAATATAAGTATAAGAAAGAAGAAATAATCCTGCAGTAAGATAGATAACTATGGTAGGATTATAAATGAAAAATTGAAAAATAACAATATATAATACAAGTATACTGCACATAATAATGATGTACAGATGAATAAATTTTTTTTTTAGATTTTCGATTTCATTCAGAAAGAGATCCCTCATTTTTTAATCTATCAAGTAATTATTTTTCAATTATCACTGACATAAATATTTGGTTAACAAAAATATAAACACTTTAAGTTTATATTGAAAATCAACTCATGTACAATGATTTTGATTTGCTAAGGTATGTAATTTTGTAGAACGAAAAAACAAGTAATTCACTAATCCCTCAAACATTGAATATACCAGGTAGCTTTAGAGAAATATTAATCAGCATGGCATTGCTGATATTTCTTTTTGGTAATGCCCGGGAGAAGAATGATTCAAGGCATCATAAGAATAGACAAAAAAAAACAGAATCAATAAAAATTTTTATTTACGAAGAAACCAGCGTTTATGCAAGAAAATTTATTTACAATGCAAAATTTCCCGTTATAATAAAGAAAATCATCAAATCAAATTCTAAATTTTCAGCGCAAAAGAAAACAATTGCCACCAAGACTAAAGAAAAAACACAAACTAAAAATATAAACTATTATGATCATATAATTACTACTCATGGGTCTGATAAAAAAATACGAGTTAGTACCCATGAAAAATATCATTATATATCATTACCAAAACATCACTCACCTTATTTTACAATTCGTAAGACTGTAGTTTCCCAATTATACTTTTTAGTAAAACTACTGCCTTCCATCTATAATCATATTCTCATTGAGAACAGCAAAAATAAGGCTTTCAGTATCAGACCTCCCCCCAAAAAAAAATTCAATATATAAAGACAAGAAAAGAAGAGGGTAAAGTTGCTCTCAATAAAATAAATAAACCCTATTAAGATGAAAAATAAAACATTCTATCTGTTCTTGCTGCTATGCTTTTCTGCAAGAATTTTCAGTCAAGTTGGTATTAATACCACCTCACCTAATCCTAAATCTGCACTGGATGTTATTTCCAAAAACAATAATACGGGAGTACTAATTCCCCGTTTGACCACTGTAGAGAGAGATGCTATTGGTGCAGCATCCACAGAGGATGGTCTAACGATATACAACACCGATGAAAAATGTTACAACTATTACCAGTCAACGAATACAGCATGGTTAAGTTTATGTGGTACCTATCAGAAAGCGGTATACACAACAGACTGTACAAACATTAAGGTGTTCGGTACCTACACACAGGGAACATCTTTGAACACAAGCAATTATATAACGATGCCTATTACAGTGACAAAGGCAGGGACTTATAATATTGTTGCAAAAACCACTAACGGATATTATTTCGAGAAGTCCGGGGTCTTTCCCAACACAGGTACTTTTACCATTACTTTAGATGGTTCCGGTGCACCAAGTACAGGTCCTCAAACCAATACCCTTTCGTTTGTATATGATGGATTAACCGATACTGCATGTACCACTAAAACAGTAAGCGTTTTAGGCTCGCAGGTAAGTTATGGTATTAATTGCAACGGCGCTGTAGTCAATGGTACTTATAATAAAGGCGTGCAATTGGTATATGATGATAATACGGTTACTATTACTCTTTCTAATGTAGACACTTCAGGTACGGTAAGTATTAATTCTTCTACCAACAACGGTGTCAATTTTACGACTACAGAATCTATAAATCCAAGCAGCACCAATATTACCCTGCATGGTGTAGGAACCCCAACAAGCGCTGGTACTTATACGTATACATTTACTACCAATGGAGCTAATCCTCAGACATGTACATTTTCTGTAACTTTTGAAACCAATCTAGGTACTTTTGCCAATCCTGCCAATAGATGCCTTGAAATATATAATGATGGGAAGAGAACTGACGGCGAATATTTCATTAAAGGATCCGGAAGTGATGTCGTAAAAACTTATTGTGACATGACCAACGGTGGCTATACCTTAATACAATCCTACTCTGAAAAGGCTTTATTGACAGACAACGATAATGACTTGAGAAATAACCAAAATTTAAACTGGAATGGTAACAAAAATTATACAGCAGCAGTAGGTGCCAGCGGTATTGTTACCTACAGAAACTTTTTACTGCCCCTTGTAGTGAGACAACAGGTAAGAAGTAATACTACAGGTAACCTATACAGAGTACGTATTGTAGAAGATGCAGTCAATCTGAATACTAATGGTGATGCGTGGGCAAAAAACAACTACGCTGTATTTGATTTATCTACAGCTGGAAGCAATGATTTTATAGGTAATGTATGGACTTCAACACAGGTAAAAATAACATCAAAACTATTTGGTAAAAATTATAATACTACCGGAGTAACCAGCGGAAACTATGTGACTTTTGACGGACAATCCTGGAACTATGCAGAGACCTATAACATTGGTAACGCGAAAGTGATTAGTCATCAAAGCAATCCTCCAAATTATGCTTTCACGTATACCAATACAAACGGAAGCACTACATCAAGTAATTTAGTTGGCTTAGATGATATTTGGGGACCTTATTCTGACAGTACATTTAACCATCATATCGGTAAATGCAGACCCACTCTTAATGGAACTACAGGTATAGGGGATGATTATCAGGGTGTCGTAGAATGTAATGGAGGTTTGAATGTTATCTATAGAACACCTCACTCATTTAATGGTGGTGAAGGTCGCTATGTACAATGGTTTGTAAAATAAAATAGAATGGAAGACTGAATATCGCTTTTAAACATCATGAATCGTCTTCTAATCAAAAATTAATACTGAAGCCAGTTTATGATGTCTGGCTTCTTTAATTTGAAGCAAAACATAAATTCCTATATAAAATACCCTTCTGTCTCTTATACAATTTAAGCAATTTTCATAGACACAAAAAGATTCGGAAGGGTATTTACCTTTCATTAAAAAACTAATAATCAACTCATATATGAATTAGAGATCACAATTTTTATAACGAAGAACACAAATTATGGCCTTACTAGAAAATCTTTTCAGTTTTAGTATGATGGATATGCTTAAGTATATCCTTATATCGGGTACCTTTTATGTGATATGCTATATTCTCTACAAAAAATCACTGGCCTCCGCCAAAATACAGGAAAGAATTATTTCAAAGAAAGATATCAAAAGAGAAATTTATTATTCTTTACTATCTTCTGTCATCATGACCTTTATTATTGTATTAATTCTCAACACCCCACTTGTCAGGCATACTCTACTATATACCACCATTTCAGATTACTCTATTCTTTGGCTTATAGCAAGTATCCCTATTGGAATGTTCATTCACGACACCTATTTTTACTGGTTGCACCGCCTACTGCATCATAAAAAATTATTCAGACATATTCATCTTGTCCACCACCAGTCCAATAATCCTACTCCTTTTGCATCGTATTCCTTTCATATTCTTGAAGCGGTGGGTGAAGGCCTGATTCTCCCTCTCTTATTATTTATCATTCCGCTTCATCCTTTTGCTATTTACACATTTTTGTTATTTTCCTTTATCATTAATGTTTACGGACATCTGGGATACGAAATTGCTCCTCAATGGTTCAGAACCTCATTTTTATTTGGTATTCTGAATACTTCCGTCTATCATAATCTTCACCACAGTAAGTTCCACGGAAATTATGGATTGTATTTTAGGTTTTGGGACAGAATCATGGGTACTGAAAATCCAAAATATATTGAATGCTATGATGAAATTCAGAATAACAGATTTCCTCAATAATTATAGTTTCATTCATTTTTACAGGGTAGCATCATCAATACAATTTCACTTAACTATTAATTAATATAATCTCTATGAAGCAGAATAACAAAGAAAATTTCAAGCATATCCATATCGGAAAATACCTTCAGGCAAGAGTCGAGGATTTACAAATACCGTTAGATAGAATTAGTAATTTTTTAAATGTTACCGATGAGGAAATAGAATCTATGTACCAATCAGAAAGTATAGACAGTCATCAATTATTAAGATGGTGTAAATTATTGGAATATGATTTTTTCAGATTGTACTCCCAACACCTTATTTTGTATTCATCTCCTACAAAAAAGGATGCAACGGCTTCTGACAAAAAAACAAGTCATCATTTACCAGCCTTTAGAAAACATATCTATACCAAAGAAATTATAGATTTCATGTTGGAACTTATCAATACGGGACAAAAGACACGACAGGAAATCATTACCGAATACAGGATACCAAAGACTACTTTATATAAGTGGATTGCAAAACATACTGATACCAATTAAATATAGTAATGTAAAAAAAAGAAATGAATCCTCCTGATTATAATAGAATTTATCTTGACCTTATCAACAGAAAATTTCCAGACAGAAAAAAAGAACTCATTCCTATGCTTGACAAAGAAATCAAAAATTCTCTTGAACTTATTTCCTTTAATAATTTGATCTTTAATCATCAGGAAAAGGATATTATGGCTTTTAATCAGAAATTAAGATCTTATGATGAAGTAAGTATCAAAAAAATAATGGAATATCAGAAAATAAATAAGCTTAACAATCAACAGGTGGCCAACCAATTCAGAATCAGCAGAAATACGATTGCGAAATGGAAGAAATTATTTGCATAGCGTTGAAGAAATAGTTGATCTTCTGAAAAAATAAAGTTATTTCTCAATTTATTACAAAAAAATCTCTTACAGTGTAAGAGATTTTTCGTTTCAGATTGTTTATTATTCTTTAATCAGTTTTTCATACGTCAGACTGCCATCTTTTAAAGTAATCTCAAGATAGTAGCTTCCCGGTTTCAAATCGGAAACAGGGATCGCGTCTCCAGTGAGTTCCACAGATTTAACTTTTCTTCCCGTCGATTCATAAACATCTACAGATTTGATTTTATCTGCATTTTTAAATTGTACCCTGTCTGTAGCCGGATTGGGATATAGAATTACTTTCTTACTTTCAGCAACAGCCTCGCTTGTACCCAGTACTGCTCTTGTTAAAACGGCATATCCTCTATTGGAGGTTCCTCCCCCATGATAAGCCAAAGCTGTAGAGGATCCTTTAGCAAAGAAAATATTGATAGAGTTGGTATTATTTGTAAAAACAGTATCTCCGGTTCCTCCTGCAAGGGATCTTGTGGCCACAAGGGTTCGGATTCCTCCACTCGTCGTATTTGAGGTAATCGTCCAATCCTGTGAAGCATCTGCATTAGGCGGTTGTCCAATTCCTGCAAACGTATAATCAATATTGGTATTGGATGTCGAGTTTGAATTATAAATAAATCCGTCGACTCCTGTTACCATTCCTCCGGTTATCCCATTACCTCCAAAACCTATTCCCAAATAGGATGTATCCGGTCCGGTAAGCGTCATGGTGACTGTAGTAGGATTGGTATTCATCTTTATAGTCATACCGGCCGATAAACTGACCGTTCCCGTCGAAAACTGTGCCCATACGAGATTGGCAAGGGCTACACTAAGTACTAGTAAAACTTTTTTCATTTTAATTTTTTAAGAGGTTGATGATTTCTTTGTTATTGGTCTGTAATGCATATTCAAAAGGCGTCATTCCCATTGAATCTTTTTTGGATTGATCTGCTTTGTATTTAAGCAGCAATTCTATGAGCTCTTTGTTTCCGAACTTTACCGCCCAGAAGAGAGGCGTAGATCCGGTAGCATCCGCAATATTAGGATCGGCATTTTTACTTAATAAATAAGCAGTCAGATCCTTATTATATTTTACAGAAAGTCCTGCCAGAGCGGTTCCTTCCTGGCTTTTATAATTAATGTCTTTCACATGATCTATCAAAAATTTAGCGACTTCAGTATTTCCTCTGTAGCATGCGAGGATAAGAGGCGAAAAACCGCTTTCATTGGTTGTATTGATAATATCCGGATCCTGTTTCATAAGATTTTTCACTTCATCTACTGTTCCTGTTCTGGCAATTTCAAATATTGATTTTACTTTTTCCTGAGCTGAGATAGCAGAAAAACCAAGGAAAATACTTAGGATAATAATGATGTTTCTCATGGTTTTGCCATTACATAGTTGTACTGCACATTGACATTTTCAGCCACCTTTTTGCTTACCATTTTGGGGATCGTTACATTGTGATCTGCAGGTCTCGCCACAAATCCTCCCTGCATATAGACCTTCCCATCCTTGGCATAAATAGTTGCTGCAGAAGACACAGCTTTATCTACTCCATGAAAATTCAGAGTTCCCTGAACATTATATTTCTGTGGGGAAGCGGTAAGTTTTGTTTTATCAAAATTGACGATTTTTCCTTTAAAGGTAGTCTTAGGGTATTTTGCTGTTTCAGCATAGCTTTCATTGAAATGTTCTTCCATTAATTTGGTTTTAAAATGAAAGTTTTTCACCGCCGAAACGGATGCTATTTCTCCGTTGTCCGCATTCAGAACAACAATATTGTTATCATCCTTTGCATACACATCTTCGAATAGCGGCAGAGATGCCTCGAAGGTTACACTTCCTGTTTTTGAGCTGTATTTCTGCGCTGACACTACGCCTGTAAAAAACAGCACAGCGCTCATTACTATTAATCTTTTCATATCCAATATTTTTTAATTTTCAGTAAGACCATCGGCTTTCCACTTGATGAAAGTATTGATTTGGGTCTGAGATAAGGAACCGCCCTGTGGCATTTTGCCCGGATCTCCATTGGGCCTCTGGATTCTGTCGATAATTCCGTCTATGTTATTCTTCACGTCTGTGTAGGTAGCTAAGGGCTTAAAACTTCCGGCAGAATGACAGTTGATGCAACTGTTATCCACAATAGCTTTCACCTCAGCATTGTATCTTACAGGCGTTGTAATGGGAGTATTATCAGAAATTTCCTCATAGGTCCTGCTGTCACAAGCGGTAAATAGCGCAGCTGATGACAATATGTATAGTATCTTCTTCATTTTAAAAAACTCTGTAAAGGTTAAACCCAAAGAATATCTGTCCTTTTCCCCACTTCCCTACTGCATTGGAGAGATAGCCGATATCTGAATTGATCTGGGAATTGGAGAATAAAAGCTGAAACACATGTCCCCCGGTTTCTATATCCATCCCTAAGGACAAAGGATTTTTATAGAAACTGTGATTATCAAAATTCACAAAATATTCTGCGTTGATAGAAATTCTTTTGGAAATTTTATAGCGGCCGCCTAATCCGGCCAGAAATTGATTTTTATCTTCAAGCGCCGGATCATACAAATTTTTATGGATGAAAGAAGGACTCAGCTGTAACGAAAACTTATCATTGAATCTTCTTGAAATTAAAGCCTGGGTAAGATAGGCCAGCCGGTCACCGAATTTAAGATAAGGATAGTTGTCCTTGTCAAGATCTGTATTTAATGCCATGACATTGTAGCCCACAATGTCTGCCGGAAAATTTTCAGTTTGCTTTACCAGTTTATACTTGACCGCGCCCTCGAATGTTTTCATATTCGTTTCCCGGGAAAGGCTCACTGATACGGCATCTGTAAGGCCATAGATGACTCCCAGTTTGGTGGAAGCGTCATCAAGACCGAAAAAGTTTTTGAATCCGGTGCTTATATCTCCGAAACGGTGGGCTACCACAATATACCATTCATTTTTAGCAGAAAGCTTTGTGGACTGTCCGGTGACAATTTGCAGCGCTTTAAAGGCCGGCTGAGAAATTTCTGTCGTTGTTTTGAGTGTGTCAATATCTTTGAGCAGGTCTTCCTGTGCTGAGACAAGACCTGAAGCCAATACCGACAAAAATAAGAGAGCTTTTGTCATATACAATTTGAATTAAATTATGATATGACAAACTTATCGAGTTATGAAGTCAAAAGTATGTGATAAAAGTCACCGAATAAATTGTTTTTATCAATAATAAAGATAAAATCATTAAAACATCATATATTAGACTGATCTAACATTTTCATTTACAGGGATTTTAATCCCTTCTTTGGTCTGCAAAATTTCACCTTCATTTTCTATTTTCTTCAAAACTCTGCTTACGACTTCTCTTGAAGTCCCCAAATTACTGGCGATCTCGCGGTGTGTAATCTTCAGTGGATTGTTTCCTGTCGCTGAAATCTGTTGTTTGATGTAGTTCAGAACTCTTTTATCAAGTCTGTGGAAGACGGCATCATTGACCATATTCATGACATCTGAAAAGCGTTTGTCATATTCATGATAAAATACTTTGTTGATTTCCGGAAATCGGATCAGCCATTCATGGATAACGGAAACAGGAATCAGGATCACTTCAGACTCTTCTTCGGCAACAGCATATACTCTGCTTGTATAATCTGTAAAAATAGAGGAGAAGGTCATCAGACAGCTGTCATTAGGCTTTATATAATAATAGATCAATTCTCTTCCATCATTAAGGGTAAACACCTTGATTGAACCTTTGATCAAAAAAGGAACATACTTATTTTTCTGTCCTTCCCTGATAATTTCTGTTTTTGCTTTTATATCGGTGATAACTGCATTTGCATGCATCTCATTTAAGAAGTCCTCACCCAAGAAACTGAATTTCTCAAGAATAAATTGATTATTAATCATATCTGCCATGTCATTTTCAAAACAAATATATAAAATTGAAGTATTCAAATGTTATAAAAATAATATTCTTTCATTATCACTGTTAAAAATTCAACAATTGATTCATTCATCAGAATATTTTAAATATAAATTAATATTTTACCTTTAAAATATTCAATAAAACAAGATGATATATATTTTTGCGATGATGATTCATTTTCCCTTTCGTTTTTTTGGAATGATAGAATAGATAAGTTAAAATTGGGGATGAAATAAAAAATGCCCCGGCAAAACCGGGGCATTCTTATGTATTGTAAGAAAAATCTTATGCTTGTACGTTGTTTCCTCCTAATACGAAAGGCTCAACTTCTTTGATTTCTCCGAACTGCTGCTCATAGTTAGCAATGTTCTGTTGAAGAGCAGATAATACTCTTTTAGCGTGAAGTGGAGCAAGAATGATTCTTGATCTTACTTTAGCTTGTTGAACACCCGGCATTAACTGGATGAAATCTACTACGAACTCAGATGGAGAGTGGTTTACCAATGCTAAGTTAGCATATACCCCAGCAGCTACCATTTCGTTCAATTCGATGTTGATGTTTCCGTCTTGTGGATTTTGATTGTTGTCCATTGTTATAAAATATGTTTTTAAAATTCGAAATTTGAGATGGTGAAAATATAAAAATAAATCCAAACCTCAAATTTCAAATCATTAATTTTAGTTAAGGTCTTCGAATTCTTTCTTAGAACCTACAATTACATTCTGATACTCTTTAAGACCTGTACCTGCAGGGATTCTGTGCCCTACAATTACATTTTCTTTAAGACCACTTAAGAAGTCTACTTTACCAGCTACTGCTGCTTCGTTCAGAACTTTGGTTGTTTCCTGGAATGATGCTGCAGACATGAATGATTTAGTCTGAAGAGCTGCTCTTGTAATCCCCTGAAGTACAGGCGTTGCTGTAGCAGGTAAAGCTTCTCTTACTTCAACTAAAGCCTGATCTTCACGCTTCAATTTAGAGTTTTCGTCTCTTAATTCTCTTGCCGTAATCATCTGACCTGGCTTGAATTCTTTAGAATCACCAGCGTCAGTAACAACTTTAAGTCCGAATACTCTGTTGTTTTCTTCCAGGAAGTCGAATTTATGCTCTAATGCTCCTTCAAGGAACTGAGTATCACCTCCATCTACGATAGATACTTTTGTCATCATCTGTCTTACGATGATTTCGAAGTGCTTATCGTCGATTTTTACCCCCTGAAGACGGTAAACTTCCTGAATTTCATTAACAAGATATTCCTGAACTGCAGTTGGACCTTTAATTCTTAAGATATCGTCCGGTGTAATAGAACCGTCAGAAAGTGGAGAACCTGCTCTTACGAAGTCATTCTCCTGAACAAGAATCTGGTTGGAAAGTTTTACCAGATAAATCTTTCTTTCACCAGTTTTAGCCTCAACAATAAGTTCACGGTTACCTCTCTTGATTTTTCCGTAAGAAACTACCCCGTCGATTTCAGTAACAACCGCTGGGTTTGAAGGGTTTCTCGCTTCGAATAATTCGGTAACTCTCGGAAGACCTCCGGTGATATCCCCTGCTTTTGCAGATTTTCTTGGGATCTTGATCAAGACTTTACCAGCCTTAATTTTTTCACCATCGTTTACCATTAAGTGGGCTCCTACCGGTAAGTTGTACCCTTTCTGTTCAACTCCTTTAGAATCTACCACCTTCAAGGTAGGTACGGCTTTCTTATTTCTGGATTCAGAGATTACTTTCTCTTCAAATCCTGTTTGTTCATCTATTTCAAGCTGGAATGAAATACCCTGGATGATATCCTCGTATTCTACTTTACCAGCAGTTTCAGCAATAATTACCGCGTTGTACGGATCCCATTTTGCAATCAGATCACCTTTCTTCACTTTATCACCAGACTTCACTACCAACTGAGAACCGTAAGGTACGTTGGCAATCATCATTGGTGTTCTTTGTTCGTTATCGGTAACCAATCTAAATTCTGTTGTACGTGAAACTACTACTTCTGCAGTATTACCGTTTTCATCTTCAGAAGTAATGGTTCTTACTTCGTCCAATTCTACGATACCGTCTCTTCTTGCAACAATAGATGGATTTTCTGAAACGTTCGTGGATACCCCCCCTTGGTGGAAAGTTCTCAACGTAAGCTGAGTACCTGGTTCCCCAATTGACTGTGCTCCAATAACCCCTACTGCTTCACCCATGTGGATCATCTTACCGGTTGCCAGGTTTCTACCATAACATTTAGCACAGATTCCTTTTTTAGTTTCACAAGTAAGTGGAGAACGAACCTCAACAAACTCTAATCCTGCCGCTTCGATTCTCTTGGCTAGTACTTCATTAATTACCTGATCTGCTTCAGCGATTAACTCGTCTGATTCAGGATCATAGATGTTATGAAGAGAAACTCTACCTAAGATTCTTTCAGAGATCTTTTCAACGATCTCGTCATTTTTCTTAAGGGCAGTTACTTCAGTACCTCTTAGGGTACCACAGTCGTCCTCAGTAACGATAACGTCCTGAGCCACGTCTACCAGTCTTCTTGTAAGGTAACCAGCATCGGCTGTTTTAAGAGCGGTATCTGCAAGACCTTTACGTGCACCGTGAGTAGAGATAAAGTACTCAAGGATCGAAAGACCTTCCTTAAAGTTCGCAAGAATCGGGTTTTCGATAATTTCCGCACCGGTAGAACCAGCTTTCTGCGGTTTTGCCATCAAACCTCTCATCCCTGATAACTGACGGATCTGTTCTTTAGAACCCCTCGCACCAGAATCAAGCATCATATATACAGAGTTGAATCCACCTTGATCGGTTTTCATTCTACCCATGATCATTTCAGTTAATCCGGCGTTGGTGTTGGTCCAAACGTCGATTACCTGGTTATAACGTTCTGTATCGGTAATCAGACCCATGTTATAGTTGGCTCTAATTTCGTCTACTGTTTCAATGGACTGAGCAATCATTTTCTTCTTCTCAACAGGAACAACGATGTCACCTAGTGAGAATGAAAGACCTCCTTTGAATGCATTTGAATACCCTAAGTCTTTCATTGCATCCAGGAACTTCACTGTTGTAGGGAAATCCGTATCAGCTAAAACTCTACCAATAATGTTTCTCAGTGATTTCTTCGTCAATAGTTCATTAACGTATCCTGATTGTTTTGGTACAATTTGGTTGAATAGAATTCTACCTAAAGAAGTTTCGATCAATTTTGTTTTGATTTCACCATCTTCTTTAACAGGTAGTCTACATCTTACTTTAGCATTCAGAGAAACTCTTCCTTCTGCATAAGCGATTTCCGCTTCTTCAGGAGAATAGAATGCAAGGCCTTCCCCTTTCACTTTCATATCTTCTGTAGAGCTCAATTCTTTGGTCATGAAATAAAGACCAAGAACCATGTCCTGAGAAGGTACCGTAATTGGAGAACCGTTTGCCGGGTTCAAGATGTTTTGAGAACCAAGCATCAATAACTGAGCTTCAAGGATCGCTTCAGGACCTAATGGTAAGTGTACCGCCATCTGGTCACCATCGAAATCGGCGTTGAATGCTGTTGTTACCAACGGGTGAAGCTGAATTGCTTTTCCTTCGATCATCTTAGGCTGGAATGCCTGAATACCCAGTCTGTGAAGGGTAGGTGCTCTGTTCAGTAGAACAGGGTGACCTTTCATCACGTTTTCAAGGATATCATATACTACAGGCTCTTTTCTGTCGATGATTCTCTTTGCAGATTTCACAGTTTTTACAATTCCTCTTTCAATCAGTTTTCTGATGATAAACGGTTTGTAAAGTTCTGCTGCCATATCTTTAGGAATACCACATTCGTGAAGCTGTAAGTTTGGACCTACAACAATTACGGAACGCGCAGAGTAGTCAACCCTTTTCCCTAGTAAGTTCTGACGGAAACGACCTTGTTTACCTTTCAATGAATCAGAAAGTGATTTCAATGGTCTGTTTGATTCAGATTTTACAGCAGAAGATTTTCTTGTATTATCGAATAATGAATCTACTGATTCCTGAAGCATACGCTTCTCGTTTCTCAAGATTACTTCCGGAGCTTTGATCTCCAATAGTCTTTTCAGACGGTTGTTTCTGATAATAACTCTTCTGTAAAGGTCATTTAAGTCAGAAGTTGCGAAACGTCCTCCATCCAATGGAACCAATGGTCTTAGTTCTGGTGGTATCACAGGAAGTACACGCATAATCATCCACTCCGGTCTGTTGATCATTCTTGTATTAGCACCTCTTAATGCTTCTACAACGTTCAATCTTTTAAGAGCTTCAGTTCTTCTTTGCTTGGAACCTTCGTTGTGAGCTTTGTGTCTCAAGTCGAAAGACAATGCATCAAGATTGATCCTTTTCAGAAGATCTTCAACCGCTTCAGCCCCCATTCTGGCGATGAATTTGTTGGGATCAGAATCATCAAGATACTGGTTTTCCACAGGAAGAGTGTCCATGATGTCAAGGTACTCTTCTTCTGTAAGGAACTCCATGTTATCGAAATCAGAACCGTCTAATTTTTTAGCAATACCTTGCTGAATCACTACATATCTTTCGTAGTAGATGATCATGTCTAATTTCTTAGAAGGAATTCCTAAAAGGTAACCGATTTTGTTTGGTAAAGAACGGAAATACCAGATGTGAGCGATAGGCACAACAAGGTTGATGTGTCCGATTCTCTCTCTTCTTACTTTTTTCTCTGTAACTTCTACCCCACAACGGTCACAAACGATCCCTTTGTAACGAATTCTCTTGTATTTACCACAAGCACATTCGTAATCCTTTACAGGACCAAAGATCTTTTCACAGAACAACCCGTCTCTTTCAGGTTTGTGCGTTCTGTAGTTAATAGTTTCCGGCTTAAGTACTTCCCCTCTTGATTCCTGAAGAATCGATTCCGGTGAAGCTAAACCGATGGTTATTTTATTAAATCTACTTGATTTATTTTTATTTGACATAATTTAATTTTTGATTAAAAGATTAAAAGATTGAAAGATTTAAAATACTTTCGCTCTTATCATCTCAGAGTTAATTAATGCTTTAATTTTTTACTAATTAAATCTTTTAATTACTCCTCCAATCTTACATCAAGTCCAAGTCCTTGTAACTCGTGAAGTAATACATTGAATGATTCCGGAATACCTGGTTCAGGCATTGATTCACCTTTTGCAATGGCTTCATAAGTTTTTGCTCTACCAATCACGTCATCAGACTTCACCGTTAAGATTTCTCTCAAGATGTTAGAAGCTCCAAATGCTTCAAGAGCCCAAACCTCCATCTCTCCAAATCTCTGACCACCGAACTGAGCTTTACCTCCTAACGGCTGCTGAGTAATCAATGAGTAAGGACCGATAGAACGTGCATGCATCTTGTCATCAACCATGTGTCCCAGTTTCAGCATGTAGATAATACCTACTGTAGCCGGCTGCGTAAATCTTTCTCCGGTACCTCCATCATAAAGGTGAGTGTTACCGAATTTAGGAAGACCTGCTTTCTCTGTATACTCGGTAATCTGATCAAGAGTTGCCCCATCAAAAATTGGTGTAGCGAACGTCATTCCTAATTTCTGACCAGCCCATCCAAGAACTGTTTCATAAATCTGACCGATGTTCATACGAGAAGGTACCCCTAGTGGATTCAATACGATATCTACCGGTGTTCCGTCTTCAAGGAATGGCATATCTTCTTCACGAACGATTCTTGAAACGATACCTTTGTTACCGTGACGTCCTGCCATTTTATCTCCTACATTCAACTTACGTTTCTTAGCGATATATACTTTAGCCAACTTCATGATACCAGCCGGAAGCTCATCTCCGATAGAAATTGCGAATTTCTCACGGTTTTTAACTCCCTGAATATCATTGAACTTGATTTTATAGTTGTGAATTAATTGTTTAACCAATTCATTCTTATCGTTATCTACTGTCCAGTCTGCACCGCTTACGTTAACGTAATCTTCAACTGAAGTCAATAATTTATGAGTGAATTTCACACCTTTACCAATGATTTCCTCATCAAGGTCGTTGGTAACTCCCTGAGAAGTTTTACCACCTACCAGTGTATTTAATTTTTCAATTAAAGTGTTTCTTAACTCATCAAACTTAGCCTTGTAAGTGTTTTCAATTTCTTCAAGTTTAAGTTTTTCTTCAGTTCTCTTCTTTTTGTCTTTAATATTTCTGGAGAACAATTTTTTGTTGATCACAACACCTCTTAATGAAGAGTCTGCTTTTAATGAAGCATCCTTAACATCACCGGCTTTGTCACCAAAGATTGCTCTAAGAAGTTTTTCTTCAGGAGTTGGGTCAGATTCACCTTTTGGAGTGATCTTACCGATCATAATATCTCCAGGCTTCACTTCAGCACCAATTCTGATCATCCCGTTCTCGTCAAGATCTTTAGTCGCTTCTTCAGAAACGTTTGGAATATCTGCTGTCAGTTCTTCCATACCTAATTTGGTATCACGAACTTCAAGAGAGTACTCGTCTACGTGGATTGAAGTAAACCAGTCTTCACGTACCACTTTTTCGTTGATTACGATTGCATCCTCAAAGTTGTATCCTTTCCAAGGCATGAAGGCTACTACTAAGTTTCTACCAAGCGCTAATTCTCCGTTTTCGGTAGCATAACCATCACAAAGTACCTGTCCTTTTTCCACTGTTTCACCTACTCTTACGTTTGGTCTAAGGGTAATGGTTGTACTCTGGTTGGTTTTTCTGAACTTGGTTAATTTATATGTTTTCGTAGCGGACTCGAATTGTACTAAATCTTCGTCATCGCTTCTTTCATATTTAATGGTAATCTGATCAGCATCTACATACTCAACAGTTCCTCTCCCTTCAGCATTGATCAAGATTCTTGAATCTTTAGCCACCTGCTGTTCCAGACCTGTACCCACGATTGGAGCCTGTGGCTTCAATAGAGGAACGGCCTGACGCATCATGTTGGATCCCATCAATGCACGGTTCGCATCATCATGTTCCAGGAATGGAATCAATGAAGCTGAGATACCAGAGATCTGGTTTGGTGCAACGTCGATAAGGTTAACCTGAGAAGGCTCCACTACCGGATAGTCACCATCCAGTCTTGCAATAATTCTGTCTGTTAAGAATTCTCCGCCATCCGTCAATTCAACGTTCGCCTGAGCAATTACTTTATCTTCTTCATCTTCTGCATTCAGATAAATAGGATCAGCATTAAGGTTTACTGTGCTGTTTTCTACTTTTCTGTATGGAGTTTCGATGAAACCTAAGCTGTTAATTTTAGCATAGATCCCCAGAGATGAAATCAAACCGATGTTTGGTCCTTCCGGAGTTTCAATCGGACAAATTCTTCCGTAGTGGGTATGGTGAACGTCACGAACCTCGAAACCTGCTCTTTCTCTAGATAAACCACCAGGCCCTAGTGCAGAAAGTCTACGCTTGTGCGTGATTTCTGATAATGGGTTGGTTTGGTCCATGAACTGAGAAAGCTGGTTGGTACCAAAGAACGAGTTAATTACAGATGTTAATGTCTTAGCATTTACCAGGTCAAGTGGAGTAAATATCTCGTTATCTCTAACGTTCATTCTTTCCTTGATTGTTCTGGCAATTCTTGAAAGACCTACACCGAACTGTCCTGCCAATTGCTCTCCAACAGTCTTGATTCTTCTGTTTGATAAGTGGTCAATATCATCAACCTCTGCTTTAGAGTTTACCAATTCGATCAAGTGTCTTACGATAGCAATGATATCTTCTTTTGTAAGAACCTCAGTGGTTGTAGGGATATTTAGACCTAACTTTTTGTTTAGTCTGTAACGTCCTACTTCACCAAGTGAATATCTTTGTTCAGAGAAGAATAATTTTTCAATGATTCCTCTTGCCGTTTCCTCATCGGGTGGATCTGCATTTCTTAACTGACGGTAGATGTACTCTACTGCTTCTTTTTCAGAGTTCGTAGGGTCTTTCTGTAATGTATTCTGGATGATAGAGAATTCATTGCTGTTTTCTTTGTGAATCAGGATAGATTTCACGCCAGCATCAAGAATAAGATCTAAATGTTCTTTTTCAAGAATAGTTTCTCTGTCCAGGATGATTTCATTTCTTTCAATAGAAACTACTTCACCTGTATCTTCGTCTACGAAATCTTCGAACCAAGTGTTCAATACTCTCGCAGCCAATGTTCTTCCTTCTACTTTCTTAAGGGCAGCTTTAGAAACTTTCACTTCTTCAGCAAGGTCGAAGATCTGAAGGATATCCTTATCAGATTCATAACCGATAGCTCTTAACAGGGTAGTTAATGGTAACTTTTTCTTACGGTCGATATACGCGTACATTACGCTGTTGATATCGGTTGTAAATTCCATCCAAGATCCTTTGAAAGGAATAATTCTTGAATAGTATAGTTTAGTTCCGTTAGCGTGGTAAGTTTGTCCGAAGAATACACCAGGCGAACGGTGAAGCTGCGTAACAATAACTCTCTCAGCACCATTGATGATGAAAGATCCACTAGGCGTCATATAAGGAACCGGGCCTAAATACACATCCTGAACCACTGTTTGGAAATCCTCGTGCTCAGGGTCTGTACAATACAATTTAAGTCTTGCTTTAAGAGGAACTGAATACGTCAATCCTCTTTCCACACACTCGTTAATTGAATAACGTGGAGAATCTACCAGATAATCAAGGAATTCCAATACAAACTGATTTCTAGAATCGGTAATTGGGAAGTTTTCCTGGAAGGTTCTGTATAAACCTTCGTCTGTTCTGTCTTCTGGAAGGGTATCAAGCTGGAAAAAATCTCTGAAAGACTCTAACTGGATGTCCAGGAAGTCAGGAGTGATAATTTTTCCTTTTGCTGATGAGAAGTTAATTCTCTGATTCCCCCTTGTAGTTGCTGTTGTTTTACTCATAAAACTTTTAAGAAAGGGTTAAAAAATATTTTGATTCATTAAAAAATATCAGGAGCAGAAGAAAGAAAATCAAGAAAAAATAAAAGACTTCAAATGTTTGGCGCTATTAGAAATAGTCTTTAATCTTTTTTCTTTATTCTTAGAATCTGATTCCTAACTGCAACGCTGGTATATCTTTTCACAGCGTAATGCAAAATATTCTTATTAACTTTTGAGGCAGAATAGCCGCTATACCTATACACACGAAACCCCTTTCACTATTTGCATGAAAGAGCTGATTTACAATATTTTACAGGTTTATGTACAATTATTCGCGCCAAAAGAGGGACAAAATTACAAAAATTTCTGCATATACACAAATAAAACCTCTCATTTTGAGATCGTTAAACGAATTAAATATAAAAATGGCCGCTTTTAAGGGCGGCCATTGCTTTTATCGTATCTGAGAAATTATTTTACAACAATCTTATAAGATTTTACGGTTGTTCTGGTTTCTATTTTCACAATGTAAACACCTGCCGGCAGTGAAGCTGTACTGATTTCAGTATTGCCTGAGAATTTGTCAGATCTGATCAGCTGCCCCTGAGCAGAGAACACACTGTAAATACCGGTTTCTTCAGACTTCACATTAAGGTTTTCACCTGATTTTACAGGATTAGGATATACTTTGATATCATTAGCCTTTTCAGTAATATCAGAATCAGTAATTGCTTTTGCTGATGCCTGACCGATTTTCAACAGAGAGATATAAGGGGATAGTGGAGAATTCGGTGCTCCTCTTCTGACAAGGTCTGTATCTACTACCGCCTGAATACCATCTTTATCAAGATCATTAATTCTGGAAATAAATCCTGCCCCGAAGTCATCTAGATTATCTTTACCAATAGCATAAAGATCATAATCAGCTCCATTTGAATTTAAATCAATAAAATCAGGTTTATCATCACCATCTGTATTTTTAAGAGGATATTTCAATATTCCTGAATCCGGAGAAGTTTCCAGGATATCGGCAATACCATTATTTCCTACGGCAACATTACTATCTATAATACCGTTACGGTCTGTATCAATCTGACTGATTACAGATGCAGGAATACCCGATTCAAATAAATCTAAAATACCATCATTATCAGAATCTAAATCCAGGTAGCTGGAAATCCCGTCTCCCAATACCTGTACAGGACCAAAAACTCCTTCTGTATCATCATCTTCAAATTTCCCGTTCTGATCAAGATCTTCAAGAGCATCCGGAATTCCATCGTTATCAGAATCAAGATCACAAGCATCTTTAATACCATCTGCATCAGTATCTAATGAAGGGGATTTATCATTCACTGCTGTACATCCTTCTGCACAATCAGGAATACCGTTTCCATTCATATCGATACTGTCATTACCGTTTGAACATTGGTCAAAACAGTTTGGAATCCCATCATTATCATCATCTCTGCTGGCAAATGCATTATAGATGTAATAATTCTGAGGAATACGAATTCCTGTACCGCTGTAGAAAGTTATTTTAATACGGTTAAAAGGTTTTGTCGCCTTACCTCCGACATAAAATTTGTTTGAATCTGTTGTGAAGAAGTTTCCACTAATCAGGCTTCCTGTACTTGTGAAAACATCTGTTTGAGTATTATTGTTATAAAGAGTCACCCTAATATTTTCAAGAACACTTACCCCGATCAAATTGGCCGCTTTTTCCAATGTAAATCCGGCGTATGTATTGGCTGGAAGCATAGTATTGGTATCCACCGTTGCATAGGAAGAGAAAATACTCAGAAATGACGCTGCAGGAATCGTTGCTGTAGCATAATTAGAAGTATTGGTATCCACAATAGCAGAAGGGTTGGTCATTTTCGCCAAAATAAGACCAAGAAATCCAGGACCGGAAGTCCAGTTGGTTCCCGTTACCAGATTACCGGCAATCGCAGAACCACTTGTCTGAATTTTATCGTTACAGTCACAAGATGCAGGCTCCTCAAATGCATAATACACTTTTAAAGATCCTAAATTAATCCCTAAAGTCTGCGTCACTTTTAAACGTACTTCGTTAAAAGGCTTGGAAGAGGTAAGGGTAACCTTCTGTTTTCCTGAACCAAAACCTAATACTTTGATATTGATCAATCCTCCTCCATCTAATAACGTTCTGGAATCCTGCAGCTGGCCATATAAATAAGTTTCTACTGTGATATTTTTCAGGAATTCTGCACTTATAAGTTTTCCTTCATCATCAGGAGAGATGACAAAACCTGCTTTGTTTCCTGCAGGATATACCTGATTTTTATCTAAAACCCCCACTGAATAAGATCCAAGAAGACCTGCAGGCAATACAATAGACCCGTAGGAATTTTTATCACCATCTCCGATTCTTTCTCTATTCTGAACAAAAGAAAGCGGAGCAATAAAACTGCTGCTTCCGGATACATTACCGTCTACCCCACTTCCAGCAATAATATCATCACAGATATTATTCTGGTCAACAGGAACTTTGGCTGGATCAAACGCGAATGCATAATATACATTCATTGCACTGAACAAAGACAGTACGTTGGTCTGATAGAGTCTTACTTCATTAAATTCTTTTGTTGTTTTTAAATGCAGGAAAATTCTGTTTTTACTCCCTCCAAATGCCGGTACAGACAATAATGTACTGCTTGTCGTGGTTTCCTGAAGCACACCATTTTTGTAGGTACTGATTCGTAATGAACTTAACAGATCTACTGTAATAAAACTTGTTCCAAGGTCTACATTAAATCCCGTGATATATCCTGCCGGATAAGTGGTATTTGTATTTTTTACTGAAATACCATTTCCACTCAACAGGGAAGCAAAATTACCCATGCTTACGCTGTTATCAAGATTCGCATCCACCACCGGATTCATGCTTCCGCTATAACAAGCCAGACAGATCCCTGAGTTGTTAACAGGTTTGGCTTCCACCCCCATTCCACGGATAGGTTCATAGCCTTTTTGTGCGAATGCTGATGCTGAGATGATCAACACCAGAAATACTGACGCCCATTTTTCGAATAATTTTTTTGTCATTTTTTGTTTTATTTTTTTTGTTAAGGTTTGTGTTTATTGATTATAGATTTTGCCATCCGTACACAGCATTACCAGTCTGTCTGCAACCGATAAAAGTACCGCTGGTTACTCCCAATGTAGTAGTCACTTCATAAAGTATTGATCCTGCATTACTTGAATCACAAGCTGGTCTTGCAGCAGAAGCCTTTATCTGAAGAGCCTTACTTATTTCAAGATCCGCATAATTGGTTGAGCTAGGCGTGACATTGATCCCAACATCCGTAATCACTGTTCCTGCATTCCCTTGTCCTGAAAATACGTGAGAAGTATTGGCGTAGGTTGATTGGGCAGCCACTGAGGTACCGTTAATTCCAATGGCAACAGAACCTGTCCCACTTACCGTATTATTGCTTCCAAGAGCAAAATTATTTAAGGTCACATTATTGTTGGCCCCGAATGCGAAGCCACCATTTGAAGCATCATTTGAGTAACCTACTGCAACGGCTACAGAGTTTCCGGTTCTATTAAAACCTCCAAAAGCAAAATTGTTGGATGATATTGCCGAATTTCCTGTACCAAACACTTTCCCCCCCGCTGTAGCGGTATTTCCTGAGCCTATCGCTATTCCGGGAAAATTAGCCGCTGAAGCCGTCGCTGTATTTCCTCTTCCAAGGGCTATATTATTTGAAGTGTTATTGACCGTATTCGTACTTCCCCATGAGAGGCTGGAAGCATTTTCACCACCGCCTGAGAGTCCTCCTGCAGCATCAAGAACTGCATGAACTTTATTCGCACTGATCATAACAAGATCTGCAGATCCTTTAGGTCCCAGATAATTAGCTGAAATCGGAGCAACTCCTAAAGTTTCTGCTGATGTAGAAATTTCGCCAACGGCATTTCCTTTAACCTGCCATTCCGTTCCTGTCTGCTTCTGCCATAGTGATCCGTCAAAATAATAGTAACCGGAAGCAGTAACATTAACCGTCTGAACAGCAGGAGCAGCATCGATAGCCGTTACGTAAACCAAAGCTCCGGTTTGAGCAGTAGTATAGGTTTTAGCAGTCAACTGACTTACTGAAATCCTGGGTGCAATAATGCCATCCAATTTATTTGTGTTTAAAGGAAAACCTACCACATCAAGGCTTGCCTGGGGCTGATTAGTATTAATTCCTACTTGTGCGTATGCCCCAAAAGAGAGAGCCATGGCTGCGATCGTAAATAATCTGTTTTTCATTTTTAGTGAATTTTGTTTTTTTGTGTGTTTATTTTTTATTAATAAGTACAGAGATCCTTTCACCCGCATAAAGAGGAGAACATTGTTGTTTTTCGTTAAAGCGAATGGATTGGATACCTATTAGAGAGTCTGCCTAAGATAATTTGTCAGGAAACTTAATGATGTCGCTAAATCCTTTCGTACTTTTAGAATCTACAGACAAATGGACATTGGATTTCTGGTATTTACCAGTCCTTGTTTCTATAGATGGAGGGTTGATATGGAGTTGATCTGATGTAATAAAAGAGAGAATTCTGCTATGAGAAGAATGAATTAGAGCGAAGTAATTGAATGTACTGTAATCAGTTCCAGAATAATAGTTATTTTTTAAACGGAACACTTCTTTGTTCCATTCCCTACTAGTGCTTGTTTCTGGTAAAAAATGATTAGTACCAGGTCGATCATATTGCGGGTTTTCTGAAGAGTTCGCTGTGATGTATTCGAAACTATTTATGATATCCGTACGGTATTTTTGAACAGTGGACTTCTGTACCACTGAAGATATAATGCTGAGATTCCCAACCTGCAATGCAGCCAGCATACTGATACAATATGCTACAGCAGAGCCGTAGAAAATAAAGTAACTTTGTTTCAAATTGTGCGTTTTTTTTCGATACAAATATAGTTATTTTTCAAACATTACAATATTCTAATGCAAAATAATTAATAAAAATAAGCTATTCTATAAATAATAAATATTAAATTGTACCGATTATTAATTATTTCACAATTATAATCAAATATGAAATTACATCCATCATGCATATTTGAATACGATTAGCGAATATTTCAGTTTTAATAATTGAATCCCCACAAAAAAAGCCCGGACATTACTGTCCGGGCTTCCTATTTTATAGTAAATTGAATTATTTCAATTCTACTTCAGCACCAGCTTCTTCTAATTGCTTCTTAAGAGCTTCAGCTTCGTCTTTGGAGATTCCTTGTTTGATAGCAGCAGGAGCTCCGTCTACGATATCTTTAGCTTCTTTAAGACCAGCACCAGTTAAATCTTTTACCAATTTAACGATAGCTAATTTAGATGCACCTGCAGACTTAAGAATTACGTCGAATTCAGTCTTTTCTTCAGCAGCTTCTCCACCACCTGCAGCAACTACTACAGCAGCAGCAGCTGGCTCAATTCCGTACTCATCCTTAAGGATAGTAGCTAATTCGTTTACGTCTTTTACAGTAAGGTTTACTAGCGTTTCAGCTAAATTTTTTAAATCTGACATTGTTGTAATGTTTTTGTTGATTATTTATTTAATTTTTTGAGAGTAATTATTCAGCACTTGGAGTTTCTTCCGTGCTTTCTGCAGCAGGAGCTTCTGGAGCCGCCTCAGCAGGAGTTTCTTCCGCAGCAGGTGCAGCAGCTTCTTCAGCTTTAGCTTCTACTGTTTCAGGTTTGTTTTGAAGAGCAGAAACAACTCTTTGAATTGGAGATTGAAGTAATCCGATGATTTCTCCGATCATTTCTTCTCTAGACTTGATGTTAGCAAGTGCAGATAAGTTTTCGTCTCCAACGTAGAAAGTTTCCTGAAGGTAAGCAGACTTTAAAGCTGGCTTATCTTCTTTCTTTCTGAACCCTTGAATTAATTTTGCAGGAGCGTTTGCCGTATCAGAAATCATCAATGCTGAATTTCCTTTGAACGTTTCAAACATTTCAGAGTAATCTACTCCTTCCATTTGCTCCATTGCTTTTTGTAAAAGTGTATTTTTTACCACTTTCACTTTGATATTCTGTTTGAAAGCCTGTCTTCTGAAATCAGAAGATTTAGCAGCGTTCAAACCGTCTAGATCTGCTACGTAAACTACTTTCGCATCCTGAAGCAAGTCTTTGATCTCTTGTATTGCTACAACTTTTTGGTCTTTTGTCATTGTCTTAAGGATTATTATTAGTTAACAGATTTACTATCAATTGCAATACCTGGGCTCATTGTAGAAGACAAATAAATGCTCTTCACATAAGTACCTTTAGCAGCAGTTGGTTTCATTTTGATCAATGTCGAGATTAATTCCTGAGCATTTTCTTTGATTTTATCAGCATCGAAAGATACTTTACCAATACCTGCGTGGATGATCCCGTATTTATCTACTTTGAAATCAATTTTACCTGCTTTCACTTCAGTTACTGCTTTACCAATTTCCATGGTTACAGTTCCTGATTTAGGGTTAGGCATTAGACCTCTTGGTCCTAATACTCTACCTAATGGACCTAATTTACCCATAACAGCTGGCATAGTAACGATAACGTCAACATCTGTCCAACCTTCTTTTATTTTTTGTAAATATTCGTCAAGACCTACATAATCAGCTCCAGCTTCTTTAGCTTCAGCTTCTTTATCTGGTGTAACAAGCGCTAAAACTTTAACGTCTTTACCAGTTCCGTGAGGAAGAGATACTACACCTCTTACCATTTGGTTTGCTTTTCTTGGATCTACACCCAATCTTACAGCGATATCTACAGAAGCATCAAACTTTGTAGTGTTTACTTCTTTTACAAGAGCTGCACCTTCTTCAAGGTTATAGATTCTACCTTTTTCTACTTTGCTTAAAGCTTCTTTTTGCTTTTTAGTTAATTTTGCCATTTCAGTAAGTTTTAAGCGTTAGTTGGTTTAGTTCCTGTTACTTTTAATCCCATAGATCTAGCAGTACCAGCTACCATAGAAAGAGCAGAGTCTATTGTAAAACAGTTAAGGTCTGCCATTTTATCTTCAGCGATCTTTTTAACCTGATCCCAAGATACAGCCCCTACTTTATTTCTGTTTGGTTCACCGGAACCTCCTTTGATTTTAGCCGCATCCATCAACTGGATCGCTGCAGGTGGAGTTTTAATAACGAATTCAAAAGATTTGTCTTCGTATACTGTAATTACTACAGGTAAAACTTGCCCTGGCTTATCTTGGGTTCTTCCGTTAAATTGCTTACAAAACTCCATGATGTTCACACCTGCAGAACCCAATGCTGGACCTACCGGTGGAGAAGGGTTAGCTGCGCCACCTTTCACCTGAAGCTTTACCATTTTAAAGACTTTCTTAGCCATTTTATTTTTTTTTAGTTTGAATAATTAATGAGTTTGGAAGCATTATTTATTCAGCAGATCACCGACTCACATACAGTAAATCTACTTTTCGGACTGCAAAATTATGAAATATTTTTGAATTAGCCAATGGAATGTGTTGATTTTTAGAAAGAATTATCAATATTTTTTTATTTGTGTCTGCCGGAAACGGAAATCGACAAAGTTTACATTCTTATTTTGAAATCTATTTTTTACGGCTAACCTCTATTCTCCTGGTTACAAATAAGTTCATCATAAAATAAGACAGCTATCAGCTATCAGCTTTGTTACTTCATATAGGGCATTTGTGTAAATCAGATTTCCGGAGAGAAGTACATTTTAGAAATTGAAATTGTCTCCATAAAGAGAAAGCTCTTTGTAAAGAAATACTCAAGGAAATAATTACCCATTCATGATTCACCAAAAGAGACCCACACTTTAAAGATAACCGACTTTTCAGAAAATTTCTCATTCAAAAAATAACTCAAGAAAATATAAAAGAAGCTGCCTCCAGACAACTTCTTTTATATAAGCAATTCATTTCTCCTGCTAAAACCAGACGGCTTGTTGATCGTACTCGCTGAACCATTCGTACCTCCGAGATCAGAATTAATATCGCCGATATTCTGTTTAGTGATAAGTCTTTTATAGGCCATCAGATAGAGGTCTATTGTAAAATTATTATAGGTTCTTCCAGGGTTAGCAGATGTAAGGGCAATAAGCTTACTGTCCGTAAACCTAGCTCTGATGTGCCAAGTCCCTTTACTTTTAAATGCTGTTACATCAGGAGATCCCTGTCTGTTGTCATTGGTTCCGTTATCGCCGTAATCAAGAGCTACATTGGTAGTACCATCATTCATTTTAAATGAATAATTATGAACTACGACCAAGAACTTATCCGCATCTATTTTAGTATCATAATCTGTAATTCCCGCACCGGATATTCCCGTAAGAGAAAGCTTAAGATAATTGAACAGTCCGCTGCTTTCCAGTTTAGGATCATACAGCTGGAGCGAATTTTCAGAAGTAGCCAAAAAACTTCCTCCGGTCATCGTAGGTTCTCCGGGATTTCTAAGATATAGTGAATTGGTGTATGTATTTCCGTTAACATCCAATGTCTCTTTGGGATCAGTGGTTTTGATTCCAACTCTTCCAGACTGGGCGTTTACCAACATTCCCAGAAATAGTATCATTATAATGCAAATTCTTTTTTCCATGATCATCATTTATTGAAGCCCTAAAGGCGTATTGGTTGAAACTCCTGAATAAACCGGCGAAGCTGAAGCGGATACAGACCCGGTAAAGGTTCCCCATTCTTTCACCAGTGATTTTTCAAATACATTAAGGGTAAGAGTCCAGGTACCGTTCACTGAAGACACCGTACCAACTCCTTTAAAGCTTAAATTAATAGCGTGATACTTTTTCCCTCCGTTCGTCACCTGAGTTACTTCCGTAGAATAAGCTCCGAAGGATTTGGGTGTGGTTGAAGTATTTACCGCTGAAACAGCGCTTGTAAAAACAGCACCCGTAATGGCCACTACATATTTACTGGTTTCCAGGCCAGTATTGAGATTAACGACTTCATCCTGGCTTACATTTCTAAGAATAATATTATAGGTATTCACAGGGGCTACATTACGGAGTGAAATATCCAGCATCTTGATTTTTCCGACAGGTGAAGTATCTTTTGAGCGGGTGAGAAGAAAATAATTTCCTGTTGCGGGTGAATTGACGGTATCTACAAGGTAAGATTCAACCAATGTTTCTCCCGCTACATCTAAAGTTCCCTGAGGATTAGCAGTATTAATACCCACCTGTGCGTTTGCAGCACATAAAGCACCCGCCACAAGGAATAATGTGGTGATTTTTTTCATGATGTCAATCTTTTTTATTGAATTAATGGAGCAGCAGCTGCACCCGTAGTGGAAGCTCCCAGATCCTGAGTATTGTTCATTTCTTTTGCATAAGCTTTGTCAAAAACCAGCAGGTTGAGCGTCCATTCTCCTGTAGGAAAGGAATTATCCGGAGCAAATCCCTGGTAGTCGGCTTTCAGCTTCCATGTTCCACCGGATGAATAGGCAAAAATCTGTGGAACAGGTGTAAGCCAGTCGGCAGAATAGGTTCTTACAGGCTGTGTAAATCCGAATGAGGAAATTACCACAAGAAATTTGTTGGAGTTGATTTTGGTATCAAACTGATTGACCCAGTCCTTATCTGAAGGATCACAGGTAATTTTAAACTGAATCAGATTAATGGGTGCCGGTGAATTAGGTACAAAAGAATCATTGTAGGCCGTAATTTTATTTTCCGGTGCCGGAGATTTGATAACGAATGTATAATTTTCATCTGCGCCTAACTTTTCTAACGGACTTTTGAAAATCATTCCTGATGTTTTCATTGTTCCGTTTACTGAGAGGTCTTTTTCAGGCTTGGAGGTATTGATACCCACCTGTGCGTTCAAAGATACAGCGCTTGCGAGAAGCACCATCGAAATAATTTTAGTCATTGGACTTATGTATTGTGTTTGTATTTACTAATTCCTTAGTTCATTGTTTACCTTTCTAATTCTGTATAGCCAATGATGTTTCTCTACATCTGCTATGCGTTAAATAAATTAAATAGGATAAAGCTTTAAGGATTAATTGCTTACTTGTTTACAAGAAACATGCCATATGAAAATAAATCAAAAAATAATTCTTTATTTTCACAAAAAACGAACAAATTATCACAAATAGGTGAAAACTAAGTTAAAATAAAGTCCCTTTTTTAGGAACCTCACAATAAATTAATTCTCTGAAGTCTCCCATTAAAAAAATTTGAAACTATGACTACAGGTACCAAAAAAAGACCGCTTTAAAAAGCGGTCTTTATATATTATTTCAAAAGTATCAATTATACTTTTTCTACTTGCATATAGCTAAGCTCCATTGGAGTTTTTCTACCGAAGATCAATACAGAAACTTCGATTTTCTTTTTGTCTTCAAGAATCTTCTCAACAGTTCCGTTGAATCCGTTGAAAGGTCCGTCAATTACTTTAACGTTTTCACCTACAATGTACGGAATCTCAACGTCAGTTGCGAATTCTGATAACTCATCCATTCTTCCCAACATTCTGTTTACTTCAGACTTTCTCATTGGAACAGGATCTCCTCCTTTGGTTAAACTCAGGAAAGATATTACTCCCGGAATGTTCTTAATTGCGTGAGGAATTTCACCCATCAGATCAGCTTCGATCATTAAGTATCCAGGATAGTAAGGTTTCTCTTTAGGAACTTTTTTACCGTTTCTTATCTGAATAACCTTTTCCATAGGAATAACCACCTGAGTCACGTACTGCTCAAACCCTAGACGTTTGATTTCTGTCTCAATATAGTTTTTCACTTTATTTTCCTGTCCGCTGATTGCTTTCAGCACATACCATTTCAATTCGCTCATTATGGGAAAATACTTTTTTAGTTGAACACGTTAATTAGCATTCCAATTATGTTGCTGATTGCTTTTGAAAACAATTCATCAACTCCAAAGGTAAACAATGCCAAAATCACTGTAGCTATAGTTACTACAATAGTGGAAGACTGAAGATCAGACCACTTTGGCCATTCAACTTTATGTCTGAATTCGTTATAAGAACCTTTTAAAAAATCAACAAATGAACTCATAATTAATATTTGCACGGGCACAAGGATTCGAACCCTGATCAACGGTTTTGGAGACCGGTATCCTACCATTGGACGATGCCCGTAGATAAAAAGCTTCCGAGAGTTTCCTTCCGGAAGCTTTATTTATTTTAAGATGATTAGTCTAAGATTTCAGTTACCTGACCTGAACCAACTGTTCTACCTCCTTCTCTGATCGCAAATCTAAGACCTACGTTAAGAGCGATTGGCTGTAACAATTCTACAGTGATCTCTAAGTTATCACCAGGCATTACCATTTCTACACCTTCTGGTAAGAAGATCTCACCTGTAACGTCAGTAGTTCTTACGTAGAACTGAGGACGGTACTTGTTGTGGAATGGAGTGTGACGTCCACCTTCTTCCTTAGAAAGGATATAAACAGAAGCTTTGAATTTTTTGTGTGGCTTAACAGAATCTTTCTTAGCGATTACCATACCTCTCTTGATGTCAGTTTTTTCAATACCTCTCAACAATAGACCTACGTTATCTCCAGCTTCACCTCTGTCAAGGATTTTTCTGAACATCTCAACTCCTGTAATCGTAGAAGTTAATTTTTCTTCACCCATACCGATGATATCAACAGGATCACCTGTATTGATAATACCAGCTTCGATTCTACCCGTTGCAACAGTACCTCTACCTGTAATAGAGAATACGTCTTCGATTGGCATCAAGAATGGCTTGTCAGTATCTCTTGGTGGTTGCTCGATCCAGTTATCAACTGCATCCATTAATTCCTCAACAGACTTGAACCATTTATCTTCAGTATCAGGAGTAGCAGCAGTAGCAGCTGTAAGAGCACCTAATGCAGAACCTTGAATTACTGGAGAGTTGTCTCCGTCAAAATCGTAAGTAGATAGTAAGTCTCTAAGCTCCATTTCAACAAGCTCTAATAACTCAGCATCATCTACCATGTCAACTTTGTTCATGAAAACAACGATTCTTGGTACGTTTACCTGACGGCAAAGTAGGATATGTTCTCTAGTCTGAGGCATAGGACCGTCAGTTGCAGCACATACTACGATAGCTCCGTCCATTTGAGCAGCACCAGTTACCATGTTCTTTACATAATCCGCGTGACCTGGACAGTCAACGTGAGCATAGTGTCTTTTTTCAGTTTCGTATTCAATGTGAGCAGTATTGATAGTAATACCTCTTTCTTTTTCTTCTGGAGCAGAGTCAATTGCAGAGAAGTCTTTTTTCTCAGCAAGACCTTTGCTAGCTAATACAGCAGAAATTGCAGCTGTAAGAGTAGTTTTACCATGGTCAACGTGACCAATAGTACCAATGTTCAAGTGTGGTTTGTTACGATTAAACGTTTCCTTTGCCATGATTTAAAATTATTTATTTTATTATTTTTCAATTTTTCGGTGTGCAAATATAATGATTTTTTAAATACCAAAACCTTTTTCATGAAAAAAATTTCAATATTCAAATCAAAGAAGCACAAACCTTATATTTCAATGTATTGAGACTGCAAATTTACACAAATTTCCGGATTGAAAAAAATCATGTCTAACGTTTTTATTTGATTTTGTAAACTATATGATTAATTACTAACAGGATAGAACCCTAAAATATTTTTTTTATCATTAAAATTAAGGGTATAAAAACCGTCTTATGTGTTTTCTCGTAGATGATATAAACCATTAAAAATAATATTATGAGAACACTATTACATTTCTTTCTGGTCCTGATGACCGTAACCACTTTTTTTTCGTGCAATGATTCTGATGATCCAATGATGACCCCGGACCCCATTGTCACCGGTCCTGATCTTATGGCTTACGGCCTTACTTCAATGAACGAACTTGTTTCTTTTAATGCCAATAATCCCAAAACATTTGCTGCGAAAACAGCAGTGACCGGAATTCCTTCAGGTGAAAAATTAATGAGTATCGATTTCAGACCTGCTACAGGTGAACTGTATGCTTTATCCAATGCCAGTAAATTATACATCATCAATACATCTTCTGCCTCAGCAAGAGTTGTAAGTTCTACCGCTTTCACTCCTGCCGTTTCCGGAACGATAGCTTCTATTGATTTTAATCCAACGGTGGACAGAATCCGTTTGGTAAGTAATTCAGGGCAAAATTTAAGACTGCATCCTGAAACAGGTGCCGTTGCAGCTACTGATACCAATATAACAGGCACAGGAACACCGAGCATTACCGGAGTAGCGTACACCAACAGTAAAGCTGGAGCTTCATCTACTGTTTTATATGATATTGATCCTGTTTCAGGAAAACTTTTTAAACAAGATCCTCCCAATAACGGAACTTTGGTAGAGGTAGGAAGTCTTGGAGCAACATTCTCAGGACAGGCTGCTTTTGATATTAAATATGATAACAGTACGGCATTGGTTGCTTTAAGTGATAAGCTGCACGTTTTAGATTTAAGCAGCGGTAAAACAACTTTTATAGGATCTCTTCAACAGGCTGTTATTGATCTTGCAATTCCGACTGAAGCAGTAGCCTATGCTATTGACAATTCAAATAACCTTCAGATATTTAATCCGAACAGTCCGGTGCCTGTTTCTAAAGCAGTGGCGGGATTACAAACCGGAGAAAATATTTTAGGAATAGATTTCCGTCCTTTAAACGGGCAATTGTATGCATTGGGAAGTTCAAGCAGAATTTACACGATTAATTTAGGAACAGGGGCTGCAACAGCAGTAGGAAGTTCACCATTTGCTACTTTACTTGCAGGAACAGATTTTGGATTTGATTTTAATCCGGTTGTTGATAAAATACGTGTCGTGAGTAATACAGGACAAAATCTTCGTTTAGATCCGGTAACCGGAGGGATTACCGCTGTAGACACTACTATTAATCCTGCAGGCGCCATGATCAGCGCAGCGGCTTATACCAATAATTTTGCGGGAACAACCGCTACTACTCTATTTGTGATTGACCATAATACGGATAAACTGTATCAGCAAAATCCGCCTAACAATGGAACTTTAGTTGAAACAGGTTCTTTAGGGGTTAATATTACGAATGCCAACGGTTTTGATATCGGAAGCGTAAGCCAGAAAGCTTATTTAATGGCTACGGTAGGAACCTCAACAAAGCTGTATTCGATCAATACAACCAACGGAGCTGCTACATCAGTTGCTGATTACCCTAATGCTGTAAAAGCTTTTGCTGTAGGATTAGGATTCTAAAAAGACTCATAGTTATTATTTCAATACCAAGAAGCGCGGAAAACAATGTTTTCCGCGCTTCACTTGTTATAGATAGAAGAAATATTAAATCTGCTGGGACTTCTTCGTTCTGTTGAAGATCCAGAATATAATCGGGAAGATCAGCAGGGTTAATACAGTCGCGGTCATTAAACCTCCAATGATAACGATCGCCAAAGGTTTCTGGGATTCTGAACCGATTCCTGTAGACAGCGCTGCAGGCATTAATCCAATTGAAGCCATCAGTGCAGTCATAATAACAGGACGCGTTCTGGATTTTACTCCGTTTAATATGGCATTATCCAAACTTAATCCGTTTTTGACATTCTGGTGGAACTCTGTGATGAGGATTACTCCGTTCTGTATACAGATTCCGAGCAGGGCGATCATTCCAACTCCGGCGGAAATTCCAAAGTTCATTCTGGTGATATGAAGGGCAATAATTCCCCCGATCAATGCAAAAGGTACATTGGCCAATACCAGCAATGAATCTTTCATGTTTCCAAAAAGGATGAATAATAGGAAGAAAATACCCAAAATACTGATTGGAACCACTTGCGCCAATCGGTGTGAAGCTCTCTGCTGATTTTCAAACTGACCTGTCCAACCGATGGAGTACCCATCAGGAAGGTCCACATTGGCCACTTTTTTCTGCGCATCGGCTATGGTACTTCCTAAATCACGGTCACGGATCGAGAATTTTACGCCGATGTATCTTTTAATATCATCTCTGTAAATGAATGCTGCTCCGTTATCTTTTACAATGGTACTGATCTCTTTCAGCGGAATCTTTGCGCCGTCCTGTGTAGGTACCATCAAAGCAGCAATATCGTTTTCATCTTTTCTGTATTCCTGGGAATAGCGGAGACGGATCGGAAATTTCCTTTCGCCATCGAACATCTCTGAAGCCGTTTTTCCTCCAAAAGCCATTTCCAGTACAGATTGTGCATCATCCGGCATCACACCGTAAGCAGCCATTTTATCTCTGTCCAGCACTACGCTTACTTCCGGCTGACCGATATTTTTAATGATTCCCGGATCTTTTACCCCGTCTACATCTTTAATCTGTTTTAAAACCTCATCAGCCAGTTTATCCAGGGTTTCCAGATTATCACCATAAATTTTAATTCCGTTCTCTGCCTTAAACCCGGCTACTGCTTCTGCCACGTTATCTGAAATAGGCTGTGAATAATTAAAAGTGATTCCCTGGTAGCTTCTGAGTTTTTTATCTATCTCCTCGATCAATTCTTCATAGCTGATCTTACGTTTCCATTCATCTTTGGGTTTAAGATTGACGGCAAACTGTACGAATCCAAATCCATTCGGGTCTGTTCCGTCATTACTTCTTCCGGTTTGAGCCAAAACATCGGTCACCTCAGAAAAACTCATAATGTCTTTCTTTAAGAGGTCTGCTGTCTTTAAAGATTCTTTTAACGATGAACTCATGGGCATTTCTGCGGTGATCCAAAGTGAACCTTCATTCAGCTGCGGCAGGAATTCCGTTCCCAAGAATTTCCCTGAGAACAAAGTGATCACCATGAACGATATGGCCACAATTAAACTCGTCTTTTTATGTTTAAAAGTATAGTTGAATCCTTTTAATACTATTCTGTCCCAGAAATTAACAAATGGATTGTTTTTTTCTCTCACATTCTTATTGAGTAGAATATGGGACAAAACAGGAACTAAAGTCAGTGTAAAAATCAATGCTCCTATCAAAGCAAATCCTAATGTAAATGCCAATGGTGAGAACATCTTTCCTTCTACTTTCTGGAAAGAGAAAATAGGGATCAGCGAGGTGATAATAATTAATTTTGAAAAGAAGATGGCCTTCCCTAAGCCTGTTCCGGTCTGTTTGATCCAGCCTCCTTTTGACAGTTTATTAAACTTTTCTGTTCCGTATTTAAGGGCTTTATGGTCGAGCATTACAAAGAGTCCTTCCACCATGACGACTGCCCCGTCAATGATAATCCCGAAATCTACTGCCCCCAAAGAAAGGAGGTTCGCACTCATCCCGGCCAGTTTTAAACATAAGAATGCAAACAACAATGATAAAGGAATAATAATGGAAACAATAAAGGTCGTTCTCCAGTCAGCCATAAAAATCAAAACGATTACGGTAACGAGGATGATTCCTTCAATCAGGTTATGCATTACGGTGTGGGTCGTAAAGTCCATGAGGTTGTCTCGGTCATAGAATGTGACCATTTTGACATCTTTCGGAAGGATTTTTTCATTGAGTTCTTTAATCTTGGCTTTTACCCCAACGAGAACTTCGCGCGGGTTTTCTCCTTTTCTCATGACCACGATTCCTTCTACGGTATCTTCGTGTTTATTGAGTCCGGCCTGCCCCACTCTGGGCATGGAACTTTCATGAACGTCTGCCACATATCTTACCAGTACAGGATTTCCACTGTCATTCTGTATGGTGATATTTCCAATGTCTGCTACAGATTTCACAAGACCTATTCCTCTTACCACATAAGCCTGACCGTTTTTTTCAATGACATCCCCTCCTACATTTAAATTACTTTTGGTAACGGCATCATACACCTGAAGCGGAGTCAGATTATATTTATCCAAAGCTCTGGGATCAATACTTAACTCAAATACTTTATCCTGTCCTCCAAAAACATTGATGTCTGCTACGCCAGGAACGCCTCTCAATGCACGGTCTATCACCCAGTTTTGCAGGGTTAGCAGTTCTCTTGAATCTTTTGTTTTACTTTCCAGCGTATATCTGAAAATTTCCCCGGTAGGCCCGTAGGGTGGCTGAACTTCCGGATCCACCTCATCAGGAAGGTTTACGGTTCTTAATTGGTTATTGACCTGATTTCGGGCAAAAGTATCATCCACCCCGTCGTCGAAAAGAATTTTAACGATAGAGAGACCAAACATCGTGGTACTTCTCACACTTGTTTTCTTCTGGACCGGGCTCATGGCCAATTCGATGGGCGTCGTGACAAAACGTTCTACTTCTTCTGCACTTCGTCCATTCCATTGGGTTATAATAACAATCTGGGTATTGGTTACATCAGGGAAAGCTTCAATAGGCATATTTTTGAAGCTTATAAAACCAGCAATGGCCAAAATAGCTACCCAGATAAAGGTAAATGCTTTGTTTTTTAGCGAGAAAGCAATTATATTTTTAATGAATTTATTCATGATAGATTAAATTGGTGACCTAAAAAAGCCGTTGAAAGAAATATTGGATTTGATCATAAAAATTCCAAACACCAAAACTGAAAAACAGGATTTACAGAGGCATCTAAATGAAGCTTGCAAATGCATTTTACTCGACAAAGCCCAATACATTGAATTCATTGCAGACAACTGTTAACTGTTCAGAGAGCGGTAGATCAGCAGCTGATTGTTGGTAATCACTTCTTCACCTTCAGACAATCCACCTGCGACGTAGGTGATATCCCCTACCTGCTTTAATATTTTTATTTCTTTAATTTTTATATCTGTTCTGGATTTGAAAACTACCACAAAACTTCTGTTATCATCAAAAATCACTGCTTTTGAAGGTACGGTAAGTGCCGTACTGTTTTCAGAACTTGATACTTTAATGGTGGCTTTACTTTCCGGAATCAAAAGACCATTGGCATTATCCAATACGACTCTTGCCTGCATGGAGTTAGTTTCCGGATCGATGATTTTGAATATTTTATCAATTCTTCCGTCAAAAATTTTATCCGGATAAGACAGGGTGGAAACCTGTGCTTTCATTCCAAGGCTTATTTTTTCGATATCAGCTTCATTGACGTTCATGATCGCCCATACGTTTGTCGTGTTGGCTACATCAAAAATATTCTCACTTCTGTCACTTCTCAGCTGCATATCTTTATTAATATTTTTCTGAACAATATATCCGCTGATGGGGGCTACCACACTGTATATATTTCCTTTTTTCACATTGTAAACTGTACTTACTGCTGTGGCTCTCTGCATCTGATCCTGGGCTTTCTGCAATACGCTTTTGGCCTCAAGGACTTCCCTTTCCGTATTCAGCTTACCTTCGTACATTTCTTTGGCAACACGCAGGTTATTTTGAGCAACCACCATATCGGTCTTTGCATCACTTACATCTTTTTGAACTTCTGCCAATTCGGTACTTCTTATTGTGGCCAGTACCTGTCCTTTTTTCACGTAATCGCCAAGTTCAGCGTTTACACTTAAAACATTTCCGCCTACCAATGGGTATACATCAATATAGCTGTTCTTGTCTGCAGAAATTTTCCCATAAAAACTATATTGATCTTCTATGTTTTTTTTCTCAGCCTTGGCTAAAGAGATGGAGTTCAGCATGGTATTGCTCAATTCAAAACCTTTTTTTGCCTGTGGAGCTTTTTCTTCTTCTTTTTTTGCACATGACAACAAAGACAAGGCTATCAGTACAGGGATTATATATTTTTTCATTGCTTAATAGAAGATTTTCGTTTGTATGAGTTGATTAAGTTGTTCTGCAGATTGCATGATCTCGTTCTTCATATCGTAGATCTGGAGGGCTGTTTCGCGGTAACTATCCATGAAATCTGTAAACTCTATCAGATTGACGTTCCCTTTTCTGAAATTTTTCAACATTCCGTCGTAAACCAGTTCCATATTGCTAAGGTCTGTGGTTTTAATTTCTGCAAGCTGATCGTATTGACTTTTCCAGGTTTTATAGGCGGCCTGAACTTTCGTTTCAAGGTTCAGTTTCTGGTACTCAGCATTTTTCTGATTTTGCTGAATCGCATAATTGGCTTTTTCCACATTCCCCTGATTGGATTTCCATAATGGCAAAGGAATTCCCAACATAAGATTGACCTCATTTTTAAAGGTTCCGCCATTCTGGTCCCATCCGGCTCCAACATTCAGATCCGGAACATTAAGGGATTTCTGCCACTGGGAATACAGCTTACTGTTGTCAATTAGTTTTAGGAAATAGAGATAGTCGGAATTATTTTCCAGTGCTTTTTTCTTTAATTCATTTTCATCTCCGAAAGGTTGAGCTGCGAGGATTTCCTTGGCATCGGCATCAGAAAGCTGTGGTTCTATATCATCCGATATTCCGGTAAGTACTTTTAGGTTCTGCTCAAAGTCAAGGATATTTTTATTGATTCCAAGTTTGTCATTGTTGAGCTGAATCACTAAACTCTGTAGTCTGACTTCATCCTTCAGAGAGACGTTTCCTTTCGCAGACTGGACACGATAAGCACTGAGCAAATCATTCATGTAGCCAAGCTGCTTATTTGTATTATCAAGTTTCAGTTTCTCATAATAGAGATTGAAGTAAGCAGCATGAAGCTGAGTTCTAAGATCTACCAGAAGTTGGGAAAACTGGAGCTGGGCAAGTTCTTTATTTGATTTTGAGAAAGCAATTTCATTTTTCTTTTTTCCACCCATATAGATAAGCTGGGTAATCTGAGCTCCTTTAGCGCTTCCTATATCAAAAACTTTTTTGCCTTCAGGATTGTAGGCATTGATCTGCCCGCTCAACTGGGGGAGTTCCCAAATCTTAGCCTGCAGAATATCCGCATCAGCCATATTGATATTGTACTGCTCTGCAAGCAGCTGGAGATTGTTTTTTTGAAATGCCTCTTCACAGTCTGAAAGCGACATTTGTTGCTGCCCTGCCATGAATGAGGAAATGGCAATCAACAGCCCTGCAATTTTGTTCATTATTTTATTTTTAAAATACAAAATTGCTTTTATACGATTAAAACGAACTTAAAGAACCCTTAAAAAAAAATTAAATTTCCCATGAATACAATGATTTCCGAAAGTCTCAATTTGTTTATTACTCAGTTTTTTATCCCCGAGTGTTGATTTTTTATGTTAAATTCAATCCCAAGTTTAACTAAAAATTAACATCAAATTGGCAATTACTAACCACGGCATACTGTTATTCTTAAATCTACTTTTAAAAATAGTTTGGTATTTACGCGAGTAGTATAAATTATGACAAAGAAAACAGGCAATCAATACTATTTAGTAAAAATCACAATGAATTTATTGAGATTTTCCTCTGGGGAAGAATAGATGATCATAGCACCATGGTATTCAAGGATCCTTTTGACAATCCTCAGACCGAGACCAGACCCTGAAATATTTTGAGAATTATTTCCTCTCATAAAAGCTTCAAACAGTTTTGCCTGCTCTTCTTCCGGGATTGTATTTCCATGGGACATTACATCTACTATGAGCTGATCGCTGTTTTCCGTGATTAAAACATCCACTTCAGTATCGTCAGAATATACGGCCGCGTTTTTAAAGAGATTGATAAAGACAATTACCAAAAGAGAATGAATCCCTCCTATGGTCAAAAGTCCGTTTTCTGAGGTCTCTTCAGAAATCAGGAAATCGAGCTTAAGAGTAGGATAACTTTTTTCTACCGCTTCAAAAGCTTCAAATATCACTTCATCAATCCTTACTTCCTCATAAATGCTCTGAATATTCTCTTTGTCGAATTTGGTAAGCAGTAAAAGAGAATTGGTGAGATCAGACAACTGATACACATCACGCTGAATCTGTTTTAAAGAAGACAGGGTTTCCGGAGAATGTTCTTCGAATTTGATCAGGTTTTCAAGCTGAAACGCCATTCTTGTAATAGGTGTTCTGATTTCATGGGAGGCACTTGCTGTGAAATCTTTCTGGGACTGAAAAACATCATCCAGCCTCGCGATCATCGTATTAAAAGATTTAGCCAGGACATTGATCTCATCATTAGACTCCTGGACCGGAATCTGCTTGGTCAGCTTATGGGCTGTAACCTCTGAAATTTCAGTATTCAGATCTTCTAAAGGGCGCAGAAACTGCCCCATAAAATAGTAACTGAAAAAGCCGATCAAAAGGGTACTCATGACATAAGCAGTAATCAGAAGGTACTTAAGGTATTCCAGTTTTGATTTTCCGTTCGTATCAAAAGCGCTGGTGAGGATATAATAATTTTCGCCATTGATATTCCGAAGGGCGGCGTATATTTCAGGAACCGTTTTCTCAGTGTATATAATCTTCCTTTCATCCAGCTCTTTGAGAAGGGCACTATCCCAGGTAACATTGCGGTCTTTGATGGTGCTGTAGATTAATTCTTTATCACTGTTAAAAATCAGGATGGTTTCATTGAGAAGGATATTATCTGAGTTTTCATTAAAAAAAACAGGGGCTTCTTCTTCAAAATCTTTAGACTTTGAAATGAAGTGAGATGTAAATTCGAGACGCTGTCTAAATCTTTCTTTGAATTCATCTCTTCTAAAATCATTAAAAGACATATAGATCACCGCCATCACCATTGCAAAAAGTAGGGAAAAGGCTACGCTGATCGTTAATGCTATCTTTCTTTTTAAAGACATCTACAGTGTACTTAGGTAGTATCCGAAACCGGAACGGGTATGAATCAGTTTAAGTTTAAAATCTTTATCAATCTTCTTTCTCAAAAAATTGATGTAGACTTCTACGGTATTGGTATTGGTATTGAAATTATGTTCCCATACGTGCTCGGTGATCTGCTGTTTGGAAACGGTTCTTCCCTGTGCTTCGGCAAGATAAACCAGCAGTTGAAATTCTTTCAGGGTAAGCGCTATTTCATTGCCTGCTCTATAGACTTTCTGTTCTGTTTTATTAATAATCAGGTCATCTACCCTGATGATATCCTGATCAGCAGTGTCGGACGGTGATTTTCTTCTCAACAGTGAATTCATTCTCAGCAAAAGTTCTTCAAACTGAAAAGGTTTTACCAGATAGTCATCGGCAAGTCTCGTGAATGCGTCTTTTTTATCTGAAATATCTCCGTAAGCCGAAATAATAATGATGGGGGTATTTTTATCGAAAGAACGGATCGTCTGACAAACATCAAGTCCGTTTATTTTAGGAACATTAATATCTAACAGATACAGGTCATAGGTATTATTTTTAATTTGACGAAGAAAGGTTTCGCCATCATAGATTTTGTCACAGGTAAAGCTGTTTGACTCTAAAAACCTGCAGAGCTCTGCTGAGAGAATAAGGTCGTCTTCCAATAAAAGAATATTCATCAAAAATATATTTAATACGAATTTAACGAAAATTTTATGATTTATACTTACGGGAAAAAGGCAAAAAAAAATCCCGAAGAAAATTCGGGAAATTTGAGAGCCAACTACGGGACTTGAACCCGTGACCTCTTCCTTACCAAGGAAGCACTCTACCGCTGAGCTAAGTCGGCACTAACTAAAAAAATCACACCAATCAGCGTGATTTTTTTGAGCGGAAGACGAGGGTCGAACTCGCGACATTCAGCTTGGAAGGCTGACGCTCTACCAACTGAGCTACTTCCGCAATTTTGTTTCCAAAACTATTGGTAAACGCTTTGCAAATCTAGAAAAATTCTTTTAAATCTGCAAGACTTTTTTTAATATAAAATAGTGGGAAGAGCAGGATTCGAACCTGCGAAGCCGAAGCAACTGAGTTACAGTCAGTCCCATTTAGCCACTCTGGAATCTTCCCAAAAGTTTATATTAAAATTGAGCCTCCAGAGGGACTCGAACCCACGACCTGCTGATTACAAATCAGCTGCTCTAGCCAACTGAGCTATGGAGGCAATTTTAATTTTACGCCTGAAAGCTTTTGAGAAAATTCTACTCTGAGCTTTTCAGTTGTTTAAAAAATCATTCTTTTTGAGTCTGATTTTTGAGCGGAAGACGAGGGTCGAACTCGCGACATTCAGCTTGGAAGGCTGACGCTCTACCAACTGAGCTACTTCCGCAATTTTGTTTCCAAAATCATTGGTAACGGTTTGCAAATCTAAGAAAACTTCTTGAAACCTGCAAGACTTTTTTTTAATATAAAATAGTGGGAAGAGCAGGATTCGAACCTGCGAAGCCGAAGCAACTGAGTTACAGTCAGTCCCATTTAGCCACTCTGGAATCTTCCCAAAAGTTTATATTAAATGAGCCTCCAGAGGGATTCGAACCCACGACCCCGAGATTACAAATCACGTGCTCTGGCCAGCTGAGCTATGGAGGCATAATTAAAAAGAATTCAAAAGAACGCTGTTCCCTTTTTGCGAGTGCAAATATAGAACGGTTTTTTTGAATTCTCAAACTTTTTTATGACTTTTTTTATCTTTTTTTTCTATGCCATCTCTTTTTTCTTGATTAGTAGCTTTTTAGCTGTATCAACACAAAGGTCTAAACTTTCTTCAAAAGTTTCAGATGTCTTTTTTACTACGATATCGTCTCCCGGAACGGCCAAAATAAGTTCAGCAGTTTTGTTACTTCGATCCGAGGTATTTTCGACTTTTAAGAAAACCTTACACTCATGAATTTTATCATAGAAGGTTTCCAATTTGCTTACTTTTTTGTCAATGTGTGATTCTAATGGTTCGTGTGGTGTTAAACCAATTGATTGAACTGTGATCTTCATAATTCTTCTTTTTTAGATGCTCGCGGGTGAGCCTGATTAAACACTTTTTTCAATTGTTCAATATTGGCATTCGTATAGACTTGAGTACTGGCAAGACTGGAATGCCCTAATATTTTTTTTACTTTGGAGATCTCCGCCCCATTATCCAAAACGTGCGTAGCAAAGCTATGCCGAAGGATGTGAGGACTTTTTTTTTCTTTCGTTGTTACAAGACTAAGGTACTTATTAACTACCACATAAACAAATTTTTCTGAGAGTTTTTTACCCTTTTTATTGACCAAAAAATATGCCTGATGCCCGTTTTCAGGTTTCCTTACTTCAAGATAACTTCTAAGCAGATCCGAGAGATCTTTGGATATAGGAATAAAGCGTTCTTTATTTCCTTTTCCTATTACTCTTAGCTCGTTTCCGTATAAATTAACATACTCAAACATCAGGCCACAAAGCTCGGCTTTCCGGATACCGGTCTGATATAATACTTCAATAATGCATTTTTCAAGAAGATCATGGTTCTCTGACAGGACATCGTCACTCAGCGTCTGCATTTCTTCCTGTGAGATAGGAATCTGTTTTTCAGCATAAAACTTAAGGGAAGAGATACTTTCGGTGGGAGAAACTTTAATCTCCCCTATTTTTAAAAGAAATAAATAAAAACTTCGCAGTGATGATAGTTTTCTATTGATGCTTCTCTTCGAAATATTATTTTCGCTTAGTTCAACGATAAAATTTCTGATCACTTTTTTATCTGCCCGGGAAATATCTTCGGAAGCTTCTGTTTTGAGGTAGAAATAAGAAAAGTCCTCAAGATCTTTTTTGTAGCTTGTAACGGTATGAGGTGAATACCTCTTTTCGAACTGCAAATATTCTAAATATTTATTCAACATTACGTAAGGTGTAAAAACAAAAATTCACCTCTCAAATATAAGAATATTTAAGAAGTGAATTATTATGTGGTTAAGAAAAATTCTTAAGCCTGCTCTTCCTTGCTAAGCCCTCTTTGTTTATAAGCGGCTTTTAGTCTAGATTGTCTTAAAGTTACAGAAGGCTTAATAAACGCTTGTCTAGATCTCAATTGACGAACTGTACCCGTTTTATCAAATTTTCTTTTATATTTTTTTAATGCTCTGTCGATGGATTCACCATCTTTTACTGGAATTATTAACATACTTTACATCTCATTTTGGGTTGCAAAACTAGACATTTTTTATTAAACCTCAAAATTTAACCCCGATTTAATTAAAAAAAAGCAAATAACTTATCCACAAAAAAACTTTGCAATGTGGATAAGTCACCAATACCCCATAGGCAATATTTATTTTAAACACTGAAAATCAATTAATTAATCATTATTTCATCTAAGAAAACATTGCCCAACTTTCTTACGTCAGCATAATTCTAAAAAGCAGCCTATATTATGAACGGTATATAAACAAAAAACTTTATCTTTGCACTTACTTAATTCATGGGGTTGACTGGTTTCGACAGCAAGATCAATGGGTAAGTAAGCATGCAGAGAACCGTAGCGCGATCTCTTAAATCCCTTGCTACACAACTTTAACTGGCAACGAAGAGTTCGCTCTTGCAGCTTAATCCGAATAAAGTAAGATTCAAGCGCTTTCCCGAAGATAGTAAGGAAGCAAGATATCTCACAAATGCTCCGTTCTACGGCGTTTGATCCTGGGATATAGGAATGTAGAAATAAGGTTTCAGACGCTTCGGCTGAAACTCGAAAACCTCAGAAGATAAGCTGGATGTTGGGTGTCTGCCCTCTGCCTTCAGTCGAAAATCAATGGTAGAATAAGCATGTAGAAATCTTATGTATTGCTTGTTTGGACGAGGGTTCGAATCCCTCCAACTCCACCGAGATGAAAGGTTACGAAACCTTTTGAAACTTAAAAATCCTTTATATCAACGATATAAAGGATTTTTTATGTTTTATGTGATATCTTTACTGTTCTTTAAATATCACGTTGGTGGGTGCAACGGTGGGTGCATATTTCACTAATTAACATATTCGTAAAATACTAATTTAACAGTGGTTAGCAACGTTAGCTACTATTACCCATTTTCAATATTTGATAATGTAAGGCGATTTAAAACATAGAAAAAACAAAATGGACACGCAAATAAAATTATATATCAATGACATTAATTATTTAGAAGATCAAATTAATACTAATGGTTTAGTGAAGTTTGATGCTGACGATTTTGTAATGGATAGTTTTGAAATCAATTGTAACTTTCAACAAACACCATTACCGGAGAACTTTCCTCTGTGTTGTGAGTCTCATAAAAGAGTTCAAGATAATATTCAAGTATGGTTTGACAAATTTCCTAATTGTTGCGAACGTCATTCCAAATTAAATACTAAAGAGTGGTTTAATAAAAAGAATTATGAGCATGTGCCGTTAAAAGTTAATAAACAAGCATATTATACAAATGAATTTGTTGTAGAAAATCTATATTCTGACGATTGGTATAGCATAATTACAGATTATTTCGAATATAATTTTGACAGTTTTGGACATCCTAACATCGGTGGGTATGAGTATCAATCAGTAGTTACATCATATCTACAAGCACATCTAAAAGGCGAAGCGATTGACAATGATGAAATTGGTAAAGTAAATAGACTTATTAATTATTTCGAAAATCAGAAAAAACCAATTGTCCCAATTAAGGATAGAGATATTTTTATCTTACAGATCGCATTTCAGAAATGGATTGAAACATTACCGGACATTAAAATTTTCTCAGATTTCAAGAGTAAATTTTCAAAATCTTTACCATTAAATTTATATGTAACCGGAGAAGTTAAAGTCAACAGATATACAAAAAGGGCAAAGCTAACTGTAAAATTGTTAGAAGATTTAGTGGTTGATTTACTAAATATTACTAAACAAATAATTAAATCTATCTCTCTTGAAAATGATAATAAACATTTTCAAGATAATCTTGTCAAAATTATAAGCGAGGAGCATTTGCTTAAACAAAGAAAACTATTTGAGAATTATAGCAAGAATGAAAAAAAGTATATAAAAATTCTTGAAAAGTGGTTGTTTAATGAGAAAGAATATTCTAAAGAACTCATCAATATATACAGTTCTGAAAATTTTATCAAACAAAACGAAACGGAAAACAAAAAGAATTTAATATCGAAAATTGTTGAAAAAATATATTCTTTCGGAGTCAATCTTGAAAAGTACGAGAGTATCAATGAGTATTTAGACGAGGAGAAATTACGAGACTTATTATTACCGGGGCTGAACTCATCTTTCGATAATTTAAGTTCTACTGGTGAAACTTTTAACAAAAAAGGAAAAACTGATATTTTAATTCAGGATATTAGTGGTGATATCTTGTTTATTGCAGAATGCAAAATTTGGAAAGGGCAATCTAAAATATTGGACTCTTTGAACCAACTTTTTGATAGGTATTTAAACTGGAGAACTGATAATTGTGCTCTTATATTTTTCAATAAGAACACTAAAAATGTTACCGATATTTTAGTTAAAATAAATGCTAATATAACAATACATCCGCTTTACAAAAATAAAACTGATGATTATAAAGAAACCGTTCAAACTTATTTATTTAAGCATCCAGTGGACAATAACAGAGAAATTAGATTGAATGTATTTTTATTTAATTGCTTTTAGACTTGTATGGTACAAAATTTAAATTTAAACTCTTTTATTTCATCAAACACATATTGCTAATGTTTTAGATAATCTGTAGGATAATTACTAAAAATTTCGGATTCATAGTTATCATTCATGAAACTTTGATCTTAAACTTGATTATAAATATCATCCATCGTATGTGCAACAATCATCCTGCTACCAATTGCTTTGAAATGTTCTTTACCACATTTTATTTTTCCGGTTTCAATTGGCTTCAATCCTTCATCAAAAATTGTCCCTTTAGATTCTGTTACGAAATAAAGTTTCTCTCCATCGCCTTTATTGTATAAAATTGCCCAATCGGGATTGTAACTGCCTAATGGTGTTGGGATTTTGAACCAACCCGGTAACTTGGTGTACAAACTTACATTTTCACTACTTTCAAATTCTCTAGCGAGATTTAACTCAACATCAGAGTCACATAAAGTATAATCAAATGCTGATTTGGAGGCTTCAACCATATATTTACTCAGATAACCAATTGCATCGGTTTTTTCTAATTCTTTTTGCTCGTAATAATCGTGATCACCAATTTTTTGGTATTTAATACCGTCAACAATAAATAATCTTTTTTGAATATTAATAACATCGATACACTTTTCGATAAAAGCTTGTGGATTGGTCTTAAAATACTTTAAAACCCTTGCTTCTAATCCTTTTAGGATAAGCACAATTGTTTTTCTTGTAAGATCAGTTTCATTTTGGAGATACGTTATAATGTCCGGTAAACTTCTTACTTCAACCTCCAAATTTTCAACATAAGTTTTCAATTCACCATCTGTTTCAATTCCACCTTTTCCAACAGCAAGTTTACCTTTTACAAATTCTATTTTTGCCTGTTGGTTTAACACGTTGTTATTGATTGTCTTAATGCAGTTCTCAATTAATTTTTCAGAATCAAATTCGACCTGATATACTGTTTTGTACTTTATAGTATCCCAAAGTTTTTTGAAGTCTTCCGATAGAAAAACTTCTTTGTTGATATTAATTTCAACTTTTTTATCATTGTCTTTGATTTCTAAAGAACCTGCAACTTGTTTTAAGATGTTATAAATCTGTTTTGAGACAGTTTCACTAAATTCCTGACCTAAGTCAACGGTTTCCTCTTTTAAGTGGATTTTTAAGGTATCTTGAATCTTACCTTTTTTGTCAATATATCCTAATTCAATAAAAGTTTGATAAATTTGAGAAGATGTTTCCTGTCCCAAATAAACGGGTTCATCATTTTCGTCAACGGAGGTCACTACCGTATTAAATGATTCTATAGCAAGATGACCAAACGTTATCCCTGTATCTTCATTAAGTTCTTTTTGATATTCTTCCACAAAATCTTTAAAACTTTCATTGACAACCGTTGTTAAAATATTTACGTTTTCATCATAAACTCGATTTCCGGTTTGGTCAACAGAAATTCTCAATCCACGACCTATTTCCTGCCTTCTTCTTATTTCGGAGGCACCCATTTCTTTTAGTAAACAAATTTGAAAAACGTTCGGATTATCCCAACCTTCTCGTAATGCAGTGTGTGAGAAAATAAATCGTACCGGTGAGTCAAAACTGAGTAGTTTTTCTTTTTCTGTCATAATCAGATGATAAGTGTCTTCATCTGCTTTTACGGAACCGGAAGTATCTTTAAATGCTTCAAATTTATCTTTTGAGTTAGACTTCTTCGATCTTTTATCGGTAGAAAAATATCCTTTGTGAACATCCAAAACATTGACTTCTAAATCTTGTACTTCTTTAAAAAGAGACAGTTTATACTTAGGTGACTGAATGATTCTATTATACTCTTCTTCAAAAATTTGAGCATATTCACCATTTAATTTATTACCCTCTTCATCATATTCTCGATATCTAGCCACCTTATCAATGAAAAATAAACTCAGAACTTTTATTCCTTTTGGGTTCAGTTTTACTTCTTTGTCGAGATGTTCCTGTATGGTTTTAGCAATCAATTTTCTCTTGATATCGCTATCGTTTACACCACCTAATGTTTGACCGGATTGTAAAAACTGTCCATTAGAAAATTCAATAAACTCAGGTTCTGTACTAATTTCACTCACATTAAATCCATAATATTGATCTAACTTGGTAATTTGATATAAGTCATCACCTAACTTCACTTCTTTAGATGATCTTGTTACTTTTCCATTTTTTCCTTTAATATCAAGATTCAGTTTAACTTTAAACCCATTTTTATTGGATATGCCTAAGACCTGTATAAAAGCTCCATCGCTAACTTCATCTTTTGCAGTTACTGATGCTACCTCGATCTTCTTAACTTTTCCGTCGTTATAAGCATCAATAGCATCAAATTTATAAAGGAGGTTTATTTTCTCTTTATGAGTCGCTGAAAACCTATAAATAGCTATTGGATTCAAATTTTTGATAGACTGAATCTGTAACTTTGAACTCATCGTACTTTGAGGTTCATCTACAATTACTATTGGGTTGGTATCTTGAAGTAGACTGATTGGTTTTGCACCTAACTTGTCATTATATTCCAACATAATACGTTTAGATCCTTTTGCGGTATCTACATCCTGTGAAAATGCTTGAACATTAATGACCATTATTCTAATCTGGTCTGATGTTGCAAAGTCACGAACTTGACTTAGGTTGGAACTGTCATAAATAAAATATTTATAGGGTGTATTTTCAAATACTTTCTTGAAATGATCATCTGTTAATTCTAAAGATTTATTAATTCCTTCACGAATCGAAACAGAAGGTACAACAATAATGAATTTTTTAAAACCGTACTTACGATTCATTTCCATTATAGAACGTGTGAAAACATAGGTTTTTCCGGTACCGGTTTCCATCTCAATTGAGAATTGAAGATCATTCCTATCAATTTTATTAGGATCAGAAATTCGCAAACCATTTTTCATTTGAATGGTTTGAACGTTTTCAACGATTTGTTTCGGTAAAAGATTTATTTTGTTGGCATAACCCAAATCGGCATCGTAGTCGATGGTTTGATCTTTGGGAGCTAAAACGGTGAAGTTAGACTGTAATTTTTCCTGACCTTTAAATACATCAACAACGGCTTCTATGGCATCTTGTTGATAATTGAGATTGCCTTCAAATTGTATTTTCATCTTCTTCTCTTATCGAGTTTTATTTGTTTAAAGTTAAATAAGCTTGATCAGGATGAGTGATCATATCAGGGAATTTATATCCAAGTTCTTTTTGTTCAAGCAATGGATTAACAAAGTCTCGTAAAATATATTTTTTACTTTTGTTTAGAAGAACAGTTAATTCATTCATCTTAAATTCTTTTATTGAACATAGTTCTAAAATGATATTTTTTATTACCGCTTTATCATTTATTCGAGAGGGTAGATTATCTATTCTATCCTTAATTAGAGAAAGTTTATCTATATCATCTTTAGCTAGGGTACTAAGATTAATAGCTAGGGTACTAAGATTATTAGGTAGTGCACTAAGATCTTTAACTGGTGCACTAAGGTCTTCAACTGGTGTACTAGCCAGATCAACATTAATATCTGAATAAGTAGATTTAAGAACATTAGTAGGAATGTAATAAGTGTATCTATTTCTACCCTTAGTATCTAATAATTCTAGTTCTCTAAGCTTTCTAAGATCACTGTTTGTGGTCTTGGATTCCGATCCATTGATCTGTCTTGCCGAAGAATTGTCAACAGCACCTAATTCTCTGATGAAAATTAAAATACGTTTTTGATTATCTGTCAAATTATAAGAATCAAAGTTCTTTAACCATTCCAAGTCTTTTTCATTTAATAAATGATGTAAAAGTAATCTTACCGTAAATTTATTATTTTCCCGATCACTCTCGAATGTTGGTGGCATCATTGAAACTCCTTCCATCAAACGTCTCATCGTTCGTATTCCCGAACCTTTGGTCTCTGCTAAATTGGTCTCGTGAAAAATGGCTGAGATATACGGATTTCTGTTTACAGAACCCGGTTCACCCAATTGTTCCTCAGTTTTCAATGAAAATCCGGGATTAATTATTTCGATTCTGTTGGGGTAACGGATAATTTGGATAGGACTATTTTCTTTGTAAGATCTATGGATAAGGGCATTTACAACTGCCTCACGTAAAACTCTTAATGGAAGTCCTATATTTTTGGCTTGAATATTTTCATCGGTCAGCTCAAAACCTTTAGGTAAATCGTCACCGATGGTATGGATAATTCTCTGAACCATTTCCAGTAACGAACCTCTCATATCCAAAGTAGAAGTAAATCTGTTATTGGCATCTTCAACCCACTCATTGGTTGAAACTCTGATATAATCTACTCTAACCATTGGTAAAAGTCTTCTTAATGCAGGACGACTTCCAAAAGTTAATAAACCGGTATAAGTAACAAAAAATTCTTTGCTCTTCTTTTTGATGGCATGAATTGATCTTAGCAATTCCATATCATCATATTGTAGTTCTTCTGCGGTAGAGTTGACTTCGGCTCTGAATTTCCGATAAAGCACGACACTATCCTCAGAAATATCTTCTAATTCAGCATCTTTTACAACGGTACTGTCAAATGATTCTGTCGTACTAAAATAGATATTCATATCGTCTTCGGTACCTTTTACATCGGCAGAACCCACTCTTCGGTATGCACCTTGTGGTAAACCTTTACTTTTAATGTAAAGCGGTTTGTTTTCTGTGGCTAATTCATCTACAAATACAATGATCACATTCTTACCATCTACCTGCTCAACTTTTACAGATGGGCGAATAGGTTTATTAAAAATATCTGAACATTGTGAAGCAAGATTGGTCTGGATTTCATCTAATTTTTCGAAAGGAATTCCGGTAACAACATATTCAGGAAAAAGACTTTTTTGATTATCTTCCTTTTCTACACCCAATAATATATATCCGCCACCTAAGCTAGGTTCATTGCTGAATGAACAAACCGTTTCCATAATGGATTTACCAATATCGGAAGCTCTTTTAGCTTCGATATTGTGACATTCATCGGTAGAATTGAGTTGGGAGATTAATTCTTTTAAACTTTCCATTCTAAATAGATTTCACATTTTCGATACCCACCTGTCTCAAAGTTTGTACTGTATTGGTTTTATCGGCATCACTGGCAAAACCAGAATCTTTAAAAATTACTGACGGGTTGGAATCCGAAGATTCTTTATGCCATTCACCAATGGTTGTGGCAACATCTGCTTTGATCTGATCACTCAAACAAATATACATTGACCCAAAACCGATATTGTAGATTTTACAGTCTCCAACCACTTTTTCTTCGATAGGTAAGGTTAATTCTAAACCGTATTTTAAAAGAATCTCAAACAACACATCTTCTTCTGTTCTGTTAGATTTAATGTGGTCTCCATTATTTTCTGCAAACATATCTAATTGTCCTTCAAATTCATCAACCGATGTATCCCAAGCGAGAATATTAGAAGAATCTAATTTAAACACACGGAAACCGGTATCTAAATTTTCAATTCCCTCTTTATCTTTATTTTCTCTTGTAATGAGTTCTCCTGCTCTACGGATACGTTCTTTTGTAATTTCAGCAATGTTTTTATATCCTGCTTTGTAGGCTTCAGATTTTTCATCGGTTAATTCTGGCAATTGTACCGAAATACACTTTCTACTACCTCCGTCTTCTGCGTTTAGTTGCATGACGGCATGTGCTGTAGTCCCAGATCCTGCAAAAAAATCAAGAATAATATCACTATCATTTGTTACAATCGATGAAAAATATTTAATCAAATCAGGAGGTTTAGGAAAATCGAAATAATTATTTTCGAAAAGATTTAAAATTGAATTACTTCCTTGTTTTGTCGTGTAATCAGTGATTATAGTTTTTGGATGAATTGTTCCCTTTTCTTTTTCGTATTGTAAAACACCGTTATTTTTAAAGAAAAACCGTTTTACAATTTGCCCTTTTTGATCTATCACCGTAAGACCATTTAACCAATTCTTTATCATATCAGCCATTGACCATGCCGCTTCAATAGAAACTTCATTTGCCAGCTTTCTATTCTTTGCTTGAAAAATACCACTAACAATTTTAACAGGCTCTTTATCACCGAAAAAGTTTGGGAAAATTTTATCTTCACATTCAAAATCAATTCCAGCTGGAAAATGAATTATTGAAATAGGATTTTTTACGCTTGGTTTTTTTATAGCCCTGTCAGAAACAGAGGAAATTCCATTATATTGAAAATATGATAAGCTTGCAAGATTTTTCGAATAGCACAATACATATTCATGTTCCTTCGTAAAGTGAGCTGAGGATGTTCCTCCGCTCTTCCAAACCAACTGAGAAATAAAATTCTCTTCTCCGAAAATTTCATTACAAATTTTTTTTAAATTTCCTTGTTCATGATCATCTATTGATATAAAAATAATTCCATTATCACTCAGTAAATTTCGAGCAAGTTTTAAACGAGGATACATATTTGTCAACCATTTACTATGAAATCTTCCATCGTTATCTGTGTTAGTTGTTAGTTTTTTTCCTGTTTGATCTGTCTGTCCAGTTAACTCTAAGTAATTTTTAAGATTATCAGAAAAGTCATCCTCATAGACAAAATCTTTTCCTGTGTTGTAAGGCGGATCTATGTAGATCATCTTTATCTTACTATTATAAGTCTTCTGTAAAAGTTTTAAAACTTCCAAGTTATCACCTTCAATAAAAATATTTCCGGTAGAGTCCCAGTCTTTACTTTCATCTTTTGACGGGCGCAAAGTTCCGGTAGAAACTTTATTAGCTTCTCTTTGGGCTTCGGTTTTGCCTGCCCAAGTCATTTGGTAATATTCTTTATCTTTTTGAATGTATTCTCCAACCAATGCCTGTAATTCTTCAACCACCAATTTTCCTTCACTAAAAGCCGTAGGGAAGATTTCTTTTAATCTTTCAATATTCTGCTGAACAATATTTTCTGAGGTCAATTCATTAATCTTTTCCATGTTCTATCTTAACTTTTAGTTCGTTTATTTTTTGTTTGAGGTCGTGAATTTCGGAATTTATCCTGACTTTTTCACTCATTTGAGTGACAGATTTAAGTTGTTTTTGTTGGAGGTTAATTTTCGATTTATAGTTTTCAACAGATTCATTGATGATTAGTAATTCTTCTGTCATTTCATACGTTCTTATTTTGAACTCCTTAGTCAAATCAATAAGGTTAAAATTTTTGATTACTTGCAAATAGTACTCGTAAAATGATTTAAGATTGATGGTATTTGCATTAGCAAAGGAAAAGGCTCCAAGAAAATCTGTTTGTTCATCGTTGATCAAAACGGAAAACAATTCATCTGAAATTACTCTAAACCTGTTGTCATTTTTATTTATGGTTTTTGTAGATAAGCTAATGTGAGACATTAATTCATCTTCAGATTGTAGGATTACAAGACAGTGATGAGGAATAAGTTTGTGGATCAGTCGGGCAACCGGCTTATAATTTTTTTCATAAACATCAGATCGTAAACTGACAACAATAAAATAGACTTCAACAAACGATTGAGAGTCATCAATAGACTCAGGAATATTGGCGTTCCCTTTACTCACAATTCCAAAAATCCGGATACTTTGAATATCTGATCCATCCAAAAGTTTTGCTTCACTGATGGTTATTCCATCTTGCTCTTTTAGGGAAACTTTTGTAATGGGAATATTGAGGGTACAATTGTCGGGTAACTTAAAAATTTCTTTCCAGTTCATTAATTTGTTGTGTGTTATTAGTTTACAATAAGATAACTTATGACTTCGTATTCTGATTTTTTGCCAGATTTTCCGATTAATGAACCATTTGGATTGAAGATAGAGTTAAGTTCCATTGTTTTTTCTTCACCAGATAAATGATTTTTTACAATGTCTAAAAGTTCAACATATTGGTTCATGTGTTTACCTGATTTTGATTTAATATTAAACTGCTTCAACAATTCTTCTTTTACAGATAATTTCCCAAATGATAGTTTTTTAAATATATCTAAGGCTCGTTTTCCCATTCTCATCGGTACTTTAACTTCACCATCATAAGTAATGTAGACCAACGAATACGGATGTAATAAATTGGATTTTAGTTTATCCTCAAAATTATTTTCATCTAAATCTTTAAGACAAAACAAAACTCCGGCAGGATGATCAACCAAATTATTTTCTACCAAAGAGAAAATCCCACTGGCAAATAATTCGTACTGTTTTAAATCTTCTTCTTGTACACGATCGGCATCTATTTTAAAGTCATTAAAAGTAAGATCGGAAATGGAGATTCCTCCTTCAAGGTCTTCCAAATCAACCACCGAATCTTTCATTTTTTCTAATTGTTTTCTTCGGTATTCCAATTCTTTATTTTGCCCGTCACGGTCATCTATCACGTTATCATCTCCGGTAGCAGAAATGTCGAGAATCTGCATTCGACCTTTTACACGTTGAATCAAGTCTATGTATTGATCTAATTCTATGTCGGGATAAAAATTGACTAATTGTATTTGGTCGTTTTTAGAACCAATCCTGTCAATACGACCAAATCTCTGAATAATACGAACCGGATTCCAATGGATGTCGTAGTTAATCAGAAAATCACAGTCCTGTAAGTTTTGTCCTTCTGAAATACAATCGGTGCAAAATAACAAATCAATTTCCCCTTTCTGATCGGGAAAAATACTGTCGCGAGTTTTGGAAACTGGTGAGAAGTTAATCAGGACGTTCTGTAGATTTGTTTTGCACCCTTCTAAATTGGTTTTGTTGGTATCACTACCGGAAACCAAGGCTGATTTTAATCCATATTCAGTTTCAAATTCTTCTGCACAGTTTTCGTAAAGGTATTTTACCGTGTCGGCAAATGCAGAAAAGACGATTACTTTTTTATTGTTTGGATTGATCGGGCTTTGAATTTTCTTAGAAATAATATCTTTTAGATCTTTCAGTTTTTGGTCTCTTCTTACGGTTATAACTCTGCACTTGAAGTAAAGGTCTTGTAAGATTTCAAAATCTGATTCAAGAAACTCTCTAAATTTAACCAAATCCATATCCTGTAACAGAACTTTTACTTTACCACCAATAAAAAGATCATTGAGCTGTTCATCATCAAAATCGAAATCTCGAACGTCCATTTCCTCAACAAACTCTCTATGATTTGCAATCTTTTCGAGAAGTATTTCAATATGTTTTAAAAGTTTTTCAACTGTCAAACAGAATGAAAAGATTGATGACTCCAATCTTTTTAAAAGATTAACCCTCATTAGGGTAATAATACTTTCCTCACGGTCTAATTGACTGAAAACTGCACCTGTTTTTGTTTTCGTATCGTATTTTTCAGCATAAGCTTCTTGCAAATGTTCGAAAACGAAATACATCGGTGAATAAAACTTTAAGTTTAATGATTGTAGATAATCATTAATATCAGTAATGGAAAACTCTTTGTTATCTGTATCGAAGTCGCTGAATTGGGAAATTGGTTTTAGTCTTGTTGGAAACTTGCCAATATCCGCAACATCATAGTATTTCTCAATATGTTTTCTTGATCTTGATATGGTAAAAATATCTAAAAGTTTGAAATAGTCACCATCCAACCTGTTGATAAGGTCTTCTCTTGTAGGATTTGTTTGTTTCATCCAAGTATTAAACTTCCTTTGTGCTTGTGTCAAAGTAAGATCAATACTTGAAATTCCTTCATTAACTAATGCTTGATCATTCGTCTCCGTGATGAAAGCCAATTGGTTTCTCAGGTCGTTTAATCTCGTATTTACCGGTGTGGCAGAAAGTAATAAAACCTTGGTTCTAACACCGGATTTTATTACATCTCTCATCAATTTTTCATAACGAGAGACTGTACCCTTTGATGGATTATTGTTTCTAAAGTTATGTGACTCATCAATCACAATAAGATCGTAATTTTCCCAATGAACCGTTTCAAGATTTACATCTCCGGACATTCCCTTTTCACGACTTAAATCGGTGTGATTGAGAACATCAAAGTTGAGTCGGTCTTGTACTAAAATATTTCTTCTGTCATTAAGACGGTAAGTAACCCAGTTATCTCTCAATTTTTTGGGTGCAAGAACAAGAACCCGATCATTTCTAAGTTCGTAGTATTTGATAATTGCTAAGGCTTCAAAGGTTTTTCCTAAACCAACAGAATCAGCAATAATACATCCGTTAAATTTTTCAATTTTATCTATCGCACCTAAGACTGCATCTTTTTGAAAATTAAAAAGTTTATTCCAAACAACAGAATTTTTGAATCCGGTCTTCATTAATCTTTCCTCATTGATATCCTCCGTGGTTTTTCCTGCAAAGATTTTTGAAATTGAATATTTATAATTTACTTCCGCAGATTTTAAAACATCTGCTTGTTGGTATAAGTTAACCAGTTCTTTTTTACAATCTGTACCACCATTCCATAAATTTTCAAATGCTTTACCGAAAGAATTTGAAGAATCTTCAAGACCGAAAATCATATAAGGTTTCCCATCTTTAACGAGTCCAAGTGTAGTTTCGTTAAAATTATTTGGTGCAAATTGGAATGATTTATCATCAACAATGATAAAACTATTGCCTCCGGTGATTCCCTTTTTAACAAAAACAAACTTCTCGACAAAATCTAAAACTTGACGAAGGCGGTAGTAAGTTTGAAGTTTTGCATTGGTTTCATTTTCAGACAAATCTTTAACAAAGGATGCTTTTTGGTGATCAAAATCTGTTTTCTGAATGAGTAACTCAACAGACTTACAGTTTTGGAATGGTTCTAATAAATCAAAAATTGCATTGAAACTAAAATTGTTTACACATATTTTGACGGTAGAATTTGGTTTAATATTGTATATTAATTCGTTAAAAAATAATATATCTTGGTTGTTGATCACTTCTGATTATAGTTTTAAAGTTTTGACCTGTTTTCTAATACTAGAAATGGTGAATTTATCATTAGTACAGGACATAATTTCAAATATACGAACAGTTATTATTTTGTGATTGTTTTTTCTTGAAAAAACTCCACTTTTCAATATGTATTGCTAGGCAATGAGAATTTTCCGCTGTATCTTAGCCTAAATCAGCATATTATGAGTATAACATTATTATTAAGAAAGAAGATAGGAGAGGCAACAATCTATGTGAGATATAAACCAAGTAGAGATTTTGATTTCTTTTGGGGGAGTCCTTTTTCGATCGATGCAGAGAGGTGGGACAGCAAAAATGGAATGTATAATCAATCTTTCAAAAAGAAAAGTCCAAAAGATGAATCCCAAAAAATATTGAATAAAAATATCGATGAGTTTAATATTAAACTGAATGAGTTAAAAAATAGTCTGAACAGTTTTCTTCTCATGAACAACTACAATGTGACGAAATCACAGATTAAGAATTTTTTAGATTCGAAGTACGGTAAAAATAAAAAGAAATCCGAGAAAAAAGTTGTGAACTCAACTTTATATATGTCCCAGCTAATTGAGGAGTATATAACGGAAAGAAGCGTTTTTGCCTTGGGAAGACATAAAGAATTAACCCCATCATCCATTAAAAAGATTCGGGTAATTAAGAATAAACTACTGAAAATTAATCCAAAATTGTCTGTTTCTGATGTTAATGATGACTTTAGAAACAAATTTACAGTTTGGTGTACAAAAAATCAATATGCTCCGATATGTATAGTCAAGGATCTTAAGTATATTAAAAGCTTTATAAAATTTGCAAAGTCTAAGAAATACAAAACTAGCGATGATGTTGCTTACTGGATGTTTTATGTTGAGCAAAGAGACTTTAAACATCCTATACTAAATTTGGAAGAAATTAAAAAAATTAGAGCATTAGATTTGAAATTAGATTATCTTGATAATGCTAGAGACTGGTTGGTGATTGGATGCTACATGGGATTGAGGGTTTCAGATTTATTGAAATTAAAAAAAACTGATATTATTGAACAGCATTATATATCATTAATTCAAAAGAAGACTAATGATCCTACTACTGCAATAATACTTGATCCTGTAAAGACTATTTTAGACAAAAGATCCGGTGAGTTCCCTAGACAGATATCTGATCAAAGATTTAATGAATACATAAAACTTGTGTGTCAATTAGCAGGAATTAATGATTTAATTTTCGGTGGTAAAATGATTAATAAGAGAAAAGTATTTGACGATTATGAAAAGTGGCAACTGGTAACCTCTCATATTTGCAGAAGGTCTTATATTACCAACTTTAGACCGGTGTTAGGTGATGAAGGTATTATGGTTAATACCGGACACAAAACCACTTCTATGGTAGAGCATTATGATCAAAATACTTTGTTAGAGAAAGCGAAAAAAATCAGATCAAAACTATCTGATAGTCTTGAATTAATTAAGATATAAAAAAAAAGAACCTCAAATGAGGTTCTTTTTGGTTATAGGTAGTTCCGATTCTTTAAAATAAACTCTATTTCCGATATAGTGAGGTTTTAAGATTTCAGATTTTATCCATCGATTTAAAGTTGATATATGAATTTTAAATTGTTCGCAAACTTCTTTTCTCGTTAAAAGTCTATCATCATTCGGATGTGTCGTCTTTCCAATAATGGTTTTGATTTCAGAGAAAATACTATTTTTAATGTCATCAACTAGTTCTTCTTTGGTAAAGTTTTGTAAAAATATTTGGTTCATAAATTTATTAGATTTATAATCCGGTATAATATGGCAATATAAATCCTATTCATCTCAAGAATGAATTTGAAATTATAAGAAAATATTTGGGATAATTTACCGGATAGGTAAGAGATTAATCGGGATTTTTAAGCAACATTTCGAAGATCATTACCTTCAGATAGAAAGTCATTTTTCAAGGATCTATATTCATTTTCATCGTACTCAGAGGTTCCTCTTTCAAGGGTTTCGTATATTTTAGCAATATTTTTATCGTAAAGTTCACTGATGATAACTTTTCGATTTAACATTAGTGCTAGTTTACCTGTCGTCCCGGTTCCCCCAAAACAGTCCCAAATAACCCCATTTTCAGGAAAGAAAGACAGTATGAATGGTAACGGGAATAAAGATGGAAACGATCCAAAAAATCCATTTTGCAAACCTTCATCCTGTGACCTTTCTTTTGCTATGTTTAATTTTAAAATTTGTTCGATATCGTTATCGCAAAGAAAATTTCTCATTGTTTTATAGGGGTTAGAAATGTGATAAGATTTCTTAGTATTCACTCCTTTGTTGCCTTGCTCAGAACATCCTCTTTTTACGGTTGCTGATTTTGTAGGATCAAATATTCTTAATTGTTCGTAATAATATTCCGGTGATTTCGCAAAAATGAGAATGGATTCATAAGAATTGGTAAACCTGGAAGTTCGGTTACTTTGAGGTTTTGGATTTGATTTTTCCCAAATCATCTGATCAATGAACAAAAACCCTGCGTTTTGCATCTCTAAGATTAATAAAGCTACGACTCCAACACAAACTGAATCTTTGTAGGTATCATCAAGATTAATAATGATAACTCCATCTTCAGTCATATTTTCCGCACCAATTTTCATTACATCAACTATATTTTTCACGAAATCTTCACGCTTCTTCTCTCTGCCAATCTCAAGCTCATGTCCTAAATCTAATTGTTCAGGCACAATTCCGTTTTCCGCATAGTTAATAATATTAAAGTAAGGGATGGATGTAAAGATACCATTAATCAATGTTCCTTCTGGAAACTGAGTATCTAAACTGTTACCCGGAAGAATTAAATATCGATCTGAAGAATACTTGTGATTAAAAGTAACATTCGTTGTTCCTTTGTTTATTTTTGTTTTGTACTGACGAATCAAAGACTCTGCTTTTCTTTGATCGTAATTTTTACTCAAAAATCCTGAAATTATTTTAGCTTTCTTCTCATCTTTAAGAGTATAATTTAAGGCTTTATTTTCTAAGATCTTAATTGCTTTATTAGCTCTATCAAAAGATATTTCCTTCTTACATAATCTTTTTGAAAGTTGTAAACAATTTTTTGGATTTTTTTCATCTAAGGTTAAGGTCTTCTTTACTGTAATTACATTGTTTCTACCCCATCCTCGACCCAAAGTCTCAGTTATAAATCCATATTTACGATTACAATTTACTTCACCATCTTCCACATCAGTATTTCTTAAATAGTGCCTAAGCAACCGGATCAGATCATCAACCGTTGGAACGGATTTAATATTGTATTCAATAATCCAATCTTTCAATTCGTCACTTGATTCCGGGAATTTTTCCAGTATAATACAATCTGCTTCGTTTAAATTTAAATCTTGCAATGCCAAAAATCGTAATACACCATCAACGATAATATATTTATCTTCAAACTTTAAAACAGTCATTGGGGTACAGTACCTTGATTTTTTAATCTGTCTTTTAAGGTTTTTGATAAATTCTCGTTTTTCTTTCCTGTTGAAAAATTGATCCCATTCTTTTGGAATTTCAAGTTGGGATAATTGAAGTCTTGTAACATTGTTTGACAATGGTAAAATTACATCGGATTTTAAAACTGTGTTGTTCATAAGTATTATTTATTTGTTAATTTTAATACTTCAAAGATCCGACTAACCGATTTTTTTTTTGAAAAAGTGTCGCGCTACACTTTTATTCTATATTGTTGTAGTGAAGGATCGAGTTCAACTTGTGAAGATTCAAACTCAAGCCAATAATGGTGTCCAAACTCCTTACTTTTTTTACTCTTGTAATAAAATTTTTCGTACAAACTTTCGATAGTTAAAGAATTCTGAATATACTTCTTAATTCTCGTATGATATGTACTCATGCTATCCAAGTATCCTATCATGTGCAATTTATTTTTATATTCACCGGTAATTTTATATAATAAAGTGAACTTATCTTGAATCTCTTTTTTTTCCAAAAAATCATCATGTCCAATCTTTAAATTGTGGTTGATTAGATAAAACAAATAGATGTGGGATAATGTTTTAGCATTACCAAATTTAATCTTGTTTCTTCCAACACTAATTTGACCGTATTTATCAACGGAAATGGTTTCAGTCAAATTTAAATTTAAATCATAATTGTCTGTTATACGATTTCTAATTATTGTCAACATACTTTTGATTTGATTGAGGATTGATTCATCGTTCCCTCTGTCAACAAATCTTTCCTGACAATTTTTACAAATGTAACCGGAAAGTATTTTGGCATAAATTTCAGATCTATTTCTACCATAATCGTTTATACATCCCTTAGAATTGAGATGTATTTCTTGCATCAGTTTGGTTGATCCCAAATTTATTTGTGATAAAGATTGGAAGATGTTTTCAATAATTTGATGAGCAATTGCAAGATAGGATCTATCCTCTGTAATCTCTTCCCAGTCATTGGAATTGATTGCAATGTTTTTAAAAACGAATGCACTATACCATGATTCTTTACCTTCTAATGTTATAGCTTTCGGTTTTTCAATATTTTTTGAGGTAACTAAAACACCATAATCTTCATATACGTTATTTTCACCTTTTAACTTATTACAGATTTCTGAGATAGATTCAAGTGTCAGGGATTTGCTCCTTTTGTATAAGTTATAGTATTCGGTTGATGAATTGTAAGATAAAATCTTGAATTTTAATGAGCCCTTATTTTTGTTGAACATGTCAACAATTACGGAGATATCTTCTAAGAGGTGGTCGTCTAATGTAAACAGGTAAACGGTCATTTACTTTTTTCGGAAAAATAGCCAGAATATTAATATTATGCAAGCATAACATAGTGCTAAATAATGCTAAATTTTAATGATACTTTTGGTTTTTCAATTTTTTGCGGTTATATTTTATCTTGAGGGAGGATAATAATCCAAAGTCCTAAACTTTCCAAATAAAATTAAAATGGAAGTTAACAATTTCAAATATTCAGTCAGTCCTTTGGCATGGACTTCTAAACCGCCAAAAGAAAAGTTTGGTTATATTACCAACACGATAAAATCTACAGAATCAACAATCAAAAAGTTTTCTGAAATAGTTTCACCACCATTCTCACAATGTTGGTCTGGTGGTATCTTCGAAGGTGAGATTTGTAACAAAAATTGGAAGGAACAATCTGTTATAGGTCTTGATTTTGATACCGGCAAACAGACTCTGGAAGAAGTATATGAAATACTTGCTAAGTACAATATTAAACCAAATGTACATTATCCAACATTTTCAGACAGACCGGAACATCCTAAATTTCGGGTAGTTATTTTTCTTGAAGAGCCAATTAATAATAAGAAAACTTATAACCTAATAATGGATTCTCTAGATCTGATTTTGGAAATAGATAAAAAATGTAAGGATTTGTCTAGAAGATTTCTTGGAGGTAAAAACGCAGTTATTACGAATACCATTCCAATTAACCTAGAAAAATTTATGACAAGTATCCAAAAGATTAATCTAGATAACTATGTTGAATCTAATAATTTTTCTCCGGAATTTTCGGAATCACTATTAGATATAAATAGTGATAACGATTTTTTCTCTATTAAATCTACTTCAATAGCGGGGGAAGTCAGAATCGATTGGGATATTGACTCTGACAAAATACAGATACTAAGCGAATTTAAAAAAGGTATTTGGTTAACTCACGAACAATTATTCGGTCTCGCCCTGAATCTTAAATATATTAGTGGTGGTCTCCTCAGAATGAAAAAGATCATGATGAAATTTGATAAAGAGGGCTTAACTGAATATACTGATAACAACTACCGGATGCTTGAATATGTTAGGCGAATGAGTTATTTTCCGATGCCGGTACATAAGTTCTCACCTTTTGCAGAAGATAAACTAATTGAAGATATCCCAACCTTTTTTAAAAAGAAAGAAAAGATTAAGATCATAGATATTGAAGAGAAAATGAGTTTAAAGGATGTTGAAAAGGAATTTGAATTAGAATTTAAGAACGCAATATCGTCTCCTGATCTTGACACCGTATTCTTATTTTCGGTTCCAACTGGTATAGGAAAAACACAGTTGTTGACAAATGTTGAAAGGTCAATAATTGCCCTTCCAACCAATGATTTGAAAAATGAGGTCTACGAAAGAATGTCTGTTCCGAAAACTGTATCACCAGACACTATTATTTTTAATGATAAAACCGTCCAGTCTTTGATAGACTTATATTATAAGATAGGATTACCACAAAAGTCAGCACAACTCATTAGATCTATAGAAAAATACACCACTGATACAGATGATATTCTAAAGGCAGTAGATTATCTCGAAAAATTAGATGATTGTCATGATGATATGAAATCTGTGATCACCACTCACAAAAGATTTCTGAATTCACAGGATTTACCACAAACCACGGTAATTTTTGATGAGGATCCACTTGATAGTTTAATGGAAATAAAAGAAACTTCAATTAAAGACATTATTTATCTTGAATTTTTAATCCCATCAGTAAAAAGTTTTGTTAATTATTTGAGAGGACTTGAAAATGGAATCTATGAAACACCTGTAATGTTTGATGTAGAAGACCTGATAAAAGAATGTAATTCATTCAAGGGGTTTGATTCGAATGTTTTCGAGTTTTTTACAAGTAAATATTTCTTTATCAATAGAAAACCCGGTAAGATTAATTACGTTACAAAGAGAGATTTACCTTCTGATAAAAAGATCATTATTATGTCTGCGACAGTTCCTATTGACTTGTATAAGAAACTCTACCCCAACAAAAAGTTTAAGATTTTTGACAGAAGAAATGTCGAACAAGTTGGGAAGGTGGTACAACACACTGAAAGATCATGTTCACGACTCTCACTCGAAAAATTTAAAGATGAAGTTTCAGAAAAAGTTAGAGGTATCCCCACTATAACTTTTAAAAAATTCAAATATTCCTTTGATTCTTCCTGTGAGGATATGCATTTTTTCAATTGTTCGGGATCTGACGTATTGAACGGAAAGGATTTGGCAGTAGTAGGTACACCTCACGGTAGTGTAATTCAATATTTTCTTCTGGCAAAAGTAATGGGGATTGAATTTGAAATCAAAGATGGAATGATGAATAATAGAATTGTGAGACACCGGGGATTTGAATTCACCTTTTACTGTTTTGAAGATGAAAATTTAAGGGATATTCAATTTCATGTAATCGAATCTAATTTAGTTCAGGCAGTTGGAAGAGCGAGAACGCTAAGAAAGGATTGTACGGTTTCTCTCTATTCCAATTTTCCTTTATACATTACCACTGAATTTGATCCCGGGTCATAAAAAGTGATCCAAATTCTGGATTAAAAATTGGTAAAATTTTTTTTTCTGATTTGACCTTTTTAAATGATCTCAAAGTTTTTTTGGTTTAAACTTAAATTTTAGAAAAATTTTTAATTCGAATTTTTTGTACAAGATCATCCCCCGGGTCTAAAACCCTTAAAAATCACTTTGGCATGGACGGATTTGACCCCACCCCGGGGGACAGGAGGAGTTGAGGTTTATTTTTTAGTAAATTTAAGAAGGTGTCAATTGACACATTTCTTTATAATATAGAAAAAATGATATCTGTAGACTCTTGAAAATTGTTTTGCACTGGAACAATGCTTTGTTGTAGAGGTTTTTTCCAACTACAGATTAGCAGAAGTATTGTTTTGCACCAATCATGATTTCCTTTTAATTAAAACAAAAACTAAATCTATTTTAAACGCTAAATAGTGCTAAAAGCGTAGGCAGAACGGCGATTCCGCCGTAAATTTAATCTGAAATTAAAATTACAACAAAATGAGGGTTAAATATAATAGAGTTTCTACTTTAGGTCAGACAGGAAATCGTTTTGATGCGGATACTGATAAATATGATTTAGTATTATTAGACAAAGTTTCAGGAACAGTAAATTTTAGAGACCGTGAGAAAGGTCGGGAGTTAATTCGATTGATAGAAAACGGTCTTGTTAGAGAAATAATTTGTGAGGAAATTTCACGTCTGGGTCGTAATACAAGAAACGTATTAGAGACGATCGAGTTCTTTCACGAGCATGGGATTAATGTTGTTGTAAGAAACATGGGACTACAATCCCGACCAAATGGCGAGAATAACCCTATATGGAAAGTCATAATTACTATAATATCAAGTCTTTACGAGCAAGAATTATCCAATCTAAAGGAAAGAATCGCCGCCGGAAAATTAATCGCTCTTCAGCGAAATGTAAAATTTGGCCGTCCGCCAGGTAGTAACGAAAGTGATGCAATCTTTATAAATAAACCAAAAAATAAAAAGGCGCTAGAATATCTCAAGAAAGGAAGAACATTAAGAGAGGTTGGAAAACTTCTCGAAATGTCAACCAAAACAGTACAAAAGGTAAAAAAAGTTGCTATAAAACTTGATATGATGTAAATTTAATTAAGGGTAATACATTGGTTTTACCCTTAATTTTTAAATTTTTTAAAAAAACTACCAATTGCTTGTCAAAAGGGACGGTTTTTTTCGGTGCAAAATAATAACGTTTTTTGTAATACATGGACGAAAACCACATCTAATGTCACTAGATGAAGACTTTTGAAAATTAGGTTTAAATTTAAACCTAACTAAATTACGACAAAAACGTACTTTTAAAGTACAAAAAAGTACATGAAAACTGCTATTAAATATACAATTTGTACACATTTTACTCCCATTTTTTGGATTATGATAATAATTTGTTGGAATAAATTTTCAACTTACTGGCAGACTAATTATATTTGCTGTATATATGAATGAATAAAAATTCGTATTAATTACATTTCGAAAACAGAAAGCTTGTCTAACGACATCCTCGGATAAATCTGGTAAATTTAATTTGGAGGGAATTTGTTAGCAACTCTCATGTCATATACCTATGGCGTGGGGGTGCTACTTATTTTACTCCAACGGTTTACCAGAACCTATCCGACGAAATATGTTAGTTGCCCTCACGCTTTCTAACATAACAGTTTTTTCTTTTTGGGGCAAAAGGAAATTAAATTTACAAATTATACTAATCTTTTCGAACCTCTCACGGTATATCCATTTATGATTTGGGTTATTTTAAAATATAGTCTTGAATTTAGTTAAAACAGATACTTTTTATTTTTTCTAAAAAAATAATCGTTTTACGGTTTACCGTAATGTTTGTATTTCAAGATTTTTTTTATTTGTAGATTAAAAAATCTACAACCCATTTTTATAGATTAGGAAAAAAGCTAGAAATAAAAAAATAATAATCATGAAGAATTTTTGCACAAACTGTGGAACTAAGCTTGAAGAAAACTCTAAATTTTGTCATAATTGCGGTGGAGCAATCTATGAAGAAAGCGAACAAGATATAGATGATAATGCATACAACGATAATGTATATGAAGAAAGCGATGAAGATAGAAAAAAGGGTATGGAAGCAATGATGAAATATTTAGAGAAAAAGTGGGAAAACGAAGATGATTCAAATTTCTTTTTAGAGTCAAAGAATAGTCATAAAGTATATGATACTAATAATCTTCCAATCAAGAAAATTAGAAAGTTTATTAAGAAAAATATTAATGAAAATGAATCTGTGATTTTAGATGATTCAAGCATTGAGATACTATATTTTTATGACAGTACTGTTTTTGGTTCCGGTGATAATGGCTTTTTGATTTTAAAATGGATAATAAATTACTGGCCAATTTATACCTTAACATGTAAAGAATTGTTTCTGGATTCATACACTATATTTTTAAACGTAAATAAGGATGATCAAAATGGTAGTGAAAGTATATATCTGTCCGATCTGGAAATCAGCAAGAATAAAATATATTTTCATGTTAATCAAGATGGTCAATTCTTCAAATTACCATATGAAATTTCAGAAAAAAAAGTTGTTGAAGAATTGTTCGAATGTGTAAGTAGGATTTTCCGTGGAGGTGACATCCGCAATAATGTGTCTAATGATCCCGCAAATATTAGAGAAAACTAAATAATGATGAAAAAAGATATCAATGAATTTGCGTTCGAAATCAGAAACAAATATCCAAACACGTACAATGATCTACAGGATAATGAGTTAGTGAAATTGTGGCTGAAGAAGTTTCCCGGTGACAAATTCAAAATAATGGATTCAGAAAATTATTTACAACCGGTAACTGAGCCAATTTTTGATTTAAGCGATAGTGTACTGTATATTTCCAATTCCATTACGGACAGCTTACCTGCTATGGTTCGGAATGAACTGAAAAAATTACATTCGTCAAAACAAGAAGAATTTTTGGAAGAATACAAAAGAAGGAAAAAAAGCGTTTTTGCCGGTTATGTGTGCTGGTTATTTTTTGGATGGCAATACGCATATATTAGAAAGTGGGGTGTTCAGTTTCTTTATTGGTTTACAGGGGGAGGATTTCTAATTTGGGCATTTATTGATTTGTTTAGAATTCCCAAATTGGTATCAAATTATAACAAAGATATATCAATTGACGTTATGCGTAACTTAAAGTCAATTAGTTAATTTAAAGAAAAATAATAATTAATATGTCAAGAGGGAATTACGAAGTTAAATACAAATTGATAGGAGTTGGAAGTACATCACATTGTTCAAAAGTTATGAGACTTGAAGGTGGTACCGAAAGTGAGGCGAGATATGAGTTGGAAAGATCGGGACTAGCTAGAGTGTTAGAGCAAGATCCCCGTAAGAAGTTGGTGATAGTTTCTGTAAAGAAAAAATAGATAGTCTCTAAATAGAGAAATGGTGAATAAGACATTCACTTTTGATAAAATCAAAAACAATAAAAATAGGTTTATGAGACCTCCTTTTTATTGTTTTTTTTTTAATGAAAACTTAACTTTTCCTTAATAAATCAGAAAAATATATATTATAATTTCACAATATCAAATAGTTATGGTTATTAATTGTTTTTATTTGATTCACTCACATTCTTTCACAGTTATAATCAAAAGTATGAGCGAAAACAAAAGTATTTTGGAGTCTTTCAAGCCTTATCCAAGTAAATATGCAGACTTACATTTAATTAAAATTCAAGCAGATCACTCTCAACCCAGAAAAAATTTTGGTATAACTTCAGCAGACCATAGTAGATTACTAAAATCAATTTCCACGTATGGAATTGAAGATCCCATCAAAGTTTCTGAAATTGAAACCGATAGATATTTAATAATAGATGGACACAGACGTTTTTCATGTGCAAAAGAACTTAAACTCGTAACCGTTCCCTGTAGGATTTATCCCAAAATGGATGCTGGCGAGTTGGAAGCCCGTAGATATGAAATGCAGAATAATAGAAGGAATTGGAGACCGATAGAGAAGGCAAATGCAATACACAAAATAAATCAAGAGTACAAAAATATTAGTAAAAAGGAAATAGCTACATTAATTGGAATTACTCAAAAAAACTTATTCCATTATACTGAATTACGAGATATGAGAATGGAATATATTGAGTTAATGGTATCGCATGATATGAAAGAGTATCAGATGGTAGTATTTATGCAATTACTTCCAAAACTAAGAAAAATAAAAGGTTATGAAATTGATGATATCGTCAAAATTATTTTTGAAAAAGTAAATGATGGTCTAATGTATAGAAGAACTGATTTTATTTCCTTAGCAAAAATTTTTTCAACTGCATCACTTCATGAAGAGGAAATACATCTGTTTTTAGAAGAGGCAAATATGTCTGTTGAGGGGTTGTTAGAAAGAACACAATTATCAGGTGTTTCTGTCCAGATTAAAAATTTAATCAAAGAGTTAAGTATAAAAAAGAATTTGAATATAAAACTGACAGATAAAGAAAAATGTATTTTTGAAGATTTATATAAACTTATGGAAATTTATGTATGATTTTCGATAGATCTCTTCAAAAACGAAAGACTGCAATTGCATATTACAGACATTCTGCGGAAGACAAGCAAGAAAACTCAATTAAGATTCAGCAAGGACATATATATGACTTTGCAAACAAATTTAAAATAGATATAATTCATGAAGAGCTTGATGAAGGTAAGAGTGGATTATTAGCAAACAGACCCGGTTTTGAACGTTTATTTAGTGAGTGGATCGAAAACCCAAAAGCACCGGATTTTAATTATGTATTAGTTTATGATGTATCTCGATGGGGAAGATTTCAAGATCCCGATCAATCAGGATACTATGAATATCTTTGTACAAAACACGGAAAAGAAGTAATCTATGTATCTCGGGGTTTTACTGAACCTACCAATCAATTAATTTCAAGTCTTGAAACATCCATTCAAAGATACATGGCTGCTGAGTACAGCAGACAATTGAGTGAAAAAGTTTTTCATGGCTGTGTTAAAATCTCGCAACAAGGATATTCGTCGGGAGGAACTCCCCCTTATGGAATGACAAGACAATTATTGGATGTAAATAAGAACCCTATTCGAATTTTAAAAAAAGGAGAATATAAGCAAATAGCAAATGAAAGAGTAATATTTGTTCCTTCTTATGATAGTTCATCAGATACTGTTAAACTAATATTTCAAATGTACGTCCATGAAAAAAAATCAATTTTTCAAATAGTTGACTTGATTACTGAAAACACATTATGTACAGCCAATGGGGAGAAATGGAATCGTGCAAAAGTGATAAGAATACTTATGAACGAAATTTACATTGGAACGAGAATTTACAACAAAACTTGGGGTAGATTAAAACAACGTATTCATAAAAATCCTCGATCATTATGGATTGTAAAGCCTAACGCATTTGAGGCACTAATTAAAAGACACGATTTTGAAATTGCTCAAGAGAGGTTGTATTGGAATATACCCCATAATTGGCGGAAAGGGATAAATTGTATTAGAAGAATAAAAAATATCACCAAGAATGATATAATAAATTGGCTTGTTAATATGGGAGTAGACGATATGGATTCCTTAAAAATATTTGAAGAACTTCCAATTATTTACGGAGTTAAAAGCCGGATAAACAATACAAATAATTTATGTTTTGTAATCACCGAAAATCACCGAAAATTTGACCAGATTCTGGCAATTGGAATTGATGAAAACGGAGATTTATCGGGACAAAATTATTTTTTATTCGATGTTTCTGATTTTACGAATTCAAATTATATCACTTTTAATGATAGTAGTACCTCAATTTTAGAAAGAAAAATTGAACCGGAAAGTATTGAAAAAATAATAAAAGATTTTATTGTTAAATTCACACAGTTAGAAAGCTACATTAGAGGGAAATACTCATCATTACTTAAATCTTTATAAATTCTATTTGTGGTAGCAACAGTGGTAGCAAGGTTTAAATTTAAACGTAACACATTGATAGTATGAGATGATTTGATATCCTCCAACTCCACAACCCACACAACAAAGCCACTTCCCGCAAGTGGCTTTTTTATTGCCTTTCACTTTTCAAAACAACACTCTAAGCCTTTATCAATGAGGGTTTCATTATTGTATATTGTTGCATGATGTTTATTATTGTTGTCTTTTATTACTACAAATGATACTACAAATAAGATAAAAGTTTATTTTTGTAGTAAATAATTGCAGTATGGCATATTCATTTTTTCTACGAGGCACAAAAGATGTAAAGAAGATTTACATTTCTATTACTCACGGTAAAGATTTAAAACTTATCAAACCGACTGAATTTAAGATCTCGGAAACCAGATGGAATAAGGATAATAAAAGAATGAAATTATCTGAAGAGGAAAACAAATTGAAAAATTCTAATCCTTTGAAAATCCAGAAACAAAATGAGGTTGCAAATTTTAATCAGCGGTTTAGTGCTTTTGAGGCTTCATTTAATGAATATTTCTCAATGCTTATTGATACCGATTCTTTAACCGAAACCAAATTAGGGGAATTCTTTAATGCCTCAGCTTCAAAGAATACGGTCCCGACCGATTTTGCCGACTTTGTTGATTATTACTGCTTAATGAATATCGGAATCGCTGACAGCACAAAAAAGGTTTATAAAAGAACTCGGAATTTAGTTTCTGGCTTCAATCCAAAATTAAGGATTCAGGATATTGATGATCGATTTAAAAATGATTTTGGTGATTACCTCGATAAGAAAAAATATCAAAGATCATACATTCGTAAAAGTCTGGGAAATATAAAAGACTTTTGGAAATATGCAAAAAGGAAAAAGATAAAAGTTTCTGAAGATCCTGATTATTGGGAATTGACAAAAGATTTTCCAAACCTCAACACTACTGATCCGGATGATCCGTATTTGACATGGGAGGAACTCGAAGAAATCAGGAAAGTACAGTTTGAGACAGATTATTTAGATAATGCAAGAGATTGGCTGCTTATAAGTTGTTGGACTGCTCAGAGAGTTTCTGATTTAATGGAATTTACTTTTGAGAAGATTATCACAGACGAAAATAATAATAAGTTCCTGCCAATTACCCAGGAGAAAACCGGTTCCAAAATCACAATACCACTTTTTAAGGAAGTAGAAAAGATATTAAATAAAAGAGGCGGTAATTTCCCCAGAAAGATTAGCCATCAGAAATATAATGATTACATAAAATTGGTATGTGAAAAAGCGAAAATAAATGAAATGGTTTATGCTCCGAAATATAGGCAGCCAGTGCAAGTGAATAATAAAACCGTTTACCGAAAGATTATAGGCTATTTCCCGAAACATGATGTAATAACAAGCCATGTTGGAAGAAGAACCTTTGTGTCTCTTTTTATAAATAATGTTGATCTGGATTCAATCAGAAAGATAACCGGACATACTCGGGAAAAGATGGTTGAGGTTTATAATAAATTAAATTCACTTGAAATGGCGGAAATGACCAAAGCAAAATTTAAAAATTCAGGTTATGAGTAAAAAAAAAGATGTTTTTACGGCTTCATTTCCTACACTAACTACATAAACAAAGCGCAACTTGTTGATCTTCAGACTTCCCGCCAAATTGTAGAGAATTTGAATTTCCAAATTAAAGAATCTTATTTTGACTGAATCAAAAGATTATAACTATTGTTTTGTATTGCATGATGTAATTAAATGTGGTTTAAAAATCGTTTTTATTATAGAATAGATAATTTAATCAATAAAACTATTGCAAGAATGATTCATTGAATGTACTTTTGTCTTAGTTAAACGAATGCACTTTTATGTCAGCTTATTACAGAGCCTTACTTAAAGTAATACTTTAACACAAAAAAAGCCCGAATGGTTTCGAGCTCTCCTATTTTGATAGTAAATTCACGCTTGCAGGCATTTAGAATTTGTTTTCAAAATTAAGGAAAGTTTTCGTAACCGGTCGGATGAATTTTAATATTTAACTTAAAATCACGATCATGGTAGCAGAAAAACCATCATTTGAAACGATGCCTTCACTTCTTTTGCAAGTACAGGAAAATCAAAAAAAACTTGCTCAACAAATCTCAGACTTTCAAAAGTCATTTGAGCAAAACTCAAGACCTACGCAAAAAGAGATCCTTACAATTGAGGAAACTTGTGCACTTTTAGGTGTGAACCGTTCAACATTGTACAAATGGGAGAAGGACGGCGTTGTCTTGTCATACGGTCTTGAAAAAAGACGTTACTACAAATACTCCGAGATCATGGAGAGAATTGTCCCTTTAAATAAATAAAAAACCCGCAGCAAATTGGAGCAAGCGGGAGTATGTGTTAAGAGTAGAAGACTAACGCAAATATAACGTTTATTTCTCTTTGTTGCAAAATCTTATTGCAATGGAAAAAGAATATTTTCAAAATCAGAAAAAGCTGTTTTTTGAGTATTTGATCAAGCATACAGTTACATGCTCAATGGCATCAAAAGCACTAAATATACCTCAAAAGAACCTTACTAGATACAAAAGACAATTAGAAAACGCCGGAAAGTTGAAAGCGTGTTTTAAATCGATCTGTAGAGTAACGAATCACAGAGCTGAATATTTAACAACAAATCCGGAAATAATTAACACTTTAAGATCATGAGTTTACCTGTTTTAGATTTAATAAAGCCGGTGATCCAGGCTGCAAAAGAACTTGATCAAACCGAAGTATTAAATAATGTAAAAAAGTCGCTACAGCCAGCAGATTTCATCGCTGAGGTTCACCCGTCCGTCATTGAGTTGCGTAAACAATACAATCAAGCAGATAGCGAGGAAGAAAAAAGTAAGATATCAGAAAAACTTTCAAAATTCAAGCTTCAGCAAAAAAATTATATTGTGATCGCTACTGAAAAAATATTACAGCTAGCCGAAACTTTAAAACTAGATTTTTGCCTTCATAATAATATAGTTTACACATACAACGGAGTGTATTGGCAAAGCCTGGAAGATAACGAGCTTGAAAGGTTCCTAGGCGACTGCGCAAAGGTCCTTGGGGTTCCTAAATATGACGCTTCTTATTTTGATTTTCGTAAAAAAATGCTTCAGCAATTCTTTTCTGTGGCTTATTTACCAAAACCAGAAACAAAAACGGAATCTGTTTTAATCAATCTTCAGAATGGCACACTAGAAATTTCAGAGAAAGGCGTAAATCTTAGAGAACATCAGCCAAAGGATTTTCTAACTTATGTACTCCCCTTCTGTTACGACCCCACAGCAGTTGCACCTTTATTCAATAGTTTTCTGGATGAGGTTCTTAGTAAGCAAAAGCAAACTGTTATCAGTGAGTATTTAGGTTATATTTTCATGAGACATGGAAGCGGCTTAAAATTGGAAAAAGTATTGCTTTGCTATGGAACAGGAGCGAACGGGAAATCAGTGTTTTTTGACATTGTTACAGCGTTGCTAGGAGATCACAACGTGAGTAATTTTTCTTTATCATCATTAACGAATGAAAACGGGTACTATAGAGCTAAAATAGCAAATAAGCTCCTTAATTATTCGAGTGAAATCAATAACAATATTGAAGCGGCTATTTTCAAACAACTTGCCAGCGGGGAGCCGATCGAGGCGCGACTACCTTACGGAGATCCGATCACGGTAAAGAATTATGCAAAATTGATGTTTAATACTAATGGCTTTCTAGTTGGTGAACAGACAAACGCATTCTTCAGAAGATTTCTTATCATTCATTTTGACAAAACAATTTCAGAGGAAAATCAAGATCCTGAATTGTCTAAAAAAATAATCAACAGGGAACTTTCAGGAGTTTTGAATTGGGCTTTAAAAGGATTAACATCACTTTTGGTAAATAAAGAGTTCACACCATCGGAAGAAATAAAACAAACCCTAAACGAATACCGTACGCAATCCGATCCGGTCCAAATGTTCATACTGGAGAACTATTTAAAGCCTGGCACACGTCCGGAGCCTTTGAAAGATTTGTACAAGGCATTCAAGGAGTTTTCAGAAGAAAACGGAAACCGTGTACTGTCAGCAAAAACATTTGCTGATCGTTTGAGAATGGTGGGGTTTGAAACCGAAAGAAGATCAATCGGTAATGTTGTCTATGTAGATGATGTATCTAAATAAAAAACCTTTCTATTATGGAAACTAAATTCGCACCATCTACCCAAAGAGCCAAATTAACCCCGATGTGTTATTGTGGCCAACATAACAACAAAGACGGAAAATGTGCACCGCTTGCGGATGATCCTAATAAAGGATATTGTCATTCTTGTGATAAGTTTTTCGACAGTGCAGAGAAAAAGCCATACACTCCAAATCTTCAACCTCCGAAGCCAACTGATTACCATCCGGCAGAAATGCTGCAAAAGACTTTCAAGAATGATAAAAATAAATTTGTCTTATTCCTGAAATCAATATTTGAAAGTGCAATTGTGGACCAAAACACGAAAATGTACAACGTAGGAAGTTCTAAACATTGGGACGGCGCAACAATATTCTGGCAAGTGGATGATTTACAACGTGTACGTTACGGAAAAGTAATGCTTTACGATCATAAATCAGGAAAACGAGTAAAAGAACCCTTTAACCACTTTACAAACATTCACACAATCCTAAAACAGAAGGAATTCAATCACAAACAATGCCTTTTCGGTCTTCATTTACTACCAACCAATAAAAAGCCTATTGCAATAGTTGAGAGCGAAAAAACAGCTATTATAATGAGTTTGGTTGATAAGGAATATTTATGGCTCGCCACCGGTGGAAAAGGAAATTTCAAATATGAAGTTTTACAGCCATTAGCAGGTAAAAAAGTTGTCGCCTTTCCTGATGTTGGTGAAACATTATGGAATGAGGTTTCAAGCCGATTGAATGAGACAGGATTTAATATTACTATTTCCGATAAGCTAGAAAATCAAGGATTCCCGAAAGGTTTTGATATTGCCGATGTTGTACTGCAGCAAATTCAGGAAAAGAAAAACCCAGAAAAAGTAAACGAGCGCAAAAATGCGCCGGTTGAGGTTCCAGAATTACAGCGTATCAAATCGTCACTTTCAACCGAGACAGAAGAATTAGAAAAATTAGCAAGAAATCTTATTCCAGAATATGAAAGCAGAACCGAAAGAGAATTGCTGTTTTCGCTGAGTGAAATTAAAGGCTTGGGAGATCAGGCCGGAAAAGATTTAATCTTAACAATGCAGGTAAAACAAATCATTGACTATTCAAAGGCGGGATATTATTTCCTGTCCAATTCATCACCATTTTAAACAATAATTAAAAATGAGCATAAATCAAAACAATCCTCTTAATGATCCGGAAACAAGGAGACTGATTTTAAATCAACTTTCGATAAAAGAACTTAATGAATTAGCAAATTTAATTGACGGAAATCAAGCCCCGACTCTCGAAACATGGTTTAAATGGAACAGAGCAAAAAACAATGTATTAAACAGAAGATTAAAAGCAAAATACATTAGCCCACCGACAAACTGTCAGCTTAATTAAATAAAAAACCATTGCCATGGTTGACTATGGCAATGGTTAGTATCAAAAATAATTTCTAACCCTTAAAAAAAAATAAAAGTATGTACAGAAACCCATGCACGTGAAAACGGCATGATTAAACCAAAACAATGAACACAAGTCAGGGAGCTCTGCATTTCGGTGCATCTATAGACACTACACAATTTCGTAGAGACATCGACTCTATGCGCCGAGATATATTAGGGCTCACTCAGACAACAGTCCAGCAGACAGGGCAAATGGATTCTGCTTTTAAGAATCTTTCTATAGGAATTGCGAGCTATTTTTCCATTGGCGCGATTAAAAGCTTTGTAACTGAACTTATAAACGTCCGGGGAGAGTTCCAGAAAACAGAGATAGCATTTTCTACAATGCTAGGTAATGCAGGAGACGCAAAAGCACTGATGGGACAAATGGTTGATCTTGCGGCAAAAACACCCTTTTCGCTACAAGACGTATCATCAGGAGCAAAACAGTTGCTCGCCTTTCAGGTTCCAGCAAATGAAGTTGTTGATACTTTAACCAGAATGGGAAACATTGCTGCAGGCCTCTCTATTCCTCTTTCCAGAATTAACCTCGTTTATGGCCAAGTAAAAGCAAAAGGCAAATTGATGGGTGATGACCTTCGTCAGTTTACAGAAGCCGGGATACCAATGGTTGCGGAATTAGCTAAAAAATTCAATAAGACAACTGCTGAGATATCGGCAATGGTTTCAGCCGGGAAAATAGGATTTAAGGATGTCAAAGACGTTCTGTTTTCAATGACCAACGAAGGAGGAATGTTTTTCAATCTTATGGAAAAGCAATCACAATCGCTTTCCGGTCTCATTTCAAACCTAGGGGACACTTGGGATCAGATGTTAAATAAAATAGGACAAAGTCAAGAGGGGGCTCTAGCTGATGGAATAAAGGGTCTTGCGTACTTAATAGAGCATTATCAGGAAGTAGGAAAAGCTTTATTAACTCTAGTGGAAATTTACGGATCTTATAAGGCGGCTTTAATTTTAACAAGTGTCTTACAGACAAGAGTTGCTACACCGGCAGTCATACAAGGTTTCGCAAATTTGATCAAGATAATCCAAGGAACAACTGTTGCTCAGGAAGCGTTAAATGCAGCATCTTTGAGAAATCCCTATGTTCTTTTAGCTACAGTCATAGCGGCTTTAATCGCGGTTACATACAACTACAGAAAGGAGATAGGTATGTTGCTGGGAGTTGTAGAGGAGGCTACCACCGCACAAAAGGTGCAGGACCAGGTAATGCAGCAATACAATGAAAACTTTAGCCAGGGAGTCATTGAGACGAGAGCAGCTATTCAGCAATTAATTTATGTTATCAAAAGCGAATATTCTTCATTGCAGCAAAGGGAGCAGGCGTACAAAAAACTAATTGATTTAGACTCCACCTTTGTGGGAACCTTAGATAATCAATTTAAAGCAACAGAGCGGCTAAGCTATGCATTTGAAAATCTGATTCGGAACATGCAAAAAATGGCGATGGCTCAAGCGGAAGTGGCTGTGAGAGCTGAAAAGATGAAGAAGTTCGCTGAAGCTGAAATGAATGTTGGAATTACCGAAGTGAAATTGGATGATGCTGTTCAACAGGTTAAGGCCTTGACAAAACAATATAAGGAAGGGAAAATCACAAAAGATCAATACTTTAAAGGCTTAGACAAAACTAATGCGTCAGAATTAAACGTTTCACTCCTTGAACAAAAGAAAAGCCTTGTTGATATAAAAAAGGAAAAGGAGTTCATTCAAAAATTAGATCAAAAAGAAATATCAAACCTTTTAAAAGGGAACGAAATATTAAAAGCCCAGATAAGGGGAGGAAAGGTAAAAGGCAAAATTCTGACACCTGAAGGGAAAAAAGACCTTGAAGCCCAACTGAAGAATAATGAGAATATTTTAAAAGTCAGATTTAGTGTAGAACCAGAAATAAAAGTTGATCCTGCAGCAGTCAAAAGCTGGGCGCAAGGAATCAAGGATCAGATTTCCGCACTTGAAGAAGAATTAAATGCACCAGGGACTTCACAGGCAAGATATTACGCCATTCAAGATAAAATTGATCAACTAAACGAGTTATTAAACCCTAAAAAGGAGAAAAAAGCCAAAAAGGATAATCGCCAGCTAGCGGAAATAATTCCTCTAGGCTCACTAAAGGAGCTTGAAAGAAGAGCGAGGCTATATCAAGACGCGCTTGAATCTGTTGAAAATGGTTTGGTAAAACTTAGAAAGCTGGATAAATACGGAAATGACAAGGATAAAAAAGGGAATCCGTATTTAACAGGTGAGGTTATTTCCGTTGAAGAGCTTAAAAACAGAATGAGAGCAAATAAGGCGCAAGTCGATGCTCTCAGAAAAGAACTTTCTATTTCTTCGTTTGATGAAGAAATGCAGGAAACAGAGCGCCAATGGAAAGTCCGGTATAAAATGGCAGCTTATTATGGTGAAGAAAGCGCAAAAGCAATGTTTCCCAAGCTGAAGGGCGAAAGCTACTACTCAGACATAAATGAACGTTTTAAAGCGCTAAATGGAAAGAAAACATCCGGAGTTGACATGACCGATGAAGAGCTGGATAATTGGGGAAAACTAAAGGATATACTTTCTTCGCTCAATGGAACGAAGGATCCATTTACGTCTTTTACCGAGTCTCTGGAAAAAGATCTGATTAAATTCGACAAAGCGAGTGACAAAATCGAGTATCTGAATAAAAAATTATACAAACTTACAGACGAGGAAATATCGAAAGGTTATAAAGCGGAAATATTTACCCAGCTTAATAATATTAATAAAGATATGGAGCAGTCGTATGATGGATTATTGAAAGAACATAAATCTTACGCAGACAGAAGAGTACAAATTGAATATGACGCGACAGAAGCTATAAAGAAAATAAACTCTGATCAAAAGCTGACTCCTGAACAGCAGAAGACGTACTCTAACTCCATAAGCAAGAAATCAAAAGAGGAAATTTCCCAGAATGCAGTTGAAGAACTTACTCAATCAAAGGCATGGATGTCGCTCTATGGAAACATTGATGAATTAACCGCCTATCAAATGCAGGCTCTACTGAAAGAACTGGAAGCCAAAAAGGATAATTTATCAAAAGTTTTAATACCCATTGATTTTGGTGTTTTGCTCAGGAATTTCCGCGATGTAAAAGCAAAAATAAGTGATGAAAATCCGTTTTTAGGATTGTTTAATTCTCTTCAAGATTTATTCGCCTCTTTTGGAGCTCAGTCTCAACAAGCTGGAGAACAGGCTTTCGCAGGTTTCGAAAAGGCCACCGAAGGCATAAGAGGAACCTTAAAAGCAGCTAAGGGGGTGATTTCCACACTTACACCTGCTAGAGAATACATGAGCGATACGGCAAACGATGCTATTGATACTATTGATCAGGTGGCAACTATGGGAATGGCCATGTTACAAGCTATTGATGGAACCGTAAAAGCCGTGAAAAAAGCCCTTGATAAAGCATCTTGGTCCAATTGGATCACTGCTATTATTTCCATTATTTATACTGTTATTAAAGCCATAGTTTCCTTATTTAGTTGGATAGCGGGAAATAAGACGAAAAAGATTAACCGAGATATAAAAAATTGGCAAAGGGTAGTTGACGAATTAAAGAATTCTTATCAGGAACTTCAAAAAGTCATTGAAAAAACAGCCGGTGAAGAGCAATTAAGCAGACAGCGAGAATTGATCACGAATTTACAAGAGCAACAGCGTATACTTTCTACAATGCGCTCGAAAGAAGGACAAAAGAAAAAAGCAGATCAGGATAAAATAGCGAGATATAGTCAGGAAATAAATGAAATTAATCAGCAGATACAACAAATAGTTGATGATTTTCAACTTTCTGTTACTACAGTAGACTTTAAAGATTTGTCAAAACAACTCGCTGAGGCTTTAGTAAATGCTTTTGGACAGGGTGAAGACGCGGCTAAATCATTTGATAAAGTCTGGGATGATGTTATGCGTAATGCAGTGTCCAACGCCTTAAGAATTAAGATTCTTGAGCCTAAAATACAGGAAATGGTAGATAAACTGTATTCTTCTATGGGGTACGGTGGCGGAGGTAGTCAGGCTCAAAAAGATGCAGTAAAATCCTTCGAGGCACAAATAGCAGAAATTGACAAAAGGTTACAGTCATCAAACGGACTATCGTCCCTTACTTTAAATTCAATTAGATCCGGTCTTGTCGAAAAATTAAAGCAGATTCAAGCCCAGATATCAGCTAATTCAATGTCCGGTGCTTTCGATGGGTTAACAAAAGAAGAAAGAGAAGCAATTAAAGCAATGGGCACTAACGCTATGCAGCAGTACATGGATGCCTTAAAACAGTATGAGGAACTATTTGGTGCATCGGCAGAGAACGCACAAGGACTAAAAGGTGATATTAAAGGTATCACGGAAAAGACAGCCGGCGCCTTGGAGGGACAATTTAATGCAGTCAGGATTAATATTGCTGCAGTCCTTAAGATTATGCAGGGTAATCAGACTGTATCTAACGCGCAGACCGCTTTGCTTTCTCAGATAGAAATCAATACCCGTCGGCTACATAATATGGATAAAACATTATCCGAAATGAACTCTAAAATAAAGCCGGGATTGGCCGGAATACCATAAATAAAAATTTTCAGCACTAACAATTACTAACAAAAATTACAATGGATTATTCAAAAATTATAAATCTGAATGAATGGCCGCCAAAGCCAGAACAGAAAAAAGAAGTGGAGCCGGAAAAAACAGACACCGATGTTCCGGATTGGGCAAAACCTTTCGTTGAGGCTATAACCAAGACAGAGGAACTAATCAAAAACATCAAAGACCAACAGGAAGCAAAAACAATGTTCAAAGAGCCGCTTTTAGGAAAACCGGAAACAGAAAATGGGATTTCCCCTGCAGTTCAAGACTATTTAAACAAAAAATAAAGCAATGGATTCAAAAAGAATAAAAATCGCTGCTAATGAAATGCTTATTTCGGAACAGCAAGATAATATTACCAGAACAATCAAAATGATGAATGAAATTCTGGAAATATGGAAAGAACAAGGTGTAAAATTAACTGATGAAGAAATAAATTCCTTGATCAGATCTACTTTCGGAGGTGCAACTATTGAAAAAATAGCCTCAGCCCGAAGCTCTAAACTACGACCGAGGCAACAGCTTGAAGAATTCACTTCATGGGTTGATGATATTAAACTTGCATTTAGAATTTATCCAGGTTTAGAATTATCGCCCTTCTCATATTATGCCTACTATGAGAAGGGGAAAATGCACATAAAGGAGGGCGCATTTGAGGAAATTGCAGACCATTACACGTATTATATCACAGAACAAAAAGACATTGAACTGTACAATCGACATCAAAAGTTAATCGAGGAATCAAATAAACTCTCTGAAGAAATCCGGCTAAATACCGGAGTGAACCGGATAACTTCTGCGTGGCTTTTCGGTTTTGGTTCAGATGGAACCGCCTTTGCTCCAAACACTTTTATGTACGGCAAATAGAAAAAGGAGCCTCTCAGAAATGAGAGGCTTCAATTTTGTAAATAATTGTCGGAATATTTACTCTCTACAAATTTATGGAGGGTTAATAATCCTACTTACCATGACACTAACATGGTATATTAGAAGTTTATTCTTTCGATAATTCGCCCTAAATGCGTTTCAAATTGCTGCTTATGCTGAATATCTACAATTTCGACTAACATACGTCTCGCATCGTCATGATAGCCCTCTTGAAGTAATAATACTTTGTGATTTCGTAGTTCACCTTTTTTATTTAAAAACCTTGAACGATAATGCGGCGTATCGTCTCGATATTCAATTTTCTTTATGCCAGATTCTATTTGGTCAAAATAGACCTTCTGTATAGGCAGGTAAAGAGGTTTAATTTCAATTGCTGAACTTTTAACAATCGTCTTTGCTGGTCTTGATACTTTTGTTCGGTGACGTTGAGCGGTATTTTTCATGAGTTTGAATTTGTTTTGAGGTTGTAATATAAAAAACCTTTTTCAGCCAAGAAAAAGGTTTGCTGTAAATGCCCTTCTTACTTCTAATTCTCAACGCCTGCAAGCTGTTTTTTAAGTATTTATTATTTGTATTGCATCGGGCAAAAAAGATGTAATATGATTAATTTTCATTGTCAATATTCTGCATGCTTGCTCGTAATGAATGGACGTCAAGCTTGTTTACAGCCCTTATTTTAGGTTCAGTAATTGACATTGCTTTCTCTTGAAATTTGAAGTAGATAATTCTAATGTTTTTTAAATACTCTTCTTTGGTAATTAGACCATTATCAAAAACATTTTGATTTTTGCTCATTAGCATTTCGATATTATTTAAGTCTCGTATTTGGGACTCTGTCAAGCATTGATAAGTACAATACATATTTATCAGTCTCACGGACGGTCTTTCACCAATAAGAAATTCATCACCAGAAATTGCCCCGCTATCGTATGTATAAACAAGAATTTGAAGGGCATTTTTATTTAATTTTTTAGATGTACCTATCATGACTTAAGTGTTAATTTTCGTTATTAATATTTTGTAAACTCGCCCTTAGAGAGTAAACGTCAATCTTTGAGGCTTTTTTTATCTTTGGCTTTGTTATGTATTTGATTTTTTCAACTATTTTAACCCATAGTACATATCCATTTTCGTTATATTCTTTATTCGTAATTAGACAATTTGCATAAACAGAGTAGTTTTTCTCAATCAAACTACATAGGTGTTTTATTGATTTTGATTGCTGCTCTGAAATATTAAATTCTCTGTCAAGCATTTTCTCGAAAACTCGCGATAAAGACAGGTAGGTCCATGATTTATGATTATTTTCAAGTAATTCAATTTTTAAAACAGTGTCTACTGCACTTTCTAAAGCTTTACATAAAGCAAATGTATCTGTCATGATATTAATTTTCGTTTTGAAGGGTTGCTATTTTGGCACGTAAACTCATAAGACTGCTTTTGCCTAATCTTTTTTCGATCACCTTATTTTTTAAATGAGCCTTTTTAATCGCTTCAAATTTCTGAAGTAGGATCTGCTTAACCTGATAGAACATTTGCATAAATTCAGCAAGAGAAAGAATCTCAGTCTCACGAAGTTCTACGGCTTCACAAAATGTTTTAGTAATAGTTTTAAGGCGAGAAATTTGATACGGTGATACCGCATTGTCTTCTAATAGCTTGTAGGTGTATTTCCATGAAATTCTCCAACTATTCCAATCGTCTTCATAACACAAGAACCGACCTATTTTCATGCAGAACTCAGCTAAACCCGTGTATAGGTATTCTTCTTTCCAATTATTTAACGGTTCTAAACCTATCAGTTCGTTGAAGTTATATTGTGATAAAACTTGTTTAAGGGTCTTAGTTTTGGTGTTTATATCCTTTTTCATGATGTGTATTATTTATTAAAGGTTTTCGAAATTGTCTAATTTTTCTATGAGGTCGTTTATTTTCTTGATATCTGCTTTGCTTAACGCTGGTAACTTGTAAACCGAATTAGTCTGAGCATTTGTCAGCTCAATCCAAAATAAAGGGTCTTTCTTGCCAAATACTATTCTCTCTATCTTAATAGATCTAGTTTGATCTAAAACTGCATTCTGTTCTATTCTACTGTTCTTATTCATAATTAGAATATTTCGATTGTTGAAAGATCGGCTGATTTTAAACCTGGCCAGTGATTGGGTAATGTACCAGCTTGTTTTTTTGCCTTATTTCGTCTAATTCTGATAAGCTTCGCGGGGCTTTTACAGATAGTTGCCACCGCCTTTTTCTCTGGGGTTCTCGGCTGCTCTACCATCATAAAGTTTTCAATCTTAAAACTTCTGAAAGAATTTGCTTCTACATCGAAATAGGTAAATGTTGTTACTTTCGGCTGATTTTCTGATTTGAATTGATAATCAATCTTATCCATTTTCAAAGTGCCTACTGCTTTTCTCAGGCTACCATCTTTTTTCTCAAAGTAGAAAGTCATTTCGCCATTGTGCATTTCTTTTTTAAGTCTGAAAAGCAACCAGGCTTTTTTAAGACACACAGACCATTCTTTGCCGGTAGCCGCCATTATGTGATAAGCTCTTAGCATTACTGTTTTTCTAAATGATGTAGTTGAAGTTTTCATATCGTTGATTTTTGTTTGTTCTACTTGTACTGTTTTTTCTTCTTTTTTAAGACCGAAGTATTTTGCCTGATCTGCCTCGCATAATTCAGCGACAATCATTTTGTCATCATTTGATAGAGTAGAAAGAATCTGATTCAATTTTTTCTCTAGGTTTGAAAAGAATCTAACATTTCTCATGTCATCACTGTACTGATATACAGTATCAAAAGCGTTTATGTTTCTTGCGATGTTTTCGGCTCTTTGGTTTGATATTGTATTCATGATTTCAGGTGTTTGAGTTATACCATTTGTTTAATTACCTATTACAAATATACAGATAGTTTAATTTGAAACAATAGTCTAAATGTTAAATTTTTGTTAATTTTTATACAATTAGTATATTTACAACTTTCACTTATACCAATTGTATAGAAACTTGTATATTTGCACTTATAGAAATAGTATAACTATGAAATTAAGAATCAAAGAAATATGCGATGAAAAGGGAATCATGCAGCGAGAATTAGCAGAAATGATAAATATTACTGAAGTTGGTTTGTCAAAATCCCTAAACGGAAACCCAACACTTCAAAGACTCGTAGAAGTTGCAGAAGCTTTAAAAGTTCCTTTTTTAGAATTGTTTGAGAAAAATCCAAATAGCTGCGGAGAGCCTATTTATAAGAAAGATTCTAAAGGTAATGAGGTTGTTATTGGCTATCTGAAAAAATAACAATGTATGTAATGTAGAAAATGTAGCTCTAAAAACAACTTTTTTTTACTCAAAAAGCTGAAGGAAATTATTCCCTGAGCATGTCAAATTATTAGAATGAATTAAACCGTAATTCAAATAATTTGAAAAGTAATATTTTAGAGGAAAATTTATAACATGAAAAAATTAATACTGCTGTCTTTATTTGCATTTAATATGGTCATAGGTCAGGAATTTATTTTAACCCCGAATAATTTCGTAAATAAAGATGATGAAACAAAGAATTTCATTGTTTTATCATATCCGGAACTAAATCAAAAGCAGCTTTATGATAAAACAAAAACATTTATACAATCAAAATTTAAAAATCTAAAAGGAGATGGTTTAAACGAGGTTGAATATTCTTTCATAAAGTTAAGAGCGAGTTCACCAGGAACGACCGTAAAAGTATTCGGTTCTGAGAGTTTAATGTCATACATGGTGACTACTTATGAAATTAATTTTAAAGACGGGAAATTGATGGTTAAACCAACCTTAGAGCGATTTGAATCAAACAGCCCAGGAGTTGACAATACCTACATAAATGGAGGTAATTCATTTGCTGGAAAATCAATCTTTAAAAAAGATGGAAAAGTATGGCTTAAAAATTATTACGAGGTCGCAAATGTGAGTGTAAATCAATTTATTGATGGCTTGAAAGCCTATTTGTCAAATAAAGAAGATTGGTAAAAATATAAAGTTCCTTAATAATTTAGGTTTAAGCAATCCGACTATGCCCAAAATGAAACAATATTTAGATAATGTAGAAGATCTGAGAAGCTTATCAATCAAAGACATTAAGAGATATTTAAAACCAAATACTTTCTCTGACAATGTTGTGTTAAACTTTTACAGGGATGGAGAAAGAACCGGGTCAATTGGAATAGAATCTCAGATATTTGACACTGAAGGCGCTATTACTCTATCTTACAAATACAGACAGGAATTTAGTATCAGTTATGAAATAGGGCTTGTTTCTAAGCCTTCGAACCTTGGAAAAGGTATTGTTTGGTATTTTGTATGTCCGAAAACGGAAAAGATCTGCAGAACCTTACATTTGAAAGATGGGTATTATTATCACAGATCTGCATTTCCTGAGCTTTATTATGAGAATCAGATTTTATCTAAGAACTGGCGAAAAGTTCAAAAGGCATTGGAAATAGAATTGTCTGGAAAGGTTTATGATGAATACTTCAGAAAGCATCGTAAGAAAACTTATCGAGGAATTCCAACGAAAGAAGAATCTAAACTCAAACGAATGCTAAAAATAAAGGAAGAGTATAAACCTGATCTAAGTATTTTAAATTTCATAAAATAGGTACTAAAGGAAAATTTTCCCTCAGTGAAAATCAAGATTACGAGGGGTTCACCCTCATGGTGAACGGTAATGAAACTTAGGATTTTACTTGCCATTTTGGGCAACCAAAGCAAATTTGCTTCCGTTATTTACCGAATTTTGCGAGTCCATAAAAAAGGAGATCCATTCTGATTATTTAATATTATTTAATACGGTTCTATAGTTGGACTTTTTATAACTTTTGATATTGGTCGGTGATCGGCTGAGATTTCAGCCAATCTCATTTTGATGTCGATTTTCTTCAATTTTAATTATTTGAATATTCTAAGATTCATAGAACAAAAGTTTGCTTTCCCATTTGGGAAACCGAACGAAACGAACGAACTAAAAAAGAGAGCGGCATTTTCCGCCGTCCTACTTTTACATACCCGGAATTCCGGGTATTTAGTTTTCCACAATATTATGGAAAACCTTGAAATCAGCAAGAGAAAGAATCAGTAAAATACCTAATTGATACTGTAATTTAATTTTTAAATGCAACCATGGATTGCTTCGAAATGTATGTAATGTAGGAAATGCACGCTCAAAAACAACTTTTTTTTACTCAAAATAGTATATTTACAACTCGGAAATTAAAGGTTCTGTTTTACCGCAAAAACAATTAAAGCACTACAAAAACTACTACAAAAACCATGTAACTACCTGATTACTAATAACTATAAGTAGTCCCTCCAACTCCACAAAAAAGAGAGCCTGTGTTTTACAGACTCTCTTTTTTTATTAAAATCGTTATTAAATTAATGCCCTATTTCAGTACACTTTCATTTACCTTTATCTTATTATCTACATTATACGGAAAGCATGCTCGGCGGCAAACCATATTGTTTCTTGAAAGCAAATGAAAAATGAGAAAGATTTTCAAAACCAAGATCCAGATAGATATCACTCGCTCTTCTGCCTGTTTTCAAAAGATAATGCGCTTCCTTAAGTCGCTTTTCGAGCAGCCACTTTCTCGGGGCAGTACCGAATATTTTTTCAAAATCGCGTTTAAAGGTGGCCAGACTTCTTCCCGTTAGATAAGCAAAGCGGTCCAGCTTCACATTAAAATGATAATTTTTCTGCATAAAACTTTCAAGATCTATTTTATAGGGATCTGAGATATCAAACAGAATATTTTTCAATGAGTGATCATGTCCGAATAAAAGAATTAAGGCTTCTTTCTGTTTTAATAAAGCCAGTTCAGGAGATTTATTTTCCAGCAAATCCTTGTATTGCAGTAAAGATTCCATGAAATATTTCAGATGCTTTACTTCAGAGACCTCAATAAAGGCAGGCATCTTTAATCTTTCAGGAAGAATAAATTGCTCTTCCGAAATCATTTCATTGAGCATTTCATCATCAAATCTGATGGATAATGATTTAAATTCTGCTTCTTCCCCAGGTTTTTTCAAAAATTTCAATAATTGATTTTTCCTGACCAGATAAATATCTCCACTACGAAACATTTGCCGGTGAACCCCATCATTAAGCTCCATTTCACCGGAAATTACCATTGACAAAGCATTGTACGAGACAAACTGTTCCCCTTCGCGAAAAACAGTAAAGTAGCAGGAATAATTAATGTAATCTATATTTTCAGACATTTCTTGACATTAAAGTCAAGCCAAAACTTTTTGACTTGACTGTTCAATATACTATTTTTAAGGCTTAATTACACCAAAATTGATTTCGGTTCTAAATATTCTTCCAGACCGAATGCTCCGAATTCTCTTCCGATTCCGGACTGCTTGAATCCCCCAAACGGAGCCAAAGGATCATGTTTAAAACCATTAATACAAACTCTCCCTGCTTCAATCTGAGAAGCAACTCTTACAGCACGGTTTTCATCGAAAGAGGTAACATAAGCAGCCAATCCATATGAAGTATCATTTGCAATAGAAATCGCTTCTTCTTCATTTTCATAAGGAATAATGGACAATACCGGGCCAAAAATTTCTTCCTGAGCAATACGCATATTGTTCCGGACATTCGTAAAAATGGTAGCTTTTGCAAAATTGCCTTTGTCAAGACCTCCTGGTTTTCCCAAACCACCTGTTAAAAGATCTGCTCCCTCTTCAATACCCAACCTAATATAGCTTTGTACGCGTTCATATTGTTTTTCAGAAACCATTGGACCAACATTGGTATTTTCGTTCGCCGGATCTCCAACCACAACGTGACGGACAGTCTCTTTGGCCAATTCATTAACCTCCTGCAACCTTGAATAAGGCACCAATAAACGGGTTGGCGCAATACAAGCCTGCCCGCTATTCATATATGCTCCATAAATAGCTTGAGGAACAGCCTGTTTAAAATCAGCATCGTCCAATATAATGTTCGGTGATTTTCCTCCCAGCTCCAAGGTCAGTCTCTTCATCGTTTCCACAGCTCCTTTGGCAATCATTTTTCCTGTCTGAGTAGATCCGGTAAAAGATATTTTGGCGATATCCGGATGATTCACGATTTCATTACCTGCAACACTTCCCAGTCCATTCACTAGGTTGAATAATCCTTTTGGCAGGCCAGCTTCGTGAAAGCACTCTATAATCAGTTGGGTCTGAAGTGCACTCATTTCACTGGGCTTTACCACTACGGTACAACCTGCTGCAACCGCCGTTGCCAATTTACTGCATATAAAACTGTTGCTGGAATTCCACGGGGTAATAATACCTACCACTCCTATAGGTGTCATCTGTACAAGGGTCTTACCCGCTTTTCTTTCGAATTCAAAATGACGAAGCGTTTCTATCATCTGCTCAAATGCGCCCACCATATTTTGAAAACTGGCCGTACAGAACTGTCGGGTTCCTCCATATTCCAGAATCATCGTTTCAATGAGTTCACTTTCCCGTTTTTCAACTGCCTTCTTTAGATTTTCAAGGATTTCAATACGTTCTTCTACACTAGTTTTAGAAAAAGTTTTAAAAGCTTTTTTCGCTGCTGCAATTGCTTTTCTGATATCTCTTTGATCTCCCAAAACAACTTCTCCTATTTTTTCATGATTTGTTGGGTTAATCAGATCAAATATTTCTGTTCCCTCTATTGATGTCAATTCACCATTGATGTAAGCCTCAGTGATACGTTTCATATTAATTGTTTTAATTTAATATGGCAAAGTTCTTACAATTTCAAAAGCTTCACTTTGCTACATGGCTCAATTCAACTTTGCTAAATAGTTCATAATGCAAATAAAAGTTAGGCTCCATTGCATGGATTAAAATAAAAAAAGCTTCATCATCATTGAATTTAACAGAAATAAAACGCGAGCTCTATATTATTACAGATTCAATTTCTAAGCTGAAATATCTTTGATTTGCCATTGACTACAAAGGATTTTAACATCATTTCTGCCCTGAATAACAATTTATTTTACTTATGATTTGCATAGCAAACATAAATAGCTGAAAACTAAAACACTAAAACTTCTCACTATAAAATAAGTATAGTCTACCCACAAAAAAGACTAAAAAAATGTTTTATCGTGAAGAATTTTATATATTTGCACCATCTAACAATTAAAAAAATAATTTACTATGTCAGACATTGCATCAAGAGTAAAAGCTATCATCGCTGATAAGCTTGACGTTGAAGAAACAGAAGTAACTCCTGAAGCTAGCTTCACAAACGATTTAGGAGCTGATTCATTGGATACAGTTGAGTTAATCATGGAATTTGAAAAAGAATTCAATATTCAAATCCCTGATGATCAGGCTGAAAAAATTACTACTGTAGGGCACGCTATCGCTTACATCGAAGAAGTAGTAAATAAATAATATTCTTCAACAAAAAAGAAAATTTTAAAAGTTTATGGAATTAAAAAGAGTAGTTGTAACCGGTTTTGGCGCAATAACACCGATTGGAAATAATGCAAAAGAATACTGGGAAAATCTTCTTAAAGGTGAGAGCGGTGCTGCTCCGATTACTCTTTTTGATGCCAAAAACTTTAAAACCAAATTCGCTTGCGAAGTAAAAGATTTCGATCCGTTGCAGCATTTCGATAAGAAAGAAGCAAAGAAAATGGACCGAAATACTCAACTTGGGCTTGTAGCCGCAAGAGAAGCGGTAGCACACTCCAGAATTATGGAAGACAATGTTGATAAAAACAGAGTCGGGGTAATCTGGGGGTCTGGAATCGGAGGTTTAGAAACTTTTGAAACTGAGGTTTTAGGATGGGCGAATACGGAAATTCCAAGATTCAACCCATTCTTTATTCCTAAAATGATTGCGGATATCACTCCTGGTCATATCTCCATTGAATATGGTTTTCACGGGCCGAATTATACTACGGTATCTGCCTGTGCATCCTCTGCCAATGCGCTGATTGATTCCAAGATGATCATCCAGTTAGGAAAAGCTGACGTTATTGTATGCGGAGGCTCCGAAGCTGCCGTTACTGCAAGTGGTGTCGGTGGATTTAATGCGATGATGGCACTTTCTACAAGAAATGATGACCCTACCACCGCTTCAAGACCCTTTGATAAAGACAGAGATGGTTTTGTACTGGGCGAAGGTGCGGGATCTATTATCCTTGAAGAATATGAGCACGCGGTAAAACGTGGTGCTACCATTTATGCAGAATTATTAGGTGGCGGTATGAGTGCAGATGCACACCATATGACAGCGCCTCATCCTGAAGGCCTAGGCGCTTATCTTGTAATGAAAAACTGCCTGGAAGATGCAGGCTTAACTGCTGATGAAGTAGACCATATCAACATGCATGGTACCTCTACTCCATTAGGAGATATTGCAGAATCCAACGCAATTTCGAGATTATTGGGCGAGCACGCTTTTGACATTCAGATTAATTCTACAAAATCAATGACCGGTCACCTTTTGGGTGCTGCCGGAGTTATTGAGGCTATCGCTGCATTAGGAACAATTATTCATGGTATCGTTCCACCTACCATCAACCATTTTACTGATGATGAAAATATTGACAAAAGATTGAATTTCACATTCAATACAGCTGTTAAAAAAGATGTAAAAGTAGCCATGAGCAATACTTTTGGATTTGGTGGGCACAATGCTTGCGTTCTATTTAAGAAAATCTAAATTCAATGAATGGAGTTACAGAAATACTTTTCTAAATTCCTTCTCAAAAAAAGAAAAAGAAAATTAACGGAGAGAGACTACTTTCTCAGTACCGAGATGAAAAAAATGCTGGGTGCCGAGGTTCAGAATGTCGCTCTTTACCGTGAGGCTTTCTCTTTAAAAAGTTCTTCTAAAAATCAAGACAGTAATTACGAAAGACTTGAATTTTTGGGAGATTCTGTTTTGGGTACAATTATTTCCTGTCATCTGTTCCAGACGTATCCTCAGGCCAACGAAGGATATCTGACCCAGATGAAATCTAAAATTGTTAATAGGAAGAATCTTAATAAATTAGGTGAAGACCTGAAGTTGATCGATCTTTTGCAAAAGCAGGGATCCGCAGCGTTAGGCGAAAATATTTCCGGAAATTTATTTGAAGCACTGATCGGTGCGGTGTATCTTGACTTCCATTATGAAGCCTGTAAAAGGATCATTCTGGAGAGATTGCTGACGCCTACCGAAATGAACAAGCTTGAAAATAAGATAGTCAGCTATAAAGGTCTTTTGCTCGAATGGAGTCAGAAGAAAAAAGTAAATATAAAGTACGAAACCTGCGAAGAAATCCAGGCTAATAAAGCAGTGGTATTCAGGTGTCATGTCTGGCTGGGAGAAGAAAAAATCGCCAATGCGACAGAAACTTCCAAAAAGAAGGCAGAGGAAAAAGCAGCACAGAGAGCATTTTATATTTTAAACAAAAAAGAAAACATACTTGGAAATCCAAAAACTTTATGATCTAGACGATATAGAATTTGAAGATATTGCCATAGGATTGGTAAGATTAGCAAAAGATGTACCTGCTCATGAGTTTTTCTATAAAATAAATCAAATCAACGGCCTTACCTTTTCCAGAAAAAAAGATGTGATCATTCACGGGGCTTATTATGATTATCATTTTCCAAGATTTGAAGCTTATCACAAGTTTACCAAGACGTGTTTTACATTCATTTCAAACCGTTCTTCGGAAAGTAAGCAAAAAAAACTGCAGACTGAGCTCTTTACAGAAGAAGAAAACATTAAATTTTTATTAAATAATCAGGTAGATGTAGAATATATTCTGCATACTTCGGAACAAATTCCTGATTTTTCCGTAATTTTGCTCCCGGAAAATCTTGTGTTTCCGATACAAGATTACACACTAGGTTCTGAAGAGGAACTTTATCAAATTATCCAGTATTATGAATAAGTATTTAAAGAAGACAAAAATTATTGCAACACTAGGACCTGCTTCATCATCGAAGGAGGTAATGTTAGGACTAATGAAAGCGGGTGTTGATATTTTCAGAATAAATTTTTCACATGCAGACTACGACTTAGTTCGAAATAATATTGAAATTATCAGAGAGCTTAATAAGGAATATGGCTATTCTATAGGAATCCTAGGAGACCTTCAGGGACCAAAACTTAGAGTAGGCGTTGTAAAAGAAGGTTCTTATCTTAACCCGGGAGACATCCTGACCTTTACCAATGAGAAAATAGAAGGTGATTCTACGAAGGTATATATGACTTACCAGCAGTTTCCTCAGGACGTAAAAGTGGGGGAAAAAATTCTTATTGATGACGGGAAACTGATGTTGGAGGTTATTGAAACCAATGAGATCGATACCGTAAAAGCAAAAACTATCCAGGGGGGACCATTAAGCTCTAAAAAAGGAGTTAATTTACCTAATACGAACGTTTCTCTTCCAGCTCTTACGGAAAAGGATATTCAGGATGCTAATTTCATGCTTGACATGGAGGTTGACTGGATTGCATTGTCATTCGTTCGTCATGCCCAGGATATTATCGACTTAAAAGAACTGATCAAGGCGCATCCAAACGGTAAATTCAAAACACCGATCATTGCCAAGATTGAAAAGCCTGAGGGCGTTAAAAATATTGACGAAATTTTATTGGAATGTGACGGACTGATGGTTGCCCGTGGTGACCTTGGGGTGGAAGTTCCAATGGAAGAAGTTCCTGCTATCCAGAAAAACCTGGTAGAAAAAGCAAGATTCTATTCTAAGCCGGTAATTATCGCTACGCAGATGATGGAAACGATGATCAACAGCCTTACGCCTACCAGAGCAGAGGTCAATGACGTTGCCAACTCTGTATTGGACGGTGCAGATGCAGTAATGCTTTCAGGAGAAACTTCTGTAGGAAGATATCCTATTCAGGTGGTTGAAAATATGACGAAGATTGTAAAGAATATCGAGACTACCCATTTTTACCAGCATAAAAATGAGCCTATCGAGAAAGATTACAACTGCATCGACGAAAGATTCATTACCAACAGAGTATGTCTTGCAGCGGTTAGAATTGCTAAAACAACCAATGTTTCAGCGATCGTTACTTTGACCCACTCAGGATACACCGCATTCCAGCTTGCTGCTCACAGACCGAATTCACAGATCATTGTATACAGTGGAAACAAAAGAGTGATCACCATGCTGAATCTTCTTTGGGGAGTTCACGCGTATTACTATGACATGAAGAAGTCTACGGATGAGACGATTATTCAGGTCAATATGCTGACGCATAACCACGGTTATATCGAAAGTGGAGATTTTGTAATCAATATCAATGCAACTCCATCTTATGAAGGTGGAAAAACAAATACGTTGAGACTGACGACAGTTTAGGCGACAAGCGAAATTACTTTTCGATTACCATACAAAAAACTCCCGGAAATAGAGATCTCCGGGAGTTTTTTGTATTTAATAACTGTAAATTACATTATTACTTTTTACAATTATACTTTTTACATTGTACAACTAGTTTCCCACGATCGTTCTTGCCACGACAAACTCTTTCAAAGCTAATAAAGACAACTCTGTTCCATAACCCGAATCCTTGCTGCCACCGAATGGAAAACGCGGATCAGAGCTCGTCATTCTGTTAATATTTACAGTCCCTGATTCCAGGTTTTCGATAAAAAATAACTGACGGTCTGCTTTTTTTGTCCAAACGGAATTTGAAAGTCCGAAAGGAATATCGTTAGCCATTTGTAAAGCTTCTTCATCACTTTTAGCAATCATCACCATTCCCAGAGGTCCGAAAAGTTCCTCTTTCAAAATAGGATTTCCTACCTGAACGCGAATTAAACCAGGTCTAAATTCATTTTCAGAAATTCTTTCCAAAGGCATAATAATTTCAGCACCATTTTCCAATGCCCTGTTGAATTGAGCTTCCAACTCATCGGCCAGGTCTGGTCTTGCCATTCCCGCTAATTTGGTTTCCTTATTGAAAGGATCTCCGACTTCGTACGTTTTATATTCTTCAATGAATTTCGGCAAAAATTCATCTTCAATTTTTTCGTCAATAATAAATCTTTTAGCAGCAGTACAGGTTTGTCCGCAATTTTGAAGTCTGGATTTCGCTCCTGCTTTTGCCGCTGCATCTAAATCTGCATCATCAAAAATAATGAAAGCGTCACTTCCTCCTAATTCCAATAAAGATTTTTTGATATTTAAACCAGCGATTGAAGCTACTTCACCCCCCGCTTTTCCACTGCCTGTAAGACTCACTCCTCTTACTGCATCGTGCTCAAGAATTTCTTTCACAGCGGTATGTCCTACTTCCAGGTTCTGGAAAACACCTTCCGGAAAACCGGCCTCCAGAAGAACCTCTGCAATTGCATTCCCGCTTCCGAAACAAATTGAAGCATGCTTCAGAACGACTGTATTTCCGGCTAAAATGGCTGGTACAGCAAATCTCAACACCTGCCAGAAAGGAAAATTCCATGGCATTACTCCTAAAATTACCCCTTTTGGAACATAATGAACTTCAGAATAAGAAAATTCAGATTCAATTTTTTCGGGTTTTAAAATATTTTCAGCCTCCGCATAATAGTTCATCATCAAAGCACATTTTTCCACCTCAGCAATCGATTCTGCAATAGGTTTATTCATTTCAGTGGTGATGATCCTGCCGAATTTTTCCGAATTATTCTTTAAAATTTCCGCCGCCTTTCTGATCAGCTTTTGCTTATCTTCAAACGGTACTTTTCTCCATTCTGAAAATGTCTTATTTGCTTGAATAAGCTTATTTTCAATTAACTGTTCCATAATATAATTTCTGTTTTAAATTCAAAAATGAATTTATTAATGCTTTTATTCTAAAAAGCATCGTGAAAGTAACAAATTTTGTTCCTTAAGGGTTAAAAAAAGAAATGATTTTCTCTATTAAAATAATATAATTTTACCTTTAGATCATAAACCATTCATTCATAAGACATGCGGCAAGTCTTGCGGTTCTGTCTTCAATATCAAGTGATGGATTAACTTCTGCTGCATCCAACGCTATCAGTTTTTTACTTTTTAAAATGTGGCGGTATAAATGCATAAAGGGTGTATCTGCAAAAATGCCATTGTAAGCGGAAGCAGAAACTCCCGGCGCAATAGAAGCATTAAAGACATCCATGCAAATGGTAAGATAGAGAACGTCTACACTTTCAACAAGCTCATTAATGCGTTCATAGATGGAAGGTAGATTTTCAAAAAAAAGTTCATCGGCAAGGATGTACTTCATTCCATACTGATGGGCTGTATCAAAAAGTTTCAGGGTATTTGAATTTCTCTGAATCCCGATATGCAGTGAATTGATCTGTCCTTCCTGTGCGATCTGCCAGAATCCGGTTCCTGAACTTGCTCCTACTCCATTTTCCGGTTGTCTGTTATCAAAATGAGAATCGATATTGATGATCCCGATCTTTTGTTCAGGAAAGGCCGTTTTCACGCCTAAATAGTGAGCATAAGTCACTTCATGACCTCCACCCAAAACAATTGATTTCCCGCCTTTCAAAAGTACTTTTGACACATTTTTAGCAAGACTGTTTTGGGAACTTTCCAAGTCACCGTCTTCACACGTTACATTTCCAAAGTCCAGAAGGGAAAAATCCGGGCGGATGACGGGAAAATTAGACATATTTTTTCGGATCACATCCGGAGCATCTTTTGCGCCCTGCCTTCCTTTATTTCTTCTCACTCCTTCATCTACGGCAAAACCGTGCAGCACAAAATCATCTGCTGCAATATTGTCATAGTTACGTTCTTCCTTAACCCGTTGAAATATTCTGTGAAAAAGAAGTTCTTCTCCGTCTAATCTGCCTTGCCAAGTGTCCTGAAACATAGATTTTAAATTAAATTTTAATTACATCGTTTTATCCTGTAAATCTAAATAATATTGTTTAGATAGTAAAACACTCCTGTGTTCAATTTCAAAAACGTTCTATGACATCCGTCATTCACGTCATAAGCCCATTGTAAGCTATTCTTTGTTCTGATTGGCATTACTGCTGATGAACATTTCATTGCGCTCTTCCGAAACTATTTCCAGGAATCGTTCATAATGCTTGAGCACATCAGAAATCAGTTCGTTCTTTGTGAAGTACTGCACATCATATCCTTCTCTTCCATCCCCAAAATAGGATCTTGGATAGTGGGTTTTACTGTTGTCCAGATCCGGAAGGTTTTCTTCATTAATCATGTATTCAGAAACGGTTTTCACCTTATTTTCAACGCCATATATAAAATTATTGACAACTCCCTGATGAATCTCTATTTCTATTCTTACGGGACTTTCATATTGATTTATTTTGGCTTCGATTCCATTGGATGCAAATTCCTGCTGCAGCTCTGTAAAAGCTTCTTTCGTCTTAACTTTAATAAAATGATCGACTGAAGAATTATCTTTAAAGGAAACGATATTTTTTAAGCGTTCTTTCCAAAATTCCCCTGACCACGGAACGGTAGAGGCAGAAAAGTTGGTATCATAATATTTCTGATCAATAATAAGTGCCTTCATTAAGCTTACGATGAATAAAAGTACGATGATTGAAAAGGGCAAAGCTGTAATTAAGGTCATACTCTGAAGCGCTTTCAATCCGCCTGCATTTAATAATAACAGGGAAAGTACGGCCAGTAGAATACCCCAGAATATAATTTGCCATTTGGGAGACTTTTTGGCATTTTTAGTAGCGATGCTGTTCATGACGAATATGCCCGAATCGGCAGAGGTTACAAAGAAAATAATAATGATGGCGATAACAAAAAATCCGGTTACTGTTGAGAGTGGCATATATTCTAAAAACCTGAACATCAAAGCATCAGGATCGGACGCCAGAGCACTTAAATTTCCGTTGGCCACATTCAGATCGAACCAGATAGCACTGTTTCCGAATACAGACATCCAGATAAAATTGAATAAGGTAGGAAGTACCAAAACTGCCAGAATAAACTCCCTGATGGTTCTTCCTTTAGATATTCTTGCGATAAATAAACCTACGTAGGGCGACCATGAAATCCACCAGGCCCAGTATAAAATAGTCCAGTCATAGAACCATGGCAATGCATTTTTTTCATAAACATGGGTATTGAAAGTAAGATTGAAAAAATTATTGATGTAGTTTCCCAATCCATCGGTAAAACTTCCTATCAAATATACCGTTGGACCCAATATCAGAACGAAGAGTAAGAGTACAATGACACTCATTATATTAATATTGCTTAAAATCTTTACGCCTTTATCTACTCCGCTGATGGCTGAAAAAACAGAAAGAGAAATAAGGCTGATAACAATAATCACCTGATTGGTAAAACTGTTTTCTGCGGTGATATGGAGTATATTTAATCCTGAGCTGATCTGTACCACTCCAAATCCTAAAGTCGTGGTCAATCCAAAGAAGGTACAGCATAATGCAAAAACATCAATGGCGTTTCCCCATTTCCCATTAATCTTATCTTTCAGCAATGGATAAAAGCAGCTTCGTAATGAAAGCGGTAATCTGTATCGGTAAGCAAAGTAAGATAAGGAAAGTCCTACCACTCCATAAATGGCCCATGCATGGATTCCCCAATGAAAAAAAGTATATAACTGTGCCTGTTTTGCCCGGCTCACATAATGATTATCGGCAAAAACTTCGGAAGAATAATGCTGCATAGGTTCTGCCACACTAAAATAGATCAATCCGATTCCCATTCCGGCAGCAAACAGCATTGAAATCCATGAAAAGAAGGAATACTCCGGTTTACTGTCATTAGCGCCCAGTTTTATGTTTGCATATTTACTAAACAGCAGGTAAACTAAAAAGATAACAAACAGAGTGACGGCCCAGACATATACCCAATTCAGATTGACAAATATAAACTGTTTAATCTGATTGAGAATATTTTCCGTCGGCTTTGGAAACAGAGCTGAAAGAAAACATGTTCCAATAATAAAAATCAGACTTGGGATCGTCACCCCTTTATTGAAAGTAGATTGTACATTTTTAAATTTCATCACATTTATTTTTCGTATTAATATTGACAGACACCTGGCATAGCCCTGGCAGAAGTACTCAAAGAATAATATGACTGCGTTATTTTCCTTATCAGGGATGTACTTAAGAACTATAGAAAATTACTGTTTTATACAATGAATTAACAGTAATGGGGTCACAATATAAGAAAACTTATATAAAAAAATAAAAATCAAAGGCTGTAATTTTATCTACTCTGCCCTTCCAAAAAATGAATTTGTTTTAATTAACGGTGTATTGTTCAAAACTTTGCCAGTATTTATCTTTATAAATTTCGAGTGAAATTTTATATTCAGGATTTTCTTTGATGATCTGATCAAAAACTTTTGAAGGCTGTCTAAAATCTTTGCTTGCAAAATAAATGCTTTTGGAATTGTCTGCCGTTTCTCTCCCGATATACAAATGTCCGTCTTTTGGCGTCAGAGTTTCTACCGCATAATCTTCAAGTGCATTCATTTTATTGTAATCCTTTTCTTCAGGAAAACCACTATTATTGCTTCCATCATAAAAAATCTTCAGGACAGAGATCCATGGATAGGAAGCTTTTGCATCGTATTTTAACAGAGAAGCATTCACTGTAGCCATGAGTGGCATCCCGTTTTCTAAAGTGGCTTCAAGAACTGAAAACTGATCTTCACTTTCTACAATCTGTGAATCTTTATACTTTTCAGTAAATTCTCTTTCTCTCCACAGAAGAAAATCTCTTAATTTTTCTATTGGAATAAGTTCCTGCTCTGCTTCATGTTTACCGATAATGCTAAAGGTATCAATCTGAGTGGCAAAATTCAGCTCCCCAAGGAAGTTATCCAGAAAGATACAGATTCCTGTCGTGGCAGATTCTCTGTTTTCTTCGTTCAGATTTTCATAAACAAAAGCCAGATCGATCTCATCCGGATACCCTTCTATGTCATTTGAATAAAAGTAAATATTATTTTTTGTCAACTCACAGTCATTGATTCTAACCCCTACATTTTCAATATCTGTTTCGGGTTTTAGAGCGGTAAACTTCCAGTGATCAGTCTTTGGAGCAGCGGCAATCAATTCTTCGGCAAAAATTATTTTTTTCACATCACCTTCTACTGTAATGATGAGCTCTGCGGTGTGTTCATCACACATTCCAGAAAGGAAATAATAGCCATCGTTTACCTTACTAAGTTCAGGAGACATGATATCAAAGAATTGCTCTTCAATATGTTCTCTGCCTTTTACCACTTCAAAAAAAGTTTTTTCTTTTGTCAAAAACCAGTCCCAAAACTCTTTATAGGTTCTGGTTTCCTTTTCCGGCAGCTTTTTGCCGAGCATCTTGTCAAATAATCCCATCATTAATGAACCTGATTTCCGTTGATATAAACCTTCTCAGCACTCAGGCTTCCCTGATTGTACAGTACATTCTGGAAATTATCTGTTTTAAAAGTTACAAAATCAGCTTTCTTTCCGTCTTCCAGCTTTCCGATGTCTTCAATTCCCAAGGCATACGCGGCACGGAAGGTCATTCCTGCCAATACCTCAGCAGTTGTTAATTTTTCAAATGTGGCCAAAATGGAAGCTTGAGTAATTAAATTTCCCATGGGCGCAGATCCCGGATTCCAATCACTGGCAATCGCCACGATTGCTCCCGCATCTAATAGTTTTCTGGCTGGTGTAAATTTTTCGCCTAATCCTAAACTTGCTCCCGGAAGTGCTGTTGCTACCGTATCTGATTTGGCCAAAAACTCAATATCTTCATCAATAGTCGCTTCCAGATGGTCTGCCGATTTCGCTCCTACTTCTACGGCAATTCTTGAACTTCCCGGTGTAAACTGGTCTGCATGAACGGTTATATCAAAACCTAAATCTTTAGTTTTAAGAAGGAAATCTTTACTTTCTTCCGGCTGAAACGCCGATTTTTCAATAAATATGTCTACACGCGTTGCAAGCGCCTCTTCTTTTACTTTAGGTAAGATTTCGGTGATGATATAGTTTAAATATTCTTCATTACTTCCTTCAAAATCTCTTGGTTTCAGGTGGGCAGAAAGACAAGTAGGAACCAGCGTAGCTTGGGTATGGCTTTGTGCTTTTTTAATAATTCTGAGCATTTTCAACTCGTTTTCGACATCTAGCCCGTAGCCGCTTTTCACTTCAATAGTTGTGATTCCCAATGAGATCAGAAAGTTGATTCTTTCGAGTAATGTCTTTAGTAATTCGTCTTCCGAAGCACTTCTTGTATGCTGTACAGAACTCCAGATTCCACCACCGCTTTCAGCTATTTCCAGGTATGTCTTTCCGGCATTACGCATCGCAAAATCATTGGCCCGGTTTCCTCCGAAACAGATATGAGTATGAGAATCCACCAATCCTGGAAGAACAACCTGCTCTCCTTCAATGGTTTCTATGTTTATATTTTGATTTTCAGATTTCAGTGTTTCGAAATTTCCAATTTTCTGGATGGTACCGTCATTCACCACAATTCCTCCGTCTACAATAATATCGATCTGCTCATCGGAAAGTTTTCCTCTTAAAGGAAGATTGGCCAATGTTACAATTTGCTTGAAAGGTCCTATTAATTTCATTGATCAAAGATTAAGCTATAGCTTGTTTATAATTAATTTTTCCTCTCAAAAATACTTAAAATATATCAATATCCTCCATCTAAATTAGCCTTATTCTTTACCTCAGTCTCTATCTCAGCCTCCGTATTCCCCTTTTTCCAATCTCTGAAATTTCTCAGTCCACACCTCAACCTTAGTCTAAATTTGTTATCTTTGAGGTAAATGAAATGAATTAATGCCAGACTTTTTACATCCAGATAAGGAAAACTACTCGCATGAAGAGCTTATGCAGGAGGAGCAGATCCGTCCGCAGAGTTTTAAGGACTTTGCCGGGCAGAGAAAAACTTTGGAAAACCTTGAAGTTTTCGTAAGTGCTGCCAAAAGACGGGGTGGAGCTCTCGATCATGTTCTTTTGCACGGTCCGCCGGGTCTGGGTAAAACCACTTTAGCCAATATCATCGCTAATGAACTTGGTGTAGGCTGTAAAATCACTTCTGGTCCTGTTTTGGATAAACCTGGGAGTTTAGCAGGATTACTTACCAATCTGGAAGAAAATGACGTTCTTTTTATTGATGAGATTCACCGTCTGTCTCCTATCGTGGAGGAATATCTGTATTCTGCGATGGAGGATTATAAGATCGATATCATGCTGGAAACCGGTCCTAATGCAAGAAGTGTCCAGATCGGCCTGAATCCTTTTACTTTAGTAGGAGCGACTACCCGAAGCGGAATGCTGACGAAGCCGATGCTGGCAAGATTCGGGATTCAGAGCAGACTGGAATATTATTCAGTAGAGCTTTTATCGATGATTATCCAGAGAAGTTCACGGGTTTTAGGAAGTAAGATTTATGAAGATGCAGCGATAGAAATAGCGAGAAGAAGTCGTGGAACTCCCAGAATTGCCAATGCTTTGCTAAGAAGAGTACGTGATTTTGCTGAGATCAAAGGAAATGGTGAAATTGAAATCAATATTACGAAATACGCACTGAATTCTTTGAATGTAGATGAGTTCGGTTTAGATGAAATGGATAACAAGATCATGCGGGTCATGATAGAAAACTTCAAAGGAAAACCGGTAGGAATTTCTGCCTTGGCGACTTCTATTGCAGAAAACCCTGAAACTTTGGAAGAGGTTTATGAACCCTTTTTGATTCAGGAAGGATTTATTATCAGAACACCCAGAGGAAGAGAAGTAACGGATAAGGCTTATAAACATTTAAATATAGCCATACCGAGAAGTCCCGGAGAATTATTTTAACGATCTATGTTTATTCCAAAATTATACAGAAGCGAAGATTACAATCTGATGAGAGAAATCATCAGGGAAAATGCTTTTGCCTTACTCATTTCTTCCGGGGAAAGAATAAGGGCAACTCATTCTATGATGATGCTTAATGAAGATGACCCTGAGAACATTTATGTGGAAACTCATATTTCAAGAGCTAACCCTCAGGCAAAAACATTAAGAGACGGAGATGAAGTACTCTGTGATTTCCTGGGTGCTCATGCTTATATTTCAAGCAGCTGGTATGATCATATGAATGTATCAACCTGGAATTATGAAGCGGTACAGATCCAAGGAAAGGTAGAACTGATGAATCATGATGAATTGTATCGGCATCTGGATAAATTAACTTCTAAATATGAAAGTTTTCAGAAGTGTCCGGTGATGGTGAAAGATATGGGAAGGGAATTGGTAGAAAAGGAAATGAAAGGTGCTTTCGGACTGAAAATAATTCCTACGGAAATATTTATCAAGCAGAAACTTTCCCAGAACAGAAAGGAACATGATTTTCAAAATATCATTTCAGAGCTTGAAAATTCAGATGAGAATGGTAAAAAGATTGCTGAAAAGATGAAATTAATAAAGAAATAATAATCAAAATATATATGAAATTATATCCAATACAATGTGGAAAATTTAAACTGGATGGCGGTGCCATGTTTGGAGTCGTCCCAAAGAGTTTGTGGGAAAAAACCAATCCTGCAGACGAAAAAAACCTGATCGAACTGGGAACAAGATCCCTGCTTATAGAAGACGGCAAGAAACTGATTCTTGTAGACTGCGGTCTCGGCAATAAACAAGATGATAAATTCTTCGGCCATTATTCTCTTTGGGGAGATGACAGTCTTGATAAAAATTTAAAGAAATTCGGTTTTGTAAAAGAGGACATCACCGATGTTTTCCTTACTCACCTTCACTTTGACCATTGTGGAGGCGCTATCGAATGGAATGACGACAAAACAGGATACAGGCCGGCTTTTAAAAATGCACAGTTCTGGACGAACGATAACCATTGGAAATGGGCTACAGAGCCTAATCCCAGAGAAAAAGCAAGTTTCCTGAAGGAGAACATCCTTCCGATACAGGAAAGTGGACAACTTAACTTTTTACCTCTTCCTGCAACAGGAAATTATGGTTTTGCCCCTGATTTGAAGATGGATGTCATCTTTGTAGACGGGCATACGGAAAAGCAAATGCTTCCGGTAATTCAGTACCAGGAAAAGACAATTGTTTTCGCCGCAGACCTTATTCCTACAGCAGGACATATCAACCAGGTATATGTGATGGGCTATGATACCAGACCTCTTTTGACGATGGAAGAAAAAGGAAAGTTCCTGAAACAGTGCGTCGATAATGAATATTTACTGTTCTTTGAACATGATGCCCACAATGAATTAGCAAGCCTTAAAATGACAGAAAAAGGAGTAAGATTAGACGAGATCCACAGTTTTAATGACGTTTTTGGATATTAATTTTTGATTATGGAAGAATTACATTCAGAGACACAGAAAGCAGAACCGGAACCGTCACCCAAGATCATTGGGCTTACCGGTGGTATAGGCTCAGGAAAGACTACTGTAGCCCATTTTATTGAGGAGTTTGGATTCCCGGTTTATTATTCCGACGACAGGGCTAAAACCATTGTGAATGATAGTGAAGACCTCAAAATAAAGATCAAAGAATTACTGGGCGAACAAGCTTATGATTCAAACGGCCTTTATGATAGAAAATATGTAGCAGAAAAGGTTTTTAATAATAAAGATCTGCTTCACGAATTAAACGAAATCATTCATCCTGCTGTAAAGATTGATTTTGAAGAATGGCTGAAAAAACAGACCAAATATTTAGTTTTCAAAGAAACAGCATTATTGTTTGAATTAAAACTGAACAGACAATGCTACAAATCTCTTCTGGTCACTGCAGAAGATAATATCAGAACCAAAAGGGTAATGGACAGAGACGGAAAGACCTACCGTGAAGTAGAATCCGTCATGGAAAAGCAGATGCCCGAAAAGGATAAGATCAAGCTGGCAGACTGTATTATTTACAACAATACCAACCTGGAGGATCTTAAGGAACAAACCGAACGGATCGTTTTCAGTATAGAATAAAAAAAAACTCGTTAGATTTTTCTGACGAGTTTTTTTAATGATAAAAAAGCCCTCATTTCTGAGGGCTCCTATATTTGAAATTTAAATATTATTCTTTAATAAATTTCTTTTGAACGGTTGTACCATTGTCTTCGATATCTAAAACATAAACTCCGTTGATCAGCTTGCCTACATTGATCTGGTTGTTCAATAAAATACCCTGAGCAATGATCTGTGCTGCTGAATTGTAGATCTTATATTTCGCTTTTTTGCTGATATTTTTCACATACAATACTGAGCTTACAGGATTGGGATAAATCATAATATCAGTCTGATTCACCGGATTAGCCGTTGCGGGTTTAGAGATTCTTACGGAATAATCTTCTACTTCGCCATTGGCAAATCTTGTACAATTTACCGGAACTCCATCTCTCATCAGTGCAATTCTCATGACAACATATTTGTAAGTTGTCATGCTTACAAAGGCATCAGCAGGTACACTGAAGGTCCCCGTCACCGGACTTGTTGTATTCGGAGGCGATGTAAATACTCTTTCATCAAGATCGAAATATCCGTTTCTGTTGAAATCGATCCATACTGCAATACCTTCGTCATGATTGGTTCCATTCCATTTTTTCTCAATCGTGATCTGATTACCTGTAGATCCCTGAACCATTTCGATGAAGGTATCAGGTACTCCTGTATAATCTGTATAGCTTGAAGGTCCTGAAGAATTTTCCATCTTAGGTCTGCCGCTTGGCGTTACTGTAACTTTAGCAATATGCTCGTTCACTGAACTTCCTGAAGACATTTGACAGTAGATTACTGTAGGGGTCGTGAAATAATACGGAGGCGTATAAGTTCCCGGTGTCCCGTTACAGATATTCACCACCTGCATTTCATATTTCGTATCTTCTAATAATCCTGTTATGGTATAAGCATTATTCGCTACCGGAACATTGGTCCAGCTCGGAATACCTACTTTTCTGTATCTCAGGATATACGTTGCTCCAGAAAAACCTTCCCATATCACTTCAGCTGATGTCGGCGTAAGCTGGGTAATCATTAATCCCGGAGGAGGAAGTTCACATGTTCTTAATGTCGTAAATACAATAGGGTTTGAATATGGATTAGGAGTCGTTTCTCCTGTACACTGATTGGCTACCTGCACTTCATATTTTGTATACGGATCTAAACCGGATAAAGGATAAGTATTGGCAGGCGGAGCCGGCAGATTAACAAGATTCCAGGTTGTTGCTCCAACTTTTCGCCATCTCATAATATAGGTAGAACCTGTTACTAAAGGCGTCCATGTTACTACTGCTGAATTTGTAGTGATTCCCGTAACTGATACTCCCGGAGGGGTAGGATCACATTTTGTAGTGAATGATCTGATAGGTGTAAAAGCACCTGTAGAAGTTCCGCAGTTGGCAGCAATCTGTACTTCATACGTCGTAAAAGGAATCAGGTTATTTAATGTGTGAGGTACTGCGGTAACATACACCGAAGTCCATGTTGTAGTTCCCTGTACTCTGTATTGCAACAGATAGGTAAGATTATTTGTCGCGGCTGTCCAGTTGACAACAGCTGAATTATAAGTTATCGCTGTAATCGTAGGATTTGTTGGGGTAACTGTACTGCAAGGTTTTAACTTTACGACATAGTCTTCAACTTCACCATTGACTGCATTCTGGCACATAACAGGGGCACTTAAACGTCTCAGCACAACTCTCATCGTTGTTGTCAGCGGTCCGTTATATGCTCCTGCCGGAACTGCAAAATTCGCAGTAACAGGAGTGGTTGTACTTGATGCTGAAGTAAGGATCTGCTCTGTGGTTTCAAAAACTCCGTTTCTGTTGAAATCGATCCAGGCAGTAACTGCATCACTGCTGGTTGTTCCAGTCCATCCTTTTGCCACAGAGATTTGATTTCCTGTAGAACCGATCTCCAGTGTAATAAGCGTAGGCGCTGTATTATAACTGGTATAGTTATTCTGTACAGTGGTATTATTCATTACAGGAAGCGCAGGATTCACAGAGGTAACGGTCACATTTGAAATATGATCATTCGTTCCTGTACCTGTCATAGGACAGTAAGTAACCGGAGGTGTTGTAAACTGTGCAGAAGGAGAGAATGTACTTTGGCTGCCGTTACATTTTGTAGCTACCTGTACTTCATATTGTGTCTGCTCTGTTAAGTTTGGAATTGTATAGTTATTTCCGGGAGCTGGCACTGGATCTACTGTAGTCCAGGTGGTAGTTCCTACTTTTCTGTATCTTAATATATAGGTGGCCCCGGTTGCTGCTGACCAAGAAACATTAGCCGTTGAAGGGGTAAGATTCGTTACCGTAATATTGGCAGGTGGTGCATTCGTACATACCGGCTGATCGATCAGCTTCACTGCATAATCCTCTACCTCACCATTGGTAAAGGTACCACAAGCGGCAGGATTGGCAGAATCTCTCAGTACCACACGCATACGGGTTGTAAGTGGGCCTGCATAAGCTGTAGCAGGTACTGTAAACGCGGCAGTTACAGGAGTCGTTGTATTATTTGCCGCATTTAAAACACGTTCAATAGTCTCAAAGGTTCCGTTTTTATTAAAATCGATCCATACACTTACGGCTTTACTTGATACAGCAGCCGGCCAGGATTTGGAAATAGAAACGTTATTATTGGTTGATCCCCGTACCAGTGTTATCAATTTTGTGATCTCTGCAGAGTAGTCTGTATAGTTTGCTGCAGCCGAATTATTACTCATGGTGTATGAGTTTGTGGCTGCTACGGTTACATTGGAAATATATCCATTATCTGTACTCGTAGATGTTGCAGCACAATATAAGGTTACAAACGTTGAAATCGGTGAAAAAGCTCCGGCTGTTCCCGCACACACATTAGCGATTTGAAATTCATAATGTGTTCCGGCTGCCAGCCCGCTTAGGGTAACTGTATTGGTTATTGGAGCAGGTGTTACTGTTGTCCATGCTGTAGTTCCTGCAATACGGTATTGAAAGATATACGTTGCATTGAATGATGCATTCCAGGTTACTGTTGCCTGTGCCTGCGTAATGGCTGAAACCACAATGCCTCCAGGTGCAGTGGTCGTACAGATCGGAAGTGTTTCTATTGAAGCTGTACCGATCGCATAGAATACATTATTAACAGCACTCACTCTTATTTTAGCAGTTCCTCCCACTGTTAAAGGAAAAGCCGTAAAATCTACCGCCTGGTTTCCATCATTAGGGGTGGATGCAGCTACGACATTCCAGGTGGTTCCGTTATCTGTTGTAAAATCTATTTTCACATTAGCTGCATTATATGGTGCTGCATTGGTATTTACCACATTCCAGGTTACGTTGGTAGGACCGTTATTATAGATTGTCGCCGGGTTTACTATAAAAGGGCCGTTGTTTCCTACAATAATGGTTTGTGTTGCAGATTGGGTCTGCTGTTGATTCGCAACAGGATTGTTATCTCTTGCTGTCACCGTAAATTTGGTAGTTCGTGCCACTGTAGATACAGCTTCCCAAAGGTTGTTGGCATTATTTAACACCCCTGCAAGCACAGAAGAGAGTCTGGGGAAATATCGGACAGGACTGGTTGAGGGAGCAACAGATCTGAAAGAAGGACCTGTGGTTGTATTTCCTAAGTTCGCATTATTGATTACTTCATTGGCAATATCAACTTCCTCCCAGTTAAAAGTCATAGGATCATTCTCAGCATCTGTAGCAGATGCAGTCAGCACGAAAGCGGTTCCTTTTGGAATATTATAGGTCGTAAGTGGTGTAATTACCGGAGGAGTATTGGTAATAACTGTTTCTGCATCACATGTTTTGGTGATGAGGTTTGCCTGAATCTGGGTAATATTAGTCACATTAAAATAAGGATCTGAATGTGGCTGTACATCAGTAGTTGGTCCTGTAACACCCGCATATCCCATAATACTTGATCCTGAACCAGGCTCCACACTCGTGGAAGAGCCTAACTGAGGAGCAGAGTACGAAAAGCTGTGAACTCCTCCCAGCTGATGCCCTACCTCATGGGCTACATAGTCTATATCAAAATTATCTCCCACAGGAGGATTTCCGCCCGGAGATGTCCATCCTGAACCTTTATCATTGGCTGTAGGCACCATATTATCCCTGCATATACAACCAACACATCCGGCATTTCCCCCCGCACCCGGTGGAGAAAAAAGGTGTCCTATATCATAATTTGCATTACCTACGGTTGCTGTAATCACATTCTGCACCTGAGAATTCCAGCCGGTAATACCGTTCTCTGTTCCATTTTCGGTTGCAGAATAAGGATCTGTATTTGAATTGGTGTAAATTAAACTTGGGTAATTTTGGAGATTCAGATGGAGTGCAAAATCTTTTTCGTAAACTCCATTGATTCTTGTTAAAGTTGCATTCATAGCAGCCAGAGCTCCGGCTACTGTACCTCCATGGTACTGGGTATATTCCCCGCAGACTGACAATGCTAATCTTAAAGTTCTGAATTTCTTATCTGAATTTTTTGCAAAATCGGTAGCCTGGTTAAAAAAGGCTTTTCCATTTTTATGAAGGATCTCGATATCATGTTTTGCATCTTCACTTTCCTCAGTGGAACATATAAAACCTTTTTTATCTTTTCCTGTTTTAGGATGGACTTTATAGATTGTCTTAGCCGCATTGGCAGGTTCTATAAATTCATAGCCTCCGTCCTGAATAATCATGGACTGGAAATCATTTGGTGATAAACTGAATCTTAAGTATTTTGAAGGATCGTCCATCCCTACTCCAACATAAGAACCCAGTTGGTACTGATCTGCCAGCTCTTTTACCACAACAGGAAAGCTGTATACTGCAAATTTTTCAATTTTTCCTTCCATCGTGGGAAGAGATATAATTACAGGTTTTGCATTTTTACCTGTTTCTTCTGCTTGGGCTAATTGCAATTTCAGTTGTGAAATGTCCAAAGAGTAATACTTGTGAGATTTTGAATCTTCAGTAGCTCCTTTTCCATTGTACACAGCAGGGGTCCATTGGGCATGGATCATTGCAAATAAACACAGGAAGAAGAAAGAAAGAGAGGTTTTCTTCATAATTAAAAATATTTTGTAATGATTTCACAAATCTACTATATTTTTTAATAATAAAAACCCTATCTATCCATATTATTAAAAATAAAGCAATGGAATAGTTGAAAATTAAAAAAACAAATAATTTTTTAAATTTTTAGCGAAAAATTCAACAAATATTGAATTATTTATTAAAAATATACTAAAAATATGAGAAGACACTTTTTATGACGCCAAAAAAAAGCCCTCATTTCTGAGGGCTTCCTGTATTTGAAATTTAAATATTATTCTTTAATAAATTTCTTTTGAACTGTTGTACCATTGTCTTCGATATCAATTACATAAATTCCGTTGATCAGTTTGCTTACATTGATCTGGTTGTTTAGAAGGATACCATCCCCTATTACCTGGCCTGCAGAATTGTAGATCTTATACTTCGCTCTTTTGCTGATATTTTTCACATACAATACTGAGCTTACCGGGTTAGGATAAATCAGAATGTCAGTTTGGTTAACAGAATTTGGCACTCCCGGTTTGGCGATTCTTACTGAGTAATCTTCTACTTCACCGTTTGCAAAATTCGTACAGTTCACTGGAACTCCATCTCTCATCAATGCAATTCTCATCACCACATACTTGTAGTTAGTCATACTTACATAAGCATCTACCGGTACACTGAACGTTCCTGTAACAGGACTTGTTGTATTCGGAGGTGATGTAAATACTCTTTCATCAAGATCGAAATATCCGTTTCTGTTGAAATCAATCCATACTGCAATACCTTCGTCATGATTGGTTCCATTCCATTTTTTCTCAATCGTGATCTGATTACCTGTTGATCCCTGAACCATTTCGATGAAGGTATCAGGTACTCCTGTATAATCTGTATAGCTTGAAGGTCCTGAAGCATTTTCCATCTTAGGCCTGCCGCTTGGCGTTACTGTAACTTTAGCGATATGCTCGTTTACTGAGTTCTGAGAACCCATCTGGCAATAGACTACCGTAGGTGTTGTGAAATAATATGGAGGCGTGTAGGTACCTGGTGTACCGTTACAAACATTCACTACCTGCATTTCATATTTCGTTTCTTCCAATAATCCTGTAATAGTATAAGTATTTGTAGTCAGAGGAACATTCGTCCAGCTAGGAATACCTACTTTTCTATATCTCAGGATATACGTGGCACCAGGGAAACCTTCCCATGTAACTTCAGCCCATGTAGGGAAAAGTTGAAGAATCGTTAATCCCGGAGGAGGAAGTTCACAAGTTCTTTCCGTTGTAAATACTTTCGGATTTGAATATGGGTTAAGAGTCGTTTCTCCAACACATTTGTTAGCTACTCTTACCTCATATTTTGTATAAGGATCCAAGCCTGTCAACAGGTACGTATTGGTAGGAGGAGCAATATTGCTAACCGGAGTCCAAACTGCAGCTCCCACTTTTCTCCATTCCAATGTATACGTTGAGCTTGCAGCAAGCGGTGCCCACGTAATCAGTGCAGAATTTGTAGTAATAGCACTTACCGTAACATTTGGAGGCGTAGGATCACATCTTGTTACAAAAGGCTTAAGTGCTGTAAATGCACCTGGAACGTCTCCACAAACAGCGGCAACCTGAACTTCATAGTTAGTAGCCGGAGTTAAACCTGTCAAGACAAGTGGAATGTTGTTAAGTAACGCAGAAGCATATACTTGAGTCCATGGTCCCGGAGGAGGTCCTACAAGTCTGTATCTCACAAGATAAGTCACTGTATTGGCAACTCCTGAGAAAGTAAGGGTAGCAGAATTATAAGTCGTCGTGATTCCAGGCTGGTTTGGAGTTCCATTACTACATGGTCTTATTCTTACAGCATAATCTTCCACTTCTCCATTGACTGCGTTCTGGCATAATACCGGAGCACTGGTACGTTTAAGTACCACTCTCATGGTCGTTGTAAGCGGACCTGTATAAGCAGTTGCCGGAACCGTGAAACTATTATTAGTAACAGGAGTGGCAGTACTTGCTGGTGAGCTTAAGATCTGTTCTGATGCTTCAAAAACTCCGTTTCTGTTATAATCTATCCAAGCTGAAACTGCAACATTACTTGTAGATCCTGTCCATCCTTTTGATACGGAAAGCTTATTATTGGCAGAACCAGCATCAAGGGTGATCAGTGTTTGAGGTGTTGTATAGCTTGTATAATTCGTCTGTACTGTTGTGTTATTCATTACCGGTACTCCAGGATTAGAAGACGTAACAGTTACATTAGAAATGTGGTCGTTAGTTCCTGTACCTGTCATAGGACAGTAAGAAAGTGGTGGTGTTGTAAACTGTACAGTTGCAGAATATGCTCCCGTAGAAGTTCCACATGTTGTAGATACCTGTACATCATACTTAGTCTGTTCTGTAAGGCCCGGGATTGTGTAGTTGTTTACTCCCGCAGCCAAAACCTGAGTAGTCCATGCTCCACTAGGAGATACTCTCCATCTGATGGTGTAGGTGGCATTGGCAGCACTCATCCAATATACGGTAGCTGTAGTAGCCGTAAGGTTGGTAACTGTAATGGTTGTAGGTGGAGCTGTAGTACAAGCGGGCTGATCTACAAGCTTCACTGCATAATCCTCTACTTCACCCCAAGTGAAAGTTCCACAAGCAGCTGCAGTAGCACTTTCTCTTATCGCTACACGCATACGGGTCGTAAGATTCCCCATATACACTCCCCCCGCAGCATTAGGAACTGCAAAAATAGCAGTTACAGGAGAGGTAGTATTACTTGGTGAATTCAATACTTGTTCAATAGATTCAAAAATTCCATTTCTGTTAAAGTCAATCCATACTCCCGTTCCGAACGACCATTGCGTTCCCGGCCAGCTTTTTTCAACAGTAACCGTATTGGCTCCTAAACCTCTTACTAAGGTAACGAGTCTAGCAGGATCTGTACTGTAATCAGTATAATTGCTGAAATCTGAAGTACTGGTCATTGGTATTCCAGCATTCGGAGTTACAGAAACCTTGCTGATGAAACCATCAATGGTAGTACTTGTAGAAGCAGAAGTACAATAAGATATTGCTGGTGTTGTAAAGGTCGTACTTGGAGAGAATGCTCCAGTGGTACCTCCACAGATTGTAGCAATCTGAACTTCATACTGAGTCTGTTCAGTAAGTCCTGGTATCGGATAGTTGCTTGAAAGTGGTGCCGTAATATTTACCGTAGTCCATGCTCCTGAAGGGGCAACTCTGTATCTCAATACATAAGTAGCTCCAGTTGAAGGCAACCATGTTACAAGCGCTGAAGTTGGTGTAATATTTGAAACTGCTATATTTCCCGGAGGGGCAGTACTACAAGGCTGTAAAGCAATAACATTCAAGGTAAAGTCTACATAATTACCGTAAGGTGCCGGACCACATGCAGTGTTGGCTCCAATAAATGATGAAGAAGTTCTTACCCTATAATTTCCCGGTGGCTGAGATCCTGGTATGGTGATGGTTGCTGTTCCATTGGTAGCATAGGTAGTTGTTGCAAGAACAGTTTCTCCCGGATCGTTAAAATTCATATTATTATTCCAGTCCACCCAAACATAATAATAGTAAGTACTGGTTCCAGAGTTCAAATTCATGGTTATCGTATTGGTTGGTAACCCTGAAAAAACGGTGGCTGTGTTATTAACATACGCTGTGTAGGAATTAGCAGTATAATTTAAATTTGTAATTCCTCCAGTTGTCGTAATCGTTTTCAGATAATATGAAGTTGAACTTCCGCCCCCTGTTGGTGTACAGTATCCTGTAAGTACCGTTAGCGGCCCTGTCCATGAACTTTGGTCTGTAGCAGTACATCTTGATCTTACCCATACATAGTAAGTACCATTGGCAGCTAGTGGAGATAGAGTTGCAGTGGTTCCTGTAACGGTTTGTGAAGGTACCGTTGCACCCGTTGGCGCAGTTGCAGATGTACTGTAATAGACATCATACCCTCCTGCAGGAGCAGGTGAAGGCGCTGTCCAGCTGATAGTGGCACTCGTTGGTACCACCGTTCCTAAAGTCAATGCTGTAGGCGCTATACATGACGGTGGTGTCGTCAAAGTTAATTGTCCTACCCATGTACTCTGGTCAGTCGCACTACATCTTGATCTTATCCACACATAATACGTTGTATTAGGGACTAATGGAGAAAGGGTTACTCCTGTTCCTGTAGTCACTGTTTGTGTAGGTGGAGTTGCAGCTGTTGGGGCTGTAGCTGTTGTACTGTAATATACATCATATCCTCCTGCTGGCACAGCAGAAGGTGCAGTCCAGCTGATCGGAGCTGTTGTTGCCGTTAAAGTTCCTGAAGTTAATCCTAAAGGAGGTAAACAAGAAGGTGGCGGACCAAAGGTTAGCTGAACATTGGGTCTGTTGCCATCGACTGTTCCATTGCCTGCAGGTGCTGTAGTATCTGCCTCGATATACATATGTTTCGACGCATTGCTGGAATAGGTAAAGGAATTTCCTGTTGAAGTTCCATTTCCGCCTCCACCATAACTTGTTTCAACCAATACCATCAGGTTTTCTGTTCCATTATAATAATAAGGATTTTGAAGCGTGATTGTATTCCATCCTGTAGGGATGCTGTTGATCGTTCCGTTGTAGACTAAGGTAGCACCGGTGGTTGCAGTAGCCCAGTTTTGGGCTGTAATCGTAGTGGTTGCAGCCGGAACAGATTTTAAATAAATCTTTACCGGAGTAGCAATACTGGTGGCTACTGTTGCATTCCATGCTATAGACAGGACACTTCCACCCGCAGGAATACTCGCTTCCGCAGCTGTATAAAGTGACACATCTCTTTGGAATCCATAGTAAGTACTCAAAGGATACCTCTGTGTACTTGTTCCTGTACCAATTGTAACTGTTTGTGCTTGCGTGAAGAGTCCGAAGACCATACACAGCAATGTTATGAGCACCCTAAAGGGCCTGCTCATTTTACAGAGTAAAAATCCACTCATATTTTTTAAAATTTAATGATAACAATAGTATAAAGTAATTGTAGGGTTTTCCATTTTGGTGCTCAAATGTCAATTTGAAACATCCATTTTACATATAATCTGTATTGAAAAGAATAGTTTTTTAATTCATACGCTAATATTTTAATAATTACACAAATCTAATAATTTTTTCACTACTAATATATCCATTCAAATATTTTTTTGTAAAAATTTCATAATAATAATACATTTTATACATTAAAACGTAAAATCTTCAGTAGAGCCTGAGGATTTTATATTATTTGAATTCGGGTAGTTTTTTCATCTGAATTCGGGATAATATATTTTCATTTTTACAAAAAAAAGAAAACTTTATAAAGAAATAAACCTGCTATTTTTTCATAAATAACGATAAAATAATAAGATTTATTATTCTTTGACAGCAGTTCATCAAATTATTAATAAAACTTAAAAATTAATGACAAAAAAAATCCTCAGATAAAAATCTGAGGATCTATTATTTTTAATAAAGACTGCCTGATTCAATATGAAGAATCATTTTTGAATTAAAATTTGTAAGCTATGTTCCATGCAAAACCCATATTGAATTTAGCTGAGCTTTTCCCAAATCCCGGCACAATCATTGGCGTGATATCATCCTGTTTGGAAGTGTATACAAGATATCTTGGCTGCATATTGACATCAATATAAAAATTGGATTCAAACAGCTGAACTCTTCCACCCAAGGTACCTTCCACCCAGGCAGAAGTTTGTGAAGATGATGGAAATGATACAGATGAACCGCTTCCTCCAAAACCACGCACAGGGACTGCCCTATATTCCTGGTTGTAGAATGCTCCTCCAATCTTACCTCCGGCGTAAAAACCATTGAATTCATTCTCAAGATCTTTTGCAAGCATATAAAATGCCCCTACCTTAACAAAAGGACCGCTTGCTTTGCCATCATAGCCATTCTTCTGATATACATTTTTCTCAAAACCTGCTTCTGCAATGGCATGAATATCTCCTCTCACTTTTGAGGAAATAAATCCCTGGTAAAGCATTCTGTCTGAAAAAAAGGAAACGCCAGTATTAAGAACATCAAGACCCACCATAAAATTAGGCTTGTATTTCTCCTGAACTTTTTTGGCTTCTTTGGTTTCTTTTTTTTCCTGGGCCAACCCCAGTATTCCTATTATGCTAAAAAAGAAGGAAAAGATTAGTCTTGTCTTCATTCTCTATTTGATTTTGTCCTGCTTCCAATTTGAGGACAGGATTTGATTGTAGTAATTCTGAACTTAAATTCTCATAGCTTTTTTTAATTCCACATCCCGGAGAAACATATTGGGCTTTTGTTGTATAACTAACCCGGACGTGAGATTCGGTCCCTTTATCTGCAAGCCTGAAGTAAACATCTGTATAAGGTGAGTCATCTACCCTTAATGGAATCAGCCTTGAATCGATATTGGTAAGTTTTCCTAATTGCACCTTTCCTGAACCATAGTCCACTGCTACATACAGTGAATCTAAGGTTCTTACTTTATCAGTCTCCAGAGATTTAAATGCCACCTTCATTCTGGGGGTTCCTTCCCCACTCTCACAGATATCGTCTTCTCCTCCACAGGAGAAAAGTATTCCTATGAAGCAGATCATGACGAGAAATTTAAAGTATTTCATCTGTATATTTTTATTTTTTATTGAGTCAGATGGAACTGACGTTTCATATTAAGATTTGACATTCAAATTTAAATAAAATTATTTTTTAATCAGCAACGCGATATTTTCAACGTGATGGGTTTGCGGGAACATATCCACAGGTAATATTTTAACCAAAGTATAATGTTCTTTCATTAAAGCCAAATCTCTGGCCTGTGTTGCAGAATTACAGCTTACATACACTACTTTTTCCGGAGCAAGTTTCAGGATCTGTTCCACCACTTTCTGGTGCATCCCGTCTCTTGGCGGATCGGTAATTAAAACATCTGCTTTGGGATGGTTTTCCATGAATTCATCATTAAAGACATTTTTCATATCTCCACAATAGAATGTTGTATTGGTAAGACCATTTAATTCGGCATGCTCAATGGCAGCATCAATGGCTTCCTGAACTGATTCTATGCCAATAACGTGTTTTGCATTTCTTGCCACATATTGTGCAATAGTTCCTGTTCCGGTATACAAATCATACACTACTTCATCTCCTTTTAAATCAGCAAACTCTAATGTCTTTCTGTAAAGTTCCAATGCCTGTTTGTAATTGGTCTGAAAGAATGATTTTGGCCCAATTTTAAACTTCAGCCCGTCCATTTCTTCCATTAAAAATCCTTCTCCGAAATAAACATTAACGTTTAAATCGTAAATAGAGTCATTTTGTTTTGGATTAATAGCATACACCAATGTTTTGATTTGTGGAAACTTCTCTAATAAATACTGGAAAAGCTGTTCTCTGTTGTTCTTCTCTTCTCTGTAAAGCTGGAATAAGACCATCCATTCTCCTTTAGAGTTCTGTCTCATCATCAGGGTTCTCAAAAAGCCTTCCTGATTTTTCACATCGAAGAAATCCAATCCATTATCTACTGCGAACTTTTTCACAGCCAGACGGATGGCATTGGATGGATCTTCCTGAAGGAAACATTCTTTAAGATCTAAAATCTTACTCCACATTCCAGGAATATGGAAACCAAGAGCATCTTTGCTTCCAAAGTTTTCTTCAGAACTTATTTCATATTGAGTAAGCCATCTCGCGTTAGAGAAAGAAAACTCCATTTTATTTCTATAAAAATACTGTTCTTCAGCCCCTAAAATAGGAACGGTTTCAAAGTCTTCAATTCCGCCAATCCTTTTAATATTATTGTATACTTCTTCCTGTTTGAAATCCAGCTGTTTTTCGTAGCTCATATTCTGCCACTTGCATCCGCCGCATGTTCCAAAATGAATACATTTAGGTTTTACTCTGAACGGTGAAGGCTCTACCACCTCTACGGTTTCTGCCTCATAGTATTTGGACTTGGATTTTTTCACTCTTGCATTCACAACATCTCCCGGAACAGCGCCTGAGATCAGTACTGTTTTTCCTTCTTCCGTTTTTCCTATGGCCACGCCTTTTGCCCCTGCACCGAACAACTTAATATTTTCAAGAATAATATCTTTCTTCTTTCTCATCCGTAAACTCAATTTCTTTTAATGGTCGGAAGACCCCCTCTGGTTTCCTCCTCAATCTCTATTTCTATTTTTTCTAACACAACCAGAAAATCTTCCGGTTTGATTCCGCAAAAATACAATAAAAAAAACCTTATCCGAAGATAAGGTTTCCATCTATATTAAAGTTTATTATTTTGTAGGGGCAGGCTGTGGATTTACAGGCTGTGCTGAAGGATCCATTTGCATTCCCGGCTGCATTTGCATATTCGGTTCTACTCTTGGGGCAGAAAGACCTGTAAGTTTATCAAGAATTGTCACAACCTCCTGCTCACCTAAGTTTACAAAAGATCTGCTGGCAATCTTACCGTCTTTATCCACAACGATAAAACAAGGCAGTTTGAATCCGTACACTCCATATTTTTTAGCGATATCTGATTCCAAACCTTTTTCTCCATAAACATTGGTTCCAGGAATTCCTTTTAATAAGGCACTGCTGGTTTTTACAAACTGATCTTTTGTATCATCAACGTTTACAAAAACGAAGTTCATTTTTGATTTGTAGAAATTCACAACTTCTTTCAATACAGGAACTGTCGCTTCACTGATGTAAGGGTTCCAAGATGCGTAGAAGAACAACATATACGGTTTTCCTTTATTTTCAGAAAGCTGGTAAGATTTACCGTCTGCTTTCACTAATGACGCTTCAGGCGCAGCTTCACCTACTTTAAGACCGTTGATAGCTACCTGCATTTTTACAAGATCAGCTTTTATAGAAGCGTCTGTAATATCTGTATCAATAATTTTTTTAATCTTCTCTGTATTTTTTGCAGGTGCACCCGGATGAATATCCTGTGCTACTACAAATGCCAAAAGATAATCTTTAGCCGTCTTGGAAATTTCTTTTCTGTCTTTCAGGAATTGTGCGAACACTTCAGAAGTGGTAACGTCTGTTTTCCCTTTCGTTTTAGCTTCCGCGAACTTTTGAAAATCCGGACTTAATTTTACAAGTAAATATTGTCTGTATAATGGAATAGTTTTTACCATTACATCTTTGTTTTCTTCCAGTTTGGTTTCATAATCCTGGAAAGCTTTAGACACTTTAAATGAAGGATTTCCCGACATCTGACGCTTTGCCATTTCATAGTTGGCAAGAAGGTTCAGAATCGTTACTTTCACATCATTCTTTTTCCACTCAAGAATCCCTTTACCCGGATTATTTTTTTGAGCAAGATCATCTACATTTTTGTTGATATCAGCTTCGATTTTCTGCGCTCCTTTTAAGAACGTTTTTTCATCTCCTGCCATTAGCTGCTGAATATTGATCTTACTTCCGTACTCCCCCAAAAATTTTTGGCTTGCCTGAAGGAAATCATTGTTTTTCTTAGCATCTCCTGTTACTACGAATTCGTTTGGAAAGGTCATTGCGTTTCCGGAAATATTCAATTTCTGTCCGCCTTCAAGATAAATAAGATTTTGTCTTCCGGCGTAGTTGATGACATACATGCCGTCTTTAGGAGCATCGAAACTTCCTGTAAAGTTTCCGTTTTTATCTAAACCTATATTAACAAGCGGAAGTGTTGCTACACCAGAAGCTTCAACAAATTCAATTCTTTCGAGTGGTGAACTTCCAGCAATTTTTCCTTTGACTTCAACTTTTTTTGAACAAGACATCACAAAAGCTGTGATGATAAACAATAAAAGATATTTTTTCATTTCAATTTTAATATTACACAAAAATACCGTTTTTTACGGCTTGTTGATTAAGACTATTTCTTTTTTTTGAAAATTTTATGAAAACCTATGAAAAGGGACGTTGAGTGGTTTTTTCTCAGCATAAATTTTAATAGACAAAAAGAATTCGGTACATGAGTATTCTTTCTTCTTTTCATAAAAAGTGTTCACCAAATATAGACTTATTAAATAAAGAATATCTTATTCAATCAACAACTTAACAAATTTTAACAGACAAATGCATAGCATAAAAAAATCGTCTCCATAATGAAGACGATTTTTTATATATTTTGAATAGGTTCTATCCGTTATCTACCATAGCAGCCATATATTCTCTGTTCATTCTGGCGATGTTTTCAAGAGAAATTCCTTTCGGACACTCAATTTCACAAGCTCCAGTATTTGAACAGTTTCCGAATCCTTCTTCATCCATTGCTTTCACCATGTTCAGAACTCTTCTCTTAGCTTCTACTCTACCCTGAGGAAGTAGGGCGAACTGAGAAACTTTAGCTCCAACGAATAGCATAGCAGATCCGTTTTTACACGTAGCCACACAAGCACCACATCCGATACATGCCGCAGCATCCATCGCTTTGTCTGCATCTTCTTTAGGAACCGGAATTGCATTGGCATCCAAAGTATTACCAGAAGTGTTCACCGAAATGAAACCTCCGGCAGCCATTACTCTGTCGAATGCGCTTCTGTCTACCATTAAATCTTTAATAACAGGGAAAGCAGCACTTCTCCAAGGTTCAATAACGATGGTTTCACCGTCTTTGAACATTCTCATGTGAAGCTGACAAGTGGTAATACCAGTATCGGGACCATGAGCTCTACCGTTGATATAAAGAGAACACATACCGCAGATTCCTTCACGACAATCGTGGTCGAAAGCGATAGGTTCTTTTCCCTCGTTAATAATATTTTCATTCAAAATATCCAACATTTCCAGGAAAGAAGAATCTGTAGAAACATCCGATATTTTGTAGGTCTCAAACTGACCTTTAGTTTTGCTATTTTTTTGTCTCCAAATTTTTAGGGTAAGATGAAGGCCTTTTTTTGCACTCATAATTATTTATTTATAGGTTGGAGATTATTTGTAACTTCTTGCTTTAACTTCAATGTTTTCGTAGATCAGATCTTCTTTGTGCAGAACTTCAGTTGTGATATCATCTGTCTGATATTCCCAAGCGCCTACATATTTGAAGTTAACATCATCTCTTTCAGCTTCACCTTCCGGAGTAGCATGATCTTCTCTGAAATGACCACCACAAGATTCGTTTCTATGGAGAGCATCAATTGCCATCAATTGCCCCAATTCGATAAAGTCTGCAACTCTGAAAGCTTTTTCAAGCTCAGTATTCATTCCTTCTGCATCACCAGGAACTTTCACATCGCTCCAGAAATCTTTTTTCACCTGTGCGATTTCAGCGATAGCTTCTTTTAATCCTTCAGGAGTTCTTCCCATTCCTACCTTATTCCACATGATGTGTCCTAATTTTTTGTGGAAATAATCTACTGAATGAGTTCCTTTATTATTTAAGAAGAAATTGACTTTGTCTTTAATATCTTTTTCAGCCTGATCAAACTCACCAGAAGTCGTAGGAATTGCTCCTGTTCTGATGTCTGCAGAAAGATAATCTGCAATTGTATAAGGAAGTACGAAGTATCCGTCTGCCAAACCTTGCATCAATGCAGAAGCTCCCAATCTGTTAGCTCCGTGATCTGAAAAGTTAGCTTCACCAATTACAAAACATCCAGGGATTGTAGATTGTAGATTATAATCCACCCAAACACCACCCATTGTGTAGTGTACTGCAGGATAGATCTTCATAGGCGTTTTGTAAGGATCATCGGCTGTAATTTTTTCGTACATTACGAATAAGTTACCGTATTTCTCCTCAATCCAGGCTTTTCCTAAATCATAGATTTGCTGATCGGTAGGATTGTGAATATGTTTTTCGATAGCGGCTTCTTTACCTTTTTTGATGATCTCTGTAGAAAAATCAAGGTAAACACCTTCTTTAGTATCATTATTCTCGATTCCGAAACCTGCATCACATCTTTCTTTACCAGCTCTAGAAGCAACGTCTCTAGGTACTAAGTTTCCGAATGCAGGATATCTTCTTTCCAGATAATAATCTCTATCTTCTTCTTTAATATTTTCAGGTCTTAATTTACCTTCTCTGATGGCTACAGAATCTTCAATTTTCTTAGGAACCCAGATTCTTCCTGAGTTTCTGAGAGATTCCGACATCAAAGTCAGTTTAGACTGTTGTGTTCCGTGAACCGGAATACAAGTCGGGTGAATCTGTACATAACAAGGGTTTGCGAAGTACGCTCCTTTTTTGTGGATCTTCCAAGCCGCAGAAACGTTTGATCCCATTGCATTGGTAGAAAGGAAATAGACGTTTCCGTAACCTCCGGATGCAATAACAACCGCGTGAGCAGAATGTCTTTCAATCTCTCCCGTTACAAGGTTTCTTGCGATAATTCCTCTTGCTTTTCCGTCTACAATTACCAACTCCATCATTTCATGACGGTTGTACATCTTGATTCTTCCTTTACCGATCTGACGGCTCATTGAAGAATAGGCACCCAGCAATAACTGCTGTCCTGTCTGTCCTTTTGCGTAGAATGTTCTTTTTACCTGAACTCCACCAAATGAACGGTTATCTAACTGACCGCCGTAATCTCTTCCGAAAGGAACTCCTTGTGAAACACACTGGTCGATAATATTGGCAGAAACCTCAGCAAGTCTGTAAACGTTGGCCTCTCTCGCTCTATAGTCACCTCCTTTGATGGTGTCATAGAATAACCTGTAGGTAGAGTCACCGTCTCCCTGATAGTTTTTAGCAGCATTGATACCTCCCTGCGCTGCAATGGAGTGTGCTCTTCTTGGAGAATCCTGGTAACAGAATGCTTTTACATTATATCCCTGTTCAGCCAGTGTAGCGGCAGCAGAACCACCTGCCAAACCTGTACCTACAACAATAATATCAATCTTATCTCTGTTGTTGGGTGCAACAAGGTTCATATGGTCTTTATGATGCTTCCATTTATCCTTTAAAGGACCAGCCGGAATTTTTGAATCTAATTTACTCATATTGGTATATTGATATTATTGAGTTACGAAGTGAAAAATTGCAATAAAAATAAAACCTGCAGGAATAAGGATTGAATACCATTTTCCAAAAGCTTTAATTACCGGAGTATATTTCGGATGTCTGGCACCAATCGACTGGAAAGAAGATTGAAAACCGTGAGCCAAATGTAGTCCAAGCAAAACAAAAGAGATCACATATAAAGCGACTCTCCAAAGGTCTGCAAACTTCTCATGTAACTCCGGCCAGAAACGTTCTGCGTCAGGAGCAAGTCCTTCCACATACTTGTAGTTGATTTCATGTAGCCAGAAATCATATAAGTGAAGCGCAAGAAAAGCTAAAACAACAGCACCGGAAATAATCATATTTCTGGACATCCATGAAGAATTCACAGAAGGGTTGTTTGAAGCGTACTTTATCGGACGCGCTTTATTGTTCTTAATTTCCAGTACAAATCCCATAATGAAATGGAAAAGAACTGCAAAACCAAGAACAGGCTGCATTAAGAACTGCACAAAAGGATTATAGCCCATAAAATCTGATGCGGTATTGAATGCATCACGATTCAGGACTGATAACAAATTGGTCGTCAAATGCAGTATAAGAAAGATCAGCAAAAATAAAGCTGATAATGCCATCGCATATTTTCTACCTATCGTAGAACTCGTTAAACCTGCCATATAAGTTTAAATTTGAATTTCCCACAAAATTAAGAAATGTTAACAATATCGGGAAGTGAGAAATCTCACAATTAGCCAGTTTGTAATCTTTCTAAATAAGAATCTGCCGCATTGTATAAGGAAAAAATGAAAAATACCAGTTATTATTTCAAATCATACATCTTACCGTTGTATACCACTTTTTGTACCGTATGATGAAATGTCTTTATTTCCAGACTCCGAATTCGTCTTGATGCACAATATGGGCTGGCAATAAATGTGATTATTTTTTGTTTATCAGCGTTTTCAGATATCCAAAAACAGGCGCTGTCACCTTTCTTCAAAGATAATACTTTGGTTTTATTAAAATCATGAAGTAAGATCTCCTCTTTTTGATTTTCAAAAATACCAAATCCTGTTCTCATGACTAAAAACACTAAAACCGCGGTAACCAGCCGCACTGAATTTTTAAAATCAACCTTTAAAAGCAATGGCCTCAACAGATACACAATAAAAGATAAAACCAATACTTCTGCTATATTCATAGGGATTTCAGAAAAAAACAGGATATCTGATTCTGCAAACCAATGAATAAGTTTTAGCAAAACCTGAATTGACAGATCATATATAAAATTGATCCAAGTAAAATCTACCTGCAACGCTATAAGAATGGTCATCAAAAAAGAAAATATAATGATCAGCTCTGAAAAAGGAACAATCAAAATATTGGCAGGAAAAGAAACCAGAGAGAACTGGTGAAAGTAATAAAGAACCACCGGAAGCGTCGCAAGTTGTGCGGATAAGGAGATGGTAATGGTGTTGAATATTAATTTTTTAAAATAGCCATCCTGTCGAGGGAAATATCTCAAAAGGGGCTGGTTTAACCAAAAAATACCTAAAACAGCCAGAAAGCTTAACTGAAATCCTACATCAAAAATCTGCTGCGTATCCAACACTAAAATAATCATCGCTGATAGTGAAAGTGAATGGAGTAAATCCGGTTTCCGCTGAAGAATTACATAAATGAAATAGACCGTAAGCATAATGCAGGATCTGGTGACTGAATTCCCAAAACCTATAAGTGCGGCGAAAAGCCAGATCAATGCTATACTTGCAACAACGGCGTATTTTCTGAACCGGAGAGGAGTAAAGCGGGTCAGCAAAAAGTAAAACATTCCAAAAATAACGACGATATGTGTCCCGGAAATAGCTAAAAAATGAACCAGCCCTGACCTGTTAAAGTCCCGTACGGTTTCAGCATCCATTTCTGTTCTGTCTGCCAGAATTATTCCTTTCAAGAACTCACGGGTCTTTGCAGATATTGAAACTGAATCAATCTTCTTCAGGATTTCAAATCTCTGCTGCTGAATCCGTTCAGTCAGGTTTAAATCATTCCTTACTTTGGAAGAAATCTCTTTCGATACATAGCATTGATATTCAATATTTTTCCTTTTTAAATAATGGGAGTAATCAAACTGAAAATCATGCTCTGGAGCTCTTGGTTTTGATAGATATGCCTCTGCTTTATAATAGTGTTTAAAATCAAGTTCTTCATGTGCTTTAGGAATATAAAGAACTGCATTGAAATTTTCTTTTTCACTACGGACAACGGCTTCGTATTTTTTATTTTTTACAGTAGAGTTTAATTTCTTTGAAATTTTAAAGACAATGACTCCCTTTTTGGGAACAGAATATTCACGGGAAGAATAGGTATTAAAAAAATGAAGAATTATTCCCGCTCCAAAAAACAGTAATCCCAGCAATACTGTTTTCATTTTATGCAGAAAATAAGAATAGAAGAAAGTCGACAGAAAAAACAACAGACAACATGCGGATACAGGATAGACGAAGTTTTTATTCATCTTCAGCTGATCCTGAAAAAAAATTCCCAGAATAAAACAGGTGGCAAGAATAAGAATAGGTTGTCTGCTCAATGAATGCGATTATTTATAATCACAAATTATTGATTTATTTGATTGCTAAATAGCACGTATTTTGCAGGAATTCATCATTATTCATGATAAGAGCGAATAATATCGGGCTTGATTATTTACGCTGAAATTGCACTTTATAAAAAAAATAAAAGCCGACTCTATCAGACGACTTTGTACTTGAAAACTGTCAGTAACAGCAGTTTTATTTTATTAATGAAAATTAGTAATTTAATTTCTTTTTCTATGAATGAAACTTAATTATCAACTGTAATTTTTAGAATTATTTACCTTTTAACAATTGATCTGTCAACCTCTTTGTTTCCTTAATATAAAACCAGGAATCTTTCCCGTAATCTTCATATTTGAAATTTCCCGTTTTTTTAGGAATTGCAGGTTCTATTTGTGTTCCTTCATGCCATTCGTTAAAAGAAGTGATCCCAATATAGTCAGGATTTACTTTTGCAGCAGCCTTAAACATCGTTTCGTAATATCTTCCGTTTTCACGGCTTTTGAAATTGGCTTCATTCCAGGGCCTTATCCTTGTATCTGAATAACCCGGGCCTACACACGGGATAAAAATAAGATTATGGTCTTTTGCGTATTGAGAAAGGTAGCTCCAGTTGGAAGTAGTGCTCCCGAAGACAAAACCTTCACTGGCAAAGTAGGTATAGAAACCATCAAAACCTGACTTCTCAAAAAAGTCTGAATGTTCTTTTTCAACCCAAAGCCCAATGTAATGTCCGTCCAATTCTGTATTCCGAACTGTTTTTTCTCCGTTTACAGAGAGAAGCTTTGACCATTCTGCCGGAGAAATCTTATAGCTATCGTATATATAATAAAGCGGTTTCCCGTCCTTTTTATAAAAAGCATGATGATGGGAATAGGTTTTGACAAGATAGGAAAGCTGATCTCTGAGTTCCGTACTGTTTTTATAGAAAGGTTCTATGTGAAAAGCAATTTTAAGGTCAAACTGATCTGCAATATCAAGATATTTGATGATGCTTTTATCTACGAAAGGATCTTTGCCAAGCCAGCTTAAGACAACCACTCCCACACCGGATTCTTTGATCATTTTCATATGTTTCCTGATGATCTCAGGATCGTTGGAACTATAATTTCCCAGTTCAGGATAAAAATTAGCACCTATGTCGTCTCCTCCTTTATGATGTCCGAGATTATTCCATTTTGGGTTATTCCAATGGGGTAAAATATCATGATTCCAGTGAGCATATTTCCCATCAACGGTTGGATTTCCGTACCAGCCGTAGTAGAATATCTGCATCTGATCTCTGGATTGGGTGTTTTGGGCAAAACTTTTCGGAGAAAAACAGATCAGTACAATTAATACTATAAAGCTTTTAAAATTCATTTTTATAAAATTTAAATCTACAAAACCATTCAGCAAATCATCAGTAAAGTTTTTTAAACATTTAAAATCACCTCAGCCGCTTTTTCACTGGCTCCTTTGCCTCCCAGTTTTTCTCTTAAAAGGCTGTAATCAGCCAGAACCTGGTTTCTCTTCTCCCCTGCTATCATTTTGTTGAGTTCTTCAACCAGATTTTTGGTATTCAGATCGGTCTGGATCAGTTCTTTCACTACTTCCCTATCCATAATCAGATTGACGAGTGAAATATATTTAATGTTTTTCACCAACCTTTTGGCGATGGCATAAGAAACTTTGCTTCCCCGGTAACATACTACCTCCGGAATATTGAGTAAAGCAGTTTCTAATGTGGCGGTTCCTGAAGTTACCAGCGCAGCTTTTGAACATCTCAGTAAATCGTAGGTTTTGTTGGAAACAAAATGAACGTTGTCATCTACATATTTTTGATAAAATTCTTTCGGAAGACTTGGTGCACCGGCAATGACAAACTGGTAATTTTTGAAGTGAGGCCTTACGGAAAGCATTATTTCAAGCATTTTCTCCACTTCCTGCTTTCTGGAACCCGGAAGAAGCGCTATGATTTCCTTTTCGTTCAGCCCGTTTTCTTTTTTAAATTCTTCTGTACTGATATCTTTCAGACTGGAAATAGCATCCAGCAGCGGATGTCCTACAAAATGGGAATGAACCCCATGTTTCTTATAAAAATCTTCTTCAAAAGGAAGAATGACCATCATTTCGTCTACATACTTTTTAATGATCTCTACTCTTCCTTCTTTCCAGGCCCAGAGTTGTGGTGAAATGTAATAGACTACCTTAATTCCCAGTTCTTTTGCAAATTTTGCGATCCTCAGATTAAACCCAGGATAATCGATCAGAATAAGAATATCCGGTTTATTTTTTTTGATATCTTCTTTACAGAATTTGATGTTATTCAAAATCGTTCTCAAGTTCATAGCCACTTCTAAAAACCCCATAAAAGCGAGATCACGGTAATGTTTCACCAATGTTCCGCCCTGAGCTTTCATAAGATCGCCACCCCAGAATCTGATGTCCGCCTGCGGATCTTTCTGTAGAAGAGCTTTCATTAAATTGCTCCCATGAAGATCACCGGAAGCTTCTCCTGCTATAATATAATATTTCATTTCTTCCGAAATCTTTATTTGTTGTTATGGCTCCCTTAATCTCCCTTTATTTTATGAGATAATTTTAAATTATGGGAGGCTTCTATGGTAAGGATAGAGAACAAATTAAGGTTTTCATAATCTTAATTTGTAAATTTGTCCAAAGATAATGATAAAAAATGTCAGAAGAATTTGAAATCCGAAATAAAGTTGCTGAAAGCGGTCTTGTTAATTTTGATCTAGCGACTCTGGTTCCTAAGGGGATAAGAAAAGGTATTGACCTTAAAGATTTTCTTTTCCAGGAAATGATCCTGAAGGAAAAAGATTTCAGGGAAAAGGTAGATGCGATAGATACAAAGGCATATGAAGATACTTATGTATACATTTACAATTCTGTAGATACCATTATTCCATTGTGGGCTTATTTTGTATTGACCGCCAAACTTACGGATGTAGCTAAAAAGGTGGTCTTCGGAAATAAGGAAGATCTGGAAGTTATATTGATGCATAATGCCATCCAGACGTATGATTTCGAAGATATGAGAGGCAAAAGAGTTTTGGTAAAGGGCTGTTCTGATAAAGAAATTCCTGAAAACGCTTATATAGAACTTGTTGAACAACTAAAACCTCTGGTAAAATCATTGATGTTCGGCGAAGCATGCTCTAATGTTCCCATTGTTAAGAATTAGTAGATGTTCAGAAGTTTATACGCTGTATTTATATTTTTCATTTTTATCGCTATTTATGATGCCGGAAGTTTTTCAAAAATCCCTTTTGTAGATTCTATCGGTTTTGTACTTGATGTAGAAAAAGGCCAATGGATTATCACTTCTGAAGCAACAACCCACGCTCTTTATATCAATACGGCTATCGTTCTTAAAAACCTTACAGGCCTCAATGCCATTGAAGCATGCCGACTTCTGGTTATTTTTTCGGGGGCTGCCACTGTTTCAATTATTTATCTTACAGCTAAAAGCATTACCAAGACGGAATGGGCGTCCATTACAGCAGCCTTTGTCTTTGGATTTAGTTTTTCATTTTGGAAAAATGCAGAAATTGTAGAAGTCTATACCTACAATTGCCTATGGCTGAGCCTTTTTTTCTTTTCACTGATCAAAACTTTTACAGAATATAAAAAAGTATATATTCTTTTAAGCGGATTATTTTTAGGAATCAGTTTGTGGGTTCATATCGAGAATATCCTGCTGATTCCTGCATTTTTAATTTTTCTTTTTTATTTCAGAAATGACAGGAAATATGTCTATAGTTCACTGCTTATTTTCGGACTGTTTCTTTCATGTCTGTTCCTTCTGAATATGTCACAGGGATTACCTTTTAATTCTGTTTATAGTTCTGAATACGGGAACTGGGTGGAAGATTCTTTCAAAAAAACTTTCGTGCAATATGTAAAAGATTTCTTCAAATCAATTGCCTACCTCATTTACAACTTTAATCTGTTTACTTTTTTTGGAATAGCGGGTGCTATTCTGCTATATGGCACTTACAGGAAAATATTTTTTGTATTTATATCAGGAGCTGTCTGTGTGTATGGCTTTTCTACGTTTTATGCCGTTTCGGATAATTATGTTTTCTTTTTGCCTTTTAATCTTATTTTTGCACTTTCTGTAGGCTATGGGCTTTCCTCTCCAAAATATGCTGCAGTGAAAAAGTTTTCATGGATATGCCTTCTTATTCCCCTTGGATATCTGGCTGTTTATAAAACCGCATTTTTAACGGAAAAAGGAAAGGCTTTCCACACGTTCAAAAAACATAAAGGCGGCCTGAATTATTACATTCTTCCGTGGATGAACAACAATACTGGAATTCTTGAATTCACTATTGATAAAAAAACAGCTCCGGAGCCTGTAGAATGGATGACAACGATTGCCCGTGAATATATCGAACTGATGAAAACCAAAGGATATACGGAAGATGAACTTCGAAAACTTTAACTATACAGCAAGACTAAAACAATTATAAAGAATTAATTTATGTTTAAAAACTTATACGCAATATTTATATTTTTCATCTTCATAGCGATCTATTATGCAGGTAGTTTTACAAGAATTCCATTTGCTGATTGTGTAGGATTTGTACATAGTGTAGAGCTTGGAGAATACAAAACAGTAGCGACAGCTATTACCCATATTCTCTACGTAAACACCGCTATTTTCATAAAAAATATTACAGGACTTGATGCTATTGCCACCAGCAGACTCCTGATAATTGGATCTGCCGCTGCTACGGTATCTGTGATCTACCTTACAGTAAAAAGTATTACAAAAATAGAATGGGTATCCATTACAACCGCTTTTGTTTTCGGTTTCAGTTTTTCCTTTTGGAGAAATGCTGAGATCGTAGAGGTATACACTTATAATTCGCTATGGATCAGTCTTTTCTTTTTCTCAATGGTCAAAACATTTACAGAGCATAAGAAAAACTACATCATTTTAAGTGGATTATTTTTAGGAATAAGTCTTTGGCTGCATATCCAGAATATACTCATGATTCCAGGTCTTTTTCTTTTTCTATATTATTTTAGAGCAGAGAAAAAATATGCTTACACTTCACTGATTATTTTTCTTATTCTATTCTTATCACTAACTGTTTTAAATGTAGCTCAGGGACTGCCACTTAATTCTCCTTATACTTCAGAGGGAGCGCATTGGATTCAGGACACATTTAAGAAAACGCCAAAACAATATTTACTGGATTTTGTACAGTCTATAGGCTATTTGATTTACAATTTCAACCTGTTTATATTTTTTGGAATCATAGGAATGATAGCCTTATACAGGATAAACAAGAAAATGTTTTTTGTATTCTTCACTGCTGCCGTTTGTGTGTATGGATTTTCTACATTCTATGCCGTTTCGGACAATTATGTATTTTTCATCCCGTTTAATATGATTTTTGCTCTTTCAATTGGATATGGACTTGCATTACCCAAATACGCTCCTCTAAAAAAATTCTCCTGGATATGTCTTCTCATTCCTTTAGGTTATTACGCTTCCTATAAGATGGCTTTTTTAACAGAAAAAGGAAGAAGCTTTCATGAGGCTAAAAAATATAAGGGTGGCCTGGATTATTATCTGGTTCCATGGATGAATAATAACGTAGGAATTCTTGATTTTATTATTGAAAAAAAGAAATCTCCGGATCCAATGCACTGGATGCTCAACGGAGCCCACGAATATATAGAGTTGATGAAGAGCAAGGGATATACAGAGGAAGATCTGAAAAAACTTTAACAATAATTGTGAAGTGAAAAGATTTCGTGAATCACATTTTTTGATAACTTTGATTTACTTAATACTTTAAAATAAACACAAACATGAGTTTAATTGACCTACTTACAGGTAGTACCAGCAATCAGGTTGCTGAACAGGCTGAAAACAAATTTGGAATCAGCAGAAACCAGATCATCGCTTTATTGGCGGTAGCTGCACCATTGGTAATTTCTTACCTTAGAAATAAATCTCAGGATGCTAAAGAAGCAGAAGCTTTGAATAACGCTTTAGATAAAGATCACGACGGAAGTATTCTTGATGATGCAGCACAGGCAGAGTCGAGACAGGCTGAAGGAGGATCAATTCTTGACCACGTTTTTGGCGGGCAAAAAAGTACCGTTGAAAACCAATTGTCTCAGAATACAGGAATTTCAATCGATAAGATAGGTCCTATTTTAGCGATGCTTGCTCCGGTAATTATGGGATATATCGGTAAAGAGAAACAACAGAATAATGTAGGAGCAGGAGGCCTGGGAGATCTCTTAGGAGGAATTCTTGGAAATGCATCCAGCCAGGCTCAAACACAGCAATCCAATCCTTTGAATGACATTTTAGGTAGTGTCTTAGGAAGCGGTCAATCGCAGTCCGGAGGAAATCCACTTAACGATATCCTGGGAAGTGTACTTGGCGGAGGACAGCAGCAACAGGGCGGCGGCTTAGGAAGTATCCTGGGTAACATTTTAGGAGGAAAATAATTTAATTTTGTATATCAAAAAAGGCTGAAGATGAATCTTCAGCCTTTTTTATTTTTAGCTTTTTGCTTTAGTTTCAGAAGGACCAATTGACTTAGAAGCCTTTCTTGGTCTTCTCTTACCATAACTTCCTGAATTGATTTTTCCTCTTCTTGATTTTCTGTCTCCTTTTCCCATAATGATAACTGTTTTGTTGGTTTAGCACTAAATTAGGCAATATGACTTACAACCAAAAATTAAGGTTGTTAAAATTTTTATAAATCTACACTTTCACCGTTTTCCATCTTCCTTTTTTAAACAAGACGAAAGCTACAATGGTAATTAAAGTCTCCGCAGCCGGAATAGAAATAAATACACCTTTAGGTCCCATTCCAAAATGTTTGGAAAGAAAATACGCCAATGGAATCTGAAACAGCCAGAATCCAAAGAAATTCACCCACGTTGGCGTCCATGTATCTCCTGCTCCGTTAAAAGCATTGATAAGTACCATTCCTATTCCATAGAAAATAAACCCCACACTCATAATGTGCAATGCATTTTTAGCAACCACTTTAATTTCGTTTTCCTGTGTGAAAAAACCTACCAGAAAATCTCCGAGCAGAAAAAAAAGCAAACTTACTCCCAGCATGAAGATCACATTGTATTTTACTGTTTTCATGACAGCCTGTTCCGCCCTTAACATTTCATTGGCCCCCATATTCTGTCCAACCAGCGTTGAAGCTGCATTGCTCAAACCCCAGGCAGGAAGAATAAAAAACATCATCAGCCTTAAAGCGGTCTGGTAGCCTGCAGAAGCATTTTCTCCTCCGGTAGTCGCCACCAGTTGGGCAAGAAAGATCCAGCTGCATGAAGCAATCACAAATTGAAAAATTCCGGGTGTTGCAATTTTCACGATGCCTTTTATTTGTTTGAAATCAGGAGTAAAATAAGGGAGCGCAATACGAATCTGAGTATCTGCTACCAAAAGATGGTACAGCTGATACATCACACCGATACTTCTTCCTATGGTAGTAGCTAAGGCTGCTCCGGTAAGCCCCATCGCAGGAATGGGGCCTAAACCTTTAATCAAAATGGGGCAGAGTATAATGTTGGCAATATTGGCGATCCACAGAGACTTCATCGCAATGGCTGCGTTTCCCGCTCCCCTGAAAATCCCGTTGATCAGGAATAAAAGCATAATGATCACACTGCTTCCCATCATGATCCTTGTGAAATCTTTCCCATAAGCTGCTGCTTCAGGCTTTGAGCCCATCAGAATCAAGATTTCTTCGGCATAAATAACTCCAAATAAGCTAAGGATAAAAGTAATGATAAATGACACCAACAAAACCTGCGCAGCGCTTCTGGAAGCCTGTTCCGGATTTTTCTCACCAATCCTTCTTGCGACCAAAGCTGTAGCAGCCATACTCATCCCTATTGCAATGGAATACATTACCGAAAGTACAGATTCTGTTAATCCAACCGTCTGAATCGCATACCCGCTTTCTTTCAAATGTCCTACAAAATACAGATCAACCAATGCAAACACTGATTCCATAGCCATCTCCAGCATCATAGGAACCGCCAGAAGGAGTACAGCACTTCTTATCGTTATTTTGGTGTAATCTACCTCTTCACCACTAAATGCTCTTTTCAAAAACGCTATATATTTTGTCATTTTCTAATCAATAATTATCTGATTTTCAAAAATACAAATTCAATTCTTATAAAAATTTAGTTACTCATATCAAAAAAATAATTTAGATTTGTATATTCTTAAAATGAATCTTATGAAAAAAATAATCTCTACCGTTTTTATACTTGTAATCTCAGTATCTGCCAATATGCTTTCTGCTCAGACACTGAGTAAAGCTCAGATGCAAGCCATTCAGTCTGACAATGTTGCTTCATTTAAAAAGAATTTTCAAAAAGCAGATTATGATAAGTGTTTTCCGCTTAAAGATGAAACTTTCAGTGCTTTAGGCTTTAGTTCGCTTTATGGAAGAAATAATATTGTTCAGTTTCTTATTGAAAACAAAGCAGATGTTAATAAGGCCTGTAACGGTAAAACACCTCTTGCCTTAGCTAAATTAGGAAAGAAAGAGCAAACCGTACAACTATTGCTACAAAAAGGAGCTGCTAATAACTAAAAAGCTCTCAAATAATATACAAGACTTCCGAAAGGAAGTTTTTTTTTGTTTAAAAACCTTCAAAAATCTTATCTTTGCATCCGGAATTTATGGTTGAAAACTTCATCATCAGAAAGCTAGACCCTATATCTTAAACATTGAACCTTAAACAAATAATTATGTTTCGATCACACACGAACGGAGAATTATCTCTGAAAAATCTTAATGAAGAAGTTACACTTTCCGGATGGGTACAGACTATCCGTGATAAAGGATTTATGATTTGGATAGATCTTCGGGATCGTTACGGAATTACCCAGTTGGTTTTCGATCAGGACCGTTCTTCTGCACAATTGATGGAAGACGCAAAAAAGTTGGGACGTGAATTCGTTATTCAGGTTACAGGAAAAGTAATTGAAAGAGTAAGTAAAAATCCTAATATTCCAACAGGCGAAATTGAAATTTTAGTTGAAAAATTAACGGTTCTTAATGAATCTCAACTCCCTCCTTTCACTATTGAAGATGAAACGGATGGTGGTGAAGAATTAAGAATGAAATACCGTTATCTGGATATCAGAAGAGCGCCGGTAAGAGATAAACTGATCTTCCGTCACAAAATGGCGCAGAAAGTAAGAAATTATCTTTCAGATGAAGGATTTATCGAAGTGGAAACTCCGGTTTTAATCAAATCAACTCCGGAAGGTGCAAGAGACTTCGTTGTTCCAAGCAGAATGAATCCGGGACAATTCTACGCTTTACCACAATCACCCCAAACTTTCAAACAATTGTTGATGGTAGGGGGAATGGATAAATATTTCCAGATTGTAAAATGTTTCCGTGATGAAGACCTAAGAGCTGACAGACAGCCGGAATTTACACAAATCGATTGTGAAATGGCTTTTGTAGAGCAGGAAGACATCATGAATGTTTTTGAAGGAATGACAAAGACACTGATCAAAGATATTACAGGTCAGGAATTTGGAGATTTCCCTAGAATGACATTTGCAGAAGCCATGCAAAAATACGGAAACGACAAACCGGACATCCGTTTCGGAATGAAATTCGTAGAACTGAATGACTTGGTCAAAGGAAAAGATTTTAAAATATTTGATGACGCCGAATTAGTAGTAGGAATCAATGTAGAAGGATGTGCTGATTATACAAGAAAGCAGATCGATGAACTTGTGGATTGGGTAAAACGTCCACAGATCGGGGCTTCAGGAATGGTTTGGGCTAAGTTTCAGAATGACGGCGTAAAGACTTCTTCTGTCAACAAGTTCTATAATGAAGAAGATTTAACAAAGATCATTGAAAAGTTCGGAGCTAAAGAAGGCGATTTAATGCTGATCTTATCCGGAAATGAAAATAAAGTAAGAGCTCAGCTTTCTGCGTTAAGAATGGAACTTGGAAACCGTTTGGGACTGAGAAAAGGAAATGTGTTTGCCCCGCTTTGGGTGGTAGACTTCCCGTTATTGGAGTTCGACGAAGAAAGTGGACGTTACCATGCCATGCACCACCCTTTCACCTCTCCTAAGACTGAAGATATTCATTTACTGGAAACAGATCCGGGCAAAGCAAGAGCCAATGCTTACGATATGGTTCTTAACGGAAACGAAATCGGTGGAGGTTCTATCAGAATATTTGATAAAGATTTGCAGTCTAAAATGTTTGACCTTTTAGGATTTACAAAAGAGGAAGCGGAAGCTCAGTTCGGATTCCTGATGAATGCCTTCAAATACGGAGCTCCTCCTCACGGTGGTTTAGCTTTCGGATTTGACCGTTTGGTAGCTATTCTTGATGGAAACGAAGTGATCAGAGATTATATTGCATTCCCTAAGAATAACTCAGGACGGGATGTAATGATCGACGCTCCTGCATCTATTGCTGATGCACAGCTGGACGAACTGGAAATACAATTGAATTTAAAAGCATAAATCGAAAGCGGGGTTAGTTTCCCCGCTTTTTTAATGACCTAAAAATGAAAATTGCAGCAGCACAAATTAAACCCGTAAAAGGAGATATTCTGAAAAACATTGAGAATCATACAAGATTAATCAGAGCCGCAGTTAGTAAAAATGTTGATTTAATCATCTTCCCTGAACTTTCAATTACCGGCTACGAACCTGATTTAGCGGAAAAGCTGTCAATTCATTATGAAAATGAAACTTTAGAGGTATTCCAGAAATTGGCAGACGAAAACAGCATCAGCATCACTGTTGGCATGCCTACAAAATCTGAGGGTCAATTATTAATCAGCAGTATTATATTTCAACCGGAAAAGAGAAGAAAAGTGTATTCAAAACATCATCTCTTTCCAACCGAAACCTCTGTTTTTTCAAGAGGAAATACTTTCTGCCAGCTGGAAGTATTGCAGAATAAAATTTCATTAGCCATCTGTTATGATTTATCTGATCCGAACCATTCACAGGAAGCTTATCAGGCGGGTTCTACTGTTTATACTGCAAGCGTTCTTAATTCCGTCAATGGCATTGATGAAGACCTTATTAAACTCTCCACCATCGCAGAAAAATATCATATGCATGTTGTAATGGCTAATTTCATTGGAGAGTCCGGAGGTTATGAATGCGCCGGAAAGTCTTCTGTTTGGAATAATGATGGAAGTTTACTCGGACAGCTCAATAGTAAAGATGAAGGCATCCTGACTTTAGACACAGATAATGACCGTATCGAAAAATTTTATATGAATGAGTCATCCTAAAATAGGTTGATCATAAATTAAACAATATTACGATCCGGATGAATCATTTTTTCTCCGGATTTTTTATGCAAAATTAGGAATGTCAAGTTTAGATCTATATACATTCATAATATGGGGATTACTCTAAGTATCATATCAAACACTTGTGAATAATTAAAAGTTCAATTCTACAGGAAAAAATAACGAAAAATAAATTTATTAACGAAATAAATACACTATTCAATACGATAAGTAGTAAAACAACTATTATATTATGTTATATTCCAATATTGGTTTTTTTCAATATATTTATAAACAGAATACGAATATAATTGAAATATCAATATTCATATTTGGATAAAATTACAAATACACCAACATTTAAATAATATGAAAAGCAAACTATTACTCTTATCAGTATGCCTTCTTCTGGCACTGAATTCTTGTAGGTCGGATATTGAAAGCACACAGGCTAACTCAATGGACCATACAACGGCGAAACTGGACAATACCACGATTCACAAATTATTAATTAACGGGACTTATACTTATGTTAACGAAGTAAATGGTGAATATTTTTATGCAGATGATATTACGATTACACCTGAACAGTTTAACAAATTAAAGACGCAGGCCAATTCGGAGCTGTCAACAGCAGAAAAAAGCACCATTGTGAGTTCCTTTATTAAGACATGGCCCAATGCAACGGTATATTATACCCTACCTAGCCAGGGCACGCTGAGCACTCAGAACTATAATACTTTTCTTACTAACATTAACAAAGCGTTTGATATGATTTCTTCTCAAACCAGTGTTCAGTTTGTTCAACGTACCAACCAAACAGAATATATCACCTTTACCTATTCTACAGGTAACAGTTCTCCGCTTGGATGGCAGCAAAACAGAGTCAATGGTATCAAAATTTATAATATTACCTATCCGGCAATTATTGCCCACGAAGTCATGCACTCTATGGGAATCATGCATGAGCAGTGCCGTCCGGACAGAGATCAGTATATTATTGTAGATATTAACAGAGCGGTAGAAGGCAGCCGTCACAACTTCAATATTTATAATGATTATGCAGGATACGGTGCCTTTGATTTTGGTTCAGTGATGATGTATCAGTCTACTGACTTTGCTATAAACTCAAGCCAACCTGTAATGACTAAACTGGACGGTTCTACTTTCACCAAGCAAAGAACAGGATTGTCTGCCGGTGACTATGCGGGAATTAATCATTTGTACGGGCCTGTGAATGCTACTTCTGCAATCAACGGAACCTACACCATGACAACATCTTTAGCGAATGATAAAAATGTAGATATTTCCGGAAGCTCCACTACAGATGGCACCAGTGTGATCCTGTATTCAGCTTCTACAGGGAATAACCAGAGATTTACTTTTACTAAATCAGATCATGGTTATTATATCATCAAATCTACATTGGATGCTACAAAGGTGCTAACCGTAAAAAGTAATGGAACTGCGAATGGCACTGCCGTAGAGTTAAGAACTAATTCCAATACAGATTCTCAGAAATGGTTATTATTTAACCTTGGAAATAATGGTTTCGGATTCGCTCCTAAAAATGCACCATCCCTGAGATTAGAAGTAAAGAATGGCCTGACAACTAATCTTACGCCTATCGTAATCGGTAGTACAGATCAAACGGTTCAGCCTTCTACAAAGCAACGCTTTAAACTTACAAAAGTTAATTAAATTCAACTTTTTCATTAAACAAAGAGGTTAGGGAATAAATTCCCTGACCTCTCTTGTTTGTCAGATCAGTAGACCTTTCCTGTTTTATAATTATTTACTGTTTAATTTCAATATCTCATTTCTTCCCGGACCCGTAGAAAGATAGGTAATAGGAACACCCAGCTCATCATTCAGAAAAGAAAGAAAAGTTTTTAATTCTTCAGGTAAGTTGGAGGCATCATCAATAGTGGTAATATCTCCTTCCCAGCCCTTCATCTGTTTTAAAACCGGAAGGCCATTTTCAGGAAGTGTTCCGGAAATCGTTGCCATACTGCCATCTTCAAGTTCATAATGGGTACAGACTGCTACAGATTTCATTCCACTTAAAATATCAGCTTTGGTAAGGATCACCTGCGTAACTCCGTTGATCATAATGGCATATCGCAAAGCCGGAAGATCCAGCCAGCCAATTCTTCTTGGACGTCCCGTATTGGAACCAAACTCATCGCCTTTATTTCTGATCTCTTCTCCAAGCTCATCAAAAATCTCCGTCGGAAACATACCGTTCCCCACCCTGGTACAGTATGCTTTTGCAATCCCGAATATCTCACCGACTTTTTTAGGCGAAATACCCAATCCACTGCAAGCTCCTGAAGCGGTGGTGGAAGAAGATGTTACATAGGGATAAGTTCCATGATCTATATCCAGCATTGCAGCCTGAGATCCCTCAGCAAGAATCTTCTTCCCCGTTAACAAAGCGGTATTTAAAAACAGTTCTGTTTCTGTACGAGTGAACTTTTTCAAAAATTCTATAGCCTCAAAAAACTCCCTGCTGATTTCTTCCCATGGAGGAAGTACCGTATCACCACCTGCGAGCACGCTGTAATCTCTTTTTAAAATACGCTCTATCCTGCTCTTAAAATCCGGAGCATCTATATCACCAACCCTTAGATTCTGTCTCATTATTTTATTGGAATACGCCTGGGCAATTCCGTTTCTTGTTGTGCCGATGGGGGTGTAATCGGGATTATCTTCCATGAATATATCCAGAAGTTTATGGGTCGGAAGGACAAGGTGTGCTTTTGCAGATATGATGAGATTATTTTCCGGCTCAATCGTTCCGTCAAATTCCTTAAGATTTAAAATTTCTCTTCTCAGACTTACCGGATCCAACACCGTCCCTGTTCCGATAACATTCTGAACTCCTTTCATGAAAATCCCGGAAGGTAGAGATTTCAGGGTAATTCTTTTTCCGTGACGTTCTATACTGTGTCCGGCATTCGCACCACCATTAAAACGGGCGGTAATATCATAGTCTTCGCTGATGAGATCAATAAATTTACCCTTACCTTCATCTCCCCACTGCAATCCTAATACAATATCCATATTCATACTTTACATTTTTTATACTGCAAAGCTATAACAGGCAGAACGCGAAGCCATTGTGATTTGACAAAAAAGTATTTACACAATATTTCTTCTGATCCTGCTTAATGACGAAGGGGTAATTCCCAGGTAAGAAGCCAGCATAGATTGCGGCACTCTGTTGGCAAGTCCCCGATAATGATCTAAAAAATGAGTATACCTTGATTTAGCATCCAGATTCAGCATAGTACTGGCCACCTTAAGTTTATTCTCTGCCACAAAAGCATGAAGCCTGGCGAATAATACCGGCCAAACGGCAATTTCCTTTTCCAACTTTTTGAAATAATCAAGATCAATGGTCAGCAAAACACCATCGGTTACCGCTTCAATATATTCAAGCGCAGGGATCTGATCGGCAAATCCGTAGAAATCACCTATAAACCTTCCTTCATATATAAAATAACGTGTAAAATCATCACCCTGCTTATTGTAGTACAAGGATCTGAAAACGCCCTCTTTTACAAAAGCTATCTTTCGGCTTACCTTTCCGGCCTCTATAAAAGCTTCTCCTTTAAGAATAGTAATTTCCTGCAAACCCTGAGCGATCAGCAGCTCCTCTTCTGTATTCAGTATTCCGAATTTTCTTATGTATTTAAAAAGTTCTTCCATATGTATTGACGCCCTGATATCGGGAAAATATAAATGTATAAAAATAGTAGGAACAACCCATTGTCATTTGACAACAAGACGATAAAATGTACCACATAATCTTTTCACGGCATGTTAATTGATTGATTTTTAAAAACGTAAGACAATGAAAGCAATCTGGAACGGCGCCATTGGCTTCGGTTTAGTCAATATCCCGGTTAAAATCTATTCAGCTACAGAAACCACGAAACTGGACCTCGATATGCTCGATAAATCTGATTTTTCCAATATCAAATTTAAAAGAGTGAACGAGAGCACCGGAAAAGAAGTTAAATGGGAAAACATTGTAAAGGGTTATCTCATGGATGATCAATACATCGTTCTTGATGAGGAAGATTATGAAGCCGCAAGTCCTGAAAAAACAAAAATACTTTCCATTGATCAGTTTGTCAGGGAATCAGAAGTAGACAGTGTTTATTTTGAAAACCCCTATTATCTGGAGCCTCAGAAAAACGGTGAAAATGCCTACAGGCTTTTGCTAAAAGCATTACAGGAAACTGAAATGGCTGGTATCGGAACATTTGTCCTCCGGGACAGCGAGGCTATTGGCATGATCAGGCCTTACAACGAAGAAATACTGGTTCTGAACCGTCTTAGGTTTAATCAGGAAATAAGAGATTATAAGGATCTTAAAATTCCGGCTCAAAAAGCACCTAAACCCGCTGAGCTTAAAATGGCGGTAAGCCTTATCAAACAGCTTTCCCAGGAATTTGACCCTGTGATGTATAAAGATAATTATTCTGATGAATTGATGAAAATCATCAAAAAGAAAGCAAAAGGCAAAAATATAAAAGCTAAAAAAGCTGAACCTGCTAAAGAAGGAAAAGTAATTGATCTTATGGCTCAGCTGAAAGCCAGCCTGCAAACTCCTAAATCCAAATCTGCATCGTAATGGCTCTAAAAGATTACCAGAATAAACGAAAGTTCGACGAGACCAGCGAACCTAAAGGAGAGACCAAAAAAAGCAAAGACCAACTCGTTTTTGTGGTTCAAAGACACGCAGCTTCCCGGCTTCACTATGATTTCCGTCTGGAAATGGAAGGAGTCCTGAAAAGCTGGGCGATTCCCAAAGGCCCGTCATTGGATTCAAAAGATAAACGTCTTGCCATGATGGTGGAAGACCACCCTTATGACTATAAAGATTTTGAAGGAAATATCCCGGAAGGAAACTATGGAGCCGGACAGGTAGAAGTATGGGATAGCGGAACGTATGAACCTTTAGATGATACAAGCCAACTTTCTGACGAGAAAGAATTATTAAAAGAATTAAAAGCAGGTTCCATAAAATTCATTTTACACGGTAAAAAACTGAAAGGTGAATTTGCACTGGTTAAAATGAAAAACGCTGAAAATAATGCATGGCTTTTAATTAAACATCAAGATGATTTCGCAGAGGAAAAATATGATGCAGAGAAAAACACCTCTCCAAAATCTCTGGTAACGAAATTTTTAGAGGAAAAAAAAAGCCTGAAAATAAACATAACCTCTGAGAAAAGGTTTAAAAACTTCAATTCTTTATCCAACGAAAAAAAACTTACCTCATTCATCAAACCGATGCTGACCAAATCTTTTGAGAAAGCATTCGATGATGAAGACTGGCTTTTTGAAATTAAATGGGATGGCTACAGAGCTGTTGCCGATCTACGTCATACCAATCCCCTATTCTACTCACGCAACGGAATTTCCTTTTTATCAAAGTTTGAAAAAGTTACTAAAGATTTTAGCCACCAGAAGCACAAAATGGTCCTGGATGGAGAAATTGTCGCTTATGATGCGCATGGTAAACCCAATTTTCAGCTTTTACAGCAGATCGGGGATCATCCTGACATGGCATTAACCTATCAGGTTTTTGATCTTCTCTGGCTGAATGGGCATTCAACAGAAGAACTTCCTCTTGTGCAACGGAAGGAACTTTTAAAAGAGGCTTTAACGGAAACGGATGTTATCAAATACTGTGATCATATTCGGGAAAAGGGAATCGCTTTTTTTAATCAGATGAATACAATGAAACTGGAAGGAATGATTGCCAAGAAAGCTGACAGCTTGTATATTGAAAATCAAAGGAGCAGTGACTGGCTGAAAATAAAATTCACAAATACGGATGAAGCTATTATTTGCGGATTGACAGAACCCCGTGGTTCACGTGAAAGTTTCGGAGCTCTGATTTTGGGAAAATATACAGATGGAAGACTGACTTACTGTGGTCATACGGGAACAGGTTTTAACAATGAATCTTTAAAACAACTTTATGACAGACTTCAAAAGATGGTTATAAAAACATCACCATTTGAAACGGTTCCTACAACGAATATGCCTGTAACATGGACGAAACCTGAGTTGGTATGTGAGATTAAATATTCTGAAATTACTAAAGACGGTATGTATCGTCATCCTGTTTTCTTGGCTATCCGTGAAGATAAAGAGCCTGAAGAAATTCAATTGAATCCAAAGAACGAAAAGTCTAAAGAAATGAAAGCTAAAGCCCCATTAAAAAAGTCAGCGAATCCTGAAAAAGAAAAGGAAATTACATTGGACAAACATCAAGTCCACCTCACGAACCAGGATAAGATTTATTTTCCTAAAGACGGCATTACAAAAGGAGATGTGATAGAATATTATCAGTCGGTTGCTTCTTATATTCTTCCTTTTCTGAAAAACCGTCCACTCTCTCTCAACCGCTTTCCCGGTGGCATTGAAGAACAGGGTTTTTATCAGAAAGATGCAGGAGATAACATGCCGGACTGGATCAAAACAACAAAGGTCTATTCGGAATCCAATGACAAATATATTGACTACGTTTATTGCAATGATAAAGCAACCTTAGCCTATCTGAATAATTTAGGCTGTATTGATATGAATCCCTGGAACAGTTCACTTCCTGATCTGGAACATCCGGATTATCTGGTGCTGGATCTGGATCCATCCAAGAAAAATACATTCGATGATGTGGTTGAAACAGCACTTCAGGTGAATGAAGTTTTAAATTCAGTTAAAGTTAAAGGATATTGTAAAACTTCCGGCAGCACAGGAATTCATATTTATATTCCGATGGGAGGAAAATATGATTTTGACCAGGTCAAAGATTTCGCCCATATTCTGATGAAACAGGTCAATGAAAAGCTTCCCAAACTGACGACTCTGGAACGAAGTTTACAGAAAAGGGATGATAAGAAAATTTATATGGATTATCTACAAAACAGGACTGGTCAGACCTTAGCGAGTGTCTACAGTGTACGTCCAAAAGAGGGAGCCGCCGTTTCTATGCCCCTGGAATGGAATGAAGTGAAACCTGGTTTGAAGCCTACCGATTTTACGATTTATAATGCCCTGGAAAGGATTAAGGGCAAGGGAGATTTGTTTAAACCGGTTTTGGGTAAGGGAATTGATATGATGAAGGTGTTGGAATTGTTGCAGAACAATGTGTAATTTTAATAATTTTGAGGAGAATCAAAAATAAAATGACAATATTACACTTTATTTTCCTTCTTGAATACCCTAAATAAATTTGCACCAATTTCTATCGTTTTTTACCTTTAGTATATAAATATTTTTATGATGAAAAGTATCAGATATTGTTTTTTGCTAATGCTTATCACAATATCGTGTACATCAGAAAAGGAAAACAAAAAAAATATTGTAGGGGAATGGATTTTTACAGAGATAAAAATTGAAAACAGTATTGAAGAACCTCCTGTTCCTTTTCTGCTGGATCCGCCTAATATTATTTTTTGTGCAGACGGAACATATATTAATAAGAACGGCTTTTTCAAAATCCCAGAGAATGATGATCGGTGGGAAAATAAAACATTATATCTTGGTGAAAAGACAAAATATAAAATATTAGAAGACTCTTTGTCCTTTCTAAATCCTTTTACTAATAAATACGAAGCGGCTAAAGTGGTAAAGCTTACTCCTGATACTCTTATTTTAAAACAAAAAGACAAGTCTTTATTTACTTACGTCCGCCATATATCGAAACAATATAAAAATATAAATATTGACAAAATCGTCGTATCAAAAGCATCATGTTATGGAACCTGTCCTGTAAACTCCACGGTTATTGACAATCAAGGTAAGTTGATATTTTATGGTCAGCGCTTTAACACACAGGAAGGATTTTTTCAAGCTCATTTATCAAAACAGATTACTGAAGATATTTTTAAAGAACTAAACACAATTGGTATTGAAGGTTTAGAAAAGCACTATAGTATAAATGCCAGTGATATGGCTTCAACAACTATAACCTTCATTTCTAATGGAAAAATCGTAAAAACGATATCTGATTATGGCTCCCGATCGCCCTTCGAGCTCAGAAGATTAATTCGAAACATCAGCTATCTTTACCAGCATTCAGATCTTAAAGAAATGATCATACAGGATCCCATACTGGTAGGCATTTTGCAGTCAAAGACACAGAAGGTAGGACTGATTAACGATTCTGAGAGTTTCTATTTATACAGCGAACTTTTAAACGCTCAATCTACTGGTAACAATGCTGAAAAACTTCCTTTTACAGGCAACTATCAGCTTGACCTTCCTGAAAATATAGATTATAAAAAAATGGATTTCTATGAAAGGTTAATTTACACGGACGGAAGAATATTCAAAATACAACTTAGAGATAAAACATTTAAAACTCTTGATCTTGGCTACAATTTCTTTAAAAAAAATAACCTGATAGAGCCAAGAAACTATCCTAAGGAAGTTTTGCCACCAAACTCTCCGGCAAGATTTTCAAAATAACATAAATGATCTTCCACTTAAAATTCGGAACAATAGTAAAAGAATTTCCGGCATTGACAATATGTTTTGCTACATAATCCGGTTCCATAATCAAGGATTCATTGAGCTGTAAACCTTCATTGATCTTTGTTCTGATATAACCAATCACCAGAGCATTCACTTTTATTTCCCTTGAAGCCAATTCCTGTCTTAAACCCGCTAAATATTGAGTAAACGCTGCCTTGGTACTTCCATACACAAAATTACTTTTCCGTCCTCTTACTCCCGAAAGTGAAGACAGTCCGATCATTCTTTCCAGATGGGAATTGCTATGATCCATTGCGATAATATTCAGAATGGAAACAGCTCCCATATAATTGACCTGCATCATCTGGTGAGTGCCTTTAAAGTCTTTCATCGCTTTTTCATTATCAACCAGAAAACCGGCCGTGTACACTGCAATATGAGGTTTTACAGGAAGTTCATCATAAAATTTCTGATGGGAATCAAAATCTACCGCGTCAAAATAAAGAATGATGACCTTTGAAGCATCCAAACGGTTGTCTGCGACGAATTTTTCAAGCGAGTCAGTATCCCTTGAAGCTGCGATTACAGAAAATCCTTTATGAATGTATTGTATGATACACTGCTTGGCTACGTCTGAATTAGCGCCCAGAATGAGAACGGTTTTGCCTGTATTTTGATTCATGATGCAAAGATATTTTATTTGAATTCACGGTCATCTTTTTTAAACACAAATTTCACGAATGATTTTCACGGATAGCACTGATTTGACTAAGCTTATAATTTATAATATGCAAGATCTGCAGAAGATTTTTGACGTAAAGTTTTGGGATGATATGGGATACGGAGTTCACATTTCACTTGTAAACTAAAATTCACTATTGCAGTTTCTCGATCTCAGTCTTACCCTAAGAAAAGTCTTGTGTCTGATGTCTGAAATCTTGATTCTTAAGCTATATAAAAAAGCCCGGCGCGGTGAACAAAGTTCACCGCGCCGGGCTGATATCTTCAAACTAAAAGATTATTTCTTTTCAGTATCGATTTCTTTTTTCTCTGCTGTTTTTTCAGCAGCTGCTTTTGCTTTTTCTCCAAAACGCGTTTCAGTAAATTCTCTTGAAACAGCCGCTTTTTCGAATTTCAGTTTTCCTGATAAAGTTTCGATCACGAAACCATCATCCTGAACCTGAGCAATTCTTCCGTGAAGACCTGAAGTAAGGACTACTCTGGTTCCTACTTTTAAAGTTTCCTGAAAGTTTTTCTCTTGCTTCTGTTTTCTCATCTGTGGTCTTATCATCAGAAAATAAAACCCCACAAACATTACCCCCATCATGATCAGCATCATTGATGAAGACCCCTGCTGTGCCTGTAAAAAGATTGTCAACATATATTTATATTATGGTTGGATGTTCGCTGTGAACGTTAATTTAATAGGAGCCTTATCTACATTAGCAAATACATCTGCATACTTCTGAACGTTTCCGTCGAAGCTTGAAGAGTCAAAATGCAAAGTGATATTTCCTTTTTTACCCGGAAGGATCGGTTCTTTTGTAAAATCCGGAGCTGTACATCCGCATCCAGGTTTTACTTCAGAGATCACTAAAGGATTTTTTCCTGTATTGGTAATCTCATAAATGTGCTGTACTTTGTCTCCTTTTTTGATTTTTCCAAAATCGAAGTTATTTTCTGAAAGCGCAACTGATGTTAGGGGCTGGTTAGAAACCGGAGCCGCTGCTGCATTGGCAACTGCCGGAGATGCTGCTGAATCAGTAGGAGCTGTTTGTTGTATTGCTGTAGAATCTGCGGTTGCAGTTTCAGTACCTTGCACCTCTTTGTTTTCTTTTTTACAAGAAACCAAACCAAAGCCTATGATAGACAAAGCGATAATTGATAATGTCTTTTTCATGTTAAATTCTATTTTGATCTTTACAATATTTATCCAAAATTCCGTTAATGAAGATATTGGAACGGTCTGTTGCAAATACTTTTGCAATTTCAATATATTCATTGATAATAACTCTTGAAGGCGTCAGAGCAAAATTATCCAGTTCTGAAATAGCAGTAGACAAAATTACTTTATCCATTAAAGAAACTCTTTCCAGATCCCAGTTTTCCAGTCTTTCGCTAAGTTTTTTCTCATTAGCTTCCCAGTTATTCAGGGTATCTCTGAGAAGTTTTCCCGCAAAAACTTTATCCTCTTCATCTTTAATCATCTTAATTAAAGTTCTGCTTTCTTCATCTTCTTTCAGGAAACCTATTGTTTTCTGTACCATGGAGTTGGCGATGTGAATATCATCATACCATGAAAGTTCTTTATCACTAAGATATTCCTGGAAATCTTCATTTTCAGCAATATATCTTAAGAATAGCTTCCCGATAAATTTCTGATCTGCTTCAAAAGAATATCCTTCTTCTTTCATGAAATCCTGATAACGCTTTCCTGCAGTAATTCTTTGGAAAGTTTTTACCAATACATCATCATGCATATCCCATTTCAACTGCTTGTGCTGACCTGTGAAAAATAATCTTTCAGGATTTTCTTCCAGCTTGATCAGTACCTGGTTATTGATGAATTTTTGGTTAGGATTAATTTCAGCATCAGTTTTAAGGTATTTGTTTTTACCAATCTCGATCTGGGTTTCTGCCAATTCTTTCAGAGCGACCAAAAAATTGATCTGATAGATGTAGAGATTATAGATTTTCTCTATTCCAGAGAACATATTTTTCTCTAAAACATCAAATTTTAAAGGGTTCTGGTAGTATGAATACACTGTCTGTACTACTTTTTCACGGATTTGTCGTCTTCCTAACATTCAAAGAGCTTTTTATGGGTGCAAAGATACAAAAATTAAAATTGATGAAATTCGTAGTCTGCCTACATTTTCGTAAATTTGTAAAACTTTATGAAAGCTCTAAAAACTTTAAACCCTTACTTTTGGAAGCACAAAACATTGCTGTTTTGGGGGTCATTATTCATCATTGCCAGTAATTTCTTCAATATATATAAGGTCCAGTTTGTAGGAAAGTCTGTAGACGAACTTACCAAGGGCGGACATCTGGGTTTCAACCAACAAGTTCTGGTGTACGTTGCTATTATTGTTGGCTGTTCACTTTTAACCGGATTTTTTACCTTTATGATGCGTCAGACTATCATTGTGGCATCAAGAAGAATTGAATATGAACTGAAAAATAAAATTTACAGACATTACCAGGAGCTATCTCTTACGGATTACAAGCAGACGACTATCGGTGACCTGATGAACAGGTTGAGTGAAGATGTTGTGGCCGTAAGAATGTATTTGGGTCCGGGTGTCATGTATGTGGTGAATTTAGTAATCCTTCTATTGATCACCAGTATCTATATGATAAAAACGGATGCCTCTATGACCTTATGGACTTTGTTGCCGCTTCCCGTTTTATCGTATATTATCTTTAAAGTGAGTTCTATTATCAATAAGAAATCGAAGATCATGCAGAAAAGCCAGTCTGCGATCTCCACTTTTGTACAGGACAGCTTTTCCGGGATCAGAGTGGTTAAGTTTTTTGCTAAAGAAAATTACATCAAGAAGAACTATGGGATCAAGGTAACTGATTATCAGAACAAAGCTTTGGATTTAGCGAAAACGGAAGCGTATTTCTTTACTATTATTCTATTTGTAATCGGACTCCTTAATGTTGCTGTTATTCTTGTAGGCGGACAGAAATATATTGCCGGGGAACTGAGTGTCGGTAAAATTGCTGATTTCTTTATGTACATCAACATCCTGATCTGGCCCTTCTCAATGGTAGGTTGGGTAACTTCTGTAAACCAAAGAGCTGAAGCTTCCATGCAGAGAATTAATGAATTTCTGGATAAAAAATCAGAGGTCATTAATACCAACTTTGAGACCTATCCTATTCAGGGAGATATTGAATTCAGAAACGTTTCTTACGTGTATCCCAATACAGGAATCAAAGCATTAGAAAACCTTAGCTTTAAGATTAAAGCCGGCGAATCCCTGGCTATCATGGGTAAAACGGGAAGTGGAAAATCTACCATTGCTCTTTTGCTCTGCAGACTTATTGATCCAACTGAAGGAGAGATTTTAGTGGATGGTAAAAACCTGAAAGACCATAATCTGGCGAATTACAGAAATTTCATCGGCTATATTCCTCAGGAAAGTTATCTGTTCTCTGATTCTATTGAAAACAATATCGGTTTTGCTGTTGACCATCCTTCCCACGAAAAGGTAGTGGAGTATGCAAAGATAGCAGACGTTGATAAAAATATTGTGGAATTTAAAGAACAGTATAAAACACTTGTAGGTGAACGCGGAGTGATGCTTTCGGGAGGACAGAAGCAAAGAATATGTATTGCAAGGGCACTAATAAAGGATCCAAATATCATTATTTTTGATGATTCCCTGTCGGCTTTAGATACCGAAACCGAGCAGAATATTCTTGAAAATATTGACCGGAAAATCAACAATGCCACGTCCATAATTATCACACACAGAGAGTCTAGCGCTCAGAGAGCTGATAAAATCATCAACCTCACCGAAATTACCAATTCTTTAACCGCTTAGCCGTTTCGTTCTCAATTGTTAAATAAATCATAAAAAAAATTTTGTGATTAAAAGAATTCTTTTATATTTGTTCTTAACAAGATTAAAAAATATCTAACAATGAGTGAATACAAGGAACGCCATGAAAATGAAATTTTCACGAAGGTGTTAAAAGCGGGGAGAAGAACTTATTTCTTTGATGTGCGCGAGACGAAAGCAGGAGATTATTATCTTACGATTACCGAAAGTAAAAAGAACTTCGGGGAGAATGGGGAAGCTACATTCGAGAAGCACAAAATTTATCTTTACAAAGAGGATTTTAAAAGTTTTCAGGAGATGTTCAATGAATCCACAGATTTCATCATTAATGAGAAGGGGGAGGATGTAATATCAGAAAAACACGACAAGGACTTCAAAAGCAAATCATTCACTATTGATTCTGACGACGAAGTATAAAAAAAGAATATCTAAAAACACAAGCATCTGAAAAAGATGCTTTTTTTATGCCATTTTCTCTCAAAGTACAATATATTATTAATAATGTGACATGTCTAACAAATATAGATCATCACAAAAAAGAGTATACCAAAAGGCATACTCTTTCTGTAATCTTTACTACAGGTTACACAAACTCTCTTTTGATCTGCGAAAGTATGGTGGGATCCTGTATTTCATGGTCTTTAGCCAATAATAGTACTTTAGACATCACTTCAGCAGATTTCGGATCATCATCTGCAAAAGGCAGAAACAATCTTCCTCTGTGCTGGGAATGAACCGGAAGAATCGAAAGATATTTTCCCGGAACCTGATGGACTACCGCACTGCCTAAATGCACACTGTATGCGGCCATTGTACCTTTCACCAATACATGTGAACCTTCAATGCTTACATTATCCAGTTTAAATAAACGGGCCGTTTCTTTCATCAGTACCGCTCTCATTTCTATAGAAGAATGACTGGCCTCCGGATCTACTCCTCCCACGTGAGCTACTGATACCACCAGATCTATATCACGCATTACTTCTGAAAATAATCTTGGATTGATGTCTTCAAAAGGAATGTTCCTGTAGTCTTTTAATGAATGAAATTCTATGGTTTCCAACGTTGGATGTTCTACTTCAGCAGGAGAAAACCAATTGGCTGCAGCATACATTTTTACCTGGAAGCCTTCTTTATGATATACTTTTTGTAAACCTTCCTCATAATCTACTTTCCAGCCTCTTGTTTTAAGCAAAGCTAAGGTCTGTTTCGGCTGAACCTGATGTCCCGCATAACGGCGTGATACAGATTTCTCCTTCAGTTCATCAGGGGTCGGCACATACAATTCCCTGAATATCTGTTTGAATGGCTGAATGAGTTTTTCCGTAAAACAATAGTGTTGATAATCACTCCAAACGGAATGCTGATGCAAATCTACACAATGAGCAATGCGTAAAGTATCGGTTTTACTTACTTCATGAATTTCCCCATGAGCATCAACCAGATTGCCTTCATGATAGAATCCTATTTTGTTATCGCTGGAAATAAATACCAGCTTTTCGAGGTGTTTTACTATAACAGGGTGTTCGAAAAGGTTTTTAATTTCTGCAAAAAGAAACTCGTCCCCTCTGATCATAGCTTCTTCCAGTCCTTTTCGGGAACGGGTCCACTGTTCACGCATTATTTTACGATAGTTTCCTAATTCTACAATGGCTTTGTCCTTTTTGATTTTTGGCGGAATAGATTTGAGCTGCTTATCATCTCTGAATACTACGATTTCAGCTTTTCCATCCGTTTCTATAATTAAACCTACGGTGACTCCATCAATAGTCACCTGTGTTTCTTTTGACAGAATGGTCTGAATCTGCTTCGTTTCCATAGCCCACGTTAGTCTTATCGGATCCGGATACCCTGCGTTCCGGGCAAGATTTTCCAGGGCAACACGAATCGCCAGAGCTTCACTCGCCTGTTTCATAGAACCAAACTCCTTACTTTCCTTTTTAAATTGTTGAATATATTCATACCGGCTCAACACATCTTTCTCCGGATTGGCTTTACTCAGCGGCACAAGTCCATACACGCGAAGATAATCCTGATCTCGCTTGTCTTTTACTTTTGCGGTGACCTCTTTTATTTTTAAATCGCCTGTAAGCGTATCGGAGTAAAGTCGTGCCCGGCGATGTCCGTTTCCATCGGAGATATATTTAGCCGATTCATACAGCATTTCCCAACGGGCTTTACCCAGTTCTTTATACGCTTTTATGAACCAATTCTTATCGACTGCCCCATCCTGAAATTCCTGTACGTCTACGGATGAGTATTTGGCTACTTCACTTTCGAGTTCTGAATTCTGAGCCTGATACGCACTGGTTTTGGTATGGGCATGCATCCACCAGATCGCTGAATCCAGACCTTTCCAGCCTAAATACGTACTGATCAGCTTCTGCCATTGCGGCGCATAGATCGCAGCCTGTATCAGGCGAAGTTCTGCCATCTTCTCTTTCTTCATCATTTCATTGAATGATTCCTGAGTATCCCTTTCCAAAGGATAAGAATTTTTGATCAGATAAGAGAACAGCTTCTGCTTGGTCATGCTTTCGTCGCCATAGCTGTAAATATAATTGGCATACAATCCTGATTTCCCGAGTCCTTTCAACAGCTGTACAAGACGATGGGCTCCGAACAGGGTCTGAAACTCCTGCACAAATTGAGAAACGGCAGTATTGGCGTCCCCCCGAATGAGCTCCACATCCAGGAATGTATTTTGAATTTCTTCTATGATTGGTTTCAGAAAAGGAAATGTATCCACATATCTTTCCTGCTGATGGTAGGTAGTATAATTCTTAGCTCTTGTAAGATCCCTTATCACGGATTCTGCGGTAAAAATCCCCTCATAGAGTTCATCTTTTGTAATAACATTAAGTTCATATGCTTTGCAGAATAAGTAGAAATTCGGAACAGAATATTTTTTATTTTCTTCCAGACCATTAAATTGCATCCAGCGGTAAAGATTCCACTGTTTAATATATTGTTCATCGGTAAGATCTTTAAATGGAACTGCCTGTAAAAACACATTGAAAAAGCCGGTCTGCTGCCAACCGGTTCCTCCGCCATAATAATACTCTCTTTCCTTTGTCTTGTAGTTGATCACCTCGTCCGGAAGGTGAGCAAACAGCGTACTGCAGGCATCGATCAGGAAATCTGTTTTCTCCTCAAATACGAACTTATATTGTAAAATTTCCAGAATTCTTTTAACAGGATTATCCCAGTAATAGTCGGTTTTCAGAGGATTAGGGATAATATCTTTATGATAGAATACATAATTGTCAAGGAAATCTCTGAACTTTTTACGGTCGCAGTTTTCAGCGAAAGTCAGCAGGAATAAATCACGTGGCTGAAGCCCCGACTCTTTATACCATTGTGCCCATATTTCATGCAAAGGATAGTTTTCAGCGACCTGTTCAGAGGTGAAATTTTCCGTATTATTTATGATGTGTCGGAAAGTATTTCCCATCAATACGGTTATTTTAGAGCCATTCCAGTCGTCTGCCTCGTATTCATAGTCTTTGTTTTTCAGGAATAAATCATTGAGCTTTCTTAATTCTTCTTTAATATGATTTATAGATTGTGTGAAACCATAGGGATCCTTTTTGGTCGCCTTTGCATATAAAGAACTTTCTTTGACTTCGGGCAGTTCAAATTTTGATACTACTGAAGGATCGTAGAATCCAAATCCATTTTCTGCTGAAAGTACCTTTTTATCATCAGAAGGATTAAGCTGATCAAGCAAACTCTGTTCTCTCTCTGAAACTTTGGATTTTTCAGCATATTGTGCAGTCCATTTTCCTATTTGAGCAGATATTCGCTTATCTTTCTGAAGCTGTAGCATGATGTCTAATGAAGCCGTTCGCTGCTCAATATCGCCTTTACCCATTAGTTCATCCACTAATGGAACCACTACTCCATCTTCCTGCTGGATCACCAGCTCGATCAGTTTCTTTCGAAGCGCACCTCCTTTTCTTTTAAACATATCAAAGAAAGCCATTACTTCCTCCTGATGTAAAGGATTCTGCTGCAACACATTAATTCCTGAGGCTATCAAAGATTCTCCCCTGTCTTTGATTATTTTAAAGGCAAATTCTTTTTGAAAGGGAGTAACAGTCTTTTTCTTTTTTCCGAAGTTATAGGAGTAAGAATAACAGTAGAAATCCCCTAAGACAGATCGTGAAATCTGCTCGCGCAATGAAAGGTCAAACTGATCGAAATAAGAAAGGACAAGATTCATCTTTTCTGTATCCTCACCCACCAGATAAAACATAGAAGCGTAGAAATTGCTTTTACTGAAAGTCGCATTGAGCCATGAGAATATTTTACCTTCGAATTTCTTTTCTTTAAGCGCTATCTTTTGGGTAAGTTCATGAAGTTTTTCAAAGAAATCAGGGTAATCTCCATTATTGATAAAGAATTTTGAAGTTACATTAGTACTTAATAATGTTGATAAAGGTTCTCCTGCAAACGCCAGCACCTGTAAATCACCTTCCAGCACTGCTTTATAATACAGAGGCATTTGAATGTAAGGATCCTGGGTTTCACCGGCAAACTTTATCGCAAGACATTTCTTTTCTATGCTCCCTTTATCGTACAGCTGATGCAGATAGGGAACAGCTTTTTCTACATCCCATACCGACTGTACCCAAAGGGCCATATACACTTCATTATTATTACTGCTTTTTATAGCATCAGGAATCTGGTCCGGATTATTAAAATAGGTATGGGCCAGCGATACAATAGTTCTTACGACTGATTCTTTTTCGGTATCCCAGCCTAGGCCTGTCCAGGTATCTATGGAACGGACAACCGATGAAAAACGAGTCAGTTGATGCTCTGCAATCACATTCGTCATATATTCCAAAGCGCCGATACTCGTTTCATCCAAAGCTTCCAGTACCGTCTGTCTCAGGCCTTCCTGTCGCTGAGCTGCCAGCAGGAGTTTTTCCACCAGTTCCCAACAATGCTGCTGTTCACTGTTGAGGAGTGCTTTTATAATGTTCCGGGATACTTTTCCTTCTGGATGTTTATTGAAAATGATATCTTCAATCAGTGGGTAAATACCGGCATTTCCTGTATCAATAGCTGCTGACCAAATATAAAACTGGTTTGAACTGTTTGATATGTTACTGTCATAGATAATCTGCTCTTCCAGTGTAAGGTCATAAAACTGTTCTCCTCCATTGGTGTAAGAGTAGCTACTTGGCAGCTGCAACAGCCCTCCAATTAGATTAATCTGGTTGAGAAGGATGTAGTTTTCATTATGCGGAGCTCGGAAAGAACGTCTGTAGTAGCCTGTCTGATACATTTTATAAGGCATTGTATTCAAGGCATGCTTTACCAGGTCTGCATTAGGGCCAAAAAAATAAACCAGAAGTTGATAATAGTCTTTATCATCCCACATATTGGGTTTGATATATTTTTTGATGTTTTCCATGCGTTCGGAACCCAGGCTTACATCCTCAAAATAGTTGGTCTTACCCACTATTAATATTCCCAGCTCCGCTACCTCTTTCTTAAGTTGAGGTTTTGAAAAGATTTGTGACAACAAGCCTTTTTCTGTTTGCTCTTTTAATTCTTTCCTAAAATTCCGATAATGATTGACGGTCTTTTTCGATTCTAATTTTTCTATAATTTCCATGTATTTTGAGATTCAGTGTTCGTAATTACCAATAACTTCCTGCAAGAAATGTAAGTCTGATGAAAGCAAATGAATGCTTCAGACTGAGGTCTATTGTTTCAGAAAGGTTTTCCAGCTGCTCATCATTATAAAATACCGCAAACATGCCGTCTTCGAAAGCTTGTATTGCATTCTCCTGTGCTTTCTGAAGATTGGCTTTCTTCTCATTATAAATACTTCCGAACCCTATTTTACCTGTGTCTGTAAGAATATTAAGATAGTTTTCCGAAGGAATTTTAGCATAATCTTCATCTTCCAGCTCAAATGATTTGGAGTTGAATGTCTCCACTTGTTGCTGCACAATTAATTGTAATAAGTGTTTTAAAGAGATTTTCGGATCATTGCAGGCAATGTCTAGTTTTTGCTCTGAAAGAATGGGATGCTTTCTGCCTAGCTGCTTTACTGTAACCTTAATTTCCATTGGTGAAGTTGATATCAATAAATATAGGGAAATTTTTAACGGAGACTGTTTTAAAAATTCAAGAAGTGGTGATGAAATAAGTCATAAAAATTACGCAAAAAACAGCATGTTCTTTTTAAAGTAAAGTTCTATTGTAACACCGCATATTTAAAAAAAAGACAAAGATGAAAATCAATTTTTGATTGATTCGATGAATCATACTTGTATAGAAAGATGTGGGGGAAACCATAAAAAAGGCCGTTTTCACTAATTGTGATACGGCCTCTTTCTTTATGAATTATAGTTAAACCTCAGACTGCATGACTCTGAAATTCAATGATTTAATTTTTGATATCTTTTATTTTTTAATGACTTTCAATGTCTTACTATCATCATTTGAAATGACTTTAACCATATAAACTCCTGATGCTAAGCCGGAAAAATCTAATGCACCTTCATTAGCATTGATTGTTTTACTCAACACTTCCTGACCTAGTAGATTATAAACCAATACCAGAGATATTTTCTGATCGAAAGAAATAATGAGCTTGTCATTAACCGGGTTCGGATATGCTTTTAGAGAATTCTTTAACATTGTAAAGTCATCAACACCTAAAGTTGGGCAAGCAATACCTGTTGGAACATTTTTATCAACAGTAGAACCGTCCCCTAATTGACCATACAGGTTTAGCCCCCATGTGCTGACAGTTCCATCGTTCTTTAAGGCAAAAGTATGTGATATTCCAGCAGCAATAGCTTTCCAGTTCGTAAGATTTCCTAATTGTACAGGAACGCTACTGTTGGTCGTAAGTCCGTTTCCTAATTGGCCATATTGATTTCTTCCCCAGGTCCACAGTGTTCCGTTAGATTTTATGGCAAGGGTATGATTTCCTCCTGGAGCAACGGTCTGCCAGTTGGTGGCTGTTCCGATTTGTGTTGGAACATTTTTATTAGCCGTTGTTCCATCTCCCAGTTGTCCATTAGCATTATATCCCCAGGCCCAAAGGGTTCCATCTGTTTTCAGTGCTGCGACATGGAGCGTTCCAACACCAAGACTTTTCCAGTTGTTGGCGGTACCAACTTGAGTAGGTACCAACCTATTGGTATTGGTAGCATCACCGATCGTTCCATAAGTATTGCTACCCCAGGCCCAAAGGGTTCCGTCTGTTTTTAATGCAATAGTAAAATCCTGTCCGCATTGAACAGCTAACCAATTAGTGGCAGTTCCTATTTGAATCGGCACTAAACTAGTCGTCGTGTTTCCAGTACCTAACTGTCCGTAAGGATTGAGTCCCCAGGCCCATAGGGTTCCGTTATTTTTTATAGCTACCGTATGATACATTCCGCTGTCAAAAGTTTTCCAGTCAGTAGCAGTTCCCACTTGTACCGGTGTGTGTTGTTGTGTATTTGTTCCATTACCCAATTGACCTGAATTTGCTCCCCAGGCCCAAAGCGTTCCGTCTGTTTTTTGGGCAATTGTATGGCTGCTTCCGCCAGCAATTTCTTTCCAGTTATTACCAGTTCCTATCTGTTTTGGGGTTAATGCATTAGTGGTGGTACCATTTCCTAATTCTCCTGAATAATTATTCCCCCAGGTCCATAATGTTCCGTCTGTTTTTATAGCTATACTATGCAAACTACCTGCATTGATTTTTTGAAAACAGCCTGCCTGAACAGTGCTTGGCGACATTTTCACCAAACCAAGCTGTAACGTTCCCAGCCAGATAGTCCCTGAAGATTGTGTACTGACTGCACTGAAATAGTCATCGGGCAAACCGAAATTTGTATTTGTTGCGGTGTAAGTTGCGCAATCCGTAAAGTTTTGTAAACCTGATCCATTAAATCCAATCCATACTTTACTGTTATTATCAACATCCAAGGCGCTAAGATTGTATCCTGTAAGACAAGACGTGCTTTGATAAGTAAATGTGAGGTTAGTTCCGCTCGTCGTTAATGTAATTAAACTATCAGAACCTTTTACATAGACCGTATTGTTGGCAATTTTCAATATTTTTTGAGTTCCCTGGGCTATAAAATTAAAATCAGTTCCATTAAATTTATACAATACACCACCATTGGTAACCCATACTCCATTATTACTATCTGTTGCCACAGAATTCAGATTCGGTACAGAGGAATAATTAGACCACGTTGTACCATTGAATTTTGTAAGACCTGAGTCTGTAGCAATCCAAAGGTTATTTTGTCCGTCAATAGCTATATCATTGATTGCATTAGTCGGTAAACCTGAATTGGAAGTTGTATAATTAGTCCATGTCGTTCCGTTATACATAATAATTCCATTAAGTTGCGATGCAATCCATTTTCTGCCCAAGCCATCAATTTGAATTTTAATAATTGAATTGGATGCAATACCGGAATTGGAAGTATTGTAATTGGTAAAAGTAGTTCCGTTAAAAGTTGAAACTCCAGTATAGGTTGCAAGCCATAACAATCCATTAGCATCAGCTTTAATATCAGCAATATAATTGCTCCCTATTTCTGAATTCGAAGTATTGTATTTTGTATAACTGTACGTTTGTGCAAATCCGGAAATTGAGCTGAGAATTAAGAATAAAAAGTAGAGTTTTTTCATGATTTTTAATAAAATAAATTTCTTCATGTTTAGTTTTATAATGTTTCCCTACTCGTTTAGCTTTTCGGTTCCGCTCCGTTTGAATGGTTTCTGATCTCCATCTGAAATGAAAAATTTTCAAAATCAAATCAATTCATAAAAAAACGACCTATGATTTTAAAAGGTATCGGGTTGATTAAATAATACTGAATCATTACCAATAGAAGATTCAAAGTTTCTCCAGTATGAATAAAGAATCATCTCTCGTTACGAAAAATAATCTAATAAAGTGTGTTGATTACCCCCATTGCATTGTTAAAGAAATTTTGAGGATTTACTTTGGTTCTGAGTTTCGGGAAACAATCAGTATCGTTGAATTAACAGAATAAATTCAGAATAGTTTTTCTCATTTTCATGGTTTAATGGTCTTTAAATTGAGTTTATAGTTTTTGCAGCAACATATATCATCATGAAGATTTTTTATGTTGTGAACTGCAAAAATATACTTTTCTTATGGAGTATCAAATAGTCAGTGAGAATTTACACACCAAATAGTGTTTATTAATTTGGCTTTTGGCATTGATCAATGCTATAGAAATAAAAAAAAGTACACTTTAAAAAGTGTACTTTTCTTGGGTGAATGAGGGGTCTCGAACCCCCGACCTTCGGAACCACAATCCGACGCTCTAACCAACTGAGCTACAATCACCGTTTTGTGAGTGCAAATATAGGAAAGATTTTTTAATTACCAAACAATTCCATCAAAATTTTTCATCGCAATAAGCTTCTCAGACGTAAATCCCTCAGCATAAGTCACTCCCGATAATCTTCCTAAATCCTGAGCACGATAGGTTAAGCTTTCTAAAAAGTCTTTCGTTGCAATTGGAGTAACCGGTTCATTGGATGTTGGATCGTAAAACTGTGTTTTGAAGGCCATGCACGCTTCAATCTTCTTGTCTAAATGATCGGAAATGTCAATCACAAATTCAGGTTTGATATCTTTCCACTGGATATAATGAAAAATGTGCTTGGGTCTCCATACTTCCTGATTTTCGCCATTTACTACCGTTTCAATTTTTCTTAGTCCGGCCAGGAAGCATGCATCAGACACTAATTTCGCTCCTTTTGCATGATCCGGATGTCTGTCATCAATCGCATTGGCTAAGACGATTTCCGGGCGGTATTTACGGATCATTTTTACAATCTCCATCTGATATTCTTCAGAATTGACCAAAAACCCATCTTTCATTCCCAAATTTTCTCTTGCCGAAACTCCGAGAATTTTTGCAGATTCACCGGCTTCTACTCTTCTTGTTTCATCTGTTCCTCTGGTTCCCAGCTCTCCTTTGGTAAGGTCAACAATAGCACATGTTTTACCTTCCGAAATCATTTTAGCTATTGTTCCGCCACATCCCAGCTCTACATCATCAGGATGTGCTCCGAAAGCAAGTATATCTGTTTTCATCAATTCTTTCTATTTTTTAATTGGTAAGATGAAACGCCCAATAATTTTTCTACGATCTTCGAATTTTTAACCCCGGGCATTTCATATTTTCAAAGATAAGACTTAAAATAAAAACTTCCCAAACATTGAGAATGGGAAGTTTTAATATCTATAATTTAAATTTTAAATTACTTATTGATTTCTGCATTTAATTTTACAGCATCCTGGTAAGTAGGATCAAGCTGTAAAGATTTAGCAACATAATCCTTAGCTTTTGCAGCATCAGAATCTTTATTCATATAAGCTACTGCAAAGTAAGCATAAGCTAAAGTCTGCTTGTTAGCTTCTTTATCTGCAGGTTTTACCGTGCTGATAAATTTCTCGTAGGCTAATTTTGCAGCATCATTATTTCCTGCCTGTTGGTAAGAATACCCCTGACTGTAGTAAGCTGGTGCCCAATCCGGTAGAAGAGCACTCATTTTCTGCCAAGTCAGTACTGCCCCATTCCAGTTTTTAGCATCCTGGTAAGCGGTAGCTAATTTAAACAAAGCATCAGAATCCTCCTTATTAGCTGCTACTTTCTTTTTCAATGCCTCAATTTCCGGAGTAGTTGGTCCTTTTTCCGCTTCAGCCTGAGAAGCACCTCCTCCTGCGATATTAGCAAGTTCTATATCCCACTTCATTGTCTCATCCTTCGCCGCTTTAGCAATTGCAATTTTCTGCTGAGACTCGGTCATTAAAGCTGATTTCTTAGCTGCATCCGTTTCAGTTTTTGCCAATCCGGCTGCAATAAGTCCCTGAAGCCCTTGATCTGCTGGCTGTAATCTTGTTTTCTCAGCCTGAGATATGAAAGTATCCATATTCTGTTTTGCATCAGCATAATTTCCGTCAGCATAAGACTGATAAGCTCTCAGTTTAAACTTGATAGGGTCATCAATTTTATCAAAGATCTTGTCTAATACAATTTTAGAATTTGCATAATCTTCGTTCGTGAAATATAATTTAGAAATTTCTAACTGTGTATACGGATCCTCATCAGCATATTTGGTATAGTTGATAAGGTCTTGTGTTGCTTTTGCATTCTCCTGGTATCTGATATCGTAAGAAGCCAAAGCTTTATAAGCAGGTGCATAAGTTGCATCTACACCTATCGCTTTATCAAGGCTTTGTTTAGCTTGCTGCCATTGCTGTGCGGCCATCCACAAAGTAGCCATTCTTGTATAAACAGATGCTCTGTTTTTAGCTAAAGGTAATGCTTTGTCATAAGCAGACATTGCTTCCCCCGGTGCTCTTTTGATTCTATAAGCATCTCCAAGAGTATAATAATAATGAGCAGGAACTCCTTTCTTCTCAGCTTTCTCAATAGCTTTTGTCAGGAATTGAATGGCTGCATCAGGAGCATTGTTTTTCTCGAATAATGTTAAAGCCTCAGCTGCTCTGAACAATACTTCAGCATCCTTTTCTCTGGAATCAGTAACAATTTTCTGAATCTCAGCAACTGCGCTTTTATCGCCTTTACCTAGTTTTACAGTAGCCAAACCGATTTTGTTAAGGTAGCTTTTGCTATCAACAGCTAAACCTTTGTTAAAGCTCTCTATTGCTTTAGCATAGTCAGGCTCGCCCTGTTTAAGGTAAGTATTTCCTAAATAGAAGTAATTTTCTGCTGTAGGTGCTTTGGCAACCATTTCCGTAAAATTGATTTTAGCCTGTGCATACTTATCACTATCAATACTGTTAATACCATCCTGCAACGTCTGTGCAGAGGCTAAACCGGCAAAAAATACCACGGCTGCTCCTAAAGCAATTTTCTTTACATTCATAATCATTATATCTTTCATTTTATATTTTTCTTTATTAGAGTTATATGCTCCACAATTTTTAGACCAAAACAATGTTTTTACAAGAGGCAAAACATTATTTTAATACTTTTTAACGCATTTGTACCTCTCTTTTATATATATTATAGGGCTGTAAACCTTCTTTCTCCACGATCATTTGTCCCAGCTGTGTACATGAATATCTGATGAATCCATTAGCAATATTGAAGTTTCCTTCATTGGTTAAAAAATACAGAACGCGGGTAAAAGGATAAGTCATTTCACGAAGGCTGGCATTATCCACCGTATAAAGTTTTCCATTATTTTCTACCGGAAGTACTTTTACCATTCCTCTAAGCTTTTCGGACGTTTTATCGTAAGGACGACTGAACGTGTTCAAGCCGATAACTCCAATTTTATCAGTATGTTTCTCCAATTCTTCAATAATATTCTGGTTTCCCGGAATGATAGAAAATTTAAGGTCTTTGGGTTGCTTCTTTAGCTTTTGGGCAACGAAATTCAGATTACTTGAATTGGTTCCGTCAAAAATAAAATTCTTGGCATCAGATTCAAGTCCGCTCCTGATTTCATCCATAGAGATACTCTGTTTTGGAGAATCTTTTGGAACAACAAATACTACCGCATCTGCAGCGAATTTAGCAGGAAGAAACTTCAGATCAACCTGTTCTTCATACGCTTTCTTCTCTTCAGGAGTAAGGTCTCTGGACATGACGGCTATTCTTGCTTTATCATTCAGCAAATCAAGAAAACCTAAATCTTCTTTCTTTGTTTCGATTTTGATGTGCGTTTCAGGATAGTTGATCATATATCCTTCTGCCAATGCTTCGGTAACGCTTTTAAAAGATTCGTCGGTAAGTATGGTAAGATCTCCTTTGTGATAGGATGGAGATTGATCTTCTTTTTTGCAGCTTACAGCAGCGATGCTCATCACAGAAAGCAACGCAATTTTTAAACTATTTCTCATTTCCTGAATCTTTAATTCTTGAAACTGCTCTATAGATTCTAAACACTCCATAAAGAATAAGCACTGCACCCATTGCGTAAGCTATGGCAGGCTCTAAAATCGTAAAGAAAAATTTGTAGACAATAACTACAATTCCCAAGACGATATAAAATAATCCGGTAACTAAGGATAACCAATTGAACATCATATAACAAAAATACCAAAAAAAATAAAAAAGAGAAGCATATGCTTCTCTTTTTATTTATAATTTGAATAAATAAGTCTTATTCAAAGTTCATGGTAAACGGTACGCTATAGTAAGATCTAACGCTCTCCCCGTTTCTTTTCGCAGGAGTCCATTTTTTAAGTTTCTTAACTACACGAACAGCTTCACTGTTGAAGTCGCCATTTGGAGATTTCTCTTCAATAGTAACTCCAGAAACGGTTCCGTCTCTTTCTACTACGAACTTAAGTTTTGCCTTAAGGGTACCTTCACCTCCTTCCATTAGAGAAGTATCAAAATTCTCCCCAAGGAACTTTCTTAATGAAGCCATTCCTCCAGGATATTCTGCAGACTGGTCTACATCTTTGTAGATCTCATTAGGGTTATTTGTTTTTACTTCCGCAGTACTGGCTTTGTTACCAGTAGATGGCGGTGGTGGCGGTGGTGTATAAGCCGGAGCTTTAACCCCTTCCTGATTATTTAAACCAGTCGTCGTTTCTAACTGCTTAGAAATTGGTGGCGGTGGTGTTTCAATCTTCGGAGCTTTTACAGGCTCAGGAACTACGTTCTGAATCACCTCGATTTTTTCCTCTTCTTTTGGAGGAGGTGGTGGAGGTGGTTCTTCTTCTTTTGGTTGCTCAATGATCGGGTCTTCTTCAATAATGTTTACCAAATCTGCCTTTACTTCTTGCTTAGGCGGTTCAGTAAGTCTCTTAATGGTAAGATAAATAAAAGGAGACAAAGCCGCAACCAGGAATAATGCCGTTCCAACAATAAAAGATTTTGTCAGAAGTCTAGGATACTGATGTCTCAGATCATAGGCACCATATTCCTTGTTTCTATTTTCAAATACAATCTCATCTAAAGTAAGATTCTGATTGTATACATTTTCATCTGCCATAGATATACAATTTTATGGTTAAATTACTTTGTAGCTGGTGCAGCCGCAGCTCCATTATTCCCAACTTTTCTATCATAGATAGCTTTCTCCCAAGGCTTCACATCGGTTACCCCGTACTGCTCGCTTTTGGTAATGGCCATTTCGTCAAGAATATCTACAAAGTTCTTATATACAGCATCGTCAGTCGGCTTGATAATAACAGTAAATTTTGTTTGATCTGCTGCGCCTGCTTTTGCTTTCTCAATTATTTTTCTAATTCCCTCTCTATCGTAAGTCGTCTCATTAAGATTCTGATCAGTTAAAGATGTAGGATCCTGTTGATGCCAGAAAATCTTATTGTCTTTCCCTAATAATAAAGAAATTGAGTTAGAAAGTTTAATTTCTGTTGGAGGTGGTTTCGGCTGATCCTCTTTTGGTTTTGCCGGAAGACCTAAATCCATTACATTCGGTTTGCTAAATGTGGTTGTGAACATAAAGAAGGTAATCAATAGAAAACCCAAGTCCACCATTGGAGTCATATCTACTCTGGTATTCTGCTTCTTGGAACGTACCTTGCCGCCTTTGCCGCCTTTTTCCTGTACTTGTACTTCTGCCATTTCTAAATGATATTATTATGGTTTACCTTCTTGTGATGTAATCAACCAGAATTTAAGAAAATCAATATCTCTTAAACCTTCAAATAGGCTTTTAACTTTAGGATACTCAGTAGTAACGTCTCCCTTGATTGCTAATTTGTAATCAGGATTTACGCTCAAACTTTGTTGTACCCAGTCAACTAACTGCTTATTTGTACTATCCATAGGAATCCCGGTAGGACTCTTAAAGCTTTTCTGCTCCTCATCTGACAAATCGAGATAGCCTTTCAGTTGGTTCATAGGAACCCCAATTGCTTGTACTTTTTGAAATGCAGCTTTTTGCTTGTTGTCGAAAGTCATATTATACTTTTGACCCATTTTTTCTAAAAGCTGTAATCTCTCTGATGCATTCTCCACCGGCTGGAAATAAAATTTCCCGTCCGGAGTAGCGTTGATGGTCATCAAACTTGCATCAGGAAGTAACTTCTCTGATATTGAAGATGGCGGTTTAATCTGCTCCACGTCAGGTTTTTTAAACTGAGTGGTCAATATAAAGAATGTAAGTAGTAGGAATGCAACGTCACACATTGCCGTCATATCCGTCACTACTCCATGTCTTTTTGGTTTGACTCTCGCCATTGTTTTGAATTATTTTTAATTAAACTTCTTTTATTGGAATGCAAATTCCTTGCTACAAATTCAATTCTTAGTTGAATTCAGCGAAAGACTGCTGGATGCTCATAGCGATCTCGTCGATCTTATAAGTTAATCCGTCAATTTTAGAGGTAAAGAAGTTATAAAGGATAATCGCAATTGCTGAAGTACCAATACCTAAAGCCGTGTTGATCAATGCTTCGGAGATACCAGTAGAAAGTGCAGCAGCATCTGGAGTACCACCACCTGAACCTAATGCAAAGAATGCTTTAATCATCCCGATTACAGTTCCTAAAAGTGCGATCAAAGTTGCAACAGTACCTAAAGTAGAAAGAATCATCATGTTCTTTTCTAACATTGGCATTTCAAGAGTAGTAGCCTCTTCGATAGCTTTGTTAAGAGCTACCATTTTTTGCTCCTTATTTAAAGTAGTGTCATGAGAAAGAGCTTTGTAAGTAGTAAGACCTTCTTTCACTACGTTACCTACAGATCCCTGTTGTCTGTCACACTCTTCTAGAGCCTCATCAACTTTGTTTTGGTTCAATAAGCTTCTTACCTGAACTACAAAGTTGTCTAGGTTTCCTTTACCAGCAGCTTTACCTAGTACGAAATATCTTTCAAAAGAGAAAACGATTACAGTAATCATGAAAGTAATCAAGATTGGTACGATAACCCCTCCTTTGTAGATAATCCCTAAAAACGATTCCGGGTGAATGTCTTTTCCTTCAACACTAGAGAAAGCTACAGATCCACCACCTAGTTTTTCTGCGTCTTTAAAGTTCCCTGGGTTCCCAAGAACAAATAAATAAATACAAACTCCTATAACGAATAAAATAGGAATAATAACAGCCGGGTTTAAACCTCCTGCTTTTCTAGCAACTACTTGCTCATCATTTTTTGAAACATTCATTTCCATATTTAACTAAATTATATTGTTTTTAAAATTTTACAGGGTGTAAATTAAAGGCAAAATTAATTAAAATGCAAGAGTCTTAAATAAACATTTTGCATTTTTCTGATAAAGAAATTTTAATACGATTTCGATATAATAATTATTTTTAATTATTTTATTTATTTTTCTCAATTTTAACATTTAAGTTAAAAATTTAAAAAAATAAGACCCCCATTTTTTTTAATTTGCCAATGTTAAGTTTTTTTTAAATTACGATATTCACAATACGGTGATGCACCACGATGATTTTTTTAGGTGTTTTACCTTCCAAAATAGGTTGCATCTTTTCATCTGAAATCACCAAATCTTCCACTTCCTTCGCCGATAGCTGAGCAGAAAGTGAAATTTTGAACTTCATTTTACCGTTTACGCTAACAGGATACTCTATTTCATCTTCTACAAGGTAATCTTCATTCAATACCGGGAATTTTTCAAACTCAACAGATTCTGTATTCCCCAGCATACTCCAAAGTTCTTCACAGATATGGGGCGCATACGGAGAGATGATAACGGCTAAAGGCTCTAAAATATTGCGCTTGTTGCATTTTATTTTTTGAAGCTCGTTGACAGCAATCATAAATGAAGATACGGAAGTATTGAATGAGAAATTTTCAATATCATAAACCACCTTCTTTATTAAGGTATGTAAAACTTTGTATTCAGCTTTTGTAGGTTCTTCATCAGACACATCAAAAACATCGCCATTAAAATAAAGATTCCAGAATTTTTTAAGGAAACCATAGACTCCACTTAGTCCCTGTGTATTCCAAGGTTTGGATTGTTCCAATGGACCCAGGAACATTTCATACAGTCTTAAACCATCTGCTCCGTATTCTTCACAGATATCATCAGGATTTACAACGTTGTATTTAGACTTGGACATCTTTTCTACTTCACGGTCTGTGATGTATTTTCCGTCTTCCAGGATAAATTCCGCATTGGCATAGTCTGGTCTCCAGGCTTTGAAAGCTTCGGTATCCAGTTCGTCTGATGTTCCTTTTAATAAAGATACGTCAACGTGGATTTTCTGTGTCTGATGATCACCAGCCAGGTTTTTAGAAACATACTGGTTTGTCCCATCAATTCTATATACAAAAGCACTCATTCCCAAAATCATTCCCTGATTGATCAGTTTCTGGAAAGGTTCATTATTCTTAATATATCCTCTGTCTTTTAAGAACATATTCCAGAAACGGGAATACAATAAATGCCCGGTGGCATGCTCGCTTCCTCCGATGTATAAGTCTACCTGCCCCCAATAATCACTTAAGTCTTTATTTGTAAAAACCTCATCATTGGAAGGGTCCATATATCTAAGGAAATACCATGAGCTTCCCGCCCAACCCGGCATCGTAGATAATTCTAACGGGAATACTGTTTTATTATCAATCAGATCTGTAGCCACAACTTTCTGATTGGCTTCATCCCATGCAAATTCTTTTGCATTTCCTAATGGCGGATCACCGTCTTCAGTAGGAAGATATTTTTCAACTTCCGGAAGTTCCAGCGGTAAAGCAGAAACCGGAAGTGTATAAGGCATTTCTTGTTTATAATAGATAGGAACCGGTTCTCCCCAATACCGCTGTCTGGAGAAAATAGCATCACGCTGTCTGTAGTTCGTTGTTCCGTGGCCAATTCCTTTATTTTCTATTTCAGAAATTATTTTTGACTTGGCCTCATTATAATTCAACCCGTTTAAGAAATCAGAGTTCACACACACTGAATCTTTAGAGTCGAAAGATTTCTCCTGAACATCTTCATCGGTATCTACTACCTTTTTTATATCCAGGTTAAATTTCTTTGCAAACCTATGATCACGTTCATCGTGTGCAGGAACAGCCATTACAGCACCTGTTCCGTAACCCATTAATACGTAATCTGAAATATAGATCGGCATTTTCTCTCCGCTGAAAGGATTGATTGCATAACTTCCCGTAAAAGCACCGCTCACGTTTTTCACGTCAGACATCCTGTCTCTTTCCGTTTTTTTCGAAGTTTCTTCTATATAAGTATCTACTTCTGCTTTCTGAGCTTCTGTAGTAATGGTATCCACCAAAGGATTTTCAGGAGCCAACACCATAAATGTAGCGCCAAAAATAGTGTCAGGTCTTGTTGTAAAAACCTCAACAATCTCTTCATGACCTTCTACCTGAAACTGAACCTGCGCTCCCTGGGATTTTCCAATCCAGTATTCCTGAGCATCTTTAAGTGGTTGTGGCCAATCCAGTGTCTGAAGTCCTTGTAATAATCTTTCAGAGTAGGCAGATATTCTCATGCTCCACTGCATCATTTTCTTTTGGAATACAGGAAATCCTCCTCTTTCGGATTTTCCGTCTTTCACCTCATCATTCGCCAATACTGTTCCCAAAGCCGGACACCAGTTTACAGTGGTCTCTGCTCTAAACGCCAGACGGTAGTTTAAAAGGATATCTTCTTTATCAAGGTCTGAAGAATCTTTCCATTCTTCTGCCGTGAAGTTGAGTTCGTCGTTTTGATTGGCATTTAATCCTTCCGTTCCTTTTTCTGCAAAATGCTGAATCAGGGTATCGATGGATTCTGCCTTATTGGTATCTTTATTATACCATGAATGATACAGCTCGATAAAGATCCACTGTGTCCATTTATAATATGATGCATCTGAAGTTCTCAGTTCTCTGCTCCAGTCGAATGAAAAACCGATTTTCTTTAGCTGCTCTTCATATCTGTTGATATTCTCTTCCGTAGTGATCGCCGGATGCTGTCCTGTCTGGATCGCATATTGTTCAGCAGGAAGCCCGAAGCTGTCATAACCTACCGGGTGAAGGACATTAAACCCCTGGTGTCTTTTATATCTCGCATAAATATCTGATGCAATATATCCCAGCGGGTGCCCCACGTGAAGCCCTGCTCCGGATGGATACGGAAACATATCGAGAACATAAAATTTTGGTTTGTCCGTATTATTGGAGGTTTTGTAGGTCTGGTTTTCTTCCCAGTACTTCTGCCACTTTTTTTCTATCTGCTGATGATCGTAAAACACTTTTTATAATAGATGTTAGATGTTAGACTTTAGATATTAGAGTTAATTTTGACCATTAATTCCAAATCAAGATTCACAAAAATAATGATTTTAAAAGAAATGGAAATTTTAATTTTAATTAATTCAGGAATTCGCTTCAACAAAAAAATCTCATCCTAAGATGAGATCTATGCTAAGTCTATGAAATGTATGTTTATTGAGGAATTCTTCTCATTGTATACGTTCTTGTTTTATATACTGTCGGATCCTGAGTTTCCTCTCTTATTGACAGGTTCAAAGTGGTATCATTAAGGGTAACTATTTTCCCATTAGATGGTTCTACGATCCCCTGATATTTTATGACTACTGTTTTTGCACTCCTATCGTACGTGTACGTAAAGTTCTGATCTGAAATAATGGTACACTGAGGTGTTGTTGTGCCGATGTCTCCATTTCTGGTTCTTTTCCCACTTGCTTCAGTATTGAATCTCCATCTTGATTCTTTTTCACAATCTGTGTATGTAATAAGATCCGAAACAGGTTCTTCTCCTACTTCTACGGTGGTCACTACTTCTTTCAGCGGTTGCCAAACTCCAACCAGAGGATATTCCATCGTATTGTCGCCATCATCATTACATCCTGTAGCTACAAATAATGATAAACCTGCAAATAGTAATGCTAATTTCTTCATATATAAAATTTTCAAGGGCTAAAATTATAATTTTTTTGATTTATAACACCATTTTTTGTGAAAAATTATTTTTATAATCCTTATTTCTGAAAATTTTAGAACATTAATCCTCATAATAGCCGTTATTTAACAAATATTGAATGTAAGGTTCTCTCTCTATTTTATTAAAAAAACTATTTTTGCAGAAAGAAAACAAAATGCAGGATATAACGAAAAATAATTTTGACTTCATCCGTGTTCTTCTGGCTTTCATTGTCTTTGTAGGACACCTGGGAGCTTTAAGTGACTCAAGCCAGCTAGAATTTTTAACCAATAGCCCCGTAGAAGTTGCCGTTTTTTCGTTTTTTATTGTCAGCGGATTTCTTATCGCAAGGAGCTATGAAAGGTCTTCAAGCCTGAAAAGTTATATCAAGAAAAGAATCAACAGAATTGTTCCTGCCTATTTACTTGTCGTTTTTCTGTGCACTGTATTCCTCAGCACAGTAAGCACGCTTTCTTTTTCTGATTACTTTGGTAATACACAGGTTTATAAATATTTTTTGTGGAACTCTGCCTTCATGAATTTCATGGCCCCTTCCCTACCCGGAGTATTTGGTAATGAAGCGGTCAATGGTGCTCTATGGACACTTAAGATTGAAATGTGCTTTTATTTTGCTGTCCCACTCATTTTTTTATTATTTGGAAAAAACAATAAATACAGAAATATCAGCCTGATCATTCTGTACTTTCTTTCTCTGGTATTTCTTAATTATTTTGAAATGGCCGGAAAAATTTCCATTTCCAAACAACTGCCTGGCTCCTTATGTTATTTTATTGGAGGAATGCTTGGCTATTTTTATTTTGACCAATTTATCAAACATAAAAATGTTCTTTTCATCATAGCGATCATTACGGTTTGGATCGATCTTATACTTCATATCAAATTGTTCTCGCCTATCATGATCAGTATTATTGTTTTATATATCGCCTATTCACTGAAATTCCTGAATAATTTTGGGAAATACGGAGATTTCACCTATGGTATTTATATCTTCCACTTCCCTATTATCAGAGTATTTGCAACGCTGGGATTATTTGCCAACTACAATCCTTTTTTGATGAGTGTTGTATGCATGTTTGTGGTGATAGGAGTAGGAATTGCGTCGTGGCATCTCTATGAGAAAAAATTTTTATAATTTTACACCCAGTAAAAACATAAATGAAAGACCTGGTCTCCATCATCACTCCCTGCTACAATTCTGCTGAATTCATTGAAGAAACGATACAATCTGTTCTCAACCAAACCTATGAAAACTGGGAATGGCTGATCACTGATGATCTTTCCAAAGACAATACAGTGGATATCATAAGGAAATACAACGACCCCAGAATAAAGCTGAACGTTCTTGAAAAAAACGGCGGTGCCGGAAATGCAAGGAACAATAGCCTTGAAAGAGCAACGGGACGATACATTGCATTTCTTGATTCTGATGATTTCTGGTATCCTGAATATCTCGAAACCATGACGGATTATATGGAGGAAAACCATGCAGAGCTGGTCTATTGTAATTATTCAAGATGTAATGAGCAGTTGCAGCCTGTTTTAAAGGATTTCCTGGCAGACAAGGTGGTTACCTTCTCCAATCTTCTGAAGACCTGCAGACTGGCCCCGGTTTCTACGATGTATGACACTAAAAGGGTAGGGAAATTTTTATTCCCCGTAAAAAGCAAGCGTGAAGACCATGTCATGTGGCTGAACCTCTTAAAAGTAGTTCCGGAAGGAATGCCTATCAAAAAGACAATGGCCAAGTACAGGATGCGGGAAAACAGTGTTTCACGAAAGAAAAAAAACATCATTAAAGACCAATACCTGGTGTATAAAGATTTTATGGGATTTTCTACTTTAAAATCTCTTTATTATACTGGCAATTGGGCTCTCAACGGATTTCTAAAATATTCTAAAATATTCAATTAATGGAGTACTCTAAAGAGTTTAAAGCAGCATTGAGTGCATTTTCCAATGTAGAAAAAGACCGTCTTATTTTCAGGCTCCTGAAAAAGGATAAGCTTTTGTCTAAAAAACTGTATTTTGAACTGATCGATCAGGAGACGACCGATGATAAACGAAATGCAATGGAAGAGAATGTTGCTGAACAGGTTGTTCTGGCTTCAAAATATGTGGGAAATGCAAAATATTTCCTTACTATAATCCGAAAGTTGAGTGCAGAAATTACAGAGCATATCAAAATAACAACAGATAAATTCGGAGAGGTTTCGCTGAATCTTTTGCTGGTGAACAGAATTTTAGATTCCAACAGCGATTTCAGCAAACAGCGATTCGACAATGTTTATAAACTCTATATCTATATCATTAATAAAATATTCAGAGCACTGGTATTAACAAAAAAGCTTGACGAGGATTACTGGATGGAAATTGATGAACTTTTAAGAGAAACTCAAACCAAAATTTCTGAAAATCACTATCTGCAAAAACTGTGCATCAATAATGGTCTGGATATGAACTGGCTTGACTCTGAAAACATTCCGGATGACATAGACCAAATCATTAAAGATATCAAAAGTCAGGGATTTTTAAGATAAAATTTTCTGAAGAATCAGATGGGCAGCATCAGGTTTTTCATTAACAAATTTCCCGGCATTATGAGACATTTCTTTTAACTCTTCCTGATGATCAAGAAGAAACGAAACGAAATCTGCTGCTGCATATTCTTCGGTAAAGGATTTACCTCCATTGGCTGCAATCAGGTCGTCTGCCTCAGGATTTTTTCTGTAATGATTTCCAAAGATCACCGGTACACTGAATGTTGCCGCCTCCAGGATATTGTGTAATCCTGCATCGTGAAAACCTCCGCCTACAACGGCTATATCTGCATAAGAATAAAGCTTTGAAAGTAAACCTATGCTGTCGATGATCAAAAATTGAGCACTCAGATTCTGAGACTTACTATTTTTAATTTCACTGTATAATAAAGCATCAGGAAAAATCTGTTTCAGGTGTACTACTCTTTTCAGATCATGAGGAGCCATAATGATCTTTACTGCTCTGCTCTTCTGTGCAATAGCTGTTGCCATTTTCTCCTCTGCCTGCCAGGAACTGCCGAAAACTATCGTTTGATGATCTTTCTTAAACTCTGAAATATATTCAACTTGATTATCAAGGGATCTCAGCTGTTTTACCCTGTCAAATCTTGTATCTCCTGTGACTGAAGAATGACTCAGTCCCACACTTTTAGCCAAGGCAAAAGAAAATTCTGTCTGGTGAAAAAACCAGTCTACATTTTTTTTAAGCTGCTTTACAAACCATTTTCCATAAGAGGTAAAAAAGGCTTGCCTTTCATAAAACAAGGCAGAAATCACATAGATTTTAGCACCACGAATTTTAAGCTCAGCCAGAAGATGATACCAGTAATCGTACTTAACAGTAAAAAATAATTCGGTATTAAACTGAGAAATAAATTCTTTTACCGTACTTTTTTTATCGAAAGGAAGATAACAGATCACATCAGCAATATGCTTTTTCTTGATAACATTTTCATAGCCTGATGGAGAAAAGAAAGTCACCAGAATCTTATGATCCGGATATTTTTCTTTAAGTTTTTCTAAAACCGGAAGTCCCTGCTCATATTCTCCAAGGCTGGCAGCGTGCATCCAGATCACCTTATCAGATGGCGAAAACGCAGCTTTTACTTGATCTAAAGATTGTTTCCTTCCTTCAACTCCTTTTTTAGTTTTATCATTAAACAAGGAAAATGCTTTCATTCCGAAAATGAGAAGGCGGATAAATAGGTTGTATAGAAAGGACATCTTAATTATTTTTCAATTTCAATTCGATCATTATGGGTAGAAGGGCTGGAAATGACAAGAAATTCCACTTCATCAGGAGATTCGTTGGCTACAAAATGTATTGATTGAGGCTTAACGGAAATACTTTCTCCTGCCTTTACTGAAAACTTTTCATCGTTAATATCAAATCTAGCTTCTCCTTTTAAAATATAGAATACCTGTTCTGCTGTTTCATGGAAGTGTAGTTTCTCAGCCGCTCCTGCAGGCATTCTTTCCTGTTTCACAGAAAGACTGGTGGAATCATTCAAGATCCAACTGTCACAGCCGTCTCCCCAGCTATAATGCTTTGAATTATCTTTGGAATGTATCATTTGAATATCGCTACAAAAATAAGAACAACGATCAGGCTTACAATCACTGATAAAATAGCCGTCGGTAAAGGAATTTTAGGTTTAACACTTTCATCAGAGGAATATCTGAACGCATAATCCTGGCCATTCATAAAAATAAGGATAATCAGTGTAAATAACCATCTCAGAAATGTATTCATGATCAAGAACTGGATATCTCTGTTTTGGTCTGTGATCTCTACAGGAAAATTAGCTGTTTCAGGATGTTTTAATGAGTAGATGAACATACAATACAAAGCGGTTCCAAGAATCGGGGTCAAAAAAGAATATCTCTTGCTCCCAAAATTATCGGCCTTTCCATCAAAATCAAAATGTACGGGAATTCTTTCAGGAAGGGTTTTGTAATGCTTCAGCGTAAACCACCAGAAAAAAACCAATAATCCGAAATTAAAAATATCAAAAATTGTAAAAATAATATTCTCCATTCCGACTGTATTTTAGACTAGAGTAAGTTTTTGATCACTCTCAGTTTATGGGTATGCTTGTTCATTTCTTTGTTAAAAATCCCTGTAGAATCCAGGATATCTATTCTTACTTTTCCTGAAGCATGAATGATTCTTTGGTTATCCAGCATAATTCCTACATGAATAATTTTTCCCTCAGGATTTTCAAAGAATGCTAAATCTCCGGGCTGGCTCTCTTCAACAAACGTCAGGGGAACGCCAATTTCTGCCTGCTGGTAGGTATCTCTGGGTAATTTTATATCATGAATTTTGTAGACCAGCTGGGTGAAACCTGAGCAATCTATAGCAAAAAAGCTTTTACCACCCCACAGATAAGGCACATTAAGAAATTCTTTCGCTGCTAAAGCAATGCTTTCACGGAGATCATGACTTCTTCTCGAAGCCACTACCGGAAATTCCACTTCAGAACCCATTGAAAGAAGGGTTTTTCCGTCTTTCATCAATACTGAAGAAAAATCTTCAGTAACTACGGTAACTTTTCTTCTGGCCAGATCCTCTTCTGTTACAAGTCTTAGCTGTTTGGTATCTATCCAACCCTCATATCCATCATAATGCATTTTTATTTTGGTCCAGTTTTTATTCACTTCCAAAATATCTGCACTTTCGCCAAACAACATTTCCGTAACAATTTCCGCCTTGTCAGAATTCTCTGCGCGGACCGGTGCTACTGTAACGTTACAAATTCCTTTATTCATAATTTTTTAGATGATAGATTTCAGACCACAGATATCAGATTTACCTGCAAACGGTGTCTCTTATCTGTTGTCTCCTGTCTTATTTCCTTCTCAGAAAATTCACTCCATCACGCAAAGGTAAAATAAGATTTTCAAAATCATCGTCTTTTGCGATCAAATCATTCAGTTCCTGAATCACCTGTGTAGATTTCTGTTTTGGATTTTCTTCCAGTATTTTCCCGTACCATAAAACATTATCAAAAAGAACTACTGAACCTGATTGCGTTCTGGGCTTGATCAGTCTGAAATATTCAGCATAATTTTCTTTGTCGGCATCGATAAAAACAAGATCAAAAATCTGATCAGTTTCTTTTAAAAATTCCTTGGCATCCTGAAGCTTAAAATCAATCTGTGTGGCATATTCACTTTCTTCAAAATATTTTTTCGGCAGATAAGCAAGATCTTCATTGACATCCAATGTTGTTATTTTACCGTCTTTAGCAAGTCCCGATGTTAGGCAAAGTGTGGCATAGCCTGTAAAAGTTCCTATCTCCAGCACATTTTTAGGCTGCAACATTTGCGAAACAATGGTGAGAAGCCTGCCTTGCTGATATCCGGATATCATGTGTGGCTGTGTAGTCTTCTGGTAGGTTTCTCTTCTCAGTTTTTTTAGAATTTCAGGTTCTGAGGAAGCATGGGTTTCCAGATACCTGTCCATTTCAGGATTTTTTTCTTCAAAAAAGCTCATAAAATTTTAATTTAAACAAATTTAATAATTTTAAAATTCCTTTTTGAATCCATTATTTCTATCCGGCATCTCATAAAAAAGGAGAGAAATCAATTTCCCTCCTTTTTTCCAGCTTGTTCTTCTTGTCCATTATAAGGCGATACAGTACTCACCTGGTGTACCACATACCCAACCCGGACAACAGTCTTTAGTCACACGACAAATAATCTGTGGGTTGCAATAGCCCACAGCACCCTGTACATTTTTCATTTGTCCTCTTGAAAGTTTTTTTAAATTTTTCATATTTTTAGTTTAGTATTAATTTCCTACTCTTTAAGATTTTCGGAGATCTCTGTATTTTATATCTCTTTACAGAGATTTAAATATAAACATTCTTTTAAAATAAATAATAGAATTCATAAAAAAACTATTAACACTCATTAAATTTAACAGAAGTGTATTGAACTCTCATGCTATACTTTAGGTAGTGTTTTTTGATTTGAAGATGAAGAAATTCCCAGTATTATTTGGGTAAAATCATGCATGAACAGCTATATTTTGCCTTAAAGTTGAAATATTAAGTATCTATTGACTCATCACTCCGGGAAAACCACGATATAAAATACCGTGAAAATACGGATATGTTTGTGTTGAGCATAGTTATACATTTGCAGAGAACAAGGGGTAAAAACACTAAGAAAAAAAGAAAATGAATGCAGGGGGAAAACTAATTAACACAGAGAATCAGAAGACCGCAGGGCCGAAAGGCAAGGCGGATTCTTCGTCTAAGAAAACTAAGACCGAAATATCCAACTCATTTTTTCAACGAATTATTTCATTATTGAAAAAAGAAGAATTAATTTGATTAAAAAAATAAATCCCGAATGACTTCGGGATTTATTTTTTATCGTTGTTATGCTCTGATTATTTTTTAGGAGCAATATCCATCAGTTTCATGAACTCATCAAGCTTAGGCATAATGATGATCTCCGTTCTTCTGTTTTCCGCTCTTCCTGAAACACTCATGTTGGTTGCCTTAGGATTGTATTCTGAGCGTCCTCCAGCTGTAATTCTTGCCGGATCTACCCCAAATTGAGTTTGCAAAACTTTAGCAATGGAAGTTCCTCTCAATGCAGAAAGATCCCAGTTGTCTCTTGGCAGATTTGGAGAACTTAAAGGTGCATTATCCGTATTCCCTTCAATCAGTACAGAATATTTATCGTAATCATTGATTACTTTAGCTACTTTTCCTAATACTTCCTGAGCAGCAGGTAGAACATTGTAATCTCCTGTCTTATATAGCATTTTATCTGAAAGTGAAATCATAACCACTCCTTTCAGTACTTTTACCTGTACATCATCATCTGTAACGTTATCCAACGATCTTTTCAGCTTATTAGATAATGCCATGTTCAGACTGTCATTTTTAGCATTGTTTGAAATCAGCTGCTTGATATATGAATTGGAAGCATTGATCTCTCCCACCAATTTGTCAATATTCGCTGAACTTTTACCTGTATTGGAAAGACAGGCATCCAAAGATGATTTCAAAGCATCATGCTGGCTTTTTAAAAGATTATTCTCCCCTGACAAGGCAGAATTCTGAGATTTTAAATCCTGGATCTCTCTTTGTCTTTCTCCAATATTTTCAATACACTGCTTATAGTTTGAGCTTAAAGCGTCATATTGCTTTTTGCTGACACAAGAGGTCAGTCCCAACGCCATTGCAGAAACTCCTAAAATTTTAATAATCTTCATAAGTAATCATTTTTAGACGAATCAAAGTTAGGAAAATTGAATTGAATTTTATGGATTATCTTTGCATAAAAGAAATCCTCAGCAGACATTTTGGAAAAATTCAGTTTTAAAAATCAGCTTGAAAACCTTGTCCGGAACCCGGAAAACCACCACTATCTTCTTGCCGTAAGCGGAGGTGCTGACTCTATGGTTTTAGCCTCTCTATTTCAGGATTTAGGGCTGATGTATCAGGTAGCTCATATCAATTATAAACTCCGGGGAAAAGATTCGGATCTGGATCAAAAAACGGTTCAGGATTTTTGTGAGAAAAATCATATTCAATTTCATCTGTATGAAGTTTCAGAAAAAGATAAAAAACCGGAAAACTCTATTCAGCTGTGGGCAAGGGAACTTCGCTATCATTTTTTCAGAGAAATTCAGGAGCAGCAAAACCTGGAATTCCTTGTTACTGCGCATCATCTGAATGATCAGCTGGAAACGTTTATCATCAATCTTTCCAAAGCTTCAGGCATCAACGGACTGAGTGGAATTCCTGCAGAAACCCATAATATTCTCCGACCACTCTTAAACTTTTCAAAAAAGGAAATATATGAATATGCCGAAGAAAACAGGATTGATTTCCGGGAAGACCTTTCCAATAAAAAGAGTGACTATCTAAGAAATAAGATCAGAAATGAAATCGTTCCAAAACTTTTAGAAACGAATGACCAATTTCTGGAAAACTTCAAAAAAAGCTCTTTGTATCTTAACCAGACCAAAGATTTTGTACAGAAACAGATTGAAGAGATTGAAAATAAACTGATCGTATTTAACCCCGAACATAAAATCTTATCAAAAGAAAAGCTGCATAAGGAAAGTGCTTTCGTACAGTTTGAGATCTTAAAGAAATATGGATTCCATCAGGAGGAAGAAATTCCAAAAATATTTACGGCAGAAAACGGAAGCTATTTTTACTCAAAAGAGTATCAATTGGTTGTTGATCGTGACGAATTAATTTTCATACACAAAAAAGCAGAAAAAGAAACGCCAAACGACATTCTTCTGATTGATAAATTTGATTCTTCCGAAAACCAAATCGTCATTAATCTGGAAAATAATATTGAAAAAATCAATAAGGATTTTGAATGGGATTTTGATGTTGAAAAATTACACTTTCCGCTACGACTTAGGAGACAAAAGGATGGTGATGAGTTTTATCCTACAGGTTTTTCAGGCAAAAAGAAGGTTTCTAAGTTTTTTAGGGACGAAAAAATATCTATTTTAGTGAGACAAAAAATCTGGATTTTAACGGACTGTGATAATTCCGTTTTGGGAATCATTCCTTTCAGGCAGGATCGCAGATTTATGGCAACAAAACACACAGAGAAAGTTCTGACTATTACATGAACAAAAGAACGACTAATGCTTTAGCTATCGAAGATTTCCAAAAAGACAATAATGTTGCCTTTGGTGTTCTGTACCAAAAATATTTCGGGTACACCCGGAAATTTGTTCTTGGAAACAAAGGAAATTTAGAAGATGCAGAAGATGTTTTTCAGGATGCTTTGATTATTTTGTACGAGAAATTGTACGATGACGATTTCAAAGCCTACACTTGTCTTGCCAATTATGTCACCGGGATTTCTAAAAACCTGTGGCTTAAAAAACTGAGAAACCGAAACTTTTTTGTGGAAATTCACGAAACCTATTATTTTGACAACAAGGAAGAGATTAACCAAGCCATAGAAAACGAAAGAGATTATTGGGATAAGCTCAACGATTATATCAACGAAATCTCTTCTCACTGCCAGAATCTCATCCATGATATTTTTATTCAACATAAAAACATCGAAGAAATACAGGAAAAATACAAGTATTCCAGCAAACACAATGCTCAGAATCAAAAGCATAAATGTGTAGAACAAATCCGAAAAATAAAAAAAGAAGATAATTTTTAAACCTGATTATCAATACATTATAAAAAATCACCTTTTCATCGGGTGATTTTTTTTGTTTTTGGGAACTTCATAGTAAATACTTTATCTTATGCTTACCAAACTTTTTTACGGATTTTGCCTTTTGATGACGATTTCCTTTTATGCACAAAATAAAACAGGCATTCAGTTTCAAGACAAAAATTTAGAGGAAGCCAAAAAACTGGCTGAACAAGAAAACAAACTTATCTTCATAGATCTGTATACTACATGGTGCGGGCCATGCAAACTGATGAAAAAGAATACCTTCCCGAATCCTGAGCTGGGAGAATTCTTCAATAAAAATTTCATCAGTCTTTATATTGACGCCGAAAAAGAAGGAACAGAACTTGCAAAAAAATTCAAAATCGTTAATTATCCGTCCTTTCTTTTCTTAGACCAGAACGGCGAGCTGGTACAGTATGATTTTGGATATTATAACGCTGCACAATTTTTAAATATCGGACAGTCGGTTTTAGAAAAAAGAAATCCGAACAAAAAAATCAAAACGCTGGAAGAGGTAAAAGGCAAAATGGCAGGCGAAACGATTGCCAACTTTACAGCGAAAGATCAATTTAATAAAACTTTCTCTTTGTCAGCGGAAAAAAAGAAAACGGTGTTGGTTTTCATTCGTGGACAATGGTGCCCTTACTGTAATAAGTACATCGAAAGCCTTCAAAATCTTGCGCCTGAATTACAATCTAAAAACACAAGATTGGTCATTATTTCTCCCGAAAAACCTGAATTTATAGAGAAAACCATCAGTAAAACTAAAACTCAGTATTCCGTTTTGTATGATGAAAACTACAGAATTGCAGAACTTTTTGATGTTCTCTACACTCCCGAGAAAAAAACGCTTGATTTCTACGAAAACCGATTGGGAGATGATTTCAAGAAAAGCCGTTCCGATAATTCCGGAAGACTACCTGTTTCTGCTACTTATATTTTAGATGAAAATCAAAAAATAATCTGGAGACATTTCAATCCTGACTACAAAGAAAGAGCTTCGTTGGAAGATATTTTAAAACAGCTTTAATGTGAAATCGCCATTATTAGAAAACACAAATACCGATAAAGACTCTGCGTTTGCATAAGACAAATGAAAAACAATAAATATCTACATATGAAAAATATAATAATCATCCTGACATTTTTGGTTTCGTTTTTTGCATTTTCTCAAAAAAATGAACACCGAAATCTAGAAGACAAACTGGCGATACAAGGCTATGACCCCGTTTCCTACATTGAACAGAAAAAGGCCGTAAAAGGTAAAAAAGAACTGGCAGTTAATATAAATGGAGCCATTTATTATACTTCTTCGGAAAAAAACAAAGAATTCCTAAAAAAAGATCCCACCAAATACGAGCCGGCTTACGGAGGTTGGTGTGCATTTGCAATGGGAGATGATGGTGAGAAAGTAGAAATTAATCCTACAACTTTTAAAATCATTGATGGAAAAACCCATTTGTTCTACAATAAGTTTTTCAGCAACACCCTTTCTTCCTGGAATAAGAACGAGGCAAAACTGAAAAAAAGCGCAGACCAGAACTGGAAGAAACTGACTAATTAATCCTCATCAAAAAAAATAAAATTATGAAAACATTTAAAATTTTCTTGGGAACAGCATTTTTATTACTTCTGCAAAGCAATTATTTATTTGCCCAAGGATGCAGTGATGCCGGATTCTGTACGGTTAACAGTTTTCAACCCAATAATAATGACAGCATAAAAGCTTACCATAATCAGATTAAAACCGGAATTTTCTTTGGCAAAGCAGATAATTCAATTTCTGCGTTTGGAGGCTATATCGAATACAACAGGCAGCTTGGAGAGAAATTTGGTTTTGATGTAAAACTGACATCGTTGGCACAAAGCGGAAACGATGTTTCCACCTTCGGACTTTCTGATTTGTTTTTGAATGCCAATTACAGAGCTAACGAAAAACTAAAATTCACATTAGGCGCAAAAGTTCCTTTGTCTGACGCGGGAAATTCTAAGGACAATATACCGTTGCCAATGGATTATCAATCCAGCTTAGGAACGCTTGATTTGATTGTAGGAGTTGGATATAAGATTAAAAAACTCCAGTTGGTTGCCGCTCTTCAACAGCCATTAACACAGAATGATAATCAGTTTCTGGCATCACAATATCCCGCGAGTTCAGAGCTGCGAGGGTTTTTATCCACTAATAAATTCAAAAGAAGCGGTGACGTTTTGCTAAGGATTTCTTATCCACTAATGATTCATTCAAAGATAAGACTTACCCCGAGTCTTTTGCAGATTTACCACCTGAAGAACGACCGGTTTACCAATCAAAACAATGAAGAACTGCAGATTAATAATTCAGAAGGACTTACGCTTAATGGAAATGTTTATCTGGATTACGAAATCAACAGAAGAAATGGCATTCAACTTAATATGGGCGTTCCTTTTATTGTAAGAAAATCCAGACCTGATGGATTGACGAGAAGTTTCATCGCCAATGTAGAGTATAGGGTGAAATTTTAATTCCCCGATCAGAAAGTTTATAAAAGATAAAAACATCAGAAATTATGAAAACAATGATCACCTTTATTTTCGCATCACTTTTCTTGGTTTCCTGCATCAGAGAAAGCACAGCAACAGAAGATTTAATGGAAATGGCTCCGGAAAATGCCACGTTAAAATATTCCGGAAACTTTATGCAGGGACCTTATGGAAATAACGTCAATGGAAAAGCCGAAATTTATGAAAAAGACGGAACTTATTCTTTGGCTTTTAATGATGGTTTTATGATTAGCAATGGTCCTGATCTGTACGTTTATGTAAGCAAAGAAAAGCAACCATCGCAATTTGTTTCTTTAGGAAAACTGAAATCTGTGAATGGCGGACAAACCTATACTTTTACAGGTTCAATAAATTTCGATGAGTACAAATACGCAGTCGTTCATTGCCAGCAGTACAATCATTTATTTTCTTACGCCTTACTCGAGAAAAAATAACTGTACAAATATGAAAAACTACATCAATTGGATATTAAGATTGGTTCCCTCCATTATTTTACTGCAAACTTTATTCTTCAAATTTACGGCACATCCGGATTCTGTCGCTATTTTTTCTAAGCTTCACGCAGAACCTTTTGGAAGAATTTTTTCCGGTATTCTGGAACTCATCACAGCAGTTTTGATACTGAACCCGAAAACCTCTTTCTGGGGAGCTGTTTTGGGATTTGTAACGATGATTGGAGCGATAACTTCACACATTTTCATTTTAGGAATTGAAACCAATAACGATGGCGGAAAATTATTCTATCTTGCTCTTACCGTTCTTGTTTTCTGTGTGATTCTTTTGTTTAAATTTAAAAAAAGTAAAGTATGAATAAAGACGAATCGGTTTATGTCATCTTACATGAGATTCTTACCGACCAACAGAATTTACTGAGAAAAGTTTCGGCAAAAATGTACACTCATACTATTCCATCTCTGGACGGTTCTACCATTGGCGGCCATACAAGACATATCATTGAGTTTTTGGAGATTTTACTGAACTCTTATCATACGGATCAAATTAATTATGATGAAAGACAAAGAAATCTGGAACTGGAAAAAAATCCTGAAAAGGCTATACAGGCTATTTCTGAAATACTTTCCAACATCAACTTGCCCAACAAAAATTTGATGATGCATCAGACAGTAGGAAATGTGTCTTTGGAAATCCCGACCAATTTCTTTCGGGAACTGCTCTACAATATCGAGCATTGCATTCATCATCAGGCTTTGATAAAAGTAGCTTTTAACGAGATTAAAATGAGCCATTTACTCAACAAAAATTTTGGGATTGCACCTTCCACCATACAATACAGAGAAACTCAAAAACTAAATTAAATGTGTACTGTAACGTATTTTCCACTGAAAGACCAAATTATTCTGACTTCTAACCGGGACGAAAAACCCAATCGTTCCGCAAAGGAAATCCATCAGGAAAAAGGTGTTTTTTATCCAAAAGACGCCACAAAAAACGGAACCTGGTTTGCTGTTTCCGAAAGCGGAAATGCTCTAATTTTATTAAACGGAGCTTTTGAAAATCACCGTAAAACAACTGAATATCATAAAAGTAGAGGACTCATTGTTTTAGATTTAATTGTGAAAGACAACATTCTCAATGCCCTACAACTAATTGATTTGAAAAATATTGAACCTTTTACTTTGGTTATTTTGCAGGAAAAAAATTTGGCAGAATTCCGTTGGGACGGCGCTGAAAAACATTTTAAAATGTTGGATATTACTCGTCCGCAAATATGGTCTTCCGCTACTTTGTATGATGCAAAAGCACAGGAAAAAAGAAGACAAATTTTTCAGGCGTTTTTACAGAACAAAACGATTTCTGAAAATAATATCTGGGAATTTCATCATCAGAAAAGCGGCGATATGGAAAACGGAATTACCATAAAAAGGCAAAATACGATACAAACTATCAGCACGACACAAGTTGTAATCTCTCACGAAATTACATTGAAACATAACGACCGACTCAACCCATTTTCAAAACCTGAAAAAATATCCCTTAAAAATGAAACTCAAACATCGCATTCATAAGATTGCACATTGGGAATATTGGTCAACATTTACCATTTACTTACCGCTTTTTCCGGTTTGGCTTTACTGTGCCTGGAAAGCAAGAACACTCTTATTTTTCCACGGCGCAAATCCTTCCATAAAATATGGCGGAATGGCGATGGAAAGTAAAAAAGAAATCTACGATTTGATTCCCGAAAACTGGATTCCGAAGACTCTTTTTGTCTCTTCACAAACTCAATTTCAGGAAATATTATCCGAATTAAAATCACATCCAATAAACTTTCCCATTATTGCAAAACCAAATATTGGCTTAAAAGGTTTAGGCGTTGTTCAGATTGAAGATGTAGATGAATTAGAACATTATCAAAACAATAGTGATTACGATTTTCTAATTCAGGAAAAGATAAATTTCCTACATGAAGTCGGCATTTTTTACCATCGTTTTCCAGACGAAAAATCGGGCAAAATCACAGGAATGGTCAAGAAAGAATTTCTTTCTGTAAAAGGAAACGGCAAAAAAACCTTAAAAGAATTGGTAATGGAAAATCCCAGAAGTGCTTTCCAAATCAAAGCTATAGAACAGAAAATGGGAAACGAGATGCAGAAAATAGTTCCTGAAAATGAAGAAATTACTTTAATTCCATTTGGAAGTCATACAAGAGGTGCAAAATTTATAGATATTTCAACCGAAGTTACAGAAAAATTAGAACAAAAAATAGATGAAATCTGCACCAGAGTGAATGGCTTTTATTTCGGAAGGCTGGATGTGATGTTCGAAAATTTGGAGCTTTTACAAAAGGGCGAAAATTTCAAAATAATAGAGATAAACGGTGCTAAAAGTGAACCGACCCATATGTATGACCCAAAACATTCCTTATTTTTTGCCTGGAAAGAAATTACCAGACACTGGAGAATAATGGCAGAAATCAGCAGAAAAAATCACGAAACAGGTTTTCCTTATCTCAAGATAAAAGAGGGGTTTTTAGCTTTAAAAAATAATCTGGCTATAGAAAAAAGGCTGAGGAAGATTTCTTCGGTTGATTAATCTGCAAAAAACAATTACTTTTGTATAATAGTATTTACATAAAATAAAAATATGAGATTCTCTTCGATTTATAAAATTTCGTTTCTCCTTTTCTTTTTTATTACTCTCGGATTTTCGGCACAGATCAAAAATCCTGTAAAATTTAAATTTACCATCAATGAATTAGGCAACAATCAATACGAGGCTGTATTGAATGCAACGATGGAAAGTGGCTGGCATATTTATTCCAAAGATCTGCCTGAGGATACAGGAATTCCTACTGAATATAAAGTTTCAGGGAAAAATATTGAACTGATAGGGAAATTCACTGAAGTCGGTAAAAAACATGAAGAATTTTCGGAAGCCTTTGGCGGAACCATTGTTTTTTATTCCAATGCAGCCGGTTTCAAACAAAAATTCAAATTAAAGGACCCCACAAAACCTGGTGAAGTAATTTCAGAAATTACGTATCAGACGTGTGACGACAGAGTGTGTCTGGCTCCAAACACTTTAGAATTCAATCAAAAAGTAACGCCAAAAGGGGCTGCTGAAGAAACTGTAGACGAAAAAGCTGAAGCTACAAAAGATTCAGTAAAAGCGATAGAAACTGTTGTCACAAATCCTGAAAAAGGAGCTGTGACGGTTACCCAAACTTCACAATTAGATCCCAAGCAACTAAAAATAGCCACCATTGATTTCCAGAAACCTTTAACGGATTGTGGAACTGCGGTTGAAAAAGTTGGTGAAAACTACTGGACGTATTTATTTCTGGGATTTGCAGGAGGTCTTATCGCCTTACTGACACCCTGTGTTTTCCCAATGATTCCACTTACAGTTTCATTCTTTACAAAAGGAAGCAGTAATAAAGCAAAAGGAAAAAGAGATGCACTGATCTATGGTTTTTTCATTCTTCTGATCTTTGTGCTTCTAAGTGTTCCGTTCCATCTGATCGATGGGATTGCCGGGAATATTTTCAATGAAATTTCGACAAGCGTCTGGCTGAATGTGGCCTTCTTTATCATATTTATCTTCTTTGCAGGAAGTTTCTTCGGATACTATGATATCACGCTGCCCAGCTCTATTGCCAATAAATCTTCAAAAGCAGAAGAAGCAGGTGGACTTGTTGGTATTTTCTTCATGGCTCTAACGCTGGTTATTGTCTCTTTCTCATGTACAGGCCCTATTCTGGGAGGTTTGTTAGGAAGTGCAGTGACTGGATCATCTAACGTTCCGATGCTGCTTACTTTTGCATTGGCAGGATTTGGATTGGCGTGGGCTATCGTTTTCGGATTGCTTGCATTATTCCCGCAAGCATTAAAAAGTCTTCCAAAGTCCGGAGGCTGGATGAATACGGTGAAAGTGGTTCTTGGATTTGTAGAACTGGCTTTAGCTTTAAAATTCTTATCTAAAGCTGATTTGGTTTCTAAAACGTTCTTGTTAAAAAGAGAACTTTTCATTGCCATCTGGATCATTATTGCATTAGGACTGGCTTTATATTTATTCGGGATTATAAGATTTCCGCATGATGATAAAAAACCGAAAATTTCTATCACAAGAAAAATATTGGGGGCATTAGGAATTGGTTTTGTGATTTACCTTATTCAGGGATTAATTCCTGCTGAGCGTCCAAAACTCCAGTTATTAAGCGGAATTTTACCTCCACTGAATGTTAGTTATCTGCATGATGAGAAAGACGGAATTCTGGGAATGCATCCTGAACACGATTTCTTTAAAGCGATTGAACTCGCTAAAAAAGAGAACAAACCTATTTTGATAGACTTTACAGGCTACGGCTGTGAAAACTGTCGTAAAATGGAGGAATTCGTCTGGAGCGAACCGGATATTCTTCCTATACTTCAAAATGATGTTGTACTGGCTTCTCTTTATGTAGATGACAAAGAAGAACTTCCTGAAGATCAAAAAACTAAAATTGATCTTGGAGACGGACAGATCAAAAAAGTAAAAACCATTGGTGACCGTTGGAGTTTATTCCAGCAGGTGAATTTCAACAACAATTCTCAGCCACACTACGTTCTGATCACTCCGGACGGAAAAGTAATCAACACTCCGGTATCAGGATATATGCCGAAAGAAGATTTCAAAAAATTCCTGGAATGCGGCGTTAATTTTTACAAAACAATGAAATAAGATCAACTATCAATATCATCTACAGCCTTATCAATTTATTTTGGTAAGGCTTTTTTTATATAATTATTCAAAAGCAAGCAGGTTTCATCAATCAACTTATCAATAATACACAAATACTTAAACTGTCACAAAATGTTATGAAATTAAAATACAAAAATATATTTTTATGTTAAATAGGAATTTATTTTTAAAAATTTATAACAATTAAGCAATTTAGGTATAAACTTTGCATCGCTTCCATCAAATCATCATAGGTTTTTACCTTTCATCAAATACCGTTTAACATTTAAAAATATGAATTATGGCTGAAGTAATCGCACAAGAAAAACAAGGAGGGAAGCAAAAGAAAAAATTAATCCGGGTAGACATGACTCCTATGGTAGATCTGGGATTTCTACTGATCACTTTCTTTATGTTCACCACCAATTTTACAAAACCTAATGTAATGGACCTGGGACTTCCTGCGAAGGATCCTCATCCAAACCCTATTACTGATAATGTCATTAGAGATAAAAATCAGGTAACCTTTATTCTGGGAAAAGACAACAGAGTGTTTTACCATCAGAGTAACGAGACTGATCTGAATGCAGGAAACCTGAAGGAGACAGATTTCAGCGGCGTGAAAATCTCTAAGATTATTTCTGAAGCCTATAAAAATGCTCCGGTACCAGAAAACTTTACCGTTATTGTAAAACCTACAGATGAAGCCAATTATAAAAACTTCGTAGACATTCTGGACAACATCGCCATCTCTAAAAAGGAAAGATACGGTATCACCGATATAAAGCCCTGGGAAAAGAAAGTTTACACAGAATTGACAAAATAAGATAAGGAGCATTTTTAGAATGCTCTTTTTTTATTTACATTTGATTTTGATAAGGCAACTGATTTTGAAATCTGACATTGTCTTCTGATTTATTTTTAACGGTTATAATATTTAAGATCATGCTGAATTTTGAGAGAAAAGGAAACGGAAAAGAAACTTTGATACTGCTTCACGGATTTATGGAAAACCTGTCGATCTGGAGTGATATGGAACCTCATCTTTCTAAAGATTTTTCATTGTTGAAAATAGATCTTCCAGGTCATGGTCAGTCTGATATTTTAGGGGAAGTTCACACGATGGAATTGATGGCGGATGAAGTAAAAAAAGTCCTAGATCATGAGAAACTTGATAAAGTCCACCTGTTGGGACATTCTATGGGAGGCTACGCCTCGCTGGCATTTGCAGAGAAATACCCCCACACTCTTAAAAGCATGACCTTATTTTTCTCAACCTATTTCGCTGATGACGAAGAGAAAAAACAACAGCGAATTAAAAGTTACAGAATCATCAAAGACGCTTTTGCCCACTATGCGAGAGCCGGAGTTCCGAATCTGTTCAATCCCAATGAAAGGGATATTCTCGAGGGAAAAATTGAAACCGCTCTTGAAACCGCTCTTTCGACCAATAACCTGGGAGCCCTTGCCTCGGTAAAAGGTATGGTAGAAAGGACGGACAAAAAACATATCATGGAAAATCTGGAAGCTAAAATTTTAATTTTAGCAGGAAAGCACGATAATGCCGTAAAAACAGATAGGGTTATCAAACATCTACCGGACAGAACCAATATAAAATCATATATCCTTGACTGCGGACACAACGGGCACTGGGAGAAACCGGGCATCTGTGCAGAAATTATCAATACAGAACTTCTTCATAATCTGCCAAAAAAATTAGTCATGTAAAAAAGCATTCATAGATGCCGGACAATGCATATCAAAATTTCTTGTATATTAGTAGAGATTAATTATCTCAATGAGTTTATTCTCTTTCAAAAAAAAGAAACCACCAGTCATCGGGCTTACACTTTCCGGCGGAGGAATGCGGGGAATTGCCCATATCGCAGTACTGAAAGCACTGGAAGAATATAACCTTAAACCTCATATCATTTCGGGAACCAGTGCAGGCTCTATTGTAGGCGCTTTCTATTCTTTCGGTAAATCACCGGATGAAATGATGGACATTGTAAGGCATACTACTTTTTTTTCGAGGTCTTATCTGAAACTGTCAAAAAATGGTCTCTTCAGCCCAAATTTCATTTTAAAACTGTTGACCGATCATTTTCCCGAGAATGATTTTAAGATCTTAAAAATCCCGGTTTACGTAACTGCAACAGAAATGACTCACGGAATTGTAGATTTCTTTTCAGAAGGAGAACTTTTCGCGCCTCTTCTGGCTTCGTCAAGCGTTCCTTTCATTCTGCCCCCTGTAAGAATGGGCGAAAAAATATACGTAGACGGTGGTGTACTGGATAATCTTCCTATCGAACCTATTATTGACAAATGTGATTTTTTAATTGCTTCTCATGTCAATTCTATAAGCTATGATGAACTCAAAAAAATGAGTGTGATGAAGGAATTTGACAGGATTCTTCACCTAGCCATTGCCAAATCTGTTTATTCTAAAGTGAAATCCTGTGATATTTTTTTAGATCCGCCTAAAATGACGAAATTCAGTTTATTCAGCAAAAAAAATCTGGACATCATGTTTCAGGAAGTTTATGAATATACCTGTAAAGAACTGGAGGAGAAAGGGTATAGAAAAGGCTCCCCAATTGAGAGCCTTTAATTTATCTGATTATTAAGTATAATTATTCTTTGATGACCTTAAATGTCTGTTCAGAATCTGCTGTTTTTACTTTAACAACATACACTCCTGATTTCAAATCATTCGTCTGAATTACAGAAACATTTTCTTTAACAGATTTAACCAATCTGCCCTCAGCAGAATAGAAGGTCACTTCTGTTACTTTTCTGTCTGCTGCTGAAATATTTAAAATATCCTGCATTGGATTCGGATATACGGCTAATTTTGTTTTCGCATTCGTTTCATTTACCGCCAGTGATCCGGCAGGAACGATGGTAATACTGTAATCTTCAGCTTGTCCGTAAGCCGTTGTTCCTGAAGTAGCCGTAAGCGTTGTACCTGAAGAATAACAAGGACTTAAGTAAATGGTTGAACCGTACGTCTTTTTCACTCTCATTCTGGTCTTTCCTAATGTTGCTGTAGCCGGAACAACAATATTTCCGGTAGCTGTTTTGGTATCTATACCGGTGGAGTTCACTAATGTTACTGCAGTAGCTGCCGTTCCAAAAAACACTTCTCCAGTATCTAAGAAATCTCCATCCTGATTCCAGTCTATGTAGACAATAAATCTATTTGAATTATTCCCGTCTGTATTGCCTTTGAAGGTTATCGGATAAGTTCCGCCCTGTTCCACTGAAACATTTCTGTTAGCAAAATTTTCGTGGGCAGGACTTGTTAATGCTTCTGAAGAAGTATTGGTCATACTTCTTAACTGAACAGACGTAATAGGCTCTATACCACTTGTAAATAATAGGTTTCCATAGCAATAGGGAGCAAATGATTCTCCGGTTGTGAAACTTGAAGTTTGACATCCGACCGCTGCACCGGCAGCATTTTTAGCGACCACTTTCCAATAGTAGGTGGTATTTCCCAATAATGTTGTAAAATCAGCAAATAAATAATTGCTGGCCACCAGCGTGGTTGGATTGGGGTTGGTGTCCAGATACAGATCGTAGCTGTCTACTTTTGGTCCTGAGGTTGGCGCTGTCCATGTCAATGTTACCGAATTTGGATTTACTCCTGTTGCTCCATTGCTTGGTGAAGTTAAAGCAGCAACACAATTGGGAACGACCGTAGGCGCAGTATCACTGCTTACATCATCAAACAGCAATCTGAACATATCTGCAGAAGTGGAGTGAAATCCTACATACACTGTTTGTCCTACATAAGAAGAAAGATCTACTGAGAAGAAGGTCCATTTACTTGGAGCAGGGGTCAAAGGGGTAAGTATGGTGGTAAAGGCAGCTGCAGTGGCTGTTGTAGTAGATAATTTAACAGCGTAGCTTTCCACATAATTAGGGTCCTGATTCTTCACAAAATAGGTAAGTCTGTCATTAACACCTGCTACTACCGTAATGGCAGGAGTTACTAAAAAATCATCATGAGCTGCAGTACTGAAATTAATTTGCGCTGCATTAGGTAACGAGTACACACTTCTCGGAGCTCCCGGGCCAAAAGTAAACCCGTTGGTATCTCCTCCGTTAATTACACTCCATCCGGCGGGAGTTGTGGTACCTGCATCAAAGTTTTGAAAAAATTGCGCATTGGCCATAAACGGCAATGCAAACAACATCGTAAGTAATTTTGTTTTCATAAAATAATTTGTTTTTTCATTAATTCACTGCCTAAAGTACAATAAATTTACAAACAAAACAAACTATAAGTCCATTCTTTATGACTTAATGAATTTCTCCTTCTCCAAGAAAACGTTTAAAATCTTCGATGGTGCTACTCAGGGATCCATCAGATTTTCCACCTGCTGCATTGATATGCCCGCCTCCATTAAAATATTTTCTGGAGAACTGATTCACATCTACATCATCTTTACTTCTAAAAGAAATTTTAATGAAATCATCATATAAATCTTCCATAAAAAATGCTGCCATTTTTACTCCTGCAATACTCAGCCCATAGTTAACGAAACCTTCCGTATCCCCTTTCTGGAATCCGTACTCTTTCAATTCGTTTCTTGTGAGAGAAAGTAAGGCTACCTTACCATTATTCACTACTTCTATTCTTCCTAATACCAAAGCAAGAAGGTGAAGACGGGAAACGGTGTTGGTATCCCATGTATTTGAAGTGATAATGGAAGGATCTGCTCCTTTTTCAATCAGATTGGCGATAATACGGTGCGTGGTTGCACTTGTAGAACGAAAACGGAAACCGCCCGTATCAGTCATAATTCCCGTATAAAGACATTCTGCAATATCCTGATTAACCAGCTTCTCATCATTCATTGCTTCAATAAAATGATAGATCATCTGTGAAGTAGCAGGGATTACGGTGTCAGAATACACGAAATCAAACACCTCCGGCTGTTGATGATGGTCGATAAGAATTTTCTTAGCCTTGGCTTTAGTCAGCCACTCCCCTAATAATCCTATTCTTGAAGGAGAATTAAAATCAAGGCAAAAAATTACATCTGCTCCACTGATAAGCTCAAATGCATATTTTCTCTTATACTCTCCGATGATCACCTTTTTAGACTCCGGCATCCATTTCAGAAATTTTGGAAAATCATTTGGAACAATCACTTCTGCCGGAATTCCTTTTGCTCTCAAATAATGTTTTAACCCCAGACTGGAACCTATTGCATCTCCGTCCGGATTATAATGAGTAAGGATAACGATCTTGTTTTCAGGCGTAAGTAGCGTACTGATATCTAAAAGTTCTGTTGGTGTAAACATCGTGTGTTTATTTTTCTTTAAATTTGAGTTTTCAAAGATAGAGCTTTTAAATAAATCATTTCAATATAATTTCCGCCCCCGGATTTCATTTCCATTCGCGGGTTATAGAGAATAGGATCAAAAACATTTCAAATAATTTCTAAAAAAAGATGACTAAAATTTGTAACTTTTAAAAATTTCTATATCTTTGCAACCTGAAAATTAATAGATTAATTACGATTTAAATATATAGTAATGAGTAAAAGAACATTCCAGCCATCAGAAAGAAAGAAAAGAAACAAACACGGTTTCAGAGAAAGAATGTCTACGCCAAATGGTAGAAGAGTTTTGGCAGCAAGAAGAGCTAAAGGCAGAAAGAGTTTAACTGTTAGTGCTGCACGCGCTAAGAGATAATATCTCGGATATCATATACAAATCATGCTTGAAAAGAAGTTTTTCAGGCATTTTTTGTTGTTAAAATTTCCTAAAGTTTAGGTTTTTTAAGCTTCTTTTTTCTATTTTTAAGATCTGAAAAAATATTTTAGAAATAGCACGATAAAACTGAATTATGCCGCATACAAATATCTCCGGAGATAATATTATAAGCTTACAGCACGCAAAAATTGCGCAAAAAAACTTCACTGTTCTTACTGACGTTAATCTTAACATCAAAAAAGGCAGATTCTGCTACCTTATCGGAAAGACAGGTTCCGGAAAAAGTTCACTTTTGAAAACGCTTTACGGGCACATTCCTTTAGCATCAGGACATGGAGCTGTGGTAGGCTTTGAACTGGCCAAGCTGAGACCTTCAGACATCCCTAACCTGAGAAGAAAATTAGGAATTGTATTCCAGGATTTCCAGTTACTTTCCGACAGAACCGTTGAGAAAAACTTAAAATTCGTTCTTGAAGCAACAGGATGGAATGATAAAGTAAAAATGGAGGACCGCATCAACGAAGTACTGGGAAGTGTCAACATGAAAAGCAAGAAGCACAAAATGCCTCATGAGCTTTCAGGAGGAGAACAACAGCGTGTTGCTATCGCGAGAGCTTTACTTAACCATCCTGACCTTATCTTAGCCGATGAGCCTACAGGAAACCTTGACCCGGAAACATCCAATGAAATCATGACCCTCCTGAAGCAGGTAGCCCTTGAAAACGGAGCCGCTGTAGTCATGGCAACACATGACTACCACATGATCCAGAACTTCCCGGGAGAAGCGATCAGATGTGAGGACGGAAAGGTATCTGTACTGGATACAGCAGAATTATTCGAGTAAGATTGAAAAATTCAAAGAATTAGAAATTTGAAAAGATAGGCTAGACTTTTATCATCTAATCTCTTATTTCTAACTTCTATTTTTTAAAGACATGAAACTCTTTTGTGAGTTCAAGATATTGGTCCGAGTATTGTCTCGGACTTTTTTCTATGACAAAATCAGATACCTCAACCGGCAATTCTGCAGATGAAAATTCAAGAACTAATCTTTTCGTTTTTGAGTTTTCAATTCCTTTAATATTGATTTTCCGGGTGAGAAACAGGTTATTATCCAAAGCAATTTGAATAAAACCATCGCCCGCCTCAGCAGGAATAATAACCGACAAAATACCTTTCCCAGACAACAATTTGGCAGAAGCTGCGATAAGTTGCTGAAAATTCAACTCTACGGTTTGACGGGCAATTTTGTCTTTACCGGAACCTGACTCTTCAAAATAGGGAGGATTGGAAACAATCAGATCAAATTTCTTCTCTGTTTCAAAGGTTTTAAGATCCTGATGACTATTTTTTAATCTTAAATGAAAAGGGGAATGTTCAAAATTCGTTTGGGTTAGTAAAGCAGCCTCCTTATTAATATCAAGTCCAAGAAAAAATGCCTGTGTATTTCTTTGGGCAAGCATTAATGAAATCAGGCCTGTTCCTGTTCCTATTTCTAAAACTTCCCAAGCATGGGCCACATTAGCTAAAGCACCCAGCAAAACACCATCTGTTCCTACCCGGAAGACGTCTTTTGACTGCTGAATTTCGAAATATTTAAATGTAAAAGGTTTCACTATAAATTCGTAGGAAGTGTTATCGTAAATGTAGAACCCTTTCCTACTTCTGATTTCACAGCGATTTCACCTTTGTAGTCTTCAATCATTTTTCTTACCATAGAAAGTCCAAGTCCCATTCCACTGTTTTTAGAGGTAAAATTGGGCTCAAATATTCTTTCGTACATATTTTCAGGAATTCCTATCCCGTTATCCTGTACGGAAATCATTACTCTTCTCTGATGCTGTTCCACATCTACATTAATTATCAGTTTACGCTCTTCACTCTGAGCCTGTTTTGCGTTCGTTACAAGATTGGTAATGATTCTGGAAAGATAAATTCTATCCATATTGATCATAATATTAGTCTTATTGGAATGCATAAATATACTGTCGTCATTGAAAACACGCAGAATATCTTCAACTTCTGTATTAAGGTTGATCACCTCATTATTTTTTTCCGGAAGTTTTGCAAATTCTGAGAAAGCAGAGGCAACAGTAGCAATCAGGTCAATCTGATCTACCATGGTTTTGCTCATCTGTTTTACTCTTTCTCTGATATTCGGATCTTCAGGATCAAATTTTCTTTCAAAATTCTGAATGGTAAGTTTCATTGGGGTAAGCGGGTTCTTCACCTCATGCGCTACCTGCTTTGCCATTTCTCTCCATGCTTCTTCAGACGCCTTAAAACGCAGTCTTTCTTTCTGGTCCTGAATCTGCAAGATCATCCTGTTATAAGCTCTGGCCAGGGCATTAAGCTCATCATTTTTATAGTACCTGATAGGACGCATTTCATTTTCAAATAATGTAATACGGGTAATCATATCAGAAAATTTAGTAATATTTTTTGCAAGACTGTTAGAAGTCACCCAGCTTATCCAGATACTGAAAAGAATAAGGAAAATATCTACCAAAAGAATATATTTGATATACTGGTGAAGAACATCCAGATAGGCGGATTCATTATGATACAAAGGAATGTATACAATGCCTATCGGTTCAAGTTCATTGTTTTTCAAAAGGAGATAGGATGAAGTGCGTCCTGCATCTTTGGTTTTATCGTAGCCTCTGATATCAACTCTGGAATCTGTGGCCAGAATTTTATTGACAATATTGATGGGAATTGTTTTCTGATCGATAAGACTTTCATCTTTATTGGAAAGAAGATAACTTCCCTTCAGATCATAGATCACAATATCATGTTGGTTGATATCTGCTATTTCGAAGATTTTATTACCCAACACCTTTGGCAGATCCTCTGTCTCTACAAGGGTGCGGCTCACTGCATAGTCCAGATACCTCATTACCGCATTGGTCTTCTCCTGCATATCAATATTGCTCTGCTGCAGAGAATTGTTCCTCAAGACAAAATAGGGAACCAGCGATGTCGCAACAACACTTAAAAAACATACAAGCAGGAACCCGAAAAATACCCGGTTCCTTAGACTGTATCCTTTGTATTTACTTATTGACATCCTACTTTTTAATTAACCTAGCAATATACTTACCAATGATGTCAAATTCTAAATTAACTTTGTCTCCGATTTTAAGATGCTTCATATTAGTAAACTCCCAGGTATAAGGAATAATGGCCACTGAAAACTGTGTATCTTCACTTTTTGCCACTGTAAGACTGATTCCGTTTACGGTAATGGAACCTTGTGGAACGGTTACAAACTGGCCTTCATCTTCGTATTTAACCGTAATAAAATAACTTCCGTCTTTATTTTCTATCCCTGCTACTTCACCGGTTTTATCCACATGTCCCTGTACAATATGTCCGTCTAACCTTCCATCCATCTTCATGCATCTTTCAAGGTTAACCACGGTTCCTTCCTTCCATTGTCCAAGATTTGTCTTTTCTAATGTTTCGTTGATTGCCGTTACCACGTACTGATTATCTTTAATTTCAACAACCGTCAGGCAACAGCCGTTATGAGCAAGGCTTTGGTCTATTTTTAATTCGCTGGTAAAAGGGCATGTTAATGTAAAATTGATGTTACTTCCTTTTTCTTCAATCTTTTCAATAACACCAACTGCTTCAATAATTCCTGTGAACATATTATTTTTTGCTAAATTTGTAAATTATAATCTTCAAAGATAATCAAAATGAGCCCAAAAAACCACAAAGTACGAGTAGGAATTTCAATAGGTGATTTTAACGGCATCGGTCCGGAGATCATCATGAAGTCTCTGAAAGACAAAACCATTACGGACTTTTTCACTCCGGTGATTTTTGGCTCGGGAAAGTTATTCACCTTCCAGAAAAATATTTTCAAGCTAAATCTTAATTTCAACTACATCAACGAAGCATCACAGGCTCAGGCAGGAAAACTGAATATGGTGAACCTGGTAAAGGATAATGTGAATGTAGAATTGGGAACTCCGACACAGGAATCGACCCAAATGGCTATCGATTCTTTGGAACTGGCCACCGAAGCTTTAATGAAAGGAGATATTGACGTTCTTGTTACTGCTCCTATCAACAAGGATGAAATGGTAAAAATGGGTTTCAAACATGCCGGACATACAGGATATTTTGAGGAAAAATTCAGTAAAAAAGGACTGATGTTCTTAGTTACAGAGGATCTTAAAGTAGCTGTTTCCACCCATCACATACCCATTGCCAGTGTTGCGGAAAATATTTCCAAAGAAAAAATTAAAAAACAGATCAGAGCCCTGAATCAAACGCTGATTGAAGATTTCTGCATTCAGAAGCCAAAAATTGCAGTATTAGGACTGAACCCTCACGCAGGAGACGGAGGCGTAATCGGAAAAGAGGAAATAGAGATCATAGAACCTGCTATTAAAGAACTTTCTGACAATGGAATATTAGCCTTTGGACCTTATCCTGCAGACAGCTTTTTCCAGCCTAATAAATATAAAAAGTTTGATGCTGTATTAGCCATGTACCACGATCAGGGACTGGCTCCATTCAAAACATTAGCGTATGAAGAAGGGGTGAATTATACTGCAGGACTTCCATTTATCAGAACCTCTCCAGACCATGGAGTGGCGTATGATATTGCAGGAAAAAACATAGCAGATGAACAGAGTTTTACAGAAGCCATCTTCACTGCTATTAAGATATTCAAGAACAGAAGCGAATATAATGATCTGATGACCAACCGTATGCAACCGAGAAAAGTATCTGTTGATACCGGTGTAGATGAGGATCTGCCTGATGAAAATGAGGCATAATTCGTTAAAACAAATTTTAAATTAATTTGTTATGGATTTTATTTGTTATTATAAAAAAATTGCATATTTTTGCACACTCATTTTATGGACAAGTTAAGAAACTATGACGTAAGCTTTTCCGGACTTAAAAACGGAAAGCACGTGTTCAAATTTGAGATAGATCATACGTTCTTTCAATTATTTGACACTGAACAGGAATTTACAAATCCTAAAATAGTAGCTGATGTTTTTCTGGAAAAGCATACTACCTTTTTAGAATTTGAGATCAAAGTAGACGGGACAGTAGAGCTCATTTGTGACCTCACCAATGAAGAATTCGATTATCCTGTTGAAAACGAGATTGGAATTTTGGTACATTTTGGTGAAGAATATGACGACAGCAATGAAGATGTCATTACTATTCCCAGCTCAGATCATGCCTTTAATGTGGCTCAACTGATCTATGAAAATGTACAGCTTTCTATACCGATGAAAAAAGTTTCACCGAATGTAAGCGATGAAGATCTTGAAATCTTAAACAGGTTCAGTCCAAAAGATATTGAGGAATCTGAAGAAGAGGAAGAAGAACATGAGAGCGACCCGAGATGGGAAGCACTGAGAAAGTTAAAAGACAATAATTAAATAAAATAATTTAAATATGATGAGATGATGAATCTCATCGCTCATCAATTAAAAAAGTTATTCAAAATGGCACATCCTAAGAGAAGACAGTCGTCCACAAGAAGAGATAAGAGAAGAACTCATTATAAAGCAGTAGTTCCTCAATTAGCGAAAGATGCAACAACTGGTGAACTTCACCTTTACCACAGAGCTCACTGGCATGAAGGAAAACTTTACTACAGAGGTAAAGTAGTATTGGAAAAAGAAGTAGCAACTACAGAAGAAAACTAAGAGTCGCTTTTCACTGAAAAAGCCTCATTTTAATACAAAAACCGCCCAATTTTGATAAAATTGGGCGGTTTTTTGTTGTTTTTTATGTTTTTTTGGTATCTTTGGGACAAAATCAAATATCAAATTTATGGACATTAAAGACATACAAAATCTTATCAAGTTTGTATCTAAGGCTGAAGTTTCAGAAGTGAAATACAAAACTAAAGATTTCGAAATCACTATTAAAACTCCATTAGCAGGCAGCGACGCGGTTTATGCACAGCCAGCAGTTTACCACACAGCTCCTCAGACAGCAGCAGCTCCGGCACAGGTAGCAACTCCTGCAGCACCAGCTGAAAAGGCTGAACCTGTATCTGATGACAGCAAATACGTTACAATCAAGTCTCCAATGATCGGTACTTTCTACAGAAAACCATCTCCGGATAAAGATGTATTCGTTAACGTAGGTGACGAGGTTTCTGTAGGAAAAGTAGTTTGTGTAATCGAAGCAATGAAGTTATTCAACCAGATCGATTCTGAGATCAGCGGAAAAATCGTGAAAATTTTGGTAGATGATGCCACTCCGGTAGAATACGACCAGCCTTTATTCTTAGTAGATCCATCTTAATTTAGAGGTTAGATGTTAGACATTAGATGTTAGACTCAATTCTGCATTCAAAATAACATTATCTAATTTTCAAATTATCTAATTTTCAAATTGAAGAAGATGTTCAAAAAAATATTAATAGCCAATCGTGGCGAAATTGCAATGCGTATTTTACGTACGTGCAAAGAAATGGGGATCAAAACCGTTGCGGTATACTCTACTGCAGACAAAGACAGTCTTCACGTAAGATTTGCTGATGAAGCAGTTTGTATAGGTCCTCCTATGAGCAAAGACTCATACCTAAAAATCCCTAACATTATTGCGGCGGCAGAAATCACCAATGCAGATGCCATCCATCCAGGTTACGGATTCCTGTCTGAAAATGCTAACTTCTCCAGAATCTGTCAGAAAAATAACATCAAGTTTATTGGTGCTTCTCCTGAACAGATCGAAAAAATGGGTGATAAAGCCAATGCCAAAGCTACCATGAAGGCCGCAGGGGTACCTTGTGTACCAGGTTCTGACGGATTGATTGAATCTTACGAGCATGCTGTAAAAGTAGCTGCAGAAACAGGATACCCTGTCATGATCAAAGCTACTGCAGGTGGTGGTGGAAAAGGGATGAGAGCTGTATGGAAAGAGGAAGACCTTAAAGATCACTGGGAATCTGCTATTCAGGAAGCTGTAGCTGCCTTCGGAAACGGAGGAATGTACATGGAAAAACTGATTGAAGAGCCCAGACATATTGAAATTCAGGTTGCCGGTGACCAATACGGAAAAGCATGTCACCTTTCTGAAAGAGACTGTTCTGTACAGAGAAGAAATCAGAAACTGACAGAAGAAACTCCTTCTCCGTTCATGACTGACGAACTTCGTGAGAAAATGGGTGAAGCAGCCGTAAAAGCTGCAGAATTCATTGGATACGAAGGCGTAGGTACTATTGAATTCCTTGTAGACAAACACCGAAATTTCTATTTCATGGAAATGAATACAAGAATCCAGGTAGAACACCCGATCACGGAACAGGTAATTGATTATGATCTGATCAGAGAACAAATCCTTCTTGCTGCAGGAACTCCTATTTCAGGAATCAACTACTATCCGAAACTGCACTCTATTGAATGTAGAATCAACGCTGAAGATCCTTATGCAGACTTCAGACCATCTCCGGGGAAAATCACAGGATTGAATATTCCCGGTGGGCACGGAATCAGAGTAGACACTCACGTTTATTCAGGATATAGTATTCCTTCTAACTATGACTCAATGATTGCCAAGCTTATCACTACGGCTCAAACCCGTGAAGAAGCTATTGCTAAAATGAGACGTGCATTGGAAGAATTTTATATCGAGGGAGTGAAAACTACCATTCCTTTCCACAGACAACTGATGGATAATGAAGATTATCTTGCAGGAAACTATACAACGAAATTCATGGAGGATTTTGTAATGGATAAAAAATATGATAATCACTAAGATTATTGATCTATAAATTGTAAACTGCCTCTTTCGGGGCAGTTTTTTTATTTCTGAGGTTTTGATATTGTTTATTTTAATAAGAAATATTGAAACGCTTTTTCTGTCATTCATTAATGGTCCTGTCAATAAGAAGTTAATAAATGCTACCTACAAAAAACTTAAACCACTGACAGCCAACAAACAGCAACCCTAACACTTGTTAGTCGAAGAATTACGACACTTTTTAAAATTTATTCAATTTTTTTTTTTTGATACTATAATTACTTCTATTTTTGGTGACATAAAATAACAAACCACACAATATTAACAATTAAAATTTACTAATCATGGCAGACAGAAATTCAAGAGGAATTTTAAAATTCAATGGCGGTGAAGGACAAAAGTTATTAAAACTTAACTACAGTGTATCCCGCTCTACAGACGTATCAGGAAGAGTTGCATCAGACCCGTCTAATGCACTGATCAAACTTACAGTGGAAGCCACTGAAAAATCAGATATCCTGGAAAGCCTTCTTAACGGAAAATACAAGCCGACAACCGGAGAAGTAACATTCAACAAGTCTCACGAAGAAGGAACATTAACTACTTTAAAATGGGAGAACGGTTATGTGATCCAGCATGAATTAGATTTCGATGCAGTAGATGAAAACAGTATGTATATTACTTTTGTGATCAGTGCAGAACAAATTGATCTTGGAAATTCTTCTTACAGAGGAGAATGGCCATCTTAAGAATATAATTCCTACATCCAAAAAACAGCAGACAGAATAGTATTCCCGGCTTTAGGGATGCTGTTCTGTCTTTTTTTGACGATCCCTATTCATTTCTAATTACAGAAGTTACCAATAATATAAGATGAAAAATATTTAGAAAAGTGGCAAAAACAGTACCCTAAAAAATAACACGAAAGTATTACCTTAAAAACGGATATCTCTTTTCGTCAAAACTTCAAAGAAAAAAAACCATCTTGTCAAAGATATAAAACCTGCATTGCCCGATTTGTGAAATAAATATTTTCTAAAACAGCGTAATGTACCCTTAAAATACACTTTAATTACTGTCGTGTACCACATTACGTTTTTGTTTATGCATCTCATTAATAATGCTTAAATTTGTCGAAAACCAAAACATATGTCAACAGCAGCAACAGCAAAAAACTCACAGTATTTTATTGACCTTGAAGACAAACATGGAGCGCATAACTATCACCCTCTTCCAGTGGTTCTTGACCGCGGAGAAGGCGTTTTTGTATGGGACGTAGAGGGCAAGAAATATTATGATTTTCTTTCAGCATATTCTGCTGTGAACCAAGGACATTCCCACCCAAAAATTGTAGCAGCTTTAGTACATCAGGCTCAGAAACTGGCCCTGACTTCAAGAGCATTTTACAATTCAAACCTAGGAGAGTACGAGCAGAAAATCACGACTCTTTTCGGATTCGACAAGGTTCTTCCAATGAATTCCGGAGCTGAAGCAGTAGAAACAGCCGTAAAATTGGCCAGAAAATGGAGCTATGAAGTAAAAGGAATTTCAGAAAATGCAGCTAAGATCATTGTTTGTGAAAATAATTTCCACGGAAGAACAACAACCATTGTTTCTTTCTCTAATGATCCCGATGCCAATCAGAACTATGGTCCTTTTACTCCCGGATTTATAAAAATCCCTTACAACGATACTTCAGCACTTGAAGAAGTACTGAACAGAGAAGCAGGAAATATTGCCGCATTTTTAGTAGAGCCTATTCAGGGTGAAGCTGGTGTTTATGTTCCGGACGAAGGTTTTCTGAAAAATGCTTCTGAACTGTGTAAGAAGCATAACGTTCTTTTCATCGCTGACGAGGTTCAGACGGGGATTGCAAGAACAGGACAACTGATTGCGTGCCATCACGAAAATGTACAGCCGGATATTCTGATCTTAGGAAAAGCACTTTCAGGAGGAATGTATCCTGTATCAGCAGTATTGGCGAATGACAACATCATGAATGTCATCAAGCCTGGACAGCACGGTTCTACTTTCGGAGGAAATCCAATTGCATGTGCAGTGGCAGTAGCAGCTTTGGATGTAGTTGCTGATGAAAAACTTTCTGAAAGAGCAGAACAGCTAGGGCAGCTTTTCAGATCTGAGATCGAAAAAATTATTGAGAAGAACAGCCTTATTACCAAAGTAAGAGGAAAAGGTCTTTTAAATGCTATTTTAATCAATGATACTCCGGACAGCTCTACAGCATGGAACTTATGTCTTCAGCTGAAAGAAAATGGTCTTCTTGCAAAACCTACACACGGAAATATCATCAGATTGGCACCGCCTTTGGTGATTACAGAAGAGCAGCTTTTAGACTGCGTTAAAATCATTGAAAAAACTATTACAGAATTTCGTTAATGAAGTTATCAGTCTGTTATATTGTTTTAAATGGAGAAAGAATCATAGAGAAAAGTATCAATAGCATTTACGAAATAGCTGATGAGATCATTATCGTTGATTCTTTTTCCACAGACAAAACTGAGGAGATTTGTACCGGATTTCCAAAAGTAAAATTTATCAGAAAAAAATTTCGCGGCTTCGGCTGTCAGAAAAACTATACCCTGTCTGAAGCTTCAGGGGAATGGATTCTGTTCCTGGATTCTGACGAGGTTCCGGATGAAACAGCAGTGAATGCCATTAAAGAAATTTTAAAAAGCTCTAACCCCACTTATAAGGTATATGAGATTCACTTCAACAATATCCTGCTGAGCAAAACCATCAAATATGGAGGCTGGGGTAATGTATGGAGAGAAAGATTTTTCAAGAAAGGTCACGGAAAATATACGGATGATCTTGTCCACGAGTGCTTTATTACGAAGGACAAAAAAGGTAAACTTCCTGGAAATATCAATCATTATACTTATAAAAGCATTGCTCATCATATTGAGAAGATTAATAATTATACTCAGTTGATGGCAGAAAAAAAGGTTTCCAACGGAAAATCGGTCTCTCTTTTTAAGATTATATTTTCCCCATTTTATGATTTTATGAAAACCTATTTTTTTAAGCTTGGTTTTCTGGATGGGGTGGCGGGATTTTATATTTCGATCACCGGAGCATTTTATACGTTTCTGAAATATATCAAGATCAACGAGATTCTAAAATTCAAATAGTCTCTTTCACATAGACAATAAAAAAAGCCGGATTGCCACTTAAATCGCAGCCGGCTTTTTTCATCATCCGACATCTTTAATCTGCTTTATATAGTCAGATCGCTTCAGTTGATCTTCCTGAAGACTCGATTGATCATCTTTTCTTTAGTTTTATAACTAATTGGTCAGAAATTTAAATTTTATTTTAATGTATTTTTAAGCTACTGCGTTCAATAAATAATTAATTTTGAATACTGTAACAGATATCTATTTATGTAGACTCATACCAGTATATCAGGTAATATATTAACCTAAAGATAAAAACAGCAGAATGATATGGACCGTAAATAATTTTTCATAGAAATAAATTCCATGAAATTAACGATCCCAAAACTCAGATAACCATGCTCAGATTTGTTAAAAGGACTCTTGGATTTTCAAGCACAGAAAGTGTCCGTATCCTAATGTATCACAAAGTTCTTCCGGAGAAGCAAATCTTCGGAAAAGATTTTCTTACGGTATCAGCCGAAGATCTGGAAAAACAATTTGAATACATTAAAAAGAATTACAACACTTTATTCTTTAACGAACTCACGACCCAAAGTCATCTGAAATATAAACTCATTCTTACTTTTGATGACGGGTATCTCAACAATCTGCAATATCTGGTTCCCCTATTGCAAAAGCATCAGCTTAAGGCTACAATCTTCATACCCACCGGACTTATCCAGAGCGATGAAAGCGATCAAAACCGTGATATGATGACGTTTGAAGAGATCAGGTCTCTGAATCCCGAATATGTTGAAATTGCATTGCACAGCCACGCTCACAAAAATTATTCCCAGATCTCTCTTCAGGAAGCAGCGGATGATCTTCGTGAGAACATTCGTAACTTGGAAGAAAAAGAAATTCCTTTTACAAAAGTACTTGCCTACCCTTATGGAAAATTCCCCAAAAAGGGAGAACAAAAAAAAGAATTCTTTGCCATGCTTGAAAAGGCCGGAATTACTTCTGCAGTGCGCATTGGTAATAACATCGCTTCCTATCCGTGGAAAAATAAATTTGAAATCAAAAGGATCGATATCAAGGGAGGCGACAGTTTCAGTGTATTTAAATGGAAACTGAGGCTCGGAAAGATTAAACTTTAATTCAACAGTTCACTGTAAAGGTTTTCGTAAGCATCTGCCATTTCCTGATATCCAAATTTCAGTGCCCTCTCTTTTAACCGGATCGCATATTCATCTGCCCTGGCTCCGTAAGCCTGCATTCCGGACGCGTAAACATGTTGCATGTGTTCTGCCTCGAAATTATCAAAATAAAACGCCAGATCGCCTCCAATTTCAGGGAGACTCGTCAGTTTACTCAAAAATACCGGCTTTCCAAAATACATTGCCTCTACAGGCGGAATTCCAAATCCTTCAGCTAATGACGGATGACAGTAGGATTCGCAATTCTGAAGCAGGAAATACTTTTCGCTGTTATCTACATTTTCCAGGATATGTACTCTGGTTTCCAATCCCAATGTCTTGATTTTTTCCAAAAATTTCTCTTTGTAGGCAGACTTTGCGGAAGAGGTCACAAGCACTAAATCCCTGTCATTCTGGGAAATAAGATCAAGAAGCGATTCCTGATTTTTCTTTGGAAACAGAACACCAATATTTAAAATATATTTTTTTCCGATAAAACTGTAGTTGTTCTCAGATTTGAATTCTAAATTTTCAGGAAAGATCAACCCATTGTAAATCACCTCCACTTTGACATTATTTTTTAGGGCAAAAAAATGTTTGTTTTTAATAAAATCATTTTTCACGAATTCTGAAATACAGACTATTGCATCAGCATTCCCTATGTTTTTCTGAACGACTTTAGTGGTTTTGTTCACTTTTTGTTCTGAGCTCCCATCGTGGAGAAAATTAAGATCATGGAGCGTCACTACCTTTCTCTGTCCTTTTTTTACGGTATGAAAATATTTAGAAAGCTGATGCGCCGTATGGATCAGAGCAAAAGATTGGGTATTGATTGAGATTTTCTTTTGCCAGAATCTCCAGTTGATAATATTAAAGTTTTTTTTCGTCTGTGGAATATTTTTTTTTGGTCCGTAAAAGGTATACTCAAAATCAGACGGTTTTTCGTCCAGACCCTTTATTAATGAAACACATACGTTGGCAATTCCCGACTTCGGGTACTTCAATCTTTCGGCATCAATCAGAATTTTCTGTGTCATTATCGTCAGGCTTTTCATCAAAAATATAAATTTAAATATGAAATTTTTATTTTTGCAGTATGAAAATTTGTTTAATCAGCTTCGATTTCTGGCATTATGATGAACACATAGTGGAAAAACTGAGTGATAGAGGCATTCAGGCATGCCATATCAACATCGGAGCCTTTACCCATAAAAATACCGGAGAGCGTATAAAAAACACTTTCAGTAAAATTTTTCTGGGAAAAAACCCGAAATATCACAAAAGACAAAGTTTCATATTGGAATCTCTGGAAAAAATTGGTAAGCAGGATCAGATTCTTGTGATCAATCCGGAAGCTATTGAAGAAAGCATTCATCAGAAGATAAGAGAATATGCAGACCGGAATATCGCTTATCTTTATGACAGTATGGCCAGAAATCCCGCAACCCATCTTTTACATTATTTTGACACTGTATTTTCTTTTGATGATCAGGATGTGAAAAACTTCGGATTTGAAAAGATTACCAATTACAATTATCTTGATTATCTTCCCGCGTCCAGACAGCATCCGAAGCTGGATCTGTTTTACATTACTTCTTATGATCAGAAAAGACTCACGGCGTTGAATCTGCTGATCAACAGAGTGTCTTCTATGAAACTAAAATTTGAAGTCTATATCGCAGGAAAGAAAGGCTGGAAAAACAAACTGAACCAGATCATTGATCAAAAGAATATCGATATTTTAAAGTTCGGAAGAAAAAAAATACCTCATCACGCTCTGCCGGCTTATTATAAAAACACCAAAGTCATTCTTGATCTGATGCGTGCTGACCAAACCGGACTCAGCTTCAGAATATTTGAAGCAATGGCTCTGGAAAAAAAGATCATTACGGACAATCCTACCATCAAAACTTATGATTTCTACAATCCTAACAACATTTTGGTACTGGATAAGAATTTCCGTAATGTGAAAAAAGATTTTTTCAATACTCCATACGAAAAACTGCCTGAAGAAGTTTATTATAAGTATACTCTTGATCATTGGGTAAATACTGTATTTAAACTGAATTCATGAAAGAAATAAAAAATGTACTTATTGTAACCCGGGAATACAAATCTTCCCGAACCCCTAAAGTAGGAGGTACAGGCGTTTTTTATAAAAACTTATGTACTGAACTTGTAAAAAGAGGAATTTCAGTACATGTTTTCCTGATCTCAAAATATACATTTGATCTTGAGGAAGACGGAGTGAATATCCATTCTATCAAAGATATTTTCAAAGCTAATCCTCTTCTTGAGCTGGTAAGATCTTTTACCGGAAAAGTAAAGGCATTGGAAAAGATTCATTTTAAAACTTATTTGTCTGAGAAAAGAATAATATCCGACACCATCCATACCTGGATAAAAAAAAACAATCTTCATTTTGATGTTGCAGAAACCCATGACTTTGATGGTCTCGCGCTTTCCATCCCTGAGGGAATTCCTTATGTGATCAGATGCCACGGTTCCTGGTCTGTTCTGGAAAAATATTTCGGCTATAAAAAAGTTCATCAGGGAAGGATTTTTTGTGAACAGGAAGCTTTTAAAAATTCAGGAAATATCATTACGATATCCCGGTACAATGAGACGATTAATAAAAATCTTTTTGGCATTAAAAATTCAAAGCTCATCTATAACGGTATTGATGAAAAATTTTATAAGCCAGAGGATAATCCTGAAATGATCATCCATTCTGTTTTCTATTTAGGAAATGTTTCTTATGAAAAGGGCGCAGAAACGCTGATCAGTTCTTTTATTAAACTTAAAAAAGATTACCCCGAAGCATCCCTCCATTTCATAGGAAATCCTAATCATTACCCCGAATATATTACTGAACATATTCAGGATAAAGAAATAAGAAATTCCGTTCATTTTTATGGGAATAAATCAGCTGCAGAAATTGTACAGCTTATCAGCAAAGCAGAGGTGGTATGCTTCCCCTCCAAAGGTGAAAATTTTAGCTTATCTTTGCTTGAAGTAATGGCCATGCAGAAACCTGTTATATGTTCTTCAATAGATTCCTTTAAAGAAATCATTGAAGAACCTGTCAATGGCCTGATTGCTGAGGAAGAAAATTTCCATGAAAAAATAAGTCTTATTTTTAAAGACAAAGATCTGAGAAACAGGCTATCATTACATGCCCGAAAATCGGTAGAATTACAATTCGGTATTGATAAGATGGTTGATGAAACCATAAGGTATTATCAGGAAATCATATAGAAATACAATTTTATAGATCACTGAAAATAACGACCTAATTTCTTAGTTCATCCTAAGTTTTAGAATATGAATGCAAAGGAACAAATTGAAAATTTAGAAGAACAGCTTAAAGCACTTAGAAAAAAATATTATATCAAGTCATTTTTCAGAAAAGCAAAAAGACTGGTTACCGATTTTTTACCGCTGGATTCTATACCATCCGAATATTGCACAGAAAAAATTACAATCACTGAAAAACATGAGGCAGAACTATATTTGCCTAAGACTTTTCATGCTCCGCAGCGATCTGTAAAAACACCTAAAAATGCAGTCGAAATCTTTGCACTTCAAAATGTTCTCTGCACACCGAATTCCACTTACTTTTTAAATCTTAAGAAAGATAAAATATTCTATGAAAAATGGCATGATGACGACAGGATTATCTATGTCTACAATACCAATAATTTAATGCAGCATTCAATAACGCTTGCCAAGGTAAAGAATTATAAGAATGTATATTATGATGAGGAAGCGATTTTTCTGGGCGGAACTTTTACTTTTAATTATTATCATTTTCTGGTAGACATCCTTTCAAAGATTGAGTTCTTCCAGTATATCCCCGATGCTAAGAATAAACTGATCATTATAGACGAAGAAATACAAAAGGTGGAAAACCTGAAAGATCTTTTATATTTCTTTCTGAAAGATTATAAAATATTATTCCTCAGCCACGACAAAAACTATTTTCATTTCAAAAAACTGTGGCATATCACCAGTACGAACTATGCTATTCCGAATATTATGCCTGGAGAGGTGTATGAGCCCGGATTTGCAAAATTGTCAAAATCGTCTCTTCAGTTTCTTAGAAAAATCGCCTTCGACAATTTGAATCTTAGTAAAGTTCACATAGATCCTGTTAAAAAAATATTTATTTCAAGAAGATCACAGTACCGAAAATACAATGACGAAGAAATCTTTGAAGTGGCAAAAACATTTGGATTCGAAGAAGTATTTTTTGAAGACCTGAACATCCACGAACAAATCTACCTGGTCAATAATGCCGACTACATCATCGGACCGAGTGGAGCAGCATGGACCAATGTTTTGTTTGCCAAACCGGGAGCGAAAGGTCTCAGCTGGTACAGTGCTGTATGGGGGGATTTTGCTATTTTCTCTACTTTAGCCAAGGAAGTCAATTTTGATCTTTATTTTTATATTTACCCTCAAGACGATGAAGGCTTTCATGAAGATTACAAACTTGATCCTGAAATTTTCAACCAACAGCTTCAGCAGCTATTTGATTCAAATTCTTCAATTCATTAACAAGCATAATTTGTTTTAAAAATCATTCTCATCAACCTTATGATCATCTAAAAAAAATACACAAAACACGATCTATTCTTGTAAAACCTTAATTATTATAGAGATTACACTATTGTATTTTCATTAAATTCTAATATATCACATTATTATATCTAAAAATAATGTAAATTTCCTCCGCCAAATTGCGATTATAATTGAATGAAAAATTTTGAGGTTGTACATAACTTATTATGTCCTATTTCATCATAAATCAAACTATTATCTGTAAAAAACATATCGCATGAAATTGATATTTATAGGTCTTCTTTTACTCAGTGTATTCTCGTTTGGACAGTTTTCTGATAATTTTGACACGTATCATCTTTCAAAAGTTCCGGAGGACTGGGCTATTTTTAAAGGGAACAATGATGCAGGAAATGACTCTAATAACTGGCAGTTAGAAACCGTGAATAAAGATGGGTCTAATAAATGCTTTTTTGTAAGATATGAGAATTCCGGTGAATTAAACGAAGACTGGCTTGTTACTCCTAAAATAGACCTGAGTGATTATCAAAATAATTATTTAATCTTCTCACAACGGAATTCTTTTCCCGGTAACAATACAAGATATGAAATCAAGATATCTATAGACTCTCAATCGGATCGTGACCAATTTGAGACCGTTGCCTCTTATAGCGATGCCACATTTGGTAAAAATTTCAGTATAAAAAAAATCAACATTTCAAAATACGATAAAAAGCAAATCTATATTGCTTTTGTAAAAAAAGATGACGACGGAAATAACTGGTTCATAGATAATGTATCGGTTGAAGGGAGTTCTGTTTCAGGAAAAAATAAATCATTGTTTTTCCCTAATCCTACATCCGGAAAACTTTATGCAGAACAAAAAATTACAAGCATTCAGGTGATCAGTATGGACAACAGACTTCTAAAAACCTATTCAAACACCAGTTCTATTGATATTTCTGATTTGCCGGCAGGAATATATCTTCTTAAGGGTACTTACGAAAATGAAGAAATTTTTGAACAAAAAATTGTAAAAAAGAATTAACCATGTCTAAAACTAAAGTACTGCTTTTTAAAAGTTTTATACTCGTATTTTTGCTTCAGAATTTCATCTTTGGACAAAACTATTTTGTAGGATTTTCAAAAGAACCGATTAACCCCAACTCTACGATATTGTCCTCTCCTCTCGCTGGATTCGGAGATCCCAAACAAGGAAGATTCAGCATCAACTTCATGGAAACAGGTACCGCAAAAAATGTTGTTGCCATGTGCTCCTCCGATACAAAATTATATATTGCTACAGGAAATAACAAACTTTGGCAGGCTGAAATCAGCTCCGGTGATCCCAACTGGATTTATATAGGACCGTCTTATTATGTAACCGCACTCGCTTATGGAAACGGGAAGCTCTATGGTGCAGATAAAAACAATAAGTTGTGGATGAGAGATGCGGTAGAAAACGACAATCCATGGATCAATATTGGATCTGCCTATAACACTACCGGGTTGACCTTTTTAAATAATAAATTATACGGTACTACGAAAAACAATAATTTGTGGGTAAGAGATGCTACTCCGTTGAGTTCCCCATGGACCAATCTGGGGAAAGCTAATTCTGTAAGATCACTAACCAGTGATGGATCCAATTTAATTGCATTGTCTAAATATGATAATGAATTATGGACAAGAACTACCTCACTATCACCCAATGAAAAATGGCTAAAAATTGGAACTCCCAACCATACAACTTATGGTAACTATTTATCAAATATCACCTATATTAAAAATAAACTGTACGCAACTTCCAATAACAATAAATTGTATTACTCACAACATAGCCAGACACCCATCTATGCCTATGCCTCTTATTTTGAAAAAAACTCAAAAAAAGCACTCATTATTACCTTAGATTTATGCGGGATCAATTATTCTTTTTCACATACAATAAAAGCCGAAATAAAAAGCCTGTATAATATCGATGAAAACGCAATTTTAATTAATTGTTCACATACCCATTATGCTCCGGTATCTCAAAATTACTCTTGTCTCCAGGAATTCTATCAAAATCCCAATCCTAAATATCTTGAGATTGTAAAAAATTCTATTTTAGTAGCTACACAAAATGCCATTAACAGTAAATCAAACAACAGTTTAAGCTTTGTAAAAGGTAAAACGAATATTGGATACAACAGAGCGGATATTACGAAGGACTTAGATAACAATATCACCATGGTTATTGCAAAACAAAGCAATACAAATATTGCAAATGGTGCCATTCTGAGCGCAAGCACTCATCCTGTATCATATAGTCAGGCACGGGACTTTATTACGATTTCATCAAACTATGTTGGAGCCACGAGAGATAAACTAGGAACGTTAAAAAACATTAACAGTGTCCAATTTATGCAGGGATGTGCAGGCGATATCAATCCTTACAAATCAGATACTCCGGATCAGACAGCCACTAAACTAACGCAAGATTTTAGTAATTTATTTTCTTTATCATCATCCAATATCAGCGGAGAAATTACCGTTAAATTCGATTCTATTGCGGTACCTCTTAACAATTTCACGTTCAATAGGGCTGTCAATATTAAAAAGGCCAATACCGGAAAATATGACCAGGCCTCTGAAAGGAATGTAAGATGGGCCAATAAAATTATTAATCAATATACTTCCGGTACCCTTTCCAAATCGGCAACTGTCTATATTCAAATTTTAAAAATAGGTGACTGGAACATTATTGCCCTGAGCCGGGAAGCTGTTTCTCAATATGCCATTGATTTATACAACCATTTTCCTGCTCTAAAATTAACCGTATTAGGGTATTCCAATGATGTATCAAGTTACCTTCCCGTACAATGGCACATTAATAAATCTGTTCCAAATTATGAAGGGTATGAAAGCTTTTTCATTTATGGGCAAAGTGGTATTCCTGTCAATAATGTGGAAGATATGATATTGACAAAAATATATAGCATGATGCAATAAAATCAATCAATCCATTATCTTTGAATTGGAATATCTTATTCATTCTACATACAGAAAAATCAGTAACAGTTTAAACAATGAACAATCCGCCGCTTGTAAGCCTCATCATCATCACCATGAACCATGAAAAGTTCATCGAACAGGCCTGCATGTCCGCCATTTCGCAGACCTACCCTCACTATGAAATTATTCTACTGGATAACGCTTCGAAAGATAAAACCTTTGAAAATGCAGAGAAGGTGCTTTCACAATTCGGACAGCATTATCAAATGATCAGGAATACCGAAAGTTTCGGGGTGGCTAAAAATATTAACATTGCAGTTTCCCATGCTTCGGGAGAATATATTTCCCTGCTTTCGGGAGATGACTGGTATACGGAAGATAGTTTGATGGAGAAAGTATCCTATATTCAGGAAAACCCGGTAGATTTTATCCTTTCAGACGGCTATAAATATTATCAGACAGAAGACAAAACGACTGACGCCTACACTCCAAAAGAAAAAAAACAGGTCATCGACAGTCTTTCCAATTTTTTCCATGAAAATGTCTCTGAAAATAAAACGTCCAACGTAGGAACATTCGTAAAAAGAGAACTTTTGGTAAAATATCCTTTTGATGAAAATATTAATACTGAAGACTGGGATATGAATCTCAGACTCACCTCCAAAGGCTATAAGATCGGATTTATCGACAAAAAATTATTCTACTACAGAATTCTTTCCACCAGTTTATCGAGAAACTGGAAGCTGATGAAAGATTCTTATGAGAAAGTGACCCATAAATACATAGACTACATTAAAGCTGACCAGGAACTTTATAAAAAATACAGGCTTAAGCTTATCCATTTCAACTACGAAATCCAATTATCCGAAACAAACTCGGAATCGGAAAAAGCAAGACTGCAGATGGAATGGAAAAAAGAAAAGTATAAGGTCAAGTACAAAAATCCTGTCTTATTCTTTAAACTGCTGATGCTAAAAAAATAAATCAAAAGGATGGAGTAATTTTTAACTTCATCCTTTTTTAATTTCTGAAATCAAAAAAAGCCAATAACCAAACTGTAAATAATCCTAAAAACATATAATTTTAAGTAAATTTGCACCAAAATTTTAATTGAAATGGAGAAAGTAAGAGTTCGTTTTGCTCCAAGTCCTACCGGACCTTTGCATTTGGGAGGCGTAAGAACCGCATTATATGATTATCTTTTTGCCAAAAACCAGGGTGGCGAATTTGTCCTTCGAATTGAAGATACAGATACGGCGAGATATGTAGAAGGAGCTGAAGAATACATTGAGGAAGCTCTAGAATGGTGCGGAATCATTCCTGATGAAAGCCCGAAGAAAGGAGGGAAATTTGCGCCTTACAGACAGTCTGAAAGAAGGGATATCTACGACAGATATACTGAGCAGATCCTGAAAACAGACTATGCCTACCTCGCTTTTGACACGCCTGAAGAACTGGATGCTATCCGTGCTGAGTTTGAAGCAAAGGGAGATGTTTTCTCTTATGACAACAAAACCAGAAACCGACTGAGAAACAGTATTGCACTTACTGAAGAGGAAGTTCAGCAATTGCTTGATGAAAAAACACCTTATGTGGTAAGATTCAAGATGCCGGTGGACAGAATTCTGAACCTTGAAGATATCATCCGTGGAATATCTGCGGTCAATACCAATACATTAGACGACAAAGTTCTTGTCAAGAATGATGGAATGCCTACTTATCATTTTGCCAACATCATTGATGACCACGAAATGGAAATTTCTCACGTGATCCGTGGAGAAGAATGGCTTCCGTCTTTAGGACTTCACAAATTATTATATGAGGCAATGGGCTGGGAGGCTCCTCAGTTTGCTCACCTTTCATTGATCTTAAAACCTGAAGGAAAAGGAAAGTTAAGTAAAAGAGATGGTGACAAGTTCGGATTCCCTGTATTTCCATTGGATTTCAAAGATCCTGCGACGGGAATTGTTTCTAAGGGGTACAGAGAAAACGGATATCTTCCTGACGCCTTCATCAATATGGTTGCCCTTTTAGGATGGTCTCCGGCGGATGACAAAGAAATTTTAACTCTGGAAGAAATGTGCAAAGAATTTGATCTTCACAAAGTACATAAAGCGGGTGCCAGATTCAGCAAAGAAAAATCAGAATGGTTCAACCACCAGTATATTCAGTTGAAATCTAATGAAGAACTTCTTCAGATCTTAAAAAATACAGACCTTGACTTGTCAGCGGTTTCTGATGAAAAATTAATCAGGATCATCGGTTTGATGAAAGAAAGAGCTACCTTCCCGAAAGATATTTACGAAAACGGAAAATTTTTCTTCGAAGCTCCCGTTTCTTATGATGAGAAAGCATCGAAAAAAGCTTGGAATGATGAAACGTCTGCTGTTTTAGGTGAATTAGCAGAAAATCTTACGACCACTGAATTTACTTCAGAAATTGTAAAGCAGGCGATCCATGATTTCGCGGAAAACAAAGGCCTGGGAATGGGAAAAGTAATGATGCCACTTCGTTTATCTTTAGTAGGAGAACTGAAAGGTCCTGACGTTCCGGATATCATGGAACTTATTGGAAAAGAGGAGTCTATCTCCAGAATAAACAATGCTATCAATAATTTTAAATAGTTTTTCATAATTTTTCATAAATTTGAAAGATTTAATTTACTTCAAGAAATGGAATATTTAAGTTTCGAACTTCCTATAAAAGATCTAATGGATCAACTTCAGACTTGTTCTTTAGTAGGAGAAGAAAGTGGTGTTGATGTAAAATTAGCATGCAGCCAGATTGAGGATAAGATTTTAGAAAAGAAAAAAGAAATCTACGAAAATCTTACCCCTTGGCAGAGAGTACAACTATCCCGTCATCCGGATCGTCCTTATACAATTGACTATATCAACGGAATGGTAGATAAAGGAAGTTTTCTGGAACTTCACGGAGACAGAAATTTCGCAGACGACCCTGCAATGATCGGCGGTTTAGCCACATTGGATGGTCAGAAAGTAATGATCATCGGAACCCAGAAAGGGAGAACGACCAAAGAAAGACAGTACAGAAGATTCGGAATGCCGAATCCTGAAGGATACAGAAAAGCTTTACGACTTATGAAGCTTGCTGAAAAATTTAAAATCCCTGTAGTGACTTTAGTAGATACGCCGGGAGCTTATCCTGGATTAGAAGCTGAAGAAAGAGGACAGGGTGAAGCGATCGCCAGAAACATTTTTGAAATGGTTCAGCTTAAAACTCCTATTTTCACTTATATCATCGGTGAAGGAGCAAGTGGTGGTGCCTTAGGAATAGGAGTAGGAAACAAAGTGTACATGCTTGAAAACACCTGGTATACCGTAATTGCACCCGAAAGCTGTTCTTCCATTTTATGGAGAAACTGGGATCACAAGGAAGATGCAGCCAATGCACTAAACCTTACCCCAAAAGATGCTTTAAGAGAAAAATTCATTGATGGAATCATAGAAGAACCTCTTGGAGGTGCTCAATATGATCCCGAAGTAGCTTATCTGAATCTTAAACATTCTATTTTACAGAATATCAAAGCTTTTTCAAAATTCTCAGGACAGGAACTTGAAACCCAAAGGCAGGAGAAATTCATTGCGATGGGACAGTTTAAAGGATAAAAAAATAAAAACGGTTAAGAACTATTTCTTAACCGTTTTTGCTTATCGTCTTCTTAATTTTATTATTCAGATACATTGAGTGCGATTTCTATATCCTTATCAATCTTTTTGAGTGATGAATATTTTGCATCGCATACCATTGTAGTCAGTACATACTCTCCTTTATCAATCAGAATAAAATTCTGTCCTTTTGCAGGAACAGTCAGGTTATAATATTTTTTTCCGCTTATTTTCACGATCAGATTACAGCTTGATCTGTTCTTAATGTTAATATAAGCATCGTTTTTATTGGTATCATTATTGAAAAGATGGGTAAGCATCGCTGCCGTTCTTTTGGCCTCTTCGCTGGGCTCCGCCTTATTGCTTGCTCCAGCGCTTTTGGAAGATCCTGCGGAAGCATAGCTTACAGTTCTTTCTGGTTTTGATGCAATAGCTGTCGTCGTACCTGTCTTGGAGGCAAGTACTTTTCCACTGTTCAGTTCATTATTCTTAACAATCTTTTCAATTTTTTCCTTGCTGATAGGTTTAATGGTAGGTTTTGCTTCAGGAGAATTATCTGCCATGATCATATCGATCAGTTTTCTTTTAAAGTAATCTGATTTGGCATGTCCGGGATTTTGTTTCAGGAAACCGGCAATGACTCTCGCCTCTTTTGAAGCCTCTGCATCCTGCTCTGTATAGATGATGATTGTTTCTTTTTCTACGACAGCCTTAGATTTCGATTTCTTCTTTTTTTGTGAAAAACCTAGTGTAAAAATGCATAGAAATATCAGTAGAAAGATTTTTTTCATTAATCAAGTCTTTAAAATAGTATTAAATATATCAATAACGTGAAAAGTCATTTTTTAGTTTATCATTAAAATCATTATCTTTGCCCTGCTCTAAAAGTAAGCTAAAAATTATTACTAATCTTAAATAAAAAAAATAATACATATTATGTCTTATACACCAGTTGCTGCAGACGTAGCGAAATTAAGAAACCAAACAGGTGCAGGTATGATGGACTGCAAGAAAGCTCTAGTTGAAGCAGAAGGAGACTTCGAAAAAGCAGTAGATATCCTTAGAAAAAAAGGACAGAAAGTAGCTGCTAACAGAGCTGACAGAGAATCTTCTGAAGGTGCGGTAATCGCTAGAGTAAACGAGGATAACACTTTAGGTGTTGTTATCTCTCTAAACTGCGAGACTGACTTCGTTGCAAAAAATGAAGCATTCATTGAACTAGCGTACGAATTAGCTGAAATGGCTATTTTTGCTGCTACTAAAGAAGAGCTTTTAGCTACAGATTTCCACGGACTTACGGTTGCTGAAAAATTAATCGAGCAAACAGGAGTTATCGGTGAGAAAATCGAGATCGGAGCTTTCGAAAGAATCGAAGGACCATTCTTGGGAGCTTACATCCACGCTGGAAACAAAATCGCTGCTATCACTGCCCTTTCTGCTAAAGTAGACGGAGCTGACGAAGCTGCTAAATCTGTTTCTATGCAGGTTGCTGCAATGAACCCTATCGCTTTAGACGAAACAAGAGTTTCTCAGGAAACAATCGATAAAGAACTAGAGATCGAAAGAGAACTTCTTATAAAAGAAGGGAAGCCTGAAAACATTATCGAAAACATCCTTAAAGGTAAAATGCAGAAATTCTACAAGGACAACACATTGGTACACCAGTCTTTCATCAAAGACGGAAGTATCTCTGTTGCTGACTATGTAAAATCTGTTAACGCAGACCTTAAAGTAACAGGATTTGTAAGAATAAGCTTAGCTTAATTATCTTTCAAAAAATAATACGGAATCCCGGTGAATATTTCACCGGGATTTTTTTATGGGATCATCCGCTGCTGTTAACCCAATATGACGTGAATCTTAAATCTTCAACAATATAATCATAAGTGCCTATTTGTGAAATATTTTAAGGTGAAAATAGATTATTAATGTTTAAATTTGCTGCCCCTTATAATAAAGCATGAAAAAATTTCTACTAGCTATTTGCACTTTTCTTTGTTTACTCGTTAATGCACAATTAGATAATGAACACTGGTTTGCTCCTATGTCAGCAAGTTCCCTTCAGGGATCTCCGCAATGTTATTTATATTTGTCAACCAACGAGACGGTTCCGTTTTCTGTGCAGGTTTCCAATAACAATATTGTTTTTTCTACCGTACAGGTAAGCAAAGGAAATCCCGTACAACTTACCGTTCCAAGCAATTATATGATTGCTTCCACAGCCAACCAGCTTTTTACCCAGAATTCAATGGGCCTGCATGTAAAAGGAATTAAAAAATTCTTTGCCAACTTCAGGTTTTCAGTTCCCAACCAGGCTGAAATCATTACTTCGAAAGGATTGGCCGGGATAGGAAAAACTTTTTTCATAGGGACTGCGCCTACCACTTTCCCTAAAGATTATGTCAATTCTACCCTAGGAGTTACTGCTACGGAAGACAATACCACTATTACCCTATCCGGATATAATTCTGATGTTGTTTTCTCAGACGGCAGCGTCATGCCTACCAGAACATTTACCATCAACAAAGGAAAATCTTACATCATTGATGTCACAAGCGATATGGGGGGAGCAAGTAACAGAAAAGGATTATTAGGCGCAAAGCTTGTTGCCAACAAACCGGTATCAGTCACGAACGGAAACTTCAACGGTCTTTATACTACCCAGAATAATAGCAATGTAGACATCCTGATGGATCAGGCTGTTCCTGTAGACAGATTAGGAAAAGATTTCGTCATGGTAAAAGGAAATGGCCCGGCTACTGTGGGGATGGAAAAAGCCCTGATCATTGCTACAGAAAATAATACGACCCTTACTGTCAACGGAAATCCTTTACCTGGCGTTAACCTTAATGCAGGTGGATATTATATGATCGAAGGAAACAGCTATATCAATCAGGGGAATGGAAATTACAATATGAGCATCTCTTCCAGCAAAAACGTTTACGTATACCAGCTTCTCGCCGGAACTTCCGGAAGTACGGTGTATCAGACAGGAGGAATGAATTTTATCCCGCCTTTAAGCTGCTTCCTGCCAAAAGAAATCAATGAATTAGGCTTTATTAACAGAATCGGAACTACCTACTACGATACCAAACTTAACATCATCACACAGGCAGGTGCTGCGGTAACACTCAACGGTAATCCGGTTGCGGCAGCTACAGGTCCTTATCCTGTAACCGGAAATCCAGGGTGGGTCACTTATTCTGTTATGAATGTTTCCGGAAATATTACTGTCAACTCTACAAAACCTGTCACTGCAGGAATAGCAGCAGGAAATGGGTCTGTAGGATACGGAGGTTATTTCGCCGGATTTTCTTCAGTCCCAGCCATTACAAAAACAGGAGACTGCTACGCAGGGATTCGTCTTGAAGTAGACAACAGTTATGATGCCTACCAATGGTATTTCAATGGTGTTCTCATTCCAGGAGCGACCTCTTATTTTATCAATCCCGAATTATACGGGGCAGGAACGTACACCTGTTATATCACTAAAAATAACTGTGAATCCAGATTAACCTCCGAATACCAATATACATTATGTCCTCCGATCTCTACAACAACATACAATATCGGATCATGTAATACCAAAGTGATCACTCCTGTTTTCACGACCTCTACGCAGGCCATTGTTCCTTCACATACAAGTATTATTTCTCAGCCAACCAATGGTACAGCTACGGTAAATCCTACAACCGGACAGATCACTTATACTCCTAATGCCGGACTTACAACGGATACTACAGATTCTTTCATTTATTATATTGATGGAAACGGAAACCCGGCTGATTTTGAGTATTTCAAAGTGGTAATGAATATTGATGTTCTTCAAACTCAGAATGCTAATCTTTCTTCATGCGCCAATGCCAGTGGAAACGGAACTTTTAACCTCACAACCGCTATTTTAAGTCCGGATACTGGGACGACAGCAACTTATTATACCAATGCTAATTTAACCGGACAGATTACAAGTCCTGCCACCTATTCAGGTCCTGCCGGAACCATTTATGCTAACGTAACCTCAGCCTTTGGATGTACTAAGGCAGCACAGATCATCTTAACCCTGAATCCTTCACCTAATGTGAACACCAGTAATTTTAACGCAAGCTTCTGCGATGATAATTTTGACGGAATCATCAGTGTAAATTTCACCACTGTAACTCCCCAGATTGTAAGCAATTCAGCCAATTTCACCGTACAATATTACCTCATTCAGGCAGATGCTACTGCAGGAAATAACAACACCCTTCCCGCTAACTGGACTTATAATGCCAATACAACCGTTTATGTAAGAGTAACCCCAAACATAGGGGACTGTCCTGCAGCACTTGGACAGATCAATTTTACCATTGGAAATAAAATTACATTAATCACCAATTCTGTGACAGCGGATGTCTGCGATAATGACCTCAGCGGATCTGAATCTGCCAATCTTAATGATTATAAAAATTTATTTACTGCAGATCCTTCGGTGATCTTATCATTCCATACTTCACTGGCTGATGCGCAGGCAGGAACCAACGCAATCTCCCCTACTCAGAATATTACTTCGGTCCATACTTATTATGTAAGATTTCAAAGCAATACGGCATGTCCGGCTACCGGAACTTTAAAACTTAATTTAAAAACACCTAAAAAATCTAACAGACTCAACAACCAGGTGGTTTGCTCAGATGAAAAAGTAGTATTGGATGCAGGACCTGGCTTCTCATCTTATCTATGGAGCAACGGAGCAACAACGCAGAGTATCACCGTAGGTGCGGGAAATTATTATGTAGATCTTGGGTCCAATGGATGTGTATACCGCCAGACGGTAAGTGTAACAACGGCTCAGGCTCCAACCATTACAAGGGTAGATACTTCAGGCTCTACTGCGACAGTCTATGTGACGGGAGGAACTGCTCCTTATCAATATTCTCTGGATGGAATGAATTATCAGTCTTCCCATGTTTTCATGAATCTTTCAAGAGGTATCCATAAGGTCTATGTACTGGGCTCAGACGGATGTATGCCGGTGACCAAGGAATTTTTGGTCCTGAATCTTGTTAATGCCATTACCCCTAACGGTGACGGACTCAATGATGTTCTTAATTATTCTGATCTAAGGATCAAGCAGAATGTGAAAATTGAGGTAGCGGATCGCTACGGAGCGTCTGTTTATAAGTCTTCCGATAAGAATTACGTATGGGATGGTAAGGCCAACGGAAGAAGTCTTCCTACAGGAACCTATTGGTATGTAATTACCTGGACAGAACCTGACACGAAATTACCAGTTTCATATTCGGGATGGCTTTTAATTAAAAATCGTGATTAATTTTTAACTTTTGTTATATTTATTTAATACTATTTCAAATATTATTTTAAATTTGTAGAAATCCTAATTCCACACACATGAAAAGATTTCTACTCAGCTTAGTATTACTTCTTTTATCAATTAATACCGTCTTTGCACAAAGGGATACGGAGCACTGGTTCGCCCCTATGGCGGCAAAACCATCTGCATTGATAAGTCCCAAACAGGCTTTATATTTTTCTACGGATTCTGTAACCCCGTTTCCTGTGGAAATATATAGTAACGGGGCATTGCTTGGGACGGTTACGATCATGAAAGGTGACCCTAAAGTGTTTGACATATCAACTGCTACCATGATTACAATGGAACCCCTTGATATGTTTAAACCTGTTGGTAAAGGAATTTACACTAAAGGTTTAAAACCATATTACGTCAATTTCAGATTTAGTGTTACCAGCCATGGAGAAATATTAACCTCTAAGGGGAAAGCAGGAATCGGAAAAAAATTCTATGCCGCTTCGACTCCAATGACAGGGCAATCTATTACATATTTAAATTTCACAGCCGGAGTTTTAGCGACTGAAGATAATACAACGGTTACCGTTTCAGGATATAGTTCAGGATTACAGTTTACCAACGGTACTACAGGAACGACAACCCCAACGATGACATTTACCCTTAATAAGGGACAAGCTTATATCATTGAGGGCCGCGATAATACCGGAACGAATGCCACGGGTTTTATTGGCGCAAAGATAGAATCCAATAAACCGATATCAGTTACAAACGGAAACTTTAACGGACAGTTTGCGCTTCCGTCTTCTGCCGGCTCGGCAGGTTCTGACATTGTGATGGACCAGTCTGTTCCTACGGACCGATTGGGAAATGAATTCGTTCTTGTAAAAGGAAACGGAGACGACAATGACGGCGACGAGGATGCATTAATCATTGCGACCGAAGATAATACACAAGTTTACCTTAACGGATCTACTACTCCTGTTCAAACCCTGAATGAAGGACAATGGTATAGAGTAGGCCAGGGAGCAGGTGGCAGCTATGTATTCCCATATATAGACCAGGGGAGTTCGCACTTTAATATGCATATCAAAACTTCTAAAAATGCCTATGTGTATCAGCTTCTGGCTGGTCTTCCCAACAGTACAGCAACAGAAGGATTCAATTATATTCCCCCTTTGAATTGTTTCTTACCAAGAAAAATTGACGAAATAGGATTGATCAATCAACTTCCTGAAAGCAGCTCAAGTGGTACAAAAAATGTTAAATTAAATGTACTTACTGAAGCCGGAGCAATTGTTAATGTTACCGTAAACGGAGCACCTGCACCAACCGTTCAGGGACCTTTCACTGTGACAGGAACTACAGCATGGGTGTCTTACTCTGTTCCCAACGTGACAGGAAACGTTACCGTTACCTCTACTAAAGCCGTTACTGCAGGTATTTCTGCAGGAAGTGGTGCTGTAGGATACGGAGGCTACTTCGCCGGATTCTCATCCATCCCGGTCATTGCTAAACGTTCCGGAGAATGTGCACCAGGCATTATACTTGAGGTAGATGATAGCTACGAAGGCTACCAGTGGTTCTTAAACGGAACAGCGATCACAGGAGCCACGGCCAATACATTCTCACCTGCAACGGCCGGAAACTATACGGTAAAAGTAACCATGGGAACATGTCCGCCTGTTACAACCCCGATTTATAAGGTATTTAGCTGTTTAAAACTGACAACACAAACATTGAATGCTTGTGCCACTAAGGTGATCACTGCTGCATTTACCTCTTCAACACAGACTGTAGTACCAGGAACACTGGTTATTATTACCCCTCCTGCCCATGGTACTGCCGTGGTGAATTCAAACGGAACCATCACCTATACCCCTACAACCAATTACTATGGGGCGGACCAGATTGTTTATAAATTCTGTGGAAATGGTGTTGAATTTATAGACTGTGAACAAATTACCTTAAACCTTACGGTTGTTCCTTTTGTAGTGAGAGATGCTATCATCAAAGCATGTCAGTATGATGTAGATCCGTATGCTTATTTTGATCTTACCAAAGCTAGCGTTACTGACTATAATCCGGTAGTAAAAAAATACTATCCGTCGATGGCTGATCTTAATGCAGGAACCAATGAGATTACCACTCTAGCTAATTATCCATCTGCCGGCGGATTCGTTTATGTAAAAGTAACGACCAACGAAGGATGTACGGCCAACGCAAAAATTGAATTGATCCCTCTGCCAATCAAAAAATCACCAATTCTTGTGGATCAGTTTATCTGCGCAGACAGCAAAACAAATCTGGATGCAGGTCCGGGATACGATTCTTACCAATGGAATACAGGGGCTACAACACCTGCTATCCAGAATGTAGGAATTGGGGAATACACTGTAATTCTGGGCAAAAACGGATGTTTTCTGACGCAGATCGTGAGAGTAAGAAAAGTTGAAGATCCTGTCATTACCAAGATTGAAATTTCAAATACTACAGCTACAGTGGTTGTAAACGGAGGAAAAGCTCCTTACCAATATGCAGTAGATACCCCAACAAACTGGCAGGACTCTAATATATTTACAGGTCTCACAAGAGGGCAGCATACATTCTATGTAAAAGATGTTTATAATTGTGATCCTACAACCGTAGAAGTAACAATTCCGAATTTGATCAACGCAATAACTCCTAACGGTGATAACAAAAATGACTTTATAGACTACAGTGAATTAGCCTACAAAGAAAACCTTACTTTTGTCATCTATGACCGATACGGAAACATGATCTTCACCGGAAACAAATTCAATAATTACAAATGGGACGGAAGACACTATGACAAAAAACTGGTTACCGGAACCTATTGGTATCATATCAACTGGAATGAATCCAATAAAGAAAAAACTCCGATTAAGTATACCGGATGGATTTTAGTTAAAAACATTGAATAATCCATTCTGACTATAAATATTTAACCGCGATTTCAAATCGCGGTTTTTTTTTAATCTAAAATCCATATTTTTTAAACATTTTATAATACCACATTAAATATTCTCCTATTTTTGCGGGAATCCTAATTCCCAAATAAATGAAAATATTTTTACTTACTTTTCTTTTGCTGTTGACAGCTATTAATCCCCTTTTTGCGCAAAGAGACACAGAACACTGGTTTGCCCCGATGGCGGCCCGAAGCTCCAATGTAAGTTCTCCTCAACAGGCCCTTTATTTTTCAACAGACTCTACCACTCCATTCCCTGTAGAAATCTACAGCAACAATACCCTTCTTGGAACAGTAAACGTTGCTAAAGGAGCTCCCCAGACCTTTCAGATTCCTTTGGGAAGCATTATCACAAGCAATATTTCTGAACTGTTCGTTCCTGTAAACAAGGGGCTTTACACAAAAGGAACAAAACCTTATTTCGCAACCTTCAGATTTTCTGTTACCAGCCATGGTGAAATTTTAACCTCTAAGGGAAAAGCAGGAATCGGTAAAAAGTTTTATGCGGTAGTTTCCCCTATAGAAAACCCGGTTGTTGCCTTAAATTTCACGACCGGTATTATGGCTACGGAAGACAATACGGTGGTTACCGTTTCAGATTATTCTGACAACGTCATATTTACCAACGGATGGACAGGGGTAACCAATCCCAGTTTAACATTCACTCTTAATAAAGGTCAATCCTATATTATTGAAGGAATTGGTGATAAGGCCGGAAATAAAGAAGGCTTCATCGGGGCCAAAATAGAGGCTGACAAACCTATTTCTGTGACGAACGGAAATTTCAACGGCCAGTTTGCAATCATTCCCCCAGGTTCTATCTTTGACGGATCTGATATTGTAATGGACCAGTCCGTACCAGTAGACAGACTGGGAAATGAATTTGTTCTTGTAAAAGGAAACGGAGACATTAGTGAACGAATGGAAGACGCTTTGATTGTTGCTACTGAAGGCGGTACCCAGGTATTCATTAATAATGGAGCCACCCCGGCAATTACACTAAGCGAGGGAGAAAGCTACAGGGTTAATAAGCTGAACAATACCAATTATATCAATCAGGGCAATAACCATTATAATATGTACATTAAAACAACGAAAAATGTTTACGTGTACCAGCTATTAGCAGGCGTTGCAACGAGTAATGCTACGATCGGGTTCAATTATATTCCTCCGTTGAACTGCTATCTTCCAAGAAAAATTGATGAAATAGGAAATATTAATATCTTACCTCCTACCACCAATAATGTTAAACTCAATATCCTTACAGAGACAGGTGCTGCCGTTACCGTAAACGGAGGAACTCCTCCAGCCGCTCAGGGCCCCTATCCGGTATTGGGAACTTCATCATGGGTATCTTATTCTGTACCGAACGTTACGGGAAATATGACCATCACCTCTTCAAAAGCTGTCACTGCAGGGATCTCCGGTGGAAGTGGTGTTGTTGGTTATGGAGGATATTTTGCTGGATTTTCTTCGATTCCTGTTATTGCCAAGCAAACCGGAGACTGTATTCCGGGAATTGTCCTGGAATTAGATGACAGTTTTGATTCTTATCAATGGTATAAAGACAATGTTCCCATTACAGGAGCAGTAAGCAATTCTTATACACCTACTCAATCTGGAGAATATACTGTCAAAATAACAGTGGGTTCTTGTCCTCCCATTATAACGCCTGTCTATAAAGTATATACCTGTCTTACAGAAACTACATTAAACCAGACTGTATGTGACGGGGTTAAGTTGATTGTTCCAACGTTTACAAATTCTACCCAGTCCGTGGTTCCAGGTACCGTAACCATCATTACCCCACCAGTTAATGGCAATGCTGTCATTGATCCTGTTACTGGTGTTATCAGCTATGCTCCTGCTTTCAACTATGTTGGACCTGATTCTTTTGTTTATAAATTCTGTGGAAACAATCCTAATTTTACAGACTGCGAGCAAGTGACCCTGAATTTAACTGTTTCAGAAAGTCCCATTGTTAACAATGCTTCTCTAAGAACATGCTTTCTAGAAGCTAATCAGGCTACCGGATTGTTCAATTTAACGAATGCCTCTGTCACAATGCAGCCGGGAGTTACCAAAAAATATTATCCCTCTCCAACAGATGCAGATAACAGCACCAATGAGATTTTAAATCCCACCAATTATATTGCTCCCACTGGAGTAGCTTATGTAAAAGTGATCAATGCTAACGGATGCTACAGAATTGCAGAAGTTACACTGACCGTTCTGCCTCCTGTAAAATCGGCTGTTCTGGTGGATAAAATTATCTGTGTCGAGGATAAAACAACACTGGACGCAGGTCCGGGATTCAATGGGTATGAATGGAGCACCGGGGCAACAACACAAACTATTCAAAATGCAGGAGTAGGCAACTACTGGGTAAAGCTGAAAACAGGAGACTGTATCACCCTTCAAACTGTTAAGGTATATGCGTCAGAGCAACCGGTTGTATCTAATATTGAGATTTCAAACACGACAGTGACGGTATATGCAATAGGCGGAAACCCTCCCTATCAATATTCTCTGGATAATATCCAGTGGCAGGATTCCAATATATTTGCAGACGTCGCCAGAGGCACTCCTGAGGTGTATGTAAAAGACAGTTATAATTGCGAACCTGTAAAAGTGGAAATTACTATTCCTAATCTGATCAATGCGATTACCCCCAACGATGACGGGGTGAATGACGTCCTGGATTACTCTTTATTATCAGGCAAAAAGAATCTGGAGTTTACTATTTTCGACCGATATGGAAGTAAAATATTCCAGGGGGATAAAACCAATGGTTATAAATGGGACGGAACCTTAGGCGGAAGCAAAAGAGTTTCTACCGGAAACTATTGGTTTGAGATCCGGTGGAATGAACCTTCCGGCAAGCAGACCGCTGTAAAATATACCGGATGGATCCTTGTCAAAAGCAGAGAATAAACACGTAACACCATCCATTTCAAAACCGCGATTTTAACATCGCGGTTTTTTTATTACTTTTTCAGGGAATGAATACATTTTATTATTAAATTTGTGTTAAACCCCTCCACTGAATGAAGAAAATTTTATCTTTTCTATTTATATTTTGTATTTTCACCTTTACCTTGGCCCAGCTGGACAGAGAACACTGGTTTGCGCCTATGATGGACAGGAGTGGAAGTCCCAATCCGTATCAGAAATTATACTTATCTACCAACAGGACAACAACTTTCCCGGTAAGTATTTACAATAATAATGTGCTTATTGGCACTGTAAATATCAGTAAAAACAATCCTCAAAAATTTGATGTACTCAGAAATTATATCATTACGACCAATCAGACTGATCTTTTTACACCTACTTCCAAGGGATTATATTTAAAAGCAGAGTTTCCTTTTTATGCTAACTTGAGATTTTCCGTCCTTAATCATGCTGAGATCATTACTTCAAAAGGAATACCTTCCACCGGAAAAAACTTTTACGTTGCCAACGCCCCCATTACGGTTGGAAATCCTATTTTAAATTTTATGGCCAGCGTTCTTGCCACAGAAGACAATACTGTAGTTACCGTAAGCGGATATAAACCAGCAGCCCAGTTTTCAAACGGAACTACGGGCGCCACAAATCCTATTATGACCTTTACCCTCAATAAAGGTCAGTCTTATATTATGGACGGTATAGGCTCGTCTGCCGGAAACTCTGATGCCTTCATCGGTGCCAAGATTACTGCCACTAAACCCGTCAATGTCACCAACGGAAATTTTAATGGCCAGTATGCAGGCAACTACCCTACGAGTTCTGATATTCTTATGGATCAAGCCGTTCCGGTAGAGAGACTGGGAACTGAGTTTGCTCTGGTAAAAGGAAACGGAACGATTGGCTCCAATATGGAAGGAGCCCTCGTCATTGCCACGGAGGACAATACCCAGATCTTTGTCAACGATGAAATTCCTCCTCTGACCACCTTAAATGCGGGACAATATTATGTAATTTCTGATTCAAAATATAAAGCCCAGGGGCTCAGTCATTATAATCTTTATTTAAAGACCTCTAAGAATGCGTATGTGTACCAGATCCTGGCCGGAGATTCCGCCTCGGGAAGTGAAGTAGCAACAGGTGGATTTAATTTTATCCCGGCACTGAATTGTTATCTTCCAAAACAGATCAATGAATTGGGTTTTATTAATGAAAACTTTGTTCATTCCAATGCTAACCCTTCCGGAATTCTTAATATCCCCACAAAACTCAACCTGATCACAGAAAGAGGAGCAAATGTTACAGTAAATGGAGCCACTCCACTGCCAACCACCGGCCCGTTCAACATGACAGGGACCAACAGCTGGGTTACCTACGGTATTCCCAATGTAACCGGAACGATCACCGTGATTTCTGACAAAGCCATTACGGCAGGAATTAATGCAGGAAGTGACGCGGTAGGTTATGGCGGATTTTTCGCAGGTTTTCCTACGCAACCTGTTATTTTAAGATCAGGAGGAACTTGTGCCCCAGGCATAGTGCTTACAGTAGACCCGATTATTTATGACACGTACCAGTGGTATATGAACGGAACTCTTATTCCGGGAGCTACCGCATCATCCATTAGCCCTGCACAGTCCGGATATTACACCTGTTCGGTGACTATGGGAAGGTGTGCCCCTTTAGTGACAGAACAGTTTAAAGTACTCAACTGTACAAAGCTTACTACATCAACCTATAATGTATGTACCACCCAAACGATCACGCCAGCCTTTACAGACTCCCCACAGACTCCTGTAACTTCTACAGTGGCTATTGTTACGCCTCCGGCGTTAGGTACTGTCGCTGTAAATCCAGTAACCGGAATTATTACCTATACTGTTAATACACCAGGAACTACCGGAACAGATAGTTTTTCCTATACCTTCTGTGGAAACGATCCTGTATTTCCAGATTGTGAAACGGTAACCGTTAACATCAATATTCTTGCGCTTACGGTTAACAATATTACATTGCATGCCTGTAACATTAATGGGCAAGGAACATTTAATCTTACGTCCGCCAATGTAACCAATAACTCACCGGTAAACATTACGTATTATCCTACTCTGGTGGATGCCCAGACAGAAAACCCCGGAGCACTTATCACAACAACAAATTCATATACTGCACCCGACGGCACTATTGTGTATGCTGTGGTGAAAAATAATTTAGGCTGTAAAAGTATTGCTCAGATCACACTTTCCCTGTACAATCTGGCGATAGTTCTTAATAATTACAACGGCATTTTTTGTGATGACAACCTGGACGGAACAGTTACGGTCATACTTTCCAATATAACCGGTATTGTACTTAATAACCCTGGCTATTTTATCAACGTACGATATTACGCAACCTTTGCTGATGCTAATGCCGGAAATGCCAATACCCTTCCCAACAACTGGAGCTATACCGCTACAACAACAATTTACATCAGGGTAGAGTCCCCGGACGGATGTGCTGTGGTGGTAAAACCTTTACAGTTCAGTATTGGAGCCAGAATTACTTTGATCACAAAAGCTGCTGCTGCCAATGTCTGTGATGATGATCTGGATGGAATAAAAGCAGCCAACTTAGCTCAGTTTATCCCACAGTTTACCATAGATCCTAATGTTACTTATACGTTTCATGCAACTCAGGCTGATGCCCAAAATAACAATGCTCCTCTATCCGGGACAGTCAATGTTACAGGAACACAGACTTTTTATATCAGATTTCAGAAAAACGGTGTTTGTCCTGAAGTGGGATCCATTAAAATTACAATCAAAATACCTAAGAAGTCTGATCTCTTAAAAGACCAGGTTATTTGTCCTAAAGCCACGACAACGCTAGATGCAGGACCTGGATTTGAAAAATATTTATGGAGTACAGGAGCTACCTCACCCTCTATTTCCAATGTTCCGGCGGGGAGCTACTGGGTAGAGCTTACATTCAATGGTTGTGTTTACAGACAGATTGTGATTGTTACGGAATCACCTACACCAATGATCACCTCAATAGAGATCAACGGAACGACAGTAACGGTTGGAGCAAGTGGCGGAACACCACCTTATGAGTACTCTCTGGATGGAGTAAGCTGGCAGAGTTCCAATATTTTCAACAATGTACCGAGAGGCCCTCATAAAGTTTTTGTAAGAGACTCAAAATTATGTGAGGAAATAACAAGACCTTTCGCTATCATCAATCTGATCAATACCATTACTCCCAACGGTGACGGACATAATGAACAGATCGACTACTCTGCTTTAATGAGCAATACCAATCTTGAATTCAGAATATTCGACCGGTATGGTGCTGAAATTTTCAGAGGAAGCCCGGACAACCGATACATATGGGATGGAAGAATGGGAGGAAGACCTGTACCTACGGCTACGTACTGGTATTTTATCAGCTGGGTTGAATATGGTACTTCTACCTCTGTAAAATATACAAGCTGGCTGCTGGTAAAACATAAATAATGACTGATTGTCCGTTTATATTTACCGGTATTCTTCTCATTGTTGTACGTTTATAACATTCATTAACAGTTTGGTATTAAAGTTTAATATAACTTTAACCTGAGATCATTATCTTAATCGGTATAAATTGCTGTATTTCTACGTAATTTTGCCCTAATTATATGAAGAAGCTAATTACCCTTTTGATGCTGGTTTTTCTAGCAAAAGTCAGTGCACAGATCTACTCAGGAGAGGTGTTTTTAAGAGACAACTCAATCTTGTATCTTAATCAGGTTTATGTAACCAATCTGAATACCCAGAAAACCGTACTTACCGATTATAACGGCACTTATAACATCCCTGCAGCTCCAGGCGATGTGATCCGTTTTACCTCTATTGTCACGGAACGAAAAGATGTAAAACTGACCCCTCAGATGATACAGCAGAAAAATTTAATTGAATTAAAGATTGCGTACTACGAGATCCAGGAAATTGTACTGACCCGTTTCAAACCTACCGGAAATTTAAGGTATGATGTAAATTCTATACGCAAAGTGGATAAAGCACTGGCAATAAAAAAAGTAATCGGCTTACCTGAACCTAAAGGCGACGGAACGTCTCCAGAACTTCCGGTGGCAGGATTGAGGGACGGTGGTCTTACTTTCAGCCTGGAAAGCATCTATGACATCCTTTCGGGAGACCGGAAGAAAAAGCAGCGTTATATGGCTTACGAAAGAATGAATAATTCAGTATCCCAGATCAAAAATTATCTTGGGAAGGATTATTTCGCGAAGTTCAAGATTCCGGAAAACCTGATCGACAATTTTCTTCAGTTTGTTTATACCTCAGAAAATATCGAGGCATATGTACTCGCAGGTAATTTTGAAGCGATAAAAATTCCAATCGAAAAATACCTTCCCATCTACCAGAAAAGGCTTAAAACCTCAAATCTTCAGGAGGTTATTAAATAATCTTCCGATATCAAAGTCTTTAAAAAAAGATACACTATTTAAAATTTATAGTGTACATTTCTTTTTTATTTAAAATATGCTTAATTTCCTATCACAATTAAGTGTTTAAAATAAAAATAGCTGTACGTCGTTATTATAGAGAAAACTAATTGGCTAAACACAAATTAAGAGAGAACACCAAATCCTTATTTAATATTTTGTCAATGAAAAAATTACTTTTATTTTTTGTTTCCATTCTATTTATGAGTCTGTCTGCCCAAAAAAAGGGAAAGGACTACAGCAATATTTTAAAAAGTAAAAACATCTACGAGATCAATGCTTTCCTAAGGGATGCTCATCCTGAGGACCCACGCAGGTCAGTACTAAAACCGCGGGTTATGGAAATGATGACGCAATACATTAAAGAGGCTCATCCTGCTGACCAAAAAGTAAAAGATATGCAGGAAATGCTTGCCCTTCTCAAAAGACGACCTTCTACCAAGATCAGCTTCGACGAGATGAATGCAATTATCAAACAGAAACAAATCGCCAAATACAAAGCAGAGCTTGCTGCTAAACAATCCACTGTAGTCTATACTCCAAGTACAGCTCAAAATGCCTTTGTAGTCAACACCTCTGCGAACGCTGCAGTTCCCAATGCAGAAGCCGAAGAATTCAATATGCTGATGGCCGTAAATCCGGTAGAACACAAGAACAAAACAGTAAAAATATTAAACTCTCTATTTGACAATGATCCCAACAGTAAGGAAAGTATCATCCTTATTCAGAATAAATCCGATTGCAATATCATTGTGAGAATGGAAGGTGTTGGAACTACAAAGTACAGGCTTGCCGTTCCTGCCCACGGTGAAAGCTCAATCGTTATAGATAAAGGGCAGTATCTTTTTACCAGTCTGGTCTGCGGGGCACAGTATGCATCGCAAAAAACGATTGAAAAAGCCATCATGGTAGCTTTGGGAAGTTCTGCAACACCATAAACCCAATATAAATACACTCAGTACATGCCTTTTATGTTTAAAAGACAAGGTAGTCTATGTAAAATTCGCTATTTTTGCGGGATTTTATAAATGACTCGATGGGCAAAAATAAATTAGCAAGATTCGCTGAAAACAAGATTTTACCAAATGTTATCCAACCTACAAGAGAAGAAGCTTTAATCGGTATTCCGCTGAAGGGAAACTGGAGAAAAGATTTCTTTAAGAACGACAATCCAATTGTACTGGAATTGGGTTGTGGCAAAGGAGAATATTCTGTAGGACTGGCCAAAACATTCCCTGAAAAAAACTTCATAGGAATAGATATTAAGGGGGCCCGATTCTGGTTCGGAGCTAAAGAAGCGGTGGACAGCGGCATGAATAATGTAGCATTCCTGAGAACACAGATCGAACTTGTAGACCATTTTTTTGCTGAAAATGAAGTGGACGAGATCTGGATCACTTTTCCTGATCCTCAGATCAAGTATAAACGTACAAAACACAGACTGACTCATCCTGACTTTTTAGAGCGATACAAGAAATTTCTGAAACCGGGTGGAATTATCCACTTAAAAACGGATTCGGAGTTCCTTCACGGCTATACATTAGGCTATTTACAGGGAGCAGGCTACGAAATAATTTCTGCTCATCACGACATTTACGGTGCTCCTGAATATGATCCCAACACAGAACACCTGAGAGATATAAAAACTTATTACGAAGAGCTTTTTTCGGCGAAAGGAAAAACAATAACTTATATTAAATTCAGGATAAGCTGATGAAATAAAAACAACAAATTGATGAAAAAAATTTTAACGACCCTCCTCTTTTTCCTGATTACGGGTTCTGCTATCGCGCAGAAAAAACACAAAGACATTCTGAAAAGCGTAAACATCGCAGAAATTGAAGAATACCTTAAGAACGCGCATCCTGAAGATCCCAAAAGGAGCGTTCTTAAGCCCAAACTGATTGCCCTTAAAAACTCTGAATGGACCAAAGGCGCACAGACTGCCAAACCTATGGAGGCAAGACCTGTCATCACTGATATCCCCAACAGGTTGTTGAGGAATTCAAACTCAAATGATGCAGAAGAGTTTAAAAGACTGATTGCTGAGACGTCTGACCAGCACAAAGAAAAAACGGCAAAACTTCTCAATGCTATGTTTGATGAAGACATTACCAGGAATGAGGCTATCCTCCTGTTTAGAAACAATTCAGATTGTAACATCGTCCTGAGAATTGAAGGAAAGGATTTCCATAATCTGGCGGTTCCGGCACATGGCGAGAATTTCATTACCCTCAATAAGGGCCATTATACTCTTAACAGTAATGTCTGTGATATCAGATACTCTTCTGAAAAGGACATAAAAAAAAGTATATTTGTAGTGATTGAAAACCCGGGTGCGCCCAAGCCTGAAGCGAATAAAGATCTGGTAAAAGACAACAAAGAAGTAACACCCGTGAAACCTTCAAAAAAGAAAAGATCAAAAAAATAACCGGTATGAAAAAGCTTCTCTTTTTCTCTGTGATTTCACTCAGTATTATAAGCTGTAATGCAAACTACAGCAGCTATCCCGTAAGAACCAATTACCCTGCAGGTTCCGCAACTTCAGCGGTCAATACCGAAAGGGAATATGCTGAGCTTATCAAAACCTACAAACCTGAAACAGCTGAAGTATTGAATGATCTTCTTAATGCAGACTCTCCGACTGCTCTCAAGACTTCAGTTTCCGTAGAAAACAGATCACCATGCAATATGGTTCTTACCATAAGCGGAAATGGCTTCTTTAAAAAGATTCCGATAGCTTCCGGCAAGGTTGGCTATACAATGGTTCCTAAAAACCAAAACTACAGACTATCCGGAATGCTCTGCAACTCATCTTATCAATCTACGAAATTTATTTCCACTTCATACGCGATAAAAATTTCTAATTAAATACAAACCCCACTTTATAAAGCGGGGTTTCTATATCATTAATGTGATATCAAGCTATTCTAATTGAATACAAATAAAAAAACGCTGGATCAAGATCCAGCGTTTTTCCTATATTAAAGAAAATCTTTAATTATTCAGCATCGAAATCAGCATCTGTTTCAGCAGATACTTTTTCTCCTTCTTCTTTAGATTTTTCTTTATCAGCTTTTCTTTGAGACTGACCTTCTTTGATAGAATCAGAAACAATGTTCAAGATCATATCAATAGACTTAGAAGCATCATCGTTTCCTGGGATAACGAAGTCTACTTTTCTTGGATCAGAGTTTGTATCAACAATACCGAAAACTGGAATACCTAATTTCTTAGCTTCAGTTACAGCGATATGTTCTCTCATGATATCTACAACGAAGATAGCAGAAGGAAGACGAACCATGTCAGAGATAGAACCTAAGTTTTTCTCCAAGTTAGCTCTTTGTCTGTCTACCTGTAATCTTTCTTTTTTAGATAAAGTTTCGAACGTACCGTCTTTTTTCATTTTGTCGATATGGTTCATTTTCTTTACAGCCTTTCTGATTGTAACGAAGTTCGTTAGCATACCTCCCGGCCATCTTTCTGTAATATAAGGCATATTAAGTTCAGAAGCGTGTTTTGCCACTACTTCTTTCGCTTGCTTCTTAGTCGCTACGAAAAGAACTTTTTTACCTGCAGAAGTTAATTTTTCTAAAGCACTACAAGCTTCATCTAATTTAACTGCTGTTTTATGTAAGTCTACAATGTGAATACCGTTTTTCTCCATAAAAATGTATGGAGCCATATTTGGATTCCACTTTCTAGTCATGTGACCGAAGTGTACGCCAGCCTCTAAAAGGTCTTTTACATTTGCTTTTGCCATGTTTTCTGTTTTTGTTAGTTTACTTTCCGTTTCTTAAACAATCAACAACTTCTTTAGATGGGAGAAGTGTTTGGATGCTAAACGTAACGGGCAATTTGCTTTAAGCTTTAGGCATTAAGCTGTAAGCTTCAAGCGAGTTAAAAAGTTTAATAAGTTTTTCAAAAAGCCTATCGCGTAATGCTTTAAGCTTATCGCAATTCTTAACGTTTTGAGAATTGGAATCTTTTTCTTGCTTTTTTCTGACCTGGCTTCTTTCTTTCCACCATTCTTGCATCTCTCGTAAGTAAACCAGCAGGTTTCAAAGCTAATCTGAATTCAGCATTGATTTCGCATAAAGCTCTTGAAATACCTAATCTGATAGCTTCTGCCTGACCTGTATTTCCACCACCGAATACGTTTACGGTAACGTCATACTGACCAACAGTCTCAGAAAGGATAAACGGTTGGTTCAATTTATAAACCATAACGTCTGTAGAGAAATAAGTTGCAGCATCTTTACCGTTTACTGTAATGTTTCCAGAACCTGGTCTTACATAAACTCTCGCTACAGAAGTTTTTCTTCTTCCGATTTTGTGAACTATAGACATAATTAATTATTTAAATTCGTTAACATTAATTGTTTTAGGCTGTTGAGCTTCATGTTTGTGCTCAGTTCCTTCATATAAATAAAGGTTCTTTAATAAAGCAGATCCTAATCTATTTTTTGGCAACATACCTTTCACAGATTTTTCCAATACTTTTAAAGAATCTTTCTTCTGAAGTTCAGCCGCAGTCATAGACTTCTGTCCACCAGGGTAACCTGTATGCCAGATGTAAGTCTTATCAGCCCACTTATTTCCGGAAAGCGTAATTTTCCCAGCATTCAAAACGATAACGTTATCACCACAATCTACGTGAGGTGTAAAGTTCGTTTTGTGCTTACCTCTCAAAATCTTTGCAACCGTAGAAGCTAGTCTTCCTAACGGCTGTCCTTCAGCGTCTACCACAACCCATTCTTTATTAGCAGTAGCTTTGTTCGCTGAAACAGTTTTGTAACTTAATGTATTCACACGTTTTAGTTAAAGATTAAACATAATTTTCCCCTAAAAGGGTGTGCAAAGGTACAAATAATTTTCGTAACCCAAAAACATATTTTATTTAATCTATATTCACTAAGATTTTAATACCATCTTAATAGATTCTAACGACAGTTCTAATTTTGGCACAGAACTTGTAAAATGAATCGCCGATGAAAAAAAATATTTAGAAGATTCTAAAAACACAAGCGATAAAGCAAAGAGTTTTATTCTTAAACTCTTTCTTTATTAATTTTTCTTAAAAGATTCCTGCAAAAGCTTACTGATATACTATTTTATATAGCAAAATATTTATATTTGCTCCCAAATCATATTCTATAATTCATGAGCCACGGAAAAATCAGAGAAGATAAAACCTGCCTGAACTGCGGGCATCAGGTTGAAGAAAGATTCTGCCCACACTGTGGACAGGAAAATATCGAAAGCCGCCATCCCTTTTATTATCTCTTTACTCATTTTTTTGAAGATTTCACCCATTATGACGGACAGTTCTGGGGAACGATGAAGAATCTTCTTTTCAAACCGGGGCGACTTACCAAAATCTATCTGGAAGGAAAAAGAACTCAATTTGTTCCTCCAGTAAAACTTTATATCTTCATCAGCTTCTTAACCTTCCTTTTCATTTCATTCCAGATCGCAGATATGAATTTCGGATTACAGGGAGCAGATAATGAGAAAAGCCTTAAAAAGGAAATTCAAAAAGCAGTTTCAGAAAATGACACTATCCGTAAAGACATCCCGGAGTCTCGCGATATTACCATTGGTATTTCTTCCGAAGACGGGGCACCATCTAAGTTGTCAGATACTAAAACCGGAGATACCATCAAAACTAACAGAAACGGTATAGACCTCAAAGAAGTATTTAAGAGTAAAAGTATTACTCAATCTTTTGGATTGCAGTCTATGGAGGATTTTGACAAGAAAGAAGAAAAAAACGGAAACAAATACAAAACGATCCGTCCATTTGTTGCCAAGGTATTTGAATTGGAAGAAAGAGGACATTCGCCACGTGAAATCGTTGATTTATTTATCAGGAGCTCTATTCAAAATTTACCTAAAGCTCTTTTTATATATCTTCCCCTGTTTGCTTTTCTTTTGTGGATATTTCACAGCAAAAAAAAGTGGTGGTATTTTGATCATGGTGTTTTTACACTCCATTATTTCTCTTTTTTATTGCTGCTCACCTTACTTATTTTTGTAGTGAATAAATTGTTGAGCTACTTTGACGAGAATACTTTTGTGATCGTCATGAAGATCCTTTTCATTTCAGCTGCTGTGATTTATTCAGGATGCTATTTCTTTATAGCTCACTACAGAACCTACAGAACCCATCCTGCGCTTACTATTTTAATCGGTGCTATCCTATTTATTATTAACTATGTCTTATTCCTCTTTCTATTGATAGGCTTAGGAGTAGTAAGCTTTTTACTGATGCACTAACGGCGCAGAGATTTGTTTGCTCTGAAACTTGCAATTAAGTAATACGCTACAAAAACCGTTGAAAATTTAAGGATTGAAGGAATGGCAAGCTCTAAGCTGAATACAAGTGTTCCTATCAGTACTAAAACAGCCATTGCCGCAAAAGAAATACCTAATTTTTGTGGGAGTGTAAAATTGGGGGTATCCAGATAATAAGCGATTCCCCATGCAATCCCAAAAGCCAGTGCATAATAGATATCCAGACCGACATTTTCAGAACTGTAAAAAAAATAATTGATCAGGAAACTAAGAACTGTTCCTAACGCAAAGTACATCAAAGCCTTTTTCATACTCTCTATATAATTCTGCAAAAATAGAGAATTTAATGATCATTATTAAACGAATGATTGTTAAGTTGGGGAAATAACAACCTATCCTTTTCAAACAACCTTCTTAAAATCAAATTATTAGACAAAACCAAAAGGTTCTTATTTTATTATTATATTTGAAAATTCAGAAATTTTCTAGATTTTTTATGGAAACCCAAAAATATACTCCAATCAACAAAGTGAGAATCGTAACCGCGGCGTCATTATTTGACGGACACGATGCTGCGATTAATATCATGCGCCGCGTGATCCAGGGAACAGGATGTGAAGTGATCCACCTTGGGCACGACAAATCAGCAGAGGAAGTTGTCAACACAGCGATCCAGGAAGATGCCAATGCTATTGCTTTAACCTCATATCAGGGAGGTCACAACGAATATTTTAAATATATCTACGACCTTTTGAGAGAAAAAAACTCGCCGCAAATCAAGATTTTCGGTGGCGGTGGCGGTGTAATTCTGCCTGAAGAAATTGAAGATATCATGTCTTATGGAATCGACAGGATTTATTCTCCGGATGACGGCCGTGAACTTGGTTTACAGGGAATGATTGATGATTTGGTTAAAAGATCAGATTTCGCAACAGGAAAAGACGTAACTGCAGAGGATCTGGATTCAATTGATTTTGAAAATTCCACCAGCATTGCGAAAATCATTTCTGCCGTAGAAAACTTTTCAGACGAAAAGCCGGAACTGGTAAAAGCCATTGACGAAAAATCAAAAGACTTAAATATTCCGATTATCGGTATCACTGGTACTGGTGGTGCGGGAAAATCTTCATTAACAGATGAATTGGTAAGACGTTTCTTACGTTCCAATACGGATAAAAAAATTGCCATCATTTCGATCGACCCTTCAAAAAAGAAAACCGGAGGTGCTCTTTTGGGAGACAGAATCCGTATGAACGCGATCAATGATCCGAGAGTGTATATGCGTTCGATGGCGACCAGAGAGAATAACGTTTCCGTATCCCCTTTCATCCATTCTGCTTTGAATGTACTGAAACTGGCTCATCCGGATGTAATCATTCTGGAAACTTCGGGTATCGGTCAATCCGGCTCAGAAGTTTCAGATTTTGCCGATGTTTCCATGTACGTAATGACTCCTGAATATGGAGCTTCTACTCAGTTGGAAAAAATCGACATGTTGGATTATGCAGATTTGGTTGCTTTAAATAAATCTGACAAACGCGGAGCTTTAGATGCGCTTCAGGCTGTCAAAAAACAGTTCCAGAGAAACCATTTGTTGTGGGAAAGTCCATTGGATGATATGCCGGTTTATGCAACAAAAGCCTCTCAGTTCAACGATCACGGAACGACTGAACTATTCAACAGATTGATTGAAAAAGTAAACGAAAAGTTTTCAGCATTAAATCTGCAAGGTTTTGTTGAGCAGGAAGTGACGGACGAAGTAACGATCATTCCTCCAAAAAGAGTTCGTTATCTTTCTGAAATTGTTGAAAACAACAGACAATACGACGCCAATGTTGAAAAACAGGCTGAATTAGCCCGAAAAATGTATCATATAGAAGGAGTAAAAAGCTTCCTTTCCAATGAGACTTTAGATGCTGAATATCAAAAGGCTGAAAAAGACCTTCAACAGGAAAATATCGATTTTCTGAAAACATGGGATGACACAAAAGAAGCTTTCAAAGCTGAGTTTTATTCCTATTTTGTTCGTGGAAAAGAAATCAAAGTTGAAACTTCAACCGAGTCTTTATCCCATTTAAGAATTCCTAAAATTTCTTTACCAAAATATACCGATTGGGGAGATCTGATCAAATGGAAAGGCCAGGAAAACCTTCCGGGAGGATTCCCTTACACAGCGGGAATTTATCCGTTCAAAAGAACCGGTGAAGATCCGACAAGGATGTTTGCAGGAGAAGGAGGGCCGGAAAGAACCAACAGAAGATTCCACTACGTTTCTGCGGAAATGGATGCCAAACGTTTGTCAACAGCGTTTGACTCTGTAACTTTATATGGCCAGGACCCTGCTTTACCACCGGATATTTATGGTAAGATCGGAAACGCGGGAGTTTCTATTGCTACATTAGATGATGCTAAAAAGCTGTATTCAGGTTTTGATCTGGTGAATGCAATGACTTCGGTTTCTATGACCATCAACGGTCCTGCTCCTATGCTGCTGGCTTTCTTTATGAACGCTGCTATTGATCAGAATGTTGAAAAATATATTGCTGAAAACAAACTTGAAGCTAAGGTTGAAGCTGTTTTAAAAGCAAAATTTGATGACAGAGGTTTAGAAAGACCAAAATATAACGGAGAATTACCACCTTCCAATAATGGTTTAGGATTAAAACTATTAGGAATCACAGGAGATGAAGTGATTCCTGCTGAAGCTTACGCAGAAATTAAAGCTAAAACAATTGCTACGGTTCGTGGTACGGTTCAGGCAGACATTTTAAAAGAAGATCAGGCTCAGAATACCTGTATTTTCTCTACTGAATTTGCTTTAAGACTGATGGGTGATGTTCAGGAGTTTTTCATTACTGAAAAAGTAAGAAATTTCTACTCCGTATCGATTTCAGGCTATCACATTGCTGAAGCAGGAGCCAATCCGGTTTCCCAGCTGGCATTTACACTGGCCAACGGTTTCACTTATGTGGAATATTATCTGAGCCGTGGAATGGATATCAATGATTTTGCACCCAACTTATCTTTCTTCTTCTCCAATGGTATCGACCCTGAATATTCAGTGATCGGACGTGTAGCCAGAAGAATCTGGGCAAAAGCAATGAAAATCAAATACGGAGCAGACGAAAGAAGCCAGATGCTGAAATACCACATCCAGACTTCCGGACGTTCTCTTCATGCTCAGGAAATTGATTTCAACGATATCAGAACGACGCTTCAGGCACTTTATGCGATCTATGATAACTGTAATTCTCTTCACACGAATGCTTATGACGAGGCGATTACCACTCCTACTGAGCAGTCTGTAAGAAGAGCAATGGCGATCCAGTTAATTATCAATAAGGAATTAGGTTTAGCTAAAAACGAAAATCCATTACAAGGTTCATTCATTATTGAAGAATTAACAGACCTTGTAGAAGAAGCCGTGTATACAGAATTCGACAGAATTACAGAAAGAGGCGGTGTTCTTGGTGCTATGGAAACCATGTACCAACGTTCAAAAATCCAGGAAGAATCTATGCATTACGAATGGCTGAAACATACAGGAGAATATCCGATCATCGGGGTGAATACTTTCCTTGGAAAAGACGGTTCGCCAACGGTTCGTCCGGGAGAAGTGATCCGTTCTACTGAAGAGGAAAAGCAGGTTCAGATTGAAACCCTTCATAATTTCCAGAAATCGAATGAAGATAAATCTGAGGAAGCCCTTAGAAAGCTACAGTATGCCGCCATCAATCAGCAGAATTTATTTGCCGTGATGATGGATGCCGTGAAATACTGCTCTCTTGGACAGATCACCAACGCCCTATTTGAAGTGGGTGGTAAGTACAGAAGAAATATGTAACGGCAGTGCCGTAGACAATTATTGACTACTAACTGCATCAACAATTATAAATTAAAACCTCAAGGAATTTTCTTTGAGGTTTTTTTGTATTTTTTTTCTGACACTGATAACACGAAATTATTTTTGAACTGTTAAAAAATGATTCCTGTTTTCAGTATTTACCAGATTTCTTTATTTTCGCAAACATAAAATATCTATTTTTATAGTATACCATGAAAAACACAGTACAAAAAATTCAAGTTCTTATTGCCTTATGTCTTGCGGTTTTTTTATTTTCCCAGAAGCGTGTAGAAGATTTTACAATCAGTCTTCCTGATCAGAAACTGGAGAAAAGTTATTATAAAACCATTACGTTAATCGATAACCGAATAGATACCACTTCTCTTGGGATTGTCCAAAAAGGGGCATTCAATACAAAAGCGAGGGTAGTTCCCACGACCAGTTTACCGGATCAGTTTCAGAATCTCTTACAACACATCAATGGAGCCAATACAGAAGAAGGCACCATCGTCATGTATCTGAGACAACTCTACTTTGCGGAAGTCACGGGAGCTTTCAGCGAGCATGGCTACTGCTATTTCCAGGCCTATCTATTTGCAAAGAACGATGATGGAACGTATTCTTATCTTGATAAAATAGATTCTGTCATCGACCATTCTTCAATGGATGTTACCAAAGCGACCATGAAGAAAGGAAGTGAGATGGTAAGCGATTTTATCCGTAAAAACATCTCCAAAAAAGCAGCGGAAACCAATCACTACACCTTAGACGATATCAAGAATTTCGACAATATTGAAAAACAAAAACTGGCTCTTTATAATTCGGAAACCTTGAAAGACGGGCTTTATAAAAATTATGAGTCATTCAAAAACCAACAACCTGACAAAGAGATTGTTAATCCTAAATTTTATGGAAAGTCGTCTAAAATCATCAAAATATATGAGATGACGGATGGTAAAGAAAAAGAAGTTAAGAAAAATGACAACTATGCTGTAGTATATCAGGGAATTCCATATCTCTACGTTCCTGTTGAAAATTTATTTACAAAAACTGAAAAAAGAGATGGTGATTTTTACCTCATCGGTAAGATAAAAGGAACTGCTAAAACCGGAAATGTGATGACGGCTACGGTCTTTTTTGGCATAGTTGGTGGTTTAATTGCAGCCAGCCCTGCCTCTTATCCTTTTGAACTAAAAGTTGATTATCTGAACGGCGCATTCATTCCGATCAAAGAAGTAGAAAAACAATAATACCTACCTATCCCTTATCTATCAACCTTCTATCACCAGGAAGGTTGATATTTTTAATTGACAAGCCATATGAAACCAAAAGCCGTATTCAACTGGAGCAGTGGAAAAGATTCAGCTCTTGCCCTTTATAAAGTTTTACAGGAAAACCGTATTGAAGTAACCACTCTTTTGACCAGTATCAACAAAGAATTTCAGAGAATTTCTATGCACGGCGTTCACGTTTCACTTTTGGAGAAGCAGGCTGAAAGTTTGGGACTCCCTTTAATCAAAATGGAGCTCCCCAAAGAACCGTCTATGGAGGAATACCGGGAGCTGATGAACAAGACCATGTCGGAAATTAAGGCCATGGGAGTCACTCAATCCATCTTTGGAGATATCTTTCTTGAAGACCTTCGGAAATACCGTGAAGAACAACTGCAATCGATCGGAATGGAAGCGGTATTTCCTCTCTGGAACAAGAATACTACTGAGCTTATCCATGAGTTTCTTGATCTTGGTTTTAAAACTGTTGTTACCTGTGTGAATGAAACGTATCTCGATAAAAGTTTTGCCGGCAGAATCATTGATCGGGACTTCATTCGTGATCTTCCTGAAAATGTTGATCCATGCGGAGAAAACGGAGAATTTCATACGTTTACTTTCGACGGCCCTATTTTCAAAGAACCTGTACAGTTTGAAATCGGGGAAACGGTAAAGAAAACGTACCCTAAACCTAAAGCCGATGGTAAAGATCAGGAAGAAGAATATATTTTCTGGTTCTGTGATCTGAAGCTTAAATAATGGATAGGAAAACTTCGTTTTAAATTCATTAAAACCAAAACGCGTTTTTAAGAACAAAAAATATTTTGTGAAATTTTCCACGATTCATAAAAGTACTAATGATCTGTGCACTGCTTTTGTAAAAAACGAGTAATAAATTACAACATTTCCCATTGATCTGCAATAATATTTCATATTTCCTGCCCTGTTACATTGAGCAGTTTTTCTTATTTTTGATAGACAATGCTGTAAAAAATTTATTTCCCATCACAAAATGACAAAAAAAATCTCTTCCTTTCTTTTATTCATTTTTCTCATATCCGGTTTAATTTCATGTAAAAATGAACCTGCTCCCGCTATTGCTCAACCCATTAATAAAAATGCGGTTATCGATTCAACAATTACCGCTTTCCAGACCACTCTTTTGGAGCAGCAGATTGATTCTGTTTTTAAAAAATATGATTTCAACGGAAGTATTGCTGTATTTAAAGATTCACTTCAGCTGTACAGAAAAGAAAATGGTTATTCGGATTTTAAAACGAAAACAAAGATGGACAGCACTACTGTTTTTGCCATCGGTTCTGTAAGCAAGCAGTTCACTGCAGTACTTATCCTTCTTCAGATGGAACAGGGGAAATTGAATGTTACCGATAAAGCCTCCAAATACCTTAAAGAATTTCAGACCAAAGAGTATGAAAATATCACGATTCACCAGCTTTTAAACCATACTTCAGGGCTCAATATGTTTGGAGGAAAACTGATGTTCAGAAGTGGTTCAGATTTTTTTTATTCCAATGACGGTTTTAATGCATTGGGAAAAATTGTAGAAGCCGTTTCCGGAAAATCGTATGATGAAAATGCTCAGGAACTGTTTAAAAAAGCAGGAATGCCCCATTCTTCTACAGCAAATGTTTTCGAAGGAAAGAATTTTGCGAGCGCTTATCTGGGCAACGGGAACAGTTTTCAGGTAGTTCCCGATATGCCGAAGCGACTGGCTGGAAAAGACATCGGAACTCCGGCTGGCGGTATTCTTTCTACCATAGATGATCTTCACCAATGGAACTGTGCTCTGTATAGCGGAAAGATCCTGAAACCCGAAACGTTAAAGCAGTTTAGTTCTAAAAGCGCAGAAAGGCATCATGCTATTCTGGGTAAAATGGGTTACGGCTACGGAATTATGATGAACATCGGAAAACCTGAATGCTATTTTCACAGCGGCTATGTAAAAGGCTCTCCGTCTCTGAATATTTATTATCCGCAAACCAAAACATCGGTGATTATTTTATCCAATATTGCAAATGAAGAAAAAGGAAAGAGTTCCACTTTCCGACCTCACATGGAAGTTAAAAAAATCACAGATCATCTGGAAAACACCTTATTACAGCTTAAATCAAAACATTCACTTTCTTTGTATTCCAATAGAGAAGCTGAATCTGAACAGCAGTAGCGAACAAAAAGAAAGGTTTTATCATGACGGAAAGAACCATTTTTAAATCCTGAAAGAAGAAAGAAGTACATCCAATCACCACCAGCCCCACGAACAGGTTTTTTAACAACAAAGGATGGAAACTGATTTGTGTATAATGGTACAGCTTCATTTTTCTAAAGATAAAATTATATCCCGAAAGTCCAAATATGATGGCAAAAGCTCCCATCTGCACCTCATTATAAAGATCAGGTTTTATATAGAGTACAATTAAAAAACACACGGAACTCAGTAAAGCATATCCTGTCATCTTTCTGAATCTGTTCCGAATAATATCTTTCTCAATTCTGGAGATTTTTCTGGTTGAAAGTAAGTCTGCTTTTACCATTTCAAGCTCATAGCTCCAGTTCATTTTGGTTTGAAGAAAAGCTTCCTGAAAACCTGTATTATGTTCTTCCATCAGGTTGGTGATCTGAAGGATAAAATGGTCTTTGATTTCCAGCAAAAGCTTCTGATCCAGTTTTTTTGAAAGAAGGTACTGTATGATTTCAGTTTCCTGCGCAGTATTTATCATATCTATATCATTCGGGTTATTATATTATTTTTAAAATGAGCTTCCTGTGTGTATTATTTAACTGAAGGTTCAAGAAAATTATGCAATTTTTTCAGTGACTTTTTATGTTCATAGAAATTGAGTAATGTAAAGATAATAGCCGTTTGCAGTACAAAAGGAATCAGTAATGTAACAATAACTCCAAAGATCTCTGTGGTATTTTGATTTTTGAAAAACTGATAGGCGTAATGTCCGTTTTTTCCAACGACCTGTATCATGGAAACGGCACTTATCACCATCAGCCCCACATTCTTTTGGTACATTGTATAAAAGCATTTTCCTTTGTATTTAAGGTCCGCCTTTGTATATTTCCATATCTTCATATTGAAAATCCAGACCGCAACCAGTGCCAGCAGGAACACCCCATTCATTAATCGGAAAAACAATTTGTATTCTTCCTGATTTTTTGAAGAATAGATGAGAAGCAGGTTAATCCCAAAGAAAATAAGTCCTATTAAAAAAGATTTCTTCAGCAGGCTATTGTATTTTTCCTTCATTACTTTTTTGGCAATCAAAGGAAGTTCTACAGGGGAAAATAAGAGATAGCTGACCATTTTGAATTCGCCGTCCCAGGATTTTTTCACTTTCAGAAATGCATCTTCAAAACTCAGATGTTCATTGATCCGGATATCTGAAATCTGCGAGATCATATGGTCTTTAATTTCCAGTAAAATGTCAAGCGGAAGCTGTTGAAAAATAAGATAATCTGTAACCTGATTTTCCTGTGTTTCAGTCATCATAAATTAAAAATAGCATTTAGGTTCAACAAATAACTTTTCATTTCATTCTCCTGAACAGCCTGATCTTTTTTCCCTTTTTCAGTCAAAAGATAATATTTTCTGTCTCTGCCATTGATTTTTTGAACCTCCGAAGTGATCATTCCATCATTCTCCAATTTATGCAGCAGCGGATACAACGCACCCTCCGTCATTTCAAGCTCTCCTTCTGTAAGCTCTTTTGCCCGCTGGGTAATTTGATAGCCGTACATTTTTACTTCTTTTGAAAGCAATTTCAGAATAATGTTCTGGAGTGTTCCTTTATAGAGGCTGTTTTTTTTCAAATGACGATATTTTTAATACCTTACAAATCTATGCATAATTTTCTTATGTATGTAAATTTTATCAGAAAAAATGTATTTTGTTGTATGAAAAAAATGTATTTCATTGCGATTTACCCTCCTCAGGAAATCGTTGAAGAGGTAAAGGCATTTAAAAAAGATCTCGCCTTGAATTACGAAAATTCAAAGGCGTTAAAAAATGATGCGCATATCACTTTATTCCCTCCTTTTTCGAGAGCGCTTGAATTGGAAAGTGACATCCATGCTGCTTTTCAAAAAATAGACACCAATCTCTCTCCCTTTGAAATTACATTAAATGGTTTTGGGAGTTTCCCCAATCCTAAAAATCCGGTAATTTATGTACACCCCGAACCCAATGAAAACCTACATATTCTTTATGAAAGGGTAAAGCAATATTTCAATTTCATTCCCTATTCTTTCACCCCTCACATCACGGTTGGATACAGGAACCTTAGTTATGATAATTACCTGAAAGCGTGGGAGATTTACAGGGAAAAAGAATTTAAAACTAAATTCATAGTTGACAAAATAACGCTCCTCCGGCATGATCAGGAATGGATTCCCATTGCAGAAAAGAGGCTGACAGAAAACGTCAACAAACAATAAATGCCGCCTTATACAAGCGGCACTCTATTTTGAATCTTATCCATCTATTCTTTAATGATTTTCTGGGAAATGATCATTCCGTCATTTTCATAAACATTAACAAGATAGCTTCCAGCCGGAAGATTTTTAATATCTATCCACAATGTTGAACGATCTTTCAGTTCAGATTTCCCTCTGATGAGTTTTCCTGAAGCATCATACAATTCAACTCTTGTATTACCCGAAAAATCCTGTTTTCCTCTGATGAAAAATTCGCCATCGGAAGGGTTAGGATAAATACTGTATCGTCTTTCTTCTGCTTTTACCTCTGTCATTTTGCGAGCTGAAGATTTATTCAGCGTCCAGGTGACATTGGTAAAATGAACGGTACTGTGATTATTGACCTTTATCAATGGATTATTATCATTAACAGAAAAGATCAGGGTATTATTTCCTGCATTCAGCTGGGAAGGAGAAATGGTGATTGCATTGGCTGTTGAGGCAAGCAGTGTTCCGTTCAGCTTCCAGGAATTAACCAGTGTGTTGGGAATCGGAAGAATTTCGTTAACGGTAAATGTTACGTTAGAATTGGCATTTACCGCTGAAGTATTGGCAGGGGTATAAGAATCCACCGGAGATACCAGTGAATGAATTTTTTCAATAATAGCTTCTTTACAGACTGAACAGAACTGTTGATTCAGATACCTCATCTCACAACTTTGGTGAGGGCGGAACCAGGAAGGGCTTTCGGCAAAAGAATAAACCCCTACTCCATTGGTTCCTACCCAGTTTTTCCACTTTACGGTAGCGGGATTGGAGGTCTGCGTTTTATTGGGAGATTCTCCGGAGCCGGAAAACCAGTATTCATCAGCAAGCTTTCCAAACGAATGTCCTAATTCATGAACAACAATTTCATTGGATGAACCATTGAGCGAAGCAAATGCATACGCACCACCGCATCCTCCATATTCTGTAGAGTTCCCCAGCACATAGGTAATATCGTAATCCGGTACATTGGCGGCAAGCACCTGACCTACTTTGTTTGTCGTATTGCTGTACATACAACGATGGACCCCGAAATCAAAGGAGGATCCAAGATAATTACCGGGATTAGAAACGGGAATTACAGGTTCTGTCACATCGGTGGCTGTTCCCGGATGTTTTACTCCGGAAGCGGCAGAGACTACTTTCACTGCGTAGGCGTTGAAATAGTTTTTATATTCCGTATAGGGGCTTTTTGTAAAAAGATAATTGACAGTGGCCTGTGCAGATGAAACGAAGGAATTTTGCTGAGCAGTGGTAAAACCATCACCTAATACTGCAATAATAATTCGTTTGTCGTTCGTTCCGTTCTGAAGAAGAGGAACCGTCTGGAAAGTCTGTGCAGCACAGCAGCTTCCGATTAATAAGGCTAATAAAGTTTTTTTCATGATTAAAGTTTTTGAGTGAATACAATCTGTGTTCCTGAATCAGTTACTTTCTCGATTTTTACCATTTGAATGTGTTCAGAATAGGCATATCTGACACTGAATTCTGCATTGTCAAGGGATATTTTCTTTCTGCTGACTCCCTCTTTTTCGTATACTTCCATTTCGGGATGCAGCGGATTTTTCACGAGCTGCTTGCTCACTTCTTTCCCTCCAGAATCAGATAGAATGACAATCAGATCTCCGCTTTCAACTTCACTTCTGTCGAAAGAAGGGCTGAATTTCAGTTTTCCTTCAGTAATTTTCTTTTCCTGAAGGACAATTCTTTCTTTTCCGGAAGCTTCTTTATCAGTCTGAAAAAACAGATAAACAATCTTGCCTTCTTTCCGGATCTCAGCACCAGCCGTTTTATCCCACCAATAGCCTAATGCGCTGTTTTTCTGAAAGCTGCAGAGTAGCAGTACGGGAACCATTAAAAGATTAAATAAATTTTTCATGACATTTTTTATTTAAAGTTATAAATATTTCCCGAAATGTTGAATATTTTAAATGATATTTTCTCTGATAAAAAAGTTTAGAATATCCTATCTTTGAACCATGATTTCAGAGAAGATAATTTTAGGGATTGACCCGGGGACGGCTATTATGGGTTTTGGTATTATTTCCATAAAAAAAGGAAAGATGGAAATGATTTCAATTCATGAACTGATCCTGAAAAAATACCCGAACCATGAAACGAAGCTGAAATATATTTTCGACAAAACATTAGCTCTGATCGACGAATATCATCCTGATGAAGTAGCTCTTGAAGCTCCGTTTTTTGGAAAAAATGTACAGAGTATGCTTAAACTGGGCCGAGCCCAGGGAGTTGCCATGGCTGCAAGTCTTCACAGAAATATCCCTATTACAGAATACTCTCCGAAAAAGATCAAGATGGCCATCACCGGAAATGGAAACGCCAGCAAGGAACAGGTGGCAGGAATGCTTCAGAACCTTTTAAATCTGAAAGAATTTCCTACAAAGTATCTGGATGCCTCGGATGGTCTGGCTGTTGCGGTATGTCACCACTTTAATTCCGGAACAGTAGCCGGTACAAAATCATTCACCGGCTGGGATAGTTTTCTTAAACAGAATCCGGACAGGTTGAAATAGTATAAACGAAAAGAATCCTTCTCAAAACAAAAAAGTGAAACGGATTCTATCATCGTAATTAATTATATTTGAATTTTAATGTCACTCCATAATCATGTATTCCTGTCTCCTGCAGCTCCTTCCCATTGTATTTATAACTATAATAGCTTCCAAGATTAGAATTATTATTACTTTTTCTTTACTTGTTACTTCCTTCGCTTTTGTATAAGAAGTTGCGCCACCGCCGCATCAATGCCTATAGTAGAAAACAAAATGGTGATTGATAATCTGCTACAATACTTCCTGGGCAGAAAACCCAAGGATAGTGCATAGAACAAATGCACCATAGTAGAATTTCTTCATCTGTTTGTGTATTTGAGTTAATACTTGATGTATTTTAAATAAAATATAAAAAAATCAATCTTCTATCATCATCAAAATAATACAATGAAAATCAATCCATTAAATCAAAACACTCAATTACTTGGTAAAACATAATACTATCTTTTACATTGGTATGATTTTTAGTATTACATTTGTATAAATTTTCAGTATGAAAACAAACCAACAAACTATAAATCAAGCGAATCATAAAATAAACTGGTTCCAGAAGTTTCTGATGGTATGCTCCGGAGGAAACATTCATATTTTAAGAAAGACCCCCAGCGAATGGAATAAATTTTCAGGAATTGGAGGGATCGTACTGTTTACCGCAGTCTTTGCTACTCTATCAGCAGGATATGCGATGTATACGGTATTTGATAATATATGGACTTCCGCAGGATTTGGAATTCTATGGGGATTAATGATTTTTAATCTTGACCGATATATTGTTTCGTCGATCAAAAAAACAGGAACATGGTGGAATCAGATTTTGATGGCAATTCCCCGTCTTATTCTAGCCACGTTCTTAGGAATTATTATTTCAAAACCTTTAGAACTTAAAATTTTTGAAAAAGAAGTCAATAAACAATTAAATACGATTATTCAACGAAATAAAAAACAGCTTGAGGGTGAAATGAGCGGCCGGATTTTAAAGCAAAGCGGCCCCTTTGAAACGGAAAAAAAGCAGATCGCCGAAAAGACATTACAATACCAAAAAGCATATGACTCAGCGGCGGTAGAACTTGAAAAAGAAATCCTTGGAAAACAGTCAGGCCTCACCAGTGGAAAAGAAGGATATGGCCCTAATGCAAAACGTAAGCAGGAACTAAAGGAACAGCGTCGTCTTGATCTGGAGAATTTCCAGAAACAAAATGCATCCAGAGTGGCATATTTAGATCAGGAAATCTCTAAAGTCTATACAAATCTTGAAACGGAAAGAAAATCGTCAGAAACCTTTGAAGATAAATTTAATGGATTTGCAGCAAGACTTCAGGCATTGGATGAACTTGGAAAAAATTCAGCGATCATAGGATTGGCAGCCGCTTTTATTATGGGCCTTTTTATCTGTCTGGAGATCTCACCGGTTTTGGTTAAATTAATTTCCCATGTAGGGCCTTATGATCACCTGCTGGAAAAAACAGAAAATGATTTCAGGCTTTATTCTAAAGAAAAAATTGAAAAAGGAAATGCTCTTACCGATTTCAGAATTGACGATTTTAAGGATAATTTAAAAAAATAACGTATTTTTCATACATGATTATTGATAAAGAAGAGATCCAGAAAAAAAAGAAAAAGCTGGACGACTGCAAAGCATTCCTGAAAAAAGAATTCATCGGAATTGATAAGATTATTGATGATTTAATGGAATACCTTCAGATCTGGTATCTGATGCCTGAAATCCTGACACGACCTGTGGTGATTAATCTATGGGGAATGACAGGGGTTGGAAAGACAGATCTTATCCGGAAAACCGTTCGTTTTCTGGAATTTCAAAACCGTTTTGTAGAGATCGAACTGAGCAACAGTGATGAAACCACTTGGAGCAAAAGTGTTTCCGATATTTTCCAGAGCAACCGCCTCAATGACGAAAAACCCAGTATCGTACTTTTTGATGAAATTCAGCGTTTTAACACCATCGATCCAGACGGCACCCCTGTACCACAAACGAAGTTTACCGATTTTTGGGAACTTTTAAGTGATGGAAGACTAAGCAGAAGGGAGCGTGATGATCTTGAACATTATCTGTTCTCCTATCTTCTCCGCAAAAAGGAAAATGATCGACGCAAAATGAACGGGGAAGCAGAAATGGATGAAAATCCCTATCTGAACCTTTGGGATGCTAAAGAACTGAAGAAATACCTCAGCATGGAAGATGATGTGATGAGCATCATTGATATGAAAGAGGAAGATATGATCAAGCTTATCCTTAAGAAACAGAAGGAGAAAAAAATCTACGAACCCGTAGACTATAGTAAAATGCTGATTATCATCAGCGGAAATCTGGATGAGGCTTTTCAGATGTCCCGTGAAACCAGCGAAGCAGATATTGATGCCAATATTTACCATGCCTTCACAAAGAAAATTACCGTTGTTGATATCAAAAATGCTTTATCGAGAAAATTCCGTCCGGAACAGGTCGCGAGATTCGGAAATATCCATCTGATTTATTTTTCATTAAAGACGGAAGATTTTCAACAGCTGGTTCAAAGGGAAATAAATAATCTTAAAACGAAAACGAAGTCAAAATTCGGGATCAGCCTAAAGATCACTAAAAATATTAATGAACTGATTTACAGAAACGGAGTTTTCCCGGTTCAGGGGGTACGACCTGTTTTCAGCAGTGTTGTTGATATTTTGGACACGAACCTCAGCAAATTCCTCTTTGAAGCCATCATCAATGAAGACAAAACAATAGAAATAGATTATCTGGTAAAAGAGAAAACCATTGCCGGAAAAGTGGGAGGACGGATCATTAATATACCGTACACAGGAAGGATCGACCGTATACGCCAGTCTAATCAGCAGGATGCCGTAGCCAACATCAGCGTTCATGAATGCGGACATGCCATTTTGTATATGCTCTACACAGGTTATGCACCCCTGCAACTGAAGAGTAAAGTAGCCAGCAGCTATGCCGCAGGATTTACATTCCCTCACCAGATTCATGACACGAAAGAAAGCCTTCTGGATAGAATTAAAATTTATCTTGCCGGAGGTATTGCGGAAGAAATTGTTTTTGGTGAAAATAATGCAAGCATAGGAAGAAGCCATGACAGAGAACAGGCCACCGCCCTCGCTGCTGATTATATCAGAAAATATGGATTTGATGAAGATTTTCAGGCCGCCTACAGCCTTGAAGATTACCCTCACCGCATGCAGCATGACATTACGGATAAAAAGATTGAAAAAATCATCCAGGATCTTGCAAAGAAAACAAGAGAGGATTTGCTTCTTCACCTGGATCTGCTGAAAGATATGAGCATTGAACTGAGTAAAAAGGGAAGCATGCTGCCTAAAGAGATCTCTGAAGCAGCCAGAAAGCATCAACTCGAGGTAAGCATAAAAGAGGAAGGCTATCTTCATATTGCAGAATATCATAAAACACTCAACTCATAGAGAATAAATCCAACATAATACAGATATACATTAATAAAATCTTACCTTTCGGTTAATTCTGAAGGGTTTTTTATTTCTATAATGACTTTATCCGAAATATTTTATAATTTTACACCACTTAAACTAATCATCATGAAAAACTTAATTTTAGCCATCACACTGCTTGTAAGCTGTGCATTCACACCTACTTTAAAAGCACAAATGGATCCTTATCTGGGACAAATTATTTTTGTTCCTTATAACAGAACTCCTAATGGATGGGCAGACTGTAACGGACAGCTTTTATCCATCGCTCAAAACCAGGCTCTTTTCTCTTTAATAGGAACAACCTTCGGAGGAAATGGAACGACTAATTTTGCATTACCGGACATGAGAGGAAGATCTCCTATTTCTTATGGAATGGGTGTCGGTAGTGCTAACAATTATATCGTAGGCCAGACCGGAGGCAGCGAGTCTGTTACTTTAACTCAACAGGAAATGCCTGCACATTCTCATACCGTAAATGCCGTAACCAGTGAGGGCAATCAGAATGTGCCAACGAACAGTCTTCCTGCAGATACAAAACTTTTAGACAAGGAATATTCTGATGCTGCTGCCAATACGACGATGAAGGCAACAATGATCAATCCGGCCGGAGGAAATCAGCCTCACGAAAACAGATCCCCTTTCCTTACGATGAGATGTATCATTGCAACACAAGGTATTTATCCATCTTTTAATTAATAAGTTATGAAAACTCTATACTTATTAGCCTTAGCTCTTGGAAGTTCAGTGGCCGCGCAGACCATTACCTTCAAAGGATGCTATAATCTGTTTGACAACCAGAACTTTGTTTTTACGAAAAGCGGAGTGGATGCGTACAATAAAAACATCTACATCACGACACCGGTTGATGGGCAGCCATGTGGCGGATTAGGAAGCTGCGAGTTTAAAATCCAGTGGAATAATGCTCTTACCAGATGGGAATTTCTTGCAGATACAGGTAACGGAACTTTCGTCAATCCCAATTTGATTTATTACAACTCAACAGGAAACAGCGCCAGTTCAAGACCACCAAGCAATACATTTGGATTATGGGTAGAGAATACAGCTGTAACAATCGGCCAGTGCGGAGGTAATCTTACCGGTACCAACTCTACCATGACAGGTGATGTAAGCAGTTCTTCACTCGCAACATCCGATGTTACAAAATCTAAAATTCAGGTTTTCCCAAATCCTGTTTCCGATATCATCCGTATTTCAGGAATCGATAACGGACAGACTATCCAAATTTATAATGTAGATGGAAGACTTGTAAAATCTGAAGCATTCGATCAAAAAGTGGATGTTTCTCAACTTTCTGCAGGAGTCTACGTTTTAAAAGTTAGCACTAAAAATTTCGAATCCCATGAATTTAAATTCGTGAAAAAATAAAAATACAATGCCAATATAGCATTAATTGATTATTGATATAGCCTTCAGAATTGCCTGAAGGCTATTTTGCTTAATAGGAATATTCTTTGATGGCTCCATACTATGCCTTCAAGTGTTGTCAATCAATACAGCTACTTTCCAGAGACTTAAAAACTACGAATTGCTTATCAGTAAAGAGCTGTTGATGACGATCTCAAAGTACCGCTTGCTGTTTCTGAAAGATTCAGGCAGGCAAGATCAAAAAGGAAGGCTTCTTACTGCTGTGATTAAGCGGAGATATCGATTCATTAAAAATAACTGACAGTAATTTAATGAAAAATGCCTCCATAACCGGAGGCATTTAAACTTTTACAACATCAAAAAATTATTTAATGATCAGTTTAGATGTTTTTACGTCTTTTCCATTGGAAATCTGAACCATATAAACTCCTTTTTCAAGCTGTTGGTTTATTTTGTAAAGCCCGTTTCCTTCATCAGATACTGATGGACTGGATACCACTCTTCCTGACATATCAGAAATGGAAACTTTTAAATCTTTTCCGTTTTTAGCTTTGATAAATACATTATCACCTGTCGCAACCGGATTAGGGTAGATAAAAAGATCATTATTATCTGTTTTCACTTCACTTGTTGCTAAAGTAGTAACAAATTTCACTGTATAATCCTCTGCCTGTCCATATTTTAATTGACCGCAAGGAGTAATATTAGCGTTCTCATCATCTACAATAACTCTCATTCTTAATGGAGTATTAAGTACCGTAGAAGCAGGCGCTGTAAAGTTTACGTTAAAAGTACCAATTAATGTAGTAGGATCTGCAATAATATTATCAGCTGAACCAATAAGTTCAGAAGATTCAAAAGTACCGTTATTATTAAAATCAATCCATGCTCTCACTTCATTATTTGAATCTGATACATTTACCTGAAGGTTATTTGAGGCTGTTGCCAGAAGCTGAGTGGATGTAGCTCTCAAACAACTTGTTCCTGTATAATCTTCATAAAAATTAGCAGCATTCTGCCAGTAACCCGTTGAAGCATTATTAATATTTCCTAATTTCACCAAAGTTGGTCCTACAAAGTAATTGCCTGGATTGGCCACACCCGTTGGAGCACATGCAGGAATAGGTGTCCCGATGGAAGAAGCTGCAGATGGCGCTGTTCCTCCAAGTGAAGTACTTAGCGCTCCCTTCATTAAAAAGTAATAAAGAGCAGCTCTGTCATGTTGTCCATTGGTAAACTTAAATGCTATTGGGTTTGTATAATTCATCATATTATACTGCACTCCCTGATAATTAGTCCCTGTACAATAATTCATACTGTTATTGGTTGGAGCCGGATCATTAAGTAAACTTCTTGATCTTTCTGTATCACAAACCTGATCATCATCTTTAGTACAGTCATTATTTGTCTGTGCAGGGCAGTAAGAAACATCAGTAGTTCCTTGTGGTGCATCAGCGTTGGCATTACCAAAAGTATGAAGTAGTCCCATACTATGTCCAAATTCATGGGCTAAAGTAATATCATCCTGCAAAGTAACTACAAAAGATTTCATGAAAGATTCATATGAAGAATCCGGATTCTGAGGTAATCCTGCCCATCCCATAATCCCATACTGTCCACCGCCATCTACTTTATTCATGATATAGATGTTAAAGTAAGAAGCCTCCGGCCAGTGTGGAGCAATTGTTTTTACCTGTGCAGTAGTAACTCCATTTGTTCCGCTACGTTTTACTCCGTAATTATCATATCCTGTAAGTGTACCTCCATTGTATCTGATAATTCCTGTTGTCGCATTGCAGCTAGGATCTCTTTTAGCCAATACTAATTTGATTGGCATTGTAGCCGCCACTCCAAAATCAGCTGGAACTCCCTGAGCCCACTGATAGGTACCAGCATACATTGCATTACAACGATCCAGCCATGCCTGAATCTGGACATCACTTTTATTATATGCAGATCCCACAGCAGCTCCCGTAGGGGCTATTACGTGGACCACTACAGGAATTTCATAAACTCCATTGACTGTTTTAAAAGCACTCCCGTTCTTAGCCGTGCTGTTCTGGTTGGAACTAGCAATACGACTACGGATGTTACGAATCATTTCGTCTATTTCCTGATTCTCTTTTTGGTGTCCTCGCTGCTCGGCATCAAAATCACACCAATCTTTTTTTTGTTGTGCTGATACTGAAAGAGAAAACAATACAACTCCACAAAGGAAAATTTTCTTCATACTTCTACTATTTAAATTATAGATTTTATTATTGCTTTATTATTACTCTAAAAAAAGTAACCATAAATACATTTCACATTAGTAGAAAAAAATGACTTTTGTTACAAATATTTAATAGTTTTTTAAGAAAAAGATAACATTTCGTTTAAAAGGCATCCTATTCAAACAACAAAAAATCAATTAACATTAATATAAAATAGAATAAAATTCTACAACAAAATATAAAATAAGAATTAAACGACCGCTTATCATTTACAGATTAAAAATTTACAGTTAGTTAAAATAAATTATCATCTTATAATAAAATAGGCTGCACAAATCTGCGCAGCCTATTTTATATTTAGCTTATAATTCTAAAAAGAATAATTCGGAGCTTCCTGAGTAATAATTACATCGTGCGGGTGAGATTCTTTCAATCCACTTCCGGTAATCATCACCATTTTGGTATCTTTCTGTAAAGCTTCAATATCTTTAGCTCCACAGTATCCCATTCCTGCTCTTAAACCTCCGGTAAGCTGGAAAATCACATCTTCCAATTTTCCTTTGTGCGGTACTCTACCTTCAATTCCTTCCGGAACGAATTTTTTAGCCTCACTCTGGAAATATCTTTCTTTGCCTCCTCTCTTCATCGCAGAAAGACTTCCCATTCCCTGGTAAGATTTGAATTTTCTTCCCTGGAAAATAATTTCCTCTCCCGGAGCTTCATCTGTTCCGGCTAAAAGAGAGCCCAGCATGACAGCTCCTGCTCCACTTGCGATAGCTTTTACAATATCTCCCGAAAGTTTAATTCCTCCGTCAGCGATCACGGTTACGTTCTTAGATGCTGCATATTCATAAACATTATAAATAGCAGATAGTTGAGGAACCCCTACTCCTGCAACAACTCTGGTTGTACAGATAGAACCAGGTCCAACTCCTACTTTAAGAACATTAGCACCAGCTTCAATAAGATCTTTTGCCGCTTCTGCCGTTACAATATTTCCTCCTACGATATCTAAATCCGGATACGTTCTTCTGATTTCTGAAATTTTATCCAAAACACCTTTAGAATGTCCGTGGGCTGAATCAATAGCCACAATATCAACACCAGCATTCACCAGCGCTGCAATTCTGTCCATGGTATCTTCTCCTACGCCAACTCCAGCGCCTACGATAAGACGACCTTTGTGATCTTTATTTGAATTCGGATATTCCAGTTGATTGTCAATATCTTTAATCGTAATTAAACCTACAAGTTTGTTATCCTGATCTACAATCGGAAGTTTTTCAACTCTGCTTTTCAGAAGAATTTCTTTTGCTTTCTCAAGGTTTGTATTTTTATCAGAAGTGATCAGATTTTCTTTCGTCATGATCTCTTCAACCTTCATCGCAAGGTTTTCCTGATATTTTACATCTCTGTTGGTAATGATCCCGATCAGTACATTGTCAGCATCAACGACAGGAAGACCGGAAATTTTATATTTGGCCATTGTTTCCTTGGCTTCAGCTAAAGTATGATCTTTTGAAAGGGTAACGGGATCAGAGATCATTCCGTTTTCGGAACGCTTTACACGATTGACCTGTGCAGCCTGCTCAGCAATCGTCATGTTTTTGTGGATGAAACCTAAACCACCCACTCTTGCCAAAGCAATAGCCAGATCTCCTTCAGTAACTGTGTCCATCGCAGCAGAAACTATCGGAACATTCAGCGTGATTTTGTCGGTAAGTCTTGATTTTAATGATACCTGATTAGGTAAAACTTCTGAATAAGAAGGGACTAGAAGAACGTCATCGAAAGTGATGGCTGTCTCTACAATTTTGTTATGAATAGACATCTTTACTTTCTTTGCAAAATTAGGTTATTTCAGCGAGATATGAAAATCCTTTTCAATAGTTTAAATAAAAATTAATAATCAATAACTTAAATCGAAAAACCGCTCTTATCAGGAACGGTCTTTCTGTACAAAATAATTAGTGTAGTATGAAACTACTTGTTATATCTCTAGGCAGCTGATTACTTATCAGTTGCTTCATTAATTACTTTTGAAATATCATCAGCCGTAAAACTCCCTCTCACATCAACGAAAACCAATTCTTTATCTGAATTTACAGTGATCATCATATTTTTAATGGTTTCGCCATTCTGTTTTACTCTTACATTGACATTTTCTCCGTCATGTTTGATGGTTGCCCAGTCTTCAAAATCATTATTGTTTAAATATTTAGAATAATCATTCAGCATGGCTTTGCTTCCGTTATCTACCGTCATTACTTTTATCTTTGAGATTTTCTTGATCAGCGCAATGACTTCCTCACTTTCGCCATCTTCCCTCAACGCCTTTTTAATAAAAGGCTTGGCCAGAAATACAGGGACATTGAAACTTGCAAATTTTGCTTCTTTATAATTGTGTCCGGACTGTTTAAAGAAATCGATATTAGGCCTTCCTGAAACAATGCACGACTGAAGGATAAGCACTGCTAAAATTCCTGTAAAAAATTTTATTAAAGTTTTCATGGCTGTTAATTTGTTAATCTATAGGTTTCAGAGTTCCTCCTGATGTCTTGCTGATATTCGCTTCTATTTCCGGTCTTCCTTTATATTTTACCAATCCTCCTGAAGAAGCCCTTACCTTAAGTCTGCCGGAAACATTCACAGAAAGATTTCCTCCGGATGTAGCCTCCGCTTCAAGATTATCCAGTTTTAGTTCGTCTGCTTTACACAAAGCACCGCTGCTGATATCTATTAGTCCGGAATTAGCTTTTCCCTCAATAGCCGCATTGGATCCGCTGGAAGCCTTTACCATAACAGATGTTGCCGTAACTCCTACTCTTATATTTGAGCCTGAAGAAGCTGCAATTTCTACTGCGTTGGTGATTTTAAAATCTCCCTTAACATTCGCTCCGGAAGAAGCATCAATATTCAAGCTGTTTTCTTTTATAGAATTCACCACTCTGAAGTTAGCTCCCGACGAGGCTTTGATATTATCCATTCTAGGTGAAGAAATATTAACGCTTAAATTTTTAAATCTTAAATTTTTTTGTCCTTTATTATCTATATATACCTTTAAAACTCCGTTTTCCACTTTAGTAATCACGTACTGAAGTTTATCAGCATCTGCAATAACTTTCACATTGGTAGGACTTTCCTGTTTGAAAACTACATTCACGCCGGTGCTTACACTAATTCCCGAAAACTCACCTACATTTCTGGCCTCTCCGTTCAGATAGGAAGAATTACTCTCGGAGGTAAAACTAGTTCTTGTATTGGTTACAGAATTGGTTTTTGTTTCGCTGGAATTGATGATCTTGTTCACATCATCCATCGAAAGTTTTCCATCCAGCATGACGAGGATATTCTCTCCTTTTCCTCCATCAATGCTTAAAAGCAGGTCATCCAGGATCCCGTCTTTTGCTTCCGCAGAAAGAAATTTAATCTTTGCTCCGGAATTATTAACGGACATGATCTCATTGTAGTTCAATGTTTTTAAATAGGATGCCACATCTTTGTTTAGCTGTGCAAGATGAGTCTGAACCTGAATTCCTTCTTTGCTATTTGCTTTCTCAGGATTTTCGGTGATCAGAATTTTTAATCCGTTAATTTTAGACAGTAGCGGCTTGATCTGATCCAACTGTGAATCGTCTATATTAAGACTGCTAAGCATACTAAACATGGGTTTAGCAATTTTAATAGAGGTTACTCCTTCCACTTCCTGATACTTCTCAAAAAGTCGGTCAAACTTGTCGCTTTGCCCGGACACCATAAAGAAATGGGAAAAGGCAAGGGCAAATATTATGAATATTTTTTTCATGAGTCAATTTTTATTTTTTAAAGCTGATTACTTTTGCCTGATCAGGTGCATAATCTATTTTGTTTGTTAATAATCGTCTTCTACAACGGTAGGCTGTGCTAATTTTTCACTTACGTTATCCGCAAATATCTGGAATGAATACTTAGTCACATTGATGGCTTCTTCAACATTATCGATTCTTTTACCGTTGACGATAACATATGAATTTTTATAGCCTGTTGAATCTTTTAAAGCTTTGTTACTAAAAGATGAATTGTTCACAAATCTAGGCTTTACTTCTTTTTTAAGTCTTCCTCTTTTAGGCAGAATCTCATCCATCACATCTTTTTCCGCTACTGAATTCTCCTGAAATATAGAATCTTTCTTTGCTCCGGAAATAGAGTCGGTATGATTCACCGCTACCTGTTCCTGATGGTCATTATTCTCTTCTATAAATTTTGATTTCTGTTTCAAAACCTCATTTTTCACGAATTGCTCTTTTTCAATAACACCGGTACGGTAATCGTTAAAGAAAAAGCCAACACTCAGGAGAAGGACTAATCCTGCTGCCATCCAGAACCATTTCGGGAAAGAAGGTTTATTCTTCGGTATCGGAATAATAGGTGCCTGCTGAGTTTCAGGGTCAGGAACTCCTCCTTCTGCCTTCTGAAGAAAATCTTCAAAGCTCCAATCCATTTTTTCTTCCTTGATATCCTGGAAGATTTCGTTGTATTTATTCTGAAATTGATCTTTGTTCATAGCTCATCAGTTGTGATATTTGTTCTTTTACTTTTTGTCTCGCCCGCATCAGGTTGACTCGTACTGCGTTTTCTTCCATGTCCAGCATTTCTGAGATTTCGGAGACTTCATATTCTTCTACATCTTTCAGATGGATCACCATTTTCTGTTTTTCCGGGAGCTGGTTGATAAATCCTATAATATAATCCTTCATATTATTGATATCCATGCTGTATAATTCTGAGCGGTGAAGCTGCAAATCTGCAAATCCCAACTTTACATCGTGGTGCTTCAGCCGGTTCAGGCATTCGTTCCGGACGGACTTTAAAGCATAGGATTTCAAATTTCCAAACTTTTCGAGTTCCTCCTTCTTCTGCCAGAACTTTATCATCAGGTCCTGCACCACATCCTCTGCTTCATCACTGCTCATCACAAATCTTTTCGCAAAACGATACATCTCGTCTTTGAGAATAAACACCGTATTCTTGAAAGTTTCTTGGGTCATGAGTTTTGTTTCTATTAGTAAGACAATTAAAATCTTAATTCTATTACATGATACTTTAAAAAAATTGATATTTCCTGCATTCCGCATCTTCCACATACTCATAAACCCCTTCTACAAAAGCGTTTCAATGATTTTTATAAAAATACCTATTTTTTTTCTTTTTAGAAAGATAATTTCAAAATCTTAAGTTTTCTGCTATTTTTCGGTATAATAAATTTGAAAGTTCATAAAGAGATAGAAAACTTACATCCCATTGCTTCTCCTTACCATACCTTTAGAAATACAATCATCTGTGGGATTTGTGGGATAAAAAAAAATTATTTGTAGTGGGGGTTTGAACGATAAACAATTCCCGCAGATCACACGAATCACCCAGATGATTGGGTTATGTGAATCTATTTATTTTGTGCAATCCGTGGTCAATAAATAATAACCACAAAGGCAATTTTTTTTAAAACACTTTAGTTAATTTAAGTTGACCTTACAACTACATAGAAGGACACATAAGTTTTCCAAAAATCTAAGATTTTTATATGGACAAAGTGGTAAGAAATATTCTCAATTATCAGTGTTCTTGTATAACTTGTAGCAAAAAAAACCTCCGAAATGGAGGCTTTCAATATTAATAGGTATCAAAAATATGTTTTAAAATAGCTTTATCATCATCGGTTAATGGCATTTTCCTTCTTGCCATAGCTCTTTCCGCGACTTCATAAGCTTTGTCCAGCTTAAATCTTTCATCATCTTTACCTCCGCCCCACGAAAAGTTTTCTACCAGATTGGGTGGAAAACCGGGTTTGAATATATTGGAAGCAACGCCAATTACAGTTCCGGTATTCAATTGGGTATTGATCGCTGTTTTGGAATGATCGCCCATGATCAGCCCCGCAAACTGAAGTCCTGTATCTTCGAAAGCCTTTGTTCTGTAATTCCATAATTTGACGTGGCTGTAATTATTTTTAAGGTTGGAAGAATTGGTATCTGCTCCGAAATTACACCATTCACCAATCACTGAATTTCCTACAAAACCCTCATGACCTTTGCTTGAATAACCAAATATAATAATGTTATTCACTTCACCACCTACTTTACAATGAGGTCCCACTGTAGTAGCTCCGTAAATTTTTGATCCTAAATTAAACTTAGAATCCTCTCCTAATGAAATCGGTCCGCGAAGATTACAACCTTCCATCACCTCAGCATTTTTTCCTATATAGATCTTCCCCGTTTTTGTATTGATGGTAGAAAATTCTATCTGCGCTCCTTCTTCTATAAACAGGTCTTTTTTATCTCCTAAAAACCCATTGGTAGAAGATAGTTCCTGTGATGTTCTCCCTTCTGTAAGCAAGGCAAAATCAAAATCTATGGCCAGATGATTATACGTAAACAGATCGGTTGGTTTTTTAAAGAAAATTAATTCCTCTTTGATATCTGTCATCTTTTCAATCTGATTCAGGGAAAACCCTTTCATATTGATTTTAGCAGCGACCAGTTCATCTTCATAAACGAGCGCCTCTCCTTGTTTAAGGTCTTTGATCTGTTGGATTACAGTTTCTGTAGGAAGAAAATTAGTAACCAGGAAAAGACTTTCCTTGTCTTCGGGAGTTTTAAATTTATCCTGAAGATAATTTTCAGTAAAGTAAGAAACTTCGGTATTTCCCAGGATCTTTTGCCATCGTTCAGAAAAAGTAAGAATTCCGCATCGCATGGCGGCTACAGGACGGGTAAAGGTAAGAGGAAGGAAATCTTCCCAATATTGGGCATCTGAAAATACTAATTGCATTGTATAGAAGTTAGAGATTAGAAGTTAGAAGTTAGAGGCTGAAACCTGGAAGTCTTATCGTTGACAACCAATTGACAGGATCTCATTTCTGTTCAGAACAAAAATACGAAAATAGCGGGAATGGAGAAATTAGATGTCAGAAGTTAGAGATTAGTTTATAAAAGTCTCCGTAAGAATATGTTTCTTTCTGTTTGAAAAGAATATGATTTCAATTTATAGAAATAAAGTACAAAACATACCCAACTAAATTCTATTAACAAAAAAAGTCTTCCAATCAATTGGAAGACTTCAGTATGTTGGGTAACAAAAAATTACTTGCTGAATTTTTTGTATTTGTTCATAAACTTATCAACTCTACCTGCAGTGTCAACCAGTTTCACTTTACCAGTGTAGAAAGGGTGAGAAGTTGAAGAGATTTCCATTTTGATCAATGGGTATTCTTGTCCTTCAAATTCAATGCTATCTTTTGTTTCTGCAGTAGACTTACAAAGAAACACGTCGTCGTTACTCATATCTTTGAAAACAACAAGTCTATAATTTTCTGGGTGGATTCCTTTTTTCATAATACAATTTTTAAAAAATTAAAGTTTGCTTTCGAAATAGTAATGGTATTTCTCTGCTAATTTTAGGCTGCAAAAATACAACATTTTTTTAAATATCCAAATACTGCATCCAATTTTTTTTATTGATAAGAAATTCAAAGTATTTTCGTTAAATTTGGAATCTATTTAAACTTTAATTTCGATGAAATTCAAACTATTACTGGCTTTTTCTTTCTGGATGCTTCTTGTGGCGGTATCATGTAATAAAGACGATATTACTTTTGATGCTCCCTCACAACAGTTGAGTTTTTCAAAAGACACCGTATTCTGTGACACGGTTTATCACCAGGTACGTTCTGAAACCTATGTCGTAAAGGTATATAATAATGAAGACAAGGACGTTCTCATTCCAAGAATCAATCTTGAAAAAGGAAGTGCATCATTATATAGGATCAATGTAGACGGAAAACCTGGATTTGATTTCAAAGATGTGCCTTTGAGAAAGAAAGACAGTATGTATATTTTTGTTGAAATAGCACCTGAAGCTACAGGTCCGCAAGCTATAGCAGAAGATAAGATTTTATTCAACAGTGGCGCAGGACAGCAGCATGTGACTTTATTTTCAGTGGTACAGGATGCAGAATTCTTTATCCAGACTCCTACCAATCCTAATTTGATCACTACGCATACCATATGGAACAAAAACAAAGCGAAGATCATCTATGGTGACCTTACGGTTAATCCTAATATAACACTGGATATTCAGCCCGGAACAAAAGTGTATTTCCACACCAACAGTGGGATGAAAGTATCAACAGGGGCTACATTAAATATCAACGGAGCCCTGAATGATGAAGTTATTCTCCGTGGCGACCGAAATGACCTTGATCACGACACGCTTCCTAAAAACTGGAATTCTATCCGCATGGAAGCAAACTCCAATCTTAATATGAATTTCGCCAGACTTTTCGGAGGAACCAGAGGACTGGATATGAAACAAAATACGGCCAACATCAGTAATTCATTCATCCATACCTTCTTTGAATACGGAATTTATGCTGTAGGATCTACGGTGACCGCTAAAAACCTCGTAATGAATAACTGCGGTGAGTCATGTATCGGGATCTTCAGAGGAGGAAATCACAGCTACACCCACGCGACCATTGCCAATTATTCCAGAACAATGGGATCATTCAACAGAAACGGAATAACTGCAGCTAACGAATGGAAAAATGCAGCAGGAACTACAGAACAGGGAGCTCTTCAGCGTCTTGATATAAAGAATAGTATTGTGTATTCAGACAGGGACAACTCTGTTAATTTTGAGCAAACTCCGGGACAGCAGTTTGAATTCCTGATCCAGAACTCGCTCATCAAATACTCAGGGGTACCTGAAGCCGGTTTCCCTTTTGATAATAATGTAAGAGTAGTACAGAGCATCAAGAATGAAGATCCGCAATTCCTTAACTATTTTGCAGCGAAGATGAATTTAAGAGTAAAGACGGCATCTCCGGCAAGAGGAAAAGGAAATCTAACTGTAGCAGGAACTGTCCCTCTTGATATTGTGAATGTATCCAGAACCACCAATCCTACTTTAGGAGCTTATCAATAATGGAAATCACACAACTGCAACAGCAGGTCGACGAATGGATCAAAACCATCGGCGTCCGATATTTCAATGAACTGACCAATATGGCTATGTTGACTGAAGAAGTGGGTGAAGTAGCCAGGATCATCGCCAGAAGGTATGGAGAACAGAGCGAAAAAGAAAGCGATAAAAGCAAAGACCTTGGGGAAGAACTGGCAGATGTACTGTTTGTAACTTTATGTCTGGCCAATCAAACCGGAGTGAATCTGCAGGAAGCTTTCGATAAAAAGATGAAGATTAAGACTGACCGCGATAAAGACCGGCATCAGAATAATGAAAAATTAAAATAAGATACAAGATATGAGATTTCAGATCACAGGCTCATGGCAGTCTGAAATCTGATGTCTGTCATCTGACATCTTTAATCCGAAGAAACAATGAAGTTAGAAAAATCAAAATTACTAAGAGATAAAACAGTTCAGATCAGCGGTTCGAAAAGTATTTCGAATCGTTTGTTGATTTTGGAAAGTTTATTCAAAAATATACACATTGGCAATTTATCCAATTCTCAGGATACGCAGCTCCTGAAAAAGGCGCTGTCTGAAAACACTGAAATTGTGGATATCCATCACGCAGGAACGGCTATGCGTTTCCTTGCCTCCTATTATTCTATTTTTGAAGGGAAGACCACCATTCTTACCGGATCCAAAAGGATGAAAGAAAGACCGATCAAGAACCTGGTCAGCGCATTAAAAGATCTGGGGGTAGAGATTGAGTATTTGGAAAATGAAGGTTTTCCGCCTTTAAAAATTACCGGAAAGAAGATCACTCAAAAGCAGGTGAATGTTCCGGCTAATATATCCAGCCAGTTCATCACTTCCCTTCTTCTGATTGCAGGGAAACTGGACAGCGGATTGGAAATAAACTTAGTGGGTGAAATAACTTCAAGATCATATATAGAAATGACGCTGGATATTCTGACAAGATTCGGAATTAAAAACAGTTTTGAAGGAAATACTATTAAAGTGGAACCTTTTCATGGGAATGATGAATCATCACCCGTGAATTATGAGGTTGAAAGTGACTGGAGCTCAGCTTCGTACTTCTACTCGATAGCTGCGCTGGGAAGAGAAACCATCCACCTGAAAAGTTTTTACAAAGAGTCTACTCAGGGAGATTCTGCAATTGCCGGGATTTATGAAGACTTTTTCGGTATTAAAACAATATTCACAGAAGACGAACATAAAATCACTTTACAGCCGGAGGCCGATTTTTCTTTCCCGAAAAAAATCATTCTGGATATGAACAACTGCCCGGATATCGCCCAAACACTTTGTGTAACGGCTGCAGCATTAAAAATTCCTTTTGAAATTTCCGGACTGGGAACTTTAAGAGTAAAAGAAACCGACAGACTTCAGGCTTTATATAATGAACTGAAAAAACTGGGTACCGAAACAGAGATCACAGACCTTACGATCAAATCTGTCAGTTTTGGAGAACCGGAAGAAAATATTTCCATCGGAACTTACCAGGATCACAGGATGGCGATGAGTTTTGCTCCGTTCTGTCTTATTAAGGAGCTCAACATTGAGGACGAAGATGTAGTGGAAAAATCTTATCCGATGTTCTGGAAGGATCTTGATGATGTGATTGTTAATTGATGTGCGGATTCGTTGATATGACAATCTACTAATTTGAAAAACACTCTAGTTTTATGAGAAACTTTTTGCTGATTTTTGCTTTAATGATCCCGCTGGTTTTTTCTGCGCAATATCTTTTACCTAATGAGGAAACTATTTTTTCGTTTGACACAAAAAACGGAAAGAGAATGTCTTTGGTGAAAGATAAAAAGAATAGTTATATTCAATACCGATTGGGAAGCAAAAATCATGTAGAGATGGAGTTTCCCAATTCAAGGACGAAGGAAAGCTGGAAGCAGTTTACCTACAATTCTTACCACAGAGGCGGCGGAAAGCAGAATGCAGGTATGGACCTCAATTATTTATCCTTTTCAAATAATAATTACAAATATCAATTGTTCAGAACCTATTATGCAGAAGATGGATCCTATGCTGCCGGCATCACAGTTACTGACAGCAAAGGGAAAGAAACTGAAATTTCAGGCGTTTATAAAACGATTAAAGGCTGTATGTGCAATCTGGAAGACACAGAGGTAAAGAAAGAAGATTTTGGGTTATAATTTTAATGCCGTTCTATGAAAAAGCTTTTTTGTTTTATCTCTGCATTATTAATCATAGGTTTGCAAGCTCAAAGTCTGAAAGATTTTTCTGTTCCGAAAGGCTATCAAAAAATAGCTGAAGCCAAAGGAGATCTGGACAAAGACGGAAAAGATGAAACAGTGATCATTTTCAATACCGACAAAAAAAATAAACTGAATGACCGTGATAATTTTCTCAGATCATTCTTTATCTTAAAAAACATAGACGGTAAGCTGAAAATCTGGAAGGAAAATAGCACACTTCTTTTGTCCAGCGGAATGGGGTTTTATCCGGAAGAGAATGCGCCTCCTGAAATATCAATTAAAAACAACAGCCTTTCTATTACCCAGATATTCAATACCAATTCTCGGCATACGCAGACTTATCAGCATACCTTCAGGTTTCAGAATGGTGATTTTTACCTCATCGGTTCTCATGACAGATTTGAAGACACCTGCGATTTCAATTATCTGAACGAAATCAATTTCTCTACGGGAAAAGTTATTGCAGATGAAGAATATTCATCCTGTGATGAGGAACAAAAAGTGATCCCTAAAGATACTCACAAAGAATTTAAGCATCCGTTTAAAACCTTGATTAAAATGAACAGCTTCAAGATTGGGGAACATAAGTTTAAAATTCCAGGTTCAGATAAAGATTTCATTTACTAATTTTTTCGATGGATGGGAAGATTCATTACTCTTATATTTTAACACAACTTAATTATCTCTTAAGGTTGAATTAACTTCTCCTGGTATGATATATTGCTATTTTTAATCAAATAAAAATACCATAAACTATATCAACTTAAAGTATGAGATCTTCAACCATTTTATTCCTTGGCCTTACCGCTGCAAGTATGTTTTTCTCCTGTTCGGAAAGAACAGCCGAAATAGATTCAGACAGCACAGAACTAAGTCTTCATCAGAAAAAAAATGAGAGGGCTTCTTTAGCCTCAATCGAAACCAATAGCTGGATGTCCGGACTTCAGGATAATATTTCAATAGCTAAACTTTCGATCCCGGGTACTCATGATTCAGGTGCTATGAGAGAGGTGCCTTCCAACAGTGGTACTGCAAAAACCCAAAACCTTACGATTGCCGAACAACTTAATGCCGGAGTCCGTTTTCTGGATATTCGTTGCAGGCATATTGATAATTCATTTGCGATACACCATGGTGCGATCTACCAAAATTTGAACTTTGATGATGTGCTCACCGCTTGTTACGCATTTTTGGAGAGCCACCCCACAGAAACCATCATTATGTCTGTTAAGGAAGAATACAATGCTTCCAACACCTCAAGAAGTTTTGAAAAAACATTTGACACCTACGTTCAGAAAAATCCTTCTCGATGGAATCTGGGAAATAACATTCCGAGGCTGGGAGATATAAGAGGAAAAATCAGATTATTGAGAAGATTTCCCGCTGAAGTTTCTAAGGGGATTGATGCCACAGGATGGGCAGACAATACCACGTTTGAAATTAATACTACCCCGGGAACATCAGTAAAGGTTCAGGATTATTATAAAGTGACAAATAATGATGAAAAATGGACAAAGATTTCAACCCTTTTTAATGAAGCAAAAAATGATACAAGTGGCAAACTTTTCATCAATTTCACCAGTGGATACAAACCTTTAATCTTTGGAATACCAAGTATACCTGGAGTTTCTGATGCTATTAATCCTAAAGTGACCACATTCTTCCAAAATAACACCAAAGGATCTTATGGAATGATGCCAATAGATTTCATCAACACAGAGTTATCAACACTGATTATTAAAACAAATTACAACTAGATGATTACTTGATCATCCGCTACTATAAAAAATGTAGTCTTTAATTGCTAAAGACTACATTTTTTTCAACGCAGATTGTTTCCGGATTATCTCTGAATCCCGTAGGCTGAAAGTATTTTATTAAAGATTTCAGTATTTTCAAACAGTCCTGTGAATTCCTGAGAATGGGGTCCGTAAGCAAATACACTGGATGGAATGGAGGTATGATCGTTTGTACTGAAATTCCCGAAAACCCAGCCCTCTTTAAGGCTCCCATCCAAAAGTGTCAAGCCTCCGGTTTCATGATCTCCTACAACGATAACCAGTGTTTCTTTATTTTCATCAGAAAATTTCATCGCTTTTCCTACGACATGATCAAAATCTAAGAGTTCAGTCACCAGCTGCTCAAGATTATTGCTGTGTCCTCCTCCATCGGTCTGTGAAGCTTCCACCATCATAAAGAAGCCTTTTTTATTTTCCTTTAAATCATTTAACGTAAGATCAAAAGCATCAGCCAGCCAGTTTCCTCTTCCGTTGCTTATTCTCCGGGAGGCCAAAGGATCAATCACCAAAGTACGGCCGTTTATTGTGCTGACTGATTTCAGATCCTGATAGAAATCAATCCTGGCCTCTTTGATTTTTTGCCCGTTTTCCTGACTCAATCCTCCTGTAGGCCCTCCAATTAAAATCTTCGTTTTAGAATTGACAAAATCTTTAAGGATAGGCTCCGAACTATTTCTGTTATCCGAATGCGCGTAGAAATCCGCTGGTGTTGCATCAGTAATATCTCCTGTGGAAATTAATCCTGAATCCAGTCCCTTTGCTGCAATAATATCTGGAATCTGAGCCAGAGCTTTTCCTTTATCATCGACTCCTACAAATGTATTTTTTGTTTTAACCCCTGTTGCAAATGCCGTTGATCCGGGTGCAGAATCTGTAATGTAGGCATTGGAAGAATTGGTTTTGGATAATCCGGTGGATTTCATATTAAAAACATTCAGCTTCCCTTTGTTAGCTGTAAAAGCAGCATAATACTGGGGAAGGGAAGTTCCGTCCGGAATCAGGAGAATAACATTTTTAACCTTCTTTTTGGTCTGATCTGTTTTGTACGTTGGTTGGTATATTTCATATTCCTTTGTACTCTTATAAAAATTTTTAGGAATGGTATTGATGAACTTTTTAAGATCAGGAATATGATCGGTATTGATATAATCCACATCAAGATCCATCAGGTTTACCCAGGCATTGGTAAAATCAGGGGCTCCGTAAAAACGTACGGGCTTCTGCTGGACATGCGCCTTTTCTACTGCTTTTTTAATTCTTTCCGTTTCCTCATCCCTCGGAATTCCTTTTCCATTCCATTTGACCAGATTCTGGAAGTCTGCACTGAACATTCCCACTCTTTTCAGCTGGTCTCCGGTATAATTTGTATCCAGATCACCATCAAACCAGAGATAATCCGGATAGTTTTTAAAATCACCCGGCTGAGGTTTTGCTCCTGTAATCACCATTTTAATACCCGGACAGCCTGTAATTTCAGGATACTTCTTCAAAATGTTTACCAAAGCATTTAAAGATGTTTTATAATCCTGTTTGATATCGATGAGGAGCTGTAGCTTTTTAGTACTATCGGAATAAATATTTCCTTTGTTAAGTTTGATTTGTTTCGATATCGGATCAAGATAGAGGCTCTCCAGTGTTCGGTCTGGTAGCAGCTCTTTTTCCGTATGGGCAACCCAAAGCTTCCCTTTCACGAGGAAAACATCTGCCTCAATAGAACCAAAGCTGGCATAATAGGCCTGCCAGAAAGGAATTTCCTGCTGATAATCATTATGGGAATGGGCATTGCCCACCGTATACTTCAGATAATTCTGCGCCTGGTTTTGAGTAAACAACCCAAAAGCCAGTACAACTGCTATTTTTTTTGATAATTTCATCATACTATTAAAAAACCGTATCACTGTGCAGCTCACACAGTGATACAGTATATATCTATATTACTATTTTACCACCCTTCATTTTGCTTGATCACGCCGTGACTGTTGACAATTTCAACCTGCGGAACTGCCCATACATTGTGTATTGCCGGGTTGAAGTTTCTCGGAGCCCAGACTTCGTTACCATTGATACCATGAAGCGCTTTTGCATAGGTATTTTTAGCATCTCCCCAACGGACAAGGTCTCTGTGTCGGTCTGCCCACTCGCCTGCCAGCTCACAACGTCTTTCATGTTTCAGGTCAGCCAGTGTACATCCTGTTTTTGGTGTCAATCCTGCGCGGACCCTGATCAGATTAATTTCCACATCAGCATTCTGCCCCTGCATGAGCAAAGCTTCCGCTTTAATCAAAATTACTTCTGAGTAACGCATAATCGGAACGGCCAGATCTGTACATGGATAATCGCCATTCGCACTTACATGGCCGCTGTTGAGCGTATATTTGAAAGCATCCATGTATTTATTAAACTGATAACCCGTAAGTGAATTCGTAGAAGCATACGTTCTTGTTTTTCCGTTAAAAGTGAACTGATCTCCCAGTTTCAAAATGGTTGCACTTCTTCTCTGGTCTCCTGCTTCATATTCGTCATATAATTCTTTTGTCGGTTGGAAATATCCCCAGCCGTTATATTCTCCCCATCCTTTGTTTTCAAGCATCACGCCGGGAAGAATACTTCCCCAAGAGGTAAATTTAGGTGTACCCGGAATGGACCAGATGTATTCTGAGCTGTAATTATTCTCCGATTTAAAAACATCTGAAAAGTTCCCGAGCAGTTTTCTGTTTCCTTTGGTCATGACTTCATTAGCCCAGAATGCAGCGTTCTTCCAGTCTCCCATAAAAAGGTAAACCTTTGCCAGAAGTGCCCAGGCAGCTGCTTTATGGGGTCTACCGTAATCTTTAGGAGAAAGTTCTTCCTGAGAAGGAAGTAATTCAGCGGCTTTCTTCAGATCGTTCACTATATAATTGTAATTTTCATTCACATTGGCCGCTCTCGGAATAGGATTAGGGTCCGGTTCTTTAGTACGGTCGATAATGGGAATTCCTGCTTTTTCATTACCATAGTTATAAGCTAGCTCGAAATACATTCTGCTGCTCATAAACAGAGCTTCTCCAAGGTATTTGTTTTTAACAGCTACCGAAGCCTGAATATTATCCACATTACGGATCACACGGTTGGCAACACCAATCACATTAAACCTTTTATTCCACTGGGTTTCGAGATCACCTGCCGCAATATAATTGCTGCTGAAATTTTTAGCATTATCGGCTTCACTTTTCGCCCTTCCGGTTACCATATCATCACTGGCATTGATGAACCAGAAAAATCCTCTTCCGTAAAATTCTCCGTCAAAAAGAGGTTTATACATCGCATTAGCACCGGTTACCAGATCATTTTCCGTTTTCCAGAAACTGGCTTCTGTCGGCGTTCCTTCGGGCTGAACATCCAGCTCATTGGTACAAGACCAAAGAAGGGCGGATATTCCTGAAACTAAAATTATTGTATTGAAAAATTTCATCTTATTCTTTTTTATGTTTAAAATTATAACCCCACTTCTACTCCGAAAATAAATGAGCGTGACTGTGGATATCTTCCGGTGTCCACTCCGTAGGTATCCATTCCAACTTCAGGATCAAAACCGGTATATTTTGTAATGGTAAACAGGTTGTTGGTGGTCACATAAATCCTCAGCCTGTTCACATTGATCCTGCTGTAAATGTCTTTCGGTAATGAATAGCCAATGGTCAGGTTTTTAAGTCTGAGATAAGATCCGTCCTCAACGTAGAAATCTGATACTTTAGAATAATTCCCACTTGGATCACCATGGACAAGTCTTGGAATATTGGTATTGGTATTCTGCGGAGTCCAGGCGTTCAGGATATCCCGGTCCATATTATAATTCTGCCCGGTTCCGCCAGGATTCAATGAAACAAACTTCATCCCGTTGAAGATCTTATTCCCGTAAACTCCCTGGAAGAATACATTCAGGTCGAAATTTTTCCAGGTCATATTATAAGAAAGTCCGTAAGAAAATTTAGGATAGGGGTTTCCGAGATTTACAAAATCATTGTTATTGAGCACTCCTACATTTCCATCTTTTTTGAGGAATTTAATATCTCCGGGTTTTGCATTGGGCTGGATCAGATTTCCATTGGCATCTTTATAATTGTTGATCTCTTCCTGTGACTGGAAAATACCATCAGTCTTATACCCATAATAAGAGTACAGGGATTCGCCCACTTTGATACGGGTAGGTTTCAATACTCCTCTTACTCCGTTACTGTTGATGAAAATCTCATCCACATCCGCCAGTTTTTTCACCGTATTTTTTAGTTGACTAAAGGTAACGCCCACAGAATAAGTAAAATCACCAGTCTTTTTGCCATTGTAATTAATTCCCAATTCATACCCTTTATCCTGGAATAATCCTGCATTGATGTATTGATTATTGTAGGTTGCCGTACTTGGTAAGCTCACGTTAAAGATCTGGTCTCTGGAATTTTTCACGAAATAATCGAACTGTAAGGAAAGACTGTTATTCAGGAAAGAGGCATCCGCCCCAAAGTTGGTCTGCTCGGATTTTCCCCATTTCAGATCCGGATTCGGACGTGTGGTCGCATAGTAGGCAATATTCTGGGAAGGATCCTGGCCAAAGATAATATTGTTATCCCTTATCATTAAAGGATTAACAGCCTGCGGAGAAATCCCTCCAAGGTTTCCTAAAATACCATAACTTCCTCTCAGTTTAAAGGTCGAAAGCCATGAAATATTCTGCATAAAGTTTTCTTTAGATACTACCCAGGCTCCGGAAAGTGCATAATAATTAGCAAACCTGTTCTGTTTTGCTACCAACGAAGATCCGTCTCTTCTGCCTAATAAGCTGATCACATATTTACCTGCATAATCATAGTTTACTCTAGCCAGGTATGAGATCAAAGCCTGCTGGTATTTGTAACTGGAAACGTCTTTATTGGTATCTGCTGCATTCTGAAGATGCTGGAAAACCTCAGCTTCACTTCTGAAATCATAGGCTTTGGCCAAAAATCCTTCATCAATCGTTTTCTGGAAAGTGAATCCTCCCAGGAAATCAAAATTATGCTGCCCAAAATTCGTTTTATAAGTAAGAAGCTGTTCTGCCAAAGAAGTTGACGAGTTATTCGACTGGTATTCTAGATTATTGGTGTCAAAAATTTTCCCGACTTCCAGAACTCTGTAAGTGAAATTTTTAATCGTTCCTATTTTGAAGGTCTGGGAAAAATTGGATCTGAATTTTAAATTTTTAGCCAAACTGATTTCCGCGTAAGGGTTGATGAGAATCTCATGAGTAGGATTTCTGATACTGATTCTTTGAAGATAAGCAACAGGATTGATCATATCTCCGTACCCCCCTGCCACATCAATTGGTAATCCGGAAAAAGCTCCGGAAGATGTATAGGCAGGAACATTAGGCGGATAATACATCGCAGCGATCAATGCTCCCGTGTAACCACTTTTCGTATCTGCTGTATTTCCGTCCGAATAATTATAATACATATTTTCCCCGATCGTCAGCCAGTCTTTTACTTTATGTTCAGAATTGACTCTGAAATTATATCGTTTCGCCTGGGTATTGAGTAGAATTCCTTCTAAATTTCTATGGTTCATTCCCACAAAAAATCTGGATTTTTCACTTCCTCCACTTACATTGACGTTATATTCCTGTAGGGTTCCCGTTCGGAAAATTTCTTTCATCCAGTCTGTTCTTGTCACTCGCCCATCTGGATATTTGTCAGGATTGAAAGCAATGGGAAGACTGGTTAACTTCCCTGCACTTTCATAAGCTTTGTACATGACGTCCTGGAATTCTGCTGCGTTCAGAGATTCTTTGATTCTCCAGGCATTATTCACCCCATATTTCACGTCAAAGTCTACAGTCAGATTCCCTTTTTTTCCTCTTTTGGTCGTAATAAGAATTACCCCTCCTGAAGATCTGGCCCCGTAAATGGCAGCGGAAGCATCTTTAAGCACAGAGATATCCTGAATATCATTAGGGTTAATGGATGGCGTGCCGTTAAAAACAACTCCATCTACAACATACAGTGGTGTCTCTCCATTAATTCCCCCCAAACCGCGGATATTCACTTTTGGTGCACCATTGGGGTCTCCTCCTTCATTAATCACGGTTACTCCGGGCGCTTTTCCCTGAAGAACTTCTCCTACTCCGGATAAAGATCTGGAAGTAAGTTTGTCCAGTGAAGCTTCAGACACTGCACCGGATACTTTGCTTTTCTTTTGTGTTCCATATCCTACCACCACAACTTCTTCTATGGATTTTTCCTTTAAGCTGTCCTGTTTTTGGGATAGAACCAAAGGTGAGACCGATAGAGCACCGATCAATAAAACCCTTTCTGTTAAATTACCCACAGAAACCGGGATTTTAGATACATTCATTTCATCCTTTTTTATTGGGGACAAAATTAGAACAGGTCTGTCCGGGAATTCATTAAGATTTTCTTATGTTTTTATTAAGAAACATTGGCAGTTTCAAATATCGAGAAGTAACAAAACAACTCCAATTAACTACATATCAACAATATACACTAACTAAACTAATCATTCTATTTGTATTGTGAATACATTTGCTGTTAACTTTATTTTAAGTTTACATTATTCAATTTTCAGAAGTCAAAAGACTGATCTATTTTATACTGTAATAAATAAGAGAGTTCATTTTTCTTTTTTTACATTTGCTGAAAATCCGGTTTACACTGAGACACTTGGTAAAGAGGAGCTCAGCAGCGTCCGGAATACAAATTAAAAAGTCTAAAAAATTATAAACAATTCAATGACTATTATCATCACTGGAACCTCATCAGGAATAGGTTTTGTACTGGCTGAATATTTTGGAAAGAAAGGTCATCACGTATACGGTTTAAGCCGAAAACATACAGAAAGTCAATATTTCAGGTCTATTCCTACGGATGTTACCGATAACACCGCGGTTCTGAATGCCATCGCTGAAGTTTTAAAAACAGAATCGAGGATTGATGTTCTGATCAACAATGCCGGAATGGGAATGGTGGGAGCAGTGGAAGATTCTACCAAGGAAGATATTTTAAAACTGTTCAACCTGAATCTTGTTGGATCTGTTCAGATGATGAGCGCCGTTCTTCCGAAAATGCGTGAAAATAAATTCGGAAAGATCATCAATATTTCAAGTATCGGAAGTGAAATGGGACTTCCGTTCCGTGGCTTTTATTCTGCGTCGAAATCTGCATTAGATAAAGTGACTGAAGCGATGAGGTATGAAGTATACCCATGGAATATTGACGTCTGCTCGCTGCATCTGGGCGATATCAAAACAAATATTGCAGAGAACCGTGTGAAAACACAAGTGTCTGAACCGTACAAAAATGTATTCGATAAGGTGTATGCTTTGATGAACTCACATGTAGGCGACGGAACTGAGCCTCTTGAAGTAGCAACTTATGTTGAAAATCTTTTGAATAAAAATAAATGGAAGGCCCATTATTATTTTGGTAAATTCGGACAAAAGATCGGAGTTCCGTTGAAATGGATTCTTCCACAGGGAACGTATGAGAATTTAATGAAAAAGTATAATAAACTGGACTAAATTCAGTTATTTTAAAAAAATTATTTAATCTGGGTTTGAACCATTAAGATTATTTGGTAAGCTTTGCTTTCTATAGCTTTAATATCTGTTATGGTTTAAATAAATTGAGCATTGAAATTATTTCTAAAAATATTTTTTATCCTGTTCTGCGTTTTTGTACAAGCGCAGAAGAAACAGTATTGGCTCATTGACACGGAAACGAATGTCAGAAAAAAAGTAAAAGATTCTGTTTCTGCGGTGAAATATCTGGATTCTTTATCTCAAAGCAATTATTTCTTTACGAAGCTGAAGGATGTAAAAATGAAGGGTGACAGTACAGAAATTTTCTACGACAAAGGAAAAAACTTTAACGAAACCTACGTGGAACTTTCTGATTCCATCAGACAGAGACTGAAAATTCAGAAAGACTTTTTTACTAAAAATTTAGATTCAACAAAGAAAAGCATCAACAAACGGTATATCGATGACGGCTATTCTTTCAGCCGTCTTAAATCGAAATATAAAGGTCAGAAAAATGGGTATCCTGTTATAGAACTGGATATCAACAAAAATGATAAAAGGAAGATTGATGGTTTTGTAGTTAAAGGTTATGAGAGAGTCCCGAAAAGATTTATGAAAAATCTGGAAAAGGAATTCAAGGGAAAGAACTACGACGACAAAAACCTTTTAGCCATCAGTAAAAATTTCCAGAGCCACGCCTTTGTTACGCTGGAACGGCCTCCCCAAACATTATTCACCAAAGACTCCACGAGCATTTACCTGTTTATGGAAAAGAAGAAAACGAATACTTTTGATGGGGTAATTGGTTTCGGGAACGATAAAACGGAAAAATTTACGCTAAACGGAACCTTGAATGTGAATTTCAGGAATATGTTTAATGGTTTTGAAACAGTCAATCTGTACTGGCAGAGAAATCCGGATAAAGGCCAGACTTTTGACCTTCAGACTGATATTCCGTATCTGCTTAAATCCAATGTCGGAATGAATCTGAAAGTCAATATTTTCAGACAGGATTCTACGTTTGCCAATGTAAAATTCCTTCCGGCTTTCTACTATCACATCAATAACAGAAATAAAATCGGACTTAGGGGAACCCTTGAATCTTCCAGTATTATTGATACTTTATATGTTCAGGGAAAAGATTATAATAAAAAGGGACTCGGGATCTGGTTTGAAATGACAGAACCTACAGATATTGATCTTTTTCTTTACAAAACAAGGATCAATGCAGGGTATGACTACCTGACAACGACTTATACTAAAGACAATATCAAAGCGACCCAAAACCAGTTTTACTTTTTTGGGGAACACAATTATCATATTTCCGGTAATCACTTTCTGAATATAAAAGCTGAAGGTGCCATGATGGATTCCAAGGTAGAGTTCTCTGCGAATGAATTATACCGGTTCGGGGGTTGGAATTCCATGAGGGGTTTCAATGAGAAATCGCTTGCCGCCGATTTTTATTATTATGCTGGATTAGAATACCGGTACCTGATTGGCAATCAGGCATTTTTTGATTTCTTTGGTCAATATGGTCAGCTCAATAATAAATCTTTAAATGTCAAGCCAAAACTCTACAGTGTCGGGCTCGGATTTAACTTTTTTATCCCGATCGGGCTGATGAGTTTCCAGCTTTCCAATGGTAATGAATTTGGAAATCCTTTTAAATTTAATGACATCAAAATTCACTGGGGAATCCTGAGCAGATTCTAAGGAATCTTATTATTCATTCCTGTTTTTCCACTTCTTCTTCAAAACAATAGATCGTATAATAAAGTCAAATATTAGAATATCTTCTCTTTTTTAGCTTTATGATAATGTTAAATATTGATGTTAAAAAATATTAAAATCGTATTTTTCTTTTAATACCACATTAAAATTCTGGTAACAGTACACCGCTAAATTTGTCCTCAAAAAAAATGAAGAAGACTTTAGCTACTTTTGCTGTTTTTTTACTCCCCCTTTACCTTACTGCCCAAGAAATCAACATTTCCGGAAATGTAAAATCCGAGAATGGCTCCATCGTATCCGGAGTCAGTATTACCGACAAAAATACCGGAAAAACTACTTTAACTGATGAAAGCGGTAATTTTACGATTTCAGCCAATCCAAAAGATATCCTTGAGTTTTATGCACCTGATTTTTCCCTGTACACGGTGGAAGTTTCTTCTAAAAGACAATACACTATTGTTTTGACTAAAGCCAATGAAAAACAGATTGAAGGTGTTGTGATCACAGCTTTGGGAATCGCCAAAAAGAAAGAAAAAATAGGATATTCTACCCAGGAAGTAGGAACAAAACAATTTGAAACCATCACTACACCAAGTATTGGAAATTTATTTTCCGGACAAGTTGCCGGTCTGAATGTTTCCAATCCTACAGGAATGCAGCAGGCTCCGCAATTTACCTTAAGAGGAAACTCCAATCTGGTTTTTGTCATTGACGGGGTGATTGTAGAGAAAGAAGTGTTTCAAAATCTGGATCCTAACAATATTGCCAACATCAATGTTTTGAAAGGAGCTACAGCTTCTGCTCTTTATGGTTCACGAGGAAGATACGGAGCGGTTCTGATTACCACAAAAAGTGCTAAAAAGAATGGTTTCTCCGTAGAATTTTCACAAAATACCATGGTGACCACAGGATTTACCAATCTTCCGAAAACCCAAACCGAATACGGGAACGGATCACACGGAAAGTACGAATTCTGGGATGGAGCCGATGGTGGTGTGAACGACGGAGATATGATCTGGGGACCAAAATTTGTTCCGGGACTGAAAGTAGCCCAATGGAACAGCCCGATCAGGGATAAATTGACAGGACAGGTCATTCCGTGGTATGGTGCAGTATCAGGAACTCAGTATAATGATAAATCAAGATATGAAAGAGTTCCGATCGACTGGAGATATCACGATAATTTAGATACCTTCCTGAAGCCTGCCCTGATCAATAATAACAGTTTTGCCGTAAGCTATAAAAACAACAAAGATATCTACAGACTTTCCGGAAATTTCATGAACTACGATGACAGAGTTCCGGATTCTTATCTGCAGCGTTACGGCATCAATTTCTCCTCCGAAAATCATTTGGGAGAAAAACTGACGTTTGACACCAAATTTAATTTCACTCAAACCTTTACGCCCAATATTCCCAACTACGACTATAATCCAAGCGGGCATATGTACACCATCCTCATCTGGATGGGTGCAGACGTAGACGGGAGAGATCTTAAAAATCATAAGTGGATTCCAGGAAGAGAAGGAATTGCTCAGGCCAACTGGAATTATGCATGGTACAACAATCCTTGGTTCGGATCTGAATATTATAAGAATAAAAACAGAACCAATGTGATCAACGCACAAACCGGTCTGGAATATAAAGCAACTGAAGATTTCTCTGTAAAAGGTAAGATATCCATGGTTGAAAATCACAACAAGCAGGAAATTTTAAGTCCGTATTCCTATTTCAACTACAGTGCTCCAAGGAGTGGCGGATATCTTCTGAATGATTCCAAAACATGGAACCTGAACTCTGATGTATTAGCAACCTACAAGAAAAAATTCTCTGACAATTTTGACTTCACAATCAACGCAGGAGGATCTGCATTTTATTATAAAAACAATATAGACAACGCATCAACTGACGGGCTGAAAATCCCGGAACTCTATTCATTAGAAAATTCTACAGGCGCTGTAAAATATTATGACTATCTGAAAGAAAAACTAATTTACAGTGCGTATTCAACAATCGATATCGGATTGTATGATGCGTTTTTCATCAATATCTCAGGACGTAATGACTGGTCTTCCACACTTCCGAAAGCCAACAGGTCTTATTTCTACCCTTCTGCATCAGTAAGTGCGGTGATCTCTAATTTAGTAAAAATGCCTGAAGCGATTAATCTTTTAAAGCTTTCAGCTTCCTGGGCTAAAGTGGCATATGATTTCAAACCTTATTCGATAAGAAATTATTATCTGAACAATAAGGGAGCAACATTCAACGGGAATCCTATGTTCAATTACCCTACGATCCTGAATGTTGAAAACTCATTAAAACCAGAACAAACTAATTCTTATGAATTGGGATTAAGCGCAGGATTGTTTAAGAACAGACTGACATTAGATGTTACGTATTTCAGAACATTAGATTATAATAATATTCTTGAATTTCCGGCAGCTCCATCATCCGGTTTTACGTCTCAATATGTGAACGGAAACGAGTACACGACCAAAGGTTTGGAAATCTCCCTGGGATTGGTTCCTCTAAAAACAGCTGATTTTACATGGAGGTCTTTAATTAACTGGAGCACCTATGAACAAAAACTGACCTCAATCTATGATCATATGCCGAACTATAATAATATCAAGCTTGGTGAAAGAATGGACAGTTTCTATGATTATACGTGGAAGAAATCACCGGATGGAAAAGTGATCCTGGACGCTAAAACAGGAATGCCGACAAGAGCAGATGCCCCAAGTAATCTGGGCCATTTTAATCCGGACTGGACTTTCGGTTTCAACAATACATTTAAGTATAAAAAATTCACTCTGAATATCGGAATAGACGGAAGCATCGGTGGTGTGATGAGATCTCAGGTGGTGGAAAAAATGTGGTGGGGCGGAAAACATCCGAACTCTACAGCCTACAGAGATCTTGAATATGCGAATCCGGGAACATATTATTTCGTACCGGACGGGGTTAATTACAATGCCACCACAGGAATGTACACTCCGCACACAAAACCGATCAGCTTTCAGGACTGGGCACAGAATTATCCTTATCAGGCAAGGGTAACGGAAGACGAGAGTGAGTTATTTGCGAATGTTTTCGACAGAACTTTTGTCAAACTGCGATCTGTTGTGCTGGAATACGACTTCTCTTATCTCCTGAATCCTAAAGGAATGATTAAAAATTTCACGGCCAATATTTCTGCTTATAACCTGGCTATGTGGAAAAAATCCAAAAACCTGTATTCTGATCCTGATTACCAGATCGGCACAAAAGACGTGAACGACATCCAGGACCCTTCCAGCAGATGGATCGGAGTCGGATTTAATCTTAAATTTTAATTAATAAGTATCCTGAACAATGAAAAACAATATCAATAGTATAGCGAAATCGCAGAATAGTACAATAGCAAAACGATTCAGAGTATCCAGTATCATATCAGCTGCTTTTGCAGGACTGCTGATGCTGGCTTCCTGTGAAACCGATCTTGACAAGATCAATGAAAACCCTAATGATCAGGCCAGCGTAGATCCTAAAGTTCTTTTAACTTATGTTTCAAAAAATGCTTTCCAGGTGAATGGTGACAATATGTATGCTTCCAGAATGATGATAGGAACAGATGGTGAAAACGTTTATCAGTATATGAAATGGAATAATGCCTCTTTCGATGCCTACACTACCGGGCTTTTGAATACGGGAAAAATGATGCAGGAAGCCGAGAAGATCAATAATAAAAATTATGTGGCTATCGGTAAGTTCTACAGAGCGTATTATTTCTTTAATTTAAGTTTAAAATTCGGAAGCATTCCTTACACAGAAGCTGTAAAAGGTGAATCAGGAATTACCCAGCCAAAATATGATAGCCAGGAAACTGTAATGGCCGGAATTTTATCTGAACTGAAAGAAGCCAATGATCTTATTAATACCAATGATAAAATTGAAGGCGATATTATCTATAATGGCGATGCTTCAAAATGGAAAAAGCTGATCAATTCTTTCCGTCTGAAAATTTTAATGACCATGTCTAAAAAAACGACATTGGGAAGCTATAATGTCGCAACGGAATTTGCATCTATAGCAAACAGTCAGACTTTAATGACTTCTATTTCGGATAACGGAGAACTTAAATTCGTTGATGCAGCAGACAGCAGATATACGATGTTCAACAGCAGTGGTTACGGGTCAAGTTTATACATGGCAGATTATTTTATCAATTTGTTTAAGCTGAGACAGGATCCGCGTCTGTTTACTTTTGCAGCACAAACTACAGGAGCCAAAGAAGCGGGAAAACCCGTTACAGATTTCACTGGATACAACGGAGGAGATCCTAATTCTTCTTATTCTGACAATGCGACTCTGATCACTGCAAAAAATATTTCTAAAGTAAATGACCGTTTCTACAAAGATGCAACCAATGAACCTTCTTCCGTATTAAGCTATTCAGAGCTTGAATTTATCCTGGCAGAAGCTGCGGCAAGAGGATGGATCTCAGGATCCGCGAAGACCCATTATGATCATGCGATTAAAGCAAGTTTCACTTTTTACCAGACGTATGTAAAAAATCCGGGACAGTATTTTTCAGGATTTGATGTGAATCAATATCTGGCGTCCCCGCTGGTGATTTACAGTGATTCAGATTTGCCAGACGTGTGCTTAGAAAAAATTATGACTCAAAAATATATGACGATGTTTCATCAGAGCCAATGGACGTCTTATTATGATTATCTAAGAACAGGATTCCCTAAATATCCTCTTAAAGATGGAGTTCCAGCCCCGTTCAGATTCAGATATCCACAGGCTGAGTACAACTATAACAGTACTAACCTAAAGGCCGCACTTGCTGCTCAGTACGGAGGAAATGACAATATCAATTCCAAACCATGGTGGCTTCAGTAGGAAACTAATTATTATATAAAAACAGATAAACTGCAGGAAAATCCAATTAACTTGCGGTTTATTTCTTATTTTGATTGAACATGAACAGAAGAGAATTTTTAGAAAAATCAAGCCTTTTGATGGCCGGACTGGGAACTTCAAGTATTCTTCATCCAGCCATTTTAAAAGCACTGGCAATAGAACCTGCAGCACTTTCCACTTTTTATGACGCAGAACATGTGGTGATCCTGATGCAGGAAAACCGTTCTTTTGATCATGCGTTCGGGGCTTTAAAAGGAGTAAGAGGCTTTTTGGACAAAAGAGCTTTCATCAAACAGGACGGGCATTCGGTTTTCTTTCAAAAAGGTGATTCCGGAAAATATGCCTCGCCTGCCAGATTGGATCTCAGAAATACCAAATCTACGTGGATGAGCTCTTTGCCACATTCATGGTCCGACCAGCAAAAAGCTTTAAATAAAGGAAAATATGATCAGTGGCTTCAGTTTAAAGCTTCCGGAAATAAGGATTATAAAAATATCCCGCTTACTTTAGGATATTATAACCGCGAAGATCTTCCTTTTTATTATCAGCTGGCGGATGCATTTACAATATTTGATCAGTATTTCTGCTCTTCACTTACGGGAACCACTCCCAACAGACTTTTCCATTGGTCAGGAACCCTCAGGGAGCAGCAAAACGGGAAAGTAAAAGCGAATGTTTACAATGAAAATATTGACTACGATAAAGCAAGACAGGCCCACTGGAAAAGTTTTCCTGAAATTTTAGAGGAACAGAATGTTTCGTGGAGAATTTATCAGAATGAAATCAGCCTTCCGAAAGGAATGTCTGGCGAGCAGGAAGCCTGGCTGAGTAATTTTACGGATAATCCAATTGAATGGTTCTCAAAATTCAATGTCAAATTTTCAAAAGGTTACCATGAAAATATTCCAAAGATCATTGCTTACCTGAAAGAAGAGCTGGCAAAAAAACCTGATCAGAAAAAAAGATTTGAAACATTGATTGCTGAACTTGAAGAAGATCAGATACGATATGCTCCCGAAAATTATGCTCAACTTTCGCAGCAGGAAAAAAATCTCCATGAAAAAGCATTCACTACCAATTCCAATGATCCCGACTACTGGAACCTGGAAATTGGAAAAGATGAAAACGGAGAAAGACTGGTCGTGCCGAAAGGAGATGTGCTGTTTCAGTTCCGGAAAGATGTGGAAGAACAAAAACTTCCGCTGGTTTCGTGGTTGGTGGCTCCTGAACATTTTTCTGACCATCCGGGATCGCCATGGTATGGAGCATGGTATATTTCAGAAGTTCTGAATATCCTGACCAAAGATCCGGAGACCTGGAAAAAAACTATTTTTATTATCAATTACGATGAAAATGATGGCTATTTTGACCATGTTCTTCCATTTGCACCACCAGTTAATCCAAGTCAGCCCGTTGATCTGAACGGTAAAGAAGGCGCGGAATATGTAGATCAATCTCAGGAATATATGTCTGCCCTTCCATTGAAAGATTATGAAAGAATAGAAGGTACCGTAGGTCTTGGCTACAGAGTTCCGATGATCATTGCATCCCCCTGGACGAAAGGAGGTTTTGTGAATTCTGAAGTCTCTGACCATACTTCCGTACTGCAGTTCCTTGAGAAATTTATACAGAAAAAGTATAAGAAAGACGTTACAGTTGACAATATCAGTGACTGGAGAAGGGCGGTGTGTGGAGATCTGACTTCAGCTTTTAATTCTTCCAGTAGGAAGGCTCCGCAAATGAATTATCTTGATCAGAAAGAATATACGAAAACCATTAATGCTGCTAAAAGTAAACCCGTGCCTGATTTGAAATGGTATACTGAAAACGAAATCAAAGAGAGCCTTCTTGAAATGCAGGAAAGAGGAACCAAACCGTCCAATGCTCTTCCGTACCATTTCCATGTCAACCTAGAAAATGGAAAAATTAAAATGAAGAATTTAAAAGAATGCGGTGTTCCTTTGTTACTCTATGACAGAACACAATTGGACAGCAGCAATTATCATTTTTCATATGCCTTGTATTCCAGACAGGAGCTTTCCCATCCCATGAATCCCAGAAAATATGATTATGAAGTTTTCGGGCCTAATGGTTTCTTCCGAAAATTTAGCGGAAGCAATACTCCTGAAATAGAGATCGAGTTCAACAATAATGGTTTAAAAAATGAAGCAGAATTAATCTTCAAAAAAGGAAAGGGAAATACTTCCGTGACCATAGAAAATCTGTATGAAAAAAGTAAAAAGACATTTTCAATACATCAAACGGAGGAAAAAATAACGATGGATCTCAGCAAAAACAAAGGTTGGTATGACCTAAAAGTGCTATATGGAGATCATATCTGGCATTTTGCAGGAAGGATAGAAACCGGAAAAGTATCTATTTCAGACCCACACTGGGCGTAGACCAATAAACAGCAGCAGACCAAAGCCTTACACGAAAACGTAAGGCTTTTGTTATGATTACAGGCATATCCTTTTATTGTGATTTTATATAATTTACATATAAAAATTCATATAAATAAAGAAATACTATAAAGAAATAAATAACAATAATTAAAAATCGTAATTTTATTTTCATACTTTACTAATTTTTATTAAATTCACCTAACTAATTAACAAAATATCATGAAAAAATTAAACGTAAGCCTTGCCGTATGCTTTTTTACCTGTGCATTTGCAGGTACTTTACAAGCACAAGACACCAATACTGACAATCACACCATTACAATTTCTATCCCTGAAGTTGCATTAGTAGACATTGAACCTGCTGCGACAAAGAATATCACTTTGGGATTTACAGCACCTACAGAAGTCGGAAATCCTGTTACCGCGAGTGCTTCTAACAATACACTATGGCTGAATTATTCATCGATCAAATCTGTAGCAGATCCTACCCGTAATGTATCTGTAAAGGTAAATGCCCTTATTCCCGGAATTGACATTCACGTAACGGCCGCAGCTGCTACCGGAAGTGGTGGCGGAACCTTAGGAACACCGGCCGCCCAGATTACTTTGAGTGCTGCGGACCAAACCATCATTTCAGGGATCGGAAGTGCTTTTACAGGAAACGGAGCCAATAACGGACACAATCTTACCTATGCTCTGGCAGCAGGAAGCGGACCTGGAGGAGTAGCTGTGTATGCGGATTTACAGGCAACAGCGACTACGGTAGCTACAGTGACGTATACGATTTCAGACAACTAGTACCGTCTCAGTTTTACAACAAAACAAGAAGAAACCTCCCGTAAGTTTCTTCGAGGTTTCATATTGCCCATGATTTAATTCCAAACTTTACATGATGATGATAAAGCGTGTTCTATTTTTGATGTTTTTGATGCTGCAGTTAAGCTTCCTCCATGCAGGTATTGTCGTACTCAACGGTCTTACCCATAACTACAAAGTAGAAAACGGCAAGGTGTACAAAGGAAAAATTGCTATTGAAAATACCGGTAGCAAGCCGCAAAACGTAAAAATATTTTTACAGGACTTTGCTTACCTCGCAGATGGTTCTATAAGTTATACATCCATTCGCACCAATAACAGAACCAATGGTGACTGGATCAAACTTAATACGAACCTGATTACCCTCAAGGGAAAGGAAAAAACTGAAGTATTCTACGAAATTTCTGTTCCCGATCAGTCTGTAAATCCCGGAAGTTATTGGAGTGTAATCATTGTTGAACCTGTTGAAGATATAAAACCCAGTGACGATAAAGCTGGCGTCAACATCACCTCTGTAGTGCGCTATGCAATTCAGGTGATTACTGATTATGAAACAGAAAAAGCTAAACCAGATCTTAAATTTGAAAGTGTAAAAATTGAAAAAGAAGAGGGAAAACAGATCGCTAAGATAGCGATTGCCAACCATGGCAATCTGTACTGTAAACCCACAGCGTCTATAGAAATCTACAACCGGAAAACCGGGGAGAAACTCGGAAGTTACACGAGCACTGCAATGGGATTGTTACCACAGACCTCCAAATCATTTCATATTGATATCAGCAAAGTTCCGCCAGCTCAATACAAAGCTGTCATCATAGCTACCGATGAAGACGAAAATGCCTTTGCGCTCAATGTGGAATTAGAAGTAAAGAATGATTAAAACTTGGATTTTATATATTGTCCTATTATCACTATTCCCGGTACTTATTTTTTCACAGCAGCAGCCAGGTCAATTGGCCAGTAAAAAAGATAGTCTAATGCCGGGAATGTCTACTTCTATTTCTTTTTCACTAGAAAACCCTTCAGCAGAGGACAAGATATATGATGTTACAATTACTGCATCAAGTTCATTTGTCAAACCTATTTTAGCAAAAGCAGAATTTAAGATAGCTGCGCAAGAAAAAACAGTTTATATCGTTCCGATCCGTATTGCTGCAGAAACATCGCAAGGTGTTTATTCTGTCATCCTTCATGGAACAGATCGGTCTGACGGAAGTCGTTTTATAAAAACTTCGCAGATCACGATTTCCGGAAGCAGGAAACTTAGTCTCACTGCATTAGATTCACCGGAGTTTATAAGAGCTGGGGAAACAATCCGGGCATCGTTTCTTTTAAAAAATAATGGGAATGTTACCGAAAAACTGATTGTAGAGAGTAAGAATGCGGTTGTAGATCAAGAGACTTCTATCACATTGACCCCGAACGAATCAAAGGTAATAGGTATTTATAAAGTTACTAATGCTGAACTTGGACAAAATGAATTTCAAAATCTTAATCTATCTGTTTATTCACCGGACAATCCAAAAGAGAATTACACGGCCTATATAAGTACTAAAGTTATTTCGGTAAAACCTGTGGAAGACGATATCTATCACAGGCTTCCGGTTTCAGCTTCCATCTCGTTTATAGGAATGCAAAATAGGGGAATCTACCAGAATGGATTTCAGGGAGAGATATATGGTAAGGGAACTCTGGACAAGGAGAATAAAAACCAGATCGAATTCCATGCGGTATCAGCTAATCCGGTTGAATTCAACTCATTTACGCAGTATGAAGAGTATTTTATTAATTATAAAAGAGATAATGTCTTCGTGCATCTGGGTGATAAAACGTATTCAGCTTCTTACCTCACTGAATTTGCAAGATATGGCCGGGGTGCAGAAGTTCGTTACGATTTCAAAAGGTTCAGTGTAGGTGGATTTTATAACCATCCGCGTTTTTTCCGGGATATTAAAGATGAGTTTAATGTATATTCAACATTCAAAATCCGTAAAGAGTCAGAGATTACGGCAGGATATCTTTATAAAACACCAAGAACCGGGGAAATGAATTTCGGAAATATCAGATTGGACTCTGAAGCTCACCTTCCCTACACTGCGGGAAAATTCAAGATCTCAAAAAATATCGTCGTTTCCGGAGAGGCTGCTTACAGTAAGACCGAACAGATGGAAGGTACAGCTTATATGGCACAGGCTCAAGCTACTTTTGAGAGATTTAACGGAAATCTTATGTATATGAGAGCGAGTCCCAAATTTGCAGGCTATTTTACGAATACAAGCACATTTAACGGAAATATTCAATACAAAATTTCTAAAAAGCTGAATGTATTTGGAAATTACACCCAGGATGCCAGAAATTTTCAGAGGGATACGCTATTCTATGCTGCGCCCTATAGAAGATTTCTACAATATGGCATACAGTACAAGTATATTTCCACGGGTTCAATTACCTTATATAATGGCTTTCAAAAATACCAGGACCGTCTGGAGCCGAAACAGTTCGATTATTATGAGCAGTATTTTAAAGTGAGTGTCGATCAGCAGATAGGGCAGTTTCTTGTTAATGTACAGGGACAATTTGGAAAAACCAATAATTACCTGAGCGGATTTAATGGCAATTCGAGTTTCTATACCACCAATATATCTTTTGAAAAATTTAAAACTTCTTTCAGCATTTATGCAAGCTACGCTATTACTTCAAGGTACCAAATGCAGAATGAAAAGCAGGTTTATTATGGGGCTAGGATCTTCAGCAGGTTTTCTGACAAGACAAGCCTGAGTTTATTTTATCAGAATAATTATATGCCTGAGGAATATTTCAGGGATCGCAATCTATTTGAAGTGCTATATCATCAACAGTTATTTCGAGGCAGTGAACTGGATGTTTCTGGCAGATACTCATTGCAACGTGGTGAGCTGGGCAATAAAGATTTCATATTTTCATTACGCTATACGCTTCGCCTTAATGTACCTGTCCAGAAAACAGCAGAATACACTTCCCTATCAGGAAACATCAGTAATCTGGGCGTAAAAAAAACAGAAGGGATTAAACTCATGCTCGGAAATCATTTATCTATTACAGACAAAGACGGAAATTATCAATTCAAAAATGTTGTTCCAGGAGAATATTTTCTTGAAATAGACCGATCCACCGCTGATATTAATGATATAACAAATGTTTCTTTACCGGCCACTTTACATCTAGATGCTAAAGAGAATATTTTCAATTTTGGATTAACTACGGCATCAACAATCAAGGGAAATATCCATCTTTCTGAAAATGATGGCAAAGACGAATACAGTTTCGCTCAATATCAGCCTACAAAAGTAAAGAACAAAAGACAAAGTATCATTGTAGAAGCTTCCAATGGTGAGCAGACCTACAGAAAAATTGCATTTATCGGAGAAAACTTTGACTTCACTTATCTGCGTCCCGGAGAATGGAAAGTTAAGCTTTACAGAAATGGTTTAGACAAGAGGTATAAAATAGCTGCAGACTCTTTTCAGTACAGCCTTAAACCGTCACAAACCCAGAACATATCCATTCATATTGTAAAACAGCAGAGTGAAATTAAATACCAGCAGGAAATGATCAAAGTAGGGTACAACGATGTAAAAAAGAAAAAATGAAACTGAAAGAAAATATAATTTATCTAATTTTTTGCCTGATGTCATGCACGGTATTCTCCCAAAGTACTATTGCCTTGACCCTACCCGTTGTCACTTTATTAGATATTGAACCCACAGGCACTTTTACTCTAAATTTTACAGCACCTACTGAAGCTGGCCAAGCTTTGACAGCTCCAGCTGCCAATACCACAAAATGGATTAATTATACTTCAGCAATTGCTTCGGGAGGACTTACCAGAAGAATTACAGCTTCGATCAATCAGCTTGTTCCTGGTATCAGCATAAGAGTGCAGGCTGCTGCTGCGTCGGGATCTGGTGGTGGCACATTAGGAACATCCGCCGGGCAGGTTACTCTTTCTACCACAGCTACAAATATTATTACAGGCATTGGCGGTGCATTTACCGGAAATGGAGCTAATAATGGTCACAGACTAACAATCAGCGTTGCAGTGAACACTTATGCCAATCTTTCAGCGCTAACTAACTCACCTATTGTTATCACCTACACTATTACCGAATAAATGAAAAGAGAAACCCAACATACTCACTTTACTACTATTCAATATAAAAGATCTTCTATACAGTATATCGTTCTTATTATTGTATTGATATTCAGCTTTCAGAGCAAAGCTCAAACCGTAACGGTTCCGGTTACCAACTGGAACGCCAGCATTCCGGCTATTACAGAAGCAGGAAATAATTATGACGGGACCTATGCAAGTCCCACTAACCAGGCTAGTATTAACGTGGGCCTACCGGCACTGCTTGGAAGTGTAAAAGTATATGTGCACTATGAAGCAAATCCTACATGGAACAGTGCTCTGGTTTTATCAGCCAAACGAACCAGCAACGGCTCTACCTTATGTGTAGGCTGTAGTATATCTGGAGGAACTGCTTATATCACGGTACCTTTAACAGCTGTCGAATTATTCCGAATATCAACTGTATTATCAGTTACTTCTTATACCGGGATTAATATACAGTACCAGGTAAGCGGAGTATCGGTAACGATTCCGGCAGCGACATATAATAGCAGGATCGTTTTTACGGTAAGTAACTAATTGTTCCGCGATAGATAGATAGATAGATAGATAGATAGATAGATAGATAGATAGATAGATAGATAGATAGATAGGCCATTTGCGCTTATTGCTTATCAAAGATAAATGATGAATGATTTGTGGCGGTGGTCTATTCCCTCTCTTATCTCTTATCTGTTGTCTCTTGTCTCTTGTCTGTTATCTATTATCTTTTCTCTTTGGGGTATATCACAAAAAAAAAGTCTCATACAAATAAATGTATGAGACTTTTAAATAAAAACTGGCGGCGGCCTACTCTCCCGCTTTCGCAGTACCATCGGCGCTGGTGG